>NZ_VULN01000009.1 GCF_009696675.1 Acidaminococcus fermentans | reverse complement strand
TCACGGCAAACCTCCTGTCCTGTGAGGGAGAATTTCTGTCCGATAATTAATTTCGTACTATCCGTACAGTATACACCGTATGTCCAAAAATTACCCCCTCCGTGTCCAATTTTAGTTTACCACTTCACGCTCTTGTGATTTTCTTTTTCTTCCTGTGGTACGCCTCCAAAGGGGTTACGGCCCTGAAACGGATCGGCGCCCTGTCCGGGAGCTTCATGTTCGTCATGTCCATCCTGTACATCCTGCTGGCCCTGGCGGCTCCTCACCTGACCACCGCCAAGACCTTCAGCTACAGCCTGAACTGGGATACCCTGATGCCCACCTTCGATTTCGACTACATGACCACCCTGGGGATCCTAGTATTTGCTGTTGGCGGCTGCGAACGGCTGAGCCCCTATGTAAACAATCTGAAGAAACCCTCCACCGAATACCCCAAATCCATGATCTTCATGGCCATTATGGTGGCGGTGACCGCACTGCTGGGGACCTTTGCCATGGGTCTGATGTTCGACCCCAACAACATCCCCAAAGACCTGATGATGAACGGGGCCTATTACAGCTTTTCCAAGCTGGGTGAATACTACGGCATCGGCCAGACCTTCGTGATCATCTACGCCATCTGCACCGCCCTGGGACAGGCCGCCACCCTGGCCATTTCCATCGATGCCCCCATCAAGATCCTGCTGTCCGACGTGGATCCCCAGTTCGTGCCCAAAGTGTTCACCAAAGTGAACGCCAAAGGGGTGCCTGTAACCGGGTACAAACTGACCGCCATCCTGGTTTCCATCCTGCTGATCGTACCGGCGCTGGGGATCGGGGACATGACCAGCCTGTACAACTGGCTGATCCGTCTGAACGCGGTGTGCATGCCGCTCCGGTATCTGTGGGTGTTCTTTGCCTACATGATGCTGAAGAAACATGCGGACAACTATGTTTCTGAATACCATTTCGTGAAGAGCAAGGGCCTGGGCATGCTGGCCGGGTTCTGGTGCTTCGCCTTCACCGCTTTTGCCTGCATCATGGGCATGTTCCCCCGTGGGGTCCAGAGTGGTACGGACACCTGGTACTTCCAGTTCGCCATGAACATCCTGACCCCGCTGGTACTGATCGGGATCGGGTTCATCCTGCCGGAACTGGCGAAGAAGGAACGGGAGTAAGAAAAACAGGGTGCTGCATAAAACATGCAGCACCCTGTTTTTTTGTCAGCGGGCAGCGGGCGAAGGAGACCATCTGCCGAAGGCAGATGGTTCTAAAGGGAAACGCCGCTGAAGCGGCTAACCCACCACCAGCCTCACGGCTGGTCCCCCGCCCTTGTAAAGGGCGGATAGTAAGTACGCGGGCTAACGCCCTTGTACTTACCAAAGAGCGATGGGCGCCAGCCCGAGCGTATATCCGCCCTTTACAAGGGCGGGGGACCGTTGCGCTTGCGCAATGGTGGTGGGTTAGCATCCAACGGATGCGTTTACCATCAAAGAAACCGGCTTGCTGTGGGTTTCTTCCTTTTTTCATACATCCTCATCCCAGGGATTGATCCGGATGGGTTCTTTTTTCAGCATTTCTTTTTGTTCCGGGGTAAAATGGCATTTTCTGATCACGGCTTCGTAGACGTATTCTTTGAAATACTTTTCGGAGCAGACGAAATAGCCGTTCTTCCCCACTTCCTTGCCCCAGGAATTCTCGATCTTCCACCGGGTGGGACGGCCGCTGGCATCGAAATCCACCCCGGTCAGTAGCATGGCATGGGTGGCGGAGCTGGCTCCGTATTCCAGCCGCTTGCCTTTGGGCATATCCCAGGAAAATCCTCCCAGGAGCTTTTCCACCTGGACGCTGTCCGGATCCCAGATCCCTTCTTTCCGGGCTCCGTAGGCACCGGCGTCGCAGGCGAACCACACCGGTTCCCCGGCCTGGAGCTGGCGGATGCACAGGTCTTCCAGGGCTTCCTGGGACAGGTTCAGGGCTTCCATATCCTTCCCCACCATGTTTTCCACAGCGTGGAAGGCCACCGGCGTATCCATCTCCTTGTCCGGGGTGGGTTCGTTGATCACGGGCATGTAGTCTTCCAGGGCAAGGCCCACATATTTGTCGTAGAATTCCCTGGGGGTCAGGTTCCGGTCACAGTGGTAGTTCTTGTCCTTGTCCCGCCAGGCAAAATCGAAGGTCTCCACCGGCGCCCCGAAGGCGATGCATTCCGCTTTGTACACTTCCGCCAGCATTTCCTTCTTCCGGGGATAGGGATCCTTTCCGGCAGCCACCAGTTCCCGGAGCTCCAGGGCATCTTTCCGGAGCAGCCGGTTCATGGCAGCCAGGAATCGGTCCGTATGTTCCGACTGGTAGGATTCCGGGTTTGCAGTTTTGGGCACCACCCCGTATTTGGCCGCCAGATGGGCCGCTTCACTCCAGTAGCCGCCGTCCACCATGCCCCGGAGCACGTACTGCATGCTCTGGCCTTTCACCGGCTCCCCGGCCTGTTCGATGACCATTTCCAAAAAGTTGTTGGCCTTTTCCAGCTTGTCGTAAAAGCTGAGATAGTTCTGGGACAGTTCGAATTCCTCCAAGCCACACTTTTCCGCCACGATCTCCCGCATGATGTTGAGAGCTGCAAAGAGCCAGCACCGGCCGGACTTCTGCTGGGCGGTGATCCCCCGGGTCTTCACTTCCACCGCAAAGGGTCCCTGGTGGAGGGCCGCCTGCATGGGCACAAAAGACAGGTCCGCCAGGTCGGTTTTGGCCAGGGCACTGTTCAGGGTCCGGGCGGCTGCATCCCGGTCATAGGCAGCACGGAATTCTTTCAGCAAGGCATTGTTGATTTCTTTCATTGGGTATCTTTCCTTTCTCGACAAAGGTTATTTGATTAGGGCGATCCGGGCCCCCAGGAGCATGAGCCCCATGCCCAAGGCCATCTGGAAGGTAATGGCCTCCCCCACAAAAAACCAGGCGAAGAGAGGGCTCAGGGCCGGCTTGATGAAATAGGTCAGGCTCCCCAGGGTGATGCTCCCAACCTCCATGGCCCGGAACCAGCACAGGAAGGCCACCAGAGTGATGCCCAGATACAGGGTGAGCACCCAGGGCAGGTTGGCCCAGGTGTAGCCGGTGAGAAGCGGGATATAGGCATAATTTCCCAGGCCGTGGGCAGTGAAAAAGGCCGCCACAGCGGGGATGTGGGACAGGAAGGCCACAAACAGCAGCTGGAGCCCGCCCCACAAAAAGGTCCAAGCGGTGACCGTCACACTGCCCAGGGCTGGCATGAGCTTCTTGCCTCCCACCGCATACAGGCTGTACCCGAACACGCAGACCATGAGCCCCAAAAAGCCTCCCGGGTCCAGGGTCATGTGGAATGGGTCCACCAAAACGGCAATGGCCAGCACCTGGAGCCCCAGGGCGGCGATTTCATACCGGGTAATGGGGGTCCCCAGAATCAGGGCCGCCAGCACCGTAATGAAAAGAGGCGTGCTGGAAAAGATCACCGCCGTATGGCTGGCTCCCAGCACCACCGAAGCCATCTGGTACAGAGGCCCCACCATGGCAATGCCCATGAATCCCAGAAAAAAGCAGAGTTTCTGCTGGGCAAAGGTAACCCGGGCATGCCGGGCCAAAAGCTGCTTCCGGCTCCAGGGCATCAAGGCCAGCCCGGCCAGGGTGTACCGGGTGGCATTCACCTGGACCCCGTTCAGGTCGCCATTGATTTTTTTCATGCATACTTCCGTAAGGCAGAAAAACAGCGCAGCCACCAGCATGCACAGGATGGCTTCACGGTGTTTGGTCATAAGGGGACACTTCCTTTGAATTGGAATTTTACTGTTCCAGCAGGTATCCATCGACTCTGACGGAATTCTTCTCTTTTTGGTCAAACCCGTCCTGGCTCCCTGCAAGCTGGGTAAAGATCAGCAGTTTCCCATCCTCCAGCTGAAGCTGGAGATCTTTTCCCTCCACCAGTCCATTGGAAGGATATTTTTCCCGCAGCTGCTGCAGGTACGCATCATCTATGGGCAGGCTGTATGCAGTATTTCCCTCTCCGGAAAAACGCAGCCGGTGGTACTGGATATGGGCCCCCTTGATGATTATTACCCTGGAATAACCGCTGACCGGCAGTGTTGCAAGTTTTTGGCTGTAGTTATAATACCCGATACCGGTATGACCTTTTCCTTTGGGCGGACGAGGCAGGGTGGCCAGGAAGGGAGATTCTTTGATTTGTTCCACCAGAGGATACCGCCACCGGCCGGCGGAACCGGCCAGATAACCATAGCTGCTGCGGATCCGCTCCGCTTCCTCTGGAGAAATCTCTCGGGCGCTGACCAGTTTCCCCTTCTGGATCAGCTGATTCCGGGTGATGGTTTCTTCCAGGCGCCGTGCCTGGGACCAGGCAGGGAGGTCCACCAGGTTCAGGGGCGAAAATGCCAGGATCCCGCTGAGGATTCCGCACAACAGGTATATTTTCCGGGGTTTTTGCCTTGTAATGCCCCCGAGCAGGACACAAAGCCCCACGAAGGTGCAGCAGAGGGACAGATACCGGAGGGTTGTGAGCCCGTAGGCTTCCAAACGGATCCAGACGCCTCGGAGCTGAGCCGCTGCTATGGGAACCAGAAGGAGTGCTCCCCATTTCAGGACTTTCCGCACCCAGAGCGGCTGCTCTTCCGGGTAGGATAAGCAGAACAGGGTATAAAAAGCCAAAGCACAGGATCCAAAGGGATTCATGATACCATTTGGCAGAGCTCCCTCCCGGAGGCTTTTGGCCAGATAGAAATAAAGGATGACCACAAGGAGCGCGGCCGCCGGAAGAAGAAGGTTCCGGCAGAGTGATGAATACCAGTCCGGTATCGCCAGAGGTTCGTTTTCCCGGGGAATCTGGGCCAGCAGGACCTGCCAGGATACCACCCAGATGGAAAATACACAGGCCAGCTCCAGCCATTCCAGGGACAGTTTGGGGTACAGGAGCATCCGGATGCCGGAAAAGCAGAGGCCCAAAAGGGCAAAGGACAACCCTCCCAGGAGCAGGCTTTTGCCAAGGGCCAGCAGAAAAGCGGGAAAAAGCCCCTTTCGTCCCTGGGGTGTATCACAGAAAAAAAGGGTAAGCGCTGCGGACAGGGCGGCGGTGCCCCAAAGGCCCAGGAACAGGTAGTCATTAAAGGACGGGACCTGTTCCAGGCTCCGCCAGAGCAGAAGGAAAAGCAGGAAATTGGCCGCTTCCCGCCGGGGCTCGATCCTGCCGTATTTTTCGTTGTACAGCCGCCAAGGCACGGAAAGAAACATTACCAGCTGTACAGCCAAAAAGCCCTGACTGATTACCGTCCATTTGCTCCACTGGTCCCCCCGCCCGATGACAGTGAGCACCAGGAATACCAGAAAAAAGCTCCAACTGCCCAGAAAAGCCGTCTTGAAGCGCTGGTTCCGCTCCCAGATTTCCCTGCACAATCCTTTGAACCTGCTCAGCATAAAGGATGCCTCCCCTTGGATGTTCATTCCTTATGATTATAGCATGGATGGGAAGTGGGAGCGAGGCGGAAGTTGGTGTGGAGGGATAGAGGAAGACGGCGCCGGGATTGCATGGGGATCGCCACCGCCTGCACCAGCGGAAGTTGGTGCGGGGGCGAAGGACGACGGCGCCGGGTATCGCGGCGCCTAACCCACCACCATTGCGCAGGCGCAACGGTCCCCCGCCCTTGAAAAGGGCGGATAATAAGTACGCGGACTAACGCCCTTGTACTTATTTTAAAGCAATGGGCCGCAGGCCCGAGCGTATATCCGCCCTTTACAAGGGCGGGGGACCAGCCATTAGGCTGGTGGTGGGTTAGCAGCCCCGGCTGCGTTTCTCTTCAAGGGCCGGCGGATGCCGGGCTTCTTTTTGCATAAGGGCCCCTGGCCCGGTATGCGCTGTATTTATCCGCCCTTTGCAAGGGCGGGGGACCAGCCGTTAGGCTGGTGGTGGGTTAGCAGCCCCCAGGCTGCGTCTCCCTTCAAAGCCATCCGCCCCCGGCAGATGGTCTCCTTCTGCACAAGGGCCCCTGGCCCGCCGTGCCCTCTACTGCTTCACCCGTTTCCGTACTTCCTTATCAATCACGTACTGCACCCTGGGAAAATTTCTCCATATGTCCCGATTGCTGAACCGGAGCACTTTCATGCCGCAGGCCATAAGCCGCCGGGTCCGTTCCAGATCGTAGGCTTTTTCCGCGGGATTGTAATGCTGACTGCCGTCGATTTCTACCACCAGCCGGGCTTTGGCGCAGTAAAAATCCACAATGTATCCCCGGATGGGTTTCTGCCGGAGAAAACGGATAGGATACTGCTGCAAAAACTGGAACCACAAATGCCGTTCTTCGGCAGTCATGTTTTTTCGGAGATGATTGGCAAGGTGTTTGAGGTGACGGTCTCGGGTGGTTTCGTAGTACATGGGTGATGTCCTTTCTGTTGGATTGTTTTGTGGCAAATTGTTTGTTGGTGCTAAAATGGCAGAGTGGACTGGGAATGGTTGTTAGTGCAGGGGGGATAGAGGAAGACGGCGCCGGGTATCGCGGCGCCTAACCCACCACCATTGCGCAGGCGCAACGGTCCCCCGCCCTTGTAAAGGGCGGATAGTAGTGCGGGCTGGCGCCCTGCACGATTAATGGCGACTGTTCGATTAAATCTGCAGTTGTGCAGCAATACGACAGCTGTAGTTTTGCAATACATTAAGCAATGGGCCGCAGGCCCGAGCGTATATCCGCCCACGCAAAAGAGTGAACAAGAAGTACGCGGGCTAACGCCTTAGTACTTGCCAAAAAGCAATGGGCGCGAGCCCAAGCGTATATCCGCCCTTTGCAAGGGCGGGGGACCAGCCGTATGGCTGGTGGTGGGTTAGCAGCCCCCCGGCTGCGTCTCCCTTCAAAGGCCGGCGGATGCCGGGCTTCCTTCTGTACAAGGGCCCCTGGCCCGCCGTACCAAATATCCGCCCTTTTCAAGGGCGGGGGACCGGCCGATAGGCTGGTGGTGGGTTAGCAGCCCCCAGGCTGCGTTTCCCTTCAAAGCCATCTGCCTCCGGCAGATGGTCTCCTTCTGCACAAGGGCCCCAGCCCGCCGTGCCACATATCCGCCCTTTTCAAGGGCGGGGGACCGGCCGATAGGCTGGTGGTGGGTTAGCAGCCCCCAGGGCTGCGTTTCCCTTCAAAACCATCTGCCTCCGGCAGATGGTCTCCTTTTTGCCGCTGACCGTTGACAAAGGGGGCTGCTGCGCCTGCAGCAGCCCCCTCCTCTTACCTCCCTGCCTGTTCCTTGAAATACTGGAACAGGATCTTGCACAGGGTTTTGGCTTCTTCTTCGCTCAAGGTCACTCCCCGGCCCATTTTTTCTTTCCCCGGGGCCCATTCCCGGATGTCGAATTTGGGTGTCCGGCCGTTGTAGGAAATCCGGTTCACCTCTTTGGTCCAGCCTTTGGGGCTGGTGGAAAGGGTTCCCAGTTCCTGGGTGATTTCGTAGCTGAAGTCGGAATTGTTTCTGTCCATGTTCGTGCCTCCTCGGTACAGATAATTTCCCCTCAGGTCCCATTATACCGAAGTTTCCAGATTTGAGAACCCCCTGCGGGATGAATGGGCGTTTTTGGGGGGTGAATGGAAAAACAGGGTGTTGCACGTTCTGTGCAACACCCTTATCACCCTGCAAACTGACTGTTGTACAACTCCTTGTAAAACCCTCCCTGTTCCATCAGGCTCTGGTGGGTGCCCTGCTCTATGATTTTCCCGTCTTTCATCACCAGGATCCGATCGGCGCTGCGGATGGTGCTGAGCCGGTGGGCCACGATGAAGCTGGTTCGGCCTTCCATGAGCTTGGCAAAGGCGTTCTGGATCTGGATCTCGGTCCGGGTGTCGATGCTGGAGGTGGCTTCGTCCAGAATCAGCATGGGCGGCAGGGCCAGCATCACCCGGGTGATGCACAGGAGCTGCTTCTGTCCCTGGCTCAGGCTGTCGTCGTCCACCACCGTATCCAGCCCCTGGGGCAGCCGGCGGATGAATTCCCAGCTGTGGGCTTCTTTGGCGGCCTGGATGATCTCTTCTTCGGTGGCTCCCGGCTTCCCGAAGGCGATGTTCTCCCGGATGGTCCCCTGTTTCAGCCAGGTTTCCTGGAGCACCATGCCGTAAGTCCGCCGGAGAGAGTGCCGGTCCACTTTCCCGGTATCCTGGCCGTCGATGGCGATGGTCCCCCGGTCCACATCGTAGAACCGCATAAGCAGGTTGATGAAGGTGCTCTTGCCGCAGCCGGTGGGCCCTACAATGGCGGTGGTCTGGCCCGGTTCCACCTGGAAGTTGAAGTCTTCGATCAGAGGGCGCTTTTTATTGTAGGAAAAATACACATGGGAAATGTCCACGCGCCCTTCCCGGAACACCAGTTTCCGGTCCGGATCGGCGCTCTGGGGAGTCTCTTCGATGAGAGCGAACACCCGGGCAGCGCAGGCCAGGGCATTCTGGAGCTCAGTGACCACGGAGCTGATGTCCGTAAAGGGCTTCATGTACTGGTTGGCGTAGTACAGCAGCACGGTGAGCCCCCCTACGGTAAGCCCTCCGCCCAGGATCTCCCAGCACCCCACCAGGGCCACCAGGGCATAGATGGCGTTGTTCACCGCCCGGGTGGACGGATTGGTGAGGGAGCTGTAGAACAGGGCTCCCTGGGTGGCCTGCTGCAGCTCTTCGTTAAGGCTCCGGAACTGGTCTGAAGAACGTTCTTCATGGCAGAAGGCCTTCACCACTTTTTCGTTGCCGATGGTTTCGTTGATCAGGGCGGTCTGCTTCCCCCGGATGGCGGTCTGGTTCTGGAACAGCCGATAGGACCGGCTGGCGATGAACCGGGCCACCAGGAAGCTCACCGGGGTCAGGACGATCACCATGAGAGAAATGTTCCGGTGAGTGGAAAACATGAAATACAGGGTGAGCACAATGGTCACCAGCCCGGAAAACAGCTGGGTGAACCCCAATAGCAGCCCGTCGGAAATCTGGTCCACGTCGGCGATCACCCGCTGGACCAGGTCACCGGTGCTGTGGCCGTCCAAAAAGGACAGGGGCAGCTGCTGGATCTGACGGATGGCCCGGCTCCGGATATCCCGGACGGTGTTAAAGGCCAACTGGTTGTTGATGAGATTCATGGCCCAGGTGGCCAGGCTGGACAGGACTACCAAAAAGAGGATCTGGGAAGCATAGCGGCCCACCAGGGGGAAATCCACCTGTCCCGGTCCCAGGATCCCGTCAATGGCCCGGCCGAACAGGATGGGCACATAGAGCTGGAGAGCTACGGAAACACCGGCCAGCACCAGGCTCCCAATAAGGAGCATCCGGTAGGCGTCGATGATCTTCCAGACTTTTTTCAGGGTGACCCAGCTGGAATTGTTTCTATCCATGGACATCAGGCTTCCTCCTTTCCCTTGCGGATTTCTTCCGCCCGGCGGCCGGGATACTGGGAATCGAAGATTTCCTGGTACACCGGGCAGGTTTCCAGCAGCTGGAGATGGGTTCCCTGGCCCACCAGTTTCCCGTCATCCAGCACCAAAATCACATCTGCCTGGCGGACGCTGCTGGTCCGCTGGGACACGATGAATACGGTCATTTCCCCTTCCAGGGCCTTGATGGCCTGGCGGAGATGGAGGTCGGTGGCAAAATCCAGGGCACTGGCAGAATCGTCCAGGATCAGGATATCCGGTTTCTTCACCAGGGCCCGGGCAATGGTCAGCCGCTGTTTCTGGCCTCCGGACAGGTTCCGTCCCCCCTGTTCCACCAGGGCATCCAGCCGGCCTTCCTTCCCCAGCACCACATCTTTGGCCTGGGCAGTTTCCAGGGCCTGCCACAGTTCTTCGTCGGTGGCATCAGCCTTGCCCCAACGCAGGTTGTCCCGGATGGTGCCTTCAAAAAGCACTGCCTTCTGGGGTACCAGGGCGATTTTTTCCAGCAGATGGCCGGCCGGGTATTCCCGCACGTCCCGGCCTTCCACTTCCACCTGGCCCCGTGTCACATCATAAAAACGGGGAATCAGGTTCACCAGGGTGGTCTTGCCGCTGCCGGTGCCCCCGATGATTCCCACAGTACTGCCTTTGGGAATGGCAAAATCCAGATCTGTCACCGCTTCGGCGCCTCCGGCATAGCCAAAGGACACGTGATGGAAAGCCACGGCCGGTCCCCCGCTCACCGGTTGAAGGGGTCCGTAAGCAGCGGGACTGGTCATGGAACTTTCCACCTCCAGGATTCCCTGGATGCGGCTTGCACAGGCTGCCGATTTATTCAATGTAATCATCATACTGCCCAGTTTCACCAGTTCAATGATCATCTGGGCCATATAATTGTAAAGAGCCACCACATCCCCCTGGGCCATGGCCCCCAGTTCCACCCGGAGGGCACCCTGGCGGATCAGCACCACCGTGGCCAGGTTCACCAGCAAATAAGTGCCCGGTGTCATCAAAGCGGACCAGCGGCCCACATGAAGGTTCTTCCGGGTCAGGTCAGCATTCCGGCTGTCGAATTCCCGGATTTCCGCCTGTTCCCGGCAGAAGGCCCGGATCACCCGGACCCCGGTCAGGTTTTCCCTAGTGGTCTGGAGCAGTCTGTCCAGAGTTTCCTGGACCCGTTTGAACAAAGGGATGCTCCGGAGCATGATCCCCAGCACCACCACCAGCAGCAGGGGGATGGCCACGGCAAACACCAGGGCACTGGGCACATCGATGAAAAAGGCCATGACCATGGACCCGAACACAATGAAGGGACTCCGGAGCAGCAGCCGCAGAGCCATGTTCAGCCCGGTCTGGACCTGATTCACGTCACTGGTGAGCCGGGTGATCAGGGTATCGGTGCCCAAAGTGTCCAGTTCCCTGTAGGACAGTCCCTGGATATGGTCGAACAGAGCCTGCCGGAGCCGGGTAATGACCCCCACGCTGCCCCGGGCTGCAAAATACTGGGCGGTAAAGGAAAAGCCCATGCCCAGCACCATGAGCCCCATAAGCACCAGGAAGCAGCCGAACAGGAAGCCTTCGTCTCCGGTGGAAAGTCCCTGGTCGATCATGGCAGCGATCACCAACGGCACCGCCAGATCCATCAGGGCTTCCAGCAGTTTGAACAAAGGGGCCAGGATGCAGTCCCAGCGGTACCCCTTAAAATAAGAAAGAAATTTTTTCATAATCAGCACCTCATTGCTTGAACTGTCTTTATCTTACCACCGGAAATACTATATAATAAATATTGAATCTATTGAGAACCATATATTTTCCATATAGGAGGATGCATTATGAACCTGGAACAGCTGAACTGTCTCATTGCAGTGGTGGAAGAAGGGTCCATTTCAGCAGGGGCCCGGCGGCTGAACCTGACCCAGCCCCCGGTGTCCCTCCAGCTCCAGCGGCTGGAAGCCCAGTGCGGGGTACGGCTGCTGGAACGGGGCGGCCGGAAGATCCGTCTCACGGAAGCGGGGAAAAGCCTCTATGACACGGCCAAACGGATCCAGACCCTGACCCTTGCGGCCCAGGAGGACATGAAGAATTTCCAGCTGGGAAAAAAAGGCAGTCTCCATCTGGGGATGATCTCTTCTGGCGCCGGAGAACGGTTTTTCCGGGGTGCCCGGTATTTCGCCCAGAAGTACCCGGAGATTTCCATCCAGCTGTACGAAGGGAACACCTACCAGCTGCTGGACGCCCTGGAAAAGGAAACGGTGGATCTGGCCGTGATCCGGACCCCCTTTTCCAAAACCCGGGTGGAAGGAAAGGTGCTGTGCCGGGAACATTTCTGCGCCCTGGGGAGCCAGGACCTGTTCCCCCAACACCTGCCGGAGGCCTTTACCCTGGAAGATCTGGAGGAGCTGCCCCTTCTGGGATACCGGCGGTGGGAGCGGATCATCCAGGAAATCTGCCGGGGCCGGGGTTTTTCCCTGTATTTCCGGTGCCTGGCGGATGATGCCCGGAGCTGCCTCCAGTGGGCCCAGGCGGGACTGGGGGTGGCCCTGGTGCCGGAAAGCGTGGTGAACCTGAGCCAGAACCTGAATGCGGTACCGGTCCGGGAAGAAAAGCTGGAAAGCCAGGTGGTGCTGGTCCGGAAAAAAGGCCGGCCTCTTCACGAAACCGCCCGGCTGTTCTGGGAAAATTACTGAGGAGGGCGGTACCATGAAACTGTCTGCACAGGAAAAATGCAAACTGGCAGGCCTGCTGGCTCGTCACCAAACCCCCGACCCTGACGCGTAGGGGCGCGCCAGAGGCACGCCCTCCCCGGCCTCCCGGAGGGATCTTCCCTTTCCCCCTTCTCTTCTCTTGCTTTTTCACGCATTTTTGCTATACTTATGGTAGAAGGTATTACATGTATTACGAGGGAGGATTTCCTATGAGCACCATTTCTCTTCGGGTCAGCGATGAAGAAAACAAACTGATTCAAAATTATGTGGCCGCCAATAATCTGAATCTTTCTTCTTTTATCCGCAGCCTGGTGCTGGATAAAATCGAGGAGGATATGAAACTGGACGAGGACCGGATCCTGCGGGCCCGGGCACTGCTGAAGAAAGAAAAGACCTATGATCATACAGAGGTCTGGAAAGAGCTGGGCATTTAATATGTACCAGGTACGGTTCTCTGAACACGCGGTAAAAGAACTGAAAAAACTGGATAAACAAACGGCCCGTGTCATTAAAAACTGGGTGGTTAAAAACCTGGTGGATACAACAGATCCCCGACAGCATGGAAAATCTCTTACGGGAAACTTGAAAGGGGTGTGGCGATACCGGGTAGGAGATTACCGGCTGTTTGCCGAAATCCAGGATGATGTGCTGATTGTATTTCTTTTTGAAATTGCTCACCGACGGGAAGTTTATCGGTAATCAAATGAATTAGAGCTGTTGCAGGTATATGCAGCAGCTCATTTTTTTCAATAGGTAACAGTAAAAACCGGCGGCCGGGACGGGCTTCCCTGCGGGCAGCCCCTACCACGTTGGAATCGAGGGATCTCCTTCAATCGGATTGGACGTAGTTAGCGTAGGGATGATTGCTATTACGCCCGTACAATCGGTGTTTTTTGCGGGCTCCCCGGCGTGGAGCCCCTACGGTACCGATTTACGCACCGAAATACAGACCGTGCACCGAACCCCCGACCCTGACGCGTAGGGGCGCGCCAGAGGCACGCCCTCCCCGGCCTCCCGGAGGGTTTCCTGTGCCAATTTTCGTTGTAAAAACAACATACCGGTTTCTTTTTCCATGCTATATTGTTTCCAGGAAGACGAAGAACGTAACATTATCCATGGTAACAGGAACAAATGGAAGGAGAATCGGTATGAAAAATCTGGAATGGAACGATAAAATCAGCAGCTTTAAAAAAGTCGACGTGCGGGGCATTGCCGGGAATTTCCTGGAAGGCCTGAAAAAACAGGCGGCCAAGCTCCCTGTGGGCCAGGGACTGGAAGTAATCCAGACCTTCGAACCCATCCCCCTCTACGAAGTGATGGAAATGCTGGGCTATGAACATGCCACTGAGAAAAAGGCCCCCAACGAATACCACGCCTATTTCTACCGGACCGAAAACAAAGGGAACACGGAAGAAGCCCCGGAACGGCCGGCGGTGATCACCAACTACCCCATGATTGACGAAAAACTGGGCGAACTGGCAGTGGAATTCTGGGATATGACCTGGAAAAGCGAAAAACGCTACCTGGATTACAATATCCGGCTGCTGCTCTCCCTGGCCAATGCAGTAGGTGCCGGGCGGATGCGCCAGGCCATGCGGGAACTGCTGAAGGCCTATGCCAACGGCCTGGATTCCCGGGCCCTGGATGATGTGTTCGAACAGCTGGCCTGGAACATGGGCATCGGCTTCTTCAGCTCCGAAATCGCCCCCTCCCCCCTGTTCCACGCCTACAAACTGATCAAACAGATGGAAAAGCAGGGCAAAGAAAGAGCCGAAATCAACCAGCTGCTGAAGGAACATTTTTCCGACAGAAAAGGCTCTCACACCCTTCCTTCACATCCCGGTACGTGCTGACAAAATCCCCCGTATACCAGGGGTCGGCGATTTCCCGGGGATGATCGGTGAAATCCAGCAGCAGGTGGATTTTGCCATCCGGGTCTCCCCCGGCGATCCGGCGGATCTCCCGAAGGTTCTCATCATCGAACCCAATGAGCAGATCATAGTACCCATAATCTCCCCGGGTCATCTGCCGGGCCTTCCGGGGCGCATAGGGAATATGGTGGAGATCCAATTGCTCCCTGGTCCCCCAGTGGGTGTCATTGCCAATTTCCTCCCGGCTGGTAGCCGCCGAAGCGATTTCATAAGCATCGGCACAATGATGACGCCGAACCAGCTCCTTCATGACAAATTCCGCCATGGGGGAACGGCAGATGTTGCCATGGCAAATAAAAAGTATCCTAGTCATGGACACAAAACTCCCTTCTATGCCAAAATATGCCGAATTAATGCGGATTTTCGGGTTTCACCTGTTCACGGAGAAAAGGACATAATTTTGCAAAAAACGGCACAACTTTCCCCGTTGCAGTAGTAAAAATAGTAGTAAAACGGACTGTTCTTACTACTGCACTTTTTGTGGGGTGAAATGTTCTCTGTTATTATAGCAGATAAATAGTATCACTGTCGGCTTTGGTGTTTGGGAAAGCCTGACGGAAACCACACAAAATCTTATGTCTGCAGATAGTGAGTGTGTCTGTTACAGAAAAAAAATCATTCATCACCTTCAGAGAGTAAGATGTCCCTTAATACCAATTCGATTTCATAATCCCCCCATTTTTGGATTGTGTCAATAAATTCCTGCAATTCTGCCTCGTCCGTAAAATAACTGTCGATGGATAGTGTTTGAGCACCAGTTATCTGATAACAGTGGTTGATATGGCTGTGGCACTGAGTAAGATAATCCAACAGGGACTTCATAAAACCGCTGTGTGGGGTTATTTTTATAAGGGCATGTGTTTTATAACCATATATGGGGCAGTTGACATTCACGGTATAGTGATGGACAACGCCCAAATCAGTCAGGCGGTCAAGACGATTCTTGACCGCCTGACTGGTTAAGTGAACGCGTTTTCCCAGTTCAGTCATGGAAATTCTGGCCTCTTTATGCAGAATGCTGAGGATTTCATGGTCAGTTTTGTCAATTTTTTTGTTGTTGGCAGGTAAAAAATTCATGGCAATGCTCCTAACTTGAAAACTTGAAAATTTCAAGTGATTTGTATGCATCTCTTGAAATCCTGTATCGTAAGTAAAATTCTAGCAAAGTATAATCACAATGTAAATTAAATTGTGATTCAGAGGAGGAAATGAAATGAAGTGGAGAAAAACTTTAATGGCTGCATTCTTGGGAATGACGATGATGACGGGCAGTGCCTTTGCACAGGTTTCTTACCAGCATGTACGCAATGCTACGGGCAAATTGGCGTACAACGATACGGTATTTTTGATAGACCCCATGCTGGCAGAAAAAGGCCGTTATGAAGGCTTTGCTGGTTCTTTTA
Organism: Acidaminococcus fermentans; assembly: GCF_009696675.1. Taxonomy (GTDB): domain Bacteria; phylum Bacillota; class Negativicutes; order Acidaminococcales; family Acidaminococcaceae; genus Acidaminococcus. The sequence continues at coordinate 87,662 of NZ_VULN01000009.1, read as the reverse complement.
ACAGTGAGGTGCGCAATCCCAAGGTGGACTTGCCCGAATCAAAGGAGGATGTATTAAAGAATGTTGATGCGTTAATTGTCACGCATACCCATCTTGACCATTGGGATGAAGTAGCTCAGCAGTTCATCAACAAAGATATTCCTGTATTTGTGCAGGATGATAAGGACGCTACTGAAATTCGCAAGGAAGGTTTCCGCAATGTTCAGGTGCTGGATCGGGATATCGAGTTCCAAGGGGTGCGCCTGACCAGAGTAGAAGGCACGCATGGTACGGAAGAGATGTATGCCAATCCCGCTTATAGCGTACTGCTCGGAGAAAGTATGGGCGTGGTCTTTGCTGCTCCCGGTGAAAAAACTACTTACCTGATGGGCGATACGGTCTGGACGGCCCGGGTTGATAAAACGCTACAAAATCGTCAGCCCGATATTCTAATTATGAATACTGGTTATGCTAAGTCCATCTGCTACAATGATTCCATTATTATGGGTACAGAAGATGTAGGCAGAGCGGCAACGAGAATGCCAAAGGCCAAAATTGTAGCGGTGCATATGGATGCCATTAACCATTGCACAGTATCACGCAAAAATATGCGCGACTTTGTCCATAGCAGAAAGTTAGACAAACAGGTAGCTGTACCGGATGATGGACAGATCATAAATTTTGATAAATAAGAACGTAACAAAGTGAGCTGTTGCATGTGAAATCGCGTGCAACAGCGTGATAAAATGGGGCTGTTGCACGTAATGTGACGTGCAGCAGTCCTTTTTCATGTACAAAAAGATAATCCCGGGGCTTAAATACCTCGGGCTGTTGCCGGATAATTACAGAGCAGGCCCGCAATCTTCTTAAGACGGCGGGCCTGCTTTTTTGCCCTCTGGGCGGCCGGGGATGGGCTCCCCTGCGGGGAGCCCCTACCACGTTGACGTCGGTGGCTCGTGCATCTGGCGGGCCTCCCGGCGTGAGGCCCCTACGGCATCGCAATGGACCATTTGCACCTTCCGTCCCGCTCTGCACTCTTCGCTCTTCACTCTGCACTTAGCTTTGGCAACCGGATTACCTTGGGCTGGATCTCGCCCACCTGCTCCAGTTCTTTCCGTTATATCCCTATTGTCTCTCAAAAAAACTGACAAAAAGAAGACTTGCAGGCACGCGATAAAAAGTAATTTTCTTTACATTTTCCTTAATTAACGTTACAATAGCTATGAAAGGAGATGATTGCTATGTCCGATACAAAGACCCTGAATCTTCGTGTCGATGCGGATCTGAAGCATCAGGCGGAATTGATTTTTTCTGACCTTGGTATTCCTACCTCTACGGCCATCAATATGTTCCTGCGTTCGGTTGTACGTCATGGAGGAATTCCTTTTGACTTGCGTCTTTCTGCCAACCAACTGGAGACTCTGCAGGCAATCGATGACGTAAATCATCATCGGAACCTGAGTAAAACCTATGATTCCGTAAAAGACCTTATGGAGGATCTGAATGCTTAAGATCCGCTACCGCAAGCAATTCAAAAAGGATTATAAAAGGACTGTCCAGCGTCCAGGACATAAACCAGAGCTTTTCCAGGATGTTCTTGAAATCCTGGTTAAAGAACAGGTACTGCCGGTTAAATATCGAGATCATGCCTTGTCTGGAGATTATATCGGATTCTGGGAATGCCATATACTGCCGGATTGGCTGCTGATTTACAAAATCGAAGAAGATATCCTGACATTGACTCTCACCCGTACAGGAAGCCACAGTGATTTGTTCGGATAATCAGCAGTTACTCTTTGTGACACAATATTTACCAAGATAAAATCCCTGTTGATAAAATGGGCTGACCTCCAATCATCAAGAATAGCTCCATGTCTTTTCTTGCAAAAAAAGGTCCGCAATCTTCTCAAGACTGCGGACCTGCTTTTTTTGCCCTCTGGGCGGCCGGGACGGGCTCCCCTCCGGGTAGCCCCTACGCCGTTGGGGTCAAAGAACCAACGGAAAATCAGAGAAACGGGATCGTCGAAACATCCGTTTTTAAGACGGCTGGATCAAACATTCGATTGCAGCGCCGTAGGGGCGTGCCGCAGGCCCGCCCTTCCCCGGCCCTCCCGGAGGGTTCTGTTCGGGAAAATCCCCTGGATTTTTGTCCTTTTGTTTTCCTGAACGCTGCTGTAAAATAGTATATCAACGATACCTTTCAATAAATGCCTCATAAAAATCGCTACGCCGGCCTAGATCTTCAATATCTGCATCAATGAAAGCCTGTAAATCTTTTTTCATCATTTCATAAAGATGCTGGGATACTAAAGGATCCGAATAGACAGTATGCACCATGTCACCATATACACCACAAGTAATGGCATCATATGGCCGACAGCGTTCCAATGTTATGCGGCACGAACCTTCATATTCTTCATCCTGAAGAATGATTCCACCCTCTGAACCAATAAGATCATTTTTAATTGACTTCCACATTTCATTTTCTCCCTTACTCGGTTCGCAAAAATAATTCATGATAGGCGGTTATCTCAACAGCTCAGATATTTAAAAATCTTCATACTCATCCTTCGTCCCGGTCAATTCTGCCCACCGGGCTGCCAGAAGTTTTGCATAGTCAACATAGAACAGCCCGTAACTCCCCAGTGCATATCCAAACTTTCATTTTGTTCACTTCCCTTGCTTTCTGGTGATATCCAAATCTTTCTTATTCTCAGTATATCATATGAGCTGTGCAAAAAAGTGGACAGAAAGCAGGCCCGCAATCACTACGACTGCGGGCCTGCTTTTTTTGCCCTCTGGGCGGCCGGGAGGGGCTCCCCTGTGGGGAGCCCCTACGGCGTTGGGGGCGGTCCCTCTCGTTTGATCGATTGGATGGTGATTACGTGAGAACCGGCGTTGGCAGCCGGCCCGCATGGGCCGCCTCCTTACACTCTCTGTCCTGAATCATCTTGTAAACAAAGGAGGAATGAACCAATGGCAGCAGCGAAAGACCTGACTGCAGTGACCCTGCAGCTGGAAATCAGCAACGGGGTGGACAAAATGACCAGCCCAAATTCAAGAACATCAGCTATGACAACCTGGACACCAAGGCCACAGCGGGCCAGCTGGCGGAAATGGGCAAAGAATTCGGCGGGCTGATGGAAGAAGCTCCCCACGGACTGTACGTGGTGGAACGGCATCAGCTCACGGAAAAAGCGTAAAGGAGGCATGACAGATGGCAGATTCCCGGAAATTGGACCTGATTTTCAAAGACAGCAAAAAAGCCACCAAGAACATCCGCATCCCCAATCCCCGTACGGACGTGGATAAGGAAGCGGTGCTCCCGGTGATGGAAAAAGTATTGGAAAGCAAGATTTTCCTCTCCCGGAACAACCTTCCGGTGGAAACCGTCCAGGCAGCCAAGGTGACGGACGTACAGGACCTGTTGGCGGACCCGGCCGCTGACCATGGACGACCTGACCCTGCTGGCCGGCCAGGCTGCTCAGTACGGCTTCCCCATGGTCATCTCCTGGTACCTGTTGGTACGGATGGAAGAGAAACTGGAGAACCTGACCCAGAGCATCGAACGGCTGCGCATGGCAGTGAAGATGGAATAGAGAAAAAGCGTGCTGCGAAAAAAAATCGCAGCACGCTTTTTTGTCAATGGTCAAGAGAGATATCGGACCGGCTCTTGCGGGCCTATCAGATTTAAGATGTCAGACCGGCCCTACCGGACCTGACGTCTTGTTCAAAAATTCTCCTTATTCTCCCTGTAAACTTCCGGCAAAATAGCGGCCAGGTTGGTAAATTCCTTGATATTGTGGGCAAAAAGGCCCCGAGCCACTTCCACCGGTACCGAATCCCCTTCCGGCAGAGCCTTGATAATCTCCCCCTGGTGCAGGGCATATCCAATCCAGAACCGGGAGCAGAACAGGACACCCTCTTTATACGGGAACCATTTATGGGTCATGGCCGCCCCGCAATCCCCTGCCCCAATGGCGCAGACCAAGGACTGACAGGCTGCAGTCCCCATCAGGGATTCATCATACCCGAAATCTCTGGGCCGCTTGAACTGCAAATGCAGGAAGGACGGTCCGAAGCCGATATCTTCCATAATGTAATGATCCACATCCCAAGTCTTTTGGGAAACAGGGACGGAAGGGTCGCAAACGTATGCCGCATTGTTGGCACGGGCAAAATAATGATCCTCCGGGTCCCAGATTTTGTAACGGAGGTCAGAGCCTACGCTGTGCCAGGGGAACCACCAGTCCAGCATATCGCCGGTCACTCCGGGCATATAGGTTGCATTGCAGACAAACCCTGTCCCGTCAGCAGCCACGCCATAGCCCACCTGACAGAATTCCTTGTCCATCCCCTGGAGGAAACGGTTCCGCTCTGCAAAAGGAACGGCAGGGACCGGAGAAGGTTCCTCGATCAGGGCCAGTTTCGCAGCCGGCACCTCCGTCATTTTCCGCTGGAACAGGGGATAATAGGAAAGGGTTTTCTCTTCCTTGCTGACGCCCACTTTTTTCCCAGTATACAATGTCATAAAAAGACCGCCTTTCTTGTTCTGTTTGCTGACTTGTGATACGATTGTATCACAGTAAGCAGGCTCCAACTACCCACTCCTGGGATATAGAACAGAAAGGCGTAAAAATGTATCATATTGCAAATGATCCCCGGGCCAGGAAAAGTGCGGAACTGATTGCCCAAAGCGTCCTGGCTCTTTCCAAGAACAAACCGGCCGACCGGCTTTCCATTGCAGCCATCCAGCGGGCATCCTCGGTCAGCCGCAGCACTTTTTACCGTCTCTTCGACATCCCGGTAGATGTGCTGCTTTGGCAGATGGACCAACTTTTTGCCGGTTTTGTCAGGGAATTGCCCAAACAAGGAACCCGGAAAGCCGTTCTTTTCTCGTTTTTCCAAACCATTATGGAACATGCAGAATTGTTCGCCGCACTGGAAAAATGCAACCGGCTGGATGCCCTGGCCCAGAATCATCGGCGGTATTTCAAAGATATGGGCTCTTTGCTCGGCATTCCTTCCCAACTGGAAGAGGCAAGTCGAGAATACCTCATTGACATCATGAGTTACCTGCTGCCGGTTGCCATTTCCACCTGGATCCATCGGGGACAAAAAGATACTCCCGAAGAAGTCTATCACTACTTTTGGCAAAGCATCCGTACCATCGCCAACCTGGATGCATTGTAAGCCGGAGGGGAATAAGACGTCAGAAACGGTCCTGCGAGCCTTGAGATGTCAGACGTCAGCTTTGTTCTGACTAAGTAGAAAGACCGATCTGCTCATCGCCAACCAGCTGACGTCTGACATCTGATAGGCCCGGATGAGCCGATCTGACTTCTTTCTATTCCATCCTCTAAACCAAACGTGTAAGGCAATTGACTGTCTTCCAATGCCGTCTGCAAAGGAGTGAGTATATCTGTTTTACTGGCAATCGCCAAATCCACATCCGAAGTTGTTTTGTAATCTCCTCTGGCTCTGGAACCAAATAGTTTGACCCATGATAACGTATCTCGAAATCGGTCAAAAATGCGGCCGGGATGGGCTTCCCTGCGGGGAGCCCCTACACCATTGGGGTCGGGCACTCTCGTTTGATCTGTTGGACGGTGACAATATGGACATCGGGGGTACGATAAAAAACGAAACTCCCTGCCCTCCCTGGTCCCCCGACCCTGACGCTGTAGGGGCGCGCCGCAGGCCCGCCCTTCCCGGCCGTCGGTTTTCCCACGTTCAGAAGCATCTGCCCCCGGCAGATGGTCTCCTTCTTCCCAAAGTCACTCTCCTCCGGCAGCCATCTGGCCCTGATGATATCCCCGGTTTCAGAACGGATGACCATTGGTTTTATCCTGACGATTTTTCCAATTAGATTTTCCAGACCCTCTATGCTCATGGTTCTTTTCCTTTTCTACCGTTTTTAGAATATTGTCTTTCCAACTTTTCCTGCAAATCCTATTCTCTAATAAATATTATGTGTGTTGTCAAAGAATAATTGCAAACATACATAGTTAAATACAGTATAACATATTATCATGGTGCCATGGTGCTGGGAACGGTGCGGCTCTCCTTCCATTACCGTGGAGTCCATCCTTTGTTTCCATAAAAATGGAAGCTGTGAAAAAATGGGCATCCCATTTTTCACGGCTCCCTGTATTCATGCGCCAAGGCTCTTTTGCAGCTCCCCGGCAATCGCCTCCAGTCTGTCCTGGGGAAGTCCCAGTACTTTGTCGAAGGGGGCTTCCGGAGTGACGACCTGGAGCACATCCGGCTTGATGGCAGCTACGGCATCTCGGAAGACACTGAGGGATGCGGAATCGTCGCTGTACCCTCTGACTACAGTGATTTCCAGGTGGAAGCGGCCCGGGTAGGATTTCCGGAATTCTGCCATATTCTCAATATGCTGACGGACCGTATAGCCTGCAAGAGGTCTCTGGGCTTTCTGGAAAGCTTCTTCCCGGCCCATTTTCAGTTCACCGATTACTTCTTCACAGGTGCCGGCGAGGGCCGCGTACTTCTGGTTTCCGTACAGATAGCCATTCGACAGGAGGCGAACAGGGACATTTTCCTTGTGGATGGTATGGATCACCTTTTCTAGGCCTATTAGAAGCAGTGCCTCGCCCAGTGAATTGATGAAAACCAGGTCCGGCTTCACCGCACGGATCTTCTGCTGCAGGTCCAGAATGGCCGCGTCCAGATTCCCCACATTCACCGGGTCCTGGGTCTGCTGATGGGGCAGCTTCCGGCTCACAGGGCAGAAAATGCAGTTAAAATTGCAGTATTTGCCAGGGAACAGGTTCAGTTCGAGAATGGTTTTCCCGTTTTCTTCATAGGGATCTTTGTAAAAAAATGATTCCATCATGACCTCCTGTAATAAAAAATGCCGCATCCTCATCTGCTAAGACCTGACGATGGGGATACGGCCCTACTTCTGACGACTCGGCAGCCGTCAGCACCGGATTTTTCAGTTACCGAAAGAGATTATAGCAGATTCTCCTTCTAAATTCAAAGGAAATTAGAAAAATTGGTTTTTGCAGATTGCTAGCGTTCGTTTTCCTGGTACTCAGTCCTGTATCAGTCCCTCAAACCCATGGCTCTCGCCTGTTCCAGGTCTTTCTGTGACTGTTTGGCCGGATATCTGTCGACCGCTGACAAGACTGTTAAATCAATACGCCCTCCAAATGATCCACTTCATGCTGGATAATCTCTGCCGGGGAATCTTTGAAAGTCTTTTTCTGCTTTTTGAATTTCATATCCTGGAATTCCACTTTGATTTCCTGATACCTGGTGACTTTTCGGGTCCCTGTGAGAGACAGACAGCCTTCTTCTGTTTCGTAAGGCCCTTTCTTCTGTGTGATTGCCGGGTTGAACATCACCAGGTCCATGATTCCCAGGCTCACCACAATGATGGTCTTTGGTACTCCGATCATATTGGCTGCCATTGCGAGAAAACAAAATAAAAAAGCCTTGGCAGGAACTCCCACCACGGCTATCTTTCTTGCTGCAATCTTATACGAGCAAGTTTTTCTCTATCTGAATGTAAATTTATTTCATTACAAAAGTAACCCAAGAAGAGCTTTTTTCTCCCATTATTTGCAATGTTTTATGAACAGTTTGGGGCATACACAAGATGTGGTTGTTCGTAATTTATTAGCTACCATATCTTGTATTCAGCAGTAAAACGGACTGTTCTTACTACTGCACTTTTTGTGGGGTGAAATTTTCTCTGTTATTATAGCAGAAAAGGAGGGGGTATGGGCAGGCGGGAATGAGTCGAATGTGAAGAATACCGGCCCGTAGGGGGCGCCCGGAGAGCAGAATTTTCTTACACTCGTCCAACCGTGCATAATAATCACTCTGCAGAAGTTGGAGTGCATAAATCGATGATTTTTATCTAAAGATATCCTTCAAGTCTTTAAACTGATATTTAATAATGCCAAGTATTCTTTCATTCGAACCATGATATTTTTCTACTTCTAATATATCTAAAGCTGCTATAGCGTATTCTGCTACAACTCCGCCATAACTTGCAAAATCCGTACCTTTGGCAATCTCTTTTAAAAGACTAACGCACTCATCAGATCTATTATTATAGATGATGGCAGCTATAATACCAATGATTTTAGTTTCCGGTGATCCCTTTAAATATTGTAAAAGAACATTGGAATCTCCACGTTTGAGACCCGCAAATATATTCTGTGTTTTTTCTTGTTTTAATTGTGTTGATTTCATTTTCTCCAACACCTCGATTTTTTATATGCAGTCTTTTTAATTTTCTACTTCCTGAAGGTTTTTCTTGCTTTATGTTCATTATAGCAAATGCCCTATCCAAAAATCACGACAGAAAAAAGCCCGTAATCCCTCGACTGCAGGCCTGCTTTTTGCCCCCTGGGCGGCCGGGGATGGGCTTCCCTGCGGGGAGCCCCTACACCGTTGGGGTCATAGGTTCGTGCATCTAACGGGAACGCCGGGCCTGCGAGTCCTACGGCATTGCAATGGCTCGCGGCTCGTCTTTCTGCACCCAACTCCGACGCAGACGTGGTAGGGGTTCAACCAAGGCAAATCAATCCTGGCCACCACAAACTCAAAGTCAAAGATTCAGAATTAGGAATGCCAGTTTTCCTGTCTTTCGCCAGGTCAATCATGGATGTTCACCGTAATCTTTTTTGTTCAATACCAGAGAACCGTATATTTTTCAGGGTAAAATCCCTGTTTGTAAAATTTATGAATCGTTAAAACTGCATGCCTTGCATAAGCATCCCACTTCTGTGGATCTCGTTGAACCAGTTCTAGTTCGCCGGTTGTTTTATCGATAGCAATCAATCCATACCCGTATTCATTCTCTTTACCTTCTGGGACATATTTATAGGCAACTTTTTCCTCCGTAATTTCCTGCAAAAATAAATCGACCATTTTGCTATGCTCCTGCTTGACACGCCTTACCCTGGCCGGCCAGCGGCCGAAAGTCTTTATTCGATTGAGGTCCTAGTAACTGAGTGGCGAAGATTTACAATCCTATCGTTGGGTCTGCCCCATACCAGGTTTCAACATCCCGTTTACGATTGTCTTCAGTATGATCGTTCCAGACTGCGTTATCAATCCAGGATATCCCAAACACATAGCGCTCTGTTTGTGTATTCCTGTCAATCAAGAAAGCCATTCCATTAGCCAGATAATCTGAATCATAGTCATATTCATTGGAGAACCGCTTGCCATCGACATATCCTCCCTCACATTCAAGGCCGATGGACATTTTAAACCCGCAATCATTATAAAAGCTTTGACATTCCAGCCGATCACCACTTTCCGGCGTTCTTTCATAGGATAAACCAGTTTCAAAAACACATGCCAGGGTATGATTCTCTCCATCAGGGATAAAATGGATGGCAATCTGATATCTTCCCAGAACATGAGGACACATTCCTTCCAAATTCCTTCCCCTTTGTGCAACATAGGGGATTGGTTTTCCATCGACCAGGATTTTGATCTCACCAAAAGGTGTTAGAAGCGTTTTCGTTTTCTTTCCATCATCAGCCGTCATTAAATTCACCGTCCTCCTGTAAATACTTTGGCACCAGGAGACACTTATCCCCATGAGATCGAGCCCCACATTGCCGGCATTCTATGGTGAGGCAGGATTCCGATTTTTCAAATCTTACCGTTAAGGGTCCACCGCACTTGGGACATTTTAAATTTTCAACATCTTGGGCAGACCCATAAAAAATCGTATTTTCCAATTCGTCCCATGGATTCAATGAAGCACCTTTTTCCTGTTCAATAGAGTAGATTTGATGATCCGTCAGACTCTTAACCTGCTGTGAAGGTCCAACATATCTTACCTTCAATTTTCTCTCCCTCTGGTTCTTTTTACCCACAGCTGAATTTATCTTCCTGCGTTATGTCATTATAGCAAATGCCCTATCCAAAAATCCCGATAGAAAAAGGTCCGCAATCTTCTCAAGATTGCGGACCTGCTTTTTTGCCCCCTGGGCGGCCGGGATGGGCTTCCCTGCGGGTAGCCCCTACACCGTTGGGGTCGGGCACTCTCGTTTGATCTGTTGGACGGTGACAATATGGGAATCGGGGGTGCGATAAAAAACGAAACTCCCTGCCCTCCCTGGTCCCCCGACCCTGACGGAGATTATGATTATGTGAAGCTTATAGGATTGATGGCCGGGATTTACCGGATGGTCTCGATGATTTCTCCGATATACATCGTGTGCGGCACACGGCCTTTGGTATAGAATCCTTCGATGACATCCGCTGGCATTTGCCCCAGCTGAAGCTCATGGCGGTAGATTTTCCGGATGACAAAAGTAATCTCTGCTTCTTTGTAGGTCACGCCATGCTCCAGATATTTTGGGGTGAGACCGCTGGCCTTTGCTTTATCCATATCCCGGCCGGATTTGCTTCCCATGATACCGAGAGCTTTCTGATACTTCTTGTTGTCAAAGAACGAGACAGTGTAGTAGTCGCTCTTTTCCATGAAACCATACGTATAACGCGCCGGATTGACAAATACTGCGCAGACATTCTTCCCCTTGTGAGGCATACACCAGAGTGTTCCCAGCATACCCCAGCTAATCGTCATCGAATTGAAGGCACCTTTATCGCCGGCGGTCAGGATGCCCCACTGGTCATCAAAGAGTTTGAAAATCTCTGGCTGAAAATCTTTTGTATTCATAAAAGTTTATCCTTTCACAACAAAACAGTTACTGCTGACTGGCCAGTCTCTTTCCAAGATCAAATGCCGCCTGCAGGTCTTTCGGGAATTGCTCGGCGTGATGCGCTTTCTTTTTCGTTTCATCCCACGATGCCATACGGTATCGGCTGTAATCCGGTACCTGCAGCGTATCGCAGGAAGCCAGTATTTCCGTTTTCCCGTTCAGGAAATGGAACGGCCAGAAGTATTCTTCCATGCGCGGTTTGTAGTGCTCATCGTAGTAGTTCTGGTCTGCATTCATCGTAAGGATAATGCCGACATCGATTTTTCCCGTAAACGTGCTCTTATAATCATCATAGGATAGTGCCGGAAAGGTCGAGCGGACCATAAAGGAACGGACCTCGCCCGTTGGTTCCCCGAAGTAAATTGGCGAGCCGATGATAATTGCATCTGCCTCATAGACTTTCTCCAGCGTTTCCGTCAAGCCGTCCTTCCAATAGCATTTCCAAGGCACGGCAATCTTTTTATTCTTACATGCCAGGCAGCTGCGACAGTCGGTAAAGTTCAGATTATATAAGTCAATAGTCTCGACGCTGGCTCCGGCAGAAACAGCACCTTCCCTGGCAGATGCCAGGAGTTTTGCAGTGTTGTTGTTCTTCCGGGGGCCACCATCCAGTATCAGTATCTTTTTCATAGGAATCTCTCCTCCTCTATGATTTTTTGTTGATATCGCCAATGTACTCATAACCGCAGGCCGCGCAAAAATAGATTATGCTTCGCCGTCACACGGATCGTCGACGTAATCAACTTCCGCATAGCCAGCGCAAAGTGTGATTTGATGTTTCTTATTGCCTGGGATGACGTATGTATCGCCCTGCTGATACGTCCTGGTTGCGCCATCCATTGTCAACAGGCATTTACCGCTGACAACAATTGTCCACTGTTCCGCATGGGCATGCTCTGGGAAATGGACTTCTTTTTCCGCACTGACGAAGTAGACCGTGCCTGTAGACGTATGGTCCACGCGAACCGTCAGCCCTTCTATACCATAGTCACGTTGTGGAACATGGCGGATGATTTCTGGAAAAACAGACATATGGATAATCCTCCTGAGTAAGTTTCTTGTTTTTTTCAACTGAATTATAGCACGGGAGAAAGGCAGAATCTCGTTAGAAAATCGTGTGTTTCTAAACGAACTTGTCATTTTGTGCAGAATGCCAACCTGCCATTAAAGCAGACGCTTCTTTAATGGTTCTGGCATGGCGAGGACAAGCAGTTCGATAAAATTATCGAGAGGAATTTTTTGCCCACCAATAAACCAGTCCTGAATCATCTCAGAGATAGAACGCATATAGTACTTAGCCAAAAAATCGATTTCTGTAGGAAGTGCATCTTCTTTACCTAAAATACGCAGGCGCTCACGCAGTAAATCAATGGCGTAGTCATTAGTCGCATAGCGGAAGGAGGTCTGCCCTGCTGTGTTTTTCAACGCATTTAGGAAAAATGACTGTTTATCCGAAAGGGTAGTGCAGAATATGCGCAACGCATCACACCAGCTGATTTTATTGCCGAGTTGGCTGAAAGCCGGCTCAATTTCTTTGTTATAGATAGAAGCCAGTAGTACATATTTATCCGCAAAATGATTATAAAAGGTTGTCGTTGTCATGCCGCAGTTGGTGACAATTTCTTTGACCGAAATCTTGTCAACGGATTTCTTCCCAGCAAGTTCAATGAGGGAAGCAGCTAATAACTGCTTCGTGGTAGGCCGTTCAATCATAAAAGTCTCCCCTTCATTCATGGATGAAAATAGTAAAACGGGTTCTTCCTACTGCCAAACTTTTTGTAGGGTGAAACTTTCCCTGTTATTATAACAGAAAAGGAGGGAGTATGGGCAGGGGGAAATGGAACATAAGTGCAGAGTGCAGAGCGCAGAGCATCCCCCTGGGTGGCCGGGACGGGCTTCCCTGCGGGGAGCCCCTACGCCGTTGGGGTCAAAGAACCAACGGAAAATCAGAGAAACGGGATCGTCGAAACATCCGTTTTTAAGACTGTTGGATCAGACATTCGATTGCAGCGCTGTAGGGGAGTGCCGCAGGCCCGCCCTTCCCCGGCCTCCCGGAGGGTTCCCTTCGGGGTAAATCTGTATGATCTTTTTCTTCTCCTCTATCTTGCTTTCTTTTCTCACTGCCGATATACTAAATTATCAATGAAATTTCATATTTAACTGCAAAGGAGCCTGCCATGGAACTGAAAAAAATCCCTTATAATCTGACGGTATGCAAGGTCAGCCAGCTGTCTGATATCCGTTTGGATGCTGATTTTTATTTTATTGGAAAAACCGATGAGGAACTGTCCCTGGTTTGCCGGACGAAAGATGCTCCTCTCCGGACCCTGGAACGGGATGATGGCTGGAAAAGGTTCCGGATCCAGGGCATCCTGGATTTTTCTCTGATTGGGATCCTGTCCCAGGTGTCCGGCATCCTGGCCGAACACAAGATCAGTATTTTCGCCGTTTCCACGTTCAATACCGATTACATCCTGGTGAAAAAGGAAAACTTCGACCGATCTCTGGAAGTGCTGGCGGAAGCCGGATATACGGTTGTTTGAAAGAAGCTTCGGGCCCCCTGGGCGGCCGGGACGGGCTTCCCTCCGGGTAGCCCCTACCACGTTGGGGGCAGAGGATTTCCTTCGTTCGGTATGACTTGGTTGGCGTAGGGATGATTATCATTACGCCCGTACATTCGGTGTGTTTGCGGGCCTCCCGGCGTGAGGCCCCTACGGTGCCGATTTATGCACCAAAATACGGGCCGTGCACAAAGCCATAGGGACGGCAGGCCCGCTCATCGAAGATTCGATGAAAGCCGAAACTCCCTGCCTCCCCGTTTCTCCGACCCTGACGCTGTAGGGGCGAGCCCCGGGCCCGCCCTTCCCGGCCACCCGACGGGTATCCATTCGGGAAAAATCCCCTGGATTTTTGTCCTTTTGTTTTCCTGGATGTTACTGCAACAGGTTGAATTTATCCTATCTATGGTCTATCATTGATTCATCAAACTTTAAGGATGATTGTTCTTTCAAAAAATCAGAGTCTTTTCCTGCAAGAAAGAAGGTATCCGTTATGATCAAAGAAATCGTCCACGATATTGTTTTCCTCCAGCAAAAAGCCCTTCCTGCTTTTCCCGGAGACCGGCAGACGGCCCTGGACCTGCTGGACACGCTGGCCGCCCATCGGCAGGAATGTGTGGGCATGGCTGCCAATATGATCGGAGTCCCCAAAGCCATTATCGTAGTGAATCTGGGGATGATGGATCTGATCATGTTCAATCCGGTGATTCTCAAAAAGAAACATCCCTACGAAACCGAAGAAGGCTGCCTGTCCCTATCCGGAACCCGAAAAACCACCCGGTACAGGGAAATCCAGGTAGAATTCCAGGATATGGAATTCAAAAAGCAAAAACAGACATTCAAAGATTTTACGGCAGAAATCATCCAGCACGAGGTGGATCATTTGCAGGGAATTGTGATATAAAAGAACGGATACAATATAGTCTGTACAAAAAAAGGCCCGCAGTCGATGTGACTGCGGGCCTGATTTTTTTGCGACCTGGGGGGCCGGGATGGAAGGAAAGATGGATGGAACCCGTAACCGGTTTCCTCTGAATAAGGACGCAGCTGACGCTGCTAACCCACCACCAGCCTATCGGCCGGTCCCCCGCCCTTGTAAAGGGCGGATAGTGGGTACGCGGGCTTACGCCCTGGCACCCACATAAAGCAATGGGGCAAAGCCCCGAGCGTATATCCGCCCTTTTCAAGGGCGGGGGACCGTTGCGCTTGCGCAATGGTGGTGGGTTAGCAGCCCCTGGCTGCGTTTCCCTTCAGAAGCATCTGCCTCCGGCAGATGGTCTCCTTCTGCGTAAGACGGAAAAGCGGCCCCTGCCCTTTTCCCTCAGAACCGGTCCAGCAGGGTATACCCTTTTCCCTGGAGGAAGGTTTCAGTTTCGGGTTCGTCGGTTTTCAGCACCACAATAGGGCTGGAGGTTTTCCGGTCGAAGGAGATGTACAGGTACCGGACGAACACGTTGGCGTCTTTCAGATGGGTCAGGATCTTGTCCAGGGTCCCGGGTTGGTCGCTGCCCATGTCCACAGCCAGCACATAGTCGATCCGGCACTGGTAGCCGGCTTTCTGGAGCACCTCCAGGGCCTTGTCCGGATTGTCCACGATCAGCCGGATGATGCCAAATTCGGCGCTGTCGGTGGCCAGCATGGTGTAGATGTTGATGTTCTCCCGGGCCAGGTCGTTGGTGATCTTCCCCAGAGCCCCTTTATGGTTGGCTGCAAAAAGCGAAATCTGTTTCAGCATGGTACTTCCTCCCTGTTTCTCAATAATCCACCCGGCCGGCCAGTTCCAAAATCAGATCTTTGGTTTTGGCCCAGCCCAGGCAGGGATCGGTGATGGATTTTCCGTAGACCCCTTCGCCGATTTTCTGGCTGCCGTCTTCGATGTAGCTTTCGATCATCAGGCCCTTCACCATCTTTTTCAGGTCCGGGTTCATATGGCGGCTGTAGAGCACGTCGTTGGAGATCCGGATCTGTTCCAGGTACTTTTTCCCGGAATTGGCGTGGTTGGCGTCGATGACCACCGCCGGGTTCACCAGATCCCGTTTCCCGTATTCCTCGTGGAGCCGGACCAGGTCTTCATAATGGTAGTTGGGCAGGCTCTTGCCGAACTTGTCCACATACCCCCGAAGGATGGCATGGGCCAGCGGGTTCCCTTTGGTCCGGACTTCCCAGCCCCGGAACAGGAACTGCTGCTCATGCTGGGCGGCGGCAATGGAGTTGAGCATAACGGAAATGTCCCCGGAAGTGGGGTTCTTCATCCCCACCGGGATCCCCACCCCGCTGGCCATCATCCGGTGGAGCTGGTCTTCCACGGACCGGGCCCCGATGGCCGCATAGGAAATCAGGTCGGACAGGTACCGGTGGTTTTCCGGGTAAAGGATCTCTTCAGCACAGGTGAAGCCGGTTTCCCGGATCACCCGGATGTGCATGTTCCGGCAGGCGATGATCCCGGCCAGCATGTCCTCCTTCCCTTCCGGGTCGGGCTGGTGGGCCATGCCTTTGTACCCCACCCCAATGGTCCGGGGCTTGTTGGTGTAGACCCGGGGAATGATGTACAGGGTATCCTTCACCTGTTCCTGGACTTCTGCCAACCGGTGGCAGTAGTCCACCACAGCGTCCTCATTGTCCGCAGAACAGGGACCGATGATCAGCAAAAAACGGTTGTCCTTCCCGGTGAGGATGTCCCGGATCTCCCCATCCCGGCGCCGTTTGGTCTCATAAATGGCCGGCTCCACAGGATGTTCCACCTTCAGTTCCTGGGGAGAAGGCATTTTCCGGATGAATTCCATTTCCAGTTCCATTGTATCCCTCCGTTTGGTGTAAATTGTATTCATTATACCACAAATTTGCAACAAGGACGATTGTATCTGTAAAAATTACAAAAGATACAATCGTCCTTGTTGCTGTCAATGGTCAATGGTCAATTGTCAATGGGCGAAGGAAGGGACCCGGTGCACGGGTCCCCTTGAGAAAAACGCAGCTGTCGCTGCTAACCCACCACCAGCCTTGCGGCTGGTCCCCCGCCCTTGAAAAGGGCGGATAGTGACACTAGGGCATAGCCCGCGTGTCACAAAAGCAATGGGGCGGAGCCCCGAGCGTATATCCGCCCTTTTCAAGGGCGGGGGACCGTTGCGCTTGCGGAATGGTGGTGGGTTAGCAGCCCCCTGGGCTGCGTTTCCCTTCAAAACCATCTGCCCCCGGCAGATGGTCTCCTTCACCCGCTGACTGCCTTTTACGCCTTGATCACCTGTTCAAACAATCCCTTGTTTTCCTGGATCTTCCCTTCTCCCCCGACTACGCACAGGTAGCCGTCGGAGAGCACGTCCCGTACCAGGGGCGCCAGGGCCCGGATGTCTTCGGCTGTGCAGTCGATAATCTGGTCCCGCTTTTTCTGGGCGATGGCTTCCGGGGTCCCCTTCATCTGGGCGGTGATGGCCTTTTCCAGGTGCATGGCCGGGGTAAGGGGCGTATCCACCAGGCTGATGGTGCCGATCACGTACTTGGTCATTTCCCGGTCGGAGGCCTGGAATTTTTCCAGGTAGTCCGGCAGATCCCGGTAGGCCTGGAGGCTTTCCGCCAGTTTGGGATCCCGGTAGCTGGACAGGTAGAAGGTGCCGCTGGGGTCAAACCGGGTACCGGCCCCGTAGGCCCCGCCCTGGACCCGGATCTTGGTCCACAGGTATCCGTACCGGAGGATGGTTTCCAGCACCTTCATGGCTCCCGTATAGTGGTAGCCGTGGTCATGGAAATTGCCCCCGGCCAGTACATACTGGACCTTCCCGGAGGTGGTGATCCCTTCGTTCTTCCCGGGAGCCGTCAGAACGGGCATGGCCTTCCCTGCATAGGGGGAATGGGGCAACTGGGCGGTAAAGGCTTCCATCCTGGCCAGGGCTTCCTGTTCCATGTCCTTGTCGCAGGACAGGGACTGGAGCTGGGCATCCTGGTGGAAGAAGGCGGGCACCAGAGCCTTCAGGTTGGCCGCCACTTCATCGGCCTTTTCGTCGAAATGGGCCCACAGATCCTGGAGGAACTGGTAATAGGTCAGCTGGTCGTGTTCCATGCTCCGGGCGGATTTGGAGAAGTAGCTCATAAGCCGCAGGGTGGCCACGGTCATCCCCCGGGCAAAAAAGTTGTTGTCCCAGTCGGTCTTCACTTCGCTGATGATTTCCTTCAGCCGCTTTTTGTCCTCCACATGGCTCCGGAGGGCGATGCTGCTGAGGATATCGAACAGCTTGTCCTCGTTCTTTTCCAGTACCTTGGCGGACACCTTGAACACGTTCCGGTAGGTGTTGGTGTCGTTATACCGGCTGTAAGGCTTCACTTCAAAGTTCAGGCCTCCCAGGTACAGATCCGCCAGGGTGGTCAGTTCCTCATAGGAATAATCGTCGGTGTCCACCTTCCCCAGCACGTCGGTGAGAAGGTAAGCATAGCACAGCTTGTCTTCCGGCAGACCGGTAAGATCGAAGCACCAGTCGAAATAGGCGATCTTGTTGGTGAACTGATGGAGCACCAGATGGGTGTGGTCCCCCGCTTCCGTTACCTGGGGATGCTCGAAATCGTTTTTCCGGGTAATGTCGGACCGCTGGAGGAGCGGGATGGAGACCAAGGCTTCCGGGGTGTCGGGGGCTGCCTGCCGGGCATGGAGCTCGTCGGCGATGGCTTCCACTTCCTTCAGCTGGTCTGCATCCATCTGGCTCTTCTTTTCCGCCATGGCCTGGGCGAACTGTTCCGCGTCCCGGGCTTCCTTCCCCGGTTCCGGGGTCAGGGTCACCAGGCATTTGTGGGTGTTGTCCAGAAGTACGCTTTCGATGAGCTGTTCATAATATCCCTTGTCGATGGCGCTCCGGAGGAAGTCCAGGCAGTCGGTGAACCGAAGACAGGCGGTGGGGTCTCCTCCGTAGAGCCAGGTTTCCATTACGTTCAGCCCGTAGATCAGGCCTTTGGGATAGATGTTGAAATCCGCTTCCCGCATCTTGAATTCTTCGGAGTTCAGTTCCGCTTCCAGGAGCCGGCGGGGAATCCCGTTCCGGGACAGATCCTGGAGGGTCCGGTACAGCACCTTTACGAACTGGTCTTCCTTGTCCGGGTCGGAACCGCTGACTTCCACAGAAAACACCGGCTGGAGCTGGGAGCCGTTCAGGCTGCCGGACACGTCGCTGCCGATGCCTGCCCGGAGCAGGGCCAGCCGCAGGGGAGCGTTGTTCCCGTCCAGGAGCACATGGGTCAAAAGCTTCAGGGCCATAATCCGCTTCTGGTCCAGGGCGGACCCCACCACGATGTTCATGGACAGGTAGGTCTTTTTGGCCGTGTCATCCCCTTCCGGCACCGGGTAGGAGGCTTTCACTTCCCGGGTCTGGTCGAAGGGAGCCTGGAGGGGGATTTCCACCTTCAGGGTGCCGGTCTTGGGGAACCGGCTGAGATATTCCCGGTCCATGTAGTCCAGCCAGTCGGCGATGTCCACATCCCCGTACAGGTAGATGTAGGCGTTTTCCGGGCTGTAGTATTTTTTGTGGAAGGCCACGAACCCTTCCTGGGTCAGCTGGGGAATGGCGGAAGGCAGGCCGCCGGATTCGAACCGGTAAGGG
Source organism: Acidaminococcus fermentans (assembly GCF_009696675.1). Classification (GTDB taxonomy): domain Bacteria; phylum Bacillota; class Negativicutes; order Acidaminococcales; family Acidaminococcaceae; genus Acidaminococcus. The sequence goes on along the minus strand of NZ_VULN01000009.1, from coordinate 68,822 downwards.
GAATCCGGGAACAGGGCCTTCATCACTTCATGTTCCTCGATGGCATCCGGGGAGGAATAGACCCCCTTCATTTCGTTGTACACCACCCCGTTGTAAAGGAGAGGTTTGTCCCCTTCTTTCCCCAGTTCGTAATGCCAGCCTTCCTGGCGGAGGGTAAAGGGGTTCTCTCCGATGAGAGGATAGAACACCGCATCCAGGTACACGTCCACCAGGTTCCGGAAGTCCTTGGCATTCCGGCTGGCCACCGGGTACACAGTTTTGTCCGTGTAGGTCATGGCGTTCAGGAAGGTGTTCAGGGAGCCTTTCACCAGTTCCACGAAAGGTTCCTTCAGACGGTATTTCCGGCTGCCGCAAAGGACGGAATGTTCGGTGATGTGGGCCACCCCGGTGTCGTCCTGGCTGGGAGTCCGGAAGCCGATAGTGAACACCTTGTTGTCGTCTTTTGAGGACAGGTAGAACAGTTTGGCCCCACTGGCCTCATGGATCATTTCGTAAGCCGTGGCTTCGATATCCGGCAGAGGGGTGATTTTTTGTACGGCAAAGCCGTGGAGTTTCGTTCCAACAGAAAGTTCCATGCAGAATCTTCTCCTTTGTTTTCTTTTCTATTAAGGGCAAAAGAAAGGGGAGCTGCCCCTGGCAGTCTCCCCTTCCCTGTTGAATCTTACTTGAAGTACTGCACGCCGCCCAGGAACAGAGGCTGCAGTTTGTTCCCCGGGATGTTCTTCATGAGACCATCGGTGAACCGTTCGGTGTGGCCCATTTTGCCCAGGACCCGCCCGTCCGGGCTGGTGATGCTTTCAATGGCATACAGGGAGCCGTTGGGGTTGTAGGGGCTTTCCATGGTGGGATCCCCAGCCTGGTTTACATACTGGGTTGCCACCTGGCCGTTGGCAAAGAGTTTCTTGATCTCTTCTTCGGTGGCCACGAACCGGCCTTCCCCGTGAGAAACGGCGACGGTGTGGATGTCTCCCGGTTCAGTGAGGGCCAGCCACGGAGATTTGTTGGAAACCACTTTCGTTTCCACCATCCGGGAAATGTGCCGGCCAATGGTGTTGAAGGTCAGAGTGGGAGAGGTTTCCGTCAGAGGACGGATGTCTCCGTAGGGCACCAGACCCAGTTTGATCAGGGCCTGGAAGCCGTTGCAGATCCCCAGGGCCAGGCCGTCCCGGTTATACAGCAGGTCCATGACCGCTTCCTTCAGGGACGGATTCCGGAACATGGTGGCAATGAATTTGCCGGAGCCTTCCGGTTCGTCGCTGGCGGAGAACCCGCCGGGGATGGCCAGGATCTGGGCTTCCTTGATCCGTTTGGCCATTTCTTCCACGCTTTCCTTGATGGCGTCCGGAGTCAGGTTCCGGATCACGAAGATGTCCGCCTTGGCACCGGCTGCTTCAAAGGCCGCAGCGGTGTCGAATTCGCAGTTCAGGCCCGGGAACACAGGGATGAACACCCGGGGCTGGGCCACGTTGTAGGGAGCGGTGAGCGGCAGGTCGTTCCGGTAGTAGGGCATCCGGCAGATGTCCTTGCCGGAATCCTTCACCACAGAGGGGAATACCCCTTCCAGGGTCCGGGTATAGGCTGCCTTGATTTCGTCCAGGCTGATGGCAGTGTCGTTGACGGTGACTTTTCCATCGCCGGTGAGTTTTCCCAGCACCAGGAAGTCGCTGCCGGCGAAGACTTTCTCCGCATCGGCACCGGGAGCCAGTTCCACCAGGAAGCCGCCGGGCTGGAGGGTGAACAGGCATTCCTCGTGGAGGAAGGGCTTCACAAAGCCAAAGCCCAGTCCGTTGCCCAGGCACATGGAGGAGATGGCTGCGGCCACGCCCCCTTCTTTCACCACGCCGGCGGTAAGGATCCGTTTGCCCAGGATGGCCTTGTGGACGCTGTCCAGGAGGGTCCGGAGGGCAGGGTAATCCACCACTTCGTGTTCATCGCAGGGTACGGGGATGAACACCACGGTGTTGCCGGCCTGTTTGAATTCGTTGGAGATGGTGTCACGGCCGTCCATGACCCCTACTGCAAAGCAGATCAGGGAAGGCGGGACTTCCAGGTCCATGAAGGTGCCGCTCATGGAGTCTTTGCCGCCGATGGCCGGCAGTTCCAGTTCGCAGCAGGCTTTATAGGCACCCAGGAGAGCGGCGAAAGGCCGGCCCCAGGTATGTTCCGTATGGAGTTTGGGGAAGTATTCCTGCATGGAAAGACGCAGTTTCTTCGGATCGGCGCCCATGGCCGCAGCCCGGCACACGGCTTCCACCACCGCGTACATGGCCCCATGGTACGGGCTCCAGCAGCACACGTTGGGATCATAGCCGCTGGCCATGACGGAGGTGGCGTTGGTCTTGCCGTGGAGTACCGGCAGACGGGCGGCCATGCCTTCGGTGCGGGTCAGCTGGTTCCGGCCGCCGTAGGGCATCAGTACGCTGCCCCGGCCGATGGAGCCGTCGAACCGTTCACCCAGCCCTTCTTCGCTGCACACGTTCAGCCGGTCCAGGTTGGCCAGCCAGGCTTCTTTGATATCCTTCTTCCCTTCCACTTCTGCAGGAGTGCTGTTGAAGGGAGAGGTTTCTTCCACTCCGTCCACTACCACGTTGGATTTCTGGGGAATGCCGTTGGTGTCCAGGAAAGCCCGGGACAGGTCCACGATCTTTTCCCCTCTCCAGTACATCACCAGACGGGGATCTTCCGCCACTTCCGCCACCACCGTGGCTTCCAGGTTTTCCTTGGCGGCAGCGGCCATGAATTTGTCCAGATCTTTGGCAGCGATGCACACCGCCATCCGTTCCTGGGATTCACTGATGGCCAGTTCCGTGCCGTCCAGGCCTTCGTACTTCTTGGGCACCTTGTCCAGGTTGATCACCAGGCCCGGAGCCAGTTCCCCGATGGCCACGGAAACACCGCCGGCCCCGAAGTCGTTGCACCGTTTGATGAGACGGGTCACTTCCGGATTCCGGAACAGCCGCTGGATCTTCCGTTCGTTGGGGGCGTTCCCCTTCTGGACTTCCGCACCGCATTCGCTGAGGGATTTGGTGGTATGTTCCTTGGAGGCACCGGTGGCGCCGCCCATGCCGTCACGGCCGGTACGGCCGCCCAAAAGAACGATCAGATCGCCGGCAGCCGGACGTTCCCGGACTACAGCGTCCCGGGGAGCAGCCCCGATGACAGCCCCCACTTCCATTCTCTTGGCCACGAATTTGGGATGATAGTACTCTTCCACGGATCCGGTGGCCAGACCGATCTGGTTCCCGTAGGAGCTGTACCCGGCAGCGGCACCCAGAGTGATCTTCCGCTGGGGCAGTTTGCCCTTCAGGGTCTGTTCATAGGGAGTCCGGGGATCTGCGGCCCCGGTGACCCGCATGGCCTGGTACACATAGCTCCGGCCGCTGAGGGGATCCCGGATGGCCCCGCCCAGACAGGTGGCAGCGCCCCCGAAAGGTTCTATTTCAGTGGGATGGTTGTGGGTTTCGTTCTTGAACATCACCAGCCAGTCTTCTTTTTTGCCGTCCACGTCAATGGGGGCCACGATGCTGCAGGCGTTGATTTCTTCCGAAGCATCCAGATCGGGGATTTTCCCTTCCTTCTTCAGCTTCTTGGTGGCCAGGCAGGCCATATCCATCAGGGTAATGGGCCGCTGGGTGTCTTTCCCGTAAACGAAATCCCGGTCTTTTTTGTACAGGTCGTAGGCTTCCGCCACCGGCTGGGTGTAGACACCGTCGGTAATGGAAACGTTTTCCAGTTTGGTTTCAAAGGTGGTGTGCCGGCAGTGGTCGGACCAGTAGGTATCCAGCACCTTGATTTCCGTAATGGAAGGATCCCGGTCTTCCTTCTTGAAATATTCCTGGATGAAAGCCAGATCTTCCAGGCTCATGGCCAGTTCCTGTTTGTTCAGGAAGTCTTCCAGGCCCTTTCTGTCCAGGGCACGGAAGCCGTCCAGCACAGCCACCGGTTTGGGCACATCCCAGGTCATGTCCAGGGTGTCAGGCTTGTCGATGGCCGCTTCCTGGGCTTCCACCGGGTTGATGCAGTAGTGTTTGATCTTTTCAAAGTCGGCGTCGGACAGGTCCCCTTCCAGCAGGAACACCTTGGCAGCAGCCACAATGGGCCGCTGGCCCTGGGTGATGGCCTGGATGCACTGAGCGGCAAAATCTTCTCTCTGGTCATACTGGCCGGGGAGCAGTTCCACGGCAAAGCTCCGGAAACCGGCAGGGATCTCCAGTTCTTCGTCCCGGACCACATCCACCGGGGCTTCGCTGAGTACCAGGCTTCTGGCCTGTTGGTATTCTTCGTCGGTGAGCCCTTCCAGGTCGTACCGGTTCACGATCCGGACGCTTTTCAGGTTCTTCAGCCCCAGGGTCTGCTGGAGATCGGAACACAGACCTGCTGCTTCCACAGCATATTCTTTCTTCTTCTCCACAAATACACGTCTAATTTTGTCGCTCATGACAGCCTCCCTTAAAAATACTCGTTGATAAAATTATTCTCCCGCGGGAACAATTTGTCAAGGATTTCCCATGCATTTTCACTGTCCACATAGATCATACCGGCTTTCTGGAGCTGTTCCGGTCCGTAGAGGCCGAAGAACAGCTGGGTGAAGGTCCCCACATCCAGCAGCACCTCCGGGTCGTCCAAGGTGTTCAGCAGCTGGATCCCCTCCCGGGTGAAGTTCAGCTTCACCAGCATGGTGTTGAGGGCGATCTGTTCGTCCTTCAGGGCCAGCACCAGGGTCTTCCCCACCAGGCTCTCCGGTACGGAAAGAGCCTTCAGGCAGGCCGCGGCGTTGATCACCCGGCCCATCATGAAGGGGGCCTCCCGGGGCGCCAGGGCCTGGTCCGGCAATTGGGTCCAGGTCAGGTCGTCTTCCGGCGCCAGCCAGTCCAGGGTCTTGTAGGTGCCCGCCAGCCCCTTGAAGTACTGGAGCAGACGGATTTTGGCCGGGGGTTCTGCAGCAGCCATTTCCTGGACGGTCACTTTGTCTCCCTCTCTATTATACAACGCGTAAGCCTTTGGTGCACCGTCATTCCGGATGATTACCGTCTCAAAATTTTCCTGGGCGGCAGTCAGAAGGGTGTTCTCCCACACCCGGTGGTCCCGGACCACATAGCCGTGGTACCCGGCCATGGCTTTTTCATAGACGGGAGCCACCAGTTTTTCCCCGCTCCGGGTGTCCACCCGTTCCGGTTCGTACCCGTCCAGAGGGTGTCCCGCCAGATCCAGTCCGGCCAGAGGCAGGGTGTAATGCTTCCGGAGATGGGTCCAGGCAAAGCCGTAGGGCTGGTAGATCCCGGCGTAAATGGGCATGAGGATCACAAAAGGCACCTTCAGGGCCCGGAGGGTGGTGAAGGCGGTTTCCATCAGGTCCCCCATCACATGGTGTCCCCGGGCCACCGGATCCGTGGCCACCCCCACAATATAGGGCACCTTCCAGTCCCGTCCCCGGAGCCGGAGCACATAGGGGTTCAGGTGGAGCATGGTCAGCAGCTTCCCGTCCTGGAATCCACCCAGGATCCGGTTCTGCTTCAGGGCATATTCCCCGAAATACCATTCATAAAAATGCGTCCCCTTCTTTTCAAAGCAGTAATCCCACAGGTCCGCCGCCTGGGACAGGGTATCCTGCTGGAGCAAACGAAAATCCATGGCAATCCTCCTTCAGCGGATGATGGTATTGTATTTTTTCACCATGAACACAGGCTTGTAGGATTCCTTGGCTTCCCGGAGTCCTTCCTTGCCCATGTCCTCTTCCCGGTTGATGTAGGTCACATCGGGCCATTCATGAGCGATATATTCCTTGTTGATGGCGGTGTACAGGCCCCGGATGTCCGGATCCGCCTTTTCCACATGGATCACCGCCGTGTTCTTCCCGGCCCGTTCCCCGAAGGTGAAGGCCTTCACCTGGCCGTCCAGCCGGATCAGACCGCCCCGGAGCTGGAGTTCATCCAGATGGTTCAGCCCTTCCTGGATGGCGTCGAATTCCGCCACAATGGAAGGATCGGTGAGTTCCCGCTGTTCCACCCACTGTTTCCCGTAGGCAATGCATTCGTCCTTGTTGGCCGGGGTAATGGGCTCGTAGACGAATTCCGGGTTGTCCTTCAGGAACTGGTTGTAGTGGTTCTTCTTTCCGTGGAGCTTCCGGCCGCTGAGGCTGGCCAGGCTGGCCCGCTGGTACACATAGTCCCAGTTGTCCCGGTCCGGGGTGAAGGTGTTCACCTGGGGCAGGTATTTCTGGAACCGTTCGATGGTATGCTCGTAGATCCCGTGCATTTCGAAAGGTTCCCCTTTGAAATACTGCTTCAGGGCGCAGATCACTTTTGGCAGGTCTTCGTTGACCCCGCCGAAGGGGGGCAGCACGAAAGTGGTGCCGTTGACGGTGACCTTGATGATGAGACAGCCGTGGCTGATGGCCCAGTAGCTGTCATACTGCTTCCGCCAGATAAAGATAGACCCGAAACAACATTCCGAGGCATGGTAGTCCTCTTCGGTAAAGTAATCATCGAATATCGGCTTGTCGTCGATGCTGATATGCTTGAATTCTAAAATAAGAATCGCTCCCTCATTTGTAAGATGTTTATATGTATCTATTATTATAACAGATGAGTCAAGAGGCTTACAGCATCCCCATATCGTTCAGTTTGTCCACCCGGAATCCGTAGTCGGCGGTCTGGACCACCTGGACGAAGGCCGTGTTGGCCAGGCTCATCCGCCACATGTTGTCTATGGGGAACCCCAGGATCTGACACACCAGGAGCCGGATCAGGCCCCCGTGGCTGACGCACAGGATGGTGCCTTCCGGTTCCATTTGGTCCACCAGTTCCCGGAAGGTTTCCCATCCTCTTTTTTGGGAAGCGGCCAGGTCTTCCTCCGCTTCCAGGTCCACCTGTCCCGGCTTCAGGAAAATATCCCGGAGGGTATCCGGATCCTTTTCCTGGATTTCCCGGAGATGATGGCCGTCCCATTTCCCGAAGGAAATCTCCCGGAGCCCGAGAAGGGCCTTTGCTTCCATGCCGCGGGCCGCCGCCAGAGGGGCAGCCGTTTCCCGGGTCCGGATCAGGTCCGAAGTATAGAGGGCATCCAAAGGCACCCGGGCAGCCCGGGTCACCAGGGCGGATGCCTGTTTCCGGCCGGTGTCGTCCAGGGGGTTGTTGGACCAGCCCTGGAGGATCCCCTGCCGGTTGGCCAGGGTTTCCCCATGGCGCACCAGATAGATTGTCTTCATGTTTCTTTCCTTTATTCCACCGTCCGGCCGGGTTTCAAAAACCGCCGGAATACAAAATGGGGCTGTCCTGCGACAGCCCCCATTTTCTCCCTGTTATGCTCTGGCAATATAATCCCCGGTACGGGTATCGATTTGCAGAACGTCCCCTTCGTTGATGAACAGAGGCACTTTGACCACATAACCGGTATCCATTTTGGCGTTCTTGCTGCCGCCGGTAGCGGTATCCCCTTTGATCCCCGGTTCGGTTTCCACTACAGTCAGTTCCACCGTGTTGGGCAGTTCCACACCCAGGATCCGATCCTTGAAGGTGATGACCTTTACGTCCATGTTTTCCTTCAGGAAGTTCACGGCCTTGCCCAGCTGATCCTTGTTCAGTTCCAGCTGATCATAGGTTTCGTTGTCCATGAACACATAGGTGCCATCGGCTTCGTACAGGTACTGCATGCCCTTTCTTTCCACAATGGCGTTTTCCAGACGTTCAGCCGCGTTGAAAGTCCGTTCCACCACAGCGCCGGTGCACAGGTTGCGCATTTTGGCCCGTACGAAAGCAGCGCCTTTACCCGGTTTTACATGCTGGAATTCAACGACCTGCCAAGCATCGCCGTCAATTTCAACCGTTACGCCAGTTTTAAAATCGTTCGTAGAAATCATGAAAACAACCTCCAAAAAAATATAGTTTATATGGGTAAATCAGAGTTCCTTCAGTTCCTTGGGCACGGAAGTGAGCCGTTCGCAGCCCGTTTCCGTGACCAGTACCGTATCCTCGATCCGGACACCGCCCTTATCAGGGAGATAGATGCCCGGTTCGATGGTCACCACCGCACCAGCCGGCAGAGGCTGGTCATTGGCCCGGTTCAGCACCGGTTTTTCGTGGATGTCCAGGCCCACGCCGTGGCCCAGGCCATGGCCGAAGTTGGGTCCGTAGCCTTTGCCGGTGATGAAGTCCCGGACGGCTCCGTCCACCTGGATGCCGGTAAGCCCGGCCTTCAGGGTCTTTTCTCCCAGCAGATTGGCCCGGAGTACGATATCATAGATTTCCTTCTGCCAGGGAGCAGCCTTCCCCAACACCACCGTCCGGGTGATGTCGGAGCAGTAGCCCCCATAGGTGGCCCCGAAGTCGAACGTGATGAAATCGCCTGCGTCCACCACCTTGTCAGAAGCCACCCCGTGAGGCAGGGCGCTCCGTTTGCCGGAGGCACAGATGGTTTCGAAGGAAGGCTTGGTGGACCCCAGCTTCCGCATGTTGTATTCCAGTTCCGCCGCCAGATCGCTTTCCGTCCGGCCAGCCCGGATATGGGGCAGCAGCTGGAGGAAGGCTTCGTCGGAAATGGCCACTGCCTTCCGGATCAGGGCCAGCTCTTCTGGGGTCTTCACCGCCCGCAGGCCCACCAGGTTCACATTCTTCCAGGTGGCATGGGGCAGGGCCGCTGCCAGGGCCCGCTGTTCCGTATAGGAGAAATAATCCCCGTCCAGGGACAGGTTGTCCGACTGGGGCAGTTTGGCCGCTTCCGGCCAGAACCCATGGAGATGTTCCACCAGTTCGCAGTCCGGAGCCTGCTGGCGCACCTGGAGAGTATACCGGGAATCGGTGATGATCACCGCCCGATGGGCATCCACATACAGCAGGCTGTCCCCGCCGGTGAAGCCGGTGAAATACCGGATGGAAGAATCTCCCTTGATGAAGATCCCATCCACTTTTTCCTGTTCCAGAAAACTCCGGAGTCTTTCCAGTGCCTTCATCCTATCGTCTCCTTGTGCTTCGTCCAACAAAATCAGTTTGACTAATCTATTGTACTCTTAAACCCCGAAAAAAAGCAAGGGTTTCTATATACTTTGTTACAAATTGTTTTGTTTTATTTCTTCAGGCGGCGGACTAGGGAGAAGGGAGCCATCCGTCCGTCCCCTTTGGCGGTGAACACCATCTGGGCATGGGGAGCGGCGGTAAGAGGGTTCCCCTCTCCGTCCTTCATGTCCTCCAGGGTCCAGGGGAAGATTTCTCCCCCGGGAGTCAGTACTTCCAGCACTTCCCCTGCCTTCACATGGTTCCGCTGTTCCAGGGTCACCCGTCCCCCGGCCGGGTCAAAGTCCTTCACCAGAGCCACGAAATCCGCGCTCTGTTCATAGGAACTGGTGGTGTACACCTGGTCTTCCGGGCCGGTCTTCCCAAGGGCGAACCCGGTGGTATAGGGCCGGTGGGAGACTTTTTTCAGTTCCTGCCGGAGACTTTCCGGCACGGTGAAATGTTCCGGATCCTCCCAGCACAGATCGATGGCTTTCCGGTAGGCGCTGACCACAGTGGCCACATAATGGACGCTTTTCATCCGGCCTTCGATCTTCAGGCTGGTGACCCCTGCCTCCATCAGCTGGGGCAGATAGTCAATGAGGCACAGATCCTTGGAATTCATGATGTAAGTGCCCCGTTCATCCTCTGCCATGGAGAACACTTCCCCGGGCCGGTTCTTTTCCGTCAGGCCGAATTCCCACCGGCACACCTGGGCACAGGCCCCCCGGTTGCTGTCCCGTCCGGTGAAGTAGTTGCTCAACAGGCACCGTCCGGAATAGGAAATGCACATGGCCCCGTGGACGAACACTTCCAGGTCAGCGGTGATCTTTTCCCGGATCTCCCGGATTTCCTGGAAGGACAGTTCCCGGGCCAGCACCACCCGTTCCGCTCCCAGGTCTTCCCAGGCTTTGGCGGTGGCCCAGTTGGTCACGTTGGCCTGGGTGCTTACATGGAGCCCCAGACCGGGGACCACTTTCCGGGCCGTCATCCACACTCCCAGGTCGGACACCAGCAGGGCATCCACCCCTGAGGCCTCCAGATCCCGGAGATAATCCGGCAGGGGCGGCAGGTCGCTGTTGTGAGGGAAAATGTTCACGGTCACATAGACCTTTTTCCCCAGGCTGTGGGCAAAGGCCGTGATCTCCCGGATCTCTTCCAGGGAGAAATTGGCGGCAAAGGCCCGGAGCCCGAAGGCCCGGCCTCCCAGATAAATGGCGTCAGCTCCGTACAACAGGGCCATCCGGCCCTTTTCCAGGCTCCCGGCGGGAGCCAGCAGTTCAGGTTTGTTCACTGTGCTTCTCCTATGACTTCTCCAGGGTTCAGTTTCTGGATCATGGCCACATGTTCTTCGTAAGTTTTGGTAAAGTGATGGTAACCTTCCTTATCCGCCACAAAGTACAGATAATCGGTCATCACCGGATGGATCACTGCACGGATGGCATCCATGCTGGGGTTCCCCACCGGTCCCGGAGGCAGGCCCTTGTTCAGGTAGGTGTTATAGGGAGATTCCAGCTCCAGGTCGTCGTAGGTGACTTCCTTCTTCTGGGCTCCCAGGATGTACTGGATGGTGGTGTCGGACTGGATGGGCATCCCCATCTGAAGGCGTTTTTCAAACACCCCGGCAATAAGAGGCATTTCCTCCTTGTGGGTGGCTTCCCGTTCCACCATGGAAGCCAGGGTCACAATGTCCCGGAGGGGCAGATAGCTTTTCTGGATGTCCCTGCGCAGGTCCGGGGTCAGCTTTTTGTTGAACTCCTGGACCATCATGGCCACCATGTCCTTGGCGGTGGCCTTTTCCGGGATGTTGTAGGTGGCCGGGCAGATGAACCCTTCTGCCTTGTACACCACATCCGGATTGCGGCTTTCCATGTAGGTGTAGGGAGTATAGTTCCGGCAGGCATCCTTGAAGGCCTGGGCGGTGGTCAGGTGTTCCCGTTCCAGCTTCAGGGCGATTTCGTTGATGGTGGCCCCTTCCGGCACCGCAAAGCTGTTGGAATGGACCTTCCCTTTGGAGAGGATGTTGATAATCTCCCCGTCGCTCATGCCGGCGGTGATTTCGTAGGTGCCGGCCTGGAGATGGTTTTCCAGACCTTTTACCCGGGCTGCCAGCCGGAAGGATTCCGGAGTCTGGATCAGCTTTTTGTCGTGGAGCAGGGTGGCAATGTCAGAGGTGGTCATGCCTTCCGTAACTGTGAACCGGACCTTCTGACCGGTGGCCAGGCTGGTGTTGGTGTTGAAGTAGTCCAGGTACCAGTAGCCTCCGAACAGAAGGGCCAGCACCAGGGCGATCCCGATGGGCAAGAATTTTTTCCGCATAATGGGCCTTCCTGGTTACTGGGCATCCATTTCGTCCATGATTTCCTCATAGGCTTTCCGGACTGCTTCGAATTCTTCATCGGTGGGATCCAGGTACACCGGGTCCCCCTTGTCATCAAAATCCACCCGGGCGATGATCACATTGTCCTCTTCGTCAGGGTCCGTGTCATCGTCTTCCGGGATCTGGGTCAGAAGGGCGAAATTCTTCCCATCCATGGGGATTACCATTTCTTCCAGATAATAGGATTCGTTGCCTTTTTCGTCGGTGATCACCACCACCGCCTCCTGGTCTTCCGTTGCCAGCAGCTTTTCGTCGTCGTTCTTGGCCATTGTCATTTCCTCCTCGGGCTGTCCAGGTAATTCTGCAGGATGACCACAGCGGCCATCATGTCGATGATTTTCTTCCGTTTCTTCCTCTGGAGATCCGCCTCGATCAGGACTTTTTCCGCTGCTACCGTAGAGAGCCGCTCATCCCAAAGGACAACCGGGATGGACGGGAAGCGTTCCTCCAGGATGGTTTTGAATTCTTCACTGGCCCTGGCTCTGTCGCCAATGGACCCGTTCATGTTCTTGGGGTAGCCCAATACGAACTGCCCCACTTCTTCCGCCTCCACCAGTTCCGTGAGACGGTTCAGGTCGTTTTCCAGCCCCTTCCGGCGGATGGTCTCCACCCCCCGGGCGATGAAGCCGGTTTCGTCGCTGACGGCCACCCCGATGGTCCGGGTGCCCAGATCCAAGCCCATGATCCTCATCAGCGTTCTGATTCCTCCAGGTAGGCCTGGAGCAGGGCTTCGATCAGTTCGTACCGTTCAAAATGGCGGATCTTCAGCCGGGCGTCCTTGTAGCTGGTCACATAGGCCGGATCCCCGCTCAGGAGATATCCGGCCAGCTGGTCGATGGGGTTGTACCCTTTTTCCTTCAGGGCCTCTGCCACCTCCCGGATGGTTTCCGCCACACTTTTGGTTTCCGGAACCGGTTTGAACATGGTGGTTTCCTGTGTAGTACGAGACATGTTTCTCCCTCCTTTGTAAAGAAGGGGCTGTTGCACGGCAACACCCCCCGCTTTATTCAATAAAAATACTGACTGATGATCAGGGGAATGGATTCCTGGAACAGGACCAGCATCACCTCGATGGGGACTTCCATCCCTTCCAGGATCCACCGCATGGTCATTTCTTCCCCACCGTAGATCACCATTTCCGTGGCGAACTGGATGTGGGGGTTCGTCAGATCCGCTCCCGCTTTTTTCAGCATCAGGTGATAGGCATCCCGGACGAACCGCCGGTTGGTCTGGCGGATGTCTTCCACATCACAGCTGGTGTACAGGTTCTGCAGGAACTTCAGGTTGGCCTTGTACAGCAGGAACTTTTTGTACAGAGCCTCGGACCAACAGTGGCTTTTCAGGATATCCCGGCCGTGACGGGCCAGGATATGGAGATACACCCAGTGGGCCAGTTCCTTCTTGTTCTTGCAGCAGCGTTCAAAATCTTCCTTGGTCAGCCCCGCATCCCGGACGATTTCGTCCACTGTGATGTCGTGGAGGTGTTTTTTCTCCAGCAGATGGTACAGGGCTTTTCCCAGTTTTTCCTTTGGATCCATTTCCACACCTTCTTGTCAACCCAATCTTTCCTGTTGGTTGGTTTTCTCAGTTCAGCTGGCCTTCCACCAGTTCCAGAGCCTTGGCCAGGCCTGCCTGGACCTTGGAGGCATCCTTGCCCCCGGCCTGGGCCATATCCGGCCGGCCGCCGCCGTTGCCGCCCATGGCCTGGGCAACTCCCTTGGCGATCTTCCCGGCATGGATGCCTTTCTGGACTGCTTCCTTGGAAGCCATCACCAGGATGTTCACCTTGTCGGCGCTCATAGGTGCAGCCAGCACCACCACCCCGCCGGTCTTGTCCCGGAGGGTGTCCCCCATTTTCCGCAGGGCATCCACATCCTGTACCTTCACTTCCTGAGCCAGGAAGGGCACACCCTTCACCTCTTTGGCATCTGCCGTTACGCTGGCAGCCTGGGCAGCCACCAGTTTCTTTTCCATTTCATCAGCCCGGTGTTTTTCCGCCCGCAGGTCTTCCTGGAGGGCATTGATCCGGGTCACCAGGTTGTTGGGACGGCCCTTCACCGCAGCGGAAGCTTCCCCGATCAGATTTTCCAGTTCCCGGGTGTAAGCCAGGGCGCCCCGGCCGGTCACCGCTTCGATCCGCCGCACCCCGGCGCCAACGCTGGATTCAGACAGGATCTTGAACAGGCCGATGTGGCTGGTATTGGACACATGGACACCGCCGCACAGTTCCATGCTGTAACCGGGCACATTCACCACCCGGACAATCTTGCCGTATTTTTCCCCAAACAGGGCCATAGCGCCCATTTCCTTGGCTTTTTCCAGATCCTGCTGGGAGATTTCCACATCCACTGCATCCAGAATCTTTTCGTTGACAATGTCTTCCACCTGGGCCAGTTCTTCTTCCGTCAGCGGAGAGAAATGGGAGAAGTCGAACCGGAGACGGTCCGGCCCCACATAGCTGCCGGCCTGGTTCACGTGGCTGCCCAGCACCTGTTTCAGGGCTGCATGGAGCAGATGGGTGGCCGTATGGTTCCGGGCAATGTCCCCCCGGCGTTTCAGGTTCACTTCGAATTCCACTTCGTCCCCTACGGCCAGGGTTCCCTGTTCCAGGGTGCCCAGCTGGATGGTGTACCCATCGGGCAGCTTTTTGGTGTCAGTAACGTTGAAAATGCCCTTGTCGGACACCAGCCGGCCGGTGTCTCCCAGCTGGCCGCCCCCTTCTGCATGGAAGGCGGTGTTAGTGAGGATCACTGCCAGTTCATCCCCGCTTTTGGCGTTCTGGATGGGCTGGGTATCGTGAGCCGGGAAGATGGCGGCCACTTTGCCGTTTTTGCTGGCTTCGTCCACCGTCAGGTTCCCCAGTTTCAGATGACGGGTTTCGTAGAGCACCGGTTTGCCCTCTTTGTCATTCCGGGCGGCACGGGCTCTTTCCCGCTGGGCTTCCATGGCTTTTTCAAAGCCTTCCTTGTCCATGGTGAAGCCCTGTTCTTCCAGGATTTCTTCCGTCAGTTCCCAGGGGAAACCGAAGGTGTCATACAGCTGGAAGGCGTCTTCCCCGTTCAGCACGGTGCTGCCGGCTTTCCGCATGGCATCGATCTTCTGGTTCAGGAGATCCGTGCCCTGTTCCAGGGTCTGAAGGAAGGAGTTTTCTTCCATGGCGATGACTTTTTCAATGTAGCTTTTCTTTTCCCGCAGGTCCGTGTAATGGTCCCCGTACATGTCGATGACCAGGTCCGCAGCCCCCACCAGGAATTCCTTCCGGATGCCCAGGAGACGGCCGTGACGGATGGCCCGGCGGAGTACCCGGCGCAGGATGTAGCCCCGGCCTTCGTTGGAGGGCAGGATCCCGTCCCCGATCATGAAGGTGACGGAACGGGCATGGTCGGCGATGACCTTCAGGGAAATATCATCCTTGGGGTCCGCGTTGTAGGTTTTGCCGGACACTTTGCAGGCGTATTCGATAATGGGGAAAATCAGGTCCGTTTCAAAGTTGCTGGGTTTTTCCTGGAGCACGGAAGCCACCCGTTCCAGGCCCAGGCCCGTATCGATGTTCTTGTGCTGGAGAGGCGTGTAGCTGCCGTCCGCTTCCTTGTTGTACTGGGTGAACACCAGGTTCCACAGTTCGAGGAACCGGCCGCAGTCGCAGCCGGGCCCGCAGTCAGGGCTGCCGCAGCCCCGTTCTTCCCCCAGGTCGATATGGATTTCGGAATCCGGGCCGCAGGGACCGCCGCTGGCAATTTCCCACCAGTTGTCTTCCAGCTTCACGATCCGTTCCGCCGGCACCCCGCACACATCGTGCCACAGGTCATAGGCTTCCTGGTCCTTGGGGTACACAGTGATCCACAGTTTGTCCGCCGGCAGTTCCAGCACCTTGGTGAGGAATTCCCAGGCCCAGGGGATCACTTCTTTCTTGAAGTAGTCCCCAAAGGAGAAGTTCCCCAGCATTTCGAAATAAGTATGGTGCCGGGCCGTACGGCCCACGTTTTCAATATCCCCGGTCCGGACACATTTCTGGCAGGTAGTGATCCGGGTGGCAGGCGGTTTCACCTTGCCGGTAAAATACGGCTTGAACGGAGCCATGCCTGCGCCAATCAGAAGCAGCGTAGGGTCATCATGAGGAATCAGGGACGCACTGGGCAGTACCAGATGGCCCCGTTCCTTAAAGAAATCAAGATACTTCTGCCGAATCTCATTACCAGTTAAATATTTCATTACCAACTCTCCCAAATTCCCTCCAGCAAAAAGGAAAAAATCCCATCAGCCAGAAAATTAATTTCTCTTTCGTATCCCATAAATTATATAAAAAGAGAAGAAGGCTGTCAAATAAATAAGGGGCTGCTGATCAGCAGCCCCTATTCCCTGTACATCCCTGCTATGGCCTCTTCCACAGTCCTGGCCTGGATGATGGTGACTCCTTTGGGTTCTTTTCCTGGTGGGAAACTTCCTTTGGGGACGATGAACCGGTGGAACCCCAGCTGGGCCGCTTCTTTGATCCGCCGGTCCGCCAGGCCCACCCGGCGCAGTTCCCCGGTAAGGCCCACTTCTCCTACCGCCAGCACCCCCATGGGCACCGGCCGGTTCCGGTAGCTGGAAACCAGGGCTCCCAGAATGGCCAGGTCCGCCGCTGGTTCCTTCACCTTCATGCCCCCTACGGCGCACACATAGGCATCCTGATCCCCGAAGTTCATGCCGCAGCGCTTTTCCAGCACCGCCAACAGCATGTTCACCCGGTTGAAGTCCACCCCCACCACCGTCCTCCGGGGCAGCCCGAAGGGGGTGTGGGACACCAGGGCCTGGATTTCCGTCAGGATGGGCCGGTTCCCTTCCATGGCCGCGGTGATCACCGAACCGGACACCGCCTCTTCCTTGGCTTCCAGGAACAGTCCGGAAGGGTTGGCCACTTCCCGGAGCCCTTCCTCTTCCATGGAAAAGATCCCGCATTCGCTGGTGGAGCCGAACCGGTTCTTCAGAGCCCGGAGCACCCGGTAGGTGTAGGACCGGTCCCCTTCGAACTGGAGCACCACGTCCACCATGTGTTCCAGCAGCCGGGGGCCTGCAATGTTCCCTTCCTTGGTCACGTGGCCGATGATGATCACCGCGATTCCCGTTTCCTTGGCAAAGGTCAGCAGCTTGGCGGTGCATTCCCGCACCTGGCCCACACTGCCGGCGGCGCTTTCCAGTTCCTGGTTGTACATGGTCTGGATGGAGTCGATGACCAGGAGACGGGGCTTCACCTGTCTGGCCTGGACCAGGATGGTGCCCAGTTCCGTGGCCGTCATAATCTGCAGAGCATCCGTTGCCTGTCCCAGCCGCTCTGCCCGCATGGCCGTCTGGGCTTCGCTCTCTTCCCCGGATACATAGAGCACCCGGGCACCCCGGGCCGCCGCCTTCATGGAAACGTCCAGGGTGATGGTGCTTTTGCCGATGCCGGGGGCCCCGCCCAAAAGGATCAGGGACCCGGGGACGATGCCGCCCCCCAGCACCCGGTCAAACTCATGGATGCCTGTGGTCATCCGCTGGACCTTCACCTTTTCCACCTGTTTCAGGGTCTTGGGGGTGGGGGCTTCCGTAATGGCAAGATAAGACGGCCGCTGCCGGCTGGGAGCCGGAGCCTCCGTTTCTTCCACCAGGGTATCCCACTGGCCGCATTCCGGGCATTTGCCCAGCCATTTGGGAGTGGAATACCCGCAGTTCTGGCAGACGTAATGGGTTTGTGTTTTGGCCACTTACTCCTCCTCCTGGAGCAGCTGGTATGCGTTCCGCACGATCTGTTCCTTGTTTTCTTCGCTTACATGGTCCCCCAGCACATGGAGGAAATAATCCAGCAGCCGGGCCTCCCGGCCGGTGATCAGTTTGTGGGCCGCCAGCAGCTGGACCAGCTGGCCGGAGGATTTCACGTCCTTCCCCGCAGGAAGCTGGGGCTGGACATGGGGTTCCCGGGGCAGCCGGATGATCCGGATAAAGCCCCCGTTCCCCCGTTTGGATTCCACTTCATACCCCCGTTCCGGGGTGAAGCGGGTAGTCAGGGTGTAGGTGATCTGGCTGGGAGCACAGGACAGTTTTTCCGCCAGCTGGCTCCGTTTCACATCCACCCGGTCCTGTTCGTTGGCGAACAGTTCGCTGATGATGAATTGCTCTATGGCATCTGCAATATTGCGCATGATGATTACCTCCTACGGGACAGACAGGTTCTCCCATGCTCTATTATATTTGACAATTTGACGTTTGGCAAGAGGGGATTGTTTCACCCCAACACCCTGGCCCCCGCAAAAACCTGCAGTCCCAGGATCACCGGCACCCCGATGGTGAATTTCAGATGCTTCGTCTTGTGCCGGAACAGGAACATGGCCAAAAGAGCCCCCACACTGCCCCCCAGGGCCGCCAGCCCCAGCAGCCGGATTTCCGGCACCCGCCAGGCCCCCCGTTTGGCACAGAATTTGTCATAGCCGTACACGGCAAAAGTAATAACATTGATCAAAAGAAGTCCCGCTGTAAGCGGGGTAAGTTGGAAAGACATGAATTGCGCTCCTTTGTCGTTCATCGTGAGTAGTGTTCTCCAGCAGTACATCCATCCTTATATATCCGCCCTTTTCAAGGGCGGGGGACCGTTGCGCTTGCGCAATGGTGGTGGGTTAGCAGCCCAATGGGCTGCGTTTCTATTCAGGATCATCTGCCCTTGGCAGATGATTTCATTCGGCTAGAGACTAGAGACTAGTGACTGTAAGCTCACTGATCCTCACCGGTGACGCCCCGGTCTTTCCGTCCCGCTGCCTCTGGTCCACCCTGCACCCTGCCAGAAGGACCAGCAGCAGGCACAGGGCTGCCAGGGCCGTGGATTTTCCCAGACATTTCATCGTAGCCGTCCTCCTTGTTTCTTTCTATTGTAGCATACAAAGGAAACATTGACTCTTTCTCTTCTTTTTCCTACGATGAAATTACCTGCAGTATAGTGGAAGAAATGCTGTCCCATGCCCAGGACGCCCCCACAGACCATGCCCTGCCGGGCGGCCGGGACGGGCTCCCCTGCGGGTAGCCCCTACGCCGTCGCTGCCCTACGGCCGAGAACAACGGTGTTCTCCGGCAATGTATCCATCCTTATATATCCGCCCTTTTCAAGGGCGGGGGACCAGCCGTTAGGCTGGTGGTGGGTTAGCAGCCCCAGCTGCGTTTCTATTCAGGATCATCTGCCTTTGGCAGATGATTTCATTCGGCTAGAGACTAGTGACTAGTGACTGTAAGCGCCTGACCCTCTGGCTCCTGGCAGAGGGTCTCCTTCACTCTTCACTTTTCCTTCTTCACCCGTGCCACTACGCCCCGTTCGGTGACCAGAACCACCTTGGCATGGGCTTTTTTCCCGATTTTGTCGTAGATCCGTCCGGCGCTGCAGGTATCTCCCAGCACAGTGTGGGTGCTGTTGGCCACGTATCCCACTTTTCCGATCCCCGGGATCTCCGCCCGGATGGCTTCCTTGTCATAGTCGTTGTCCGGTTCCTTCCGCAGCACCAGTTCCATTTTCCGCCGGAATACTCCGTACCCCAGATAATGGTTGCAGCCGGTAATGGTAATGAAGATCTTTTTCATGATTGTCCCACCTTTCTTTTTCTTACTTCCATTATAGAAGAGTTGGTGGGTAAAAAGGGGGACAGCATATACGAAAAAGGACTTCCCTTTCAGGAAGTCCTTTCAAATTCACTGGCAGGAGTACTAGGATTAAAGGCTTTCAGTCGCTTATAATCTTCTTTTACAATTTATATCCACTAAAATAGGGAAAAAATAGGGAATTCATTTTGCGCTCGAAAACATAAAAAAGAACCCGTAAAGTCATGTTTGGCTCTACGGGTTTCTTCATTATATATAGAAATTTTCAAGATATCATTTTGCAGCCCAGGCTACAAGTAACCCAGCCGCTACAGCCTCCCACGTATTTCGTTGGGCCTTAATGCGCAGCCGGGTCCGTTTTTCCTCGGCCCCGAATTTCTTCAAGGATTCGTTGGCAATCATCAATGAGGCTTCCTGCTTCTTCGAGGTTGCCTGCAGCTGACTCAGCTCGGCCATCAGCTCGGTCGATTGCGTCCTGGCTTCGGTCAATTCGACTTTGGATGTCGCCAGCTCTTTGCGCAGCTCTTTCAGCTCCTTCTGAGATTTCTCGTTGAGATTTTTGAGCTGCATCAAGTTGCTGCTGAGCCTCTCCATCTCCGACTGGCTGACCATATACATGGGCTCTCCGGTAGTAGCCGCAGCCGAAGCCTGCCCCGAACAGCAGTAAAGCAGCAGCAAAGTACACAGCCCAACGAGGGCAGCGTCCAGCCTGTGCCTGCACTTGATTCCATACATCTTTAGCCCTCCTCATTGTCCTGCATCTCCTGCATTTGTTGTTGGTACCAAATTGCCTTACCTCGCAACACGTTGCCGCCGGTCCTGGGGCTGTCGTAGTCGGTGGTCCATGCCGGGCTCTCCGGCGTACCCAGGTATTGCAGGTCCCAGCGCTCACAGCCGTTACAGGGTCCGTATTCATCACCTTCCGGCAAGAGGCCGTCCACGTTATCAGCAGCCTCTGCATGGGTCATGATTCGATCCCGGTCGATGGTCAGCCACAGGGCCTTAGCCAGCACGGCCACCACCTGGGCCATGGCCTCGATCTGGGCAGCGGTGGGCGGATACGGACCCAGTGCGTTACTCGCAGCCTGGTAGCAGCAGCAGAGCGTCACCCCGATGCTCCCCGTGTTCCGGTGCCAGGTATGGCTCAGTGTATCCGTAAAGTCGTCGGTACTGGCCCACAGGGACCCATCCTTGTCAATATTGATGTGATAATCATCATACATCTGGCCATATCGGCCGGCCGTCCAATGCAGGTATACCTTGACGTCACGGCCATACTCCTGGGCCTGGGCCATAAGCGTGGGTCTGGCAGCCTCAGCCATTGTCCGGATGTCTTTCAGTGTTACTCGTTGCATTTTTCTCTTTTACCTCCTTCTGCCATGGGTCCGGAACTCCATCGCCGTCAGCGTCAATCAGAGATTTTCCGATGAAGCCGATAGCGGCGATAAACGCCATACTGGTAATGGTCTGGATTAGCATATTCAGGGCCGGCAGGTCCACATGGTTCTTGGCCCACCACAGCCATGTCCATGCCGCCAGATACAAAAAAATGCTCCCGATGATCAGGAGCATAATCGTGATGACCAGGGCCCGGGGCAGTCCTCGGACATGCATGCGGCCCATGGACCCTAGCAGATTCAGCAGGGCCTTTTGTAATTTTGTGATATTCATTATCATTTTTCCTCAGGGAGAGCCATAAAATCTTTATACACTCGATCCATGACTCCATTGCTTCCGAGACCAGCATAAGAGGTATGCATGGCTTCAAATGACCCCTTGTCCGAGATTGGGGCATACCCACGGTTGCGGCAGTAGTCCCATTTCTGCAGCATCCTGTCTCGCAAAAGGGCTTGGATTCCGAGCTTGATATGTCCATTGTCTGTATAACGGGCGGTAACCCATCTGATCAAGTAGCCAAAAGCAGCCGACGCCAGGCAACTGGCCGCAGTATTAAGTAGATCGTTCATAGTTCGCCTCTTCCCCAGTAGCATAGGTTTTTAGACCGCACACCGTTTTGATTTCTTCCAGTTCACAGGAGAGCTCTTTTATAACCCGTGCCTGCTGTTGGATAATCAACGACTGGTGTTCGACCACCTGCAGCAGTTCCAACGCCCATCACTCTACTTCCTGATAATCTTCTTCCGTAATTGACTTATATTCTTCAGCAGTGATTTTCTGCTTTTTTACAGCATTCCCGACCATTTTTTTGTTCCAATAGCCAGCTTCGTACCAGGTCTTGATTTTGGTAAACCAATTAGTCATTTGTGCCAGCCTCCTCCATGGTTTCTTGACCCGCCGTTTCCGACGGCAGTTCAATGTCATTCATCATCGCGATGTATTCCGTTTGAGACACAGTCTCTGCCAGTTTGGATCTTAGGAGACGATTTTCCGTTTCAAGCTGTTGCAGTCTCTTTTCTTTGGCGATGTGATTAAACATTTTCATCCCTCCATAGCTTTCCGTAATACTCTTTCATCTTCAAAATGACTCCATGATTATTCCCATGTTTAGCATGAGCAATCCAGCATTCCAGGCTGTGATCAGCATCCTCTCTGCTCAACTTTCCGTTTTTGGCAAGTCGTACCATCCGTTTCAGCTTTCGCCTCTCGTGTAGGATTTTCGATTTATCCAGGGTCATAATGATTTTCCCAGATGGCTTCTGTCTAAAGCGAAATCCGAGCCACTTGAAACCGTTCCGCACTGGTACGACTCTGTACTTACGTGGATGGAGCTGCAATCCAATCCGGTCAAGTTCACACTGTATCCGATTGCGGTACTCTCCGGCTTTATCCTTTCCGTCTGCAATGATAATAAAGTCATCCATATATCGCAGATAAAATTTTGCTTTCATTTTCTCTTTGATATAGTGATCTAAATCGTCGAGCACCGCCAACTCGATAAATTGTGCGACATCAGACCCCAGACCAATGCCGATATCGCCGTCGAAGCTGTCGATAAGCTGATAGACCATCTGACAGGCCCAGCCATCGCATACCCGCTTTCTAATCGCCCTCTTAGCGACATTGTGCCGCGTACTGCCGAAGAAATGCTGAATGTCATAGGTATAAGCGTACACATTATTCCCATATAGTCTATGGGCCTTTTCGAGCATCATTTTAAGTCGGCGGATCGCGAAGTCTGGTCCCTTGCCTTTTTGACCAGCGGAATTATCATAAATAAAATGCCGTGACAGTTCCTGGGCCAGGTAGTTATACAGCAGCGACCGCTGTACCTGCCGGTCGCGGAATCTGAGGGCCACTACTTCGCGTTCTTTTGGCTCGTATACTTTAAAGCGTGACTGCCCACCAATTCTGTAGGAGTCAGTAAGCAACTCTTTTCGCAGCTTCTCGGTATTAGCCAATCCATTCTGCAGATAGCGGATAACACCCGATTTCCACCGGACACCATTAGCACAATGCTGCATTGCGTCGTATAAGTTCCCAAAATCGGCAACGGTCTCTTTCACTGATCTTTCCATAATTAAAAGCTGTGCGAATAGCGGGACCGGCATAAGCCGCCCGCGTCGCAGCATCTTGTTCGTCTCCTTCCAGAGATCAGGCTTCTTGCTCCTTGCATACGGCTCTGGTTTCGTTTCCTACTCCACCTGGCCTATGTAATCCGGGGCCACGCCGTTCCAGTTGTACGCGTTGTTGTTCCACCAGGTACGCCCACCATCGGTCACGTTGCGAGTGTTGTAGGCATTGGCGCAATAAGGCGACCGTCAGCAATCAGCCATGAATTTAAATTTCTCTGCATCAGCCTTTTTCCAGGCGAGGATCAGAGATTTAACTTTTATCAGTTGGGCAGTCCAATTCGCAATGTTTACCCGCTTTTGTGGTCGATCTTCTTTGTCGAGATGGCGCAGGCCATCGAAGAAATTGAAGGCCGTATCCATCAGTGCGGATAATGCTGCGAGGTCAGCCAGGGCTTTTTGCTGGTACGTACGCCGCAGCACTCCGCTCTGATGGTTGTTCACGTAAACAGAATTTGCTCTTGCGATATTTGCTTTCATGTTGACCGCACTCTGCACGATTTCCTGCGTCAAACACCATCTGTAGCGTTTTGGAAATTTAGATTCGTCTGTGCAAAGCTTGATCGTATAGCAGACAAGAGCGTTCGCTTCTACCAGCACAGTCAGCGGCGTACTCTCTCGTTGTGATTTTGGTACTGCCATTCTTTCCCTCCGTCCGCCGCTGTGTGCGGCTGATTCATTGATTATTCGATTCGGCAAGCCGGGGCCACGCCGAACCAGTTGTTCGCGACGTAGTTCCACCAGGTACGCCCACCATCGGTCACGAGGCGAGCGCTGCAGGCATTGGCGCAATAAGGCGACCGTTCCCACCAGTTCCATTCAGTAGATGTTCCTTGCTGATACTTCCTGCGGTTGTCATCTTGTTCAGCATTCGTTCCGGTCTTGCCGTCCCGTCGGAACTTCGTGTAGTAGTCCCAAACTACGGTATCTTCGATATCCTGGATTGTGGATCCTGGATTAGCGTAAAAGTTGTCGCCACCGTTCAGGTTGACCATGGCCGGCAGGAAGAAATAATCCTGCGTCGTGTCGTGGCCACCATTATCACTGACTTTGTTTACGTCGGTGATCAGAGTAGATTTTGCGACAACCGCGAGAAAATCACTGTCAAGGCCATTCATGAACCCTTCGGACGTTGAGTAATGCGGTGGGCGATCAAAGTCGTTTTGCGGGCTCCACCAGCTTCCCGCAGCTCCTTTGCTGTTCAGCCACTGCCGGATGTTAGACTGGCTCCAACGGTTGTAGCCGTAACAGATTCGGTTGGCATGGTTGATGGCCCCGATTGTCGCCAGGTCGGTTCCACCCGTTCCCTCAGTGAGAGTAAGACTTTCGAGGGCCGTAGTATCGGCGGGGGTGGAGTAGGTGCTTACTCCTTTGCTGGCTAGGTCATTACCCCAGTCCATGGTTTTTGTAAAGCAGACCTGGCCGCCCTTTGGAATCACCTTGGTGGTCGTGAACTGGAAGCTCTTCGTCCAGTCAGATTTGGTGCTGTCCGTCCAGTTTGTGTCAGTGATACCAGTGGTCACCGTGGTGAAGTGGTAGTTCCCGGCCGGCAGATCACTCGGAGCCCGGAAAATAGCCTCTCGGATATCGAATTCGTAGGTCCCATCTGGCAGGCAATCATGGGTCTGCAGGATCACATAGTTGCCGCCCGTGTCTTCCACGTCCCCGATGTGGACGATGTCCCAAGTAAGAGTCGCGTTGCCGCGTTTGCACTGCAGCTGGTCCCCTACTGCATAGTAGGTTCGGATGCCTCCGGCACGGCAAAGATTTCGGAACCCCTCCCACGATTTGACTACAGTTTCGCCGGCCGCTTTGAAGTGGCCACGAAGCAGATCATTTTGAGATTCGATTGCTGCCGCAATGCGGGTGTAGTCCTCCCGACGGGGCAGGTTGAAGGTTTTGGTTGCCATATTTCCTCCTATTCGTCAGTCGTTACAATGATATCCAGTCCGCCGTCTTCGGTGTTGACCGCAAGCTGGACACTGTCGGTAATGGCCAGGATTTCCTTTTCCTTGATTGCTTTGGCGGATGCCTCTGCTTGCTGAGCGTACTTTTGGGCTGCCGTTTTGGCATCGGCTGCGGCACTCGCTGCCTGCCGTGTATCAGCAAGATTGGTCTTGAGCTGATCTGCTGTTGATTCATCCCAGACGGTAGGGACGTCTTCATACTTTGTATCGCTGGTCCCCATGTTGACCTTTACTGATGCTTTCCCGTCTGGGTTGGCCACAATGACCATTTCGCCAGGCAGTAATGCCGGGTTATACTTTTCCCAGTTTGACGCAGTGTCCTTAGACATCTGGATTCTTGTATAGCCAACGGGGATATCCCCCATTTTTTCTTCCAGGGCGCTAAGTCTTTCTTCTGTAGTCGCCATGCTGTCACCCCCTTTCGGCCATGGCTGCGGCACCAGCGCAGACAAGGATTCTGGACGCCGTCATTGCTGCCGCAGACGGCCCGACGATATTACTAAAGATGTGGCCATATATAACCTTAGTCTTATAGTAGATTTCGTCCGTTGCAGACTTCTCGTTGCCAGCAGCCTTTGCAGACGCCGCTGCCGCATTGACTAAATTTGTGGCGTTCAATTCCGCCGTCTTGATTATGTCTTCAGTAGTACTCTGGGCTTTTTCCGCCGCTGTTTGAGCATTTTTAGCCGCAGTGGCAGCATTCTCCGCATTACCCGAATCGTCGTTGGCGGCCTTCGCGGCGGCTTGAGCATTTGCTTCACTGTCTGCCGCAGCTTTAGCAGCATCTACCGACTTGACAGCATTGTCCTGGACCAGGGTCACAATTTTTTCCTGGTCTGCCGCTAGTACCACGTTGATTGTGGGCTCACTTGAAAAACTTAGCTGCATTTTAAACGTGGTAGTCAGTGATACGTTATCCCCTTTCCCAGGAACGTAGGTCGGACTGTCCGCGTTGTAAGAGACCGCGTACAAATACTCCGTGTCTCCATCCTGGGCGTATAACCCCAACTCCGTAGCGTTGAACCCAGAGTCAACAGCGTCCGAAGATACAGTAGCGGTGATGGTACAAATAGTTCCATTTTGAGCTTTGCTGGTAAGGAGTGCGGACAGAACTGGGGCCACCAGGGTTGTCTTGCTTGCATAATCCCCCAGGGATTCTACAGTCCCACTGCCCAGCTGCATTTTTGTCAGGTTAAGTGCCGTTCCGGCTTCGGCTTTGGCCTGCAGCTCACGGCCTTTTTCCGTAAGGACGTAGCCAGAAAAAGAATTTGCCATTTCTACCTCCTTATGCTGTTCTCCTCCATACATCTACCACGTAAGCCCGTGGCATGATAGGAAATGGTTCGCCATCGCCTTCAGAAGTGGTCCGGCCGGACCAGGAGCGGCTTGCATTGAACTCACTATAGGTAATATCCCACCATTTGCCAGATTCGTCGAAATCGGCCCCTGGCACAGTGTGGGTCACGTTGCCACCGTTGCCACCTTCAGTTGTGAAAACGCCCCGAACATAGCGATCCCATCTGCCCGTGTGTGTTGGCAGTGGAAGGGAACCCCAGATGTTCATAGTGCCAGGTCCATGGTTATGGGATACCAGCTCCTTGATTTTCATTTTATGCTTGTACTCCCCAACGTATTTATTGGCGGTGCATACAGTGCCATTGTAAGAGCCGCTGGCCATCATGTATACGCCACTGATTTGTTCCCAGGTTCCACCCCACTTATCAGCCGGGTTATAACTGCCGTCCGTTTGGACTACAGTACCCACTGGGAAGACCGTTGCAATGCATTCAGAATGGGTAACGTAAGTATCCATATCAATTTTTACGTTGATATCAGAGGCACTGTCAAAAGTCAAGTAGAACTTTTCCAGGATCATTTTGACCACGCCATTGTCCAAAGCGGGAATGGTCTCAGCTACAGAGGCAGTCGATACAGCAAACAGTGTATCCTCTGCCCCGTCTTCCAGCTTCGCATACAGACCAATGGCCGTAAGCTTATAATCCTTAGACAGCCCCACATTTGTTACGATGCACTCGATTTTGATGGTTTTATCGTCCGTTAGAGTACTGGACGTGATTCCGAAGAACCGTTCGTCCCCGGGAAGCTTCTTCAGGCCGGCAATGGTCAGACTATCCGTAGTATCTGTCATGGCCACCCTGGTAATCTGAAGTACTTTGGCATTTGCCACGTGCTGAGCCAGGATGTTTTTTCCGGCATCCGTCAGCTCGAATTTACTCCATACTGCCACTAAAATCACCTCTGATTTCAATTTCTTCCTGTTCCATTCTTGCGATTCCAATGTAAATCTGGCTGGTGATGCTGTTCGCCGTCTGGTCAGCAGGATAAAGAGTCACCTCTTGCTCCATGACTAACTTTGCGCCGGCATACGTGGTAGCCGGCACAGAGATTTCCTGTTCGATACCATCCAGCCAGGATCTTACATTCTTGCTGTTGGCAATCGCCCGAAGCAGATTCTGCAGATGCATAGCGCTGCCGAGACCCTGTTCCGTTGTAACCTTGAAACGGTAAGGATTTCCTCCATAGTCCTGCCACTCCTTGATTTTCCCGTCAGGAATGACCAGTCTGACTGCCTGTGTCAACGCCCAGGGTGTTCCTTTGTACCGATGGCCCAGGATGGCCGTTTTGACCATGCTGCGCCTTGCGTCATCATCGGCTGCCAGATCGTAGGAGTCTACGTGGAGTTGCCAGGCAAGTAGGTCAATAACTTCAATGGGCAAGGTGTCGATTTTACTGTAAATCAGTGACAACCTTGTGTCCTTATCGATTGGAAAGAGGAAGTTATCCAGTACCTGGCATAGTTCTCGAACGGTCTTATCCCCGCTGATTGACTGCGGGATGATGTTAATCGTTTTATTATCCATCAGCCAGGCCTCCGAAAGTCACCGTTTTGGTGGAGTTTACAGCCAGTTGGCTATCGTCCAAAACCGTAAGTACCGGCTTTGTAATCTGTACCTTTGTGGCCCCGGCATCCACCATTAGTTGGTAGAGTTTCGAAGGATCCACATCCCGTCCCAGGGCAGAACGCTGCCAGGTGATATAATCGGTCACTGCCTGGTCTACTGCCTTTTGGATGGTGGTCACTGCCGCAGCATCATCGGTACTGATCTTGTAAGTGGCCACGATATCGTAGTTGGTAACTGTTGGTTCAATACAGGTCACAGTATCCGTCAAGGGGCGGACCTTTTCGGCACTGCAGATTTCGAGGACACGTTTCCGCAGGTTTTCACCCGGGATCTGGCCGCCGGTTAGCAGCGGTATCAACTGGACTGTACCAGGGGTGGGGCTGGATACCCCTACCGTCATAATGTCGGCAGAGGCACTTTTAGCCCAGAACCGATAGGCCCCATAGCTTCCGGCGTTGGAAAATTTTTCCGGAGCTTCCCGAATCCGTTCCCTATAGGAGTCGTCCGTTTCTTTATCAGACCCTCCAGATGTTTCCGTGATATTGGTGACCTTGGCCACATAAGGCAAGGGATCTACCTGTTCGGTTAAGTATCCGACAGCCAGTCCTTCACCCGCTGTTCCTGTAGCCGTGCATTGGGCGTCAACGGTTCCTGTCAGTTCACCGGCCGGGATGACCAAAGGCTTTTCGGTGGCAAAAAATACACTTTTTTTAGTTCCAGTTACCCGGGTTCCTGCCGGAATAACAGTAGCATCCTGCTGCACTGCAGACAAGGTGTATTGCAGTGTAGTCTCCGCAGCTGTGGCAGGGATTCTGGTGACGTCCAGCAGCGCCCCCAGATGATCCAGGTAATCGCCCTTAGAATAGGCCAGCAGATTCATCTTGCCGGCCTGATCAATCAGGTAGCGTTGCTGGATCAGGACGGCTGCAATACTCAATAGGAACAGCCGCACCGGGTCCCCTTCGGCCAGCGTTCTCCCCGTGATTTCCTGATAGGTATTCAGTACCATATTTTTCACAGTTTCTTCGTCATAATCAGCAAAAGTGACTGTGGGGAGATTGTTAAGATTCATTAATACTCACCTCCACCTTGGGCACCATTTTTCCGTCTTCGTCTCCCGTAAAGCTGATGGTGGTAATAGTGGCCCGTGGTTCATAACGTCGCACTGCCCGAAGGATTTCGGAGGAGATGGCCGCCTGGGCCACCGCCATGGGGCGGTCAAGAAAACTGGCATCGATGCCAAACGCCCTGTCCAGTGGAACGCTGTACATCACTGTGCTGATGATGGTTCTTACGTTCTGCAGGATTTCGGCCCGCACCGTTTTCGGAGCAAAGTCGATGTCCCGAGTCAGAGGGTTTAGGACAAATACTTCACTGGCCATTTGGTATCCACCTCGCTATCGTATTCTTGCATAGTGACGGAGACTTCAGCACAGTAAATGTGTCCGTATTTCGTCCAGTATTTCACCGTTTCGTCCAGACTTTCGATAATCCAGAAACCGGTTCCAACAGGCTTGAATCCCAGGACCAGGGATACCACTTGTCCCTGGTCACGCAGCTTTCGCAGCCGTCGCAGTTCCTGCTTAGGACTGATGCCCTGATCAGCCCTAAGCCGCATCTTGAAACTGATTTTCTCAATATCCGGCCCTAGAAATTCCAGTTTAGGTTTTTGTCCGATCAGGTCATGTTTGGCCCATCGCCCTGTACCGCTCCGACTATAATCGTCGAAGGTACGGATGGTATGGGAAGACACGGTAAAAGGGGTCTGATCCAAAAATCCAATTAACATTTTAGCCTCCTATCGTCACATTTCCGGAGCCCTGGGCCACCGTTCCTCCGCAACTCACAGCATCACCCACACGGGCTGCAGCCTTGCCGTTAATCGTCACGGTGCTGCTGCCTCCGGAAATAAATCCCACATGGGCAGGATGATCCTTGCAGCCATGAGGCTTATAGGAATCTCCCAGTCTTCCAGCCCCTTTACCATTAATCAGGACGTTTTCGCTGGCACTTGCAAGTGCAGTCGGGGCACAAGAATCATGACCGCTGTCCAGGTCACCTAGTCTTGTTGCTGCTGGCATTTTCCCGTCTCCTTTAATTAATAGCCACTTTGGCCCCTTTGATGACAATATTTCCGCTGGCCTGGATGGTGATATTTCCATGATCATAGCGGATGCAGCTGCCATCGGGGAACTGTACACTCCGCACATCCGGGTCATATTCTACCGGCATGCAGGAATCATCATAGTAGGCCCCCAGGATGAACCCAGCTGCCAGACCATTTCCGGATGGATTCATGGTAAATAGGCAGGCCACCGGCGTTCCTACTTCCGGAACGCTATAAGCCTGACTTTTGGAAGTGAAGGGTTGCAGGACTGGAAGCCAGTCGCTGATCAGCTGGTCCTGATCTTCGAAAACGACTTTGGCCCGGCAACTAGTCCCGTCTACTACGGAAATGCGGCCTTTCCGCACCACGTTTTTCAGTTGGCTAGTATCCATTGAGGCACCTCCGGATGTCGATGCTGGTAGTGTACCCGCTCCCCAGGCTGTGTTTCGCAGAAGTGATCAGGTAATTTCCGTCGAAGCTGCCGAACCCCTTGACCTTTACTGTCAGGGATGATAGCAGATTGAAATTTCCCAGGACTTCAAAGGAACCTGTAGTCTCTTCTTTGTTCTTCTCCCGTAGCTTTCTCCTGGCCAGTCGTTCGGCTTCTGCCACACTCTTCACCTGTTCGTTCACCTGGAGGGTTTTTCCCTCTTTCTTAGAGGGATCCTTGTAAGTTGCTTCAATCACGGAACCTTTTTCCCCACTTTTATACTTCACATGGCACGCTTTGTAGGTGTCCCGGATTTTAGTACTGAAGCTACAACTCTTGATCATGGTAATATACATCATGTCAGATTCTTTCACATACACCGTGCCCGGCTTCACCAAGGTGATTTTTGGCGGCACTTTTTCATAGTCCGCTTCATCGAACACCACGAGTTTCTTCTTGTAAATTTTCAGTGCCAGACCATGATCTTTCAGTAGTTTCCACAAAAATACCAGGTCTGACTCTTCGCTCTGCTCTGCCCGGTCCAGTTCAGGGTCATTGGGAGCAGTATAGGACAAGGTCAGGTCGGCGTCCGTGGCGATATCCTTGCAGATGGCCGACAGTCTCACCTTTTCCCAGCTGCGGGATCTCTCCACGCCTCTTAGCTTGTTACCATCCGGGATTGATACGCCCTTGATAGTCATTTCCGCAGGTGCATAGTTATAGCTTATGCTGTCAATCTCGAAATGACCCAGGTCCAGTTTTTTCAGATCAGGTCCAGGTTCATCCCAACCCTGAGTAATCAAAGTCACCAGGAGGGATGCTCTCTTTTCCGGCATCCACGCTCCTTCCCAAAGTCCATTTCTGTCTTCCAGTTTGATTTCCAGATCATCGGCCTGGCCCTCCATGTTGTCCGTATAATCCACGGATTGCAGAAAAGGCAGGATATCGGTACTGATGTCCTTCTTGTTATAAAGGATGGTCGCACTGACCCGTCTGGCATCCAGCATGATCATCGCCTCCAGGGGGGCAGCAGGTCGGATGTGGGCGGCTCATAATCCGGTATGACTACCGTCAGTCCGCCTGGGAGGACCAGTTGGTCTGCCAGGTCCGGGTTCGCATCCAGTAGGACTTTTACGCCCTGCTCTGTGCCATAGGTCCGGTAAGAGATCAGATCCCACATATCCCCCTGAATTGTCGTAAGTGTCTTACTCATAAGCCAGTCTCCTTTGGTTCTGCTGCAGTTCCTGAAGCATCCTTTTCAGTCTGTCCAGGGACTGATCCATGGCATTATTTATCATGGATTGATCCGCATTCCCAGAAATCGTAATCTGCGGAGCATAGTTGACGGAGATGCTTTGGCTGCGGTGGTCACCCGAAAGCGGGAGTGCGCCCAGCCGCCGGCCGGTTTCCTTCCACAGCCCCATAGCCCGTGCGGAGCCATCAATAGGGATAGCTGCTTCGGGGGATTCTTCCGCAAAGGAAGTCATGAAAGCACCTTTCGGGAAAATGCCGCCGCTGGCCAGGTGGATTCCACTGCCCACTACGCTTTTCACGATGTTCACCGTGCCGGTGATAGGATTGGACAGGAAGTTCTTGATAGCTCCCCACTTATCCATGACCCAGTCGTAGGCTTCAGAAAGTTTGCTGCGGACATAGGCCACAAAATTTCCAACCGCACTGATAGCTCCGTTCCACATGCTTTCGAAGAACGCTTTCACGCCATTCCAAAGGCCCATGACGAAAGCATAGGCCTGGCCGAATTTGGCAGTGATCCAGGCAGCAAAGTTAGCCAGGGCCGTTTTACCAGCTTCCCACATGGTAGCGAAGAATTTACTGATAGCTCCCCAATGTGTATAAACCAGGTAGCCTACTGCAATGAGAGCCATAAAGCCCAGGACGATAGGATGTGCGGAAATCAGTGTCATGGCCACTTTCAGTGCCATGAATACCAGCCGCAGGCTTTTCACGACGATCATGACCCCGTGGAATGCCTGTTTGGCCCGTAGCAGGAACACGACCACGCCGTTTCCTACTGTCATAAAGGCTGCGAACCCTACGACCATTCCATACAGGTATTTCACGGCTACGGGGTTGGCCTTGCCCCAATTCGAAACAGCGGTGGCCATTTTGGCCACCCAGGCCGCACCAGAGGCGATGGCAGGAAGCAGGGAGCTGCCCATGGTCACAGCCAGAGACGTGGCTGCATTTTTCAAAAGTTGCACCGCATTGGCCGTAGTCTTGGATCGTTCTTCGAATTCCTTTTCCATGCTGCCTTCGTAACCAGGTTTGCTGACTAGATCCAGATTCTTCTTTAGATTGTCCAGGTTGGACAGCAAGGGTGCGATTGCGCCGATGCTCTCTTTTCCGAAAAGATTTTTAATGACAGCAGACTGTTTTGCTTTGTCCAGTCCTTTGATCGATTCCAAGACAGTCAGCATGGTCTTTTTTGCGTCCTTTTGCATCCCTTCGGCTACTTCACTGGAATTTAGGCCCAGTTCAGCATAAGCCGCAGCCTGTTTTTTCGTGACTGTTTCGCCAGCTGTCAGCCCCAAGATGAAGTTTTTAATGCCCGTGGCTGCCATTTCGGAGTTGATACCGGCACCGACAATACTGGCGCCCATGGCAGCGATATCACCGCTGGCCACGCCGCCGATGCTCCCCAAGGGGCCTATGCGAGTTACCACGTCGGAAATCTGAGATGCGGTAGCGGCCGTTTTGTTCCCCAAATAGTTGATTTTATCAGCCAGGGCAATAACTTCTGGTTGGGACATCTTAAAGGCAGTCCTCCATTTGGACATCATGTCGCCGGCTTGGTCAGCAGTGATATCGAACGCCACGCCCATTTTAGCAGCGCTCTCCGTAAAGGAAAGTAGTTCGTTTCGGGCAATGCCGCTTTGACCAGCCGATGCCATGATCTGGGCAAGGCCCTGGGCCGATACAGGGATACGCTGGGACAGTTTGAGAATATCGTCAGACATCTCCTTGAATTGTTTGGGAGTGTCGAAGTCCACTACTTTCCGCACATCCGCCATCACACTCTCGAATTTCATCGCGCTCTGAATGGGGCCTGATAGAAACTTTGTGGTTGCTCCCCAAGCCATCATTTTCCCCATATATATGGTTGCTAGTTTGTCCATCTGGGCGAAGGAATCCCTTTGCTGGGCGATTCCATTCATCAGACTTTTGGCATTCTTATTCATGGCAATCTGTTGGTTCACCTTCCGGATTGCCGCAGCATAGGTATTAGCAGAGATGGACCCCTGACCGAACGCCTTCATAAGTCCGTTCTGGGTAGCGACAGCCCCCTTGGTATTCTGGTTGACTTTGTCCACCAGTTTCTGTAGAGATAGGACTTTTTTAGATGCTGCAGCAAAAGCAGTCCCAACGGTTCCCGCCATGGCAGCACCAATAATGATCTGGAAGGTCATGTCTCTTCCGGCCATCAGTTCTCATCTCCTTCACGTTCTTCTGCCTGCAGCTGGCTGAGCGCGTCAGCCCATAGGGCCAGCTCATAAAGCGGCAGGTTTAAATAATAGGTCAGCGGAGTACAGGTATCTCGGGCTAGGATCATGACCGTTCGACGGATGTCCTTCGCTCCTATTTTTATCTGTTTAAAAAAGCGGCCACCTGGTTGATGATATCCGTAAATTCGTCAGCAGGATAGTCCAGTAAATCATCCAGGGCGATACCCATAACACTGGCGGCCAGGGCTGCCTGATAGCGCATGGACAAAGAAATAATTGGAGCCATATCACGTTCTGCCCGGGCTTCAGATTCCGCCTTCAGCAGGTCTCTCCCGGTCAACTTGCTCAGGTCCAGGATAACCGGTTTTTTTACCGTTTCAGCTTTCTTTTCCATTTAAATCCTCCAAAAATACAAAGAAGTGACCCCGCATTGGAGCAGGGTCTTTTCTATTAGTTCAGACCAAGGGCATCCCGGACTTCAGACAAATAGTCCACACCGCCTACTTTAGCGATGTAGTTGTATTTGTCGATTTCCACTTCTTCCTTGCCGTCGATGACAATTTTGATGTAAGTGACTTCCAGGTGTACAGTGGTATCCGTCGGCTTGCCCGGATCAGCCTTGCCCAAGTCGTAGTTTTTCGGCACGCCACGCATGACAACACGGATGGGCCTTACAACATACTTCATCTGCTCCGCATCATAGATTTGGGAAGCTCCGCGGAATTCCAACTGTTTGCCGGCCTGGCTGGCCAGAGCCGCGGATTCCGGAGACAAATCGCGGAATTTAATGGAGGCATCCATGGATTTATAGTGTCCCAAAACCGGGGAGTCAATTTCCCCGGCAATCCCGGCTCCTTTCACCGTATCGGTCATAGGCTGCAGCTTGGGTAGATCGCAGTCGGCAGTACCAATCAGGTCTTTCCCATTCTGGTACACCCTGTAGTTAATCAGTTTTTCAGGAATCATGGATTACTCCTTTCTCACTGCTCGAACAGGTTCTGAATATAATTTACATCATATTCCATAACCATATCGATTTCCCGTCCGGCTGGAGGCGGCGTCAGGTAAATGTGGAACCGGACAATCCCATCTTCCAAATCCGTAGTCGGATTTTCATCACTGAGGAATTCAACTCGACCACCCAGGATGACACCCATGGCCGTCAGGCCATTCAGCCAGATGTTGACACTGTCCGCAACGGTTTGGATCAGCCGTTTGGTCACTGGGCCGTCCACCTGGCTCCAGAATGTGGTTACCACTTTGCCATATACCCAATTGAACATTCTCCGGATGGGGATGAAAGCATCTTTGGGATCGGTGGTGCTCGGAAAGCAGCCGGTACGATTCCCCCAGATTTTCAGACCGCCCATGAAGTTGAGACCGCAGACAATTCCCTGTCCATTCAGGTAGTTGGCCTGTTCCGGCCCCAAGATTACTTCCGTACCGTCTTCCAGGCACAGTCCATTACCCTGGGCACTGTGGTTAGAAGGGGAAACGTACGGAATGTCATCATTGTCGCTGTCCACTGTAGCAGCCACTCCCAGTAATTCCGTAGATCCGTGGAACACCTTGTCACCCAGTTTGAAGCAGGGCCACAGCGTAACCTGGTTGGCGCTGGTATAGTTGTTTTGTTTTTTCCAGTCCGGTGCGTCAGAATACTTCTTGACTTCTTTAGTCGAGATATCCGTCAGCGCCAGGGCTCTAAAATGCTCGTTGATGTTGGCTGCTTTGGCCACCATCACGGCCGCAACCGTAGGATTGTCAGACCAGCCGGGGGCCAGGACGAAGCCAGGGATCAGGCCAGTCAGAGGGAACACCTGATTCAGGCATTCCAGCCCCTTGTAAGCACCCGTGTCCGTATCCACCCCGCCGATGATGTCATCAGCCGTTACGGCAGTAGCATCCAGAGCATCGTAAGACACATTGACAGTACCGGTCACGCCTTTGGCCAGGATGGTCAGCACCAGATTGCCGTCGTCATCATGTTCAGCTTCGTAGTCCGTACCTTTGGTCAAACTACTGGTTCCGTCGCTTTTCTTTACTTCCAGAGTATCCACCAGGACAGCATCCTTGATGGTAGCCTGGCCATCGGTCAGAGTAACACTCTGATCAGCGGTATGTTTCTTGTGTTTTTTCGGATCCAGCACGTTCACCAGTACGACCGGACCCCGTGCAAACAGAGAAAATTGAGAATACAGCACTTCACAAAGTGTGTATTTTTTCCAGTCACTGCTGTAGCCGAAAGCCTTCACGGCTTCATCGTAGCTGTAGCAGATTTGGGGCCGATTGGCTGCGGCCGGTTCGGTTGCCAGATGGACCGGGGCCGTACCGAACACCACAGGCAGCCCTGCATCCGTTTCGGTCATGGGCACCACACTGGTGGGCACTTCAGACACATAGACGCCATGCTTATAAGCCATGGATTATACCTCCTTCGCTTTTCGGTAATAGAGAGCCATAGCACTTCCCTTTTTGCTGATTTCTTTGCAGGCAGAAGCATACTGTTCTACCGGTACAAAAAGATACCGGAGCCAGGGATGTTCCATCTGCAGGAGTTTTAGCTCAGGCGGCAAGCCGCCAATCAGGATGCGCCCATGAGGAAGCCGTCCCCGGCTAAGGGACGGCCCTACATAAATCACTTTTTCTTCATTCATATACATACTCCGCTCCAAAGTATTCCGGCTGCCCGATGGAGTACGTGACCTGGATCCGTCCTTGCCAGCTGTCCACAGGCTGCTGAGTCGGGATTTCTCCCTTTAGAGGGAGTTGCAAGCTGTAGCGTTCAGCCAGGATCCGTTTCGCCAGCAGCCGCTGGCGAACATGTTCCATGAAGTTCATCAGGGTCATAAACTCTGGATCTTCGATAGAAAATCCAAGTTCCACCTGGGCACTGCTGTACAGTTCCGGATTATCCGTATCAGACCATTTGGTTACCATACAATAAACGAAAGAAGGCATCCGTTTAGCGCTGGTCCTGGTTTCAGGGAACCCTGCGTATACCGTGATGGGGCCCCCTTTCAAATCCTGCAAAGCCGGGTCATCGGCCACAGCCGCCTCGACTTCTTCCTTTACTGCATCCATTAGAGTTACGAGAGTCATTGCTTCCTCCTATTTGAATCGCCAGGCCAGTTCATGCTCGAATCGGGCCGCAAGGAACTGTTCCCCGTCCTTTTCCACTTCATCGATGACCGCATGGCTTTCCACCATCTGAGGGACAGAGGGGCCACCAGGAGTATGGAGCGGGAAGCGGGCCGGTTGCCGTCGGTGCATAGGTCCTGAAAATCCTGCCGCGTCATTCTGGAACAAGCCTTTTACCGGTTTCAGTCCTCCGGAACGTATTACCTGTACCTTCATGGGACCATTGACCGGTCTTCTGACCACGAATGCAGCTAAAGGCAACTGGCGGCCGGTGGCCGTAATCGTTGCCAGCAGGTTTCCGTAAGAAGGATTGGAAACAGTGAGTGCTCTCTTTACGTTTCCGGATTTCACCGTATACTCCGCCCGGGCCTGCTTGGCCAGGTTCTTACGCACACGGGTCACTGTCCGTTTCACTGCCATATAGGCAGCTCTCTGTACTTTTTTCGGGGCTTCCTCCAAATATTTGGCCACCAGCCCCTGCTGTTCAACACTCATTCGAAGTTGGATCATCGGTCATTCGCCACCAATACCATAGTCACAATTCCGATATCGTCTTTTACTTCCATTACCAGATAGGGTTTCCCGTCCAGCCGGAACAGTTGCCCGTAGACAGGAATCTCTGCCAGGTCTTCCTCTTTGCAATTCACTTCTGCATGGCTGCCATAGAGTTCGAAATATTTCCGGGTCTGGATATTACTTCCCATGGTATAGATGTTGTCCGCGCTTACCTGCTGGACAATGGCCATGGCCTTCTTTCCATCCAGGTCGTGTTCTTCTGCAAATTCGGATCCGCAAAGAAAAACATCCCTATCAGTTTTTACCGTATCCTTGAAGTTCATTTTCTTTTCTGGCCACTCTCTGCCGGAGTGATGACTGCGTCCGTCCCCAGGTCCGGCAGGCCGGCAGCATCGGGCTCCGCTGCAGCTTCTTCGGTGGAAGGTTCCGCGGTTTCATCAACCCGTACTGCCTGTCCGGAACGCAGGAGGCATGCCGCCACAGTGTCGTCCAGTTCAACTACTTCCCCCCGGCCAAAAAGCTTACTGGCCCGGGAAACGTAC
Organism: Acidaminococcus fermentans; assembly: GCF_009696675.1. GTDB lineage: Bacteria > Bacillota > Negativicutes > Acidaminococcales > Acidaminococcaceae > Acidaminococcus. The sequence continues at coordinate 31,238 of NZ_VULN01000009.1, read as the reverse complement.
CCGTATTCTACACGCAACAGCATAGATTATTCTCCTTTCGTCTTGATGCAGGCAAAGTCGTCTACCGTTTCAGGGGCAAGGATGCACCGGCAGTACATGCTCAGTTTCAATTGCTGAGAGTCCTTGCTGGCGTTGAAGTAAGGAACATAGGGATCCGCATAAGTGGAGATGCCTCTTTCGCTGTCATCAACCAGGGTAATAGCCCCATGCAGCTGGCGGCCACGGCCCGGGATACCGATGATCACATCATCGTCACCCAGGAATGGTTTCACAGTGTTGTCATCATCCAGGTAGGTTTCCATGTAGTTGTAGACTTCCAGATTCAGGGAGGCAATCCGGCCAACCAGCATGACCTGCGGAGAAACGATGCGGGGCTGAAAATTGAACATACTCAGGTTGGATGCCAAAGGCACATTCAGGAACTTGAGGATCTGGTCATTGCTCAGCATGTAGTTAGCCACATTCTTTCCGACCAACATCACAGTAGGAACCATACCAGCGTTTTCCTGGATTTTCAGGCTGGCATTGCGGATATCATCATAGATGGTGGCGCCCGCTTGGTCCCAAGTAGTAGCAGGAACGATTTTCTGATCCCAGCCATAATCAACGGTATCGGTTACAGCTTCCTTGCCGTCGTCGCCAAAGCCCTTGATTACGCATTTACCAGTGGTCAGAATGTCCGCAGCCATCTTGTTTTTCCGGTTCTGTACCATGTTCAGCAGTTCTACCAAGTCCCGGGCCTGCATTTCGTCTGCGCGCTGGGCCGGGGTTTTGGTGGAAGAAATGTTTTCGCCGAAGCTCCGGGTCTGCAGCATTTCAGGATCGATGACGCGGGAAGGTCCCATCATGGGCGGGGTATAGATCTGACTCTTGAAGTCATCACGATCAACGATTACGCCTTTGGCACCGCGCACGATGAAGGGTGCAAGACGCCGTTGGCCTTTCCGGAAGTGGACTTCAATGTTGGTGCTGTAGGAAGTGGCAGGTACCAGAGGGAAAAAGGTATCAACCAGAGTGGTCGCAGAGGGTTTCATCCGTTCAACGGCTGCAATCAGAGAAGTAGTATCGCGAAGATCAATCATTGCTCTTCCTCCTTATTTACTGGTGGTCAGGTAGATCCCGGCCTTTTTCAGTTCTTCAGCATGGGCAGCCACAGTGTCGCCACTGGCCACAATCAGTGCATTGGCATTGAAACGGCCAGAAGTATAGCAGGTCACTACGGTGGCCTTTGTATCAATGTCATTGGCCACAATCGCGGAGGCCACGCCGGTTTTGATGGTGGCTGTAGCTTTGCCGTCGTCGCCGATTGTCACCAGGGTGCCCCGTTTCAGAGCGGTACCCGCAGTGACTTGATAGTTGGCAGTCAGCACATGGACTTCAGGGCCACCAGCCAGCTTATCAGTCGCAATCATTTCAGATTCATAAATTGCCATAGTCAGCCTTCCTTTCTAGCGGCCAGTCCGTTGGCCAGATTGACGATTTTTTCGATTTCGGCCTGTTTCTTTGCTTTTTCCAGATCCTGGGGCGCAGCTTCTGCCGGCTGGGCTTTGACGCCCGTGGCACCAGACTGCATTTCGTCCTTGATCAGGGCAGCCATCTGTTCCAGTGCGGTATTTTTCGGCTGTACCTTGGCTACTGCATCCAGGTACGGTTTCAACGCTTCCGCATCAGTCCCATGGGCTTTGGCCACATCCACCAGAGCGTTCACGTATTCGTTGTCACCCTTCAGGGCGTCCAGCGTGGCCACACGATTTTTCTCGTTTTCTTTGGCTTCGCTCACTGCATTCAGGACTTCCTGTCCATCCGCAGTACCAAAGAAAGCCTTGATCTGTTCCATCAGGCTTTTGTTTACTGCCATCTTGTTCCTCACTTTCTTCCCGGCTGTCAGTTTGTCCAGGATTTCTTGTTTATGCTTCACGATTCCGGGCATTGCCTGTCCATTGACCACCAATACTGCATTATCCGTTATAGAGGCCGCAACCCCGAAATCGTCGATATCATCGATGAACCCTTTTTCCTGAGCCTCCTGTGCCGTCAGCCAGGTTTCGTCATTCATCATATCCTTGAGTTCCTGCTCGTCGGTTTTCCCATTAGTGCGAGCCATGTAGGCTGACAGGATGGATTCCTTTACCTTTGCCAGCATCCCCTGGACCTTCTGCAGGTCTTCTTCCGTCATGGAGTCGCATAGCATAACGGATGGATTATGGATCATAAACAGCGCATTTTCCGGCATCACGATTTTGCTGGCTGCGCAGGCCACAACCGTAGCAGCACTGGCGCAGATGCCGTCGATATGACACTCCACATCTCCGCTATAGCTTTTCAGGAGGCTGTACATAGCCTGGGCCTGAAACACATCCCCACCGGGAGAGTTAATCCGCAGCAGCAGATCTTTACCTTCTAGGGTCTGCAGGTCTTGGGCGAACCCTCTGGCAGAAGTCATGCTGTCATCACCCAGCCATTCTTTCCAGAACTCAGCATTGGCGTTGATTTCTCCATAGAGTAGAATTTCTGCTCTATCAGATCCAGCCTCGTTCTTGATCTGCCAAAACTTTTTATGCATTTTCATCACCTTTTTCTTCTTCATCCATCTTGACCGTTACCGGACTGGCCAGTTTCAGCCCCAGGCCCTTCATGTATTGCTGTTCATAAGCCAGTTCTTCCATGTTTGCCTCGAAGTCGCTGCCAGTCATTTCCGCAGCCTCTCGTTCCCTTGTAGAGAGCCCGAAGGCCACCCGCAGAGCGGACCCTTCTGCATCCTTCACTGGATCCAGGATGCTCATGCTGGGTCCAAACCAGTCTGCCGTACTCCAGGCTTTCCGGATCAGCGGATTTTCGAAGAATCCGGGGGCCTCAACGCGTCCGGTCGTAACAGCTTCCATCAGCCAGGTTTCGTAGATTGGTTGACAAAAGTCAGAGGCAAACCAGCTGCGGCGCGTTTTAAATTCCTGTTGGGCCTGCAGCAGTGCAGCACGAGAAGCACTATAACTGGAATTGAAGTTCTTGAAAAGAACTTCGTAGGGGATGTTGACTGCGGCTGCAATCCCCTTTTCCAGATGCGTCATATAGCTGTCGTATGCCGTCTGAGCGTTGGCGCTGTCCACTGTTTTCACATCCACCCCCTTGGGCAGAGAGTTCAGTGTGGCCGGGCCCAAACGGTAATAGCCAGGATCAACCACACCCTGTTGACCATCTTCACCGTCCTGCTGATAGGTATCCGGCAGGATGTTCTCCACGGTATTGTTGGCGGTGGTATTGACGAAGAACACGGAGAGGAAGCTGCGGATTACTGCCGCAGTCAGTTCCGCATCGCAGTAGCGTCCCACCTGTTTCAAGTTTTCCAGGACAGGGGCCAGATAGGGAGTCCCCCGGTACTGTTCTGCCCGAATGTCGTGGCAGATTTGCAAGATGTTAGGGGCTCCGCTCCGGTCTCCGAACGCTTTCACTCGAGTCCAAGTAGTCATCCCGTCCAGGGTAACCATGTCTCCGGGCACATTGTTAGATACCCAATAGGCTTCCAAAGATCCGTCCGGGTTGATTTCTACGCCGTTTATGATATGGTTCCCGTTTTGTGGGTTGATTTGTTCAACACCATAGGAATTCACAGCATTGTAGAAGGAGCCGCTGCCCAGTGGGTTACTCACACGGTTGGCCTCGAGAAGCTGGATTCGGAGAGTATAAGGGAAGTTGTCCGTCGGTGCTTTACGACGAAACAGTGCGAAGCTGTCTCCATCGGTTAAATAGATGCCATAGGCGATATTCTGTAATTCGTAGAAGTTGTTTCGGCGAAAAAGATCACAGTCGCGGGATTCTGCCCACAGCTTGAATTCCTGAATCGTATGCCGTTCCCATTCCCGTGCGTAATCTGGGGATACTCCCAGTAGCTTGTAAGGGATTCGTGGAAACAGCTTCAGGCCAGCGCCAACCGTGTGCATTACGCTGGTCATGATAGCAGCGGATCCAATCGGTGTATTGATGACCTGGTCAGCCGCCCGGTTCCGTAGAGTTACCAGATTGGCATCGATGTCGCTTTTAGCTGACAGTCGCTGCGGATGCCAGGATTTCAGTGCATCCTTTTGCCAGGATGCCCCGCCATCAGAATAGCCAGAGTTGCGGACGGTCCTGGTGATTCCAGCCGGCGATCTGATCCTGGATTTGATGATTTTCTTTTTTCGTTTCATCGGATCCGCCTCCTTAATCCATCAACACGACTCTGCGGGCATGGCCGGCTTGATCAGGAGTATCACCTGCCAATGTCGCACCACCCGCCACCAGACGATTGATTTCTGCCTGGATAGCGGAAAGGCTGGCCCGGGTCAGAGTTCTATTGCCAATAGTGTAGCTTTGGCCTGTCAGCACCGCTTTTTCCGCTTCCAGGTACATTTTCAGTCTCTCATTCTGTACTTGACTCATGGCTTTCCCCCATAAGAAAAGACCGCTATGCAGCGGTCTTCACCATATACTGACTGACGCCGACATGCGGCGTGGTTTCTTTTTTTTCGGTTTTGGCTTGAAGGCTACTTCTGGTTCTACTTTTCCCTCCCGGATATTGGTAAGGGTTTCGTCCAAGGCATCCCAGTTCACGTTGAGGCTTTGCATGCAGGCCAGATTATAGTTCCGAAGGTCCAGAGGCTCATTTCTGACACCTTGGGTGGTTTCCCATATCTCCCGCAGCGTTCCGTTTCGTCTGACTGTCTTTCGGTGTTCGGAGATCAGACCGGCAAAATAGCGCCCATCATAGCCCCGATTGCTCATGATGCCAGGTTCGTCAATCGGGTAATGGAAATACAAAGGACCGGGGCTTTTGACCCCAATCCGGTTCATGATTTCCTGCTTCCCGTCATCTACCCCTAAAATGACCAGGGGGACGGAACTTGAATATTTACTTTTGGCGAGTTTCCCATTGTAGAGGGGAATCCCAGCCCCCGCCCGTCCAATGATGGGCAGGCGGGCTTTTGCGTAGTTTCGCTCACAGTATCGGACCACCGCGCCGGCATAGTGGCCACCGGCATCGATCATGGTCCTTCGTACCTTCAGAGCGAAACCATCTTTAAATTTGTATTCCCGGTCCAGGATTTCATCCAGGGCATCCCAGGTGCTTTTCCTGTTTGGAGGGCTCAAAATTACACCTTTCCAGATTCCCCAGCTTTCCTCTCCCTGGCCCCAGCCGCAGACTTCATATTCCAGACGGTTGTCTTGAGTATCTACGGCCGCAGTAAGGAGTAGGACCCCTTCGGGGAGTTCTGCCCCGTATTTTTCCCGGCGCTGCATGAGGAAATCAGAAGAATCGAATGCCCTGGCTGCTTTGTAACTCTCCCCGAACCGCGTGTTCATAATGACTTTTTCCCGTTCCGGATCCCCTTTTGCTTCCAGCCATTCTTTCATAACGGCCGTCCAGGAAATCCAGGGGGAAGAAAAAGCATTCAGGAAAAAAGACCTACAGCCGGTTTTGATGGCTGCCGGATTCTGGGCCACGTATTTTTGCGGTGCGTCCTTCATCTGTCGTTCACTGAAGGCGAATCCGCAGTCGGGGCATCTCCACTTAACATCCCGTACCAGGTATGTCCGGCGGCCCTGGATTTTTCCCATCTCTACTGCATCCGGTTCCATTTGGGTATATTCCAGTTTGTGGAACTCCCCGCAGTTCGGGCACTGATGCTGCCATTCCTCCCGAGTACCAGACAGATAAGCTACATCGATACGGCTGGCCCCGTCCAGGGTAGGTGTGGAAAAGAGCCCACGCACATAGTTCCAGAAAGTGGTCTGTCGTTTACTGGCCAGATCCACAGGGTCACCTTCCTGGCCTGCCGATGCGGGAAACCGGTCCACTTCGTCACAGAGCAGGACACGGATGGGCCGTGATGCCAGGCCGGCAGGAGAATTGGCGCCGGTCATGATCAGCCGACCACCGGGAAACATCTTGCTCAAAATCGTGTTATTGGAGTCCCGAGTTTTCACGTCGCTGAACAGGCCGTTCAAGACTTTGGTGTCTCGCAGCATAGGAGCGATCCGGCTCTTGGAAAAGTCTTCCGCCATTTCAATGGTGGGCTGCACCATCATAATGCTGCAGGGGTCCAGGTGTGCATATCTGCCAATTACGTTGTTCATAATGTCGGATTTTCCAATCTGGCTGCAGGATTTCACCACAACCTGGTGGATTCCTGGCTGAGTAAAGGCGTCCATGATGTCGCGCTGATAGGGCGCCCGGCTGGTCTTCCACCGGCCAGGTTCCGCTGAAGAGTCCGACAGCATCCGATAAGTATCCGCCCATTCTGAAACTGATGTTTTCGGTAGCGGCTTCAAGCCGTGCTCGGATACATATGACCAAAGGGCATCAGCTGTCTTCATCTTCGTCACCTTCTTCCAGGGCATCCTCGATGAAAAGATCAGGCTTGTAGCTGGCTAGCTCGGAGAGTTTCTCTTCGATTTCCTGTGTCATGGTGGTGTAGATTTCTTCCTTGCTTTTCTGTTCCAGTATGGGTGCCAGCTTACTGGGCAAGCCTAAAAGCTGTGTTCGAAGGTTACTGGCCATTTCAGTCATAACCAGCTCAACTGTCCGGGCGTCGTACACATTTCCCTGCATTTTTGCCAGCTTCAGCTCTGCGATTTCCCGCTTTGCCTTTTCATGGCGGGCGCGTTCTGCCATCAGATCAACATCTTCTTCAGAGTCGCCACCGGCTTTGGAATTAAAGAAGTTCCGAAGAGAGGCAACGACCAGTACAGCCCCGTTTGGATCTGAGTCATCACGAATCACGATGCCTTCTGTAATCAACTGATTCACACGACCAGCCGTGATTCCGAGGGCCTTCCCCAATTCCGTTTGTGTCGTGGAGAGGGACTTTAGACCTTTTGAGATTTTCACCACAATCACCTCCGGATTTGAGTTAACCTTATATTTAGAGTCGAAAATTTTTCACATCTGGTTCGTTTTTGGGGTTCGAAAGACCCGCGGCGTTTCCGTTAAGCTAGAAGAACCTAGTCCCTCCGCTTTTCCCAGTCACTTGGCTGTACGTGTGTATAGGACACTTGCTCGCTCATGGCCGCCGCAGCTGCTGTGCTGAGTCAGCAGGCCGGTGAAGACAATGAGGGCGGGCAGCACTGGCTGCCAAGAACTCCGGCCGGCTGACTCAGCACGCAGATACGGCAAGAGCCGCCCGGTTAGAGGCGGCTCTTGCTCAGGAGGTTCCCTGCACAATGTGAATTACATTGGGTAATAACCAGAATGAAGCATCGCATGGACTTCATCGGCACTGATTACAGTGTATATGATACCATTCATGCTGCTGGTTTTGTTGTGTTATTCCTGGCTATTTTGTGCTATATTGTTTGAATTTCACGGAATCAAGAAAACCCGGAAATCGAGTAGCCAGTAGGTATCCGAAATCCCCCACGGCTAGCGGAAGTAAATGGCGGCAATAATCGTCCGACTTATGCACAATGGCTGCGATTTGCTTCCAGCTCCTGTGATTCACGATACGTAACAGCAGTACGCTCTTCGATAGCCCGGGTTCCAGCTGCGCGATTAGCTTCCTGGCTTCCTCACGCCACTTGATCAGTTCGTCCCATTCGGCATCCAGCTGGGCTTCCACTTCCAAAAGGTTGGCCACCTTGTCGGACAGGTCCATAGGCTGGCCGCCGTCCACCCGGTCCTTGCTGGTATCCACGCTTTTAAGGTGGGTCATGTCCTCGTGGATCTTGCGGATCTCATCTTCCTTGCAGACGATATCAGATTGAAGATCATAGATCCGCTGCAAAAACTCTGCGGCCGTCATAAGCAGCCTCCAAACATCCAGGCACACAGGACGACAAACGCCAGGGTGGAAATCACGCCCAGCACGGCCGCCTCCCAGTAGTAATGATTCATTGGTGTTCCTCCTTCCGCTTTCTCCTTTTCGGTTCTGCCGGATATCTGCTTTTCAGTTCCTGCAGACAATGCCAGGAACATACTTCGATGCTACTGGATTCTTTTCCCCGCGGCCTGAACTTGTATACCCAGTTCTGCCAGGGATACACCACATACCGATGATGGCAGATGGGGCATTCCCGTTCTTTGGTCATCAGCTCCCCGGTAAAATTTCCTGTTGCTCCCATGACTACTCCCTCCTTGCTCGTTCCAGGGCCCGATAGGCCAGCCGGCTGCATTTTCGGATGCAGTAGTATTCGTCGTTGCACTTTCGCACCAGCTGGCCGAATTCATCCCGCATCCAGTGCCATCCACCAGGACGGAGAGGGCGGCCGCAGTAAGCGCACCGTCCCTCATAGGGTTCCACCTTCCGTACCAGATTAGGGAATTCCCTGGCAAAATCATCCGCTAGTGGATTGTAATCGCATCTTCTTTTTCTTCTGTGGTTCTTCCGTCCCAATGGAGTCGCCCCCTATCTGTAGATTTTTCCCGTCCGGATGTTCTTCAGCACGATTCGTTCCTGCACGGAGAAGCCCGCTTCATTGAAGATGGCTTTTGCCTGCCGCAGGGCTTCCTCCATGGCTGCCGTGTCCCGGGCGTCATAGATCTTTCGGATCCTGTCTTCCATGGTCTTGATGACAGTCCCCGCCGTTGGATCCTGATAGTGTTCCTCATTCCGCAGCACAGTCACTGTAGTCTCCCCCTTCCCGTATTATCGGTGGTCAGCATCTCCGCCCAGCCACAATGTGCTGAGAATGAGTGTGGCCACTGCCGCCCCGAAAAAACAGCCCGCAATGAACATCATGATTTTTCTCCAATCTCAAGCTCAACCGGAATCACAATATCTTCCAACGGATTAGGAAAAACACCGTTCTGCATGAATTGCAGCGGAGCTTCCATTGCTTCCCTGATTTTTCTTTCTAAAATTCTCGGGAGATAATTCCTCAAAAAAACTAGCCGCCGATTATATTTCAGCCTCTTGTAATCACTATAAGAGCATTGAGCCCTGAGCATCATTCTGCCTCTGTCATTCATTGCTGACCCTCCTCTTCTTTCCACGGAGCTCTGCCCAGGCATTCAGCCTCATATTCCGTTCCAACAACAATCAACTCTGCATTAGCCACTTCATCTTCCAGAGCGTTTCCAATGGATGGATCATCCGGTGCCACTACGCACCATTGTCCAGATTCTTCGTCCCACATCACCAGATACAGATTTTCATCATCGGAATTGAGTATGTCCCCTTCGTAGATGTCTCCGGCCGTTTTGGTTGTGAAACCCGTATACTGACCAACGGATTGGGGCTGTACTACATACCGATAATTGCTTTTATCAACAATCATCGTCCCTGATTCTCCCACATGCTTCAAGTCGCCATACACCCAGCCTTCTTTTTCATAGCTCCATCCACGGAATCTTATCGTTCTCATTTCTCTTTCTGTGCCTCCCGTTTCTCCACGTCATCATGAGCTTCCAGCAGAATTTTTAGCCATAATGCATGGCCAAACTCATCGATTCCATACCAGCGGCCGCTCTCTAACCGATACGGTTCAATCCAATGCACTTCCCAGCGCTTCCCGCTTTCCGTGTCGAAGATAATGTCTCTATCAAAGATTGGTTCCCCTTTTGTGGTTCTATACCCCGTATAGGATCGTTTGCCGCCAGGAGAAGGAAGATACCCTTCTTCATCACCTTCCGCCTCGTTTTCTTCTTCCATCCAGTTCAGATCATCCGCAATCTGTTCTGCGATAAGCTCTTCATCTCCCTGAAAATTTTTGGGCAATGGCAGTACGTAGTCAAGCGGGCACATGGTATTAATGCGATAGAGGCAGCCATACATGTAGTACCATTCATCATAGATGTTATACATGCCGATTTCACGCTGCCGTTGATTTTCCTCTTCCTGCCAGTTCAGCGAGTCTGCAATTCTTTGAGCCAGCCCGTGGCTTCCCATATCCACCGGAATCATGTAGCCACGACTATTTTCGTCATGGCACGCCCGCCACACATAATTCCCGATTGTGAACCATTTACCCCATTTTCTCATTTGGGAGGCCTCCTTTTATCATTTCATAAAAGTCTATATCATTCATTGGGCAGCGTTTCATCTCTTGTAATGGGAAAACGCGGCCATCGCATTCTTTTTTCTCATAGATGCAGCAGCTAACATGGTATTCCTTTGCCGGGAAATCTGGTACAGGAAGGTTTACATGGTATCTGCAATAATCGCAGAATGGATGGTACATCAGTCATTCGCCTCCCGCTTCTCGACACGCATTTCGTACCGGGCTCGCACCAGGTCCCGCCGCTTGTTTTTGAGCGCCGTCAGCTGCTTATCCAGCTTGTACATGGCATTTTCCGTCACATCCAGAGGATTGCAGCCGTCTTCCATCAGCCTGGCATATTGGTAGGCCGCCAGGGCCGCAATCTTTTCGGCCTCCACCCCGATGGCCATCAAGGCCGCCCGGGCGTTGATCATCGTCGTCATCTTACTCATTGTTCTGCCCCCTTGATTCTGTCCCACCACCGGACGATCTTTTCCGGATTGATTTCCAGATCACAGCCCAGCAGCCAGGCCCGGTACAGCATGTACTTCAGATTTTCCATCAACTTCCAAAGTACATCCTGCCTTTTTTCAACTGTCCTGTTCTTTGTCCACTTTTCTGCCCGGATCAGTTTCAGGGCGTTAAATGCCGCACTGCCGGCCAGGATGCCCACCGTTCTGCCGACGCCTTTCATGTACAGCAGATTTTGTGTGGCTTTCTCGTTTTCCGGTGCCGGTACTCCATCGTAGATGCCCATCACATGCATCACATTCAGCACATCGCTGATCTCTTCCTGCAGATTACCTTTCAGCCCAGTGGTGGCCGCAGCCACTTCCAGGCACTCTTCTGCCAGCTGTTCCAAAAGGTCCCGCCGGCTCAGCCGGATACGGATCAGGTAGGTGGCCCGTACCACTTCCCATTCTCTCGGAGATTCCATGTCGCTCATTCCTTGACTCCTTTCAGCTTGGGGTTGATTTTATATACCGGATCCCCCGGCGGGATCGTGCGGATAGTGATATCCACCTTCGGGTTCTCCTTGCTGATACCCTCAATATGGCTATTCCCGTAGTCCACAATCAGCCCATCGTCCTGGATGATACCTGCCTCCTGCAGGATGTCACTGGTTGCCTGCAGCAGCCCCACCAGATCCGGCCAGCTCTGCCGATTTGGCATCCAGTAGTGGCAGGTGACCGCCATGGCGTAGGGGATTGGCTCGCGGCCGGAAGGATCCAGACCCTGTGCCCGCATCTGCTGTTTCAGCTGCCAAAGTGCCGCCTGCGCATAAGCCTTGTAGGATGCCGACGGTAGCAGTTTTCCCCGGCCGGCCCACCGGCTGGAATTCTTCTTCGTGATGGGTCTCCCTTTGATGATAAAGACGTACACGTCTCCTTCTCGCTCTGCCATGATCAGAATGGGATGTTGTCGAAGTCATCGCCGAAGGTGTCCATAGGGCCACTACTTCCCTGGCTGTTTTCCTTCTTGCGGCTCTCGATGAAGGTGATGTCCCGCACGGTGATGTAGGTGCTCTTTCTCTTTTCCCCATCCTTTTCGTAGCTGTGGGTCGTGATGTCCCCTTCCACCAGCAGCCGGTCACCCTTCTTCACGTACTGGGCGATGGCTTCCGCTTTCTTTTCCCAGGCCACGAAACTGGGGAAATCTGCCCGTTCGTTGCCATTGCGGTCCTTTCGCCGGTTGATGGCGCCCTGGAAGCTCAGGACACTCTTTCCGCTGCCTTTCGTCTTTCGCAGTTGTGGATCCGCAGTCAGCCGGATCAGCATTTTCACGTCACTCATTTCTTTTCCTCCTTCTCACGCCGCAGCCGGTTCACTTCTGCTGACAGCTGCCGGACCAGGTCCTGCAGTTCATCAATCTGTTCCGCCTGGTGGTGCTTTTCTTCCTTCAGCCGCCGGGTATGGTATTTCGACATCTTCAAAGCCTGCCCCAGCCTTGTAATCTCTTCCGCCTGCTCTGTATTCTCTCTCTGAAAAAAATCCAGATCGTAGGTCATTGTGCTGCTCCTTCCAGGATCCTGTCCACTTCTTCCCACTTGTCTGCGTGGTTCTTCCGCCCCCGGCGGCTTTTGCCCTTAAACACCACGGGCTTGCACACGTCCTTGATCCGGTCGTAGATCCGCTTGTACTTCATTTCGTCCGTCATCAGATCCTGGCCATTCAGGTTGCTGGTGATGATCATGGGCCGGTTGGCCTTCACCCGGGCATCGATGACCCGGAATGCCACTTCCAGGCTCTTCTTGTCTTCGTTCTCCACTCCCAAATCGTCGATGACCAAGAGCTCGCAGTTCCGGATCCGGTCCAGGGCGGTGGTCTTGTCGTCCCGGTTCCAGCTGCTCAGTTCCTGTACCAAAGTCGGGACACTTGTCATAAAGGCCGTCCGGTTCCGATGTTGCAGGTAGTTCACAATGCAACCGGCCAGGAAGGTCTTCCCCGTGCCGCAGTTGCCGTAAAACAGCAGCCCCGCATTCTGGGATTTCATCTCATCGAAATGCCTGGCATAAGCCGCAGCCAGACGGACGTTCTCTCCCTCCGGGTCGGCGTGTTTGAACGTCATTTCCTGCAGCTGGCTGGGGGCGAATCCGTAGGCCTGGATCTGCCGAATCCGGAAAGCATCCTGGCGGCGTTCCTGGTCCAGCTTTTCCTTCTCCCATTTGGCCTTTTCACAGTCGCACATCACGGGAACCAGTTTCACGGATCCGTCGAACCACTTCACGTAGCTCTCTTTCCGGTGATTGCACACGCCGCAGGTAATGCAGCCGTCTCCATCCAGGTAATCCCCCGGCATTTTCGTGGCCTTATGGCCGGCCAGCCGTTCCGCTGCTTCTCTTGCCTTTACCATGACTCAATCCCCTCCTCTCTCATTTCTGCTGCCATCTGGGCCGCATCCACCGTTGTCTTCCGTCGTGTAGTCGGCCCGCCTTTGGCTTTCCAGTTCTGCAGGATCTTCGTGATATACTTCAGACTCAGTGCGCCTGCCCCAATAGCCTGCCGGATAGCCAGCTGGGTCCAGTTTGCCCCGTAGGTATCCACCAGGTCTATAACCATGTCCTTTTCCACCGGTCCGCTGAACGGGTGGATGTTGTCCTGGAAGAGTTTTGCCACTTCTCCAAAATCAGGACAACGACAACGACTCTTTTTCTTGTTTTTCTCGTTCTCTATCTCTTCTCTTTTCTTCTCTTCTATGTATGTGGTCGCAATGCTGGTCGTGGTGCTGTCGGTTTGCTGGTCACTTTGCTGTCGGTTTGCTGGCTGTTTGCTGGTCGCTTTGCTGTCGGTTTGCTGGTCAGATTGCTTAACGTATTTTTCAGCAAAGGGAATAATGGTGTATTCCGATGACTGGTTTCCTTTCCGGACCCGGAAGGTTATTCTTCCCTGCTGCTGCAACTGGTTACGTGCCCGATGGATAGCAGGTATAGACAACCCGGCGGTTTTGACGCTCAACATGGAATTCGAGGCGTTGAACGTCAGCTTCCACCCCGCATCATTTGAAATCTTCAGAAGAGCCATCCAAAGAGCCAGGGCGGCAGGGCCGATATCAGCTGTCTCCATCCATCGATAAAAAGCGTTAAACTGTCCGATAAGACTGATCATGGAATTCACCTCCTTCCGTTCCTTTTCATGTCAAAGAGAATTGCCAGGATGGTGACTGCCGCAAGGAAAATCAGTAAAAGATCAAACCCCAGCAGCAGCCGCAGCCCCATGCTGGCCGTACTCATGATACTGCTGCCTTTGCCCCGGTATCATTGCCGCCGTCAAACGTCAGCACAGTCTGGGCACTCTTTCCCTTCAAGTACCGTTTGGCTTCCACGAGTGCCCGGGTTATATGCCGCTGGGCGGCATCCGGCAACTGTTCCATGGCATAGCTGGGCGTGATATACTCCTTTGCTTTTACGTGGTCGAAAAGGAGCTGTACCCTTATGGCCACACGTCCGCTCTCGCTTGCCTTGAGACCGGTTACGATGATCCGGTCCCCCAGTAGTTCGTTATCCAGCAGCCGCAACTGCATCATGTTCAGGAAGTCATTGCCCAGAGAGTCCATAGCCTTCACGAAATCCGGATGTGGCATCTGGCCGCGGATCCTGACCCCCTTCACCACTTTTTCCTTGCTTCCCACTTTCTCTGTATAACTGATGATAGGGTTCATGTCGCCCCATTTGATTTCCCCCACTGATACTACGTTTTCCATGTGCCTTTCCTCCTCAGTAATCAGTAACTCTTCGCCTGCAGGAATTTGTCGAACCCGTCGATGTTCACCAGAGTCAGGTGATCCATCTTGATCACATACTTCTTCCATTTCCTGGAGGCGTGCATTTCGTCACTCAGCCGCCGGGCCAGCGTTGCGCCAATGGAAAATGTTTTGCAAATTTCCGGAATTTTGGCATACATTTGCGCCGCCGGGACCGTTTCGGTGATTTTTACGTCCATGGTTCGCCCCTCCCAACATTGATCCCTATACCAGCACCCAGTCGACGAAGACCAGGAGGCTGATCATGGCCACCGTGAAGCCCAGGAAAAATCCTTTGGCTGCAGCCGGCCAGTTCATGAATCCTCCGATTGCCTGGCGGATCAGGATATAGATCAGCACCATCGGCAGCAGGATTCCATATTCCACAAAACGTTTCAGTGCCGCACGTTTCAACTCTTCCACCCCCCTACCACTCGAACATGGAGGCCGCCAGAAGCACCCCCGCAATGAATCCGGCAGGGCCAGGGTGATGACTGGTCCATCGGTCAATGATTGCCAGGATATATTTGCCCCACCAGATTACGGAGTCTACCCTATTCACGATTGTTTTCCCCTTTCTGCTTTCCAGATCTCCTTCTGGTATAATGGGTACGGAAGGAGGTGATATTGATGGTTGATATGAATCAGCTTTCCGGTTTGACTCAATTAAGCAGTTCACTGATGTCTAGCCCTCTTTATAGGGCCAGCATCGAACAGAGCCGCTATGAAAGTTACAAGAAAAAGCTGGATGCATACCATGCCAAAGAATTCGCTCTTACTCACGAACAGATTGATAAGGTCATTCGTTCCATCAAGTCAGGTAGAAATACTTATCAAGATATCCAAAACGTTCTCCCTTCAATGAATTCGCCCACCCTTTGCTCCTATCTGGTCGATGATTTCAAAAAAGATCCGAACGCTCCGGAAAGTCCTTTAAGCCCCATTTCTTTACTACAGGATTCCTTCCCAAAGCATTACTTTCAGCTTGTCCAGGTTCCAGAAGACTTTTATCCGCTCTATGAGTTCAAACCGACAGATGCTTTCGCTCTCTCTGTCTTGGGAGAGAACCGCTGGTATGAAATCAGAGAAGCCGATAAAAATAGATATCTCAACTATGTTTCAATTGTTCTGAGTGCGGTTGCGGCTATAGCTTCTGTAATATCCGTCCTACGTTAATGACAGTGCAGACAAGTGTGATGCCATCCAGGACCAGAATCAGCTTTGTTTCGAACGACAAAGCATTCCACATTCTTTGGAGTGCTTTTATTTTTTCACCCATTTCTACTTCTCTTTCTCTTTAAACAATGCCCATCCTGTCCAGACCAGCAGTCCAACGACTTCTGCCAGGAAAAAGTAAAGAAGCTTGACGTCCCATTGCTGGGTCATGATTGCGAAAAGATTGATTTCCAGCAGACAATAAATCAACAGGTCTGCATAGAATCTCTTTTTAGCCAGATTGCGCCGTTCTTCAAGTTGCCGCTTGAGATCGGCGTTTTCTTTTTCTAAAGGTTCAGTCCCCATTTTCTTCTTCCTTCCACTCTCTCCTTGTTGCGATAGGACAATGCCGGCTTACTTGCCCCACATATGGCGTTCCGCCTCCATCCTTAGCAAAGTCGTCGACGCATTTTAGGAGGCTGTGGATGGTCAGCGGTATGCCCCGTCTAGAGTAGTACGATCTGCCGCTCTCGATAAACCTGAAGATCATGCACTCGTTGCCTTCGTCCGGCGTCCATCGCAGATCTGCCAGGTAGGTTTTTCCCTTTACCTTGCAGCTTGCCTGGAACCAGAGCCCCGTAGATGTGTTTGGCTCATGGCCCAATTTGCGGCCCATGTTCTGGATTTCCTCCGGTACCTCCTCCCTGCCGTAGCTGACGTCTAAAATCTCAGCCCCGTGCAGAGTCTTTCCTTTGAGCCCATCAATCATTTTCCCTTTCTCTCCTTGTTTTTACCTCATATTTCTATTTTAGAAATTTCTCTTGTAAAAAAAATCAGCAGTATAAATCTTCGATCTTGCAGTCAAATGCCCGAGCTAAAACCGGGAGCATGTCCGCCCTGAACTTTCTCTCACCTTTTTCATAGTGAAAATACGCCGGCGCAGATTTAAAGCCGAGCAGTTCAGCCATATCCTGCATTGACAGGCCTTTTTCCTCTCTCTTCCTTTTGATGAATGGAAGATTAATTTTCATCTTATCTCCATCTCCCTTCATTTGCTCTTTCATTATAATATTTCTGTTTTGGAAATACAACAACTTTATTGCTATTTTGTAAAGAAGCTCCTTTTTCCGTTTTATCAATGCTATAATGTAAACGTATTAACAATATAGAAATATGGAGGTGTGTTATGAATATTGGTGACAGGATTGCTGAACTGCGCGAACAATCTGGAATGAAGCAATATGAACTTGCTCAAAAGGCTAACATGAACCCGGCCGTTCTAAACCGAATTGAAACCGGAAAACGTCCCGCCCGTGATGATGAAATCAAAGCTCTTGCACATATTTTCCATGTTTCTACGGACTATCTTCTTGGAAACTCAGATTCTGGGTACTATACCGATCCTGAAACCGCCCGGCTTGCCCAAGAGCTCCACGATAATCCGGAATACAAGGCCATGTTTGATGCCACCCGGGGTCTCTCCCCCGAAGCGGTTAAAGAAGTCATGAACTTTATTAGATACCAAAAAGCCAAGGAAGGCGGCGAGAACAATGGATGAACGGCCCCGTGCTGTGCTGTATGATTTGCCCCTGGGAGTGCGGGAGATGGTCTGTGAATCGGACGACGGATCTACTGTGGTGCTGCTGAACTCTCGGTACAATCGGGAAACAAACCAGGCGTCCTACCTCCATGCGCTATCTCATGTGAGGAATGGGGATCTGGACAAGGAATTGGATGTGGGACAAGTAGAAAAGGAAAGGCATTCCAAATAATGTAGTGACACCAATAATTTTCAGATTTATGAGAATCTGAAGTTTTATGTGAAGAATAGAGATTGAAAGGACGTGTTAGTATGAGAAATTTATTAGAAAACATAGATGAAAAACGCTATAAATCAGCTATGGCTGCCGAATTAACCCCATTAAGTATTGACACTTCAACCAAAAGTGGAAGATTTGTCGGCAGCACTGGTGAAATTTATGACACCACTTTATGTAGTTGTACCTGCATGGACTTTGAATTTAATAATGAGACGCTTGCTTGCAAGCACATACTCCGTTTGGCAATGGAACTTAATTTGATACCAAATGACGGAATGGTCTCAGATGTACAAAAGGCCTATGCAAAATATTATCTTGGTGTGCTTAAAACATTTGCGAAAACAGCGCCATTAATGGAAGCAATGCGTTTAACTTTCATAACTCTGGATCTATTGAAATCTTCTGGCTATTCCTGTCAAAATGACATTCTGTCATTCGCTGGGGTGCCTGATTTGCTTAACTCTGGCCTTTTTGAGTTAACGAAAAAAGAAAAAATTAAAATAAAAAAGAATTATAAAAAGGATTTCAGTTCCATTCGAAAAGCAGTGGAGGCTCGAGTTGGCGAATTTATTATAGAAAACATCGATTATAAGCCGTTATTCGATGTGTTAAAGGATATGACAAAGGAGAAACTCGATGCCCATCTATAAAAAGCCTTCCGGTTTTTGCTAAGAACAAAAAAAGCCACTTTTCTGCTCTTAACAAACAGTAAGAACAGAAAATGACTTTTTCCTACACTTAGAATCTGAAAGGAACTATTTTCTTTGGAATATACCTTTTCCTACAGAGAAAAGAATGGGTCTATGAGAAGGAAGTTTTGAGGACAAAAAATACCCGGCCACAAAGGCCGGGTAACAAATGCGCTCAGAGATCAAGCTTGATTTGCTGAGGTGCCCTTTTCAGTTCCAGGACACTTGTGATGATATAGTCAGAAGAAAGCTTTCCGTTCTTCACTGCCTGATGGACATAGTAACGGATCCGCAGCATATCACCCTTCCGGAAAGACAGCTCTCCTTTGTCAACTTTCTGAAGAAAATCCTTATCTTCGATGGATGCCCAGAAGGAATTTGTTCCATCGGACAGCCGCCATTTCCCCAGGTCGAAGTTTACGGAGATGATCCTGGCCAGCATATCCTGTTCTGCGGTATCGGATTCTATATCACCTTCGTCAGCCGCAGGAGGAGCCTTGAAAAGTTCTGTTTCCCTCTTGTCGATTTGCAGCAGGGTCTGTTCCTGATTGTTCCGGTCCGGGTCCCGCAGTTCGAATCCATCGATTCCCTCTTGTTTCACAGGCTCGATGACCTTTTCTACGCTGACCCGGCAATCTACATTCAGGAAAACCTTGATGGTGTTCGGGTCGGTCTGGATGGTCTCTCCATCAGCCAGAGTGATTTCTCCCCTGGGGGCGTCGATGCTTTTGATCTTGCGGCCATGGATTTTTTTAATCAGCCAGAAAATCCCTTTGCCGGCCGCAGTGCCCCACCCCAGGACCGTAAGCAGATCCGTCAGGCCGGTTTCCTGGGCAGTCGACATGAAAAGTTTTACTTGCTGCAGGATATCCAGATTCAGGAGGAACGTAATGTCAAAAGAGCCTTTGTGAAGGCTGTCCTGATTAAGCATGACCTTGACCGGATTTGTGCCGCCAATGGCACGATAAGCACTTTCAACCAGTTCTGTAAAGGCCAGCAGTGCCGGTGCCAGGTCTTTTACGGGCATGGCGCCATCATTCAGGCCAGGGCCCGTATAGGCAATCCTCGCCTTTTCAATCGTGCTCATACTTGTACCTCTCCTCCCTTTGATTTGTTTTATTATACCATGAAATACCCTGAAACCATCACATAAGAATACGAAATGTAAGGAGGTAATACCATGTGGATGGAAAAAAATAAAACAGGTTATGTGTTCCGCGAGACTTATGTGGATCACCTGACCGGCAAGAGGCACAAGGTATCTGTAACGATGCCCACCGGGTCCCGAACGGCCCAAAAGGCCGCCAGGGAAAAGCTGGACCAGCTGATCGCCGAAAAGCAGGCCGCAGAGGCCCCCACGAAACTGTTTGAACTGATTGACGACTACATGGCTGCGCAGCGCCCATTCGTAAAGCCGACCACCTATAAGAACTATGTGACGGTTCGGTCGAAACTGCTGCAGTTCTTCCCGCCGGATACCCTGGTGGGAAAGCTGACACCGGCCATGATACAGAAGGTCCTGGACGAAATCGTGCTGAAAAACAGCGTGGTCTATGCCGGAAAAATCCTGACCCTGGTGCGCCGCAGCCTAGACCGTGCCTATAAGCTGGGCATCCTCCACTCCATGGAGTTAGTGAACCGGGTAGAGATCAAACGGCCGCCCAAAACCATCCAGGCAGTAGAGAGTCAGCGGGAAAAGTACCTGGACCAAACAGAGCTGAAACAGGTCCTGGCCGCGCTGCGGAAGCTGTCCCCCCTGGTGGCCGATGCCTGTGAACTGCAGTCAAGGACGGGGCTCCGGTTCGGAGAACTGGCGGCGCTGCGAGATGAAGACTATGAGGGGGATTCCATCTATGTGAATGGTACCTTACAGTGGGGCCTGGGCAAAGGAGAACAGCCCGTAAGGGGCACGCCCAAGAATGTGTACTCTATCCGCCACGTGGCACTGGATCGCCGTTCCAGGGAGATTTTGGACTACTACATGCTCAAGAACAAACGCCGCCGGGCCTGGTACCCCACCGCCCACGATGCGGCCGGAGAACACTGGATTTTCTGCACCAGGGAGGGCGGCCCCCTGGACATTACTTTCGTCAACCACATGCTCAAGAAAATCAAGTTCCCTAAAAAGCTGACCACCCACATCTTCCGGCACACCCACATTTCCCTATTGGCAGAGCAGGGCGTACCCCTCAAGGCAATCATGCAGCGCGTTGGGCATAATGATCCTACCACTACCATGGCCATCTACACCCACGTGACTGAGGACATGGCCGACCAGGCCGTGAAAGCCCTGGATGCCCTGAAGTAACAGGACCCGGAAAGCCGCACCGGGGCTTCTTTTGCGGCTCCTTGTTCCCTATTTTTTACAAGAAAAAAGGCCCCATCTGCTCCGATAGGGAACAAATGGGGAATATGGTGCAATATGAAGCGATATAAAACGATAACAAAAGAGAACCAGAAACACGGGATTTCCCAGTGTGGAAGCGGTTCCACGTACTGTTTCATATCGCCTTGTGTTGTCTAGTTCTCTGCAAAATCGATGGCAGGAGTACTAGGATTCGAACCCAGATCGACGGTTTTGGAGACCGTTGCTCTACCATTGAACTATACTCCTATGGAGCGGAAAACGAGATTCGAACTCGCGACCCCCACCTTGGCAAGGTGATGCTCTACCACTGAGCTACTTCCGCATTGGCGACCCAGGACGGACTCGAACCGACGATCTCCGCCGTGACAGGGCGGCATTCTAACCAACTGAACTACTGGGCCGTTGTCGCTTTGCTTTCCAGCGCCGCTGACTTGTTTAGTATACGATAGATAGGGATTTTTGTCAACAGTTTTTTGAAAAAAGTGGTCAACGGTCAGCTGACCGTTGACCGAGGGTGTGTTTTTTTCACACCCCTTTTTACTCTCTCAATTCCCCTTCGAACCGTTCCTGGACTTTCTTCACCACCTGGTTGATGATGTCGTTGATTTCCTTGTCCTGGAGGGTCCGGGTAAGATCCTGGAAGGTCAGGCTGAAGGCCACGCTCTTGCAGCCGTTCTTCACCTGCTTGCCGCTGTACACGTCGAACAGCCGCACATCCTTCAGCAGCGGGCCGGCCTGGGTGCGGATTTCCGCCATCAGGTCAACGGCGCTGACGGTCTGGGGCACCACCACGGCAATATCCCGGCTGGTGCTGGGGAACTGGGGAATATGGGTGAACTGGGGAATCCGTTCCGCCCCCTCCACGAAGCTGCTCAGATCCAGTTCCAGCACGAAGGTTTCCGCGCTGAGGCCGAACCGGTCCTGCACCTGGGGATGGAGGGCCCCCATGAAGCCTACGGCCTTCCCGTCATGGAGCACGGTGCAGCTCTTGCCGGGATGGAGGAACTTCTCTTCCGGCTTGGCGTAAGTCACGCCGCTGGCCTGGAGCACTTCCAGCACCAGTTCCAGGTCCCCTTTCAGGTCGAAGAAGTCCACCGCGTCCTTGCTTTCGGTCCAGTTCAGTTCATTCCGTTTGCCAGCCAGCACCACACACAGACGGGTCTTTTCCGCAGGCTGTTCTGTCAGGGGCAGAGCCTTGGGCAGGAACACCCGGCCCACTTCGAACAGGGCCACCCGGTCGTTCTGCCGGGCCAGGTTGTAGGCGGCGGTATTCAGCAGGCTGGGCACCAGAGTGGTGCGCATGGTGCGGAAATCGTCGCTGATGGGGTTGATGATCTGGATGGCCTGCCGGCGGCTGTCGTCGGCGCCCAGTCCCAGTTTGTCAAAGTCCCCGGCGTTGATGAAGGTGTAGGTCATCACTTCGTCCAGACCCGCATCCGCCAGGCAGTTCCGTACCTTGTCCTTCACGTCCTCGATGGGAGCCTGGCCGCCCCGGGCCATATCCAGCTGGGGCAGGGTGGACGGGATCTTGTCGTAGCCGTACATCCGGGCCACTTCTTCGGACAGGTCCGCATCGCAAGTGCAGTCGTTCCGCCAGGTGGGCACGGTGACCAGCCAGCTGCCGTCGGCCTGGGGTTCCACATCGAACCGGAGCCCTTCCAGGATGGAACGCATCTCTGCATCGGTAATTTCTTCCGTGCCGATCCGCCGGCGCAGGGCTTCCGGCAGGGCCTTGATCTTCACCGGTTCCTGGGGTACCGGGTAGTCTTCCACCACACCGGCTACGGCCTTGCAGGCCCCCATTTCTTCCAGCAGGTGCACAGCCCGGTTCAGGGCATCGTGGTCCCGGATGGTATCCACCCCCCGTTCGAACCGCTGGGAAGCTTCACTGCGCAGGCCCAGGTCCTTGGAGGTGTGCCGGATGCTGGGGCCGTAGAAGGTGGCGGATTCCAGCATCACGTTCACGGTCTTGCCGGTGACTTCCGTAGCCAGGCCGCCCATGACGCCCCCCAGACCAATGGCTTTTTCCGGGTCGGCGATGACGATCATGTTGGGATTCAGGTCCCGTTTCTGGCCGTCCAGGGTCACCAGGGTCTCCCCTTCCTGGGCCCGGCGGACGATCCAGGCATGGTCCGCCACCGTGTCATAGTCGTAGGCATGCATGGGCTGGCCCAGTTCCATCATCACATAGTTGGTCACGTCCACCACGTTGTTGATGGGACGGATGTTCACAGCCCGGAGCAGTTTCTGCATCCATTCAGGAGATTCCGTCACCTGGATGTCCTTCACCATCCGCATGGCGAACCGGGTGCACAGGTCTTTGCACTGGATTTCCACCTTGGCACAGTCGGCTGCGCTGCCGGCCGCTTCGTCCCGGGTGGCCAGTTTGGGCAGACGCAGGCTCTGTCCCAGCACCGCGGCAGTTTCCCGGGCCAGGCCCAGCATGTTGAAGCAGTCGCTGCGGTTGGCGGTCAGGTCGATATCCAGCACCACATCATCCAGCCCCAGCAGTTCCTTCACGTCCACCCCGATGGGAGTGTTTTCCGGCAGGATGAAGATCCCGTCCCGCTGTTCCGGCAGCAGCAGTTTGGCATCGATGCCCAGTTCCCCGGCGCTGCACAGCATGCCGTTGGAATCCAGGCCCCGCATCTTGGCGGCCTTCAGGGTCATGCCGCCGGGCAGATGGGAGCCCACCACGGCCACCGGTACCATATCCCCCTGATGCACGTTCTGGGCCCCGGTGAGGATCTGGACCAGTTCCCCCTGCCCCAGGTCCATCTGGCAGATCCACAGATGGTCAGAATTGGGATGCCGTTCGATCTGGGCCACCTTCCCGGTGATGACCCCTTCCAGGCCTTCGCCCAGATGGATCACCTGTTCCACTTCCAGGCCCACCCGGGTCAGTTTGTCCGCCAGCACTTCCGGCGTTACGGGAATATCCACATATTGTTTCAACCAATTAATAGAAGCTAACATTGTCCTTTGCCTCCCACTCAGAATTGACGGATGAACCGCAGGTCATTTTCGAAGAACAGACGGAGATCGTCGATGCCGTACCGCAGCATGGCAATCCGTTCCACGCCCATCCCGAAGGCAAAGCCCTTCATTTTGTCCGGATCGTAGCCGCTCATCCGCAGCACGTTGGGATGCACCATCCCGGCCCCCAGGATTTCCAGCCAGCCGGAGTTCTTGCACACCCGGCAGCCCTTGCCCCCGCACATGACGCAGCTGATATCCACTTCGCAGGAGGGTTCCGTGAAGGGGAAGAAGCTGGGCCGCAGCCGGATCTTCACGCTGTCCCCGAACATCTCCTTGCAGAACAGTTCCAGGGTCCCTTTCAGGTCCGCCAGGGAAATATCCTTGTCCACCACCAGGCCTTCCACCTGATGGAACATGGGAGAATGGGTGGCATCGTAGTCGTTCCGGTACACGGTGCCCGGGCAGATCATCCGGATGGGGGTGTTGGGTTCCCGGCTCTGCATGGTACGGGCCTGCACCCCGGAAGTCTGGGTCCGGAGCAGGATGTCATCGGTGATGTAGAAGGTATCCTGCATATCCCGGGCCGGATGGTCCTTGGGCAGGTTCAGGGCTTCAAAGTTGAAATAGTCCGTTTCGATTTCCGGGCCTTCCACCACTTCGAACCCCATGCGCATGAACACTTTCTTGATGTCCCGCAGGGTCTGGGTCACCGGATGGAGATGGCCCAGGGCCGGTTTCCGTCCCGGCAGGGTGAAATCCAGGGTTTCACTGGCCAGTTTTTCTTCAATCTGATGGGCTTCCAGCAGCTTCATCTGTTCGTTGATCCGCTGTTCCATCTTGGCCCGGACTTCGTTGACCATTTTGCCGATCTTCGGCCGTTCTTCCGCCGCCACGTCTCCCAGGCTCCGGAGAATGGAGGTCAGGGCCCCCTTCTTGCCCAGGTACTGGACCCGGATGTTCTTCAGATCTTCCACACTTTTGACTTGACTGAGATCCTTCTGGATCTTCTCCCGCAGTTCCTGCAGTTTATCGCTCATGTTCACGCCTCCTAAAAAAATAGAACCTCCGTCCCCACAAGGGGCGAAGGTTCGCGGTACCACCCTATTTTTTCACTCATCTGGCCGATAACGCTGCCGGCGCCGGACCTACTCCGTTCAGTCCGGTTGCTCCCAGGTGAACTTCCCCATCTCTTTCCGTACGGGGCTCCCACCTGCTCCCCACTCTCTGTGACCTCCGGAAATGCGTACTCTCCTGTTCATGGCAAGGTATGGAATTGAATGGAACCATTATAGCACAGTTGAAGGAAGGGGGCAAGGGCTGTATAATAGTAGATACATTGCCACGAATCGGAGGAAAAATCATGGAACAACTGGAATCCATTGTAAAATCCATCCGGGAGAACCTGACCGGGAACTCCCAGAAAGACATCAAATACCTGCAGGGGTGCATGGAACTGTACCGGGACCACCCTCTCCACCGGGAAATCGCCCGGTTCTGCAGCCAGCTGCTGTACAAGCTGATGCCGGAGGAAAGCCGCCAGCATTTTGCAGACATGTTCAGCCAGGCTTTCGACAAATTCCGGGCTCATCTGGAAGAAGCCCGGAAGCTGACCGCTGCCCGGGATTTTGACAAGGCCCGGGAGCTGCTGGCCCCCCATATCCAGGAAGCGGAACATTCCGCCCTGTTCCAGCCGGATTCGGAAGTGGAATTCCGGTCCTTTGCAGAGCCCATGGAAATGGTGCTGTTCCAGCAGTTTTACCAGCCGAAAAAGAACGTCCAGCAGGCCCCCTTCCCCTTCCACCTGCTGTATCTGGTCCAGGGGGAACTGGAACTGGCCCAGGGGAACCTGAAAAACGCCCGGAAGGCCCTGGAAAAAGGGCTCCGGTGGGATCCGGCCAGCGCCCCGGTGCGGGCGGCCTATCTGGCGGTGCTGAAGGATGAGGCCGACTGGGAAAGCTTCGGCCGGGTGAACCGGGAAGCGTTCCGTGAGGCCTTCCGTCCTGCTGACCTGGCCCGGTGCTACCGGAACCAGGGAGCCCTGCTGCTCCATAAGGAAGACTGGCAGGGAGCCCGGTACGCCTATCTCATGAGCCTGAACTTCCAGGATTCGGAAGAAGCCAAAAAACAGCTCCAGACCCTGGCGGAAAACCAGAAGCTGGACGGGAAACCGGCCACCCGGGAAGAACTGGCCGCCTTCGCCCAGAAGGAAGCCATCCCCCTGGGCCCCAATCCGGAAGTCCTCCGGCTGGCCGCCGGAGGAGCCCAGGCCTGTCACAAAGCCGGCCGGGAAAAAGAAGCGGAATACTACCTGGGCCTGATCCGGCCCTTCCTGACGGAAAAGGATATGGAAGAGCTGAAGAAAAAGTTGGGATATTAAAAAAAGGTGCCTCCGGGCACCTTTTTTTGTCAATGGTCACTGGATCGTCCAGAGACCATTGACCATTGACAGCCCGTTACCCCATCCTGATGATCCTCTGCCCTTCCATCATCCGGGAGAACCGGTGGGAGATGCTGAGGACGCTGCGGCCCTGGGCAGCCCTTTCCAGGGCTTTCAGTACTTTTTCTTCCGTCTGGCTGTCCAGGTTGGCAGTGATTTCGTCCAAGAGCAGCAGCCGGGGTTCTTTGGCCACGGCCCGGACAATGTTCAGCAGCTGGAGTTCTCCCTGGGAGAACAGTCCGTCCGCCATGGGGGTGTCCTTCCCCTGGGGCAGCCGGTCCACCGCCTCCTGCAGGCCCACCAGTTCCAGGGCCCGGTCCGTCTGGTCCGCAGTCACCGACCCATCTCCCAGGGTCACCTGGTCCCCTACGGTACCGGGTACCGGAGAAAATTCCTGTTCCACGCAGCCGTACAGGCTCCGTTTCTCCTCTTCCGGCAGGCTCCCGGCCCGGTACCCCATCAGGGCCACCGTCCCCTGCTGGGGGCCGTACAGCCCCAGGAGCAGCTTGAACAGGGTGCTTTTGCCGCAGCCGCTGGGCCCCATAAGGATCACCTGTTCCCCCGGCTCCAGGCTGCAGGAAAAGTCCTTCAAAATGGGTCGGGCCGGGTCATACCCGAAGGTCACATGGGAAAAAGCCACTGCCTTGTCCCGGATTCCTTCCGGCAAAGGGTCCCGGCTCACAGAAGTCCGCTCCTCTTCGTCCAGGAATTCCCCGATATGCTGGATCCCGGCCATGGCGCTCTGGATGCTCTGGATTTCCATGCCGATGCTCTCCAGGGGCCCGAAGATTTTCCCCACGTAAGCAATCACCGCAACGGCGGACCCTACGGAAAGGCCGAAGAGATCCGCCCAGGCGGGCCCCAGGGCCGCCCCCACCATGATCACCGCCACCACTGCCGCCTGGGTCACCAGGATAATGGGAGAATAGATCCCGTCGAACACATTGGCCCGGTTGATGGCCCGGAAGCTGTCGGTGATCAGGGTATCGTACCGGTCTTCCATATACTGTTCCTTCCCCAGGGAATGGATGGTCCGGATGTTCCGGATGGTTTCCGGCACATGGCTGTTCACCCGTCCGATGGCCCGGCGGTTTTCCCGCTGGGCGGCCAGGGTCCCCTTCTGGAAGTGCCGGGTGAGCCCAAACAGCAGGGGCAGCAAAAGGCACAGGATCCAGAACAGCCCCTGGCTCCGGCTCCACAGGATCCACAGAATCCCCAGCAGCTTGCAGGCATCCGCCAGCATCCCCACGATCCCGTCAGAATACAGGGCATCGATGGTGTCCCCGTCGTTGACAAAAATGGACGTGGTCTGGCCGCTGGGATGGCCGGTGAAGTACCGGGCCGGCAGCCGGTCCAGTTTGGCGCACAGGGTGGACCGGAGACCGTGGGTCACCTTCTGTCCGAACAGGGTAATGGCCCCGTTCTGGGCGGTTTCGCAGCAGTCCGACAGCACCGTAAGGCCGATGTACAAGAGGCCCAGCTGCCAGGGAATCCCCCGTCCTTCCGTCAGGCTGTTCACCGCCCGTTCCAGCACCAGGGGCGGCAAAAGGGAGGTGAACACAGAAAGGACCACCAGCACCGCCACCAGAGCCCCGGACCGGGGATGGGCCCGGAGGGTTCCCTTCACGCTTTCCCAAACAGGATTCTTCCTATTCATCCAGATCCACCCCTTCCTGCTGAAGCTTTACCAGCCGGGCATAGCCGGGCTCCTGCTCCATGAGTTTTGCATGGGTCCCGAAGATCCCCCGTCCCCCTTCCAGGAACAGGACCCCGGTAAATTCCGGGAAATGGGTAAGCCGATGGGAAATCAAAAGGATCACCCGGTCCGGGAAAGCCCGGCGGATGTTCTCCAGGATCTTTGTTTCCCCTTTCCGGTCCACTGCCGCAAAAGGATCGTCCAGCACCAGCACCGACCGGGCATGGGCCAGGGTCCGGGCCAGGGCGATCCGGGCCTGCTGCCCGCCGGAAAGCCGGGTGCCTTCGCTGCCCACCGGAGTATCCACTCCCTGGGGCATGGCCGCCACCTCTTCTGCCAGATTGGTCATGGCCAGGTATTTTTCCAC
This sequence comes from Acidaminococcus fermentans, assembly GCF_009696675.1. Taxonomy (GTDB): domain Bacteria; phylum Bacillota; class Negativicutes; order Acidaminococcales; family Acidaminococcaceae; genus Acidaminococcus. The sequence goes on along the minus strand of NZ_VULN01000009.1, from coordinate 3,540 downwards.
ATCCACCGGGTCTCCCAGGGCAATGTTCTCCCCAATGGAAGTGCTGAGGAGCTCCGGATCGTGGCCCAGATAGGAAACAAGGCTCCGGCGCCGTTCCCGGTCCAAGGTATGGAAATCCTCCCCATGGCACAGCAGGGTCCCGGTCCAGGGCACTTCATCCAGGAACACCTTCCCCAGAAGGCTCTTTCCGCAGGCCACCGGTCCCGTAATGCCGATAATGTCCCCGGGATGAGCGGCAAAAGAAATCCCGGAAAGGCCTTCCTCCTGGCCCGGATAATGGCAGGCCAGGTCCCGGACTTCCAGATCCGCCGGTTCCACCGGCTCCAGTGGCTGTTCATCCTCTTCCGGAGCCGCCTGCTGGAGCAGGGGCTTGATCCGCTGCCAGGAAACCTGGGCCTTCTGGACCGCATTGAATAGTTTGGCCGCATGGCTGGTCTTTACCGCCAGTTTGGTGAAGCAAGCCAAAAAGGTGGTGAAACTGGCAATGTTCCACAGTTCCCACCCGGTACCCTGGACGTTCTTCGCCCCGAACCAGAAGATCATCCCGGTGCCTGCCATGGCAATGGCATCGTACAAAGGCCCCAGGGCCCCTTCAAAGATGTTGGCCCGGGCGCTGGCCTTTTCGTAGGCGGTCAGCTGGTTTTCGTAGGCGGCATCCCGGTTCTGTTCCTGGCCGTAGATCCGGTAGGTCAGGGCATGGCTCACCCGGTCCAGGGTCAGGGTGTTCAGCCGGGCTTCCGTGGCCTTGTAGACCCCGTTGGCCTGGGCCACCTGCTTTTTCAGCCGGTTGGCGATCCAGTAGGCCGCCGGGGTGAAGCTGCAGGCCAGCAGGGTCAGCCGCCAGTCGTAGGCCAGCAGCAGGCTCAGGTACACCACCATCACCACCCCGGTGTCGAACACTTCCGTGGTGAATTTCCGCATCCCTTCCGCACAGGCATCCACGTCCCCCATGGCCTTGGTCATCAGGTTCCCCAGGTTTTCCTGCTGCAGCTGCCGGGCTTCCAGGCGCACCAGACTGTGGTACAGGGTATGGCGCATGGTCCGGCTCACCCGGTTGGCAAACAGCCGGACGCTGTAACGCTTCCCGGCCCGGGACAACTGGACCAGGAAGATCACCCCCACATACAAAGCTGCCAGACGGACCATATCCCCGGCAGTGGCTTTGCCCTGGAAAATGTCGTAAAGGCACTGGGCCAGCTGGCCTTCGAAATAGGGCCCCGCCCCCATGCCCAGGTTGTACAGGATGCCGGTGACCGTCACCACCAGCAGGACGGCCTTTTCCTGTCCAAAATAGGAAAGGATCCGATCCGGCCGCTCCACCTCCCGGATTCTGCCTTCAAACATAAAAAAACCGCCCCCCAGTGCTGTCGTTGTATCTTTATAGTATACAGCACTGGAAGGCGGGGAAAATTAAACTTTTTAAAAAAGAAGTCAGATGTCAGCTTGACCCGCGATAAACAGAACGGTCCTGCATCTGGCGGGCCTCCCGGCGTGAGGCCCCTACGGCACCGAAATGAGAAGTTGGACCCACTCCGTCCCGCTCTTCACTCTGCACTCTGCACTCTTCACTCTGCACTTGTTCCCAACGTACAAAACTGACGTCTGACGTCTCAAGGCCCGTCAGGGCCGAATCTGACTTCTTCTCTTCCTCACTCCGCCTGATGCACGTGGATCTCCCGGATCACTCCCTGCCTTACCTTGAAGGCCAGGGTGGTGGTTTTGTTGGCATGGTATTCATAGATGGTTTCGTCCAGCCGGGCGTGGTTCTTCTGGTTGTCCTCTTCCGGGATCTTGGGAGATTCGTACTCTTTGGTCCAGACGGCGTCCGCCTGGCCGTACACATCGTTCAGCACCGTTTCCCCCATCCCTGGCTGGACCCCGTCCACTGTGGCATCTTCCCGGTTGGAAGTTTTGATGTCCGTCAGCACATAGGGCATTTCCGGGCTGAAATGGACCAAAAACAGAGTCCGGGAAGGATAGGAATATTCCATGGTTCCCCGGCCGTATTTCACCGACAGGGGCGCCCCCAGCACCTCTTCCACCTGGCTCTGGGAAATGCCGGTACGCACCCCCGCCACCCCGGCCTGGCTTGGGTAGATGGAACAACTGATGGTAATATTCCCCAAGTTGGACATGATCTCCGGTTCCCGGGCCAGAGCCGTTCCCCCAACCGCCAGAGAAAGCAGCAAACACCCGGCCAAAAGCCCCCGGGTGATCCGTCGTTTTTTCAGCACCATGGTTAAACACCTCCTGAAATGTGGTTCATTGTTGGTCATTTATCGTTGGTCGTTTTGGATAAAATTTGCAGGCAAATTTTAGGGAAATGCATACCGATACCGTAGGGGCGGCAGGCCCGGCCGCCCGTCTCCGAAGGATCCAACAAAAAATTCCAGAAACGGAACTGCCGAAAAATCCGTTCCTGTGACCGTAAAATCGAGCGTTCGATCCCAACGGCGTAGGGGCGAGCCGAAGGCCCGCCCTTCCCGGCCTGGGGTTTGGCAGGTTCCCCCCAGCGGCTAGTGGCTGCCAGAGACTGCCCCTGGGCCTACTCCCTCCCATCCAACCTCTTCAGCTGCAGAGTAACGATATTGCCGAAATCACACTGGTCGGCCACCAGGTCGCAGGCCACATGCCGCTTCCCTTCCGGATCCATTTCATCGATGAACTTCAGAGCATCCCCTTCACTCTTCCATTCCCCGTCAATGGCCACCGGCCCCAGGAGACAGGCGGTGAACACAATGGTCCCCTGGTTGTCCTCGTCCCCCTCCTGGTAAATGACCTGATCCAACGGCTGCGCCTGAGGGTCCAGCTTTTTCAGCACCCCATCGAGCCCCGCCAGGGCCTTGTCGATTTTTTCCATAAAAGGCCGTGCCGCCTCCGGGCTCATCCGGAACTCATAAAAATCCGGTCCCTGGCAGAAATTCACGTACCCATAAACCGCCGTCTCCACCGTACCAAAATCCATATCCTCCGCAAGCACAAAGCTCATGATCCCTACCTCCTTTTCTTTTCCTGGTTCCAGTATACCAAAAGAGGTGGGAGAATTTGGGGACAGAATGTCGTTCATCGTTTCGGATGCCAGATGCTCACGCATCTGCCTTTGAACGTGAAACCCGCAGGCCGGGAAGGGCTCCCCTGCGGGGAGCCCCTACGTCGTCGCTGTCGGGCGGCCGTGAACAACGGGGTTCTCCGAAATCCCCGTCCAACTGACCGTACAAACAACATCCCGACCCCAACGCCGTAGGGGCGAGCCGAAGGCCCGCCCGTCCGTGGCCTGCGGGGCTTTTCGCTCTTTTCCGGATTCCTCCAGCCTTTTTAAGTATAACAAAATTATCTGATTTTTCAACATAAAAAAAAGGGGGCTGTTGCACGTTATGTGCAACACCCCGGCCTCGTGAGCCGCATAGCGGCTCGAAAGGTGTCAAGGCTTTTAGACACATCGAACCGAGACACCTCGTTAACTTACTAATTGCTGGTATTTTTCATTCGGAGTTAAATAATCAATACTCGAATGAATACGGTTTGCATTGTAATCGATTA
>NZ_VULN01000008.1 GCF_009696675.1 Acidaminococcus fermentans | reverse complement strand
CACGGCAAACCTCCTGTCCTGTGAGGGAGAATTTCTGTCCGATAATTAATTTCGTACTATCCGTACAGTATACACCGTATGTCCAAAAATTACCCCCTCCGTGTCCAATTTTAGTTTACCACTTCAGGAGGGACGGACCCAATGGCAGAACCACAGGAATCACAGCATACCGGGGAATCCGGGGGCAAATACCGGCTGGCAGAGGCGGTGAAACGGCTGATGGCCCGGCAGAGCCTGGAAGACATCACCGTAAAGGAAATCACCGGGGAGGCCGGGGTATCCCGCCAGACCTTTTACCGGCACTTTCTGGACAAATATGATCTGGTGAACTGGTACTTTGATGAACTGCTGGCCAATTCCTTCCGGGAAATGGGCTACGGCAGGACCATTTACGAAGGCCTGGTCCGGAAATTCCGCTATATCCAGGCGGAAAAGGTGTTCTTCCGGGCGGCGTTCCAGTCGGACCAGCAGAACAATCTGAAAGACCACGACTTCCGGAAAATCTATGGGTTCTACCAGGACCTGTACCGGAAAAAGACCGGGAAAGACCTGGAGCGGGCAGTGCTGGCCCTGTTGGAAATGTACTGTCAGGCCTCCGTCTACATGACCGCCAAATGGGTGGGACGGGGAACCCGGGATGCAGCTCCGGAACAGCTGGCGGACCTGATGCTCCAGGCCATGCCGCCTGCTCTTACGGACCTTTTCGTCCGCTGTGACCTGCTCCGGTAATGACTGAACAGTCAAGGTGACAGATGAGGAAAAGTGTCACTTGTGGAACTTCTCTTTCTTTTTTACAATGGAATCAAAGAACAACGGACTGTGTTCCGATTCCGTAACAAAAGAAAGGGGAGTTTTTTTATGGCAAACAGAATTTCCTTGAACGGTACTTCCTATCACGGCAGCGGTGCCATTAAAGACATCATCACCGAATTCCAGAACAGAGGGTTCACCAAAGCTTTCGTAGCCTCCGATCCGGACCTGGTGAAGTTCAACGTCACCGCCAAAGTCACCGATCTGCTGGATGCGGCCAACATTCCCTACACCGTCTATTCCGACATCAAACCCAATCCCACCATTGCCAACGTCCAGCACGGGGTGGAAGCCTTCAAAGCCTCGGGCGCTGACTGTATCATCGCCATCGGCGGCGGCTCCTCCATGGATACCTCCAAGGCCATCGGCATCATCATCGCCAACCCGGAATTTGCTGACGTCCGGAGCCTGGAAGGCTGCGCTCCCACCAAGAATCCTTCCGTGCCCATCCTGGCTGTGCCCACCACCGCCGGTACCGCTGCGGAAGTGACCATCAACTACGTGATCACCGACGTGGAAAAAGAACGGAAATTCGTCTGTGTGGATCCCCATGACATGCCTGTAGTGGCCTTCGTGGATCCGGATATGATGTCCAGCATGCCCAAAGGCCTCACCGCTTCCACCGGCATGGACGCCCTGACCCACGCCATTGAAGGGTATACCACCAAAGCCGCCTGGGAAATGACCGACATGTTCCACATCGAAGCCATCCGGCTGATCGCCGAAAACCTCCGGGGCGCAGTGGCCAACACCAAAGAAGGCCGGGAAGGCATGGCCCTGGCCCAGTACATTGCCGGCATGGGCTTTTCCAATGTGGGACTGGGCATCGACCATTCCATGGCCCACACCCTGTCCGCCCATTATGACACTCCCCACGGAGTAGCCTGCGCCATGCTGCTGCCCATTTCCATGGAATTCAATAAGGAATACACCGGCGACAAATACAAAGCCATCGCCAAAGCCATGGGGGTGGAAGGAGTGGATTCCATGACCCAGGAAGAATACCGGGATGCTGCCATTGCCGCTGTCCGGAAGCTGTCCCAGGACGTGGGGATCCCGGAAAAGAACGAAAAGATCCGGGAAGAAGACCTGGACCAGCTGGCCAAAGACGCTCTGGCCGACGCCTGCTATCCCGGCAACCCCAGAGAAGCCACCAAGGAACAGGTCATCGAAATGTTCCGGAAACTGATGTAAGGAAAGGGAAAGTCTCCAGCCTGAGGAGAGGGGCTGCTGCGCATGCAGCAGCCCCTCTTCTGTGTCCCCCTGAAAGGGGGACACATCTGGATTCCTTGGTTACGGGACAACATCGGGTGTTGTCGCTCCTGGGGTGGAGCACGCGGGTGTATGGGTATAGAATTTTTTGCCCTCTGGGCGGCCGGGACGGGCGGGCCTGACAGGCCCGCCCCTACAGCGTTGGGGTCGGAGACTCGTACATCTGGCGAACCGCCTGTTGTGCGTCCTCTACGGGCCCATGCTCTTCACTCTGCACTCTTCACTCTTTACTTTCGGACATGAATGAATAACTATACTGTGATGAAGGTTTTACTGAGAACTTGTTGACACATACCGGAGATCCTTCCCCGTTTGCACAATTGCTGAACATAGTGTAGAATAAAATGTAAACACTAACCAAAATAACCAGCATCTCCGATGCTGCAGCAATAAGGTGAAAACGTATGGAATACCATGAATCAGAATCCACGGAAATGTACCTGGAAACCATCCTGGTGCTGAAAAATCGTCTGGGGCTGGTACGCTCCATTGATATTGCCAACGAAATGGGCTATTCCAAGCCCACCATCAGTGTGGCCATGAAAAAGTTCCGGGCAGAGGGCCTGGTTACGGTGGACGAATCGGGCTTTGTGAACCTGACGGAAACCGGCCGGGATATTGCGGAACGGATCTATGAGCGGCACCAGGTGCTGACCCACATCCTTATATCCCTGGGCGTCTCCCAGGAACATGCGGAACACGATGCCTGCAAAATCGAACACGATATCTGTGACGAAACCTTTGATGCTCTGAAAAAAGAATATCTCCGGCTCCGGTCGAAGAAATGAGCCAGGAGGGGGACTGCTGCAAAGGCAACGGTCCCCCTCTGTTGACATTTTATGATATAATAAACCAATGGAGTGCCGCTTTTGGACACTCAGTTATGGGTCCTGGAAGAAGGGATTCTTTCAATCCGGCAGCTTTCTGCCAGAAGAGTGAGGGCTTTCTATGAACAAACAACAGACCGTATTGATCGCGGATGACGAACCGCAGATCCGTGAGATTTTAAGCATTTATTTCAAAAAAGAGGGCTTCAAGGTCATTGAAGCGGCGGACGGGGCAGAAGCCCTGGTCCAGGTCCAGGCCGGCAAGCCGGACATTATCCTGCTGGACATTATGATGCCTGTATTGGACGGACTGGAAGTGTGCAAACAGGTCCGGAAGATTTCCGACATTCCCATTATCATGCTCACGGCCAAGGATTCTGATGACGACCGGATCCTGGGACTGGAGATCGGGGCGGACGACTACATTTCCAAACCTTTCAATACCCGGGAAGTGGTGGCCCGGGTGAAAGCGGTGCTCCGCCGGACCAACGCCTCCATGAACAGCCAGAACAAACAGGTGCTGGAATATCCCAACCTGATGATCAATCTCAGCGAATACCGGGTGGTTGCCTTTGGCCGGGAAATCACCTTCACCGCCAAGGAAATGGAACTGCTCTGGTGCCTGGCCTCCAATCCGGGGATCGTGTTCAGCCGGAACCAGCTGCTGGAAAAGATCTGGGGCTACACCTACTACGGGGATACCCGTACTGTGGATACCCATATCAAGCGGGTCCGGCACAAACTGGACATTCCGCCGGATTCCACCTGGGACATTATGACCGTCTGGGGTGTGGGCTACAAGTTTGAGGTCAAAAAGTGAAGAAGTCATTAAGCACCAGGCTCATGTACAGTTACATGGGCCTGATTCTGGCTATTATCGTGGGAATTTCCGTAGGCCTCAGCTACCTGATCACCGATTATTTCTTCCGGACCAAGGAACTGGAACTCAATGACAAAGGCGGCCAGGTGGCCATGATGATCCGGTACTTCGACGCCACGCACATGGACAAGACCATCCTTCGGGAATATCTTACTTCCATGGACCAGCTGGTGGGGGCCCGGATCTGGGTGTTCAACAACCAGTTCGACCTGATCGGGGCTTCGGAAACTGGTACGGAATACGAACAGGTCCATGATGGATCAGATTCCTCCAAACAGGAACGGGAAGCCAAGCGCCGGGAAAAATGGATGAAAAGCGTGGCGGCCATCGATCAGCAGATCCAGGAAGGAGGCCCCAACAGCGAGCGGTTCCGGAAAACCCTGGCGAAAGTGTACAGCGGGGACCGGGTCAATGAACGGATTTATCATCCCTACTACAAGGAACAGGTGCTGATGGTGGGGATCCCCCTGAAGGACACCCGGGGGGAAGTGACCGGGGCCCTTTTGCTGGCGTCTCCTTTGGGAGGCCTGAACAAGGTGCTGAAGGATATTTACATCTACACCATCATTGTGGGGATCATCGCCCTGTTCGTCAGTGTGATTATTGTCAGCGGGCTTACCCGGCGGATGGTGAAGCCTCTGATTTCCATGAAGAATTCCGCCAAGGCCATTGCTCTGGGGGACTATTCCCTGAAAGTGGCAGTGGACGGAGATGACGAAGTGGCGGACCTGGGACGGAGTCTGAATTCCCTGGGCCGGGATCTGGAACAGTTCGTACGGAAAAGCCGGAAAATGGAAAAGATGCGCCGGGATTTCGTGGCCAATGTGTCCCACGAGCTCCGGACTCCCATTACCATTATCCAGGGCTACAATGAAGCGTTGTCCGATGGGACCATTACGGATCCGGAAGACATCAGGAAATACCGGAAGCTGATCAACGACGAAACCCAGCGGCTGGAACGGCTGATCAACGAACTGCTGGACATCAGCCGGCTCCAGCGGGGTGAAGGAGAGGAAATGGAACCCATCCCTTTGGGCAAAGTGGTGGAAAGCGTGGTGAACATGCTGGAAGGCCGGGCCAAGAAACGGGATATCCGGTTGGAACAGTATGTGGATGACAGCCTTCTGGTGTACGGCAACGGGGACCGGCTGTATCAGCTGGTGATGATCCTGGGGGACAATGCCATGAAGTATTCCCCGGACAGTTCGGTAATCCGGTTCCAGGTGATGGAAAACCGCCAGAAGGGTACCGTGCTTACCGTGGCCGACCAGGGCTTCGGAATTCCTGAAGAGGACATTCCCTATATCTGGGAGCGGTTCTATAAGGCGGACAAATCCCATTCCCGGCATATTCCCGGGACGGGGCTGGGACTGGCCATCGGCAGGGAAATCATCCGGATGCACAAGGCCAGGGTCCAGGTCCAGAGCAAGGTGGGCAAGGGCACGGCCTTTGTGATCACCTTCCCGCCCTGTGCCCCTCCGTCTAAGGTGGATGCCAACGGGGCCCACGAGGCGGAAGTGGTGGAAAACGTCCATCCCCTGCCGGAGGACGATACGGTGGAACAGGAAGGAGAGAACCGGGATGTTTAAGAAAACGGCAATCCTGTCAGCCTGTCTTTGTGTGGGGCTGGCACTGACGGCCCGGGCGGCAGCCTGGGAACCGGAGGAACTGAACCGGGAAGAAGCGGCCCTGGTGGGCTTTTATCAGGGAAACGGAGAGCAGGTGGCGGTCCGGGAAAATAAGGGCCAGCTCCAGCTGCTGTACCGGTTCCAGAGCCAGGACCGGGATTACACCGGCAGTAATGTGTACCAGCTGGTGAAGAACCATTACGACAATTATGACCTGCGGGAAGTGGGACCCAACACCGATGCGGACAGCACGGTCCGGTTCGACCGTGACAAGAACGGCCTGGGGATCAGCCTGAACCTGGGCCAGAAAAGCTATACCCGCCGATTCACCGGTGGGGAAAACGGCAAACCTGTCCGGGTGACGCCTCCCAACCCCATGGAAGAACTCCGGAAGGAAGCGGCGGCAGCCGTGCCACCCAGTCTGCCCTATGACAAGACTGCGGACCTGGTGGATGTGGCCCAGACCGTACCCGGGGTAAAGCTGGATCTCCGGTACACCACGGACAACAATCTTTTCGGGGCGCCTCTGGTGCTGCGCCAGAACGCCCTGCTGGACCGGAGCGCCGCCCAGGCCCTGGCCAGGGTCCAGAACGGACTGCGGCCCTATGGATACGGCCTGGTGGTGTGGGAAGCCTACCGGTCCTGGCAGGATTTCAAACTGGCCACCCTGGCTTTGGGCAAGGACCATGCAGATATGCTTCCCAAGGCGGAAGAAGGGTATTCCCACAATTCCGGCCGGAGCATCGACGTGAGCCTGTACAGCCTGGACACGGGAGAAGAAGTACCCATGATCTCGGATTTTGACGAACCCTCCCCGGCCCAGTATGCCCAGTTTGCCGGAGGGACCCAGAAGCAGCGGTACCTGAGGGACCTGCTCCGGCAGCAGATGACCCTGCAGGGCTTTACGGCCAGCGATATGGAATGGTGGCATTTCGATTACGACGCCGGCAGCCGGTACCAGGTGCTGAACCAGTGAAAAGGAGCCGGCTGCGTTTCCTTTGGAAAAATTTGTCTGCAAATTTTATCCTTTTATGGTAAAATTAATAAGATATGAATCTATTTTTAGGAGGTTCAGACCATGAACGTTTATGACGAAATGAACAATCTTTGCAAAGCCATTAAGGAATCCCATGAATATAAAGTGCTGGTGGAAGCCAAAGGGAAACTGGCCTCGGATTCTTCTGCAGAATCCATGGTGAAGGATTTCCTGAAGCAGAAACAGGAACTGGAAATCGCCCAGTACCAGGGCCAGAAACCTGATGATGCCAAAGTGAAGAAAATGCAGGAACTGTACAACGTGCTCCAGCTGAACCCGGTGGCCGCAGAATACATCCAGGCCTACATCCGGTTCCAGATGATGTTCGGAGACCTGTCCAAGACCCTCAGTGATACGTTGAAGGAAGTTATGGACTGATGACCATGTCTGGTTTACTTTCTTTTCTGGAAGAACACCTGCCCGGGAAATTCCAGATCAATGCCCCTATGGAACAGTACACCACCTTCCGGGTAGGGGGGCCGGCGGACCTTCTGGTGGCACCGGAGACCCGGGAAGAGGTGTGCAGCCTCCTTCAGGAGATCCACCATCAGAACGTCCCGCTTACGGTAATCGGCAACGGATCCAACCTGCTGGTCCTGGACAAAGGCGTCCGGGGCTGTGTGGTGAAACTGGGCCGCAGCCTGAAGAAGCTGGCCATTGAAGGTACCACCATCCGGGTGGAAGCAGGGGTGCTTCTTTCCCGGCTGGCTTCGGCGGCGGCAGAAGGAGGACTGTCCGGCCTGGAATTCGCTTCCGGGATCCCCGGCAGCCTGGGGGGCGCCATTCTTATGAATGCCGGTGCCTACGGGGGCGAAATCGGCACCCTGGTCCGTACGGTGACTGTGGCGGATACCCAGGGCAGATGCCGGACCCTGGACCGGGAAGAAATGGACTTCCGGTACCGCCATTCTGTGGTGATGGAGACCGGGGACATCATTCTGGATGCCACCCTGGAACTGACCCGGGATGATCCGGAAGCTATCCGGCAGCGGATCAATGATCTGACCCAAAAACGGGTGAGTAAACAACCTTTGAATTTCCCCAGTGCGGGAAGCACTTTCAAGAGACCTCCAGGATATTTTGCAGCGGCACTGATCGACCAGGCAGGCCTTCGGGGCTACCGGGTAGGTGATGCCCAGGTATCAGAGAAACACACCGGTTTTGTGGTGAACCGGGGCCATGCCACGGCCACGGAGATCCTCCAGCTGATGGACGACGTGAAAGAACGGGTCCACGCCATGAGCGGCGTCTGGCTGGAGCCGGAAGTCCGGATCATCGGTGAGAAATAACCATCTGTTATACCCAGGAAACGCCTCCGCGACGCTTCCTTTGGATTTTATCCTGGAAGGAGTCAAGTAAAATTTTATGAATAAGGGGTATATTTTCGTCCTTGTAACCGCCTTTCTGTTTGGGACTATGGAAACGGCCCTGAAGTTTTTCGGGAACATGTTCCATCCCATCCAGATCACATTCCTCCGGTTCCTGATCGGGGGACTGGTGCTGATGCCCATGGCCTTCAGCGCCCTGAAGAAAAAGAACGTCCAGCTGAACGGACAGGATCTGAAATTCTTCCTGTTTTCCGGTTTCCTGGGGGTTGTGGTCAGCATGATCCTGTATCAGATGGCCATTGTCTACGGCAAGGCTTCGGTAAACGGGGTCATCTTCAGCTGCAACCCGGTGTTCGTGGTGCTGTTTGCCTATTTCCTGTTGGGTGAGCCCATTGACAAACTGACCGTCTTTTCCCTGATGGCCAGCTTTGCCGGGATCATCTGCATCGTAAACCCGGTGAACATGTCCGGCAGCCAGCTGAGCATCATCCTGATCCTGCTGTCTGCCCTGACTTTTGCCCTGTACGGCATCGCCGGACGGAAACACGCCCAACGCTACGGGGGCATTGCCATGACCAGCCTGAGTTTCATCTGCGGGTCTTTGGAAATGCTGGTCCTGATCGGGATCTCCACCTTTGAACCGGTGCGGAACCTGATGCTGTCCCTGGGACTGAAAGTCTTTACGGACATTCCCATTCTCAGCGGCCTTACCGCTGCCCACATCCCGCCTCTGGCCTACATCGCCGTAGGGGTGACGGGGCTGGGATACGCCAGCTATTTCCTGGCCATGGAATATACGGACCCTGCTACCGCGTCCCTGGCTTTTTACATCAAACCCATCCTCACCGCCTTTATGGCCTGGCTGGTGATTGATGAGCCCATTACGGTGAACATGATCGTGGGCATCGCCCTGATCCTGTTCGGTTCCTGCCTGTCCATTATTTCCAAACGGAAAAAGGCAGCCTGAAGAAAGGAAGAATCCATGAACTTCAAATTTGTCCACAACAACTTCAATGTGCTGGACCTTCAGAAATCCCTGGCTTTTTATAAGGAAGCCCTGGGCCTGGAAGAGACCCGGCGGATCGAAACCCCGGATTTCACCATTGTGTACCTGGGGGACCATCAGACCAGCCATCTGCTGGAACTGACCTGGCTGAAGGACCGGAAGGAACCCTACAACCTGGGGGACAATGAATTCCACCTGGCCTTTGAAACCGACGACTTTGCCGCCGCCCATGCCAAGCATGAAAAAATGGGCTGCATCTGTTTTGAAAACCCGGCTATGGGGATTTATTTCATCACCGATCCGGACAACTACTGGCTGGAAATCCTGCCGCCGAAAAAATAAAGGAGAACAATGATGGGGAGCTTTTTCAAGGAATTCAAAGACTTCGCCCTCCGGGGCAACGTGGTGGACATGGCCGTCGGTGTTATCATCGGGGGTGCTTTCGGGAAGATTGTCTCTTCCGTGGTCAACGACATTATCATGCCCCCTCTGGGGATCCTGATCGGGGGCGTGGATTTTTCTGACCTGTTCATCAATCTGTCCAGCAAAAAGGTGAATACCCTGGCGGAAGCCAAAGCCGCCAACCTGCCGGTGATCGCCTATGGCAGCTTCATCACCAATGTCATCGATTTCATCATCATGGCCTTTGTGATCTTCTGCCTGGTGTCCCTGATGAACCGGTTCAAGAAAGAAGAACCCAAAGCAGAACCCACCCTGTGTCCGTTCTGCAAAATGCCGGTGGATCCGGAAGCTACCCGCTGCCCTCATTGCACGTCTGAAATACCCAAGAAATAAGGAACCGGGCTGGTCAGGCTGCCATCGGCCGGGCCAGCCGGCTTTTTTGTGTTGAAAATTGCTACAGGAGGATGTTCCATGAACGTATTGGATGTACTGGAAGAACGGGGATACCTGAAACAGATGTCCCACCCGGATGAAATCAGAGAACTGCTGGGAAAGGAAAAGATCACTTTCTATATTGGCTTTGACCCTACTGCGGACAGCCTCCATGTTGGTCACTTCATCGCCCTGATGGTCATGGCCCATATGCAGCGGGCCGGCCACCGTCCCATTATCCTGCTGGGCGGGGGCACCGGTATGGTCGGAGACCCCAGCGGCAAGAATGAAATGCGGAAGATGCTTACCCCGGAATTCATCAACCACAATATCGAATGCTTCAAGAAACAGATCGGCCGGTTCATCGACCTGTCCGAAGGGAAGGCCATTGTAGCCAACAACGCCGACTGGCTGCTGAAGCTGAACTATGTGGACATGCTCCGGAGCGTAGGGGTCCATTTCTCCGTGAACCGGATGCTGGCCGCTGACTGCTACAAAACCCGTCTGGCCAGCGACAACGGGCTGACCTTCTTCGAAATGAACTACATGATCATGCAGGCCTATGACTTCTATACCCTGCACAAGAAATACAACTGCGTCATGGAACTGGGCGGGGACGACCAGTGGTCCAACATGATCGCCGGGGTGGAATTGATCCGCCGGAAGGACCGCCAGCCTGCCTACTGCATGACCAACACTCTTCTGACCAACAGCCAGGGCCAGAAAATGGGCAAGACCGTAGGCGGCGCTGTGTGGCTGGATCCGGAGAAATTCTCTCCTTACGATTTCTACCAGTACTGGCGGAATATCGACGATGCGGATGTGGAAAAATGCCTGGCGCTGCTGACTTTCCTGCCCATGGATGAAGTCCGGCGGCTGGGGGCTCTCCAGGGTGCGGAAATCAACGAAGCCAAGAAGGTATTGGCCTACGAGGTGACCAAGATCGTCCATGGGGAAGCAGAAGCGGAAAAGGCGAAAAACGCCACGGAAGCGTTGTTCGGTTCTGGCAGCAACATGGACAATGTGCCCACCATCACCGTCCGGAAGGACGAATGGGGCTGCCGTCTGCTGGATCTCCTGGCAGAAAACAAGGTGATCGCCACCAAGAGCGAAGGCCGCCGGCTGATGCAGCAGAACGGCCTGTCCATCGAAGATGCCAAGATCACCGACGTGGACACCGTTGTGGACGACACTCTGTTCGACGGCAAAGAAAGCCTGCTGCTCCGGAAGGGGAAGAAGAAGTACTACCGGTTGGTAAGGGGATAAAAAAATGGGGCTGTTGCGTGAGCAACAGCCCTGTCAACGGTCAGCTGACAAAAAAGGAGTACTGCACGCTCATGTGCAGTACTCCTTTTTCATCTAAGTTCCTTCTTCGCGATTTTCCCCGTTGCCAGGTGGGGCATGGCTTCCAGCTGGCGGAATACCCGGGGGACTTTGTAGATGGCCAGATTCTGCTGCAGGTATTTTTTCAGGGCCCTGGGGTCCACGGTTTCCCCTTCCCGGACCGTGTAGAAGCAGCATCCGGCCTGGCCCCGGAGCTTGTCCGGGATGCCGATGACCGCCGCTTCGTCGATGCCCGGGTAGGCATAGACCAGTTCTTCGATTTCCCGGGGATAGATGTTTTCCCCCATGCTGATGATCATGTCCTTCAGACGGTCCACGATCCGCAGGTATCCGTCCTGATCTTCCACCACCACATCGCCTGTGTGGAGCCATCCGTCCACCAGGGCATCTGCCGTGGCTTCCGGCAGATGCCAGTAGCCCAGCATCACATTGGGTCCTTTGACCAGCAGTTCGCCCCGGCTGCCCTGGGGCATTTCCCGTCCCTCCGGATCCACCACCTTCACCTGGATCTCCGGCAGGGGCAGGCCAATGGTGCCGCTTTTCACCTTCTCCGGGGGATTGACGGACACCACCGGCGAAGCTTCCGAAAGGCCGTATCCTTCAATGATGGGCTGATGGTACCGGGCTTCAAAAGCCTGGAGAAGGGAAAGCGGCATGGCGGTGCCTCCCACCACGGTGTACCGGACGGAGGTCAGGTCCTCCGGCTGTCCCCGGCGGATGAGCAGGGAACAGAGGGAAGGCACCAGGTACAGCACCGTCAGCTGCTGGTCCCGGATGAAATGGACAATGTCCTTCAGGTTCACGCTGTCATACAGGAAGAGGGAGGCTCCCACCAGCAGTGGATTGATCAAGGCGGTGATCAGGCAGAAACAGTGGTACAGGGGCAGCACCGCCAGCACCCGGTCCTCTGGGGTGATGCGGAGGATTTCCTGGAACTGGCGGGCGTTGCAGGTCACATTGGCGTGGGACAGCAGAGCCCCTTTGGGCCGGCCGGTGGTGCCGGAAGTATAGATGATGAGGAAAGGCTCCTGGTCCGTGAAGGTTTCCGAAAGAGACGGCGCTTCCGGGGCCGGGCTGTCCAGATACCCGTCCAGAGGCAGCTGGCGGATGGATCCCTCCAGATCCGCCGTGGCTTCCAGGGCGTTCCAGGCAAAAGGATTACCGGTATAGAGCAGTAAACTGGACTCAGAATCCCGGAGGATGAATCCCACTTCCCGCTGGCTCAGCTGGCTGTTGATGGGTACGGCAATGGCGCCCAGGGAAGCCAGGGCCAGATAAGCAACGATATAGTGGACGGTTTTCCGGGAAAAAATGGCAACACGGGTCTGCTGCCGGATCCCCTGGGCATACAGGGCATTCCGGCATTGACGGACCAGAGTACGGAGATCCAGGTAGGTATAGGAACGGCCCTGGTCAAAGACCGCCAGCCGGTCCGGTTCACCAAAGGACAACAGATGGTGGACGAGCATGGTAAGGCCTCCTTTTATCAGATTTCTCTTTCTATTGTACCGTGAAAAAAGAAAATAGGGAAGAGTGAAGAGGGAGGCCGGGATGGGGTTGTTGCACGTTCTGTGCAACAACCCCCTAGTCGTAGAGACGCATAGCGGCTTAAGTCTGGAGCCTGAAGGCTGGAGCCAAATGTTGAATTTGCAGGCAAATTTTTGAATATGCTGCAAAAACTGGTTGCCGCATACCGCAGGCAGCAGTCCCTTTTTCTTTCCCTTTCCTTCATGGTATAATGAGGAAAAAGTCATGCTAATCACTTAGCTTGACAGGAGGGAGGGGACCATGGAGCAATTTTTACAGGAAATGACAGAGCTCCTGCCGTTCCTGCAGGAACCCCGGTTTGGCATTCCTCTGCCTGTATTGTATCTGATCATAATGATCGGGGTGATCCTGTGGGGTGGGTCCCTCCGGGAACGGATCTTCCAGCTGGGGGCCCGGGAGGCGGTGGGCTGGAGCATCTGGGTGTGGCTGGTCTGGCTGACCATCCGGCTGCTGCGGCTGACCCTGATTACCGGCTGGGCTGCCCTGGCCCGCCTGCTCTGGTACGGCTATTATCCCTGCATGGGGCTGCTGGCTTTTCTGGTGGTCTGGATCAGCTATGCCAGCAACCGGAGACCGGAAGACAGGGCTCTTCCCCGCTGGCTCCAGGGCCTGCTGCTTGTTGACCTTCTTTTAGCCGGGCTGGCCCTGACCAATGACTGGCATCAGCTGGTGTTCCAGATCCAGCCCAGTACCAATCCCCACCAGGATATCTATACCTATGGCTTTGTGTATTACCTGATCCTGTTCAGTTATCTGGCCCAGCTGCTTCTGGCCAATGGGTGGCTGTGCTGGAGGGCTTTCCGGGAAAAAATCAGTCTGGAGAGGCTGTGGCAGCCCTTTACGGTCATCCTGCTGTACGGAGGATACATTGCCGGCTATATCCTGCGGGTTTCCTGGATCTTCCGGAGTGAACTGGTCCTGTGGACGGCATTTTTCGGTTTCCTCTGGATGGAAGCCCTGCTCCGGTCCCGGCTGCTGCCGGGGAACAGCCAGTATCGGGACTGCTTTCTCCATTCCCGCCTGGGGCTGACCATCCTGGACCGGCAGGGACGGACGGTGTACCAGTGCCAACAATTGCCCGTCCCTCCGGACGGAGACTGGCAGCGGAGGACCATGCCCATTTCCGGGGGACAGGTGGTATGGTACCAGGACATGGGCGAACTGCGCCAAAAAAAGAAAAAACTGGAACTGACGGCCCAGACCCTGCAGCGGGTCTACCGGCTGCGGCGGAACTGGGAAAAGATCCGGCGGGAACGGATCCATCAGCAGACCCGGCAACGGATTTATGAGGAAGTGGAGGGCATACTCCAGAGCAAAGGGCCCCTTTTCCTGCAGTATGCCCGGGCCCTGGAGCAGGCCCAACCAGGAGAGGGCACCCGGCAGATGGTGGCACGGCTCAATGTGCTGGCTTGTTATTTGAAGAAAGAATGTGTCCTGCTGCTCCGGGGACGGGAAGACAACAGCCTGCCGGTCCGGGAACTGCAGCTGGCGGTCCGGGAACTCTGCCATTACCTGGAACGGACCGGACTGAAGACGCTGGTGGACGATCGTCTGGAGGGGCAGCTGCCGGTGACAACGTCCCTGGCTTTCTTCCAGCTGCTGGAGGAGGCTTCGGAAGAGGCGGTGCGCCAGGGGGAAAGTTCCCAGATCTGCTGCTTCAAAGAAAGTGAGAAGGGATGGGAGCTGTCCCTGCTCTGGGATCCCCGGCCCTGGGTCCGGGAATTTGTGGCGCAGCATCAATCTCGTTATGGCAGGGGCCTGTTCTGCCGGGAACTGGAATACGGGAGCAGTCTGGTTCTTCAGCACCAGAAGGGGGACGGATCATGGTAGATTTTGTAAAGCTGGGACCTCTGTTCCACCGGGTGCTGGTGCTGCTGGGCTTTGTGGGGCTGATGAGCCAGAGCCTCCTGATCTATTTCCTCCAGCCCCTTCCCCGGTTCCGGTTTCGCCGCCGGAAAGCGCTGGAAGGGGTGATCCTGGTCCTCCTGATCCTCCTGGAAAGCGATCTGATCCAGGATATCCAGCTGGGTCGGGAAGAGCCCTATGGTACGGGGTTCCGTCTGGTCCTTGGCGGCAGTCTCCTGGTGCTGGCCCTGTGGCAGCAGGGAGATTCAATCAGGTGTCTGTCCCTGTGCCTGGCCGGAATGGCGATCCTGCCCTTTTTCGACGGGAGCTATCCCTGGGAGATGGGCCTGGCCCTGGGGCTTTTTCTGGTGCGGTCCCTGGATCTCCTGCCGGAAACCATCCAGGAAAAACGGATGCAGATCACGGAGTATTCCATCCAGGAAGCCATTGATTCTTTAGAGGAAGGGGTCCTGATCTCGCTGGCTAGCGGCGAACCGGTGCTGATGAACCGGGCCCTGTTCCGGTATACGGAAAGTGTCCTGGGGGTGGGGATCCGGAACGGCAATATGCTGTGGCACCTGCTCCAGGAAGTCCGCAGGCCCGGGCTGCATCGGGAAAACCAGGGCAGAGGGCTGCTTTTCCGGCTGCCGGACGGCCGCTGGCTGCTGTTCCAGCGGGTCAAGATCTATTTCCAGGGGCAGTCCCACTGGTAGCTGACTGCCAGTGATGTCACGGAACTCCAGCGGCTGAACCAGTCCCTGGACCAGCAGAACCGGCAGCTGCAGCAGAAAAATGCTGAGCTGAAGGAACTGCTCCAGCATGTCCAGGAAATCCAGAGCCGGGAAACCCTCCGGGAAATCCGGATCCGGATCCATGATCTGATGGGGATGCGGATCAGCCTGCTCCAGCAGGTGCTGAACAACAGGGATTTCGCCGATTACCAGCGAATCATGCCCCTTTTGGTCAACATGCTTTCTGATGTGCGGCAGGAAATCCGGGTGAAACCCCAGGTGCGGCTGGCTGAACTGGTTTCTGTGTACCGGAAGCTGGGGGTACTGGTCACCGTGCGGGGAAATCTGCCGGAGGAGGAATGGAAAGGGGAACTGTATGTGCAGATCATCCGGGAAGCCCTGACCAATGCCGTCTGCCATGGGCGGGCCAGCCAGGTGGCTCTGGTCCTGGACGAAGAAAACCTTCTGATCCAGGACAATGGACTGGGCTGCACCGGACCCGTCCAGGCAGGAGGCGGGCTTACCGGGATCCGGGAAAAAGTGGAAAGCCGGGGCGGGAAACTGGACGTTTCCGGGACCCCTCATTTTATACTGAAAATCCGTTTTGGGATGGAAGAAAAGGAAGGGACGAACGATGATCCGTATTCTGCTGGTGGATGACCAGAAAATCCTGCTGGATGGGCTGGCCAGGCTGCTGGAACCGTATGAAGACCTGGAGGTGGTGGGGCAGCTGCCCTTTTCGGAAATGGTGGAAACAGCCTGCGGCCGGCTGAAGCCCCATGTGGTACTGATGGATATCTGCATGGAAGGGAAGACCAGCGGGATCGAATGTACCCGGAAGATCAAAAAGCATTTTCCCCAGATCAAAGTCATCATCATGACCGGTTTCCAGGATGTGCATTTTGTGGAACTGGCCCAGGAGGCGGGGGCGGACAGTTTCATCTACAAAGAAAGTGCTGCAGACCAGTTCGTGGACTGCATCCACCGTACCATGGAGGGGGAGCATCTGTTCCCGGATGTACAGGAACGGACCACCTTTGGATTTTACAACGCCACCCTGACCCAGCGGGAAATCCAGATCCTGCACCTGGTCTGCCAGAACCTGAGCTATCAGGAAATCGCCGACCGGCTGCAGCTGACCCGCCGGACCGTCAGCTTCCACATCAGCAACATGCTCAGCAAAACCGGCCACAAAAGCCTGGTGGGACTGGCTGTGGAAGCGGCAGAGAAAGGGTATGCGGGGAGGGAGTAGGTCTGTTGCTGGGGCAACAGACCCTGTCAGCAGTCAACTGTCAACTGCCGAAGGAAGCCAGTAAACTGGCTTTGAACAAGGGCAACAAGCTGACAAAATGGAGGGGTGTTGTACTTTTTGTGCAAAACCCCTCCATTTTTCTCAACCCTGTACTTTAGTACAGTGCGGAAATCTCCTTCTTCCGGTATACTGGAGACAGGAGGTGAAGATAATGAAGATACAGAATGATTTCAGAAAATTCTTTCGTATTGTAGGGATCCTGGCGCTTGCGGTCCTGGCCCCTTTGGGGCGGGGGCTGGCGGCTGAGAAGGAAAAGGTGATCCTGGATACGGATATGGTGGAACTGCTGGATGACGGGGTGGCCATGATGATGCTGGCCCAGGCCCCCAACATCCAGTTGGAAGGGGTGACCATCGTCTTTGGGAACACCTGGGTGGAAACCGGCACCGCAGCGGCCATCCGTCAGTTGGAAGGGATGGGACGGAAGGATATCCCGGTGTTCATGGGGGTGAATGAACCCACCCGGAAAGACCGGTTTGCCCATATGGCGGAAGAAAAACGCCTGTACGGACAGAATTTCGACAGCCATAAAGGAGCCGCCGGCTATCCCCGTCCGGCTTCCTGGCAGCAGGTATACCGGGAACGGTACCACCGGGAACCGGAACTGGAGCCCCGGAAGGAAAGGGCGGCAGACTTCATTGTGCGGACCATCCGGAATAATCCCGGTCAGGTGACCCTGGTGGCCATTGGCAGCGGAGCCAACCTGGCGGCGGCCCTGGACCGGGATCCGGCCATTGCCGGGCTGGTGAAACGGGTGGTGTACATGGCCGGAGCCTTCATGGTGGAAGGCAATGTGATGCCCCATGGAGAATTCAATGTGTGGATCGACCCGGAATCCGCCCGGAAAGTGTACCGGGCACCCTGGACGGAACAGGTGTTCCTGCCTTTGGATGTGTGCAACACGGCCAAATTGAGCCGGCAGGAATACCAGCGGCTTACAGGGAAAATCACCCAGCCCTGGGCCCGCACCATGTGGAAGGAGTACTGGGCCGGACCTCTGTTCCAGCAGGATCCGGGCTTTTCCAGTTATGTCTGGGATGTGCTGGCTGCTGCGGTGGTCATCGATCCCCAGGTGATCACCCGGGAAGAAACCCTGCCGGTGGATGTGAATGACCAGGTGGGACCGGGCTATGGAGATACCATGGCCTACCGGGGCTTCGGACCGGAAGGGACCCAGAAGGCCCGGATCGTCTTTGCCGTGGACCAGGACCGGCTGTGGCCCATGGTGGAAAAAGTCTTCGACCGGCTGTAACCAAAAGGAGAAAACTATGACCAACCGCAAAAAACTTTTCCGGGCCGGTGCCTCTGCGGCTCTCCTGGCTCTTTTGATGCCCCTCCAGGCCTGGGCCCAGGTGGTGCTGCTCCACACCAACGACATCCACTGCGGGGTGGACAAAAATCTCACCCTGGCCCGGGTGGCGGCCTATAAAAAGCAGCAGAAAGCGGAAAATCCCCAGACCCTGCTCCTGGACGCCGGGGACGCCATCCAGGGGGAACCTTTGGGGAAGCTCACCGACGGCCGGGCCATGGTCCGGATCCTGAACGCTGCCGGGTATGATTTCGCCATTCCCGGCAACCATGAATTCGACTATGGTATGGACAATTTCCTGTCCCTGGCCCAAAAGCTGAAGTGTGGGTATACCAGCTGCAACTTCGTCCGGCGGGATACGGGGAAACCGGTGCTGGCGCCCTACCGGATCTTTCCCTTTAAAGAACGGAAGGTGGCGCTTATCGGGGTCACCACCCCCGGTACCCTGGTTTCGTCCACGCCCCGGTTCTTCCAGGACGGGAAAGGCCGTTTCATCTATGGGTTCTGCGAGGACAAGGAAGGGGTAAAGCTTTACAGACAGGTCCAGGATACCGTAGAGGAAGCCCGGGAACAAGGGGCGGATACGGTGATCCTGGTATCTCATCTGGGCAGCGACGGCTCCATCCCCGTGTGGAGCAGCCGGGCGCTCCTGGCCCATGTAACGGGAGTGGATGGGCTCATCGACGGCCATTCCCACGAACAGGACGAAGTGTATTACCCGGACCGGAAGGGCAAAATGATCCCGGTGGCCCAGACCGGGACCAAGCTCCAAACCCTGGGACGCATGGTCATCGAAGATGACGGTACCATCCGGGGCGAACTGATCCGAAATCTGCCGGCACCGGATCCCAAAGTGGAGACACTGGTACGGAAAGAACTGGCTAAAGTGGACAAGGTTCTGTCCCAGAAGGTGGGAGAATCCTCTGTAGAACTGGTGGATTCCCTGGAGGGCCAGCGGGCCGTGCGCCAGAAGGAAACCAATCTGGGGGATTTTGCCGCAGATGCTTTCCGGACCTGTTTCAAGGCGGATGCGGCCCTGATCAACGGGGGCTCCTTCCGTTCCGGTCTGCCTCGGGGCGCCTGGACCCGGAAGACCCTTCTGACACTGTTCCCCTTTGGGAACCAGGCGGTGCTCCGGAGCGTTTCCGGCCAGCAGCTGCTGGATGCCCTGGAACTGAGTGTATCCCATGCGCCGGAAGAAAACGGCGGGTTCCTCCAGGTATCCGGGCTGACCTTTGTCTACGATCCGGCCATCCCCTCGCCGGTGAAACTGGATGACCAGGGAAATTTCGCCCGGGTGGAAGGGGAACGGAGGGTCCGCCAGGTGATGATCGGCGGCAAACCCCTGGATCCGGCGGAAGACTATCTGGTGGCCGGGACCAGCTACATCCTCAGTGACGGCGGCAACGGCTATACCATGTTCCGGGACACCACCCTGGTAGCGGAACCGGGCCTGTCCGACGTGGAAATCCTGGCTGATTACGTCCAGAAACAGGGCGTCAGCGAAGCCTATCGGAAGCCGGAAGGACAGGGACGGATTCAAGTAAATAGGAAATAAGAAGTCAGACCCGGCCCTTAAGGGGCTGGGTCTGACTTCTTTTTTACCAAAACCTGTACTTTAGTACAGTGTGTTCCTTCTGAAAATTCTGTACAATAAAAGCAGAAAGAGAACGAACGGATATCTGGAGAAAGGAGCATACTATGAAAAAGACATGGAAACAAATTCTGTTGGGAGCATTGACCCTGTGTGTCCTGGCATCCGGCTGCGGTGGGGGAAACGGGGGCGGAGGAACCCCTGAAGACCCCAACGCCGACCTGCCGGTGCGGAAGAAAATCAGCACCCCGGTGGCATCCAGTTTTAAAGTAGACGGCCGGACGGTGAACATCTATGAATATACCGGGCTGACCTTCAAGGACCAGATCCTGTGGACGGACACCCTGGCGGTGGACGGGGACCGGATTTACTTCTTCGGCTTCGACAACAAGGACGAAACATACCGGACCAAACTCCGGTCTGTCAGTTTCAAGGATGAGACGCTCAGTGACCTGAAGGTGCTGGATGAACGGGCCTACTGGCGGGACAAACTGGTGGTATCCAACGGAACTGTCTATGACTGGCACAAACAAGGGGATTATAAAAGTCGTGAAAAGAAAAATGAAGCTTCCTATTGGCATTATTACGACGGAAAGACCATGGTGCCCACCGATTTCACCGGCACGACTCTGATTCCCATCGATCAGGGGAAGGATGTGGTCTTTACCCAAAAATGGGACTACTGGACCGGGATCCTGGACAAAGGGACCCTTACCAAGGGGAAGGAACTCCTTACCGTAGAGGCGATAAGGAAGGCTGGACTGAACATCAAGAAACAATGGGCGGACAAGGACGGATTATACCTGATGGGGTATATGAAAAACGACAAGGGTGAAAATCAAAATGTGGTCCGGCAGTACAGTCTGCAGGACGGACAGCTGATCCAGTCCTTTGAGGGACCTCTTACCAAAGAAGGCCGTGGGTACGTGGTCACCGAGCACCGGGTGGTGCTGGGACAAGAAGGCGGCATCTACTGGATTTACCGCAAGAAGGATGGAAAGCTGTTGGGGAAATTCAAGACAGAACCCAAACTGACCATGGAAATCCTCACCCCCATGAAAAACGATTCCATCCTGATCTACCGCCGGATCAGCCGGGAGAAAGGCGAAGCCAAACTGTACCGGATGGATCTGTAGGGGAGAAAAGAGGGAAGAGTGTAGAAGATATGGAAAATAGGAACGGATTGAAGAAAGAGAGGTAAATTATGGGACTGATCAAAGCAGGGATGGGCGCTGTAGGCGGCGTGCTGGCCGATCAATGGAAAGAGTTTTTCTACTGCCAGATGGCACCGGACATCCTGATGATGAAAGGCCAGAAACGGACCGGGAGCCGGAGCTCCAACCAGGGCGACGACAACATCATCAGCAACGGATCCCGGATCGCTGTGAACAACGGCCAGTGCATGATGATAGTGGAAAACGGCAAGGTGGTGGATCTGTGTGCAGAACCGGGGGAATACACCTACGACAAAAGCACCGAACCGTCCATCTTTACCGGAGACCTGAAAGACAATGTGAAGGAAATCTTCAAACAGATGGGGAAACGGTTCACCTTCGGCGGGGATACCGGTAAGGATCAGCGGGTATACTATTTCAATACCAAGGAACTGATCGGGAACAAATACGGGACTCCCAGCGAAATCCCCTTCAAGGTGAAGGATGACACCACTGGCCAGGTGCTGACCATCCGGCTCCGGTGCTTCGGAGAATACAGCTACCGGATCACGGACCCCATCCTGTTCTATACCCACGTGGCCGGGAACGATTTCGACGAATACCGCAGGGAAACCCTGGACAGCCAGATGAAAAGCGAACTGCTCATGGCCCTGGCACCGGCTTTTGCCCAGCTCAGCGCTCAGCGGATCGACTACACGGAAATCATGGCCCATACCTTTGAACTGGCGGAAGCCCTCAACGATGTCCTGAGCAAAAAATGGCGGGACCTCCGGGGTATTGAAATCGTTTCCTTCGGGATCAGCAATATCAAAGCCAATGAAGCGGATGAAGAAAAGATCCAGAAGGTCCAGATGGGCATGACCATGGGCAGCGATCCCCGGATAGCCATGGGGGCCGTGGTGGATTCCAGCACCGATTCCATGAGGATAGCGGCAGGAAACCAGAACGCCGGAGCCGCCTTCGGGTTCATGGGCATGAATATGGCAGGGAATGCCGGGGCGAACATGTTCCAGGCCCTGGCAGGCCAGGCGGCGGCCCAGCAGCCGGCCCCACCGCCGGCAGAAGCACCACGTCAGCCCAATGGGTTTGCCCCAGGAGCGGCGGCTCCCAATGGCTGGGACTGCAGCTGCGGCCAGAAGGGCAATACCGGGAAGTTCTGCATGGCCTGCGGCGCCAAAAAGCCGGAACCGGCAGGGACCTGGGACTGCGCCTGCGGCCACAAAGGGAATACCGGGAAGTTCTGTATGGAATGCGGCGCTCCCAAACCGGAAGCCCAGCCCCAGGGATGGACCTGCCCCGGCTGCGGCACGGTGAACCAGGGAAAATTCTGCATGAACTGCGGAGCCAAAAAACCGGAGGATGCACCGCTGTACCGCTGTGACAAATGCGGCTGGCAGCCCCCCGATCCCCATCATCCCCCGAAATTCTGCCCCCAGTGCGGAGATCCTTTTGACGACAACGACAAGACCTGAAACAGGAGGTGAGTGAAAATGACCGATACCTCTGTTGCCTACAAGTGTCCCAACTGCGGCGGGCCCCTGGAATTCCAGCCGGGGGCAAGCCAGGTGGTCTGCCCCTACTGCGATACCAAACTGGACGTGGCACAGATGGAAGCCCTCTTTGCCCGGCAGCAGGAACGGGCGGCAGCGGCCCAGGAGGCCAAAGAAGAACGCTGGAATACGGAAATGGCGGGCAAGGAATGGAGCACGGAAGAAGCTGCCATCCTGAAAGCCTTCACCTGTTCCGCCTGCGGGGCGGAAATCGTCTGTGACGAAAACACCCTGGCTACCGAATGCTGCTACTGCGGGAATCCCACCATGCTTCCCAACCGGTTCAGCGGCATGCTGAAGCCGGATTACGTGATCCCCTTCCAAAAGACCAAAGAAGATGCAGTGGCGGCCCTGAAGGAATTCTACAAGGGCAAGCGCCTGCTGCCGGCGGCCTTTACGGCCAACAACCGGATCCAGGACATCCAGCCCATGTACGTGCCCTTCTGGCTCTTTGATTCCAAGATCCATGCCAGTGCCGACTTCCAGGGGGAAGACGACAATGTGATGGAAACCAGCGATGAGATCATTACGGAAACCCGGGTGTTCCAGTGCATCCGCAGCGGCCGGATGAGTTTCCACAAGATTCCGGTGGATGGGTCCAGCAAAATGGACGATACCTACATGGAAAGCATCGAACCCTTCGATTATTCCCAGATGGTGCCCTTCAGCCCGGCCTATCTCACCGGTTTCCTGGCGGATAAATACGATGTGGATGCGGAAGCTTCCGTGCCCCGGGCCGATGAACGGGTGGAACGGTCCGCCGTAGGGGTGCTGGAAGAAACCGTCAAGGCCAGGGGCTATGACCGGACCATCCTCAAGGACAGCGTGGTCCGGAAGGAAGAAGACCAGGTGGCCTATGCCCTGGCTCCGGTGTGGATCCTGACCACCCGGTATCAGGACAAACCCTACACCTTTATGATGAACGGACAGACCGGGAAGATGGTGGGGACACTGCCCTATGACAACCAGAAATCCCTGATGATCATGGGGGCTGTGGCGGCCATCCTCACACCGGCGCTGTATTTTGTGGCAAAGATGTTTCTGACGTAAGGAGGTCATCATGAAGAAGTTACTGCGCATCCTGGCACTCCTGGTGCTTCTGGTGGGCATGGCCGTTTCCGCATCGGCAGCCTCTGCCCTGGTGCTGGATCAGGCTGATCTCCTGCGGCCCCAGGAAGAGAAAGTCCTCCAGCAGTCCCTGGACCAGGTGAACCAGAAATATCAGGTACGGCTGGCGGTGGTCACGGTGAAAAGCACCGGAGGCGTAAAAACCGGAGAGTTCGCCAATGTACTGCTGGACAAGATCAAAGACAGCAGGCTCAAGGGGAATATGGTACTGCTCCTGTCCATGAAGGAACGGGACTGGTACATTTCCACCGACAACGGCATGCGGAAAATGATCACCGACAAAGCCGGCATCAAGGCCCTCAGCGGAAAATTCCTGCCGGCCCTGAAAAAGAACAACTATCCGAAAGCCTTCGGCCAGTTTGCCAAAGGGACGGATGAACTGCTGGCCTACTACCAGAAAGAAGGCAAACCCTATGATCCGGCCGACGCCTTCAATCCCCTGGCCCTGGCCATTGGGGCGGCGGTGTCCCTGGGCATCGGATTCCTGGTGCGCCGGATCCTCATCGGCCAGATGAACAATGTGATGCCGGCTCTGGAAGCCGGGGTCTATCTGGACCGGGACAGCTTCCAGCTGGAAGAAAATGCGGACAACTACCTGTACATGACGGTCCATCGTAAGCCGAAGAAGAGCCGCGAAAACGCCAAGGCCGACAGTACCGATGAGGATCATGGGGGCGGCGGCGGAAAGTTCTGAAAAGGAGGAGCCATGGAAAGAAAGGACATTTGGAGGCCGCTGGCCTGTCTGTGCCTCATGGCTTTTCTTACTGGTCTGCCGGTCCTGGCAGGAGCTTCCAGCGGAGAAGGAATCTATGGCCGGGAACTGGACACTCTGTATGATATGATCCAGGGAGGCAGAGACCCTGACTCTTATGGAGAGGACCGGGAGGAACTGGTGGCTGTCTGGGAGGGAATCCGGGAACTGTCCCCGGCCCAGGGGCTGGAACAGGTGAAGTACCAGCTGCTGGACTGCAACGGGAACGGGGAGCCGGAACTGCTGACGGGCCAGGACAACAGGATCACCAACCTGTTCACCCTCCGGGAGGGCCGGCCCCACCGGGTGTTCAGCGGCTGGTACCGGGACGCCTGGTATTATCTGGGAAACGGGCGGTTCCTGAACCAGGGAGCCGGAGGCGCGGGGCTTTCCATCCTGGGCGAGTACCATCTCGACGGGGACGGGAACCTGGTGTGCGAAAGCTGTACCTTTACCAACTGGGACCCGGTTGAGGAGAAGGAGGAAGTGTACTGGAACAACCATGGAGTCCCGGACAGAGCCCTGTCGAAGAAACAGGCCATGACACCGGGGCAGTTCTTCGAACTTCAGAAAGAACGGATGGGCAAGGTGGAAACGCTGTCCTGGCAGTCCCTGGCCTGGTGGGGCAAAGGGAGCGTGGAATTTTCCCTGATTCAGCCCGGCGAGTTCAGAGAACCCCTGCTGGCGGTGATTCCCAGAGAGACCCTGGAAGATGTGCACCTGCTCACCCTCCAGGTGGCAGAGGTCAGTGACAGCGGTCAGGTGACCTGGCAGGTGGAAACGGATGAACCATTGGGGAACCTGGAACCGGGTACCCGATACAACTACCCCATAAATCTGGAAGGGACGGCCCGGGCCACCGGCCTGTCCTATTACGACCGGAAGGGGTATCATCGGAAGATCCTCCAGCTCAGCGGAGAAGACGGCAGCCTGGTGGTGCGGGAGGAACAGGGAGGTGACAGTTGATGAAACGGATCGGTAAATTATGGACGGACCTGATACGGGCTCTGCTGCTGTGTATGGTCCTGGTTCTGGGGTTGGCGGCCGGGGGTTTTGCTGCTCCCCGGAAAACCGTCCTGGTCCACAATGTACAGGAAATGATGGAGGCCCTGGATGACCATACGGAAGTCATCCTGGCACCGGGCCGCTACAACCTGTCCACCTGGCTGGCCAGCACCGCTGCGGGGCAGGTGATCCACAGATTCCCATGGAATCCCCTCAGCCCTCCAGGCCTGTATATGGCCTATGAGGACCTGGAGCTGGCCGGATTCCAGGATCTCACCATCCGGGGCCAGGATACGGAGAAGATCACGGCAGAAATCGTAACAGAGGATCCCTATACTCCGGTGCTGCATTTCCGGAACTGTCAGAACTTCCGGCTGGCCCATCTCCGGGTCGGCCATTCCCTGCAGGCTGGCCGCTGCAGCGGAGCCGTACTGAAACTGGATCTGGTGCAGGACGCAAGGCTGGAAAATCTGGACCTGTACGGGTGCGGGACCTATGGGTACGAAGCCCTGGGCTGTGAAAGCGTTACCCTCCGGGACAGTGTGATCCGCAGCTGCACCTATGGCCTGATCAATGCCATCGAGTGCAGGGATATGAAGATCATCCAGACCCTGTTCAAAGACACCAGCACCAATCTCCCCCTTTTCGCCGTGGCCCAGTCCCGGC
This sequence comes from Acidaminococcus fermentans, assembly GCF_009696675.1. GTDB lineage: Bacteria > Bacillota > Negativicutes > Acidaminococcales > Acidaminococcaceae > Acidaminococcus. The sequence continues at coordinate 78,327 of NZ_VULN01000008.1, read as the reverse complement.
TGGAACTGATCGACTGTACCTTCAAGAATGTCCAGGGAAGGATCAATGATATGGACCTGGCAGGAGGAACCGTGAGCCAGATGGTTGAAAGGTAAAGAGAGCCGAAGAAGGGAGGGGGAACAATGGATGGATCCATTAAAAAACGTGCCGCCTGGGGACTGCTCGTTCTGTTGTTGGGAGCAGCTCCGGCTCTGGCCTGTGAACGGGACCTTCCCCACAGACATGAGTGGCCCGGCGGTGTCTCTGAACCCCGGCCCCTGGCCCCCGGTGCGCTCCGGCACCAGCTCCAGATCCTTCTGGCCAACCGGGAACAGTGGGACCGGGTCCCCCAATGGGACGGTCTGGTGAACATCGCCGTGCTGGATATGGACTGGAACGGTGAGCTGGAAATCCTGGTCAATGCCGAAGGAGAGGGCAGGGACCAGGGCTATGAGGTACAGCCAGAGACCGGGAAACTGAAGAAAATCCCCGAACAGCAGTTGTACAGATCCCTGAACAATCTCCTGAGAGCTCCGGCCTGGTTCACCATCATGCCGGAAAAGCGGCAGGACTGGCTGCAGAAAGACCCTGCCCACGTGATCCATATGCTGCGGGACAGCTATGAGAACTATGCGGGGATCAAAGAAGGGTTTGGTTAAAAATACGCCGTTACGCTGGTCCCCAGGACCCACTCCCGGAAATCCCGGGTGAAGGGTCCTGTTTTTCTGTTCTGGAGCCGGAATCCTTCTATGGCCCAGACCAGTCCGGGAAATACCACATAGTCCATCCGGGCGCCCCAGCCCCGGAACCCCTGGCGCTGGAAGAATCCCGTATCCCCGTCCATGGTGTGGTAGAGAATGCTGGACTGGGGCTGGTCGTAATACCGGAGCCAGGTTTCCCAGGTGCCGCCCTTCCGCTCATCCAGTTCCCCGTAGGTCACTGCGGCCACAAAGCCGGTTTTCCGCTCCCGGTATCCGTCCCGGCCCTGGGAGCCTTTGGACCCCAGCAGTTCCAGGTCGAAAAGCCACCGGTCCCGGGGCTGGTATTCCAGCCGGGTGGTCCAGATCTGCTGCCGGTCGAACCCGGTGCCGCTGGCCCCCGGTTCCAGTCCCAGCTGCTGGAGGGCCGGCAGGCTGGCAGGCAGGGACTGGCGGGTCCGGAAATCCAGGAAGGCGGACCGGAGGTTCAGCTTTCCCAGCTGCTTTTCTTCCAGGGCAAACCAGCCGGTCTTCCGGTGCAGGTTGTCATTTCCGGTGGTCTGGCCGGCAAACAGGGTGATCCGGCCGCCTGGATCCGTATTCTTCCCAAAGCTGGTACGGATTCCGTCCACCCGTTTGTCGATGACATTCCCGTCCATGAGATACAGGTTGAACCGGCCCAGTTCCCATTTGGTGTGGCTGTTTTCGTGCTGGAGATAGGCCCGGGACAGGGTGGGATGGTGGTCCTGGGTGTGGTCCTTGTCGTTCCGTTTGTCTTCGATCATGAATTTCAGCTGGGTATCCTGGCTGGTGTGGACCACCGGGAACAGCCGCAGCCGCCGCTGGAGCAGGAACACATCCTGATCCGTCCGGGGCCAGCGGCTTTTTTTCAGGTTGACGGGGGTCCGGGCGGCAAACCGGCCCTTGCCGTAGAGATACCGGTAGTCCCCGTGGAGTTCCAGCCAGGGGGTGTTCCGCTGTTCCTGTTTTTCCGGAGGATCGGCCTGGGAAGGGTCCACCGGGGCCCCTTCGCCCGGAGAAACCGGGAGAGCCAGAAAAAATACGAAAGCAAGCCAGAACGGGAAAGCCATGACAGTTACCTTCTTTCTGCTGTTTCTTTTATCATAACAGATGCATGGGCAGGGAGTAAAGAGCGGCGGGCTGACCAAGTGGGATTTCTGATGCCAAAACCACCTGACCACAGCGGGGCGCCGGGCCTGCGCCCCCTACGGTTGTACCTGACCACTTAACCACTTAATCCCCCTGACTCGCTTCCTACCTACCCACATTCCCCGGGATATGGTATAATAAAATAATTAAAATGAATAAACTTGCGTTTGAGGAGAAGCCTATGAACGACGAAGAAGTAAAACAGCAGGCGCAGTTGGAAAACAGTCCGGACACGGACGATATGGGAGCCATCAAGGTGGCCGACGAAGTCCTGAGCATTGTGGCGGGGCTGGCTGCTTCGGAGGTGAACGGGGTCTACGGCATGAGCGGGGGCATCCGGGAAGGGCTCACGGACATGCTGGGCAAACAGAATTTCTCCAAGGGCATCAAGGTCTATACGGAAGGCCATACGGTGCGGGTGGAGGTCCATGTGATCATCACCTACGGGTTCAACATTCCGGATGTGGCCATCAAGCTCCAGGAAAAGGTCAAGGAAGCCGTGGAGAACATGACCGGCTACGAAGTCACCGGGGTGGACATCCATGTGGAAGGTGTGAAGAAGAAAAAAGAAAAGGCCTTTGCAGAGAAAGACGATACGGATGAACTGATGAAGAAATGGGAGGAAGAACCGGCCGGGAGCCCGGCACTGCCGGAAGGGACTGCCGCCGGGGAAGAAACTTCGGAAAACAGGGAATCGGTGGAAGCACAGCCAGAAGCAAAGGAAGCTCCAGAACCGGTCCGGCCGCCGGAAGGAGAATCTGACCCCAAAGGCCAGGAAACGTCGGGGGGAGAAGCATGAGCATATTCGATCGGATCATTTTGACCATGTACACCATCATCATGGCAGCAGTGGCGGTGCTGATTGTCATTGTCAGCGTCAACGGCATCCCGGTCCATGATCTTACAGAGTTTGCCGCCCGGGTCCCCGGACGCTGGGAATACACCATCGGCGGGGTGGTGATTTTCCTGGTGAGCCTCCGGCTGCTGTTTGCCAGCTGGAGCCGGGGCGGCAGCAACGACCTGACCTTTGACAACGACCGGGAAGGGAAGATCCATGTAAGCCAGCGGGCCATGGAAGACTACATTTCCGGGTTCACCAATGATGTATACGGGGTGTTCGGCGCCAAATGCCGGGTAAAGCTGCTGAAGGACAACCAGCTCAGCGTCCGGATCAACGCTTCCATCGAGCCTGGGATCAACATCCCGGACACCACCGACGAAGTGAAGCGGACGGTGAAAAAGAACATCATGAACGTGGTGGGCGTGGAAGTGGCGGAAGTGTCCGTGTACTTCAAGCACATCAAGGCCAAGGAATAGGCGGTGGAAGACCATGTGGCAGGAAATTTTACGCAAACTGTTTGAAACCAGCCGGTGGCGGATCATAGGCGCTTCGGTGGGCCTGGTGGTGGGCATCCTGTTCCTTCTCCTGGGCTTTTTCCGGGCGGTGTTCCTGCTGTTTTGCATCGGCCTGGGTTTTTACATCGGTTACAAAATGGATGCAGGGGAAGATCTGGTGGATCTGCTGGACAACCTGCTGCCTCCGTACCATAAATAAAAGGAGTTTACCAATCATATGAGCAGAAGAGAAGCACGTACCATTGCAATGAGAAGCCTGTTTGCCCTGGAATTCTCTCCGGAACAGTCTCCGGAAGAAACGGTGAAGACCATGGCGGAGGAAGAAGACATCCAGGATACCCGGAAAAAGGACCTGGCCTATGCCCTGGAACTGGTGAACGGGGTCCGGGAAAACCGGGAAGCCCTGGACGGGGAACTGAACGGCCTGGACGCCAAATGGACCCTGAAGCGGATGAACGGCATCGACCGGAACCTGCTGCGGATTGCATCCTGGGAAATGTTCTGCAGCCCGGAACCGGTGCCTCCGGCAGTGGCCATCAATGAGGCCGTGGAACTGGCCAAAATCTACGGAGGGGATGATTCTCCCGCCTTCATCAACGGCCTTTTGGGGAGCCTGGTGAAGAAGCATGGCCGCTGAGGAAGCGGTCCTGGGGCTGGATACCAGCTGCTACACCACTTCGGCGGCGCTCATGGACCGGCAGGGGAACCTGATGGGAGACCAGCGGCGGCTTTTGACGGTGAAACCGGGTCGCCGGGGCCTGGCCCAGTCGGAAATGGTCTACCAGCATACCCGGAATCTGCCGGATCTGCTGGAAGCCCTGGAACTGGACGGCCGCCGGATTGCGGCCATCGGCGTCAGCGCCAAACCCCGGCCCCGGGAAGATTCCTACATGCCCGCCTTTCTGGTGGGACTGGGGATGGCCCGGAGCCTGGGAAAGGTGCTGGGTGTGCCGGTCCATTTTTTTACCCATCAGCACAATCACATGTATGCCGGTCTCTGGTCCGTGGGGAAAACGGCCCCGGACCGGTTCCTTTTGGTCCACATCTCCGGCGGCACCACGGACCTCCTCCTGTGTGAGCGCCAGGAGGACGGGGAATTCACTCTGGAACCCCGGGGCACCAGCATCGACCTCCACGCCGGCCAGTTCATCGACCGGGTGGGGGTGGCTCTGGGCCTGGCCTTTCCCGCCGGAGCCCGGCTGGAGAAACTGGGAGAGACCGCAGCGGAACCCCATCCTCTGAAGGTATGGAGCCAGGAGGGGGAATTGTCCCTGTCCGGGCCCTGCACCCAGGCTCTCCGGGCCATTGACCAGGGGGCGGATCCGGCTTCCCTGGCCCTGGGGGTGGAACAGGCCATCGGCAAAGCCCTGGCCCGGACCATCGGCTGGGTGTGCCAGAAGGAAGCCCTTTCCCAGGTGCTCCTGGTGGGAGGGGTCAGCGCCAACAAAGAAATTCGCCATCAGCTGGAAGCTTTCCTCAGCCGGCGGCAGATCGGCCTGTGGGCCCCGGATCCCCGGTACAGCGTGGACGGTGCCGTGGGCAATGCCTGGGCCGCCGTACTCCGGGAAAGGCAGGAGGAACCATGATCGTTGGAAAAATCTATACGGTGTCGGAAGTGACCCGGATCGTCAAGGGGCTGTTCCGGAAGGAACCGGAATTCGCCAACCTCCAGATCCAGGGGGAAGTGTCCAACTTCCGCCAGTATCCTTCCGGTCACTGTTATTTTAATTTAAAAGACGGCAAGACCCTGCTGAAAGCCGTTATGTTCGCCGGTGCGGCCCGGCGCCTGAAGCAGCTGCCCAAAAACGGGGACCAGGTGCTGGGGGTGGGCCGGATCGACCTGTATGAACGGGACGGGGTCTATCAGTTCTACGTGGACATGATGATGCCCCTGGGAGCCGGGAACCTGATGATCGCCTATGAGCAGCTGAAGGAAAAACTCACCGCCGAAGGGCTCTTCGACCCCGGCCGGAAGCGTCCCCTGCCTGCCTATCCCAAAGTGGTGGGCATCGTCACATCTTCTGCCGGGGCAGCGGTCCGGGACATCATCAACGTGGCCGGCCGCCGGGATCCTTCCGTAAAGCTCCGGCTGTATCCCGTAAAGGTCCAGGGCACGGAAGCCCCTCCGGAAATCATCCGGGGGATCCGGTTCTTCAACCGGCACAAACTGGCGGACGTGCTGATCGTAGGCCGGGGCGGGGGTTCCATGGAAGACCTGTGGGCCTTTAACGATGAGGGTGTGGTCAGGGCCATCGCCGCTTCGGAAATCCCGGTGATTTCTGCCGTGGGTCACGAAATCGACTTTACCCTCAGCGATTTTGCGGCAGACCTCCGGGCTCCCACTCCCTCTGCAGCCGCGGAACTGGCAGTGCCGGAACGGAGCGGGGACCGGGAAAATCTGGCCAAGCTGGTGCGCCGGCTGGAACGGACCATGGAAACCCGGCTCCAGGACAGCACCCGGGCTCTGGAACAGCTCCAGGGAGAATGGGTGTTCCTCCATCCGGAACGGCTGTGGGAAAATGCCGGCCAGACCCTGGACAGCCTGAGCCAGCGGCTGGAACAGGCCGGGGACCGGCTGCTGGAAAACCGGCAGCAGAAACTGGAAGTGATTACCGCCAAGCTGGGGGCCCTGGATCCCTATGGGGTGCTCCGGCGGGGTTATACCATAACAGAAAATGCACAGGGAAAGGTGGTCCGGCAGGCGTCGGATCTCCGGCCCGGTGATACCCTGGTGACCCGGTTCGCTCAGGGAGCGGCAGTCTCCCAGGTGGAAACGGTCAAGGAAGGAAAAGCATAATGCCCAGAAAGAAAGCAGAAACGGTTTCCTTTGAAGAGGGCCTGAAACGGCTGGAAACCATTGTGGAAAAGCTGGAAAGCGGGGAACTGTCCCTGGATGAGACAGTGGCTCTCTATAAAGAAGGTATGGAACTGAGCCGGAATTGTGCGGCCCAGCTGAAAAAAGTCCAGCAGGACGTGAAAAAAATCGTGGAAACCAGCCAGGATGATTTTGCCCTGGCCCTGTTTCCGGAGGAGAAGGAATAATGGAACTGCGCAGTTATTTACGGAGCCGTGGGGCTCTGGTCAACGGATATCTCCAGGTGCGCCTGGGAGTGGGGAGCATTTCCCCGGTGGACAAGGCCATGATGTATTCTGTGGCGGCCGGGGGCAAGCGGCTCCGGCCCATCCTGCTCATGGCGGCAGCAGATGCGGTGGGGGCCAACGGTACGGATTTTGTGGCGGTGGCTGCAGGACTGGAAATGATCCATACCTATTCTCTGATCCACGACGACCTGCCTTCCATGGACAATGACGATTACCGCCGGGGCCGCCTCACCAACCACAAGGTGTTCGGGGATGCCATGGCCCTTTTGGCCGGAGATGGCCTGCTGACCCAGGCTTTTGAAGTGATGCTGGAACAGCGGGGAGTGGATCCCAAGGTGCTCCTGGAGGTGGTCCGTCTGGTGGCAAAATGCGCCGGCCCTACCGGCATGGTAGGCGGCCAGGCTCTGGACATTACCTCTGAAGACCAGCAGCTGACCCTGGAACAGATGAAGAAGCTCCACGAAGCCAAGACCGGGGCCATGTTCGTGGCTGCGGTCCGGGGCGGCGCCATGCTGGGGGGGGCGGATCCGGACACCCTCCGGACCATGACCCATTTTGCCGCTCTCTTCGGTCTGGCCTTCCAGATCACTGACGACATCCTGGATGTGGAAGGGGATGCCAAGGTTATGGGCAAACCGGCCCACAGCGACGAAAAACTCCACAAATCCACCTATGTGTCTCTGTTCGGTCTGGAAAAAGCCAAAGAAATGGCCGCCCAGACCCTGAAAGAAGCGGAAGAGACCCTGGCGCCCCTGGGCGAAAAGGCCCAGCCCCTGGTGGAAATCACCCGCTATCTGTACAACCGGAAGAAATAAGGACGGGGGAGGACGGACCCTTATGAAACTCTTGCCAACCATACATGCACCGTCGGACCTGAAAAAAATCCCCGATGCCCAGCTGCCGGAACTGTGCCAGGAAATCCGGGAGGAGATCCTGGAAGTGACCAGCCGGAACGGAGGGCATCTGGCCCCCAACCTGGGAGTGGTGGAACTGACCGTCGCCCTGCATAAGGTGTTTTCCATGCCTCGGGACAAGATCGTCTGGGATGTGGGCCATCAGTCCTATGTCCACAAACTGCTGACCGGCCGGCTGGACAAATTCCCCACTCTCCGGCAGTACGGCGGCCTCTGCGGCTTCCCCAAACGGACGGAAAGCGAATATGACTGCTTCGGCACCGGCCACTCCAGCACCTCCATTTCGGCGGCTCTGGGAATCGCCTGTGCCCGGGACCTGGCCGGGGACGACTACAATGTGATTGCCGTCATCGGGGACGGAGCCCTTACCGGCGGGGAAGCCATGGAAGGGCTGAACAACGCCGGGGATCTCCACAAGAAGCTGATCGTGGTCCTCAATGACAACGAAATGTCCATTTCCAAAAACGTGGGGGCCCTGTCTTCCTATCTTACGGAACTCCGGACGGATCCCACCTATTCCCGGGTGAAAACGGAAGTGGAAAACTTCCTGAAAGGGCTGCCTTCCATCGGCAGCAGTGTGGCCCGGGCGGTGGGCCGTCTCAAGGACAGCTTCAAGTACTTCTTTGTGCCCGGGATGCTCTTCGAAGACTTCGGCTTTAAATACCTGGGACCGGTGGACGGCCACGACCTGACTGCCCTGATGGAAACCTTTGAAAAGGCCAAGCAGCTGGATGAGCCGGTGTTCATCCATGTGCTCACCACCAAGGGGAAAGGGTACAAACCGGCGGAAGAGCGGCCCAACGCTTTCCATGGCACCGGCCCCTTCGACATTGCCACCGGGAAGAAATTCTCCAATCCCCAGGCTCCTGCCACCTATACCAAAGTGTTCAGCGATGCCCTGGTGGAACTGGGAGAGAAGAACCGGAAAGTGGTGGCCATTACCGCCGCCATGCCGGAAGGCACCGGCCTGGACGTATTTGGGAAATATTACCCGGACCGGTTCTTTGACGTGGGCATTGCGGAACAGCATGCAGTGACCATGGGCGCCGGGCTGGCGGCCAACGGGTACCATCCTCTGGTGGCCCTGTATTCCACCTTTGCCCAACGGGCCTTTGACCAGCTGCTCCACGATGTGGCCATGCAGAACCTGCCTTTTACCCTGTGCCTGGACCGGGCCGGGCTGGTGGGGGACGACGGCAGCACCCATCACGGGGCCTATGACCTGTCCTACCTGCGGCTAATGCCCAATATGGTGATGATGGTCCCGGGGGACGAAAACGAGCTCCGGCACATGCTGAAAACCTCTCTGGAATACAACGGGCCTTCCGTGCTCAGGTATCCCCGGGGGTCCGGGCTGGGAGTGCCCCTGGATCCGGAAATCCACACCCTGCCCATGGGGAAGAGCCGGCGGCTCCGGGAAGGAAATCAGATTGACCTGTGGGCGGTGGGGACCATGGTGGATACAGCCCGGAAAGTGGCGGATATCCTGGAAAAACAGGGCCTTTCCGCCGGGGTGGTGAACGCCCGGTTCGTAAAGCCCCTGGACAAAGAAGACCTGGAAGAAGCCAGCCATCAGGTAAAGCTGCTGGTGACCCTGGAAGAGAACTCCCTGGCGGGAGGCTTCGGAGAAGGGGTGCTGGATGCCCTGAACCGGTTGGGCCGGCTGAAAGACTGCCGGGTGCTGAACCTGGGGATCCCGGATCTGTACGTGCCCCACGGGAAACGGGAACGGCTGCTCCAGGATTTGAAACTGGATCCGGAAGGGGCGGCAGATGTGATTGCCAAAGCCTGGAAAGAGGAACTATGAAAAAAGAACGTTTGGATGTGTTTTTAACGGAACAGGGATTCTTTGAATCCCGGAGCAAGGCCCAGGCGGTGATCATGGCCGGGGAAGTGCTGGTGAACGACCAGAAAATCGACAAGCCCGGCACCATGGTGAAGCCCGATGCCAAGATCACCCTGCTGGGGAAAAAGATGCCCTTTGTGAGCCGGGGCGGCTACAAACTGGACAAATCCCTGAAGGTGTTCCCCATTTCCCTGGAAGGGAAGGTGGTGGCGGACCTGGGAGCCTCCACCGGAGGCTTTACGGACTGTGCCCTCCAGCACGGAGCCAGCAAGGTCTATGCCATCGACGTGGGCTATGGCCAATTGGCCTGGAAGCTCCGGCAGGATCCCCGGGTGGTGAACATGGAACGGACCAATGTCCGGTTCCTGGAAGCGGATTCCCTGGGGGAACTGGTGGATGTGTTCACCATTGATGTGGCCTTCATTTCCCTGGACAAGGTGCTGCCCAGTGCCTACAAGATCCTGAAGCCCGACGGCTTCGGCATCGCCCTGATCAAGCCCCAGTTCGAGGCGGGACGGGAGAAAGTGGGGAAAAAAGGCGTGGTCCGGGATCCGGCGGTGCACCTGGAAGTCATCGAAAAGGTGATCGCCCAGGCCCGGGAACTGGGCTTTGCGGCCCGGGGACTGGATTTTTCGCCCATCCGGGGACCGGAAGGGAACATTGAATACCTGTTCTACATGGGGAAAGAAGGGGAAGACACCGTAACACCGGAACGGATCCGGGAAGTGGTGGCAGCTTCCCATGAGACCCTGGAAAAATAAAAAGAACCAGGAGAAATGGAGAAATGAGGGGTGGCACAATGGAAAAAAGACTGCGGCTGGGGGTGTTCCCCAATCTGCCCAAAGAGAAGGTCCGGGCCCTGTTGCCCAAGCTGGTGGAATTCTGCAAGGCGGAAGAGATCCCGGTGGTGTTCCCCCGGGAAATCGCCGAAAGCTACGGAGTACCCGGCTATGACCAGGAAGACCCGGCCAGTCTGTCCCAGCTTTCCATGGCTCTGACCCTGGGGGGAGACGGGACCATCCTCCGGGCTGCTCGGTACGTGACCCAGCTGAACATCCCCCTGCTGGGGGTGAACATGGGGAAACTGGGATTCCTGACGGAAGTGGGGGCTCCGGATCTGTACAAGGCCCTACTGAAGGTAAAGGCGGGAGAATACATCCTGGAAAAACGGAACATGCTCCAGCTTACGGTATGGCAGGGAGAGAAGATGATCTGCAAGGCCCATGCCCTCAACGACATGGTGCTGGAAAGCGGGGACCGGTCCCGGCTTACCCGGCTGAGTCTGAAGATCGACGGGGAACCTACCGCCAACGCCCCTTCCGATGGGCTGATCATTGCCACCGCCACCGGGTCTACGGCCTATTCCCTTTCGGCAGGGGGACCGGTGGTCCATCCCAGCCTGAAGGCCAGCATCATCACCCCCATCTGCCCTCATGCCCTCCATGCCCGTCCTCTGGTGATCCCCATGGAGCATGCCATTGAAATCGCCCCCCGTCCTCCTTACGAAACCATCCTGATTTCCGCGGACGGGATGACGGTAAGCCATCTGGCCTGGAACCAGCGGGCCCTGATCGAAAAAAGTCCCTGTGATGCCCGGTTCGTGCGCATCAATCCCCTGTCCTACTATGCGACCTGGCAGGACAGGATGCTGAAAAATGAAGGTCAGACCATTCTTTAGGAGGCAAGCGGAAAGACCATGAAAATATCCAGACAGGAAGCCATTAAAGACATCATCAAGAACCAGCAGATCGAAACCCAGAGTGATCTTGCAGAAGCTCTGAAGAAGGCTGGCTTCAACGTGACCCAGGCCACCGTGTCCCGGGACATCAAAGAAATGATGCTGATCAAGATCCCCGATGAGGACGGACGGTACAAATATTCCTTCCCTTCGGAAAACAGCAAGATCCTGACCACGGAACGGCTGGAGGACACCCTCCGGGGCTACACCCTTACCATCAGTTCCGCCGAGAACCTGATCGTCCTCCATACCCTGCCGGGCACTGCCCAGGCTGTGGCCTATGCCCTGGACCATCTCAGCTGGAAGGAACTGCTGGGGACCGTAGGGGGCGATGATACGGTGCTCCTGATCGTGGATTCCAAGGACCATGTGGAGACGGTGAAGCAGCGGCTCATGGTCAAGAAAGGACGCTGACATGCTGAATTCCTTGGAAGTGCACAATTTTGCCCTGATCGACCATCTGCGGGTGGACTTTACCCCGGGGTTCAATGTGTTCACCGGGGAAACCGGCGCCGGGAAATCCATCCTGATCGACGCCTTCAGCATTGTACTGGGCAGCCGGGCCAGCGGGGACTACCTGCGGAAAGGGGCGGATTCCTACTGGATCCAGGCGGTGTTCGACATCGAGGGGCTGGAAAATGTCCATGACATCCTCCGGGAACTGGATCTGGATCTGGGGGAAGACACCCTGTTCCTCCGCCGGAAGGTCACTGCCGGGGGCAAGAGCCAGGCCTTTGTAAACGAGCGGCAGGTGCCGGTGTACGTGCTCACCCGTCTGGCCAGCCAGCTGGTGGACATCCACGGTCAGCACGAGAACCAGACTCTGCTGGCCCCCGGGGCGGCTCTCACCATCCTGGACCACCTGGAACCATGGCTCCAGACCCTGTTGGAAAAATACCAGGAAAAATTCGTGGCCTATGACAAAGCCAGGGAAACGGTGAAAAAGTGGCTGCTGAAGGATGCCCACCAGACCGAAGACCTGGAGCGGCTGGAAGCAGAAATCAAGGAAATTGACGAAGCCCATATCCAGCCGGGAGAAGATGATCAGCTCCGGGAAACGGTCCGGAAGCTGAGCAACCAGGAAAAAATCCTCCAGGCAGTGGGGGAAGCCCATCACTACCTGGAAGGGGGCGAAGACAGCGGCCCCAGTGCCCTGGATGCCATCAACACCGCCCGGACCACTCTGGAAGGGGTGCTGGACTATGCGCCTGAGCTGAAACCCTATGCGGAAAGTATGGATTCTGCCTGGGAAACCCTGGAAGACGTGCGCCAGTCCCTGGGGGACATTCTGGCGGCGGATCATGATGACCGGGATACCCTGGAAGCGGCCCAGGAACGGCTGGACCTGCTGTACCGGCTGAAGCAGAAATTCGGAGGCAGCCTGGAAGAGGTACTGGCCTACCGGGACAAGGCCCAGGCGGAATATGAAGGGCTCCTGTCCCTGGAATCCACCCTGGCCCGGCTCCGGAAACAGGAAGCCATCCTGAAGGCAGAAATGCAGACGGAAGCGGACAAACTCACGGCCGCCCGGAAGAAAGCCGCTGCCGGCCTGGTGAAGGCCCTGCTGCCCCATATCCGGGACCTGGCCATGCCTGAAGGCCGGGTGGATCTTCAGTTTACCCGGCTGCCCGAATGCCACGGCCGGGGCCAGGACAGCATCCAGTTCCTGTTTTCCGCCAATGCGGGGATGGATCTGAAGCCTCTGGGCCGGATCGCTTCCGGCGGTGAACTGTCCCGGTTCGCCCTGGCTCTCAAGACGGTGATGATGAAGAAGTTCGGGGTGCCCACCATGATCTTCGACGAAATCGACACCGGGGTGGGGGGCGTTACCGCCCAGAAAATGGCGGAAAAAATGGCCCTCATCGCCCGGGAGCGGCAAGTGCTGTGCATCACCCACCTGGCCCAGATCGCCTGCTTCGCCGACCATCAGCTGTACATCCATAAAAGCGCGGAAAAAGGCAGCACCATCAGCCAGGTGGATGTGCTGGATCCGGAAGGACGGATTCAGGAGATCATGCGTATGACCGGCGGCACCAATACCTCCCGTTCTGCCCGGGAAAATGCCAAGGAACTGTTGGCTATGGCCGCCAAATTCAAAGAAACGAAGGAGTCTGACATTCATGAAAACCCTACACGATGATCGGCTGGATGAAAAACAGCTTTCTACCCGGACCGCCTTTGAAGGCCGTCTGCTCCATCTCTATGTGGACCAGGTGAAACTGCCCAACGGCAATGATTCCACCCGGGAATACATCCTCCACCAGGGAGCCGTGGGGATCCTGCCGGTAATGGAAGACGGCAGCATGGTGTTTGTAAAGCAGTTCCGGTATCCTGTCCATTCGGTGATCTACGAGATCCCGGCGGGCAAACTGGAAAAAGGGGAAGAAATCCTCCCCAGCGCCCAGCGGGAACTGTCCGAAGAAACCGGTCTTACCGCCGATCACTGGACCCGGATGACTTCTATTGTCACTACCCCCGGATTCACCAACGAAACCATCCATCTGTTCCTGGCCACCGGTCTCCACCAGGGAAAGATGCATCCCGATGCCGATGAATTCCTCCAGGTGGAAGTGATTCCGGAAGAAAAAGTTAAACAGATGGTCATGTCAGAAGACATTTTTGATGCAAAAACCCTGTCAGCGCTTCTACTGTACTTCCTGAAAAAAGAAGCCTGTTAAAAATTCATGTAATAAATTTGTAAAATCAAAAAAATGTGTAACAAATTTCCTAAAGTATGTTATAATATCCATAAATTGATTTTTGGGAAACGATTCACTCATTGCAACACTGATTGGAGTACTGCGTATTGAACATTTTCCAAACATCACAAAAAATGATGAGGGGGAACCGAACATGGATGTACTAAAGGTTTCGACAAAATCCAATCCGAATTCTGTAGCAGGTGCGTTAGCAGGTGTATTGAGAGAAAACGGTAAAGCTGAAATCCAGGCCATTGGGGCTGGTGCCCTGAACCAGGCAGTGAAAGCCATCGCCATTGCCCGGGGGTTTGTGGCTCCTCATGGTATGGATCTGGTATGTGTTCCCGCGTTCATTGATATCAACATCGACGGTGAAGAACGGACCGCCATCAAATTGCTGGTGGAACCTCGCTGAAAGTAAAAAAAAGAAGCTGTTGCAGCTGGCAACAGCTTCTTTTTTTTACTTACTTTACAAACAACGCATCCACATCCACTTTCTTTTCCATCATCCCGGAGGCAACCAGGAAATCCTGGGTCTTCTTCAGGGAGGCGATGGCTTCGGGGGTAATGGTCATGCTGAAATCATAGAGGGGAGCCATTTCCTTTACGGCTTCCGGTTTCAGTTCCGTGGCTTTGGCGGTCATTTCCAGGGCCTTGTCCGGATTCTTCTTCATGAAGTCCAGGGTTTCCTTCTGGACGGCCAGGAAAGTATCCACCAGGTCCTTGTGTTCCTTGTAGAACTTGCCGCTGACTGCGGTAACCGTCAGGCCGGATACCAGCCCTTCTCCGGTGGTGACCACGTGCATGCCCTTCTTTTCCACATTGTAGGCCAGAGGACCGGCCAGGAGAGCACAGTCAGCACTGCCGTTTTCCAGGGCGGAAGCGGCGGCAGGAAGGCCCATGGAAACGAACTTCACATCGTTCATGGAAAGCCCGGCCTGCTGGAGATAAGCGGCCAGCAGTTCGTGGAGGATGGTGCCCTTGGGCCCGGCAATGGTCTTGCCCTTCAGGTCAGCGGCACTTTGGATGCTGCCGTCCTTGGAGAACAGCTTGAAGGCCTTGGGAGCCTGGGAGTACAGGCTGATGATCTTGATGTCGTTGCCGTTGGCAGCGCTGAGGAGCACGGAAGAACCGCCCACACAGTTCAGGAACTGGATGTCCCCGCTGGCCAGGGCAGCCGTCTGATCCGCTCCGGAAGTGATGGTGGAGTAGGAGGCGGTGATGTTCTTTTCCTTGAACTTCTTCTCAAAGCTCTGGTTGGCCTTTTCCACAATGGAAGGGATGTTCAGGGGTGCCTGGACATAGGTGATGCTCACCTTGTCCATTTTGGGAGCCGCCTTCTGGGCGGATTTGCCGCTGCCGCACCCGGCAGCCAGGGCTCCCACTGCCACCAGACAGCAGGCAAGAGCAACAGAGAGTTTTTTCTTCAATGACATTTGTAACAGATCCTTTCGTCTCAGGGGATATCCGCCCTCGACAAGGGCGGGGGACCAGCCGTCAGGCTGGTGGTGGGTTAGCCGCTTCAGCGGCGTTTCTCTTCAAAGGAACCGGCTGGAGCAGGTTCCTTCTTTCAGTCGTTGACCGTTTAACGGGCCGCTGCCGGGCTGCAGCAGCCCCTCCAGCAGCTTTTTTTTCGCTTCGATCAGCCCCGGGGAAAGCAGGTCCCGTTGGCCCGGGGGCAGGTACTGTTCCTGGGCAATCCGGCCTTCTTTCAAGATCAGAAGCCGGTCCCCCAGGGTCAGGGCCTCGTCCACATTGTGGGTCACCAGCACCACTCCCATGGAAAGCTTTTCCACCATGGACCGGAGTTCCTGCTGGAGCTGGCCCCGGGTAAAGTAATCCAGGGCCGCAAAGGGTTCGTCCATGAGGATCAGGCTGCTGTGCATGGCCAGGGTCCGGGCCAGGGAGGCCCGCTGCTGCATGCCTCCGGACAGCTGGGCCGGGTACTGGCCCGCTGCATCCGTCAGCTGGACCAGGTCCAGCCAGTGGTCCGTTTCTCCCGGGTCCGCCCCTTTGGGCAGTCCCAGGGCGATGTTTTCCCGGCAGGTGAGCCAGGGGAACAGCCGGGCCTCCTGGAACATCATGCCCAGTTTCAGCCCGGCCGGTTTTTCCACAGTGCCGGCATCCGGCGTTTCCAGCCCCGCCAGGATGCGCAGCAGGGTGGTCTTCCCGCAGCCGCTTTTCCCCAGGATCACCGTACATTCCCGGAGCGAAAGAGCCAGGGAAAGGTCCCGGAGCACCACCCGGGCACCATAGGTTTTGGTAATATGGTCCAGCTTCAGCGCATCCAACGGAGCAGCCTCCTTTCCACTGCCGCAAAGATCCCATCCAGCAAAAGGCCCAGGGCTCCGATGGTCAGGATGCCGATGAACACTTTGTCGCTGCGGCTCATGGCCTGGGCGTCCAGGATCAGATACCCCAGTCCGCTGTCGGCAGCTATCATTTCCGCCCCGATAATGGCCCGGAGGCTGTAGCCCATGCCCACCCGGAGTCCGGTGAGGATCCCGGGCAGGGCCGCTGGCAGCCGGATCTTCCACAGGGCCTTCCAGGGAGAGAACCCCAGCATTTGGCCCACTTCCAGCAGCTTCCGGTCACACCGGCGGAACCCGTCGTCCATGTTCAGGTACATGGGGAAGAAGGAAGCCAGCACGATGATGATGGTCTTGGGCAGTTCCCCGATGCCGAACCAGAGGATCAGCAGGGGAATCAGGGACAGGGGCGGTACATGGCGGAACACTTCCAGGAGCCCTCCGTAGCAGGCCCGGAGCCGGGGAAACAGCAGGTTCAGGCTGGCCAGAAGGCAGCTGGCCAGAAAGGCCCAGAAGAACCCGGTAAGGATCCGCCGGAGGCTGATCAGGATGTGCCGGACCAGCTCCCCGTTCCGGACCATGTGGAGAAAGGTGTCCCACACCTGGCCGGGAGAGGGGAGGATGTAGCTGCTCCAGATCCCTTCTGCCGATGCCCAGGCCCACAGCAGGAACACCAGCACAAAGGGCAGGACCAACCGGATCTTACCCTTCATGGTTCTCGTGGCCGGAAGTGACCTTGGCATAGGCTGTCTTGGAGGACACCCCCGGCAGCTTCCCGATCCGGCCGGACAGGTTGCTGATAATGTCCTGAGGGGCATCCACCACCACGCTGATGATGTGGATGTTCCGGGCATGGTAGGGAATCCCCATCCGCCCGATTACATAGGGACCAAAGTCATGAAGGATGGAGTTCAGGTCCTCCACCGCATCCGGATCCTCTACAATGATTCCCAAAATCGCCACACGGGTTTCTTCCATAAAAAGACCTCCTCACATACCCATTATCCGCCCTTTTCAAGGGCGGGGGACCAGCCGTCAGGCTGGTGGTGGGTTAGCAGCCGCAGGCTGCGTTTCCATTTACTGGAACCCGCTGCCGGGTTCCTTCCTTTTACCGTTGAGAATTGACAGGGGGTGCTGCAGCGCAGCACCCCCTTTAATCCGTCCGTCTTCCATCGCAAGGGGTCTTTTGATGTGAGAAGGCACTTGTTCCATTCCGTTTATTATTTTTTGTCTGCTTCGTCTATTTCCTTGTCTTCTGCCGCGAGGGCCGCTTCGTCCGCTTTCTTTTCCTTCTTGAAGAACTTCATCACAAAGGGAGAGAGCAGGGACAGCAGGCACAGGGCCAGCAGGATCTTGCAGATGTTGGTGGACAGCAGGATGCTGGTATCCCCGCCGGAAAGGCTCAGGCTCCGGCGCAGTCCTTTTTCGCCCAAAGGCCCCAAAATCAGAGCCAGCACAACCGCAGCGGTGTTCATGTTGCATTTCCGCATGAGATACCCGATGACCCCGAACACAAACATCACCTTCACATCAAAGGCACTGTTGTTGATGGCAAAAGAACCCACCACGCACAGCACGAAGATGCTGGGAATCAGGATGGCATCGGACACCCGGGCAATCTTGGCGAACAGACGGCAGCCCAAAAGGCCGATCAGCAGCATGAAGAACTGGATGACCACGAATCCGCCAAAGAAAGTATACGTCATGGGAGCATACTTTGTAAAGAGTTCCGGTCCCGGCTGGAGCCCGTGGATGATCAGCCCGCCCATAAGCACGGCGGTAACGCTTTCCCCGGGAATCCCCAGAGTCAGTGTGGGAATCAGGGAACCGCCGGTTACTGCGTTGTTGGCCGCTTCCGACCCGGCAATCCCTTCAATGGAGCCCTTGCCGAATTCTTCCGGATGTTTGGAGAACCGTTTGGCTTCGTTGTAGCCTAAAAAACAGGCAATGGAAGCCCCGGCTCCGGGCAGGATGCCGATGATGTTCCCGATGATCCAGCTCCGGAGCACCGTGGGGGTGATCTGTTTCATTTCCTTCAGGGTCAGCATGATCCGGTCACTGAACTTGGCGGCTTTGGCCCGTTTCACAATGGCTTTTTCCGCCAGGATAAAGGCCTGGCTCATGGAAAAGAGACCAATCAGGGCACAGGTGATGTTGATGCCGTTATAGAGAGAATCCTGGCCGAACATGAACCGTTCTACCCCCTGCATGGGGTCCATGCCGATGGTGGAGAGAACCAGCCCGAAGGCCCCGGACATGAGCCCCAGGATCATGGAATCCGTGTTGATCCCGGCGATGATGGTGAGGCCGAAGAGGCTCAGCCAGAAGTATTCCGGACTGCCGAATTCCATGGCCAGTTTGGCCAGCATGGGAGCAAAGAAATACAAGGAAATGCAGCTTAACAGTCCGCCCCAGAAAGAAGCGATACAGGCAGTGGCCAGGGCTTTCCCGGCCTTGCCCTTTAAAGTCATGGCATACCCGTCGATGGCTGTGGCCGCCGATGCCGGTGTACCGGGGGTGTGGATCAGGATGGCGGAAATGGAGCCCCCGAAAATGGCCCCGCAGTAGATGCCTCCCAGCATGATCAGCCCGGCGGAAGGTTCCATCCCAAAGGTCAGGGGCAGCAGCAGGGCCACCCCCATGGCCGCCGAAAGCCCGGGCATGCACCCGATGACGATCCCCATGGTCACGCTGGCGATCATAATGACGATATTTATAGGCGAAAGGGCGTTGATGAACCCCATGGCCATCAATGCGTATTGATTTTCCATTCTTTCATCCTCCCTTTCCTAGAGCAGTTCTTCCAGCAGCAGGCCGTCCGGCAGAGGCACGGACAGGAATTCGCTGAAGACAATATAGATCAGGGCCATGAGCACCACCAGGGTGATGGCCATATACTTCTTTTCAATGTGGAAAAAGTGCAGCATGAACAGGAGATATAAAATAGCAGAAGGATAAAATCCGATCAGCACCATCAGCACAAAGAAAAGGATGGAGGCAATCAGGAAGGTGAAGAACTGCCTGGGCAGGAAATGGGTCCACACTTCCGGCAGATCGTTGACAATGGTGAAATGGCCGTGGCAGCTGCAGGCCATCTTCACCAGCTGCATGAGAGTCAGCACGGCCAACAGGCCGATGACGAATTTGGGATAGCTCTGTGCCGCCGGAGGCAGTTGCAGTGTCTCGTAAAAGAAGAAGGCACAGAATCCCAGCATGAAGATCACTACACTGAGTTCCGATTTTTTCATAATGGTTTCCCCTCAAAAGAGGGGCTGCACCCTGGCAGCCCCCGATTTATTCCGCTTGTGTCATTCAGGCGTCCTGGTACAGTTTGCTGACCACGTCTTTGCAGAAGGTCATCTGTTCCTGGATCAGTTTGCCCAGTTCCTTGCTGTCCATGTAGTGGAGTTCCAGACCGGCGTTCTTGTGGTCACGGATGGTCTGTTCATCGGTCATGGTCATCTTAAAGGCATTTTCATAGAATTTGATGATGTTTTCCGGAGTGCCTTTGGGAGCCACCAGAGCACGGGCGGAGCCGTACCACTTGTTGTAGTAGCCCAGTTCACCCAGGGTGGGCACATCTTTGTAGTTGTCCAGGCGTTTTTCAGAGAATACGCCCAACAGTTTCAGGGCTGCGTTGCTGCCCCGGATCAGAGGTTCCACATCCCCCAGTTTGGCGCAGGAGAAGTCCACTTCGCCCTGGCGCAGGGCCAGCAGCTGGTCAGCAGTACCGCCGTAAGGCACCGCATTGTATTTGAACTTGGCGGTGGTGGACAGCAGCTGGGCTGCCGTGTGGTTGGAAGCCTGTACCCCGTTGGTGGAAGCCTTCAGTTCGCCCGGATGGGCTTTGGCATATTCCACCAGATCTTTCAGGCTGTTGAACTGGCTGTCCTTCCGGACTACCACAACCCCGGTTTCCTTCAGATGGTTGCAGATGGGAACGATGCTCTTGTCATCGAAGGAAGCATTCTTGGCCAGAGCCAGGGTGGTGTAGGTGGGCAGGTTGATGAAGCCGATGGTGTAGCCGTCCGGTTTGGCTTTTGACAGTTCCGTCCAGCCGATCTTTCCGTCAGCGCCGGGTTTGTTTTCGATGATCAGGGTCTTGCCTACGAATTTTTCCGCATCCTTGCAGAGTACCCGGGCACCGGTATCCGTGCCGGACCCTGCCTTGTAGGCTACAATGACCTTGATGTCCTTGTTGGGTTTCCATTCACCGGACGCTTTCTGAGCTTTCTTGCCCCCGCAGGCACCAACAGCCAGGGCCAGGGCACAGATGGCGGACGCAGCCAGCCACTTTTTGAGTTTCATACAAATCTTCCTCCTTTATAAAGACTTTGTAAAAATGTAAAAACTCTGTAAAACTATTGTAACATATTTTGGAACGTTCGCCTACTGAATTTTTGGAAAAAACACGCAAGGCATAAAACTTATAGAAAACCGTTTTGTTTATCTTTTAAAGAATCAATAATTATTGTTAAAAACTTATCTTTTATGGTATAATACAATAAACAAAAATCTGTCTCCAAAGGACACGATTTCTCTGGTTGAGAGAGATTTTCAGTACAAAGGAGGAACTCACTATGGCAAGACTGCGTCTCATGCGTGCACCGCTGAAATATGTACAGGGGAGTGGAGCCCTGAAGGAATTCTACGATTATTTCAAGGATCTGGGGAAGAACTGGCTGTTCATCTGCAGCCGGAGCGGCCACCGGACCTGCCATAACAAACTGGAAGAAAGCTTCGGCACCAGCGATACCCACCGGCACTACGAAGTGTTCGGAGGCATCTCCAGTGTAGGGGAAATCGACAAGTTCCGGAAAATGGTCCGGGCGGAAAACATCGATGTGGTGGTAGGGGTCGGCGGCGGGTCCGCCATCGATACCGCCAAAGCCACGGCTCATTACGAAGGAAAACGGGTGGTGATCATTCCCACAGTGGTAGCCACTGATGCTCCCTGCACCGGGCTGTCCGTGATTTATAACGACGACGGTTCCTTCAACAGCTACCTGTTCTATCCCAACAATCCGGACGGGGTGCTGGTGGATAGTTATATCATCGCCCATGCACCGGTGAAGTTCCTGGTGGCCGGCATGGGGGATGCCCTGGGGACCTATTTTGAAGCCCGGGCCTGCTATCGGACCGATGCGCCCAGCCTGGAAAACGGCGGGATCACCCGGTCCGCCATGGCCCTGTGTGAACTGTGCTACGAAAACCTCCGGAACTACGGGGCCCAGGCCAAAACCGCCGTGGAACACCAGGTGGTGACCCCGGCCCTGGATGCCATCATCGAGACCAATGTGTACCTGTCCGGGGTGGGGGCGGACAACGGCGGGCTGGCCTGTGCCCATTCCTTCTACAACGGGATCACCTCCCTGGGCGGTCACAGCGCTCCTCACGGAAACTGTGTGGCTTTCGGTACCCTGGTCCAGCTGGTGCTGGAAGGGGTGGAAGAGGATGAATTCCGGGATGTCCAGGGCTTCTGCAAAGAAGTAGGCCTGCCCACCACCCTGGCCGAACTGGGCATCACCACCGATGAACAGATCCGGCAGATTGCCAGAGCTGCCTGTGTGCCCGGAGAAAGCATCCACAACATGGTGGCCGACGTAACCGAAGATCAGCTCTATGCCGCCATCATCCAGGCAGATGCCCTGGGGAAATAAGAGCCTCCATCGGCCATTGACAATTGACCATTGACAAGGAGCTGTTGCTCATGCAACAGCTCCTTTATGGTATAATAGAAAAAATACTTGTCCAGCCCAGTCCGGACAGATTGGCGGTTTTCTTATGTCAGATACAGCACCTCAGCCTTCCAAAGAAGCCAGAAAGTACCAGAAGATGCTGGAGGCCCCGGTGAAGCCTTTGATTGCTTCCCTGGCCCTGCCCTCCATTATCAGCATGATGTGCACCAGCTTCTACAATATGGCGGACACTTATTTCGTCAGCAAAATCGATACCGCCTCCACTGCAGCGGTGGGGGTCACCTTTGCCACCATGGCCATCATCCATGCCATTGCCTTCTTTTTCGGCATCGGCTCCGGCAACAGCATCTCCCGGCTCCTGGGGGCCAGACGCCGGCCGGAGGCGGAAACCATGGCTTCCACCAGCTTCCTGTACGTGTTTCTCTGCGGCCTTCTGATTGCAGTGGTGGGGAACCTGTTCGCTCCCCAGCTGGCTACCCTTATCGGTTCCACCCCTACCATCCTGCCCTATGCAGTCCAGTACATGAGCGTGATCCTGGTGGGGGCGCCCGTAATGATGTCCAGCCTGGTGATGAACAACCATCTCCGGTTCCAGGGCAGCGCCGCCTTTGCCATGGTGGGGATCACCATCGGAGGATTCCTCAACGTGTTCCTGGATCCTCTCTTTATCTTCCAGTTCCATCTGGGGGTGGCCGGGGCAGCCTATGCCACCATCCTCAGCCAGTTTGTCAGTTTCTGCATCCTCCTTTTCATGACCCGGCAGGGGGCCAACATCCCCATCCGGCTGAAGAACATGCATCCATCCTGGCCCATCCTGAAGGAAATCATCGCCGGCGGGGCTCCGTCCCTGATCCGCCAGGGCACCCAGAGCCTGTCCACCATTTTCCTCAATGTGGCGGCCGGGGCCTTCGGGGATGCAGCTATTGCGGCTATGTCCATCGTCACCCGGCTCAGTTTCTTTGCGGCCTCCGTGATCATCGGCTTCGGCCAGGGTTTCCAGCCGGTGTGCGGGTTCAGCTACGGAGCCAAAAAGTACCGCCGGCTCCGGGAAGGCTTCTGGTTTGCGGTGAAAAGCGGCACCCTGTTCGCTCTCATAGCCGCTGCCGCTGCCATTGTGTGGGCGGTACCCATTCTGGAACAGTTCCGGGATGATCCCCTGGTGATTGCCATCGGGTCCCGTACCTTACGGTGCCAGGCCCTTACCTTCTTCCTGGTGCCTCTCACCATTTTAACCAACATGTGTCTCCAGACCACCCGGAAAACCGCCGGAGCCATGCTGGTGGCCGCCGGACGCAGCGGTCTGTTCCTGATTCCCACTCTGCTGGTGCTGCCCAGGGCTCTGGGGATCACCGGCCTGGAATGGAGCCAGAGCGTTTCCGATTTCTGCGGCTTCCTCCTGGCAGTTGTGCTGATCCGGAAGTTCTTCCAGAAGCTGCCGGAGGGGGAGGAATAAAAAAGGGGGGTGTTGAACATAACGTGCAACACCCCTTTTCCGTTGTCTCACCAACGTACTTTCCCTTTTTCCCATGTTACAATACAACCAACAAAAGGAAAGCAGGTGGTACCCATGAAACTGACGGCGGGACAGGTGTTTTCTCTGGGCCGGACCCATCAGCCGGTGGCCGGGTGCACGGTTTCCCAGCAGATCGCCGGAGGACGGAACCCGGTGTGGGTCTTTTCTCTGGGGGCTGGGACGGACATCAGCGGGGAGATCTATCCCTATTACAAACTGCTCCTGGTCCAGGAAGGCCGGCTCCAGCTCACCGGAGCCCTGGCAGGCACGGTGCTGGAACCGGGTCAGAGCATCCTGACTCCTACAGGAGTCCCTGTGGGCATGAGCGCAGAAGTGGATACGGTGTATGTGGAAGTAGAGATTCAGAAGGAGGATATCATGAACAAAGCAGTGGAAGCAGGCAAAGCATTCAAACTGGCAGAATTGCTGCCCTATCAGGAAGGCCGGATCGTGAATATGGATGTGGTCCACAATGAAAAGATGAAATTCGTGGTCATGGCTTTTGACGCCGGCACCGGTCTCAGTGAACATGCGGCCCCCGGGGATGCCCTGATCTTTGCCCTGGACGGGGAAGGGATCATCGGTTACGAAGGAAAGGCCCATACACTGAAAGCGGGGGAACAGTTCCGGTTCGCCAAAAACGGGCTCCATTGGGTGAAGGCAGAAAAGCCCTTTAAAATGGCTCTGCTGCTGACCCTGGAATAGGGAGAAAGCCATGGCTGGACGCAGACCGAAGATCCGGATCACCGTTACCGACCGGCGGGGGAAGATGGGCTGCCACCGGGGCCATCATGTGGGGGAGGTCTTCGATTTCGACGAAGACCGGGGCAAAATCTGCCCCATGGCCATGCATTGTGCCTTTCCCTACATCGACATTCTCCGGTACGGAGGCCAGATCCCCGGCCAGCCTAAAGGCACCGCCGAGTTCTGCTGCAGCGATGCGGATACCATTATGGTGTTCAAGGCGGAAGTGGTGGAAGAATAAAAGGGACTGCTGCACGTTGCGTGCAGCAGTCCCTTTTATTCTTCCCTCAACTTCTTCAGCACCAGCCGATAGATCTGGCTGGGACCGATTTTTTTCTTCAGCAGAGGATCGGTGGAATGGACGATGCTCCAGCGGAAAGTTACCGTTACCGGGTTCCCGTTGACCTGGTGGATGGCCTGGAGCCGTTTCTGGATCTTCCGGGCCAGGGCTTCCGATTCTTCCGGGTTGGCTTCCCGGCGGATAATGGCAAAGGTGGAATTGTAGAGCCGGGAAATGGCGGAATCTTTGCCAGCCAGGTTCTGGATAATCTGAGCCTCTTTCCGGATCAGATCCTGGAGCAGAGCCGGTTCGTAGCTTTTTTTCAGATAGTTGTCAAAACAGCTTTCCAGTAAAATCAGACAATAGAGGCGGGCCTCTCCTTCTGTATCTTCCTGGCAGTGGATCAGGTCTTCCAGGAATCCCTGCCGGTTCCGCAGACCGGATATTACATCATCATAGGGTGTGGGGAGTTCGTGACGCAGCTTTCGGTTCAGTTTCTCCATATCCAGAAAATATCCCATAAGCCCGATGATCTGCCCGTTCCAGTACAGGGGCCATTTGCTGCAGGTAATGGGATGGAGCTGGCCTTTTACGATACATTCTCCCGGCACGTCTTTAACAGTGATTCCCTTTTGCAGGACATCCAGTTCATCCTGTCGGTAGGGGATATTATCCCGGTGCCAGTTCATGTCCTCATCGGTTTTCCCGATAATCTCTTTTTCAGACTGGAAGCCGTAATGGTCCAGAAAGGCCTGGCTGGCCCCCCGAAAACGGCGGTTCCGGTCCTTCCAGAAATATTTGATCTGGGAACTGTCCCCATGGGTCAGCTGGATGGCCATACATTCCCGCCAGGTGTAGTTGCCCGTGCTGTTCCGGCACCGGAACAGCTGGGAAATCCTTCCGGTGGGGCTTTTCTGGATGCGGGCCAGCACGGTGTCCGGGTCCGTGAAGGCCAGATAAGTCGCCTGGTCTTCCTCGAATATCCTCTTCCGGGCAAAATCCTTCAAGGCCGTCCGGATATCCTGGAACTTCCGGGGACTGGACACATGGCTGGAGTTGTTGTTGGCATAAAGCATCTCAATGGTATTTTTTTTCAAATCCACCAGGTTCACATCATCGAACATGCTGTACAGATACCGGAGATTGGCATCCATTTTGTTCTGGCGGATCTGGGCGTTGCTTTGGGAAACGTTGGTGAGGGTGGTGGTGATCAGCAGATGGCCGTTCATCTCACAGACCACCTGGAGCCGGACCAGCACGTAATCTCCGCCGTCGATGTAGACATAGGATTCCGGTCGGTGCGTGGTCCGGGACCGTTCCACACAGAACAGGTAGGTGCGGAGGGCATCCCTGTTTTCCGGATGATTCAGATTGTATTGGATCTCCTGGAGGGTATAGCCCATGTGGCGGATGGCATTGTCATAAGCCCCATTGGTATAAAGATAACGGATGGCCCCTTTTTCATCCATGCCAAAAAGAGCCAGGGGACTGTTCGTTTCGTGGATTTCGCCGCTGGCCCGGTCATAATAGTGGCACCACTTCCGGGGTTCCACCACCCGTTTTTCCTGTTCCATCAAAGCCAGGGTATCCTTCAGAGGCTGGGGCTTTCCATAGTAGAAGCCCTGCTGCCGTCCGCAGCCGATGGAGGCCAAAAAGTCCGCCTGTTCCCGGGTTTCCACCCCTTCCACCAGGGTCTTGAGCCTCAGACGCTTGGCCATGGTAATGGCTGAAGAAACAATGGTCCGGGACTTTTCCGTAAAATTCCGGAGGAAGCCCATGTCCAGCTTGATCAGATCCAGCTGGAAGTCCTTCAGGATGTTGAGAGAAGAGAAGCCGCTGCCGAAATCATCCAGCCACACCTCGTAGCCTTCAGCCCGGAGCCGGTCCACTTCCTGATGCACCTCTCCCGCATTCTGGGCCAGGACGCTTTCCGTAATCTCCACATGGAGGAAATCCCGGGGAATGTTGTATTTCTGCCGGGTATCTTCCACCAGGGAAAAAACATCCAGGCTGGAGAAATCATACCGGGACAGGTTGAAGGAAACCGGGATGATGGGAAGGTTGGCATCCAGCCGCTGGCGGATGGTGCGGCACACTTCTTCCAGCATATAAGCATCCAGCCGGTGGATCTGCCGGGCCTCTTCCAGCACCGGGATGAAGGTGGCCGGGGAAAGGATTCCCGACTGGGGGTCCACCCATCGGGCCAGGGCCTCCAGACCGCACAGATCCCCTGTAAGGGTACGGATCACCGGCTGATAATACACCTGGACCCAGTGGTTTTCCAGTGCCTCCTCCAAGTGCTGGAGAATGTACTTTCCCATACAGTCTGCTGCTACCATAGTGCCATCTCCTTGTTTCCAGTGCTGTTTTGCTTCTTTTTTTCACTCTATTAATTATCCCACAGTTTACATGGAAGGGCAAGGATGTAAAGACAGTTGCGTTGGTGCCAGCCGGTACAGTCGTGCGGTCCGATTTTCATCCTATGCCACGCCCACCGCCGTAGGGGCGGTTCAAGATTTTTGCCGAAGGCAAAATATCGCCAGAGCCGCCCGCCTGCACGGGGGTCCGTTTCCCCGGGCAACCAATGGCATACCAACGGGTATCCAGGATGTCCGTCAGATGGCGGCATAGATTAGTATAGTATAGATTAATATAATATAGTTTAATAAGAGAAAAAAAGATCAAAAAGACAAAGCTCTACATACCATGGGGGCATAAGCAGGCATACCACGTTGAAGTCCTTCCCTGAAAGGGAAGGGGGACCGTCCACAGGACGGTGGATGGGTTTGGCCGGAGGTCATGCAGCACGCTTCACTTTCGGATATGAATGGATAACTATACTGTGATAAAGGTTTCAACGAGAACCTGTTGACACAAATGACCTGCTTCCTTGAGAAGAGGAAAACTGAAAAGTATGATATAATGGCTTCATGATGCTTTGCTTGAATGAATAATCCGTACAAGGGGTGCTGGCTGTGATTACTGGTGAACTGAAAAATAAAGTAGACCGTCTTTGGCAAATGTTTTGGACCGGTGGAATTACCAATCCGCTGGATGTGATCGAACAGATTACGTACCTGATGTTCATCCGGGAACTGGATGTGGTGGACAACGAAAAAAGTTCCAGCAGCCTGATGCTGGGAATTCCTTATAACAGTATCTTCGATGAAACTCATCAGCTGTGCCGGTGGTCCCAATTTAAAAACTATCCTGCTGAAGAAATGTATAAAATTGTCCAGGAACAGGTATTTCCTTTTATCAAGGGACTTCACGGGGATGAAGAAAGTGCCTATTCCAAATACATGGCCGATGCCATTTTCAAGATTCCCACACCCCAACTGTTGGAACAGATTGTTACGGCCATGGACGAAATCGATTGGAAGGACAGCGATATCCGGGGAGATCTCTATGAATACCTGTTGTCCAAAATCGCTACTGCCGGGACCAATGGTCAGTTCCGTACGCCCCGGCATATCATCCGTATGATGGTGGACCTGGTGACGCCCAACCCGGAAGATGTAATCTGTGAGCAAAGATGCTTGGGATTGATACAATATTGGGGACGGTGTGCATAGTGGAAAAGTCCATATATAGCGGGGGCTTGGCAAACGTCGGCAGATGGCCGGCTTTTTTTGTGCCTGGAAATAGGGGAGTGGCCTTAAGGCAAAGGCGAAGAAAAAGACGGCAATAAGAATACGGCAGTAACGATAGCTTTTTATCGTTACTGCCGTAAAGGATGACCGCTGGGAAAATCCTTAAGTTCAATAAGATACCAGAACTGCGGAATAATTGGCCTATAAATCAACTTTTTTAAAATATTGACGTATAGGTAAAAACATGATATTATTTACATATAATCAAAGGAGGAATGATAGATATGACGGAACAGTTCAATCCTAAGGTACTGTTTGACAATGTTGACTTCTTAATAAAAAGTGAGAACCGGAAAATTGGTGAGGTTGAAAGTGATGCAGGTGTCAGCGCCGGATATATATCTAGAACTAGCAAGGACGGTGGAAGTCGGCCAGGTATTGATTTCATTATGAATATAGCAAAAGTACTCCATGTTAGTATCGATACTCTTTTGAAAGTGGATATATCTTCGCTCACACCGACGGAACGATATTTAATATCATTTTTGAAAAAGTTGGAACATGATACAGTTCATGATTTGTTAGCCTGGGAAAGAGTTTCGGCAGAAAGTTTAAACAACATGGAAACGGATCAGAATGGTATTACAAATCATCCATTATTTGATTTTCATCGTTTCTATGAAGAGGGAGAGAGCGAGTACCCGGAAGAGGTTTCAAGAGTCGTATTTGTTTCAAATTCGTTCGGTGTTCATACTTCGATTCATGGGGATTGTTTCGAATTGAGGTTAAAGAATGGAGCCTACTTGCACCTCATGAATATTTCTAAGAGTGTGTATCGTACCAATGACTCGGAGGTCTTTGCAAAAGAGATATGGATGAGCATACCGGGACAAGAACCGCAATATCTGTGCAGTGATCATGGCGATTCCAAACTGGCAGAGTTCATTAACAACCTTTATGCAGCAGTGGCTGAAAATACAAAGCATCCAAAAGTAAAGCAGGAATTCAGGTATATCATTGATTCTTTCATGAAAGGTGAAAATGAGGATGATCCGCCACAACAGTTTGATGAAGAAATTCCATTTTAAAAGAGGAGGCAGTGTATATGGTGAAAATTAGGAAACAGATTAGAAATTTGCACGATACAACTCTTAATGGACAACGAGTTTTTGATGCTATCGTTGAAGGAGATAAAGTCATACTCGAAATTAAGACTAGTCAAAGAAAACTTGTGCAGATCCCTTGGGAAGATGTTGTATCCCAGGTGGATGCAGCAAAAGATATAAGCTTACTAAGATAAAGTAGAAGTTACCTCAATAGCCCGATGTGTTTTATGCGGAGCTGTAAAATGGAGCTATCTATATTGACTGAAAGGTCATGTAGATAGCTCTTTTTTTATTGTATCGGCAAATCGGCATTATTAACGAATTCACATAGATTTTCATGCAAATTAGCAAATATCTTTCTAAAAGCAAGCATCTTTTTTTGATGGGATTTTTTAACTTCTTCACTTCTTGGATAAAGTGGCTTTTTATATACACAATAGCCGCTAACTGTATCATATGACATCAAAAGTCCCCAATAAGAAAAATAATCGTAGAGATTATTAATAATATCATATTTTAGTGAATTGAGCTTCGCATTTTTAAAATCGGTATCTCTATATTTCCACATTTCATATAACATATCGAATTGTGTTGGAAGTTCAAGTGGCATAGGTTCAATTGTAGGATCTGTGCTAATACAAAATTTCAGAATTTCGTTAAAATCGTTCATAAATTTATCAAGATGCTCTAAGTCTCTGCCTGATAATAGCTTTGATATTGGTGGTTTAAGAGAGCGCTTATTTTTTGATGAAGAAACAATATCACATAAAATCTGCTCGAATAAATCGGCACAAGCATCGTCTGCATAAGTATCATTTATACCATTGCTTTTTAACCAGCCTACTACACCGTCATATGAATCAAATTCATCGGTTTGAGTTGCAATCCATTGGGAAAATTTTTTCTTATCACGATGATTATAAATGTATTTAGCCTCTTTAAGTGGAATAACACGTTTGCCGCTTAAATAACGATATTTAGTGTCAGGCTTCTTCTCAAGAATCGGACATGAATCCATGGCGGAATCCTGAATAAAATTTCCAATAATTTCATTAAAGTATTGTTCTTTGCCTAGGTGACCAGAGCAAAAAGGAAACAACCCGGTTGCAAATTCTGAAAAGTTCAAATCATATACCTCCCTTTAACCGATTGATGCTGTCCGAAATTGTCCGAGGCTGTCCATCCAGTCCGATTTTTGACGAGAGGGAATTGCTAGAATTAAGGCAGAACCAATGAGCAAGCATCTGGACAACCAAGGAAACACCATGAATTACTTATATTTTATCATACCTTGGGGAAATAGATGAGCTTATAAAGACATTTGAATGAAATTTCCGTCTCAACGTTCACTCCCGGACGCGGGTGTGCCCAGAGCCGAGAGACGGTCTGGAAAGTTAATCACGTCAGCCTACTGGGATGGTTGGCCATAGAAGCGAGGATGCATCTTATGGTCAATTTCGACAGGCTGCCTGCGTGGATTCTCGCTTCGCATTATGCGAAGGAGATCGCGCATGGCCAATCTACAGACAAACAAACAGAAGCAATACTACATTCCTCTGGAACGCACTCCAGAAACCGTCATCACCGAGGAATACAAGGACTGTGAAGTCCGCTGGTCAAAAATCGGCTGCCGTAAGGTTCGTACTGTCCTGATTCCGGCAACTGAAGAACAGTATCGTGAATACATGCGTCCGCTCTGGCGGGAAGATAAGCGCCAGCAGCGGCATGGTGCCGATGAAGTATCGGCGGACAAAGTGCGGGATGACTACGAGCTGGAAGTACCCGACGACTTTGATTTAGAGGAGTCAATTCTGAAGAAAGAACGGTTGATGGCTCTCCGGCGAGAACTGGCTGCACTGCAAGACATCGACCGGACCATCCTGACGATGATTGCCGACGGCTTCAGCGAAGCGGCGGTCGGGGAGTCAGTCGGGCTGAGCCAGAAAGCGGTGAATAAGCGCAAGCACAAGCTCTTTGCATTGTTGCAGGACCGTCTTAAAGACTATCGCTAAGTAGGTAGGAAATCCGGCCGTGAAAAAAGCGGCCGGATTTTTTTTGGAAAATCGGTACTTAACGATGACGCAGTTGTCCTACTACTGGTGAAGGGCAAAGAAGAAACCTTCAGGAAGGAGGAGAAAAATATGAACTACGTCCGAATGCCTGAAAATCTGGTGCAGCAAAGACTGGACCAGGAACTGGCCGATGTGCTGATGGCCATCAGTGTCACCACGAACAGCATCGCCAGACATCTTCAGATTTTGAATGGTCAACGAAAAGCGAAAGGAGTCAACCTGAATGACAAACGATGAATTGCAGAAATTGGCGGCAGGACTGTCCGATTTCGGGAAGGCACTTCTCCGTATGGCCGATGCCCTGATGGAGAAAAAGGAAGAAGTACCTGCTGCCGAGGAAGAAAAGAAACCGGAGAAGAAGCTGTCCCTGGAAGATGTCCGCAGAGTGGCTGCCGATAAGGCACGCCAGGGACACACGGACGAAGTACGACAGCTCATCCAGAAGTTCGGTGCCGATAAGCTTTCCGGTGTCGATGCGACCAAGTATCCGGCCTTGATGGAAGAACTGGAGGCGATGGGCCATGCCGACTAAACACGCGGTCCTTTCCGCTTCCTCCAGTTATCGCTGGCTGGCCTGCCCGCCGTCTGCGCAGGAATGCGCCAATTATCCGGATACGCCCAGCGAGTTTGCCTTGCAGGGTACCGATGCCCACAGTCTCTGTGAGTATAAGGTGCTGTCGGCGCTGGGCCGTGATGCGGCAGATCCGACGAAGGGACTCACTTTCTTCGATGAAGAAATGGACGAATGCGCAACCGAGTACACGGAGTTCGTGATGGAGCAGGTCGAAGCTGCCAAAGCTGTCTGCAAAGACCCGCTGGTCCTGATCGAGCAGCGGCTGGACTTTTCTAAGTGGGTACCGGGTGGTTTCGGTACCGGCGACTGTGTCATCGTAGCCGACGATACGTTGACCATCATCGATTATAAACACGGCCTTGGCGTCCTCGTCGATGCTGAGAAGAACAGTCAGATGATGTGTTACGCATTGGGGGCGCTCCAGCTCTTTGACGGCATCTACGATATCAACCATGTATCGATGACCATCTTCCAGCCGCGCCGTGACAACGTCAGCACCTATTGTCTGGACAAGAACGAACTGCTCCACTGGGCCGAAACGGTACTCAAGCCGACGGCAGAACTGGCGGCGAAAGGGGAGGGCGAATATAACGCCGGCGACCATTGCCGTTTCTGCAAAATCAAGGCGACCTGCCGCAAGCGGGCCGAGTACAACCTGGAACTGGCCCGGTACGATTTCGCCGTTCCGTCCACGCTCCAGGATGAAGAAATCGAAGCCGTCTTGGAGAGGGCCGATGAACTGGTCAACTGGGCCGGAGATATCAAGGAATATGCATTGCAGCAGGCTCTGTCAGGCAAGCAGTGGGAAGGGTGGAAACTCGTCGAAGGCCGCTCTAACCGCCGCTATGTGAACGAAGAAGCGGTAGCGGCAGCCGTGGAAAAAGCAGGATTCGACCCTTATGAAAAGAAGCTGCTCGGCATCACAGCCATGACAAAACAGCTCGGGAAGAAACGGTTCGAAGAACTGCTGTCAAACTTAGTCGAAAAGCCGCAAGGCAAGCCGGTCCTAGTACCGGAATCGGACAAACGTCCGGCGATGCATACAGCGGCTGATGATTTTAATGATGCAAATTAAGGAGGAAACTATTATGTCTAACAACTACGTCAATCCGTGCAAGGTAATCACCGGGGTCAATACGCGCTGGTCTTACGCCAACGTTTGGGAACCGAAATCCATCAACGGCGGTACGCCGAAATACAGTGTCAGCCTGATCATCCCGAAGTCTGATACGAAGACCGTCAAGAAAATCGAAGCTGCTATCAGAGCCGCCTACGAAGAAGGCGAAGGCAAGCTCAAGGGTAATGGCCGCGTCGTACCGGCTCTCGAAGCCATCAAGACCCCGCTGCGCGACGGCGACCTGGAACGCCCGGGCGATGATGCTTATAAAGACAGTTATTTTATTAATGCCAACTCTGCTACGAAGCCGGGCATCGTCGACGCCGACTGCCAGCACATCATTGAACGTTCGGAAGTCTACTCCGGTGTGTATGGCCGCGCTTCTATCAGTTTCTATGCTTTCAACAGCAACGGCAACAAAGGCATCGCCTGCGGTCTGAACAACCTGCAGAAAATCCGTGATGGGGAACCTCTCGGCGGCAAACCGCGTGCAGAAGATGATTTTGCGACAGCTGCCGATGATGATTTTCTGGCGTAAGGAGTGATTCATAATGGAAACGACACTGAAAATGATTCTGGAAGTATTGTATTGCCTGGTGGCACTGTGCGCCGGCGGATTCTTCGTAGCCCTGATTTATACGGATCTTAAAAAGGACCAGCGGGATGAAGAAATGGCCCGCCACCGGGATGAACGGGAAGAAGCATATCACCGCAGACAGATGGAATCCTTTAGGAAATAAGTATTGGTAAATAGTGGCGGCGGGGCCTTGTGCCTCGCCGTTTTTATCGAGGTGAAAAATATGCAAACTATTAGCATCGACATCGAAACCTTCAGTGACGTTAATCTGGCCAAGTGTGGCGTGTACAAATACGCCGAATCACCGGCATTTGAAATCCTGCTTTTTGGCTATGCCGTCGATGGTGGCGAAGTACAGGTCATCGACCTTGCCAAAGGAGAAACTATCCCCGAAGATATCCTGGACGCCCTGACGGATGAGTCCGTCACCAAATGGGCGTTCAATGCCAGCTTCGAACGGGTCTGCCTGTCACGGTATCTGCTTAACCTTGGCAGGAGTGTGGACCCTTTCCACGACCATCATCCGCTTACCCGGGAGTGTGCGCGTTTCCTGAATCCGGCCGGGTGGAAATGCTCCATGATCTGGTCGGCCTACATGGGACTGCCGCTTTCCCTGGAAGGGGCGGGGGCAGTCCTGCAGTTGGACAGCCAGAAGATGAAAGAAGGCAAAGACCTCATCCGCTATTTCTGTGTTCCCTGTAAACCGACGAAGGCCAATGGCGGCAGGAGACGGAATCTGCCGCTTCACGCACTAGAAAAATGGACAATGTTTAAATCCTACAACAAGCGGGATGTGGAGGTGGAGATGGCCATCCAGCAGCGGCTCCACCATTATCCGGTGCCTGAACAGGTCTGGGATGAATATCATATCGACCAGGAAATCAACGATCGGGGCATCGCTATCGATAAGGAACTGGTGCAGCAGGCCGTGGCCATGGATGCAGTATCTCGGGAACATCTGATGGCGGTTTTGAAAGAAAAGACCGGGCTGGAAAATCCGAACTCTGTGCTGCAGATGCGTTCCTGGCTGGCGGAGCAGGGGATGGAAACGGATTCTCTTGGCAAGAAGCAGGTGCAGGAGCTTTTGAAAACAGCCAAGGAACCGCTTCGCTCTGTGTTGCTGCTGCGTCAACAGCTGGCGAAATCGTCCGTGAAGAAATACCAGGCTATGGAAATGACTTGTTGCGAGGACGGCCGGGCGCACGGCATGTTCCAGTTCTATGGTGCCAACCGGACCGGGCGTTTTGCCGGCCGCCATATCCAATTGCAGAATCTTCCTCAGAACCATATGCCCGACCTCGCAGAAGCCAGGGCGCTGGTGCGGCAGGGAAACTACGAAGCCCTGACGCTCCTCTATGATTCGGTGCCGGATGTCTTATCTCAGCTCATCCGTACTGCCTTTGTCCCGAGGAACGAACTGAAATTTGTCGTATCGGATTTCTCGGCCATCGAAGCCCGCGTCCTTTCGTGGCTGGCCCAGGAAACCTGGCGTTCAGATGTCTTTGCCCAGAACGGGGATATCTATTGTGCATCAGCCAGTTCGATGTTCGGCGTCCCGGTCGTCAAACATGGCGTCAACGGGCATCTGCGCCAGAAAGGCAAGATTGCAGAACTGGCCCTTGGATATGGGGGCTCAGTCGGTGCTTTGAAAGCAATGGGTGCGCTTGACATGGGCCTTGCCGAAGAAGAACTGCAGCCCCTGGTCGATTCCTGGCGCTCGGCGAATCCTCACATCGTTCAGTTCTGGTGGGACGTCGACCGCTGTGTGAAACAGGTCATCAAGACACACATACCGCAGATGGCCCAAGGCATCCATTTCCTTTGGCAGAGCGGGATGCTGTTCATCCGGCTGCCGAGTGGTCGCCGGCTTTCCTATGTCAAACCGAAAATCGGCCAGAACAGATTCGGCGGCGAATCCGTCACCTATGAAGGCATCGGAGCCACGAAGAAATGGGAACGGCTGGAAAGTTATGGACCGAAGTTCGTAGAGAACATCGTCCAGGCCATCAGCCGGGATATCCTCTGCTATGCCATGCAGACCTTGCGCTGCTGTGCCATCGTGGGTCATGTCCATGATGAACTGATTATCGAGTGCCCGAAAGACACCAGCGTGGCTGCCATCTGTGAGCAGATGGGCCGGACACCGCCCTGGGCAGATGGGCTTTTGTTACGGGCTGACGGCTATGAATGTAATTTTTATAAAAAAGATTGATTTCCCGGTACTTAACATAGCGGTTCCTGTCCTTTCACTATCAGAGGAAATTTCCTCGGACATTTATTTTACGAAAGGCGGGATTCGCTATGAAGTTTTTGGTTCCGGAAGATGAGTTCGGCGTGTTTGCAGATCAGGGAGGTGTGGCTAGGGTTGACAGTCTGTTTGTCGCAGCGACTTTTGAAAAGCAGCATTACAACGTTCTGCGTGATATCGGACGAATCACCGCATCCAATTCTGGATTAAGCCCAGAATTCATTGCACTCAATTTTGAGGGCAATACATATCGTGATGCCAGAGGAAGAAAACTGCCACGTTACCTTCTGACTCGCGATGGCTTCACTATGCTGGTCATGGGCTATACAGGACCGAAGGCGATGCACTTCAAGGAACTCTACATTTAGCGCTTCAACGAGATGGAACAATGTGTCCGGTCACTCCTATCTGCCCGGCAGGAATTCCCGATGCTGACCGAGATGATCTGCCGGCTGCATGAAAGCCCAAAGGCATATCACTTCAGCAATGAAGCCGACATGCTGAACCGCATCGTCCTGGGAATGTCAGCTAAACAGTTCCGGCTGGCCAACGGAATCGAAAAGGGGCAGAGTATCCGGCCGTACCTGACAGCAAAACAGATTCATGCACTGGACCGATTGCAGCACCTGGACTACGGCCTTCTGTATTCCTGCCCGGATTTCCAGCAGCGGAAACAGCTGCTAATGGCATATTACAAGACTGAATTGGAGGTATGACACATGTTTTACGTAAAAGAAGCACTTAAGGATGGTGTCGATGTGACGGTCGAAATCAATGATGAAAACGTCTTCTGCCGCTGCCCGGTCTGCGGCAGGGAAGTACCTGTCGACCTGCAGGATGTCCTGTCAGACGGGGACGCCGATTTGGTGGGGACGGCAGTATTGTGCGATGAATGTGCGGAGGGGTGGATGGAACTGCATGGAAAGAAATCCGAAACGTAATGCAGAGTACTATCCGGACCCGACGGCGTATCAGGCAATCAGGAACGTGGAACCCCAAAGGTTCCCGTTCATGCCGGTTGTATACGTTTGTTCGCCCTATGCCGGTGATGTGGAAGAAAATATCCGGAAAGCCTGTACCTATTGCCGCTATACAGTAGACCAGGGATGTATCCCTCTGGCACCGCATCTATATCTGCCACAGTTCCTCGATGAAGAATCGGAATGGGAACTGGCGCTCTTTATGGATATCGCCCTATTATCCCGCTGCGTCGAACTTTGGGTATTTGGCGATGTGATTTCGGCGGGAATGGAAAAAGAGATCCAGTACGCCCAAAGAAAAGGAAAGCCAATTCGGTATATTAACGAGGTGAAATAAATGGATTTTACACTTTATAGGTCAGATTTTGCTGGCGTGGAAGCAAACTGCCGCTATCCCAGGCAGCAGAACATCTGCCGCGCAGAAGACCTGAAGGAGACAGCAGCCTTTGACCATGTCTGCGTGGCCTTCAAAGATTATTATCGGAAGCGGGAAAATTTTCTCTCTGCCGACGTCCTGGTCATGGATTGTGACAACACCCACTCGGAGAATCCTGCTGACTGGATTTCCATGGAAAAGCTCCTGGCCATGCTGCCGAACGTCTCGGTTGCCGTCGTGCCATCAAGGAATCACATGAAACCCAAGGAAGGGAAGTGTGCCAGACCACGCTTCCATGCTTATTTCGGGATTCCCGATATCACGGATGAACAGCACTATACGGAACTGAAACGGGCAATCCATCGTGCCTATCCCTTCTTCGATGAAGCGGCTCTCGATGCGGCCCGGTTCATCTATGGCTGTCCCGTCGAGAAAGTGTTGTGGCAGGACGGAGAGGTGACAATCGACCAGGTACTCAAAGTGGGAGATACCGAGTCGCGCAGCATCCCGGCCGGACGCCGGAACAGCACCATGAGCCGTTTTGCCGGCCGCGTCATCAAACGTTATGGAGCGACGGAGAAGGCGTACCAGATTTTCCTCGACGAAGCGGAAAAGTGCGACCCGCCGCTTCCCGATGCCGAACTGAACACCATCTGGAACAGTGCTGTGCGTTTCGGCAAGCGCATCGCCCAACAGGACGGCTACGTCAGCCCGGATGAATACAACAACGACTTCGGCACCCGGGACTCCCTGCGGCCGGAAGATTACTCGGATATCGGCCAGGCAAAGGTCATCGCCAGGGAATACGGCAATGAACTGCGCTATACCGACAGCACGGATTTCATCCGCTATGACGGCATCTGCTGGGAAGAATCGCGGCAGGCAGCGGTCGGTGCAGCAGAAGAATTCCTGGATTTGCAGCTCGCCGATGCCAATGAACAGTCCGAGCAGGCTTTGAAAGAATTAGCCAGGACAGGGATTTCGGAAGACATCATCCGTAAGGGAGGACGGACGCTGGAAAAGATGATTGGGCCAGCACAGGCCAAAGCCTACGCCGCCTACCTTGCCGCAGAAGCGTACCGGAAGTTTGTCCTGAAGCGCCGCGATATGCGCTATATCCTGTCGGCTCTGCAGGCACTGAAGCCCATGGTCCAGATGCCCATCCAGGCACTGGACGCAGATGAGTTTCTGCTGAACACCCCATCTTATACATATGATCTGCGGAAGGGGATGCGGGGACGGCAGGAACACCAAGCGACGGATTTCATCACGAAATGTACTTCTGTCGACCCGGGCAGCGAAGGAAAAGATATCTGGGAACAGGCCGTCCAGCAGTTCTTTACCGGCGATACGGTGCTCATCGACTACGCCCAGGAAATCAGCGGCCTTATGGCCATCGGCAAAGTCTATGTAGAAGCTCTGGTCATCGCCTATGGCGATGGCCGCAACGGCAAATCGACCTACTGGAACTCCCTGGCCCGGGTCCTCGGCAGCTACTGCGGCGGCATCTCTGCTGATGCCCTGACGGCAGGCTGCAAACGAAACGTCCGTCCGGAAATGGCAGAGCTGAAAGGGAAGCGTATGATCATTGCTGCTGAAATGGAAGAAGGCGTCCGGCTCTCTACGTCCATCCTGAAACAGCTCTGCTCGACCGATGAGGTGAGTGGTGAAAAGAAGTATAAGGATCCTTTCAAGTTCGTACCGACACATACGCTGGTCCTCTATACGAACCACCTGCCCAGGGTAGGCGCCAATGATGAAGGGACGTGGCGGCGGCTTATCGTCATGCCTTTCAAGGCCCAGTTCGAAGGAAAGAGCGACATCAAGAATTACGCAGATTACCTGGTGGAGAAAGCCGGCCCTGCCATCCTGCAGTGGATCATCGAAGGGGCGGAGAGGGTCATTGCCAAAAATTATCACCTGGATACGCCCGAATGTGTCGCATCTGCCATCAATGAATATCGCGGGCAGAATGACTGGCTTCGGCACTTCCTGGATGACTGCTGTGAAGAAGATGCCGCTTTCAGCGAGAAGTCCGGGGAGCTTTATACGGCCTACCGGGCATATTGCCAGCAGATGAACGAGTATACCCGCAGCACGACGGATTTTTACGGAGCATTAGAGAAAGCCGGGTTCGACAGGCGTAAGCGGAAAGCCGGGTATTTCATTTATGGACTGAAGCTGAAAGTTACAGATTTCCTGTAAAAAAAGTGAAGGGTGCAGGTCGGTGCAGGTCAATATATAAACCCCCTTTAGGGCTGAAAAATAGAAAAAATGTCTTTAAGAGGAGTTTATGAAACGACCTTCACCGACCTGCACCCCTATAAAGAAAAGGTGATAAATATGCGGGAAAAAGCAATCGAACACCATCTGGTGATGGAAACGGAGAAGGCTGGCGGTAAGGCAGTGAAGTTTGTTTCGCCGTCATTTGCCGGTATGCCGGACCGCTTAGTCTTATTGGCTGATGGGAAGATGGGCTTTGTGGAAGTGAAGGCGCCGGGGCAAAAGCCGCGGCCATTGCAACTGAAGCGTCATGCCATGCTGCGGCGGCTGGGCTACCAGGTATTCGTCCTGGATGCCATTGAGACGATTCCCGAAGTGCTGGAAACTATCGCCCACACACCTGATGGGAAAGGGGGTGATGCCAAATGAGGTTCATACCACATGACTACCAGGAATATGCCATTGACTATATCAAGCAACATAAAATCGCTGCAGTCTTTCTTGATATGGGCCTTGGCTGAGGGCAAAACGGTGACGACGCTGACGGCCATCCGTGACCTCATGTATGATACCTTTGAAGTGAAGCGGGTACTGGTCGTAGCGCCACTGCGGGTTGCCAGGGATACATGGCCGGAAGAAATCCGGAAATGGGATCACCTGAAAGACCTGACCTGTTCCGTTGTGGTCGGCAGCGTGGCAGAACGGTGGCGGGCCTTGCAGAAACAGGCTGATATCTATATCGTGAACCGGGAGAACCTGGTCTGGCTCTATGAACACTGCAAGCTGTCTTTTGACATGGTCGTACTGGATGAGCTGTCGAGTTTCAAGAACCACCAGTCCAAACGCTTCAAAGCCATGAAGGCCATGCGGCCGAAGGTGAAACGCATCGTAGGGCTTACCGGGACACCGACCGGGAACGGGCTGATGGACCTCTGGGCCGAATTCCGGCTCCTGGATATGGGCGAACGGCTGGGACGGTTCATCAGCCAGTACCGGAACCAGTACTTCAAACCGGACCGGTACAACGGCCCCATTGTTTATTCGTATAAGCCGCTTCCGGGTGCGGCGGATGCCATCTATCATCAAATTTCGGACATTACCGTATCGATGAAAGCCCGGGACTACTTGAAGATGCCGGAACTCGTGAGCGTAACCAAGGAAGTCCATCTCAGTGATGAGGAAAGGAAGCGGTACGAGGAGTTAAAGAAGTCCCTCGTCCTGGAACTGCCGAGTGGCGAGGTCACCGCTGCCAATGCCGCTTCCCTCACGCTGAAACTCTGCCAGATTGCCAGCGGGGCTATCTATACCGATGACAAAGGCATCGTGACCATCCATGACCGGAAGCTGGATGCCCTGGAAGATCTGGTGGAAAGTGCGAACGGAAAACCGGTCCTAGTGGCATATTGGTTCAAGCATGATAAGGAACGCATCCAGAAGCGGATGAAGGCCCGGGAGCTGAAGTCTTCGAAGGACTTTGCCGATTGGAACGCGGGGAAAATCCCAGTGGCCCTCATCCATCCCGCCTCAGCCGGCCATGGACTCAACCTGCAGCGCGGCGGTTCCATCCTGATCTGGTTCACCCTGACCTGGAGCCTAGAGCTGTATCAGCAGACGGTGGCCCGGCTTTGGCGGCAGGGGCAGACGGATCAGACTGTCGTCGTCCAGCACATCGTGGCCAAAGGCACCATCGACGAACGCATCCTGAAGGTGCTGGAGCAGAAGGACGGAACCCAGGCGGCTTTGATTGATGCCGTTCAAGCGGACTTGAAAATGACGAATGTGTGAAATGGGGGTATACTATGAAAGAGGAAAGAGAAGGAGCAGATAAACAGATGGAAGTAAGAGAATTTTTAGAACGGGCACGTTACATCAACATGGAAATCGATAGCAAATTGGAGCATGTGACGGCCTTGCGGCATCTGGCCTGCAAGGTGAATAATACCTTTAGTGAAACACCGCCCAGTGGTACGCCGGACCCCAAGCGGATGGAAAACGTGATCATCCGGTTCGTGGACCTGGAAAAAGAGGTGGACGAAACCATCGACCGCTTAGTGGACATCAAAGGCAGCATCATGAAAGCAATCCGCAAGCTGGATGACCCCAAAGAAAGAATCGTATTGGAACTGCGATACCTGGCCTTTAAAGACTGGCCGGAGATTGCAGAGAAAATGAAGCTGCAGCCCCGCCGTGTGTACCAGATCCATCGGGATGCCCTGTCACACCTTGATCTGACAGAAATTAATCAGCCGGATTGCACGAAGTTGCAGTAGGTTTCTCTTGTTTACAGTCCCATCTGTGTGATATGATAGAATCACCAAGAAAAGGATAAAGGACCGTGGCGAAATGCCATCGGTCCTTTTTTGATGCCGGAGATGATGAAGATGCCAAGAAGACCGAAGACGCCCTGTAAGTATCCGGGCTGCCCCAGGCTGGTACCCTATGGAAGAAAATATTGTGACGAACACGAACGGCAGTGCCAGGGCGACCGGGCCAGTGCAGAGACGCGCGGTTACGGACGGGAATGGCAGAAAGCCAGGAAGTTCTATCTGAAACGTCATCCTTGGTGCGTCCGCTGCAAGGCAAAGGGACGCCTCGTCCCTGCGACGGTTGTGGACCACATCAAACCGCATCGCGGCGATGCCAAGCTGTTCTGGGATGAAAAGAACTGGCAGCCCCTTTGCAAGAGCTGCCATGACCATAAGACGATGACGGAAGACCGGAACGTCGAATATAAATATTAGCTTTCTTTTTTGGGCGCTGAGCTTTTGTAGAGTTGCTCCAGCATGAGAATGAACCATGGAAGGTATTCTGGCATGACCTTTTCCAAGGGCCCCATTTCCCAATGTGTTAGATAACGCCATTGGGAGATCAAGCCAGACCCCAGGGTTTCCCAATTGTATATATTAGGAATGAGATTTAAGTCAGTGGCATTGTTATCAGACTTCAGGCGTTCTTCCGTTATCCTCTGTTCGTACCTTTTGCTGCAATCCATTTCAAATCCAAGTAAACGGCATTCCTCACCAAACCAATGTTCAAAATCATTGAGAAAGAAATTACTCGGTTGGCAGGAATGTCTTTTGAAACGACTCAGCCATACAGCGGCGAACAGGTGAATCCTTTTCCGGTTTGCCAGCATAGTACCAACTCCTTATCATCATTTACTTATAGTTTATCATTGAGCAACTGACGGAAACAAGCATCAGCGTCTCAAAAAGACCAATGGGGCTGGGGGGATGCAAATCTCTGTGACCCTTCTGCCCATGACCGCCGCCCCCTCAAACGTGAAAAAACGCGAAATTCATAAGGGGGGATACCCGGCATCTAAAATTGAATTCTTTGCTCTAGGCCGATTGGCCCGGGGCTTTTTTGTTGTGTGAAAGGAGCCGCGTATGAATGACTGCCAACGGCGGCAGATTGAAAGCCTGCGAAAACAGGGAATGGGCTATAAGGCCATCGCCAGGAAGACCAAGCTGTCACGGGACAGCGTACGGAATTATTGCAGGTGGCACCACCTCGCCGGTTACGGCCGGGCGGTAGCAGCTGCCTTCAGAGAGGAGCAAGCGTGTGAAGACATCGGATATGGAATGGAAGATGCTGCCCATCGGTTCACTGAAGCCGGCAGCCTATAACCCCAGGAAACAGCTGAAGCCCGGCGACAAGGAATACGAGAAAATCAAGAAGTCCATCGAGGAGTTCGGCTATGTGGAACCCATCATCGTCAACTACGACATGACGGTCATCGGCGGACATCAGCGACTGACGGTGCTGAAGAACCTGGGCTACGAAGAAGTCCAGTGTGTCGTCGTTCATATCGAGGATGAACACAAG
The DNA here is from genome assembly GCF_009696675.1 of Acidaminococcus fermentans. GTDB lineage: Bacteria > Bacillota > Negativicutes > Acidaminococcales > Acidaminococcaceae > Acidaminococcus. The sequence goes on along the minus strand of NZ_VULN01000008.1, from coordinate 35,586 downwards.
GTCAAGGCACTCAACATCGCGCTCAATAAAATCACGGGTGCCTGGAACGAACAGCTCCTGGCCGACCTTATCGTCGATTTGCAGAGCGTCGACTTCAACGTCGACCTGACAGGCTTTGAAGCACCGGAAGTCGAGCAGCTCTTCTCGAAAGTGTACAACAAGAAAATCAAGGAAGATGACTTCGACGTCGACGGAGAACTGGAAAAGCCGACTGTTGCCAGGGAAGGAGATATCTGGCTCCTGGGTGACCACCGCGTCATCTGCGGCGATGCCACACTGCCGGAGACTTATGAACGGCTGATGGCCGGGAAGAAAGCCAACATGGTGCTGACGGACCCGCCCTATAACGTCGATGTGGAAGAAACAGCCGGCAAGATCAAGAACGACAATATGCCGGACGATAAGTTCTACCAGTTCCTCTTTGCGGCTTTTGTCAATATGGAACAGAACATGGAGCAGGATGCTTCCATCTATGTGTTCCACGCCGATACCCAGGGATTGAACTTCCGCAAGGCATTCAAGGACGCAGGCTTTTACCTGTCCGGCTGCTGCATCTGGAAGAAGAACGCCCTGGTGCTGGGGCGCAGCCCGTACCAATGGCAGCATGAGCCGTGTCTTTTTGGCTGGAAGCTGAACGGCAGGCATCAATGGTATTCCGACCGCAAGCAGACGACCATCTGGGAATACGACAGGCCGAAAGCCAGCAAAGAGCATCCGACCATGAAGCCCATCGCCTTGATGGCGTACCCCATACAGAATTCGTCCATGAGCCACTGCATCATCCTGGACCCGTTCCTCGGCTCCGGTTCGACGCTCATGGCCTGCCAGCAGACGAATCGCATCTGTTACGGTATCGAGCTTGATGAGAAGTTCGTCGATGTCATTGTAAAGCGATACATCAGCGAATGCGGGGACGCAGGTGTGTTTGTACTGCGCGGGGATGAGAAAATTCCCTACGGCGATATTGTGCCGGAAGCAGATGATTAATTTCTCAAAAAGATGCAGAAATAACTTGCTATTATCGGCGTTCAGAGTGATATATGTACTAACAAAAAAAAGGAGGTACATACCTATGACCATCAAAACCAATCTGGACGACCGCAAGGAACTGGCGAAACGCCTGATTCCCTTCAACCATAACGAAAAGCTGCATTACGCAGGGACCCCGACCTTCGCCTTTGAAGGCCGCGGCTTCCGCATCCTCCGAAGCGGAGAAATCGAATGCGACAACGAAAAGACGCAGCAGGCCCTGCGCCGCTTCCTCGAAGAGGAAGGGCTGGTGGAACCGGAAGCAGACACCGAAACGGAAACCATCGAAGTCAGTGTGCCCATTGACGGGATGGATGGCATCCACCTCCGCAGCCTGATCTTCACCCTAAGCGCCCAGCAGTACCTGCTGAACCGCGCTGCAGGCTCTGAGAACTTCCAGATTACCGAAGACTGCGTAACGGCCCTGAAAGAAGCTACACTGACCGACGCCGCTTCCTTCTTCAAGGTGTACGGTGCCTGCCAGAATGGCAATAAGGGCATCCGTCTGAATGAAGAATCGGTGACCTTCTGCTTTGCCGACACGGGGAACACCGTAAAGAACCGGGCCATGGTGGAACTCTTCGCCTTCCTGATCAGCGCGGCCCGCAAGGCAAAGCGGGTACAGCCTGCGGTGAAGAAACCGGAAAATGAAAAGTACTACTTCAGGAGCTGGCTCCTGCGCATCGGCATGGGGACCAAAGCCAGCCATGAATCCCGCATGGCCCTGATGAAGGCACTCAACGGCTGGAGTGCTTTCCGCACGGAAGAAGCAGCAAAGCGTCATGCAGAGCGGGTGAAAGCACACCGGAATCGGTAAAATTAATCCATAATTATTCTCAAAATGACTTGCTATTGTGTGCCTTTAGAGTGATATATAGTGTACCGAAAGGACACACGCACACATAGAAAGGACAGAGATAATTATGAAAACACAACACTTTGGCATCGAAATCGAAATGACAGGAATCACCCGCAGCAAGGCGGCCAGCCTGATGGCCACCTTCTTCGGGACGGAACGCAAATACCACGAAGGCGGCGCCTACGATACCTACATCGCAGAAGACGGACAGGGACGGAAATGGAAAGCCATGAACGACTCCAGCCTGTATCCCGAAAAGAAGGTCGGCGGACGCACCGTTGAAGCAACGACGAACTACCGCACCGAAGTGGTCAGCCCCATCCTTTCCTACGACGACATCCCGAGCCTGCAGGAACTCATCCGCACCCTGCGCAGAGCCGGCGCCTTCGCCAACAGCTCTTGCGGCATCCACATCCATGTGGGAGCGGAACGGTTCACGCCGAAGACCCTGCGGAATCTGGTGAACGTCTTTTACAGCAAGGAAGACCTGATTTACCGCGCACTGAGCATCGACCCGGGCAGGGAACACCGCTACTGCCGCAAGACCAACGAACGGTTCCTCAAGGAACTCAACAAGAAACGGCCGGCGACGATGGCGAAATTCGCAGACCTCTGGTACATGGAAGCCCCCTGCGGACGGAACATGCATTACAACAGCAGCCGCTACCACGGCCTGAACCTCCACGCCACCTTCACCAAGGGGACCGTCGAGTTCCGCCTTTTCAACGGCACCCTCCACGCCGGCGAAATCAAAGCCTACATCCAGTTCTGCCTTGCCATGACCCATCAGGCGCTGACCCAGAAGAAAGCCTCGGCACGGAAAACGGAAACAGACAATGAAAAATACGCCTTCCGCTGCTGGATGCTCCGCCTTGGCCTGATCGGTGACGAGTTCAAGACCTGCCGCCACCACCTTTTGAAGAATCTGACGGGCAACGCCGCATGGAGACACGCAGCCGCCTGAAGGGAACGATAACTGCATACAGGGCAGCCTTGGCTGCCCTTAAGGGGGTAGAAGGACATTCCCTTCAGAAAGGATGAGCAACATGAAGAAATACTATATCGCTTACGGAAGCAATATGGACGAGCGGCAGATGGCCGTACGGTGCCGCGATGCAGTCCTTACGGGGACAGGATTCATTCAAGGCTACGAGCTGCTTTTCAAAGGCTCGCTGACAGGCTGCTACGCCACCATCGAGTCCAAGGAACAAAGCAGAGTCCCTGTCACCGTCTGGACGATTTCCAAAGCCGACGAGAAGCGGCTGGACCGTTACGAAGGTTTCCCGACGTTCTACTACAAGAAGGACATCGAAGTGCAGATGAAAGATGGGACGATTACAGGGCTGGTCTACATCATGCATGAAGACCGCCACTGTGGTATGCCATTCCCTTGGTATTATGAGCAGATGGACCGGGACTACCAGAAGTTCGGCTTTGACCGCACCATTCTGAAAAACGCCCTGGCCATCAGTAAAGAACGTATGGCGGGGATGCGGGTGAAGTTGATCTACATGGAAGACCCGCAAGCGCCGGCCCCAGGGACGGAAGGGACGGTACAGTACATCGACGACCTGGGGACCATCCATGTGGCCTGGGATACAGGCTGCAGTCTCGGTCTGGTGCCGGGTGTTGATGAATGGAAAATCCTCAAATAATCCATCAGAAATAACTTGCTATATTATGCATTTAGAGTGATATATATATACATACCGAAAGGGAAAACACGCAAAGCATAAGAAAGCGGGGAAACAACGATGAGAACAATCATTACCTTGGATGGAAAGAAAATCAGCAAGAAAGCCGCCTGCGAACAGTTCGGCAAAGAAGAAATGGAAAGAAAAATTAAAGAAGCAAAGCAGATTTTTAGAGAAGATCCATGGGTCGAAAACAGCTGGTGGATGGGAACAGGGATGCTGAACATCAGCTTCCGCTAAGAAGCAGGTACCGAAAGAGGGCTGGGAATCAGCCCTCTTTTCTCATCCAGATTCCTAATAAAATGCATAAATCCTCAATATAAAGCTTGCTATTATGTGCCTTTAGAGTGATATATATACATGCCAAAGGGGAACACCCCCAAAGGAAAAGCACATGAAAGCGAGGAAAGAACATGAAAAACTTGAACGCAATCGACAAACAGAACCTGGACGGAGTATACGGAGCCACCGCAGTAGCGATGGATTGGCCGGAAGACCTTTCCGAAAAGGCGAAAGAAGCTCTGGAGTACCTGGATGACACTGCTTACCTTTTCCATTACCTTGGGAAGTACATCATTACCGACGAAAGCCTCTGGCTTACAGCATTTGGGGATGGCACCATGGACAGCCCTTACGGTTTTCCCAGAGCCGAATTTAGCAGTCTCGAAGAAGTCGGCCCCTGGCTGGAAAGCGTAGCGGATGAACTGGAAGATTTCTAACTTAACACACAGACAGCCCTGCGGGGCTGTTTTTTATTACAGAAAGGAGGTGTATGGCTTGGCAGTACGAGGAAGGAAGCCGAAGCCGACAGCCCTCAAAGTGCTGGAGGGCAATCCCGGCCATCGGCCGCTCAATAAGAAAGAACCCATGCCCAAGGGCAAACTGCCGCGCTGCCCGGAGTGGCTGGAAGACGACGCCAAGAAAGAATGGAAGCGGCTGGGAAAAGTTCTCGCCGAGATGGGGATGCTGACCGAAATCGACCGTGCGGCCTTTGCAGGCTACTGTCAGGCCTACGCCCGCTGGAAAGGCGCTGAAGAATTCATTACCCAGCACGGCGACATGGTGCGGACACCGAACGGCTACCTGCAGCAGGTGCCGCAGGTGTCCATCGCCCAGACGAACCTCAAGATCATGCTGAAGTTCTGCGAGCAGTTCGGCCTGACGCCGTCTGCCCGGAGCCGCATGATTGGAGAAGACACGGGCAGTGAACGGGGAGTGGATGAAATGGAATTGATTTTAAGGGGGTGAGTGGTTTGGCGTTTGTATATAGGCCGTCAGCGTTCATGCTGCCGGATTCCCATTACGACAAGGACAAGGCCGACAGGGCGGTTGCTTTCATCGAGAATCTCTGTCATACAAAAGGCAAATGGGCCGGACAACCGTTCCTGCTCCTGCCGTGGCAGGAACAGATTGTGCGTGATCTCTTCGGCATCGTCAAGGAAAACGGGAAGCGGCAGTTCCTGACGGCTTATATAGAGATTCCAAAGAAGAACGGGAAGTCAGAGCTGGCAGCAGCCATCGCTCTTTACCTGCTGTATGCCGATAACGAACCGAGCGCCGAAGTGTATGGTGCCGCCTGCGACCGGAACCAGGCGTCCATTGTCTTTGATGTGGCCCGTCAGATGGTTGAAATGAGTCCCGCCCTGATGCGCCGCTCTAAGATCCGGACGGCAGGGAAGCGCATCATCAACTACCGCAATGCCGGCTTTTACCAGGTGCTGTCTGCGGAAACGGGGACCAAGCACGGCCTGAATGTGTCGGGGCTGGTCTTCGACGAAATCCATGCGCAGCCAAACCGAAAGCTCTACGATGTCCTGACGAAAGGGTCCGGCGATGCCCGGGAACAGCCGCTCTTCTTCATCATCACGACGGCGGGCAACGATAAGAACAGCATCTGCTATGAACTGCACACGAAAGCCCTTGACCTGATGGCAGGACGGAAGAAAGACTACACCTTTTACCCTGTTGTCTATGGTCTGGAAGGGGAAGCGGACTGGACGGATGAAGCCAACTGGTACAAAGCGAATCCTTCCCTTGGCCACACCATCCAGATCGACCGTGTCCGGGAAGCGTATCAGAACGCTGTCGAGAATCCTGCCGAAGAAAATGTGTTCAAGCAGCTGCGGCTCAACATCTGGACCAGTGCCAGCATCCGCTGGATTCCGGAGCAGGTCTACGACAAGGGCAATCTCCCTATCGACCGCGATGCCCTTCGGGGGAGGATGTGTTATGCCGGCCTGGACTTATCCAGCACTTCGGATATCACGGCCCTGGTCCTGGCCTTCCCGCCACGGACGGAGGATGAGAAATATGTCCTGCTGCCGTTTTTCTGGCTACCGGAAGACACCCTGGAACTGCGCTGCCGGCGCGACCATGTGCTTTATGACGTCTGGCAGAAACAGGGCTTCATCCAGGCCACCGAAGGGAACGTCATCCACTACGGATTCATCGAGAAATTCATCGAACAGCTGGGGGAAACCTACAATATCCGGGAAATCGCCTATGACCGCTGGAACGCCACCCAGATGGTGCAGAATCTGGAAGACATGGGCTTCACCATGGTGCCCTTTGGCCAGGGCTTCAAGGATATGTCGCCTCCTTCAAAGGAACTGTTCAAGCTTCTGATGGAAGGGAACATCATCCATGGCGGCAATCCTGTCCTCAAGTGGATGGCCGGGAACGTGGTCATGCGCCAGGACCCGGCGGGGAACATCAAGCCGGACAAAGAAAAATCCGTCGAAAAGATCGACGGCATCGTAGCCTGCATCATGGCCCTCGACCGCTGCATCCGTAACGGGACAGGCAGCGGCAGCGTCTATGACGAACGGGGCGTCATTTCGTTTTAACGGAAGGAGACTTCTATGCACATCCCATTCTTTTCGAAACTGTTCCGGACAAGGGACAAACCGCGGGATTATTACATCGGCACGGATTTCCGCTATCTCTTCGGGCCGTCCACCAGCGGCAAGAACGTCAATGAGTTCACGGCCATGCAGACGACGGCGGTCTACGCCTGTGTCCGCATCCTGTCGGAAACGCTGGCGGCACTGCCGCTGCAGCTCTACCGCTACACAGCGGGCGGCAAAGAAAGGGTCTATGACCATCCGCTTTACCATATCCTGCATGATGAGCCGAATCCGGAGATGACATCATTTATCTTCCGGGAAACCCTGATGAGTCATCTGCTGATTTGGGGTAATGCCTATGCCCAGATTATCCGAGACAGGTTAGGAAGGGTACAGGGCTTATATCCGCTCAGGCCGGATAAGATGACAGTCTGCCGTGATGAAAGCGGCCAGATTTATTACATCTACACCAAGACCACCGACGAGAATCCGGCCATCAAACCCTATGGCCAGGTGCCGCTTCGGAAAGACGAAGTGCTGCACATCCCAGGCCTTGGCTTTGACGGCCTGGTCGGTTATTCGCCCATTGCCATGGCACGGAATGCCGTAGGCATGACTATGGCCTGTGAAGAATATGGCGCCTCCTTCTTTGCCAACGGTGCCAGCCCAAGCGGTGTGTTAGAGCATCCGGGCGTCCTCAAGGACCCGGCGAAAGTCCGGGATTCCTGGAACGCTGTCTATCAAGGGAGTGCCAATGCCCATAAGGTAGCTGTGCTGGAAGAAGGGATGAAGTACCAGCAGATCGGTATCCCGCCGGAAGAAGCACAGTTTTTGGAAACGCGGAAGTTCCAGCTCAATGAAATCGCAAGGCTCTACCGCATCCCGCCGCACATGATAGGGGACCTGGAGAAAAGTTCTTTCAATAATATAGAGCAGCAGTCCATGGAATTTGTGAAATATACCCTGGACCCCTGGGTCATCCGCTGGGAACAGGCCATGCAGAAAGCCCTGTTCCTGCCAGAAGAGAAGAAGCAGTATTTCCTCAAGTTCAATGTCAACGGCCTGATGCGCGGCGATTATGAGAGCCGCATGACCGGCTACAGCATCGGCCGGCAGAATGGCTGGCTGTCTGCCAACGATATCCGGGAAATGGAAGACATGAACCCGGTACCGGATGAAGAAGGTGGCAATCTGTATCTTGTGAACGGCAGCATGACGAAACTCAAGGATGCCGGGGCTTTTGCCCAGAAGGGAGACACGAATGAAACATAAATTTTGGAAGTGGGTGACGAACGAAGCGCCGGATGCCTTCGGCAGTGAGCGCACACTCTACCTGGACGGACAGATTTCTGACGAAACCTGGTGGGGCGATGAGGTGACGCCGAAGGCGTTCAAGGATGAACTGAACGCGGGAAGTGGTGACATCACGCTCTGGATTAACAGCCCGGGCGGGGATTGCTTCGCGGCTGCACAGATCTATAACCTGCTCATGGATTATCCGGGCAACGTCACCGTCAAAATCGACGGCCTGGCGGCATCGGCAGCTTCCGTCATCGCCATGGCCGGGACCAAGGTCTGTATGTCGCCGGTGGCCATGCTGATGATCCACAATCCGGCGACCCTGGCTTATGGCGACCAGGCAGAGATGGAAAAGACCATCGGCATGCTGAGCGAAGTCAAGGAAAGCATCATCAATGCTTACGAAATCAAGAGCGGCCTGGCCCGTACGAAGATTTCTCACATGATGGATGACGAGACCTGGCTCAATGCGAAAAAGGCGGTAGAACTTGGCTTTGCGGATGAAATCCTGTTCGACCAGAAGAAGGACGATGGAAAGCAGCCGGAAGCCATGATTTATACGCCGGTCACTGTTACCAATTCGTTGGTACAAAAACTGAAACCCCATGAACCGATTCATAAAGTGCCAGCCGCTTCCTTAGAAAAACGGCTGGCATTGCTCATTCATTAAGGAGGACAACAATGGATACGATTTTAGCACTGCGTGAAAAACGTAAGAATTTGTGGGATGCAGCCAAGGCCTTTCTGGACACGGTCCGTGATGAAAACGGCATGGTGTCTGCGGAAGATGCAGCCCGCTACGACAAGATGGAAGAGGATGTGGTGAACCTCGGCAAAGAGATCGACCGCATGGAACGCCAGCAGCAGCTCGATGCCCAGCTTGCCCAGCCAACTACGACACCGATTACCGAATTCCCTGGTGCAGGCCAGGGCGGAGCGGAAAAGAAGGGCCGGGCGTCCGATACCTACCGTAAGGCCTTCTGGGACAGCATCCGCCATAAGAACTTCATCGATGTACAGAACGCCCTGAGCGTAGGGACCGATGCCGATGGCGGCTATCTGGTGCCGGACGAATTTGAACATCAGCTCATCGACAAGCTGCAGGAAGAAAACTTCTTCCGCAGTCTGGCGACGGTCATCCACACCAGCGGCGACCGCAAGATTCCCGTCGTGACGGGCCATGGGGAAGCGGCCTGGATGGAAGAGAACGGACTCTACCCGGACAGCCAGGATACCTTCGGCCAGCAGTCCATCGGTGCCTACAAGCTGGGTACGGCCATTCGTGTCTCCGAAGAACTGCTGAACGACAGCGTTTTCGACTTGGAAAGCTACATTGCTGGCGAATTCGCCCGCCGCATCGGTACGAAGGAAGAAGAAGCCTTCCTGACTGGCGATGGCAAGAATAAGCCGACCGGCGTCTTCCCGTCTGCCGAAGTGGGGGTTACGGTCACGACCGCTTCCATCACCTTTGACGACGTCATCGACCTCTATCATTCCCTGCGCATCCCGTATCGCCGCAAGGCTGTCTGGCTCCTGAACGATGCAACCATCAAGGCCCTGCGCAAAGTGAAAGATAACAACGGCAACTACATCTGGCAGCCGTCTGTCACGGCAGGTACGCCGGACACCATCCTGAACCGTCCCTGCTACTGCACTTCCTTTGCACCGGAACTGGTGGCGGGCAACCGGCCCATACTCTTCGGGGACTTCAGTTATTACTGGATTGCGGACCGTGAATACCGCTCCTTTAAGCGTCTCAATGAACTGTATGCTGCGAACGGCCAGATTGGCTTCCTCGCCAGCCAGCGCGTGGACGGTATGCTGATGCTCAAGGAAGCGGTCAAGGCCTTGGAGATGAAAGCGAAGGGATAAGCCATGATTGTGACGCTGGAAGAAGCCAGGGAATACCTGCGGATTGACGAGGGTGACACCTCGAACGACGAGGTCATCCAGTCTTCCCTGGAAACAGCCCAGGCGCTCTGCCTGGATATATCCCGCTGCGAGGAAGCCGATGCCGAAGAGAATCCCGTGGTTTTCCACGAAGCGATTCTCTACGCCGCGGCTTTTTTGTATGAACACCGGGAGGAAGCGGACTACGCAGGCCTTTTGAAGTGCCTGCGCTGGCTTCTTTTCGGGGTACGCCGCAGCGCATTTTAAGGAGGTGTGCCATGAAGACGGGACTCTTGAATAAGCGCATCGAAATCTTGGGCAAAAAGGCCATGACCGATGAATACGGCTTCGATACCCAGGTCGATGCAGTCATCTGCCGCTGCTGGGCGTCCATCAAGCCGGCCCGGGGCAAAGTGTTCTATGAACTGGAACGTAAGGCGGATACCGAGTACACCCTGATCACCATCCGCTGGCGTCCGCATATTACGCACGACATGAAAGTGAAGTACCAGGACCACCTCTACGACATCGACACCATCGTAGACCCATACATGCGCCATGAAGCACTGGAGCTGTACTGTACGGAAGAAATAAGGGGGACGGATACATGAGTAAAGGCGACTTTGACATGACTGGCCTGGAGGAGCTGTCTTCCAAACTGCTGGTTGCCGTCGATGATTTCCCGGGGACTGCCGAAAAGGGCCTGATTACCATCGGCAACAAGCTCAAGAAGGAGTGCGTGAAAAATACCCCCGAAGGCAGTACAGGAAAGCTGAAGAAAGGCTGGAAGCATAAAGTGGAAGGCTACAACGGTTCCGAACTGGTCTATGAGCTGCACAATACACATCCCGTCCATCACCTCTTGAACAACGGACATGTGAAGAAAACGCCTGGCGGCAGGACCGTGGGCTACTATGAAGGCCAGCACTATACGGAAAAATCGGTCAAGCAGTTCGAAGCCAGTGACCTGCATCCGGGACTGGAGAAACTCACGAAAAAGCTCCTTAAGAAAGCAGGCGGCACATGATCCATGACATCGATATCCTGCAGGCAGTGCAGCAGAAACTCAAAGAGCGGTTCCCGTATCCCGTCCATCTGCAGGAAGTCAAGGAAGGCTTTGCGCCGCCGGCTTTTTTCCTGAAAACGATGACGGTGGCGACGCCGCAGAAAGAAAACGAGGTCTACCGGGATACGGACCTCTACATTACCTATCTGCCGAAGAAGCAGGAAAAAAGCACGGCTATCTACGCCGTGCTTTTTGCTGCGGAAGATTTGTTCCGGGACGGGCTGAAAGTCAGTGACCGCTATCTTCCTGTCGTTTCTATGAGTGAGGAGCTGATGGGAACGGACAATGACGGCGGGCGCCTGACACTGACCTTCCAGTACTATGACGCCCAGGAAAAAGCAGAAACGGCAGAAATTATGAAGGTATTGCATCAGCGGTACCAGGGAAAGGAGACGTAACCCATGAAAATGCCATCCATCAATATCGCGTTCAAAGAAAAAGGCATCAGTGCCATCGAACGCAGTGAACGCGGTATTGTCCTTCTGATTCTGAAAGAAGAGACACTGCCGTCCCAGACGGAAGTGAACCTGTATACGGCGGATGACATCCCCAAAGAACTCTCGGACAGCAACCGTGAGCAGCTGGAGCTGACCCTCCGCGGCTATGTGAACAGCCCGAAGAAAGTCATCGCCGAAATCATCAGTAAGGACGCAGAAGATTATACCGATATCCTGAAGACCATCGAAAACAAGCGCTTCGATTATCTGGTCATCCCGGACATCGAAGAAAACCACATCGACACGATTGCGACCTGGATCAAGGGGATGCGGACAAATAAGAACAAGCGCATCAAGGCAGTCCTGCCGGACTGCACGGCGGATACGGAAGGCGTCATCAACTTCGTCAACAAGGTCATCCGCACGAAAGCGAAGACCTACACGACTGCCCAGTATTGCGGGCGCATCGCAGGCGTCATCGCGGGAACGCCCATGACCATTGCCTGCACCTACGCACCGCTGCCGGAAGTCATTGGCTGCGACGTATGGACGAAGGAAGAAATGGATACCATGACGGATGCCGGCAAACTGTTCTTCTTCTTTGACGGGGAAAAGGTCAAGCTGGGCCGCGGCATCAACTCTCTGGTCACGACCGTCCAGGGCAAAGGGGTATCATTCCAGAAAATCAAGCTTGTCGATTTGATGGATATGATGTACGACGATATCCGCACGACCGCCCAGGACCATTACCTTGGCAAGTATTCGAACAGCTATGCCAATCGCTGTTTGTTGGTGACGGCGGTTCAGGGCTATCTGGACCAGCTGGCCCAGGAGGGCTTGTTAGAACAGGGTCAGAACACCGCTTATATCGATGTAGAATCTACGAAAATCTGGCTGGAATCCAATGGCAAGTATACGAAAGAGGAACTGGCGGATATGTCGGAAATGGACATCAAACTGGCCAACATCGGCAGTAATGTCTTTATTTCTGTAGATGCTTCGCTCCTGGATGCCATGGAAGATGTCACGATTGCCGTCAATATCTGAGGAGGTGAAGTACAGTGAACAGCATGGAAGCCAAACGGGTAATGAACGGCAAGTATGCCGACCTCTATATCGACGGTGATCTGATGGCCGAAGCCACGGCTTTCAAGGCCGAAGTCACCTTGACCAAGGAAGAAGTGAAGATGCTTCGTCATGTGGGCAAGGGCTACAAGGTCACGGGCTACGACTGCAAAGGACAGCTGAAGCTCCATAAAGTCTCGAGCTACATGATCAAGAAGATGAACGATAACATCAAGGCGGGCAAACAGACCGTCGTGACCATTGTTTCCGTCCTTGACGATAAAGATGCCATCGGCAGCGAACGCATCGTCATTAAGGACGCCACCTTCGACAGCCTCATTCTGGCCGACTGGGAAGTCGATAAGATGGGCGAAGAAAGCTACAGCTTTACTTTCTCTGACTGGGACCTGTTGGATTTAGCATAAGGAGGACATGCACATGAATATGGTAGACAAACTGCTGAAAGCAGACATCGCCAATAAACTGGCGAATAAACCGACGAAAAAAGTAAAAATGGAACGATTGAGTAAGCTCCTGGGCTTTGATTTCATCGTGACACTGCAGGCCATTGACCCGGAACGCTACGCCGATATTCAGAAGATGGCCGTCGATTTCACAAACGGCAGTGCAGAAAACATCGACCTTTACAAGATGCAGACCCAGACGCTCCTGGCGGGTATCGCCGACCCGGACCTTAAGAACAAAGACCTCTTAGAAAAATTCGGTGCCGCTATTCCGGCAGACATTATTCGGAAACTCTTCCTGGCTGGCGAAATCGCAGATCTCACTGCACAGATTACCGAACTCAACGGTTATACCACACAGGACAAGGTGGATCAAGCCGTAAAAAACTGATCCGGACCGATGGCGAGGTGCAGGCGATGTATCTCTTATTCCGGGACCATCACCTGCTGCCGTCAGCGGTCCTGCAATGCGGCTATGGTGAACGGCAGATACTGTACGCTTTTGTCCGGTATGAGATGGAAGAACGCAATGAAAAAGGAACTCCACTGATGTGAAGTTCCTGCTTCATAGTTCTTACATTACGATTTCTTGTGAAAGCATTTACTCCGGCAGTACGTCTTCTGATTTCATTAACTTCTGGAATTCTTTAAAGTTCGGTGGGTAAGCATTGTCTCCGTAAATCTTCAGTGGCCGCTTCTTATCTGAAAACCGGATGGTCAGTTTCCATTGCTCTCCATCGAGGATACCCGAATTTACATATTCCCTATCCCAATCTTCAAGATGGAGCGACTGAAGCTTTGCAATAAATTCGCTTTTATCTAAATCAATCTCAGGAAAAGACGGAGCAGGTGAAAGTGAGTGCTTGACCTCATACACTACCTGGTCACCCTCAAATTGTACCGTTGTCGTTCTATACCCGTCAAAAAAGCCGCCATCTGTAAAAATCAGCTTTTCTATACAGGCAATATGATTAAGAAAAGCTTTCCCTACCTTTTTAGATTTCATGATGCCCGCCTCCATAATCATTTCTTCTATGGCGTATCAGCCTTTTCACTATTTATCTTCATTATAACAAAAAATTCTTTGAAACAGGTCGCTTGCAAGGCGACAGGAAAAACCATCGCTAGATGATCCTGGCATAGGCTGTCGGGATGGAAAGAGAGGTGAAACAGCATGGCCAATAACGTCATCGATGCCGCCATCCGATTGAGGGACTTGTTTACGCCGACTGTGAAGAGCGTCAATGCCAGCCTGGGTTCCATGAAAACCCAGATGGCAGCGGCGAGACAATCGGTCAGCGGCTTTTCGGATAAGCTGACGGAACATGAACGCATCCAGAAACGGACGGCCAAGAGCATCGAGCAGACGGGCAGCAAGATTTCCGGTCTGTCCGACAAGATGGCTCTGCTGTCGGCACCTATCCTGGCAGCAGCGACGGCGGGTTTCAAACTTCACAGCGATTTTGCCAACGGCATCGCCAAGATTTCGACCCTTGTCGATACGACAGTCGTTTCCATGCAGAAAATCAGCAACGAAATCCGTGCCGTCAGTGATGAGACGGGCGCAGGGGTAGCCGACCTTTCGGAATCCGTCTACCAGGCCATTTCGGCTGGTGTCGATGCGGCCCATGCGGTAAGTTTCGTTAAAGACATGACGATTGCCGCCAAGGCCGGCTTTACGGATACGACGACCGCCGTCAACGGGGTCACGACGGTCCTCAATGCCTATGGGAAATCAGCAGAAGAAGCGTCCGCCATCACGGACCAGATGCTCCTTGCCCAGAACTTCGGCAAGACTTCCTTTGGTGAAATGGCTGAAGCCATGGGCAACGTCATCCCCATTGCCGCACAGCTCAATGTCAGTACCCAGGAACTGTTTGGTTCCATCGCCGTCCTTACGAAGAATGGTATCCGTACCAGTGAAGCCGTTACTGGCCTGAAGGCGGCATACAGCAATATCCTGAAGCCTTCGTCCGAGGCAGCAAAACTGGCCCAGTCCCTGGGCGTCGAATTCAATGCCGCGCACCTCAAGAGTGTGGGCTGGGTGAAATTCCTTGATGAAGTAAAAAGGGCGACTGGCGGCGATGCCCAGCAGATGGCACAGCTCTTTGGTTCCGTGGAAGCCTTGAACAGCGTCCTGGTCCTGACAGGGAAAGGGACCGGGGACTTCGACAAGGTCATGGACCAGATGGCGAAATCTGCCGGCATGACCCGGGAAGCCTATGAAAAGATGCTGACGCCGTCCGAACAGATGCAGATTGCCATGAACCAGCTGAAGAATGCCGGCATGGATTTGGCGGTATCTTTTACGCCGTATTTCAAGGCCATGTCGATGCGCGTCAAGGAACTGGCTGCCTGGTTCCGGACACTGACACCGGAACAGAAAACGCTCATTGGCCAGGTGGCGTTTGGCATCGTGACCTTTCAGCTTTTCGGCTCGACCCTGGGCCGTATCCTGACGGTCGGCGGCAGGGCTTTTGGTACTTTCAACTCCATCGCTACTGGCATCAGTAAAGCCGGCAGTGTCTCGAAATACCTCTCGACGCAGTTCAAAGGACTCATTCCGGTCTGCCGGGGCATTGCCATTGTGGCCAAGGGTATGGGCAGCACTTTCCTTACCGCCGGCCGTATGATAATCACCATCATCCGTGCCGTAGGCGCTGCGGCCATGGCCAATCCTATCATTATCATCATTGCCGCGATTATTGCCGCCTTGTATCTCTTATGGAGTAACTGGGATACGGTGTCGCAGTACATCGAACAAGCTATCCAGGCTGTGTCGGAAGCCGTCGATGCCGGGATGAACTGGATCAGCTCGGCCTGGGACAGCGCTATGAATGCTATCAGCCAAACGGCCTCGAACATCTGGGAAGGCATCAAGGATACCTTCCGCAATGGTGTGAACTGGGTCATCGACCAGGTGAATGGCCTGATTTCCAGCATCAACGGTCTGTCCATCGATATCCCATCCCTGACTGGCGGCGCACCGACCCATGTGGGTTTTGATATCCCCAGCATCAGCCACTTCGAAAGCGGTGTCGAGAATTTCCGTGGCGGTTTTGCCGTCATCAACGAAGACCGGCGCGGAGAACTGGTCCATCTGCCCAATGGCAGCACGGTTGTACCCCATGATGAAAGTATCCGCCAGGCCATGAACGCCGGCAGCGGCGGTATTACGATCCGCATCGATACCATGAATGTTCGCAGCGAGCAGGATATCGATGCCGTCGCTGAAAAGCTCGTCGAAAAAATGAGACTGTACGGCATGAACCGCATGAAAGGAGCGACCCTCTGATGAGTTCATTTTTAGCATCTCTGTTGAACGCCATCGGCCTGGTAGCGTCTTCTATTACCATTTCCCTTTCCTCGGATACGGCAACCGTAGTCTTTCCCGTCCTGCCTTCGGAACTGATGGTTGCGGTCAATACGAATCACGGCACGGTGAACATTAACAACTTCGGCGATTATCTGATGAAAGGGAAGACGGGTCTCAAGACATTGACCCTCTCCGGCTTTTTCCCGGCCCAGGATTATCCCTTTGCCATGATGGGGCTGGCGCCTTATACGTACATTGCCCAACTGGAAACGATGCGTACCGGCGACAGCGTCTGTCAGCTGACGGTGTCGGATACGCCGCTTTCTATGCCCTGTCTGATTTCATCCTTCAAGTTTGGCGAAAAGGACGGAAGCGGCGATGTCTATTACGAGCTGGGCCTGACAGAGTACCGCTACGTCACAGCACCGGAGACAGGGAAGACCGATGCCACGACAGGACTGAAGAAGCGGCCGGAATCGTTCTGGTCGAAGATGAAGAAAAACATTACTTATTATCCCGGGGACAGCATTGGGAACGTCATCGGCCGGGCCGTGGGAAAATCGGTGACGCTCAATAATGAGCAGTTCTCGAAGTTCCAGATTTATCGCAGCATCGTCCGTAACGGCGGTCTGTCGACAGGGGATATCATCCGCCTGACAACGATGAACATCAAAAGGAATGATGAAAATGTTCCAGTTACAAAAAATCAATAAAAAAGAGAATACTGCGTCCACACAACCTGCGGAAAACAACCAGCCGGAGAATACAGATCTTACAGGTTGGTTGATTTCCGCAACCTGGTCCGGCGATGTCGAGCAGGCCGGCCGCAAGTTGGAATTCGACCTGGCCTATACGACGCGGGACAAAGCCTGGCAGAATCCGGAACTGGAGCTGGGAGATGAAGTACTGCTGCAATGCATCGACGATACCTCGCAGCAAACCTTCCATCTCTTCCAGGGACGCATTTTTGGCCGCAGCCGGGAAAGCGGCTCTTCCGTGATGCATTTTACAGCCTTCGACAATATCGTCTATCTGGCCAAATCCCGCATTACCAAGAAGTATACGAACGTTACAGTGGCCGATGCCATCCGTCAGACCATCAATGATTTCTCCATTCCTGCCGGGACCATCCCGGATTTATCTGTCATCTGTAATTTCATTGCTGATGACATCTCGGCTACAGAAGCCATCAAGCAGGCATTATCCTATCAGTCTGCCCAAGACCAGAAGGGCTACCACATCTACATGACAGAGGGGAAGCTCAACGTGGTCTGTATGAACGACCAGGTAGTGGAAGATTTCCTGATTAGCGATGTGACGAATCTGACGGGCGCTTCTGTTTCTGAATCGGTCGAAGACATGGTTTCTAAAGTCATCGTTGTCGACAGTGCCGGGCAGACGAAAGGGGAGCTGCCCAATCAGACGGATATTGACCGCTTCGGTCTCATCCAGGCTATTTGCAAAGCGGACCCGAAGCAGGATGATGCCTCGCAGGCGCGGGCCATGCTAAAGACCGTCGCCCATGACATGTCCATCCGGGCCATCGGTCATATCCAGTGCATCGCCGGTTTTTCTGTCTCGGTCCAGGAAGAACAGCTTAAAGGCCAGTTCTTCATCAAGTCAGACAGCCATAAGATCGAAGGCAATAAACACCTGATGGAACTGCACTTGGTCTTCCATAAGCTGCTGGATGAGCAGAAAAAGGAACTGGACAGTGCTTCGTACAATGCCAATCCGGACTATGTACCGCCGGCAGAAACGAAGACGTCTGCCCAGGCGGCTTCGTTAGGAGGGAGTATTGCTGGCAGCAGTGTGGTCGATGGGTGTATGGCAAACTTCGACGGCACCGTGTCGCCCTATGGCTCGGAAGGCTGTGTAGACCGGGCGACCATTGCCGCGGCGGGCTATTCACCTTTTGCAGCGCAGGAATATAACAATGGCGTCAAAGGCTGCGATCAGCTGCGGGCCGATGCAGAAGCACAGGGTCTGGCCATTCCTTATGATCCATCACAGCTCGAAAAGGGCGACATCATCATGTACAACCGCTACAGTAAGCCGGACCCGAACTGGCATGTCGTGGTCTACGATGGCAGCGGTGGCTGCTGGGGCAACAGCTCCAATGTCTATGGCTGCTTCCATCATTATGAAGGCAGTATCGACATGGGCGGCGATTATTATCCGGCAACGATTATCAAGACCTCAAGGGGGTGAGCGTGTGCAGAAGAATCCATATATCGGCCTGCTGAATCTGATGGAGCAGGTGAGCCGTAGCAGCAACAGCCCGGATATCCAGATTGGACAGATTCTGTCCTCGCCGCCAGATATCAAGGTCCGTTACAACGGCATCATTTTAACGAAAGAGGAGCTGTGGATTTCCCATTATCTCCTGGCAGGGTATGGCCGCACGGCTAAAGGCCATCTGGTGTCAGCGACACAGAACCGAGCCGGTGGCAGTGGGGATGCGGCTTATCAGTCCCATAACCATGACATCGATAATGACTATACCGATTCCGTCATTTACACGGATACCCTGAAGCCCGGCATGTACGTGGCCATCATGCCCATGCTCATTAACGGCAGGATTCAGCAGTACATTATTTTAGACGAGATTGTGAGGATTGATGGCCATGGCTAATCCTTTTGTAGCAATGAATAGTACCCAGGCAGCGAATTCCAATGAATCGCTGCCTCTTTTCGTAGAATACGGCTATGACTTTGAAAAGCAGTGTTTCCGTTATGACGAAAAAGGCCAGAACCTGATGGTGACGGAAAATGAAGCCCTCAAGGTCTGGATTTATAAAGCGATTCTTACCGAACGGTATCGCTACTTAGCGTATGATGACAGCTACGGCATTACTATCGAGCCGTACCAGGGCAGGGCACCGAACAGCCGTTATACGGCGGACCAGATTTCACAAAACATTCGTGAAGGGCTGCTAATCAATCCTTATATTGTCCGTATCAACCATATCGATGTGGAGAAACGGGAATACGATGACCTTATCATCACGGTCGATGTGACGAGTATCTACAGCGAAGAATCGCTGACCGTAACGGCAGGAAGGAGCGAGGCATGAGTAATTTATTTGATGCACAGACAAAAGATGTGATTGAAAGCCGTATGGCACAGACCCTGCACACCATCGCAGAAAAAGAGCAGAGTACTATTGAAGGCACCTTTGCCCGCGACCTGATTGACGCCAATGCCGTAGAGTTTGAAAGCAACTATGCCGAGATGGCCATGCTGCGCGATGCGGCTTTTGCCGAAACGTCCTGGGGTGATTACCTGACCTTGCGGGCAGCGGAGTTTGGCGTCGATCGCAAGAAGGCCGTCAAGGCGAAAGGCGAAGTGACCGTGACGGGCATGGCCGGTGCGTACATCATCCGTAGCAGCCTCTTTCAGACGAAGGACGGTCGGCGCTTTTACACTCTGGAGTCCGCTACGATCCCTGCGGATACCACAGAAATCACCATTCCTGTGGAAGCGGCCGATGCCGGCACGGTGGGCAATGTGGCAGAAGGGACGATTACTGAAATTCCGTATTCCATCCCCAATGTAGCGTCAGTCATCAACCATAAGAAATGTACCGATGGGGCGGATGAAGAAACGGATGCGGCACTCCTCGCCCGGCTGCTTTTCCGGGTGCGCCAGCCCATCACCTCGGGCAATGCCAATCACTACCGTGACTGGGCCATGTCTGTCGATGGCGTCGGGAATTGCAAGGTCATCCCGCTCTGGCAAGGCAATGGTACGGTGAAGGTAATCATCGTCACGGCAGAAAATGAGTCGGCTTCCCAAGAATTAATCCAAGAAGTCTACGACTACATTGAAAGCCAGCGGCCCATTGGGGCAACCGTGACTGTCGTTTCGCCGGCGCCACTTTCCATTGACCTTACGGCAGATGTCTATGGTACGGCCAATCCGGATGCCGTGAAGGCCGCCATGATGACTTATCTCAAACAGACAGGTTTCACGCTTTCTTATGTCAGTCTGGCCCAGATGGGAAAGCTCCTTCTTTCCATCAGCGGCATTACGGACTATAAGGAATTGAAGCTCAACGGGAAAGCGGCCAACGTGGAACTGACAAACGAGCAGATTCCAGTTGCGGGAAAGGTGGTGCTGAACCTTGTCAGCCAATGACTGGATGCGGCAGAGCCGGATGGATATCCTGAAGTATTTGCCGCATTTCTTATCCCGGGACCCGATGTTTCGCCGCGCGGCAGAAACCTGCAACAAGGAGCATGACCGCATCCGTGTAACCTTGCAGGACCTGGCGGATAACTTCTTCGTCAGTACGGCCACCTGGGCGTTGCCGCTCTTTGAATCGTTCCTCGGCATCCGGGCAAGCGATGGTGAAACCGATGAATTCCGCCGCCAGCGCATCCTCTTCAAGCTACAGCACACAGATGTGTCGACGAAGGCTTTTATGGAATCCATCGTCAACCTCTACAGTGTGGGTCACATCGAGGAAGTCAATGAAGAATATTACTTTAAGGTCTACTGCATCATGAACGATAAAGATACGGCGACCTTACAGAAACTCATCACGCAGCTCAATATCTATAAACCGGCCCATCTGGGTTATGCCATTTATCTTGGCTATTCCTGGAATGGCAAGATTTACTGGAACGGGGAAGCCACCTTCTCGACGGCGACCGTCGTATCCAGGGAAGGAGTGACGACAAATGGATGAATACAGTAAAGAGAAATGGTCCGCTGACTTCCCGGACCGTGCCGGGCAGGAAGTGCGGCCAAGCGAAGCCGTGGAAAACAGTCTTGATTACGATGTGTGCTTTCCACAGTATCTAGCCGAAGATCCAGTTGTCTTTAACCAACAGAATCGGACGGTCTCGCAGCTCGTCAGTAATGATGCGCGGCTTTATGAACGCATCTCGGCGACGGCGGCGGACATCAATGCGCACCTGACCGATACCAAGGCTCATGCCAATGGCATCAGCGGCAATGCCGCTACTGCGACGAAGCTGCAGACAGGACGCAGGATTCACCGGATCCTCTTTGACGGCACCCGGGATATTACCTTACCTGATTTTACGGGCTGCGGCGAAAAGACAGCTGGCCAGAGTGGTGTCGTGCCAGCACCAGCAGCAGGCAGGATGAACACCGTCCTGCACAGCAACGGTGCATGGGGCAAGGTCACTTATGCTGATATGGATGAAGAAGCCGTGGCCAAAATCCAGGCCTGCCCCTTCCCAACAGGCTCTGTCTATATTTCCGTAGACGGCAGGAATCCGGCAACGTACTGGCCGGGAACCACCTGGGTGGCGTTTGCCATGGGCCGCTGCCTGATTGGTGCGGGGGCTGCTGACAGCGGGACCATGTATAAAGCCGGCGATAAGCTGGGTGAAGAGAAGCACACTCTTAGCCTCCAGGAAGCACCGCCCCATGATCACAGTGTAGGGAATGCCGGTGGCCATAACCACTGGTCCTGTGGTGCCTTGCCCCGTAATTTTCAGTGGGATGCCTGTGAAGGCAACGATGCTCCCGTCGCTGTCGGCTATGGGGACGGCTGCTGGCATGGCAACCAGGTGGATGGCCATACCTCCTGGGACGGCAATCATTCCCACAGCCTTTCCCGGACAGGCGGGGGCCAGGCTCACAACAACATGCAGCCATCGCTGGTGGTCTACATGTTCCAGCGAACAGGTTAGGAGGTGAGAATCATGATGGAATGGATGCAGGTAGCAGGCTCCCTGGTTTCCGTCCTGATGCTCTGTGGCATCATCTTCAATTTCAGCGTCATCAAGCCGCTCAATGAATCGGTGCGGGGCCTTCGGGACTGCATCGTTGAACTGCGCCGACAGCTGACGGATACGGAAGCGAAGCGGCAGAAGATGGCCGAGCGGCTGTCCCGTGTGGAAGAATCGGCAGAACATGCCCATCACCGTCTGGATGTGATGGAGCAGCGCCAGCATGAACAGGGGTGAGGAGGATGAGCTTTTTTGTAGTAAAGAACCGGATCCACCTGACGAGGGGCGATTCGGCAGAATTCGACCTGACCATCCGGGACCGGGTGACGGGCAGCGTCTTTATCCTGGACGATGGCGACCGGTTGACATTTACGTTGAAACGCTTCATTACGGATAAGGAACCCGTTCTCACAAAAACACTGGGACAAGGCATCCGGCAGGAGCAAGAACGCTGCGTACTGCAGTTTTTGCCGGAAGATACACAGCTGCTGGCCTGTGGCCGTTACGTCTATGAGATGAAACTTATGCGGAAGAACGGTTATACCGATACCTTTATCCCGGCCAGAGACTTTTTCCTGGAAAGGAGCGTGATGGGGCATGGCACATGAACGGAATACCCTGGTCGGCATCCTTTCTATGCCGCAGACACCCTCTTCTGCCTTTCAGGAAAAATGTGTCACCCCAGAAGCTCAGGAACAGGTCATCACAGCAGATGTCGGGTATGCGGCTCTTTCGAAGGTGACGGTGGCTGCCATTCCGTCGAATTATGGCAGAATCAGTTTCAACGGTTATGAGTTAAAAGTCGAGTAAAGGAGCAATCAACATGGCGAAGAACGTAAAAATCAATTCCGTTATCTATGCAGAAGTGCCGCAGGTTTCAATTCCTTTGGCAGAAGGAGAAGGTACTGCTGTCTTTTATGATACCTCCGGTGCTACTGCCTCTTCCGGCGATATCCTGATCGGAAAGTCGGCCTTTCTTGGAAATGGGGCTGTTACCGGGACAATGAGTAATAACGGTGCCGTCAGCGGCAGCATCGCGAAAGCCGATGGTGCCTATACCATCCCGGCCGGCTTCCATAATGGCAGCGGCTCCGTGCGTATTAGCAAAGAGGAACAGGCCAAACTCGTCAGCGGCAACATCAAGTCCGGGGTGACGGTCCTTGGCATCAGCGGCAAGTCCAGCGTGGTCGATACCAGTGATGCCACTGCGGCTGCGGGGACGATTGTCAGCGGTAAGACGGCCTATATCAACGGCACCAAGGTGACAGGCAGCCTGACGACCGTTTCCGTTTCCCAGGACAGCCTGACGAAAGTACTGACGGTCGTGTAGGGAGGAAGAGATATGAAAGTAGATGTGAAGATTGCCGGTGCCAGTTACAGTGAAGTGCCGGCCGTCCTGATTCCGCTAAAGAGTGGCGGCAAGGCTCGTTTCTGTGAAGTATCTGATACGACGGCAAAAGCGGCTGATGTGGCCAAAGGCAAGACTTTCTATGATGCAGACGGCAATTATACGGCAGGGACGAATACGGGAAGCGGCGGTAGCACCAGCACTGTTACTGCCACACCTTATAAGGTGACCATCCAGCAGGTGCCGCACCAGACCATTTCTGCTTCTTTTACCCCGCAAGTGGCGGGAACGATAAATACCCTTGCAAAATCCGGAAACGAAACACTAAATCTGGAATCTGAAGCCACTCTTGGTATTTCGTATGCTTTCAAGACAAAGATAACACCCGACGCGGGGTGGATCGGCGGTAAGGCTGTGGTGTCAGGAAAGCTCGAAGATGGATTGATTTGCGGTGACGTTACCATTACGGCTTCGGAAGCAATTCAAATCCCGACCGACATCACGGTCCCGGAAGGATATACTACTGTTTACTTAGGGCAAAACAAGCTCTATCAGGATCAGGGCCTGACGGTAGAACTGACTTCAAAGAGACAGATCGAAGCCAACAGCAAAATTTACGTCATGGATGTTACCCGCAATTCGTATACACTTCTTAACCTGTTCTGCCCATCCAAAAGTAATAATGTGGGAACAGGTTTTGATGAAAAATATGTCGATTTGAGCGGTATCTCTAAAAGCCTCATCACAAGCCTGGGCTCGCTGTTCCTGGGCAACAGCAATCTGGAATCAGCGGATATGAGCGGCTTTGGGGACATTGAAGGCATCTACAGCTTGTTTGCATACTGCAAGAGCCTCAAATGTGTCTACTTCGATACACTGAGGAATGTCGGCAATGCGACTATCAATACGTACCATACCTTTTCTACCTGTACCGCATTGGAATATCTCATCTTGGATAATGTGAACGTTGATTTCGTTGTCGAGGGTGGAACAGATAGTGACCGTGGTATTCCATCTCAGACGAAAGTCCTTGTACCTAAGGCGGCATTGGAAGCCTATAAGGCAGACAGCCATTGGAAGTCTGTAGCTGACCGCATCCTGCCGATGGAAGATTTCGATATCGTCCGTAAAGACGGTGCTGTAAGCGTCACCCCGAAGGGAGCGTGAGTTTTTGCTTATCGATAAAATCAATATTCCTGATTGTTTGGTCATCATCGGGCTGGTCACAGCCCTGATCATGGCCATTTTTTATAACCTCAACGAGCTGGCCATGTCCATCGCATCCGGCTTGCTCGGCTACATTGGCGGCACGGTCAAGTCCGCCGTCAACCAGAAAGGAGAAGAAAAACAATGAAAGTATTCCTGAATCCCGGCCATGCGCCGAATGGCAATCCTGATCCCGGTGCCGTAAATGAAGAAACGGGGCTGCGCGAGTGCGACGTCGCCCTGGCGGTCGGTCAATCTGCGGCAAGTTATCTGAATGCTGCTGGTGTTGAAACAGAGCTGCTCCAGTCTGACAGCCTGTACGATATCTGCGAAGCAGCGAATGGCAGTGATGCCGATATCTTCGTTTCCATCCACTGTAATGCTGCTGAAGCAGAGCAGGCAAATGGCACTGAGACTTGGGCCTGTGCGGGCAGTTATCGCGGCAGCACGCTGGCCAACTGCATCCGGAAGCAGCTCGTCGATGCTCTGGATACGACCGACCGTGGCGTAAAGATTGCCACCCCTGGCGTCAACGGACTCTACGTTCTGACCAATACCGACATGCCCGCTGTCCTCGTCGAACTGGCTTTCATCACCAATCCAGACGATGAAGAAATCCTGGCAAACTCCCAAGACGCCATAGCCAGAGCCGTAGCTCGTGGTATTACCGATTATGAACTTTTGATTTATGGAGGGAAATGATCATGAACCGGGAAGAAATCAAGAAAGCCGTAGCTGAAACCGTTGTATCCTTTGCCAGGGAAGAAGCGGAAGCTGCCATCAAAGCCATCGACCTTGATGACCTGCAGCAGCTCGTCGAAGCGCAGATGAAGAACCTCACCGACCCGCTGGAAACTGAAATCCAGACCACAACGAGCTGGTGGGTCAAAATCCGTAACAGGTTGTATATCGTTTTGCTGCAGCAGGCAGTCAAATCCATCGTAGCTGATATTAAACAGAAGATTGCATGAGAAAAGCCGGTATGGGACATCAGGGAGATGTTCCATACCGGCTTTCATTGCCATGTAAAGCCTAAAATACTATTTTTTGCTCTTGTTTAAATAATTCTTTTGTTTTCTTGCCTTGCTACTGAGTTTTTTGTATAATAGGAATACGATTGAATGCAATGATGTTCCATAATCATTATGTATTCAGCAACCATCACACTGTTGAATGCAAAGGAGAATATAATGTCGCATAAGGGATATACTTATCTTGATCTTATTGAAGAAGTGTTACGAGAAGAAAAATGTGAAATGACGATTCCGGAGATTTGGGAATACGCGTTAAAAATGAGACTTGATAAAAAATTGATTTCTGTGGGTAAGACACCTGAAAACACATTAAATGCGAGCATTAGAAGACATATTGCTAGCGCAAGTCATGTTCGTTTTAAGCAAACATCAAAAAAACCAGCAAAATACTATCTTAATGATTAAGAGGAAAAAATGAATATATTAGATATTGATAAAATTTATGATATAGATTGCGTGGAAGGTATGAAAAAACTTCCAAATGATAGTGTAGGTTTGATAATAGCAGATCCTCCATATAATCTTTCAAAAGGTGGGACTTGGAAATGGGATAATAGTGTAAAACTTGACGGTATGGGTGGAAATTGGAATAAAGTCATGCAGTCGTGGGATGACTATACTTTAGAAACCTATTTTGAATTTACTAAGGCATGGCTTACAGAAGCGAAAAGAATTTTAAAGCCAACAGGATCTATGTGGATTTTTGGAACTTATCACAACATAGGAATCATTAATGTTGTTTGCCAATTATTGAAAATCGAAATCATCAATGAAGTTATTTGGTATAAAAAAAATGCTTTTCCTAATCTTTCTGGTCGCAGATTAACAGCAAGTCACGAAACTATCCTGTGGTGTAATAAAGGCGCAAAGAAAAGGGAATATTATTTCAACTACAATTACTCGAAAAATGGAGATTTTAGCAAAGATGAATTAAAAAGTTCAGGAAAGCAGATGCGTACTGTTTGGGATATTTCTAATAACAAAGCTCGAAAAGAGTTAGCATATGGAAAGCATCCTACACAAAAGCCTATCAAGATAATAAAAAGAATGATTCGATTGTCATCAAAGGTGGGGGACATAATGATGACTCCGTTTGCAGGAGCAGGAAGTGAGTGTGTAGCTGCAAAAGAATGTCAAAGACATTATCTTGGATTTGAAATAGATAAGCAATATATTAATATAGCAGAAGAACGGTTAAAAAATGCTGATATTGAATTTAATGAAGAAAAAATTGATAATCCAAATGAGATGACTGAAGAAGCAGCATCTAAAAAGAAAGAAAGCAGAAAAAATAATAATAAAAAGACTGATGATGACCAATTATCCATATTTGATATGGAAATAAATATTGAAAAGAAAGATGAAATCAAATGATAAAACCAGTAATAAAATGGAGTGGGAGTAAGAGATCACAGGCAGATGAGATTTTAAAAAATATCCCCGCTCAATTTAATACTTATTTCGAACCTTTTGTTGGTGGTGGTTCAATTTTATATGCAATTCATCCACAAAAGGCTATCTGTGGCGATATTTGCGAACCACTGATTGCTCTTTGGAATGAAATAAAAGATAGACCAGAAGAGTTAGCTGAAGCATATACATTGCGCTGGAATAGATTACAGAGCGAAGGATATGAGGCGTATTATTCTATTCGTGATGATTTTAACCGGACCCATTCGCCAGAAGATTTGATGTTTTTATCGCGAACATGTGTCAATGGCCTTATACGATTTAACGCCAAAGGTGAGTTTAATAACTCATTGCATCACACGAGAAAAGGTATTAAACCTGAAAGTCTGGAAAAAATTATTATGGACTGGTCAAAGCGTATAAAAGGAACGCTATTCCTAGCAAACGATTATGTAACGACTACAGCAAGTGCAACCGCAGGTGATTTTATTTATTTAGATCCGCCATATTTCCATACTGTAGGACGGTATTATGGGACGAAATCTATTGATTTTGACGAATTCGTGATTTTTTTAGAGAAATTAAACAGCCGGGGAATAAAGTATATGCTTTCATTCGATGGAAAACGCGGAGATACTGATTATACAGTTAATCTCCCTAAAGAACTTTACAAAAGACATAAATTTATTGCTTCTGGAAATTCTAGCTTTAAAAAGGTTATGGATAAAGAATCGCAGCAAGTGTATGAATCCATATATATGAATTATTGAATAAAAATAGGGGGGAGGTTCATCTCCCCCTATTTTTATTCAATTTCTATAGTTCCATCAGTTGATGAATTTATAATTTCGACCATTCTTTTTTTTAGAGTTGTAGCGTCCATAGTAAATGGTACGATTTTTATTTTCCATCCTATTGATTTGGGAGCCATTATGAATAGCATATCGCACTGACTATTACGATGCACAACTGCGTCTTCTTCTGCATTGTTCTCTAAATAAGCTGCGGCAGAGATTACTTTAAATTTATCGAAATCTACCGCTTTTATAGGACGATACCAAGGGCCTTCTGGATTTATAGAACGTTCGACATTTGGAATGTAGCTCATTAGACTTTTTATATAATTAATTAACCCAATGCCTACTGACGGCTCTAGGTCTGATGATTTTTCTTTTGATTCGATACTTAGAAGTAATGGCTTGTCAAAAACACCAAAAAGTTCAAGAATGTGATCCGGGCGTTTTCCATTAACATCTTCACTTACGCGTGGCAGAGATAACCATCGTTTTTCTTTGTTATTATCAATGATTGAAAATCCACTCCAGTCTCCACCAGGAGGATTGCACATTCCTTCAAAGCAGTATTTTTTCAAGACCTTTGTGAACGTATAATGGATTCCTGTATCAACATCATCTTCATGATATTCACGCGGAGAATTTGAAAAGACTTCATTTTCCAAATTGGGATTAGTATGATTTTTACCTATATAATATTGTTTTAAAGAAGAAGTGCTAATTAATTCTTCGGCATCTTTGATGTCTGAATTTGAGAGAATTGGAACATCTAAAATCAAAAAATCACTTAAGGAAAGTATTGATTTCCATAATCCATTTGCCTTTGCTAGCTGCCTAGGATGATTTAATAGTAGTTTATAATTATTGAATAATAATGGGCCATAAATGATTGTTAATGTTTCGTTTTTATTATCTGAAAGCATCGCGGCTAATGGGAGTAATCCTCGGTCTGGCCGATTATCATCTCCACGAGGTTTAAACCCTTTAATTAAGCATAGTACAAGATTTTTTTCAGTATTGCTTAATTGAGATATAGTGGCATCATTGAAATTAGGATAAATCTTTTTTATCCCATTTGCTAAAGCAATACGATTTTTTGCGGGTATGATACCAATTGGAAGATCTCGAGATGTGAAACCAACGCTTAGTTTATCGATTAAACTTAAAACTTCAAGTATATGGCCATGGGCGCCCTTTTTAGTGATTTTTTTGTGAAAATTAAAACGTGCATTTGCAATACAATAATCAATTACATTTTGACCTGTTTTTTGGATTTTTTTCCAATCTGAAGATGTAAAATTAGTATTTTCTTTTGCAGATTCAGATAAAAAGCAAACTACATTAAAATTTTTAGTGAGTATAGAATTCCTTTCTGATGATGTGTCAAGTCCCGCCATCGTTTTCACCAAAAAAGAAGAGAGATCTTTTTCAGCGAAGTTATTTTCATCAAAATTTTTAAGCGCGGAGTCGAATTCTTTATCAAATGATTCTGATTTAACGTAAACTTGGGCAACAAAATTTCCAGATACTCTAGAAAAGTTCACATAGCTATAGGGGACAGCTGCATTAGGAAATCGTAAAGCTTTGCGATTTCGTGTTTGGGGATCGAGTTCATATTTTACAAAATCCACGATATAGATATATGGACATCCTGTTCTTCCTGTGGAAAAGGCACGACCACTTCTTTGCCAAGCTTGATTACCTGCTTGTAATGCGCTACAGAACTCAATTGCGCATATGATTTTTTCACTATTGTTAGTGACTTCTGTAATAATTGCATCAGGGGTTTCATCTAAGAAACTACCATTTTCTCTTAATGCTTTAAATATATCTCCCTTCCAACGAGAACGACCAGCTTTATTAAATCCGGGCAATAATATTAACTCCCATTCAAAGTCAAACCCTGAATAGGAAAAAATTATATTCTCAGAAATAGTTGCAGGAGATATAAGAGTCTTTTTCATATTTTGAGGATGCACTTCATTTAAAATTAAATTAGCAATCCGTTCACATTCAACAATATTATCACCATGAATTCGATAGATTTTTTTCATGTCAAAATCTCCTCACTTCATTTATATAAGTGAAACGCTTCTTTCGTATAGCCCATGTCCAAAGCACGGTAAAGAAACCGGGCAGCAATGGAGGAGTAGGGCTTCCACTTTTTACATTTCTTTTCTATAGATGCTTTCGACACATCTTCTGTTTTGTAAAGCCATTTGTAGCTTTGTAAAAAAGCAACGTCTTCGAATGGCAAGATGTCCTGTCTGTCCAGGACGAAAATCAAATACATCTTTGCGGTCCAAGTACCAATGCCGCGAAGGCTGACTAATTCTTTGAGCGCAGCTTCATCCGTCATATCAGGGAACTTCGTAAAATCGAGTTCTCCTGACAAGACGGCTGAAGCTGCGTTTTTTATATAGTTAGCCTTGGCAGTAGAAGTACCAATTGCCTTGATTTCCTCAACGGAGAGCTTTGAGATAGCCTCCGGGGTTATCTGACCCTCACACAATTCTTCAAACCGTCCATAGATTTTTGCTCCGGCTTTTACCGACAGCATCTGTTCGATGATTTCATGGATTAGAAAAGGAAAGGGATTATCAGTGTGTGGTTCATAGGAAATCGGACCTACCATACTGATGACTTTTGCAAGCCGTTTATCTTTTTTGCATAAATATTGGACAGAAGGACTGTCTTGATTCAAGGTGACGATAGCGGCCATAGAAACTCCTTGTACACACCGTCTGTAAATTTTCTAAGCTATGGTGTGTTTATATCGAATTTCTTTAATTATAACACACTGCAACGAAGGCTACTATAGGTACAATACAGCAGTACTTATTGTTTAGTACAAGTAATGAAAAATCGGATGCTCACATGGGCGTCCGTAATTTTTTTTTGCCCTTGAAGTACTTAACGATAGCCGTTCTGTCCTATTACTCCTGAAAGCAAATTTTTCAGGAGGTGTCCTCGATGACGGATGAACAGAAGCAAAAAATTATCGCCCTGCGCCGGGATGGGGCAGGGTACGGGCAGATTGCGGCAGCAGTCGGCATTTCCATCAATACGGTGAAGTCGTTTTGCAGGCGTCATAACTTGGCGGCGAAGACGGCGGCATCAGTCTGTGAACAGTGCGGCAGACCTATTGAACAGAATCCTGGACGGAAACGGAAACGCTTCTGCTCAGATTCTTGCCGGAACAAGTGGTGGAATACCCATCTGGAGCTGGTGAAGCGGAAGGCAGTCTATACTTTCACCTGCCCGAACTGCGGCAAAGAGTTCAGCGTCTACGGCAACAGCCATCGGAAGTTCTGCTCCCATGCCTGTTATATCGAATACCGCTTCGGGGGTGGCCACCATGGATAAAAGGACATTTCATGATGAAGCAACCTTCCAGGTGACGATGCATATGGCGAGGACGATGCTGGCGGAGAAACTCATCACCGAGAAGGAATACCGGGCTTTCGAGCAGGAGATGCTTCTCAAATATCAGCCCTTTTCCGGCGACTTATACACTTGCTAATTGTATCAAACAGAGTGATATATAGTGTCGAAAGGAGCTGATTTTATGCGGACTATCCGTAAAATCGAACAAAGCATACCTAAAATCAAGAAGCGCAAGAAAGTCGCAGCCTATGCCCGTGTCTCCATGGAATCGGAGCGGATGCAGCATTCCCTTTCGGCACAGGTCAGCTATTACAGCAGCCTGATCCAGAAGAACCCAGACTGGGAATACGCCGGTGTCTATGCGGACTACGGCATATCCGGGACGGGCATCAAAAAGCGGCAGGATTTTCAGCGCATGCTGGAAGATGCGGAAGCGGGCAAAATCGACATCATCCTCACCAAATCCATCCAGCGGTTTGCCCGGAATACGGTCGACCTCCTCCAGACAGTACGCCAGCTGAAAGAGCAAGGCGTCGAGGTCTGGTTCGAGAAAGAAAATATCCATACCATGAGCGGGGATGGGGAATTGATGATGACCATCCTCGCATCTTTTGCCCAGGAAGAAAGCCGTTCCATTAGTGAAAATATCCGGTGGCGTATCAAGAAACAATTTGAGCAGGGGAATCCTAACGGGCGGTTCCGTGTTTACGGGTATCGTTGGGAAGGGGATACCCTGGTGATAGTCCCCAAGGAAGCGGCTGTTGTCAGACGCATATTCCAGAATTTCCTGGATGGCAAGTCACGTCTTGAAACCGAACGGGAATTTGCAGCCGAAGGCATCACGACCCGGAATGGCTGCCGCTGGATGGATTCCAACATCAGGGTTGTCCTGACCAATGTTACCTATACCGGCAATATGCTTTTCCAGAAGGAATATGTGACGGATCCAATCCTCAAGAAGCGGAAGAAGAACCGGGGCGAACTTCCTAGGTATTATGTTGAAAACACGCATGAGCCTATCATCGACAAGGAAACCTTTGATTACGTGCAGCAGGAGATGGCGCGGCGAAAGGAACTGGGGGCGCTGGCCAATAAGTCCTTGAACACGACCTGCTTCACGGGAAAAATCAAATGCGGCATCTGCGGTCGGAGTTATATGCACAATCGCCGCACAGACCGGGGCTTTGAAGAATTCTGGGATTGCGGCTCCCATAAACTGAAAGGCCGGAATTGCGGCGCAAAAGGCAGTATCCCGCATGCAGTCCTCGTGAAGGAGAGTACAGAAGTCCTAGGCCTGGATGATTTCGATGAGCAGGCGTTTCTTGACCGGGTCGAAAAGATAGTAGTGCCAGAATACCATGTGATGGTTTTCTGTATGAAAAACGGACAGAAACTTATCCGGCACTGGGTATCAACGGCGAAGAAGGATTGCTGGACCGATGAGTATAAGGATCGCCAGAGGGCATGGATGAAAAACTACATGGCCAATGGCAAGGGAACACGGTTCTCCGCCTTTACGACACGTGTCCGGTGCGCCTTGTGCGGATCCTCTTTCCGGCGGTGCAAAACGAAGCATGACAGGCCTGTTTATTGGCGATGCAGCAAAGGCGGCAAATGTGAATCGGTCAGCATCCGGGAAGATGACCTGAAGCGTGTGGCCGCAGAGGCCATGGGGGTAAAAGCTTTTGATGAGGATAGATTTAGGGAGAAAGTGGAATATATCGAAGCCGGAAAGCCAAATTGCCTGACTGTCCATTTCAAGAGTGGGAGAACAGAAGAGATTTCTTATACGCCTACGCCATCCAAGCGGCGTCCCAAGGCACGGAGAAAGGAGAGCGGAGAAAAGTGGCAAAGACAGTAAGGGCCATCCCGGCCACCATCAGCCGTTATACGGCGGCTCCGATTAACAGCCGGAAG
The DNA here is from genome assembly GCF_009696675.1 of Acidaminococcus fermentans. Lineage (GTDB taxonomy): Bacteria > Bacillota > Negativicutes > Acidaminococcales > Acidaminococcaceae > Acidaminococcus. The sequence continues at coordinate 2,816 of NZ_VULN01000008.1, read as the reverse complement.
AAGCGGAGAGTAGCGGGCTATGCCAGGGTTTCCACGGACCATGATGACCAGATCAGCAGCTATGAAGCACAGGTCGATTATTATACGAACTATATCAGGGAACGGGATGACTGGGAATTTGTCGGCATCTACACCGATGAAGGCATCTCGGCTACCAACACGCGTCACCGCGATGGCTTCAAGCGGATGGTCAGGGATGCCATGGATGGGAAAATCGACCTCATCGTCACAAAATCAGTCAGCCGCTTCGCCAGAAATACCGTAGACAGCCTGACAACGGTACGCAAGCTCAAGGACAAGGGCATCGAGATATATTTCGAGAAGGAAAATATCTGGACGCTCGATGCCAAGGGCGAACTCCTCATCACCATCATGAGTTCCCTGGCGCAGGAAGAAAGCAGGAGCATCTCGGAAAACGTCACCTGGGGCCATCGGAAGCGATTCGCTGACGGGAAGGTGTGTGTGCCGTTCGGCCATTTCCTTGGCTATGACCGGGGACCGGACGGGAATCTGGTCGTCAACCGGGAACAGGCCAAGACGGTGAAACTGATTTACCGCTTGTTCCTGGACGGGTATACCTTCCACTCCATTGCCAGGGAGCTGACTTCCAGAGGGCTGGAAACTCCGGCAAGAAAGAAACGCTGGTATCCGGGGACGGTAGAGAGCATCCTGACAAATGAGAAATACAAGGGCGATGCCCTGCTGCAGAAGCGGTTCACCGTCAACTTCCTGACCAAAGAAACGAAAGCGAATGAAGGGGAAGTGCCGCAGTACTATGTGGAAAATAACCACGAAGCCATCATCAGCCCGCAGGTCTTCGACTGGGTACAGGAAGAAATCAAGCGGCGGCGTGAAGGCAGGGGACGTTACAGCGGCGTATCCATCTTCTCCAGCAAAATCAAGTGCGGCCAGTGCGGAGGCTGGTACGGGGCCAAGGTCTGGCATTCGACCGACAAGTACCGCAGAACCATCTACCGATGCAACGATAAGTTCAAGAGCCATTGCAAGACACCACATCTGACAGAGGATGATATCAAGGAAGCCTTCGTCCGGGCCGTCAATCAGCTCATCGAAAACAAAGCGGACGTACTTGACAGCATCACACTGCTGAAGGAACGGCTCACTGACACAGAAGACTTGGAAGAGGAGCGGGACAGGATAAGCACAGATTTGAACCTGCTGGCCGACAAGATACAGCAGCTCATAGCCGAGAACGCCAGGGTCGCGCAGAACCAGGATGATTATGACCGGAACTACAACGAACTGGTCAGTCGGTATGAAGCAGCGAAGACGCAGTACGACAAGACCTGTGAAGCCATCCAGTATCGCAAGGCCCGGAGCCGTCAGATGGACAGCTTCATCAAGGAGCTTAGGAATCAGGATCTCATTAAGGAGTTCGATGCCCGGCTGTGGGGCAGCCTGGTGGATTTCATCACAGTGTACAGCAAAGACGATATCTGGGTGACCTTCAAGGACGGGACGGAAATCAGAGCATAAGCAGGAAAAAAGGATTACGGCAGAGAATCCAAGAGGAAACGCAGGATTCTCTGCCGTATTTTTGATGAAGAAAATCGGAATATGATATAATAGTAAGGGTTTCAGGTGTGCGAAGTTTGAGTGAGATATAAATGTTTGGCGAAATATTTTTGCGTGATGGCCCTCTCTGCCCATCGGCAATACCGATGCTATCAAGCCCCTTTAAAATACTAAATTATCAAAAATTCGTTTTGCCGCCTCCGCAATCATAGCGTCGTCAGATTTTGCATTTTTTTCCGTGCGGCGCGACATTATCGCCATGACAATGGGTTTGCGATTGGGCGGATAAATCACGGCAATATCATTCCGCGCCCCATAATCGCCTGAACCGCTCTTGTCGATAACTTTCCAACCTTGCGGAGTTTCTGCCTTGATAAGCGTGTCGGTTATGGAATTGTCGCTCATCCAATCAATCAGCAGTTTTTTCTTGTCGTCGCTCAAAATATCGCCGAATATATAGACTTGCAAATTTTTTACCATCTGTCTCGGCGTGCTAGTATCACGATTATCTTTTGGATTGAAAAGATTAAGTTCAGGTTCATTTCGCGCAGGTTTGGTAGTTTTGTCGCCAATATTTTTAAGTGCCACCTTGAAATTTTCCACGCCGCCGATCTCCTGCAAAATTAAATTTGCCGCCGTGTTGTCACTCCACCTGAGCGATGCCGAACAAATTTCCGCCAGCGTCATGCCATCAGCAACATGGTCTTTGGTGATTGGCGCGTAGGACAAAATATCTTCCGCCGAAAACTTACGAATTTCATTCAAATCGGAGGTATTTTTTTGTCTTAGCAATTCTGCAGCCGTAAAAACTTTGTGTGTCGAGCAGTAGGAAAAACGCGTATCAGGTTTGTAGCAAATTTTTTTTCCATTCTCCATGTCAACGGCGTAAACACCAATCACGGCGTTATATTTATTTTCCAGATCAGCAAGATTTAATTTCTGCCGCGCTTGACAATCCTGAAGGCAGAAAACCATCAAGCCACAGATTATCAAAAACAAAAAACAAAATTTCTTCATAATAACCTCCTACTATCTGTTGAACGACCCGCCAAATTCAACGGGTCGTATTGGCTCAATAGAGCGTGATCATCAGCAATTAGCACTCTTATTGCCATTACTAATACATCACTTCATACAATCAAAGATGCAGTCACTTGCACTTGTCAACAAAAATTGGACACAAAACTAAAAAAATCAGGCATAAAAAACGAATCGATGTACAAGATTCATCAACTTTTCTGACATCCTTCAAGCTTGTTAGACAAACCATGCCATCGATA
>NZ_VULN01000007.1 GCF_009696675.1 Acidaminococcus fermentans | reverse complement strand
ATTATCGATGGCATGGTTTGTCTAACAAGCTTGAAGGATGTCAGAAAAGTTGATGAATCTTGTACATCGATTCGTTTTTTATGCCTGATTTTTTTAGTTTTGTGTCCAATTTTTGTTGACAAGTGCAGGTTGGTCTGGATTGGGCAGGGGTACAAATATATGTGCTTCTATTTTCTATCATTCTACTTGGACTTGTCCCCCCTCCAGAAAACAGATATAATATCTTGAATGGACAAATGAAATTTTAAATATATAGGGGGAAGTCCTTTGCACCAGCTACAGCTTGTTTTCAAAAAGAAATGGGCCTTTTTTACAGCTTTCTTGAATACCCAGAGAAAAGACCGGGTGCGATATGCTCTTTTTTTGGTCCTTACCCTTTACAGTTTTGCTTTTCTGTCGATATTCGGTGTTTCCCAACAAATTTCCATCCCGTTTGATGATTACCAGCCTATGCTCAAATCTCTGTTCCTTGTTTTTGGTTTTCTTTATATTCTCACTGGTTTTTTCCCATTGCAGGAATTTTATTCTAAGGCAAGGGTGGCCGTTTTAGCCATGACCATTTGGCTGACTGGCTACAGCTATATCTACGTCTGTTTGCCCCATACTTCCCACAACATCAGAATCCTCACCAACCTTTATGTCCGCTACTACAGAAGCGGCATCATGTTCTTCCTGGTCCTGCTGATACTGGAATTCCTGTTGGTCAACCAGCACAAAAACAGGGTACTGTTCCGGATCCAGCAGGGAGCGGCTTTTTGCCTTACTTTCTTCCTGCAGCTCTGTCCCCTGGTATATGTTGGATACTTTATGAAATACCACAGTCTTTTCGATGATATTTCCCTTCTGTCCATTCTGGCAACCAATGTAAAAGAAGCCCGTGAATACCTGTGTTCTATGTTTTCGGGATTCCAGCTGGCCATTTTTGGAGGCGTGCTGCTGGTCCTGTTGCTGATCAGCTGGAATTTCAGCATCCGGGAACCCAAAAAGAAACTGCACTATACCCAATTTCAGCAAGCTGTCCTTTCTTTCTGTGTATTCCTTATGCTTTTTACCCTTGCCCATAAAGGCAGTGCTTATTTCCCTCTGGACATCTATGCGGGGCTTCATCGGCTGGATGGGGGACCCATGCAGGCCTTTAATGCTCTGAAGAAAAATATCCAGAAGAATCAGCAGCAGATTGTATTGAAAAACCCGGAACCCCTTCCAAAGAAACTCCCGGGCACTGTACTCCTGGTTGTGGGAGAAACTGCCTGCCGGGACTATATGCCGGCCTTTACTCCGGAATATCCATGGGAAACCACCCCCTGGGAATCCAGCGTAAAGGGAACCAAAGGCTTTTACTTCTTTCCCCAGGCCTATTCATGCTTTTCCAATACGGTCATGGCCCTGAGTCAGGCTCTGACCAGTTCCAATCAGTACAATCATGTTCCTTTGGGAGAAGCCGCAGATTTGGTCAGCATAGCCAAAAAGGCTGGATACCATACGTACTGGTTTTCTTCTCAGGGGAAAGGCGAGGTATGGGATGCAGCCATTACCACCCTGGCCAACCAGGCTGATACCCGTAAATGGATTTCCTGGAAACATGATGGCCAATTGCTGGAACTGCTGAAAACCGTCCCAAAAGGAAAGAACAACTTTATTGTCCTCCATCTCAACGGCAGCCACTACCGGTACCGGGACAGAGTCCCCCAACCATTCGCCCAAAGTCATTCATTTTCTCAAGTTCCCGCAGAAGAAGGGTCATTTGATACCTCTCTGGCCTATACGGACGAGGTGCTCCGGCAGGTTTACCAATATGGGCGGAATCATTTGAACCTCCAGGTAATGGTGTATCTTTCCGATCATGGAGAAAACATGAAATACAAACATGTTTCCCATCCTTTCAGTTTCGACATGGTGCGGATTCCCCTGTGGATTTACCTGTCCCCGGCGTACCGGACCACCTATCCCGGGGTGGAAGAGGCCCTCCAGGCCCACGAAAATACCGTGTTCACCAATGATCTGCTGTTCGAAACCGTATCCGGCCTGATCCAGGCTCAGACCAACCACTACGACCCTCGATACGATTTCTCCCATCCAGATTACGCTATTACCAAAGACAACGCCAGGACCATGAGAGGGGAGTACGGAAAATAAAAGAAGACCCCAGGTTACCCATGGACGCACGATGATTTTGCGGGCTCCCCGGCGTGGAGCCCCTACGGTTCCGATGAACCCAGGATGGAATTCGCTTGCTCACCGTATCCGTCCCTGATTCCGTTGTGCAGTCATTTCCTCCTGTCTGTTGTACTGATCCAACGACCACTGGGCCGGATTGTTCCGGATATACTGGGCTGCCCGGGTATAATCGTCAGGCGTCCGTATAATATGTTCATAATATCCCCGCTGCCAGAGAGCGTATCCGGCCTTTCGGGATACACGGCCTTTGTACAGATTCACGAATCGTCCAATGGACAATGGAGAATGGCTGCCCGATTGCAGGATCCGAACGATAAAATGGATGTGGTTGGGCATGATGACTTTTTCGGAGATGGCTATATCCTCAAAGAATCGTCCAAGCACTGAAAGCTCTTTATCCGCCAGTTCCCCAAGAAACGACATCTCCATCATTCCCGCAGATATCCTGCCCAGCAGCATTTTTCGTTTTTCAGTACACAGAGTAATGAAATAGCAGCCATTTTGGGAATAATCGTAGTGGGATAAATGGGGATTTTTGCGGGTTGGGAGCATACGACAACCGTCCTTTCGTTATATGTTCTGAAAATTATAACAATTATTCGAATTAAAAGCAAATTGGTCCGGTAGGTCCTGGTTTACACACGGGTGTACGATGTTTTGCGGGTTCCCCGTCGTGGAACCCCTACGGTGACGATGAACGCATGTTGTTTTCCTGTGATCCCGAACAATCCGTAGGGGCCGCAGGCCCGGCGGCCCGCATTGCCCAAGGGTGTACGATAATTTTGTGGGTGCCCCGGCGTGGAGCCCCTACGGTTCCGATGAACGCAGGATGTTTTTCCTGTTATCTTGCAAAATCCGTAGGGGCCGCAGCCCGGCGGCCCGCATTACCCACGGGTGTACGATGATCTTGCGGGCTCCCCGGCGTGGAGCCCCTACGGTTCCGATGAACGCAGGATGTTTTTCCTGCGTTCCCGCACAATTCCGTTTATTCATTTTCCCCCTTGCTTTTCCTTTAAAATCTGCTATAATTAGGACTGTAAGAAGTTTTTAATAAAGATTATTAAAAAGTAGGCTTATCGGATTAACAATCCGGTGGCCACAGTTTCAAGGGGAGGCTTTTCTTATGAAAAAATTTATTTGCAGAGTGTGCGGTTATGTGTATGAAGGGGAAGAAGCTCCGGAAAAATGCCCTCAGTGCGGCGCTCCGAAAGATAAATTCGACGAACTGAAAGAAGGCGTAAAGGAATACGCTGATGAACACGTGGTTGGCGTAGCCAAAGGCGTGGATGAACGGGTCCTGGAAGGCCTGCGTCAGCACTTCACCGGTGAATGCTCCGAAGTTGGCATGTATCTGGCCATGAGCCGGGTGGCTGACCGGGAAGGATATCCGGAAGTGGCGGAAGCCTACAAACGGATTGCTTTCGAAGAAGCGGAACATGCTGCCAAATTTGCTGAACTGCTGGGCGAAGTGGTTACCGACAGCACCAAGAAGAACCTGGAAATGCGGGCTGCTGCAGAACAGGGTGCCTGCGCCGGCAAGAAGGAAATTGCTACCCTGGCCAAACAGCTGGGCTATGATGCCATCCATGACACTGTCCATGAAATGGCCAAAGACGAAGCCCGTCATGGCCGTGTCTTCGATGGTCTGCTGGCCCGTTACTTTGCCAAATAATCCAGTCTGCAGCGTGGATGCTGCGGTCTGAACTCCCGCCGGGGATGAACGGGGCCTGCGGGCCTTGTCCGTCCCCGGCTTTTTTCTGTTGGTTTCCTGGCTCCCGGAGGTGCTTCCATGTATTTATCCAGTATGCGTATCCAGAATTACCGGAACTTCAAAGACATCACCATGACTTTCCATCCGCTGGCCAATTATCTGGTGGGGGAAAACGACATCGGCAAAAGCGGCTTTCTCCGTCTTCTTTCCTATATGGCCAATGCCTGGACCCTGCCGGAAAACGATTACGATGACCCCAACCAACCGATCCGCATCACCCTGGATCTACATCTGTTGGAGGGAGCGGAGGAATATTTTGCGGATACGCCCCAGGAACATTTGGAGAAGATCCGGGTGCGGCTGGAAATGAAGGTGACGGATATCTGCCCCCATCTGTACGACGGGGAAACCGGGAAGGAGCTTCCTCTGGAGACCATCCGCCGGCTCCGGTATGTAAGCTATTCCGCCATCAGCCAGGATGACCAGACGGTGCGTCCCCAGGTATACCGGGCCCTGGAAAAGTGCCTGGCCCAGTGGGAAGCCAGCCACTGCGGCCCCATGCCGGAAGAGGAACGGCGGTTCATCCAGCACGAAGTGAATGTGGGATATTTTGATTCTTCCTATTATGAATGCATTTTTTATCTGTCCCGGATCCTCTGCCGGAGCAACCGGCACCGGGCGGACAATCTGAAATTCATTTCCCTGGCGGCCCTGCGGATCATTACCCAGGTATATCTTATGGCCCACAGCAAGGCGGTGCCTCTGGAGCACAACATTATCGTGGACGGGAAGGGGAGACGGTTCCTGCCTCTTATCATCTCCATCGACGAGCCGGAGATCCACCTCCATCCCTACATGCAGCGGTCCATCCTCCAGTACTACCAGCAGCTGCTGAACAACGAGGACAGCCAGTTCTGCGCCCTGCTGAAAGACCTGTTCGGTCTGGACGGTCTCCGGGGCCAGCTGTTTGTGGTGACCCATTCCACCGATTCTCTCATAGACGACTACCGGAACATCCTCCGGCTGTACCATGACTACCGGGGACTGGTCAAAGCGGCCTGCGGCTCCAGTTTCCATGTGAACCGGGAGATCGAAAAACACCTGATCATGCACTTCCCGGAAGTGAAGGAGGCCCTTTATGCCCGGAGCGTGATCCTGGTGGAAGGGGAAACGGAATACGGCTGCTTCCAGCTGTTCGGAAAGACAGTGGGGGTGCCCTTCGATTATTACGGGATCTGTCTCATCAACGCCCGGGGGGAAAGCTCCATTGCCAAGATCAAGAAGCTGCTGGAATATTTCCGGCTGCCGGTGGTGGCCCTGTACGATGCAGACGTGAAGGATGCCCACAAAAAGGAGAAGGGGGTGTACTTCACCGACGGGGTTTGCTTTGAAATGGACCTGTCCCAGACGATGCTCCAGCGGGGGAAGCGCCAGGCCCTGGACCGGATCATCGATGTGGCCTGCGGCGGCACGGGCCGGACCAGTTATGATATGGTGAAGAAGGCCTGCCACAAGCTCCAGCTGGATCCCCGGGATTTTCCCCCGGGGCCTTTGTACAAGGCAAAACCTCACCAGGGTCCGGCCTGGGTGTATTATTTCGCCTGGCTCTACAGCAACAAGGGAGTGATCCTGGGCAGGCTTATCGGCCAGTCCCTCCAGCGGGAAGAAGTGCCTCCGGCCTTTGTCCGGGTGATCCAGGCCGCCGGGAGACTGGCCACGGTGCCGGAACGGGCGTAACATGTCCGTATAAAGGGAACCCTTCCACCGTCCTGAAGGACGGTCCCCCTTCCCTTTTCCAATTGTTGATGAATTTAGAAAAATATGGTACCCTTAATAAGGAATATTGTCCAACTTTGCATGGAGGGGGTCCCATATGGAAAATTTCTGGATTGCGGCAGGGGCTGTGCTGCCTCTGATGATTTACATGGCCATCGGCCTTCTGGCCCGGAAACGGTACCACTTTAACGAAGGCCACATTTCCAACTTCAACAAGATCGTGTTCGGGGTGTTCCTGCCCACCAACATGTTCTACTCTGTCTATTTCACCGACATCAGCAAGGTGATGCGGCCTGGCTTCGTCCTGTTTGCCGTAGGATCTCTGCTGACGGTTTATGTGGTGGGATGGGTGCTGGTCACGACCCTGGTGAAAGACAACAAAAAGAGAGGAGCCATGATCCAGGCCTTTTACCGGAGCAACTTCATCCTTTTGGGTGTGCCTCTGGTAGAAAACCTTTACGGGCCGGAAGCGGCGGCGGTTCCTTTGATGCTCTGTGCCATTATCATCCCCATTTACAATGTGCTGGCAGTGTTCACCCTGGAAACTTTCCGGGGCGGTTCCTTCAATCCTCTCCACATCCTGGCGGGAGTGGCCCGGAACCCTATGATCCTGGGAGCCGTGGCCGGTCTTGTGTGCAAGCTGCTGCCTTTTCCTCTGCCGGCGGCTCTCTTGAAATGCGTCAAAGCCATTGCCGGCAGCACCACCCCTTTTGCCCTGATCGTCCTGGGGGCTTCCTTTACACTCCAGGGTGCCATCAGTGAGATCCGGGAACTGGCCTTTACCGTGGCCGGCCGTCTGGTGATTGCGCCTCTTATTGTAATCGGGGGTGCGGTGGCGCTGGGATACCGGCAGGTGGACCTGGCGGCGCTCATGGCCATGTCCGCCACTCCCTGTGCGGTGGCGTCCTTTGCCATGGCCCAACAGATGGACAGCGACGGAGAGCTGGCCGGAAACTGCGTGATCTTCAGTTCGGCCCTGTCCTGCATCACCATGTTCCTCTGGGTTTTTGTCACGAAAAACCTGGGACTTTTGTGAAAACAAGAAAAATTTCGGTGTGAAAATACAGGCATTTTGGGGCGGAAAATGATATAATAAATGACAAGACAGCAAGTATCACGGAGGAAACCAACAACTATGGTGAAAATCAATTCTTCCCTTTCCAAAGAAAAACGGATCCTGAAAGCCGCTGAAAAAGTCTTTTCCCACAAAGGATACAGTCAGGCTACCCTGGACGAAATCATCAAAATTGCAGATACCGGGAAGGGGACCGTATACAAATACTACAAAAACAAAGAAAACCTCTTTTATACCCTGGTGGAAGTCAAAAACCGGAAACTGATCAAGGATCTGAACCAGGCGGTGGGAGAACACAGGGATTTTGCCGAACAGTTCCAGAGCTATGTGTTCACTTTTCTGAAGTTCCTGTACAAAAACGAAACTCTCTGGTCGGTGATCCTGTTTGAACTGCTGACGGAGCAGGCTGGATGGCGTCTGAAATGGGATGAGAAAAAGCAGAACTGGAATCTGGAAGTCCGGTGGGGGAAACCGCCGGAAGAGGATGAAATCGCTGTAAAGCGCCGGTATGCGGAACTGATCCGGTCAGAAGTGGTCATTCTCCGGGATATTTTCCAGCGGGCCATGGATGATGCCTATATCAAACCCATTGAGGATCTGCCCCTGATGGCTCAGAATTTCTATTTCAGCATCTTCATGCTGAGCAACCAGGGAGCCTTGAATGTGAACAATATGGAGGAATCGGTGAAAGGGATGATGGACCGGTTCCTGTACGGACATATAAAAAGAACTGCCGCCCAGTAAGGGAGGCAGTTCTTTTTTTGTACCATTGTACCGTTGCGGGACGCCGGTTGGGCCGCATCTTACAGCCGATGGGAGGAATTCAGTACATCCCGCATTTTGTGGGCCACCATCATCTTGATGGCTTCCCGGCCTTTGCCCAGATAGGAACGGGGATCAAAATCTTCCGGATGTTCATACAGGTACTTCCGGATGGAGGCAGTCATGGCCAGACGCAGGTCCGTATCGATGTTGATCTTGCAGACTCCGTAGGTGCCGGCCTTTTTCAGCATGTCTTCCGGGCAGCCCTGGGCACCGGCCAGTTTGCCGCCGTATTTGTTGCATTCTGCCACAAATTCCGGGATAACGGTGGAAGCCCCATGGAGTACCAGAGGGAAGCCAGGCAGCATGTTGGTGATTTTTTCCAGACGGGCAAAATCCAGTTCCGGTTTGCCTTTGAATTTATAGGCCCCATGGCTGGTGCCGATGGCAATGGCCAGGGAATCCACCCCGGTCCGTTCCACAAATTCCACAGCCTGGTCCGGATCCGTATAGGTGGCGTCTTTGGTATTGACTTTGACGGCATCTTCCACGCCGGCCAGTTTGCCCAGTTCGGCTTCCACCACCACACCTTTGTTGTGGGCGTAGTCCACAACCCGTTTGGTCAGTTCGATGTTTTCTTCAAAGGGATATTTGGAACCGTCGATCATGACAGAGGTAAAACCGCCGTCCACGCAGGCCTTGCAGATATCGAAATCAGCGCCATGGTCCAGGTGCAGAGCAATGGGGAGACCGGTGTCTTCCATGGCTGCTTCCACCAGGTGCAGCAGGTAGTTGTGCTTGGCGTATTTCCGGGCACCGGCGGATACCTGGAGAATCAGGGGAGACTGTTCTTCCTTGGCTGCATCCACAATGCCCTGGACGATTTCCATATTGTTGACGTTGAATGCGCCAACGGCATAATGGCCTTCGTAGGCTTTTTTGAACATTTCTTTAGTGGTTACAAATGGCATGTTGAAACCTCCTTGAATTTCAGTTATGTCTCATTATACCATACTTTCCGGAAATCTGCCGGCAGGGGAGAGGTGATTTCCACTTCTTCGGCCGTAAAAGGTTCCCGGAACCGCACCTTCCAGGCATGGAGGAAGTGGCGTCCGGGAGGGCCGGGAGGACCGTAAAGGGTATCTCCCAGAAGAGGGTGGCCGGCAGCGGCGGCATGGACCCGGATCTGGTGGGTGCGGCCGGTTTCCAGCTGGAACCGGACCAGGGACAGACCGTTTTTTTCTTCCAGCACCTGGTACCGGGTCCGGGCCGGGAGCCCCTCCGGATCCACCTGCCGTTCCACGATGGAACCGGGTTTCCGGCTTATGGGCCAGTCCAGCAGCCCCTCTTTTTTCTCCCAGGGGCCGCCCAGTGTCAGGGCCAGGTAGGTCTTTTCCAGCCGGTTTTGGGACAGCATATGGTGGAGACAGGCGTTTTTGGCAAAAAGCACCACTCCTGTGGTTTCCCGGTCCAGCCGGGATACCGGGTGGACCGCACTGGGAACCCCCTGGGTCTGGAAATACCAGGCCACCCGGCGGCTGAGAGCAGGGGTCCGTTCCTTCCCGGCATTGTGGGTCACAAGACCTGACGGCTTGTCCACTGCCAGATACAGCTCCGTTTCTTTCAGGATGGAAAGAGGGGCTTCTTCCGGCTCCAGGGTGCAGGCTTCCGGCAGAAAGGCCCAGGATACCCGGTCCCCGGGCTGGAGCAGCAGGTCCCGCTGGATGGTCTCCCCATTCACCTGGAGAGCGCCGGCGGCCTTTAGGGCCTTCCAGTAGGTGCCGGAAATCCCCTGATCCCGGAGAAAGGATTTCAGCCGCTGGGGCAGGGATGCGGGGGACAGCCGGAGTTCCATTACAGCACCTTCTGGCCCAGGATGCAGGCCAGGATCCCGAAGAACAGGCTCAGGGCCATGTACAGGGCGGCGGTGACAGGAGCCCCTTTGTCCACCAGCTGCTGGCTTTCCAGGGCAAAAGAAGAAAAGGTGGTGAAGCCTCCGCAGATGCCAACCTTCAGGAACAGGGCCAGCCGGGGATGGAGGGAGTTTCTGGCGGCCAGAGCCGCCACCAGGCCGATAAGAAAGGCCCCGACGATATTGATGAAAAAGGTCTTGAGAGGAAAGCCGCTGCTGTGGCTCAAGGGCAACAGCCCGATCAGATACCGGACCACGGACCCGATAAAGCCCCCCAGACCAACAATCAGACATTCAGTCATGGTAAAGTCTCCTTTATTGGGTTATGACGATTATTATATCATACCTTGATGGGGAAGGGAGCGGTCCGGGTTCTTTCCGGGGAACGGTCAAGAAAACTATACGTTTTTCGTATTTCAGTCAATAGACCATAAGTATTTATCATGCTCTCCCATTCCTGCTATACTGCATTCATAGGAAGTATATGACAAAAAATTCCATGACCGGCAGAGGAGTTCCGGTTGTATAACAGACAGCAGAAACAGGGAGGAGAGATCGGCAATGAAAGAATTGTCCAGAAGAGATTTTTTGAAAGTCATGGTCGGAGTGGCGGCCGGCGCCTTTTTGGCCAAAAGCGGTCTGCCCAAAGTGATGGCTCAGGCTCCTGTGGTGGGGTCTGAAGACGAAACCGGCAAAAAAGCGGCGGACGAAGAAGGCTCCCGGGCCAAAGTGTATTACACCAAACACATCGATGCAGTCCATCTGATTGCCCTGTACGATAAAATCAATGAAGGGATCTACGGGAAAGTGGCCGTGAAGCTCCACACCGGAGAAAAACATGGTCCCAATATCCTGCCGAGGGATATGGTGAAGGCCCTGATCCAACACATCCCCAACAGCAACATCGTAGAAACCAATACCTTGTACCCGGGCGACCGGTACACCACCGAATCCCACCGGGAAACCCTGAAGGTCAACGGCTGGGACTTCTGTCCGGTGGACATCATGGATGAAGAAGGGGATGTGGATCTGCCGGTCCGGGGCGGCAAACACCTGAAGGAAGTGGCCATGGGCGGCCACATTATCAACTACGATTCCATGGTGGTGCTGACCCATTTCAAAGGGCATACCATGGGCGGCTACGGGGGCTCCCTGAAGAACATCGCCATTGGCTGTGCCTCCGGCCAGCATGGGAAGCGTCAGGTCCACGGCTATACCACTGGTCCCATGCCTCCTGCGGGAGAAGCCTGGGGGAAAATGCCCAAGCAGGATACTTTCATGGAACTGATGGCGGATTCTGGGAAGGCCACGGTGGACTATTTCGGTAAGCACATCGTCTTCTTGAATGTGCTGCGCCGGATGTCCGTAGACTGCGACTGTGCCGGGACGTCGGCAGCCGAACCCAAGATCGCCGATCTGGGGATGCTGGCTTCTACGGATATCCTGGCTGTGGACCAGGCCAGTGTGGATCTGGTCTATGGCCGGAAAAACGACGACAAGAAGGATCTCATCGAACGGATCGAATCCCGTCATGGGCTCCACCAGCTCCAGGCCATGCGGGACCTGAAGATGGGCAACGACAAATACGAACTGATTTCCATTGACTAAGGAGGAGGAGCCATGTTTGGACTGGGTGTACCGGAACTGCTGCTGATCTTGGTGATCGCCCTGGTGGTCTTTGGTCCGGGGAAGCTGCCCTCCATCGGGGCTGCTTTGGGCAAGAGCATGCGGGAATTCAAGGATGCAGTGAACGCGGTGGAAACCATTGAACCAGCGGAAGCCAAAAATGAAACGCAGGAACCGGAAAAAAACGGCCAGACGGGGAGTGCGGCCCCCAAAGCATGACCTTCACTGAACATTTGGGAGAACTCCGCACCCGGCTGATCCGCTGTCTTATGGGACTGGCTGTGGGAGGGGCCCTCAGCTTCTGGCAGATCGACCGGATCGTGGCCTTTCTCACGGCTCCGGTGCCCCAGCTGTATGTGATGAAGCCGGCGGAAGCCTTCATGATCTACGTGAAGATCGCCCTTTGGAGCGGGGCCATCCTGGCTTCTCCTCTTTTGGCCTGGGAATTCTGGGCCTTCCTGGTGCCTGCTTTTACGGAACGGGAAAAACGGGCTCTCTTGCTGTTCATCCCTTCTTCCGTTCTTCTGTTCCTGGCCGGGTTGGCTTTTTCCTATGGACTGATCCTACCCCAGGGGCTGTTTTTCCTCCGCAGTTTCAGCTCCGGCGCGGTGCAGTCCCTGTGGTCCCTGGAGGCCTATCTGGATTTTGTGGTGCTGATGGTGCTGCCGGTGGGGCTTTTCTTCAATCTGCCCCTGGTGCTGCTGCTTTTGGCCAAAATGGGCCTGGTGACTTCGGAACGGCTGAAAAAGGCCCGGCGGTATGTAATCGTGCTGGCCTTTGTGGTAGCGGCCATCATCACCCCCACCACGGACATGGTATCTCAGACCCTTTTGGCCATTCCCCTGATTCTATTATATGAAATCAGCCTGGTGCTGATCAGGGTGCTGCTGAAACGGTAGGAAGCCTGTCCCATTCCAGCCATCCATGGTATAATACAGGTTAAGGATGGAGCACAGGCTCCTAAGAAAATTTAATAAGATGTCTAAGAAATAGAGTCTTCCTTTCAAGACTCTATTTCTGTAAGATGAAAGAAATGATATAAGAAAGGAAACCATTCCATGGAAGAATCTGCAAATAGAAACAAACTGGAAAAACTCCAGAGCGTGCTCCGGGACCTGGGCAGTGTGGCGGTGGCTTTTTCCGGAGGGGTGGATTCCACCTTTCTCCTGAAGGTGGCGCATGATACACTGGGAGACAAGGTACTGGCCGTAACGGCCCGTTCCTGTTCTTTCCCGGAACGGGAACTGAAGGAAGCCAAAGCTTTTTGTGAGAAAGAAGGGATCCGCCATCTGGTAGTGGATTCGGAAGAACTGTCCATTCCGGGCTTTTCCCACAATCCCACCAACCGGTGCTATCTGTGCAAACATGAACTGTTCGAAAAGATCCTGGAAGTGGCCAAAGAGAACCACCTGGCGGCTGTGGTGGAAGGTTCCAACCTGGATGACGAGGGCGATTACCGTCCCGGGCTCCAGGCCATTGCGGAACTGAAGATCGCCAGCCCCCTGCGCCGGGCGGGCCTGTACAAAAAGGAAATCCGGGCGCTTTCCAAAAAGCTGGGGCTCCCCACCTGGAACAAGCAGTCCTTTGCCTGCCTGTCCTCCCGGTTCGTCTATGGGGAAGAAATCACGCCCCGGCGGCTGGGTATGGTGGACAAGGCAGAACAGCTGCTGCTGGATATGGGCTTCCATCAGCTGCGGGTGCGGATCCACGGGGGGAACCTGGCCCGGATCGAAGTGATGCCGGAAGAACTCCGGAAAGTGCTGGATCACCGGCTGGAGATCACGGAAAAACTGAAGGGATACGGTTTTGCCTATGTGACACTGGACCTTCTGGGCTACCGGACCGGCAGCATGAATGAAACCCTGTCCCCGGAAAAGAAGGCCTGACCATGGAAGCGAAAGAGATCCTGGAAAAAGTCCGGAACGGAGAGATTTCCGTGGAAGCCGCGGAAAAATTCTTCCGGCAGAAGCCTTTTGACGACCTGGGCTTTGCCAAACTGGATACCCACCGGAAGATCCGTACGGGCTTCGGGGAAGTGGTGTTCTGCAGCGGAAAAAAGGATGAGCACCTGCAGCAGATTTTCCGGAAACTGGCGGAAGAGGAAGGCAATGTGCTGGGGACCCGGGCCAGCCGGGAACAATATGAACTGATCCGCGCCCTGTGTCCGGATGCGGTATATGACTCCCTGTCCCGCCTGGTGAAAATCATCCGGAAACCGGTGGAACTCCGGGGCTCCGTAGCAGTGTGCACGGCCGGTACGGCGGATATCCCGGTGGCGGAAGAGGCGGCCCAGACGGCGGAATTCTTCGGTAGTAAAGTGAACCGGGTCTATGATGTGGGAGTCAGCGGACTCCACCGGCTCCTGGCCAGCCTGGACCCCATTCAGGAAGCCAACTGCGTCATTGCGGTGGCGGGCATGGAAGGGGCCCTGCCCAGTGTGCTGGGAGGCCTGGTGAGCAATCCGGTGATCGCCGTCCCCACCTCCATCGGCTACGGGGCCAGCCTCCAGGGGATTTCGGCTCTTCTCACCATGCTCAACAGCTGTGCCAACGGCATTGCGGTGGTGAACATCGACAACGGCTACGGAGCCGGATACATGGCCACCCAGATCAACCGGCTGGCCTGCGGAAAGGAACGGTGACGGTATGGAAAAAATGCTCTATCTGGAATGCAAAAGCGGCATCAGCGGGGATATGACCGTAGGGGCCCTGCTGGATCTGGGTGCGGATGAACAGGTGCTCCGGAAGGCCCTGGCCTCCCTGCCCCTGACCGGATATACGGTGGAAATCAGCCGGGTAAAGAAGGCCGGCCTGGACTGCTGTGACTTCCTGGTGCGGCTGGATGCAGAACACGAGAACCACGACCACGACATGGACTATCTCTACGGTTTTGCCCAAAACCGGGAAGAAGCCCCGGAAAGGGAGGAGCATCATGGCCACCATCATCATCACCATGACCATGAGCACCAGATGGCAGGGACGGAACCCCATCATGCCCATCATCATGAACACCGGGGCCTCCGGGACGTCCTGGATATCCTGTCTCAGGGAGACCTGACGGAAGGGGCCCACAACCTGGCAGTGAAGATCTTCACCATCCTGGGGGAAGCGGAAGCAAAAGCCCATGGCACCACCCTGGACCAGGTCCATTTCCACGAAGTGGGGGCTGTGGATTCCATTGTGGACATTGCCGCTGCGGCGGTGTGCCTGGACAATCTGGGAATCCATGAAGCGGTGATCCCGGTGCTCAATGAGGGGACCGGCAGCGTCCGCTGTGCCCACGGCATCCTGCCCATTCCGGTGCCGGCGGTGGCCAGCATCGCCGCAGCCCATCATCTGCCCCTCCACATCATGCCTTTTGCCGGGGAATACGTAACACCCACCGGGGCGGCCATTGCAGCGGCCATCCGCACCCGGGACCATCTGCCGGAAACCTTTACCCTTGCCAAAGTGGGCCTGGGCGCGGGAAAACGGGAACAGGCCATGCCCAGCATCCTCCGGGCCATGGTGCTGGAGGTGCAGCCAGAAGAGGAACAATCTCCCTGGGAGGAGGATTCCATCTGGAAGCTGGAAACCAACCTGGACGACTGTACCGGGGAAGCCCTGGGCCGGGTAATGGACCGGCTTTTTGCCGCCGGAGCCCGGGATGTGCAATATGCTCCTGTGCAGATGAAGAAAAACCGTCCGGGCTGGCTGATCACCGTCCTGTGCAAAGAGGAACAGAGGAAGACCATGGAGGCCCTGCTGTTCCGGGAAACCACCACCATCGGGATCCGCCGGAGCCGGATGGAACGGAGCATTCTCCGACGCCGGGAAAAGACCGTGGAGACGGCTCTGGGACCGGTGGCCGCAAAGGAAGTGCAGGTGCCGGTGCTTTCTCCGGAAGGGGCCCTCACCGGAGAAACGGAAACCCGGCTGTATCCGGAAGCGGAATCCATGAGGGAATTGTGTACCCGTACCGGCCGCAGCTGGCAGGCAGTGTGGCAGCAGGTGCTGGGAGACCTGGCCCGGGCTGCCCAAAAGGAGGGCTGACCCATGCATATGGCGGATGCACTCCTTTCTCCCGGAATAGCCGGGGTGATGTACGTACTTTCAGGGACCGCGGCCTGTCTGGCGGCCCGGAAAGTAAAAAACAGTGAGGACCCGGCTCTGGTGCCGGAAATGGGGGTACTGGGGGCCTTTGTATTTGCCGCCCAGATGCTGAATTTTGCCATCCCGGGCACCGGCTCTTCCGGCCATCTGTGCGGGGGCATGCTCCTTGCAGCTGTAGTAGGCCCCTGGGGGGGCTTTCTGACCCTGATCGGGGTGCTGGTGCTCCAGTGCCTGGCTTTTGGGGACGGGGGCCTGCTGGCGCTGGGAGCCAATGTGTGGAACATGGCTTTTTACGGCTGCTTTGTGGGAGGCGGACTGGTATGGCCGTTTCTGGTCCGCCGGGGAATGACCCGAAAACGCATCATCCTGGCCAGTATCCTGGGCAGTGTGGTGACCCTCCAGATGGGGGCTTTTTCCGTGGCGGCGGAAACCACCCTGTCCGGGATCACCCAGCTGCCTTTTGCCGCCTTTCTCCTGCTGATGCAGCCCATCCATCTGGCCATCGGCTTGGTGGAAGGGCTGATCACCACAGCGGTGCTGGTATTCCTCTATGAAAACCGTCCGGAGCTGCTCCGGCAGCCTTTTGGAGAAGGGAGGGCAGGGAAGAGTGCCTGGAGCCGGAAGAAGACCCTGGGGGTACTTACCGGCCTGGCCCTGGTGCTGGGGGGTGCCGTCTCTCATTTTGCGTCGGAAGATCCTGACGGACTGGAATGGTCCCTGGCCCGGCTCACCGGTTCCCCTGAACTGGATGGACCGGCAGGGGGAATCTACGGACTGGCGGCCAGGATCCAGGAAGTCACAGCGCTCTTCCCGGATTACCAGATTCCCGGACTGGAGGCCGGTTGGGGGACAGCTTTTTCCGGGATCATCGGGACGGTCCTGGTGCTGGGGCTGATCCATCTGGCCGGCCGGAAACTGACCGGACGGCAGTCATGAAGTCCCTGGACGGGGCCATCGGGACCCTCCATCTGCTGGATGACCTGGCTGCCCGGGACACCCTGCTGACCCGGCTGTTCCCTCTGGCCAAGCTGGCCGCCCTGTTCCTGTATCTGGGATTTTTGACCAGCCTGGAGAGAGGGGCGCTGCTTTCCGGGCTGCTGATGCTTTTGCCCCTGCCTGTGCTGTACCGGGCGGGGAAGATTCCCTTCCGGAGCGCTTTCCGGCAGGCATTGCCGGCGGTGCTGCTCCTTGCCGGGCTGGGACTGGTGAACCTGCTCTATGTCCAGGCTCCGCCGGTTCCGGTGGGACCGTTCCGGATCGGCGCCGGAACCGCCGCCTTCCTGGTCCTGGTACTGAAGGGACTGGGCTGCGTGCTGGCCGGGTATCTGCTCTTGGCCACCACCGGCATGGAACGGCTGGCCTGCGCCCTCCAGAAACTGCCCCTGCCCCAGGTACTGATCATTTCCACCCTGCTTACCTGGCGGTACCTGGTGCTGCTGCTCCAGGAAGGCCGCCGGATGCAGCAGGCCTATGCTCTCCGGGCACCCCGGACCAGAGGGATCCCCTGGAAGATCAGCGGCAGTTTACTGGGACTGCTGTTTCTCCGGAGCCTGGACCGGGCCCGGACTGTCTACGAAAGTATGGAACTCCGGGGATTCCAGGGCCGCTTTCCGGAAACCGGAGCCGAAAGTTCTGTTTGCGCCAGCCTGCTGCTGGTGATCCTGACCCTGGTCTGGTGCCTGGTGTGCCGGAACCTGGGATAACTTGTCTTGCCATTTCATCCATTCTGCTGCTGAAGGAGTCCTGCCCATGTCTGCCATCCTCAAACTGTCCCATATCCGCTTCCAGTATGCCCTGCCGGGCCCGAAAAAAGCCGCTGTCCCGGTATTCCACGACCTGTCCTTTACTCTGGAACCAGGGGAAAAGGTGGGGCTCATCGGCAGCAATGGGGTGGGAAAGTCCACCCTGCTGAAACTGCTGGTGGGTCTTCTGCCCTTGCAGGCAGGGAACCTGGAGGTCTGCGGCCTGCCCCTGGACCGGGACCATCTTCCGGCCATCCGGGAAAAGACCGGGTACGTGTTCCAGGATTCGGACAGCCAGCTGTTCCTGCCAACGGTGGAAAGCGACGTGTCCTTTGCTCTGCGGAACCGGGGCGTGCCCCGGGAGGAAGCGGAACGGCGGACAGCAGAAGTCCTGGCCCAGGTGGGGATGGCGGACATGGCCCGGCGGCAGATTTACCGGCTGTCCGGAGGCCAGAAGAAGCTCACGGCCATTGCGGGCCTTCTGACCCAGAAACCGGACCTGCTGCTGATGGATGAACCCTCCGCTGCCCTGGACCCCAGGAATCGGCGCCGGCTGGCGGAAATCCTTCGGCAGCTGCCCTGTGCCCAGCTGATTGCCTCCCATGATCTGGATTTCATCTGGGATACCTGCAGCCGGGTGGTGCTGCTGTACCAGGGAAAGGTGCAAAAAGAGGGCCCGGCCAGGGAAATCCTCGCCGATCAGTCCCTGCTGGAAGCCTGCGGTCTGGAACTGCCCCTGCGTCTGCAGAAGGAAATTTGAAAAAAGGATGGCTGCCCAATCTGTGCAGCGGTCCCTTGGGATGTGCAAACCGGACCCATAGGGACTGCACGCCGGGCCGCCGCCAAATTGAGTGATTTGATTGAACAGGCTGTTCTAAAACAGGAGGAATTAAATGAAACTTGCAGTAACCTATGATCCGAAAAACGGCGAGATTTTCCAGCATTTTGGCCGGACTGAATATTTCAAGGTCTATGACCTGGCTGACGGAAAAGTGCAGAAGGCGGAAGTCTGCAGCACTCAGGGACAGGGCCATGGAGCGCTGGTTGGGGTGCTCCGGCAGCTTGGAGCAGAAGCCGTGATCTGCGGTGGCATCGGCGGAGGAGCCCAGGAAGGGCTGAAAAAGGCCGGAATCGCCTTTTACGGTGGCTGCAGCGGCCAGGCGGATCAGGCGGTAGAAGATTTCCTGGCGGACAAACTCCAATACCAGGAAGACATCCAGTGCGACCATCATGGGGAACATCATCATGGAGAATGTCATCATTGATGGATGATCCTGCTTCTAAGGGACCTGTTGCGTGCAGCAGGTCCCTTATGGTATTATAAAGAAAAATTCCTGATTACAATTTATTCTACAGGAGGACCATTATGAAGACAAAGATGATCGTTTCTGCTCTTTTGACGGCGGCCGTCCTGCTGGCATCCGGGTGCGGAGGCTTTTCCGGCAGTTCCCAGAGCAATGCCCCGGCTTCTTCCCAGGCTTCCGCCCAAAAAGCCCAGGCACCGGGATTCACCCTGAAGGATACAGCCGGGACTTCCCATTCCGTCCAGCCGGGAGACGGGAAGGTGTATGTGATCAATTTCTGGGCCACCTGGTGCCCGCCCTGCCGGAGTGAAATGCCGGAAATGAACGCTTTTGCCCGGAAGCACAAGGAGAAAGTCCGGTTCTACGCTGTCAACCTCCAGGAAGAAGGCGCCCAGGTCCAGGATTTCCTGAAGAACAACGGATACACCATGCCGGTGCTCCTGGACCGGGACGGGAAAGCCGCCACCCTGTACAAGGTCCGGGTGATCCCCACCACGGTGATCCTGGATGAAAAGGGCAATATCCTCCAACGCCATGAAGGGGTGGCCACCGCCCAGCAGCTGGAAGACGTGCTGAAAGGGAAGCTGTAATGGGTTCCCTGACCCTGGGAGCGGCCTTCGGGGCCGGCTTCCTTTCCTTCGTCTCCCCCTGCGTCCTGCCCCTGCTGCCCACTTTCCTGCTGCTGCTCACCGGTTCCGGCATGGGAGAGGCCCAGTGGAGGGGACGGCTCCTGGCCAATACCCTGGCCTTCCTGGCCGGATTCACGGCGGTGTTCCTGGCCATGGGGGCCACCGCGACGGTTTTGGGCCAGCTGGTGCTGGACAATTGGAAAGTACTGGAAAAAGCCGCCGGGGTGATCCTGATCCTTCTGGGACTCTTTATGAGCGGTTTATGGACTCCGCTGTTCCTGCTGAAGGACCGGCGTCCTTTCCTTCAGCAGAAAAAACAGGGGGTATTGGGTTCCTTCCTGCTGGGAGGTTCCTTTACCCTGGGGTGGACCCCCTGTACCGGCCCCATCCTCACCGCCATCCTGATGGCCGCCGGCAGCCGGCAGACCGCCCGGGAAGGGCTGTTCCTGCTGCTGGCCTATGCCCTGGGGTTCTGTGTACCCTTTCTTCTGGCGGCCCTGTCCTGGGAGAAAATCGGACCCCACCTTCGCCGGCACTACGCTTGGCTGCCCCGGATTCAGAAAGCCCTGGGCCTGTTCCTGATTCTTTTCGGCATCCTGATGCTCAGCGGTATGACCCTGCGGATCATGGCCTTCCTGGCAGGGTAGGGAGGCCATGGATTTTCCTTCGTAATATTCTCTATTTTCAGATTTCTTCTCCATATAGAGTATGCTATAATGATTTTACAGTATACTGTAGAAGAATACGATACAATTTTTTACCAAAAGTTCTGTAAAGGAGGCTGGTTTGTATGGATGGAGAAGGAAAGAAGAAAAAAATCCCTCTGGCGGGGCAGATTTTCATTGCCCTGATCCTGGGTATCATTGCCGGGCTGGCCCTGCAGGGGAACGTGGCTTTTGCCGTCACCTACATTAAACCTTTTGGCACAATCTTTCTGAATCTTGTGAAATTCATCGTAGGTCCCATTGTGCTGTTTTCCATTATGGCAGGGGTGGTCTCTCTCAGTGATATCCGGAAACTGGGTTCCATCGGCGGCATTACCCTGGTCTATTACTTTATTACCACCGCCATTGCCACCACCATCGGCCTAATCATCGCCAACAGCTTCAAGCCCATGTTCCCGGTACTGTCCACAGCGGATCTGGCCTTTAAGGTGAAAAACACCAGCACCGGCCCCATGAAGATGCTGGTTGACCTGTTTCCCTCCAACTTCCTGGCGCCGCTGACCAGTGCCAACATGCTCCAGGTAATCGTTATGGCTCTATTAATCGGCATCGCCATTATCGCTCTGGGCCAGAAAGGGGAGAAGGCTGCTGATTTCATCAACACCTGGAACGATGTGTTCATGAAGGTCATGGAAATGATCCTGGCCCTGTCTCCCATCGGTGTATTCTGTCTGCTGTGCCCGGTGATTGCCCAGAACGGCACCGCTGTCATCGGTTCCCTGGCCAAAGTCATCCTCTGTGCCTACATCGCCTATGCCCTCCATGCCATCCTGGTGTATTCCATGGCAGTACGGGCCATCGGGGGCATGAGTCCCCTGAAATTTTTCAAGGGCATGATGCCTGCCATGCTGTTTGCCTTTTCCAGTGCCTCTTCTGTAGGGACCCTGCCCATCAACATGGAATGTGCCAACAAGCTGGGGGCCTCCAAAGAAGTCACCAGTTTCGCCCTGCCCCTGGGAGCCACCATCAACATGGATGGGACGGCCATTTACCAGGGCGTGTGCGCCGTGTTCATTGCGTCCTGCTACGGCATCGACCTGACCCTGCCCCAGATGCTCACCATTGTGGTAACCGCCACCCTGGCCTCTGTAGGGACGGCCGGAGTGCCCGGTGCCGGGATGATCATGCTGGCCATGGTGCTGGCGTCTGTGAACCTGCCGGTGGACGGCATTGCCCTGGTAGCCGGTGTGGACCGGATCTTCGACATGGGCCGGACCACCCTGAACATTACCGGAGACGCCTCCTGTGCCATTATCGTGACCCATTTGCTGAAAAAAAGAAATAGATAGAAAAAGAAGGGTGCTGCACGTTCCATGCAACACCCTTTTTCATGTAAAATGCCGTACCCGCAGCTTGATTCCACAGCTCTCTGCCACTTTCCGGCTGGCTTCGATCTGGTCCGGGGGCAGCACGTCCACCACGGTCATCCGGGTATCCGGGATCATTTTTTTGCATTCCCGGGCAAAATCCAGCATGGCCTGGTAGGCTCCCGGCAGGGTGGGGCGGGTCACCTTGTTATAGTCCGCCTCATCCGGGGCGTTCAGGCTGATGGAAACCGCATCCAGCACCTGGGCCAGTTCCGGTACGATATCCCGGCCGTTTTCCAGGTTCCCCAGCCCGTTGGTGTTCACCCGCAGCTTCAGTTCCGGATGGATCTGCCGCACATACCGGGCCGTTTTCAGCATCAGATCCAGGGCACAGGTGGGCTCCCCGTATCCGCAGAACACCAGCTCTTTGAACCCGGTGAAATCAAAAGCATCCACCGCTGCCTTTACCTGTTCCCAATTGGGGTTCACCTTGTGCCACAGGGTGGGCGCATCCCCGATGCCCTCATGCTGGAACCGGACGCAGAACGTACACCGGCAGTTGCACAGATTGGTCAAATTGGCATAGACGCCATCTTTATAAGTATAAAGAATCTGAGCCATGATCATTCATCATCCTTTCTCCATGAAACAGTCTGGCTTTTACATCCTGTCTGTCCAGGACTCCGGCCACCAGATAATAGAACAGCAGACTGCCTCCGGACTGGAGAGCACTGCCCATAATGGAAGTCACCAGAGCTGCATAGGTCCCAAAAATCAGTCCTTCTGCCAGGTAATACCCGATGGTGGAAATGATCCAGGACAGGAACGGGGCGATCCGGTTCCGGGTGCACAGCAGCTTCTGGGCTTTCCAGGTAAAAGGCAGCGTAATCAGCGCCTTGATCACAATGGTGGCCGGTGCCCACATGGGTGCCATCAGCAGATCCGCCAGTCCGCCTCCAATGGTTGCCGCCACCAAAGCATAGGGCTGAGGCAGCAGGGACGCAGCCACGTAAATCAGGGTATCACCGAAATGGAGATATCCTCCATTGGATCCCATAGGGATATGACAGATATAGGCGGTGAACAGGCAGATTAGCCCGGCGAACACACCAGTCAGTACCAACAAATGGAGTTTTTCCTGTTCTGTTCGTTGTTGTTTCATCAGGTATTCTTCCTTTCAGCTTGGGAACCATGGGGCAGGGGAGGGGCCAGGAGCCCCAGATAGGGTTCATAATTGATGCCGTCATTGCAAGGGGTGTTTTCCCGCCGGGCATCCCCAATGCCCCTGGCAATGAACCCCACAGCCAGCCGGACTGCTTCTTCCAAAGACCTTTTCTGGAGCAGGGCCCCCAGGACCACCGCGGCAAACAGGTCCCCGGTGCCGGAATAACTGCCTCCCAGATGAGGACTGGAAACCACGGAGGATTTTCCTCCAGCCATTTTTACAATGAAATTCGAAAGAATCGGCGTTTCCCGGTTCTTATCCAGTACAGGGATCCCGGTGATCACCAGGGAACGGCCCTGGAAGCAGCCTGCTTTTTCTTCCAATATAGGGAACAGCGCTTCCGGATCTGTTTGTCCCAGTTTCTGGATGGGCCTCATATCCGTACCGGTGAGGATACAGAATTCCGTGAGATTGGGAGTCAAAAGATCCGCCTGGAAAGCCAGCTGCCGGACGGCCTCAATGGAAGCCTCGGTAAAGCCCCGGTAGGCCCTGCCATTGTCTCCCAGCACCGGGTCGCACAGGTACAGCACCCCGGGTCTGTGGAACCGGTCCAAAAAGGCCCGGACCTTTTCCGCTGCATCAGGCGTGGCAAGATACCCGGAAAGGATCCCGGCAAAGGAAACCTGGAGTTCCTGCCAGTGCTCCGTATAGTCATCCATACGATCGGCAAAGGACAGGCACCGGTATCCCGGGTAGCCGGTCTGGGATGTAAGCACTGCCGTAGGCATAGGACAGGCTTCGATGCCCATGGCTGCCAGCACGGCTATATCGGCTGTAAGCGAACATCTTCCTAGGCCGGAAAGATCATTGATGGCTGCAACACGCAGATGCATAACAAAAGCTCCTTTTGGTTAATATTGTAACGTTTTGACAAACTCTGTTATAACATAGAAACAATTGAAAGAAAAGGAACGGTTTGGGAAATTCTTGAGCCAAACCGTGTCTGAACGGCCGGAAGCACCGGTTCTCCAAGGCGCTTTATCCACACTATTTTACATAATATATATTATTGGACGTAAATTTTCTGGAAAACCAGAGATCTCGATTTGTCCAGAAACTGAGATTTTTCCCGGTATTTCCTTTGGGATCCTTCTTTCAGGACCGGGTTCCCGATCCGGCCGGGTCATTTTTCTGCTGATGCACCGGCCCTGGATTTTATTTTCATACTTCGGGATTTGGCCATACTCTTTAGGATTTATCCATACGGATTCACGGCTTGCACCTGGCTGGATTCCTGATTTTCTTCCAGGTTCCTGTTTCCTTTCTAAACACTCGTTTGACACACAATTGTTTTCCTGTTATACTTATTCTAATTAGATTGGACTCTTGTACCACAAATCCATCCTGTTCAAAGGAGATTTATACCATGACTGATACAGAAATGACGACGGATACGGAACAAAAGAAACCCTCCCGCTCCCATGGGATCAATGCCCGGCAGAGCCAGATCCTCGATTTTATCCGGCAGTACATCTTCACCAACGGCTATCCCCCTTCTGTGCGGGAAATCGGCAGTGCTGTGGGTCTGTCTTCCAGTGCTTCCGTCCACAACAACCTGAAAAAGCTGGCGGAAGCCGGTTTTGTCAGCTGGGATCCGGAAAAGCCCCGTACCTACGGGCTCCGGGAAGAAATCAGCTGGCGGAAGAAAAGCATGGTTCCGGTGCCTCTGGTGGGCGCTGTCCACGCAGGTGATCCCATGCTGGCTGTGGAAAACATCGAAGAC
Source organism: Acidaminococcus fermentans (assembly GCF_009696675.1). Classification (GTDB taxonomy): domain Bacteria; phylum Bacillota; class Negativicutes; order Acidaminococcales; family Acidaminococcaceae; genus Acidaminococcus. Next base: position 100,721 of record NZ_VULN01000007.1, on the reverse strand, counting down.
ACCTACCCCATCCCCCTGGATCTCATCGGCTGCAAGGAAGATGTGTTCATGATGGTGGTGGAAGGAGACAGCATGAAGAATGCCGGGATCCTGGACCATGATTATGTATTTGTCCGGAAACAGAATTATGCCACCAACGGGGATATTGTAGTGGCCCTCCTCAACGGGGAAGAAACCACCATCAAACGGTATTTCCGGGAACTGAAACAGATCCGTCTCCAGCCGGAAAATGATGCCTACCCTCCCATTGTGGGCACCGACAACATCGAAATCAAGGGAAAAGTCATTGCGGTATTCCGTACTTTATAAAGGTTGATGCCTTCCATAGGGCAAATTCCTTTCAGACGCTCAAATCTTTGATTTGAGCGTTTTTCTTTGGCTTTGCCATCCCAGTATAGCACGCATATGAAAAACAGCCTCTGAAGCGAAATTCAGAGGCTGTTTTTTGCTTTCTTATTTTTGCTTTTCCATAATCTGCCGGGCAGCGGCCATCACGGCGATCCGGCCGTGTTCAAAGGTCAGGCCCCCCTGCATGAACACCTTGTAGGGTGCCCGCATGGGTCCGTCGGCGCTCAGTTCGATGGAAGCCCCCTGGACGAAGGTACCGGCGGCCATGATGATGTCATCCTGATAGCCGGGCAGCGGAGAGGGGACCGGCGTCACATGGGCATCGATGGGCGAATGGGCCTGGATGGCTTCACAGAAGGCACAGAGATTTTCCGGAGTCTTCAGGGTGATGGTCTGGATAATGTCACTGCGTACATCATCGGGCAGCGGGGACACTTCAAAGCCCAGGGACTGGAAAACGGAAGCGGCGAACATGGATGTCTTCACCGCCTGGAGAGCTACATGGGGAGCCATAAAGAGCCCCTGATAGAATTCCCGGGCCGTATCCCCCAGGGTGCAGCCCATTTCACCGCCCAGGCCGGGAGCAGTGAGCCTGTAGGAAGCCTGTTCCACCAGATCCTTTTTGCCTACAATGTAGCCGCCGGTGGGAGCAAAGCCGCCCCCCAGGTTCTTGATCAGGGACCCGGCCATCAGATCGGCCCCCACTTCCGTAGGTTCCTTGTCCTCAATGAATTCCCCGTAGCAGTTGTCCACGAAGCAGATGATGTCTGGACGGACCTTCTTCACCGCCTGGCAGATCTCTCCGATTTCCCCTACAGTCAGGGTCTTCCGTTTGCTGCTGTAGCCGCAGGACCGCTGGATGTGGACCAGACGGGTCTTGGGGGTGATGGCAGCCAGGAGGGCAGGGATGTCCGGATGGTCCCCTTCCATGGGGATTTCCTTGTAGGTGACTCCCAGGTCCACCAGAGAGCCGGGAGTCTTCACCGGATGGCCGATAATGGTCTGCATGGTGTCGTAGGGTTCCCCGGTGGCTCCGATCATTTCATCCCCGGGATGAAGATTCCCCAGAAGGGCCACAGCCAGAGCGTGGGTGCCGGATACGAACTGGGAACGGACCAGGGCGGATTCCGTCTTGAAGATATCCGCATAAATCAGGTCCAGCTGGTCCCGGCCCATGTCAGAATAGCCATAGCCGGTGGTGGGCTTCAGGTAAAAATCGGCCACCTGGAACTTGGCAAAGGCGTCCAGCACCTTTTTGGTGTTCACCAGGGCCGCGGCTTCATGGCTTTTGGTATGCTGGGCAACGGTGTCCAGTGCTTTCCGTTCGATTTCATCCCATTGTATATCCATTGGAATTGATTTCCTCCTTAATTGCTTGATTAATTGATGCTTTTATTTCCGGACATAGGGGGCCAATTTCTCTCCCAGGCCCTTGTCCATCCGGGCCCGGATCAGGATCCCGGTTTCCCCGTAGGTTTCCGAAAGGACCTGGGCCTCTTCATGGAGCCGGGCGGCCAGCCTGCTTTCCCCATAGGGAATGGACAGTTCCAGTTCCACCCGGTCCTGCCCTAAAAGCCGGGCCAGGTTTTCCAGCAGTTCCGGTACCCCTTCTCCCGTACGGGCGGACAGGCACAGGGCGTCCTCTTCCTGTTCCAGCCGGTGCCGGAGGCCTTCGTGCTGGGTCAGCCGGTCCACCTTGTTGTACACGGTGAGAATGGGCTTTTCAGTGACTTCCAGTTCCTGGAGCACCTGGTACACCGCCTCTGACTGTTCCCGGTACAGCTCGTGGGAGCAGTCGATTACATGGAGCAGCAGGTCCGCATCCTTCACCACTTCCAAGGTGGATTTGAAAGCGGCCACCAGCTGATGGGGCAGCCGTTGGATAAACCCTACGGTATCCGTCAGGGTGCAGTGGCTCCCATCCGGAAGTTCCAGTTGCCGGGTGGTAGGGTCCAGGGTGGCGAACAGCTGATCCTGGGCATAGATGTCCGAATGGGTCAGGGTGTTCAGCAGGGTGCTTTTACCGGCGTTGGTGTACCCCACCAGACACACCTGCTTCACTTCATTCTTGCTCCGGGCCCGCTGCTGCTGCCGGCGGTTGCCCTTCATCCGACGGATCTGATCTTCCAGGAAAGCGATCCGGTCCCGGATCCGCCGCCGGTCCACTTCCAGCTTGGTTTCCCCGGGCCCCCGGGTACCGATGCCGCCCCCCAGACGGGACAGGCTGGTGCCCTGGCCCATGATCCGGGGCAGCATGTACTGGAGTTGGGCCAGTTCCACCTGGAGCTTCCCTTCACTGGTCCGGGCCCGTTTGGCGAAAATGTCCAAAATCAGCCCGGTCCGGTCGATGATCCGGACCCCCAGGGCCCGTTCCAGGTTCCGCTGCTGGGCCGGAGACAGTTCGTCATCAAAGATGCACAGGTCGATGTCTTCCTGCTGGGCAAACAGGGACAGCTCCTGAACCTTCCCTTTCCCGATGAAGAACACCGGGTCCGGTTTGGGCCGGGACTGGACGAATTTGCCGATGACTTCCGCACCGGCGGTTTCCGCCAGCTGGGCCAGTTCCTCCACGGAATCCTGGGCGGTCCACCGGGAGGCCGTATCCCCCCAGGCCAGGGAGATCAGCATGGCCCGTTCCGGTCCTTCCGCCAGGTTGTGGCCCCGGGACCGTTTGGCCAGGATCTTTTCCACTGTGTGGAGCACATTCCCAAAGGGCATGGCCGCCACATCCTTCACCTTGAAGGGGCCGAATTCCTGGAGCACCGGCTGCTGATCCTCATCCAGATCCGTAATCATCCCGAAGCTGAGGAGAGGCTGGCTGGAGGGATTTTCCCAGGCCATGGCGGCCATGGCATCGAACCGCAGGTCCCGGAGGGCGGACAGATCCACCCGGCTGAGCCGGGGTGCCCCGGAGGGATGGGTGTGGATACAGGCCACCCCGCAGAGCCGGTTCTGGCTTCGGCGGGAATCGGTGCCCGGCAGCTCCACATGGCTGTCGCTGCCTACGGCCACCGCCGTCACCTGGCCCTTCCGGTCCACATAAATGGAGATTTCCCGGTTGATGGCTTCCGTCAAATCCCGCAAAACAAGGGCCAACTCCTCACTGATCAGTTGGCCCTCGTCCGCTCTCAGCTCATAGATCCCTTCCAACTGGGTGAGGACCTGTTTTTTCAGGCCCTCCGTCTTTCCGTAGATCGTTTGAGTCATAGGAGAACTCCTTTTGGTATTATACCCGTGCTTTGGCAGGCTCCATGTTCACCCGGCAGCCCCGGATGGTGTTCCGGTGCATCACTGCCAGGACTTTTTCCGCATGTTCCATGGGCACTTCCACAAAGCTGAATTTGTCATAGATGCTGATCCGGCCAATGCTCCGAGCAGGGATTTCCGCCTCGATGGCAATGCTCTGGACAATATCCCGGACCGTGACCCGGCTGGAACGGCCGATATTCACGAACAGCCGCACCATCCCCGGTTTGGCACCGGTGTTGGCCAGGGCATCCGGCAGGGAACCTTCCTCTTCCGGTTCTTCCAGGGCTTTGGCCCCTTCCTGCATGAACTTCAGGGCAGCAGCGGCGATATCCTGGACATCATAGTCCTTTTCCAGGGTTTCCACAATAGGCAGATAGTCCTGATACCGGTCCTGTTCCAGGATGGTCTGCATCTTGGATACAATCTGTTCCCGCTGCCGTTCCAGCACGCTGGCGTCGGTGGGCAGGGTGCCCCGGATGATTTTGGTCTTGATGCTCCGTTCAATCAGCTTCAGCTGACGGAATTCCCGGGGAGTGATGAAGGTAAGAGCCACACCGGTGTTCCCGGCACGGCCGGTACGGCCGATCCGGTGCACGTAGCTTTCGCTGTCACTGGGCACGTCGAAGTTCACCACATGGGTGATGTTGTCGATATCCAGCCCTCTGGCCGCCACGTCGGTGGCTACCAGGATGTCCACCTGGCCGCTGCGGAACTTTTTCATGACCCGGTCCCGCTGGTTCTGGCTCAGGTCCCCGTGGAGGCCCTCCGCTTCGTAGCCCCGGGTGGCCAGGGCGATGACCAGTTCATCCACGCCTTTTTTGGTCCGGCAGAAGATGATCATCTTGCAGTCGTCGGTGGTGTCCAGGATCCGGCACAGGCCGTCCACCTTGTCCCGGGTTTCATAGTAGTACTGGTCGATGGTGGGCGCAGTGACCACTTCTTTGTGGATGGCCACCATCTTGGGGGTACGCATGTATTTCTTGCTGATGCTCAGGATGGGCCGGGGCATGGTGGCGGAAAACAGCATGGTCTGCCGTTCCGGGGGAACGTTTTTGATGATGTTTTCCATATCGTCCACAAAGCCCATGTCCAGCATTTCGTCGGCTTCATCCAGCACCAGGAAGTTCACGTATTCCAGGTCGATGGTGCCCCGGCGGATATGGTCCAGGAGACGGCCAGGGGTCCCAATGACCACCTGGATGCCCCGTTTCAGGCTGCGGATCTGCCGTTCGATGGGCTGGCCCCCGTATACCGGCAGTACCCGGATCCGTTTGGTCCGGCCAATCTTGCTGATTTCGTCCGCCACCTGGATGCACAGTTCCCGGGTGGGGCTCATGACAAGGGCCTGGATGTGCCGGTCCTTTTCGTTGATCTTCTGGATGATGGGGATCCCGAAGGCGGCGGTCTTGCCGGTACCGGTCTGGGCCTGGCCGATCAGGTCGTCTCCTTCCAGAGCCAGGGGGATAGCCCCCTTTTGGATGGGAGAGGGTTCTTCAAAACCCATTTCCTTCAGGGCTGCCAGGATCTTCCGGTCCAGGTTCAGATCTTCGAAGGAAGTGATTTCCGGTTTGGCAGTTTCCGTTGTTTCCACCGGTTTCTTTTCCATTTCTGTGGTTTCAGTCATAATTTCTCCTTATCTTGTACAGGAGCGTTACAGCTCCTTCACCCGGTCCATGGCCAGAGACAGTGCATTCATGGCCGCCCGGAGTTTGATGGTGGTCCGGGCCGCCTTGAACCGGCATTCCAGGACTTTGGTTCCGTTTTTATCCGCTGCACCGATGTACACCAGGCCCACCGGCTGGGTGGGGGTCCCCCCTCCCGGTCCGGCGATCCCGGTAATGCTGATGCCCAGATCCGTTCCGATTCTTTCCCGGATCCCCTGGGCCATTTCCCGGGCAGTCTGTTCGCTGACGGCGGTGTATTTGTCCAGGGTTTCCTGTTTCACCCCCAGCAGCCGGTGCTTTACGTCATTGGTATAGGAGACCACCGACCCCATGAGATATTCCGAGCTTCCGGGAATATCCGTCACCAGACTGGAGGCCAGGCCTCCGGTGCAGGATTCGGCAAAGGCGATGGTCAGATGTTTTTCTTTCAGCCGTTTGCCCAGGGCTTCCGGCAGGGTTTCGTAATCCACTCCGTAGATGTACTCACCCAGCACTTCCCGGATCTTTTCCTCGATGGCCTGGTTCATGGCTTCCGCCTTTTCCAGGGTATCGCTTTTGGCGGTGATCCGGATGATGATTTCTCCCTTCCGGGCATAGAGGGCAATGGTGGGGTTGGTCTGGGCCATGATGATGGCATCCAGCTTTTCCGCCACCATGGATTCCGTCAGTCCCCGGAGATGCAGCACCCGGGAATGGATGATTCCCTGGGCCGCATAGCTTTTCCGGAGATAGGGCATCACCTGCTGACCGAACACGTGGGTGGTTTCCGCCGGAGGCCCCGGCAGCATGATGATCAGTTTGTGGTCCGGAGTCCAGACCCCGATTCCCGGTGCCGTGCCCACTTCGTTGTTGAATACCACGGCCCCTTCCGGGATCATGGCCTGCTTTTTGTTGTTGTCCGTCATGACCACATGCCGGGCAGCAAAATACCGGGTCAGCTTGTCCAGCCAGAAGGCACTGGGCACCAGAGGCAGATCCAGGTACCGGGCCACCATTTCCTTGGTGATGTCCCCCCGGGTGGGCCCCAGGCCCCCGGTGGTGATGATGATGTCCGCCCGCTTCAGGGCAATGGCCAGCACTTCCAGCAGCCGGTCCCCGTTATCCCCGATGGTGGTCTGGTACAGCACGTTGAACCCGGCATCATTGAGCATCCGGGACAGATACTGGAAGTTGGTATTCACAATATCGCCCAGGAGCAGCTCCGTGCCCGTATTGATGACTTCAACATTCACAGGAAATCACTCCTTTTCCAACTGCCCCACCGCTTCGTAGGTGAAGCCCTGGCTGATCCGGACTTTCACAAAATCCCCGGGGTTCAGGGAAGCCGCCTCTTCCACGTAAATCTTCCCGTCGATGTCCGGGGCTTCTGCATAGCTGCGGCCCACGGCCAGGTTGGGATCTTCCTCATCCTTGCCTTCGATGAGCACTTCCAGCACTTTCCCTTCCCGTTCCTGCTGGATCTCTTCGGAGATCTCCGCCTGGAGGCTCATCAGGGCATGGTACCGGTCCTGCTTTACTTCTTCCGGGATCTGGTTGGGCATAGCCCCGGCTTCCGTACCTTCTTCCTGGCTGTAGGTGAACACCCCGGCACACTGGAACCGTTCTTTTTTCACGAAATCCAGCAGTTCCTGGAACTGTTCATCGGTTTCTCCCGGGAAGCCCACAATGAAAGTGGTCCGCAGGCAGATGTCCGGCATCCGTTTCCGGAGTTTGGCCAGGAGCTCTTCCACCTGTTCCCGGGTATCTCTCCGGTGCATGGTGTGGAGCAGGCTGTTGCTGGCATGCTGCAGGGGCAGGTCCACATAATTGCACACCTTGTCACACTGAGCCATGGTTTCGATCAGTTCGTCGGTGAAGGAATCAGGATAGCAGTACAACACCCGGATCCATTTCAGGTCAGGGATGGTGTTCAGATCCCGGAGCAGTTCCGACAGACGCAGTTTGTGGTACAGGTCGATGCCGTACTGGGTGGTGTCCTGGGCCACCAGGATCAGTTCCCGGACGCCCTGGCTCACCAGATCCCGGGCTTCCTGGAGGACTTCCTCATAGGGACGGCTCCGGTAAGGGCCCCGGATCTTGGGGATGGCACAGTAGGAACACCGGTTGTTGCAGCCTTCGGCAATCTTCAGATAGGCCGTATACTGAGGGGTGGTCAGCACCCGTTTGGCCTTCTGGGTGTATTTTTGCGGAGGCTTCAGCAGGGTGAACCGTTCTCCCGCTTCCACCCGGTCGATGACGCTGCCGATCTGGTCGTAACATTCGGTTCCGATGATGGCATCCACCTCCGGCAGGTCTGCGAACAGTTCATCCGCATACCGCTGGCCCAGGCACCCGGTGACGATCAGCTTCCGATGGGGCTCATCCTTTTTGTATTCCGCCATCTGGAGGATGGTGTTGATGGATTCTGTTTTGGCACTTTCAATGAAGCCGCAGGTGTTGACGATGATCACATCCGCATGGGTGGGGTCATTGGTAATGGTCCACTGGCGCTCTTTGATGAGCCCCATCATCACTTCCGAATCCACCAGGTTCTTGGGACACCCCAGGCTGACTACTCCGATTTCCAATCTGTTCTCCTTCCTTATTTCGCCTTGAACGTACGGGTCACTACGCCCCATTCCTTGGAGCCGTAGGGTACTTCTTTTCCGTTGACAGTGATCACTACATCCCGGATGCTGCCCACATTGACGGAAATGCTCTTGCTCCCTTTGTAGGTACGGGTGGATCCTTTGGGCACCGTAGCCGCTTCCACCTGTTTCCCGTCAATGGTGGTCTGGGTCCAGACCGGTTTCTTGTAGGTGACCACCACCGTGACCCCGTTGCCCTTGCCCAGGGTCTTTTCATCCCCTTTGGACTCTTCTTCTTCCTTCTTGGGCTGGGCCTCGGCGGCTGCTTGTTTTTCTTTCTCGCTCTTTTCCGAAGAGTGGTCGGATTTCACTCCATCGGTGATGTTGGTGGTAGCCTTCAGGTCCGGAGTGGTTTTCCCGCCGAACACGAAATAGGCCATGACCACGGTGAATACGGCCAGGCAGGCCACAAACACCCCGGTGAACACCTTGAAGCTGAAGGCGGGAGTCTTGCTGTCTGCCCCGCCGGCGGCTCCGTATTCTTCCCCGGCTTCGTCTTCCGGAACGGTTTCATAGAGATTTTCGTCGATGAAATCCCGGATCCGGTCCAGGACACCTCCCACTTTGGCTTTGCTGGCGTCCAGGGCTTCTTCCATGTTTTCCCGGTTCAGCGCCGTTTCCACCTTTTTCAGGGCTTCCTTGGGGCTTTCATGGGATTTTTTGGGTTCCGTCCCCTTTCCTGCCGGTTTTTTCCCAACCGCAGCAGCCTGGGCCCCTTTGGCAGCCGGCTTCTCCGGCTGGGGAGCTTTCTTTTCTCCGGTTTTGTCCAACCGTTTGGCAGTCTCTTCCCCCTTGGGAGCTTCCGGCTTCCCGGTTCCAGCTACTGGCTGGGCAGCCTTGGGTCCGGGGGCCGTTTGGGGTTCCGGACCTGCCGCCTCCTTCGCTGCTTCCGGCTTTGTCGGTGCGGCCTGGGCCGACGGTTTCACCGGTTTCATCACCTGGGTGGCTTCCATGGCTTCCTTTTTCCGCTTCTGGGGAGCCTGGGCTTCCTGAGCGGTCCGACGGCTGTTTCCATAGCCCACCGGCTCCATATCCTTCAGGGCCTGGACCTTGTCAAAAGGTTCCGGAGCCTGAGAGGATTCCGTTTTGGGAGATGCCGGCTGAGGCACCGGGGGCTCCGTTTTTGCCTGCTTCTTTCCGGCAAAGGTTTCCGGACGCAGGATAATGGTATCGGAACTTTTCGGCAGCTCCGGCTGGGGTACCAACGGTTCCGGCGACTTCAGGATCTTTTCCGGTTCGCTGCCGGTCCGGTAGGCCTCCACAAGGCCGTTGCCGTCCAGGCCCAGATAGTTCCCGTAGTTCCGGAGAAAGCCCCGGATGAACACATCCCCCGGAATCTTGTGGAAATCTCCCTCTTCCAGGGCTGCCAGATAGGGTTCCCGGATGCCGGTATGTTCGGCAACCTGTTCCAGGGTCAGATGTTTGGCTTCCCGGTGCTGCTGTAAATAGGTTCCAATTTTGTTTTTCATGGTACAACCTCACTTTTAGACGGGGTAGAGCGGCGCAGGCAGGAGAATCACGGTTCTTCCTGCTTCAGCCCTTTGGTGAAGAACTTTTCTTTGATGGTGGCGGGGCTCATAATGAGCGGCCTTGGCTTGCTGCCGTCCGCCGGTCCTATGATGCCCTTTTCTTCCATGGCGTCCACCAGCCGTGCCGCCCGGGTGTACCCGATCCGGAACTTCCGCTGGAGCATGGACGAGGATGCCTGCTGGGTGGCCATGACCAGCTCCACCGCATCCTGGAAAAGTTCGTCTTCCTCGCTGTCTTCCCCTTTCTTTTCCTCTTCCGCCCCATTGAGCTTCTGAGTGGTCACTTCACTGGAATAGGAGGTGGGTATGGCTTCCGCCTTGATGAAATCCACCACCCGGTTCAGTTCGTCGTCGGCAATAAAGGCCCCCTGGACACGGATGGGTTTGTTGGCTCCCGTAGGGAAGAACAGCATGTCCCCCCGTCCCAGGAGTTTTTCCGCACCGCTGGCGTCCAGGATGGTCCGGCTGTCGATCTGGCTGGAAACCGCAAAGGCAATCCGGGAAGGGATATTGGCCTTGATGGTCCCTGTGAGCACGTCCACCGACGGCCGCTGGGTGGCCAGGATCAGATGGATCCCGGCAGCACGGGCCTTCTGGGCCAGCCGCAGGATAGCATCTTCCACGTCCACTGCAGCCACCATCATCAGGTCGGACAACTCGTCGATGATCACCACTATGAAGGGCAGCTTTTCTCCCGGCTGCACATGGGCATTGTAGTCGTCGATCTTCCGGACCTGGGTCTTGGCGAACAGACTGTACCGCCGTTCCATTTCCACCACCGCCCAGTGGAGGGCGGAAGCGGCCTGCTTGGGCCCGGTGACCACCGGTGTGAGCAGGTGGGGGATCCCGTTGTAGTTGGTCAGTTCCACCACTTTCGGGTCCACCAGGATCAGCTTCACCTCATCAGGAGCCGCCTTGTACAGCAGGCTGCAGATGATGGTGTTGATGCACACACTCTTCCCGGACCCGGTGGATCCGGCAATGAGCAGATGGGGCATCTTGGTCAGGTCCGCCACCACCACATGGCCGGAAATATCCTTCCCCAGGCCGATGCACAGCTTGCCTTTGGCATTCTTCACTTCCGGACAATCCACAATGGACCGGAAAGAAACCGGCTCCGAAGTCTTGGAAGGCACTTCGATGCCGATGGCCGCCTTTCCGGGAATGGGTTCGATCCGGACGCTGGACACCGCCAGTTTCAGGGCAATGTCTTCCGACAGGTTCTGGATCTTGTTCACCTTCACCCCGGGAGCCGGTTCCAGTTCATACCGGGTCACGGAAGGTCCCTTGGTCACGTTCACCAGGGTGGCGTTCACCCCGAAATCGTGGAGGGTCTGCTCGATGGTGCTCCCCTGGGTTTCGATTTCCGCCTGGAAGTTCTTCTTGTTCACCGGTTTGTCCCGGTTCAGCAGATCCAGAGGCGGGAATTCGTAGGGGATCACTTCCCCGGTTTCCGCGTTTTCCAGACGGGTGGTCTGGGCTTCCGGTGCCGGAGCTTCCCACTGGGGTTCCTCCTGGTCACGGGCATCGTCAGAGGTAGTAATGGTAAACTTCCGGGGCGGTTCTCCCGTCCCCATCTGTTCCTTCTGGAACTTCAGGATGGGAGCCGTACCGGCAGCATTTACCTTCTCTTTCAGCCGCTCCGCCAGAGAAGGTTTCTTTTCCGGTTCCGGCTTTTTCCGGGGATTCCCGTCATCCTTTTCCTGGTCGTAGAAGGAATCATGGTTCCGTTTCCGCCGTTCCTGGTAGTCCTCCCATTTCTGGGCCACCGTCTCGGCCCCTTCCTTTACCCCGTCCTGGGCGGTCTGGAGAGGACTCCGCAGGGAAAATTTCCCGGACAGCACCAGGGAAATCAGCGTGGTGGCGGTAAGGACAATGAGTGCCCCCACCCGGCCGGCCACCTTTGTTAAAACAAACACGATGGTGCCTCCCAGGAGGCCACCACCGGTCATCAGATACTCAGGAATCAGTTCATGGCCTTCCGGCACCTTGTGCATGTGCCACAGGCTCAGGACAGAAACAAGGAACAGCAGGAGTGTAAAGAACTTTTTGGAATACCGCAGATGTTCGTGATTCAGGATGTACCCCATCCCCAGCACCATTAAGTACAGAGGGAAGAGAAAAGCTCCCACCCCCAGGGCGTAGGTCAGGACCTTCTTGAGGAAAGCCCCGGCGCTGCCCATGGGGATTCCCCCCAGGGCACAAAGCACAATGAGGCCGAAGGCGCCCAACAGGATGCCCAGTACTTCCCGGTTGAAGGTGAATTCGATTTTCTTGTTGTTTCTGCGAGTCCGTTCTCTTTTTTCCACGCTGTTCCCTTCCTGAAGATTTTTGGTTTATTGGAATCAGATTTCCATGATCAGAGGGAGGATCATGGGACGCCGTCTGGTCTTTTCGAACAGATACCGGCCCAGGCTGTCCCGGACGGCACTCTTCAGTGCGGACCATTCGGTGATGTTGTTTTCATGGCATTTGTCCAGAGTGCTCAGCACCCGGTCCCGGGCGCCTTCCATCAGCTCTTCGGATTCCCGGACGTACACAAAGCCCCGGGATACGATATCCGGGCCGGCGGCGATCCGGTAATTGCTGTGGTCGATGGTCACCACCACGATCAGGATCCCGTCCTGGGACAATTGCCGGCGGTCCCGGAGCACCACATTGCCCACGTCGCCCACTCCCAGGCCGTCAATGAGCACCCGGCCGGCGGTGACTTTGCCGGAAATCCCGATGGAATCCCGGGTCAGGTCAACTACAGAGCCGTTTTCCGCAATGACGATGTTTTCCTTGGGCATACCCAGCTGCATGGCCAGTTTCTTGTGTTTTACCAGGTGACGGTATTCCCCGTGGACCGGCATGAAGAACTTGGGATGGACCAGCCGGTGCATCAGTTTGATTTCTTCCTGGCTGGCGTGGCCGGAAACATGGATCCCCTGTTCCCGTCCGTAGATCACTTCAGCTCCCTGTTTGTACAGGTTGTCGATGGTCCGGGCCACACCTTTCTCGTTGCCGGGAATGGGGGTGGCGGAAATGATCACCGTGTCACCGGGCATAATGGACACCTTCCGGTGGTCACTGTTGCTCATCCGGGTCAGGGCACTCATGGGTTCTCCCTGGCTGCCGGTGGTGATGATGGCAATCTGCCGGGGTGCATAGTTCCGGCATTCGTCAATGTCGATGAGCACACCCTGGGGCACCTTCAGGTAACCCATTTCAATGGAAATGTTCACCACGTTCACCATGCTCCGGCCGATCACCGCCACTTTCCGGCGGGTCATTACCGCCGCGTCGATCACCTGCTGGATCCGGTGCACGTTTGAAGAGAAGGTGGCCACGATCACCCGGTTCCTGGCCATCCGGAACTGTTCGTCCAGGGTCTTGCCCACGCTCTTTTCGCTGGGGGTATACCCGGTCCGTTCAATGTTGGTGGAATCGCTCATCAGGAGCAGCACGCCTTTGCGGCCCACTTCAGACAGCTTAGCATAGTCGGTCACCTGTCCGTCCACCGGAGTCTGGTCGAACTTGTAGTCACCGGTGTGGACAATCACCCCAACCGGAGTGTGGATGGCCAGGGCAACCGCATCGGGAATACTGTGGTTGACCCGGATGAATTCCACCCGGAAGGCGCCGGCCCGGACCGTAGCCCCAGGCTTCACCATTTTGCATTTGCTGTCAGAGACGCCGTTTTCCTTCAGACGGCCGGACAGGATCCCCAGAGTCAGGGGAGTGCCGTACACCGGCACGTCAAAATCCTTCATCACATAAGGCAGAGCGCCAATGTGGTCTTCGTGGCCGTGGGTCAGGAAAATAGCCTTGAACTTCTCCTTGTTTTCCATCAGGAACGTAGTATCCGGGATCACCAGGTCAATGCCCAGCATGTCATCATCGGGGAATGCCAGACCGGCATCCACCAGGATCATGTCGTTGCCATACACAAAGGCCGTCATGTTCTTGCCGATTTCTCCCAGACCGCCCAGCGGAATGATGGATAATTTTTTCTGTTGTCCTTTATTGTTATTCAAAGGGACACCTCCTTCGTATTTTTGCATATCAAAAGACTGGAGTATCTTCGCGTTCCATACTCCCTTTTCGAAACTATGTTTTCAATTCCCGTATCCCCTACGAATCCGAACGATAACCATCGCTTCTGGTTCTATAGGACTAGTCTCTTGTTCAACATTATACAGGTTTGACGCCTGTTTTGCAAATCAAGTTTTGGCTGACCCCTCAGGAACCGATTTTTTGTTCCTTTATGAATTGTTCGGCACCGGGGGCCAACGGAAGCAGCGGATCCAGGAAGAACCGTTTCTCCACATCCCGGTACAGGGCAGGTTGTTTGGTCTGGAGTTCCTTCCAGTGAGGCCACAGACGGTCCAGGAAATTCTTTACCGTGTCCTTGTGCACCGTCTTCCGGGTCACCAGGAGACACTGAAGAGCCACACTGGCACAGGGCCGGGTCTGGTTGGGATAGGTCCCTACCGGGATCACCACCGGCTGATACAGGGAATAGGCGGCCACCAGGTCTTCCAGGTCCTGGCCTTCGATAGGGACCAGCACCAGCCGCCGCTGCCGGGCCAGATCCCGGAGAGCCGGATGGGGCAGGGCGGAAGTGAGGATGGCCGCATCCACGGTGCCTTCCTTCAGAGCCCGGACCGTGTCATCCACCGAAAGATACTGGACCCGCACATCGTCTTCCGCAAGGCCCGCTGCTTCCAGTACCTGTCTGGCGTTGAGAGAGGAACCGGAACCGGCAGCCCCCAGGGATACGGTCTTTCCTTTCAGGTCCTGGAGTTTCCGGATCCCGGTCAGGTCGTAGGTAATGATCTGGACCGTTTCCCCTTGAAGGGTCCCCACCTGTTCCAGATCCTTCAGAGGCCGGTCTTCATAGGGCCCGGTGCCTGTATAGGCATACCAGGCCACGTCGCTCTGGACCAGGGCCAGGTCCGCTTTCTGCTGGCGCAGCAGTTCGATATTGGCCAAAGAGCCCGCTCCGTCCTGGAGCTTCAGCAGCGGCTGCCGGCCGTCCTGGTTCAAAGCGTTCACCAGGTCGTTCCCCAGACTGCCGTAAGCCCCCACCAGCTGGCCTCCTGCCAGCACCGTTTCTTTGGGAGGTGTTTTCCCCCGTTCCAGGTTTCCTGTCTTTGCCCCGCAGCCTGCGGTGCAGAAAAAGAGCAGGGCCAGAACGGAAAAGATCAGTTTCTTCATAGGTCTCTCCTTGTTCTCCCTGCTCCTGTTATTTCTGGAAATACGCCAGGGTCCCGGTGAGCCCCTTTTCCAGGTCCGTGTAGTCTTTCATGCCCAGGGTTTCCACCAGGGCCTTGTGGCTCAGTACGGAAGCGTAAATGTCTCCCGGCCGCACCGGTCCGTAATGGACATCCATTTTATGGCCCAGGATCTTTTCCATCACCCCGATCAGCTGGTTCAGGGACACTTCCTCATTGGTGGACACATTCAGGGTGGCACAGCCGTTATATCCCACCCCCAGGCTCATGGCCCGGGCAATATCCCCGGCATAGACGAAATCCCGGGTCTGGTTCCCGTCCCCAAAGACAGTCACCGGCTCGTGCTGGGCGATTTTCCGGGCAAAGACGGAGATCACGCCCCCTTCTCCCGTTTCTCCCTGCCGTTCCCCATATACATTGGCGAACCGGAAAATAATGTGCTTCAGACCGAAGCACCGGCTGTACAGACGGATGTAGTCCTCTCCCACCGCCTTGGACAGACCGTAGAAAGAAGTGGGAGCCGGCACTTCTGTTTCCTGAAGGGGCAGGTTCTGGTTGTCCCCGTAAATGGCCGCACTGGAAGAGAAGATGATCTGTTCCACGCCGCTTTTCCGGCAGCCTTCCAGTACATGGACCAGACCGGCCACGTTCAGGTCTTCGTCTGCTTCCGGGTATTCCATGGAATAGGGCACCAGGGTCTGGGCCGCCAGATGGATCACTGTCTGGAACTTTTCCGCCATCAAGAAATCCGTCAGCTCCCGGGACCGGATATCCAGCAGCTGGAACCGGGCTCCTGACGGCACATACGCCCGTTTCCCGGTGGACAGGTTGTCCAGCACCGTTACCTCACAATCACCCCGGCTGATGAGCGCCGGCACCACATGGGACCCGATGAACCCGGCTCCCCCTGTTACTAAGATTTTTCTCATGAATCCATTTCCCTCCGATCGCGAATCTTGGTCAGAATATCCAAGCCAAAGCATTTGATGGTCACAATGGCGCCGATGGTGAACGGAATGTATTCACAGAAGAAACGCCAGAGGATGGCCAGTACCCCGGCCACACCGGGAGGCAGCAGAGAATTGAACAGCACCAGGAAGCCGCCCTCCGCCACCCCGCTGCCACCGGGGGTGGGAGTAAAGTACAGTACCAGGTTGATCAGGCACATGCGTCCCATGACAATGTGCAGGGGCAGGCTGATGCCGAAGGCCTTGATGAACACCGGCACCACCGAATAGATGAACAGCAGGCTGATCCCCGATTCCATAAAGGCCCGGAACACCTGCCGGGGATTGTCCTTCAGCATGAACATGGCCTGCTGGAAATCCCGATACCCCAGGAAAATGGCTTCCTGGACCCGGGGAGAGAACCGGCGGCTGAACCGGGCCAGCCATTTTTCCAGCCGTCCCCCCATTACCAGGTGCCACAGGAGCCAGGGAGCCCCGATGAAAAAGGCGCACACCAGGGCAATGACACTGGTGGGCATCCAGCTTACCAGCACCGGATCCCACCAGAATACCAGGGGCATCACCAAAAACAGGAACAGGATGGAAAATACCGTCCGGACAATGACGATCAGGGTGGATTTGGCCACCGGTACCCCCGCCCGTTTCATGAACATGAGCATGGCAATACCTCCGCCCCCCTGACCGGGAGTCAGAAGTGCCAGGAAATAGTTGCTGAACACCGCGTAGAAAATATGGGCATAATCCATCTTCTCCCCGGAAAGCCTTGTCAGGGTGATCAGCCGGGTGGCATCGAAAAACAGCCCCACCGACAGCACCCCCAGGGCCAGCAGCGCATAATACCATTTAAAAGTGGTCAGATAGACCAGGGCCCGTACATCAAAAGTAAAATAAAGAACGCCTGCTGATACGATGATGACTACAAAGAACAACACGCACAGCATGCGGAATAGGGTTTTGTTCATAGAGTATGACCTGCCAGTATCGTTGTATTTTGAAAAGCTCTGAATCTGTCAATGCTGATACAATCTTTTATTATTATAGCATAGTACAGGAGCAAAAACATAAAACAAATCGTAAATCAGAGCCTGAGCTTTCCTGTGTTGGCAAAATGGAGCTTGACGTATTGGGAAAGAGCCTCTTCCCCCTGGGCTTTGGCCAGCTTCCGGGCCGCTGCCGTAGCCTGGCTGCCGCCCCCTTTGGGCAGTTCGAAGCCTGCTTTTTGGGACAGCTCCCCCATCACTTCCACAAAGGCGTCCCGGGCCAGGATGGACGCCGCCGCCACTGCCATATCCGCTTCCCCTTTGGGCTGCTGGTACACTTTCAGCCCGGGATAAGCTGCTTCCAGGGTGGAGGAAATGGCATTGTGCCGGGTAAACTGGTCCACCAGGGCAAAATGGCATTCCGGCACCTGCTGGAGCACCCGTCCCAGAGCATGGATGTGGCCGCTGGCCAAAAGATGGTTCAGGTTCTGCTTCTGGCTTTTCAGCTGGATATACCGCTGGTTGTAGAACTGGGGCTTCAGTACCAGCACCGTATGGGCTTTGGCGGTCTGCCGGATCTTTTCCGCCAGCTGATGGATTTTTCCGTCGGTCAGGGCCTTGCTGTCGCAGATCCCCCAGCTTTGGTACTGCCGGGCGGTTTCCAGGTCCAGGCACACCGCTGCCACCGCCAGGGGACCGAAATAGTCTCCCTTGCCGCTTTCGTCACTGCCGCACCAGAGCCCGTCGAATCCGGGTTTCCCGTCCAGCAGGGTCACTTTTCCCCCGCCGGCGGAAAGATCACCGGCAAGGGCTGAAGGTTCCGTCTCTCCGTCCAGCGCCTTCTGGCAGCAGTCCCGGAAGGAAGAAACTTTCCCGCTCCATACCTGTTTCAGGCCCTTTTTCCCATTGTAAAGGGCCAGGTTCACCGTGTCCGGGCCCTTCCGGACCTTCAGCTGCCGGCCGTAATTGATTTCCTTCTGCTCCACCGGTTCTTCCGTGAGCAGCTGGAGTTTTTCCCGCACCAGGGTTACATACTGGTCAAAATCATAAGGGGTCATGCCCCGCCTTCCTCCTTTTGTCCTTCCGGCAGGGTCGGGTCCGGCTCCTGGAGATTTTTCGGCAGATCAGGAGGCCGCACCGTCAGGCTGCGGATGGAGACATCGATATTTTTTACCGGCATGCTGGTCATGCCTTCCACTTTCAGTTTGATCTTGGTCTGAAGGCTCTTCACCACTTCGTAAATGGGCGCCCCGAAGAACAGGATGATCTCCAGGAAGATGGTCATCCCCTTGCTGGTGTCCGAAGGCCGGCGCACCTTAATGGAAGTAATCCGGTCCACTTCCTTGTTCTTCTTCACCACGATCCGTACAATGTCGCTGACCACGTAATCGGATACCGTGATCTTCCCGTAGTAGCTGAAAGCCGGCCGGACAATGGATTTTTCCGGCATGGCATGGGGCTTCCGGTTCCGGGAAAACAGCCGGTGAGGCAGATCCACCAGCACCCCGGACAGATGGGGCTTCAGTTCGATGGTGGGCACCGGCACCACGTGTTTTCCTTCCTTGATCCGGGTCTCCCGGGCCTTTTTCATTTCCCGGACGGTGGAAATGTCCTGGATGTACACCGTTTCCGAAGGCGCCGGGATCTGGAGCCGCTTGCAGATGGTCCGGACCATCTTGTCCGAAGTGCCGATCACCAGAAGAGTCCGGATGTCGCTTTTCAGCAGGGCTTCCCGGACTTCCTGGCAGTGGTCCTTTTCCATAAAGATGGCTCGTTTCACCGCCTGGACCTTGTTCTGTTCCGTTTTGGCACTGGTTCCGGCCAGGATCTTGGTCCCTTCGATCAGGAGCCCGTCATCGATGATGCCGTCGCAGTGATGGTCATGGGCGACCCCGATGGCCCGGAAGCTTTTCCCGGTGCCGCTGGGGCCTACAAATGCTACAGTTTTCATGGTATGCACCTGCTTTTCGGATCAGATTTTCTTTCCTTCGATGACACCCTTCACATTTTCGTAGGAAATGGGGAATTCTCCCAGGTGGAGGGGGAACCGTCCCGGATTCCCGTGGAGATCGCTGCCCCCGCTGGTCAGGAGACCATGGTTTTTGGCCACCTGGAGCCAGTCGTGGGGAGGTTTTTCCTTTAAAATAGAAGGATGCCACACTTCCATGCCGTCAAACGGCACCCTGTCCAGCAGTTCTTCCACCAGATCCGGGTTCCCGATTTCCGCCGGATGGGCCAAAACAGCAATGCCTCCCGCCCTGTGGAGCAGGTCCACAGCCTCTTTGGGCTGCATCTTCACCTGCCGGCAGTAAGCGGGCCTGCCGCTGGCAATCAGGGCATCGAACACCGCCTGGGTATGGGAGAACAGGCCTTTTTTCACCAGCACCCGGGCAATGTGGGGCCGCCCCAGGCTTTTGGACCCGTGGGCTTCTTCCCGGACTTCCTCCAGGGTTATGGGATATCCCAGCTGGTTGATTTTCTGGATGATCTTCCGAATCCGGGTGATCCGCCCCACCCGGGTCCAGGCCATGGCCTGGAGAAGAGGCTGGTTCTCCGGGTCGAAATGGTACCCCAGCACATGGACATCCTTCCCTTTGTAGTCCGTGTCGATCTCCACCCCCCGGATCAGCTGGATCCCCAGATGCCGGAAGTGAATGGTCCGGGCCGCCCGGTCGTAGGCCTGGATGTTGTCGTGGTCGGTGATGGCAATGGCGGCAATGCCGGACACCCGGGCCTGGGCAATGATTTTTTCCGGAGTGTAGACGCCGTCAGAAAAGGTGGTATGGATATGCAAGTCAGCCAGCATGACAATTCTCCTTCGTCATTTCTTATGACTTGATTATACCATAGTGGGCGGAAAAAGGAAAAAGGGCGCTGCCGCACAGGCAGCAGCCCCCGTCAATGGTCAATGGCCAAAGGAAGCCAGCCAAGCTGGCCCTGAACACAAAAACCGTAGGGGCCGCACGCCGGGCGGCCCGCCGACTGCACCAGCAGCCGTTGAACGGGCGGGCTCCCCGGCGTGGAGCCCCTACGGATTCGATTCTGTATGCAAAATATTTTCTGCCGTTTTATTCGGCTTCCGATTCCAGACTTTCCACAGAATCTTCCTGGAGATCTGCAGTCTTCCGTCTCCGGGCATACAGCAGCCAGTAGAGAACGGCACAGCCGATGGCACCCAGGCCCACGGCGGAATAGATGCCCTGGAATCCCAGCGGTTCCTTGAAGGCACCCAGGAGGTAAGGTCCTACCCCCAGCCCCAGGTCCAGCATGACGAAATAGGTGGAAACCGCCACCCCGATCCGGACTTCTTCCACCAGCTTCACGCAGATGGCCTGTCCGTTGGACATGAAGGTTCCGTACCCCAGGCCCACGAACACCCCAGCGGCCAGCATTTCCCAGTTCTGGGTGGTAATGGACAGCAGCAGGAGGCCGATGGCCAGGCAGGCATAGGTGGGATACATGACGAAGTCTTCCCCTTTCCGGTCGAACATCACCCCTGCAACAGGACGGGCCAGGGTGATGGACAGGGCATAGACCACGAAGAACAGGGTCCCGGCAGTCATCAGCTGCAGTTCCGCCGCATAGGTGGCCAAAAAGCTCAGCACGCTGGAATAGCACACCGCCACAAAGAAGCCCACAATGGAAATCCCCATGACCCGGGGTTCCAGGAAGTTGGACAGGGACAGCTGTTTCAGAGCCGCCCGGTGTTCTTCCGTCAGCTGGATCTCATCCACCTTCATTACAAAGGCGGCCCCCAGGCAGATCAGTACCATCACAATGGAAAACAGGATGATCACCCGGAAGGGGAACATCTGCTGCATCACCATGCCGATGAAGGGCCCGATGGCCGCAGCCAGGCTCATGCTGAGGGCATAGTAGTTGATGCCCTCCCCCCGCCGTTCCGCCGGGATCATGGCGGATACGATGGTGCTGGTGGCCGTGGAGGCAATGCCGTAGCCCACCCCGCTCAGGAACCGGACGATGTACATGATGGCCAGAGAATCGATGAGGAAGTACATACAGGTGGTCACCAGGAAGAACAGGATCCCGGCATAGAGCATTTTCTTCCGGCCGTACAGTTCCACGGACCGGCCCGCAAACAGCCGGGCCACCAGGGTCCCCAGCACGAAGATCCCGGCCGCCAGACCGGCTTCACTGACGGTGGCATGGAGGGAATGGATGGCTTCCGAAGCAATGATCACCATTAGCATGTAATAGATGATGTAAATCAGGAAATTGACCAGGGTATCCAGGACGAATCCTCTGGTCCACAGACGGGGTTTTGCAGACATGGACAAATCAGCGACCTTTCTTATTGGAATCACGGAATTTTTCTATGGTTCCGATTATACGAGGCTGCCGGTGATTTGTGTAGCGGATAAAAAAGATGGATGTAATCGGAAAAAGCGATTACATCCAGTCTGTTCGTTTCAAACGATGGGTTCCCCGGGCTTCTGGGCAAAACTGGCCAGCACCTGTTCCACATAAGGGCGGATCAGAGGAAGTTTGGGATTGTTCTTCCGGTAGATCAGGTACCCTTCCGCCTTCAGGGGCAGCTGGAGTTCATGCCAGCCGTTGTGATGGCCCAGGGTCCTCAGCAGCCGTTCCGGCAGCAGGGCCCCTGCCCCGTTTTCCTGGCAGTAGTGGATCATGGCATAGGGAGTGGACAGCCGGGCGGAAATCATGGGTTCCCGGTTTGTGCCGGCAAAATAGTCCTGGTAGATCTGGTTCATGAAATAGCTGGTAGGATACAGCACCAGAGGCCGGCTGAGCAGCTGGCTCCGGGTAAGGGGAAAGTCTCCCACCGGCAGGAGGGGTGCATAATACACCAGATTGTCCGTACAGAAGTGGATCACTTCATAGGCATTCGCCGGTTCCCGGTCCGGCAGGGATTCTTTCACAAAATAGGTGGAAACCACGTCCAGCCGGCCCTCGGTAAGAGCCTGGTGGATCTGGTAGGTGGGCAGATCAAACACGTTGAACCGAAGGCTGGGGTTGGTCTGGCGGAAATGGGCAATGTGCCGGTTCATGTGGATGTCCCCCAGGGACCGGAGGATCCCCACATTCAGCTCCACCGGCTGGGATTCTGCCACTGACCGGGTGTCATAGACGATTTTCCGCAGCCCGTCCATCCATTCCGTCACCCGGGCCAGGAAGACCTTTCCTTCCTCCGTCAGCTGGCTCCCCCGTTTGGACCGGTGGATCAGGGGGATCCCCAGGGCAGTCTCCAGGTTCTTGATCTGGGCGCTGAAGGCGGATTGGGTAATATGGGCCTCCCGGGCCGCCCGGGCAAAGTTCCCCACCCGTCCGTATATAATGAAGCATTCCATTTGGGCAATGGTCGGTAAATCTCCAGGCATGGCAATCTCTCCGTTGTGGTATAAGTTGTTCTTATTATAACAGATTGAGGAGAGGTGGTTAAGAGGGTAATGGGTAAGGGCGTGCCCAGTCTCTCCTTATTCTACAACCGCCTGATAAATCTTCTCCGACAGATCTGCCATGGTTTCGTAGGGGGTGTAGTTCCGGGTGAAGATCACCAGTACATAATCCCCGTTGGGGGTATACACGATGCCCCCGTCGTGGCGAAGGTCGTTGACTTCTCCCGTCTTGTGGGCCACCACCGTTCCCCGGGGCAGATCCCCGGGGATGCTGTCGTTGTCGGTCTGACGTTTGTAAATTGCCAGCATTTCCCGGTCCTGGGCCGGGCTCACGCATTTCCCCTGATACAGCCGTTTGAACAGCAGAGCGATGTCCCTGGTGCTGGTCAGGTTCTCCCTGCCGGCCGCCATGGCTTCTGTATCCATCATCTTCCGGCGGAGGACACTGTGGGTGTACCCATGGCGCTGCATATAGGCGTTGATCCGGTCCATGCCCAGCCGGTCGATGAGCAGGTTGGCGGCAGTGTTGTCACTTTCGGTGATCATCAGTTCCAGGGCCTCCTGGAGGGACACTTTGCTGCCGTACCCCCGTCCCTGGAGGACCCCTGCCCCGCCCACTACATTGTCCGAGGTAAGGGTGAAGGTTTCATTCCGGCTCAGGCTGCCGTTCTGGATGTCTTCATAGGCTTTGGCCAGGATGAAGACTTTGATCATGCTGGCAGCGGTCATGGTTTCACTGCCCCGGTACAGGCTCTGGTTGGTGGACAGATTGGTGAAGTACACCTGGGCCGGGCCGGCCGCCTGGATGATCTTGCCGATTTTCTGCATCCGGGGGCTGAGAGCAGCCCTGGCGGAAGCCGCCGGTGCACTGGCCTGGGCGGTACGGGGCATTCCCACCCCGGGCAGCAGAAGAAGGCCTGCCAGTACCAGGCCCATTCCCTTGTTCAATGGTTTCAAAAAAACTTCACTCCTTCTCCAGCCAGCCGCGCCTTCAGGCCCCCCATGAAACGGGGTCCCGGGTCGGTTTTGCCGTGATAATAGCCAGATATGTTTTCTTTCCATAAAGAGGTATGCCGGGCCAGGTCCTGCTGATAATGGCCCAGTACCCACTGGATAGTGGGGTATTTGCCCCGGAGATACCGGATCAGCCGTACATTGGCTTCCATCTGGGCCTGGGTCAGGTCTTCCCGGCCCTCCACACCGCCTACGTTCTCAATACCGATGGAGCACCAGTTCAGGCCGATGGCATGGCGGTTCAGAGCGGTTTCCGGGGTCAGCTGCCAGATGGTGCCGTCCCGGTCCACCAGATAGTGGGAGGCCACATTCAAAGTGCCGTTTTTCAGCCGGGGATTTTCCTCGTTGTAAAAATAGCGGTACACCCCGTCCCGGGAATTGGACGCCGTCCAGTGGACCACCACCGCCTGAGGCACAATGGTTTCCATTTCCCGGCCGTAATGGATCCGGGCATAGTCCCTCATCAGCCGGCGGCGCAGGTCCGTAAAGGCAAGGGGACGGACCACAATGGCCGGTCTGGCGGGCGTGATGGTTTCCTGTACCTTGGCGGCCCGGGCTGACGGTTCCGCCCCGGCGTATTTTCCCTGGACCGGGCTCCCAGGGCAGCTGGCCAGGACCAGTACCCCCGCCAGCGCAAGGGCCTGCCCGGCCCGTTTTTTCTTGTTCATGGGCTCTCCTCCTTTCCGTCCATTGTACTCCTCAATTGTTTTTTCTTCCAGTCCGTTCAAAAAGAAAAGGACATTGCTCCCGCAACATCCCTTTGCCAAACGGAATTTTTCACTGTCCGACAGGACCGATTTCGATTTCGTCGATTTTTCCTTTTTCGATTTCAAAGATCAGACCCATCCCGGGCATTCCGGCCGCCTGGTAGATGATTTTATCCCCACGGACCTTGTCCGGTTTTCCGTAGGTCTCCTCCAGGACGGAAGCCTCCATGCCCACACGGATTCCTTCCGGGGTTGCCCAGCCGTTGTTGGCGGACACTTCTATATGATAGACGGCTCCTTCCGCCAGATGGATGGATACCCCATCCCCATATTCGTATTCCACCACCGATCCGGCTGGATGGGAAGAGGAATGTTCCTGTTCCGTTTCCGTGGGGGTGCCGTATATCTGCCGGACATAGGATTCCCCGGTCCCATAGCCAATGCCGCCCAGGTACAGGGATTTCTGGGGTACCGATGCCAATGCGGCCGAAGCAGCCAGTGTCAAAAGTGTCGTAAGACCTGCAATTGTCCATTTTTTCATCTGATCCATCCTCCTTGTTTTTGAGAATTGTTATTTATAAATATTTTATCATAATTATATGGCAATTTACAACCGTTTTTTAGAAAAGAGCAGAAGCAAGGCCCCCTGGGAGGCCGGGACGGGCTCCCCTCCGGGCAGCCCCTACGCCGTTGGGGGCGAACCCTCTCGTTCGATCTGTTGGACGTGATTGGCTGACTGTTGACAAAAAAAGTACTGCACATGTCCGATTTTCCCATGTGCAGTACTCTTTTTTCACTTTTTCCCCCCAAACAGACACCGCATGGAATTCAGCACGCAGAGGATCAGCACCCCGGTATCGGCGAAGATGGCGAACCACATGTTGATGAAGCCCAGAGCCCCCAGAACCAGGCTGATGACCTTGATGCCGATGGCGAACACGATGTTCTGGTACACGATACCCACGCATTTCCGGGCGATCCGGATGGCTTTGCTGATTTTCAGCGGGTCGTCGTCCATCAGCACCACATCTGCCGCCTCGATGGCCGCATCGCTGCCCAGGGCCCCCATGGCAATCCCCACATCCGCCAGGGACAGCACCGGGGCGTCGTTGATCCCGTCCCCTACAAAGGCCACTTTCTCCTTGGGCTCTTTCCGGCGGATCAGCTCTTCCACCTGTTCCACCTTTCCCTGGGGCAGCAGCTCGCTGCGGACTTCGTCGATGCCCAGCTCTTTGGCCACCGCTTCCGCCGTCCGTTTCTCATCCCCGGTGAGCATGATCACCTTTTTCACCCCGTTGGCTTTCAGGGTCCGGACGGCTTCCACGGCATGGTCCTTGATCCGGTCGGCGATCAGGATGTGTCCATGGTATGCCCCGTCGATGGCCACATGGACCAGGGTCCCCACCATGTGACAGTTCACATAGGGGATGTGGAGCATTTCCATGAGTTTGGCGTTCCCGGCGGCCACGGTATGGCCGTCCACCCGGGCCACCACCCCTTTACCCCCGTATTCCTGGATATCCGTCACCCGGCTCCTGTCGATGGGTTTGCCGTAGGCCTGCTGGAGGCTTTTGCTGATGGGATGGCTGGAGGCACATTCCGCCAGGGCCGCCATTTCCAGCACTTTTTTTTCTTCCAGTTTGTTGTGATGGACGGCGGAAACTTCAAACACCCCCTGGGTCAGGGTCCCGGTCTTGTCCATCACCACATAGGCCGTATGGGCCAGGGTTTCCATATAGTTGGATCCCTTGATCAGGATCCCCTGCCGGCTGGCGCCCCCGATCCCCGCAAAGAAGCTGAGAGGAATGGACAGCACCAGGGCGCAGGGACAGCTGACCACCAAAAACAGTAGGCTCCGGTACAGCCACATGTGCCACAGAGGCGCCATGCCCAGGGCCATCCGCACCAGAGGAGGCAGTAGGAACAGGGCCAGTGCCGCGCTGCATACCGCCGGGGTATAGACCCGGGCGAATTTGGTGATGAACACTTCAGATTTTGCTTTCCGGGAGCTGGCGTCTTCCACCAGGTCCAAAATCCTGGATACGGTGGATTCCCCGAACTCTTTGGTGGTCTCTATGGTCAGCACCCCGCTGAGGTTGATGCAGCCGCTGATCACTTCATCCCCAGGGGCCGCTTCCCGGGGAAGGCTTTCCCCGGTGAGAGCCGCCGTATCCAGACTGGACCGGCCTTCCACCACCCGGCCGTCAATGGGGACTTTTTCCCCGGGCTGGACGATGATCCGGGTGCCGATGGCCACATCATCCGGGTCCACCCGGACCAGTTTCCCGTCCCGCTCCACATTGGCATAGTCGGGACGGATATCCATCAGTTCGCTGATGTTCCGGCGGCTTTTGTCCACGGCATAGTCTTCGAACAGTTCCCCCACCTGGTAGAACAGCATGACCGCCACCGCTTCTGCATAGTCCCCGTTCTGGTAGATGCCCAGACCGAAGGCCCCCAGGCTGGCCACCGCCATCAGAAAGTTCTCATCCAGCACCTGGCCCTTCCGGATATTTTTCGCCGCCTTCAGCAGGATGTCCCAGGCCACAGTCAGATAGGCCGCCAGATAGGGCAGCAGGTGGAGAAAGCGGTATTCCAGGTCCACCCCTTCCCCGCTCCAGGCATCCGGCAGAAAGGCCCCGGCCACCGTCAGCACAAAGGCGGCGGCGATCCGGCCGATCATGATCTTGTTTTCCTGTTCCATATTCCCATCCTCTCCGGTATCCATTCAGCCATTCTTTAACAGTAAATCTTGCAATCGTCATCCAGTTTGGCCACAGCCGCCTGGCAGCGGCCCATGACTTCCGCCGGATCCGCCCCCTCTGCAAAGGTCACCTTCAGCTTCAGCAACATAAAGTTCAGCACCGCATCCTGGACTCCCGGAGTGGCCTTCACCGCTTCTTCCATCTTGGCCGCACAATTGGCACAGTCCACTTCCACTTTATAACTCTTTTTCATGATTCTTCCTCCTTGCTCTTGTCTAACGATTAAACAATCGTTTAATCGTTTTTCTGACTTATTTATACCACAAACCAAAAAAATAAGCAAGAGAAAGGGGAATTTTTCTTCTTTCTCTTGCTTATAATTCAATAACTGTTTATTTGTTTACAAAATGCTCAGCAGATGGTAGGCCACAAAGGTAACGATCCAGGCCGTTGCCAGCTGGAAGAAGGCTTCAAAAGCCGTCCATTTCCAGCTGCCGCTTTCCTTGTGGATGGTAGCCAGCGCCGCCGCACAGGGCACGTACAGCAGGCAGAAGATCATCAGGCACAGGGCGTTGAGGCTGGTGAACCCAATGGATTCCAGGTCAGCGGCAAATTCCGCCATGCCCGCTCCAGAGCTTGCGTTGGTAATGCCAAAGAGCACGGCACAGCTGGAAACCACCACTTCCTTGGCGGAAATCCCGGCCAGAAGAGCCAGACAGATCTGCCAGAAGCCCAGGCCGATGGGCCGGAAAACCGGCACCAGCACATGGCCCATAATGGCGCCGAAGCTTTCTCCTGCATCGGTGGTGTAGCCGCTGGGGCCGAAGTTCAGCAGGAACCAGATCAGGATGGTGGCCACGAAAATGGTGGTCCCGGCCTTTTCCAGGTAACTCTTCACCTTTTCCCACATGTAAATGCCCACAGTATGCATATCCGGCAGCTTGTATTCCGGCAGCTCGATGAGCAGGAAGTCTTCCGTCTGGCGGTGCTGGGCCTTTTCAATGCCATGGAGCACCAGAGCCACCAGGATGGCCACCGCCAGCCCGATCAGGTACATGGAATAGGCCACTACCATGGCATGGCTGCCGAAGAACATCTCTGCAAACAGGATATAGATGGTGAGCCGGGCGTTGCAGCTCATAAAAGGCGTCACCAGCATCACCTTGTACCGGTCCCGCTTATGTTCCAGGGCCCGAGATGCCATCACAGCCGGCACCGTGCACCCAAAGCCCAGGAGCATGGGGATGAAGGCCTTCCCCGACAGCCCCAGACGGCTCATCACGTCTTCCATTACATAGGCCACCCGGGCCATATACCCGGAATCTTCCAGGAAACCCAGTGTCAAAAACAGGATCAGGATATTGGGCAGGAAGGTGACAATGGTCCCCACGCCCCCCAGGACCCCGTCGATGATCAGGGATTTCAGGGCATCGCTGACGGACCAGGCGGTGAGCAGCCCTTCCAGTCCGTCTCCGAACCAGCCGATGAAGTCTTCCATATACCCCTTCAGCCAGTCCCCTACGGTAAAGGTCAGGAAGAACACCACCGCCATGATCAGCAGGAACACGGGGATCCCCCAGAACCGGTCCGTCAGCACCTTGTCCAGCCGGTCCGTCAGCTTGTCGCTTTCTTCCTTGTGGAGCAGCACTTCGTGGATGATTTCTTCAATGAAATCATATTTTTCCCGGATGATCCGGGTTTCGTAGTTCTGGTCCAGGATATCCGGCCGGTCCACCGGGTGTTTTTTCAGCACTTCCTGGTCCTGTTCCAGCAGCTTGATGGCATGCCACCGGGGATTGATGATGTCCGGATATTTCACTTCCAGTTCCGCGATCAATTGGTCGATCCGGTCCTCAATGGGATCGGAATAGACCATGGCGTACATTTTGTGGTCCAGCCGGTGGGCCCCCACGGCCTTGTGGTCGTGGATCAGCGGGTCCGTGTGTTTGGCGTCCCGGTGATGGATGGCCGCATGGAGCAGCACGTCCAGACCCCGGCGCTTCCGGGCGGAAACAGGGATCACCGGGATTCCCAGCATTTCCGGCAGCCGGTGCAGGTCGATTTCCATCCCCCGTTTTTCCACAATGTCCATCATATTGAGGGCCATAACCACCGGCTTCCCCAGTTCCAAAAGCTGGAGGGTCAGATACAGGCTCCGTTCCAGGGCGGACGCATCCACCACGTTGATGATCACATCCACTTCGTCACTGAGGATGAAGTCCCGGGAAACGATTTCTTCCATGGTATAGGAGGTGAGGCTGTAGGTGCCGGGCAGATCCACCAGGTGGATGTTCATGTTGTGGCGCCGTATGGCCCCTTCCACCTTTTCCACGGTGACCCCGGGCCAGTTGGCCACCTTCAGGTTAGCCCCGGTAAAGGCATTGAACAGGGTGGTCTTCCCGCAGTTGGGGTTCCCGATGAATCCGATGGTCAGGTTCTGGGCATCGTGGAGATGCTTTTCAGGCTGCTGCATATCAGTCATGGTCCACCTCCACCTTGTCCACGGTAATGTTCCGGGTCATGTTGTAGCCCAGGGCAAACCGGGTGCCCCGGAGCAGGATCACCATAATGCCCTTTCCCTTCCGGGTAATGCAATGGATCCGAGTCCCCAGGGTCATCCCCAGGGCCTGGAGCCGCCGTTCAATCTGGAACGGCAGATCGATCTGAGTAACGACTGCAGACTCCCCTGTCTGCAAATCCTTTAAAAGCATGTACTGTTTTCCCCCTGTAAGTAAATTCAGCGGTAAAGGAAACTGCCCAGTAACTGAAGGCCCGTATCCCTTTATGCATAACTAACCGCATTTGTAATTATAATCAATTACCCGGGTATTGTCCACAGGAGGGAGGGGCGGCCGGGACGGGCTCCCCTGCGGGGAGCCCCTACACCGTTGGGGTCAAGGGTTTTCGTGCTATTGATTGGACGGGGTCGGCACAGGGACGATGAAAACCGTTTTCCCCGCATCCCTGCCGAATCTCCGACCGTGACGGCGTAGGGGCGAGCCGCAGGCACGCCCTTCCCTGGCCTCCTACTGCATCACATTGACATTTTGATTGATTCCCTCCAACACCTTCCTGATCTGCAGCCAAACATCCATATCGTTGCCAAACAGTACATTGACTGTCCCACGATCGGTAAACGGGCTTTTCAGCAAAATGGAATTATCCTTCAGAAAGCCATTCACAGACAAATAATCAATGAGTTGCTTAACAAAATAAATCTGGTTGTCATTCAGGTTTTCCTGATTGATGTACTTGGCAAATGCCTGATTCAGTGCTTCTTTATCCATTCCTACCACTGAACGTACAAATTCTCCCAGCGGTTGGTTCTGATATTCGTTATGGTACTGTTCCTCTGTTCCCAGACGGTTCCACAACAAATCTTCCAAATCATCCATATCAACCTTTTGCATTGGCTCATTGTTCCGTAATTTTCGGATGGCCGGTATGTCTTCGTGTTGTTTCAAATAGAATTCCACTTTTTTCCTGTAATTGTCCAGGACTGGCGGTGCAACAGGTTGTTCATCCGGTCCTGTTTCCTTAATCTGTAACAGTGTATCCGTAAAATCCGTCTCATAGATTACTGCTTTGCCTTTTGGAATCAGTTTCATCAGATTCCGCAGTTCTTTGCGGATTTTTTCCCATTGGCTGATGCCTGCTTTCTGAAGATAATCTGTATGGAGAAGGCTAGTGATGAACTCTTTCTTCTGCTGTACAGCCGGGATAGTTCCCAAATGGGTCAAAGCCTCCAGCTTCTTTCTCAGATCCGTCAATCCACGGGGATAGGCTTTTCCTTCTGCACTGGCAAGTTCCAGCTGATACAACAGGGCATCAAACCGCACTGCATTAAAATCTTTATCCTCATTTTGCATCAGCGGCCCCAGATGTTTCTGGAGGTTCTCCACATCCTGATAGGCCAAAGCTGTAAACCGGTCTTTTTCCTGGAACCCATCCACATACTGGAGCTGCATCTGTACGGCAAAATTGTCCCTGGGCAGCGTCTGAATCTTAGTAATGACCTTTTCCACCAGTTCGTTCCTAACATTCTGCAATTCTGCCGTTTGCTGCTCCAGTTTCTGCAGCCGGAAGATCAGTTCCACTTCCAAAGAAAACACTCCCTGGGCCAGGGACACAACACCGCTGGCTTCGATTCCATTTGGGTTTTCCTGGAAAAAGTCGAAGTTCCCGCACAGATCAAAGATATAAAATTCCTTTTTATCTTCTCCATCCAGTAATTTTGGACAGGTCCGGGTTCCCCGGCCAATCATCTGCCAGAATTTGGCACGGCTCAGCACCGGTTTAAAAAATACAAGATTTAAAATAGAAGGGACATCCACCCCTGTATCCAGCATATCCACCGAAATCGCCACCTGGGGCAGTTTCTTTTCATCAGAAAAATCATCCAGTGCCTGCTGGGCGTATTCGATATAGTTGTCAATGACCGTACAGTAATCATCGCTCAGTTCGGGATACATTTCCTTCCAGACCTTCAGGATGGCTTCTGCATGAGCGTGGCTCCGGGCAAAAATAATGGTTTTGCCAATGGTGCTGTTGTACCGGATACGGATACCATCTGTCATCAAGACGGACAAAGCCTTTTTGATGGTATCCTTGTTGAAGATTTTCTGATTCAGCGCCGATCCATCGATGGACTGGGGCAGGTTTCCCTCTTCATCGGTGAACGTGTCCTCATAGGCCTTTTTTTCTTCGTCCGTCAGGTCTTCATAACGGATGCCTTCCTGCATCAGTTTCAGTTTGCAGTCCACCACATGATAGGGCACAAGGAACTTGTCCTTTACCGCCTGCTGCAGGTCATAGTTATAGGTGGGCACCCCATCCTCAAGATCAAATACACTGTAGGTATTCCGGTCGATTTCATCCCGGGGCGTCGCTGTCAGTCCAACCAAAAGTCCATCAAAGTAATCAAAAATAGCCCGATATTTGTTGTAGAGACTGCGGTGGGCCTCATCCACAATAATCAGGTCAAAATGGCCGCAGGTAAACATCCGGTGTCCCGTTTCGTCACGGATTCCATCAATGCAGTGGATCATGGTCTGGTAGGTGGAAAACACGCCCCGTGCACTGGGATTGGCATTTTTTTCGGTCAGGTTGGTGATGGTCAGATTGGGCAGATTGTTCCCAAAGGCTTTCTTGGCTTGGAGTACAAGACTGTTCCGGTCTGCCAGAAACAGGAAATTTCGAATCCATCCATGACGGAGCAGCACATCCACTAGAGAAATGACGGTACGAGTCTTGCCGCTGCCGGTAGCCATTACCAGCAGTGCTTTTCTCCGGTTCCGCTGATCAAAAGCTTCACAGACTGCTTTCGCAGCCGCCAGCTGATAATACCGTCCGGCAATATGGCTGTCCAGCTGAGCATTGATCAGAGGCTGTTTCGTTCCCATCTTGTAAAATTCTTTTTCCAGATCGCTGCGGGAATAAATCCCACTGACCGTCCGTTCCGGGTATCCGCCTTTCTGATCCGCCACGATCCTGGTTTCAAATCCATTGGTCAAAAAAATGATAGGACGCTGGCCAAACCGTTTTTCCAGACTGTCTGCATACAGCTTCCCCTGTTTCCGCCCGGCAGCCACATCCCGGCTGGTCTTTTTGGCCTCCACAACTGCCAGGGGTTTCCCATCCTGGCCAAACAGCACATAATCCGCTGCTCCATACCCGGTTGGGCTGGGCATCTGATCAACAGGATATTCATCCACCCAGTTTTGGCCCCGCACCCAGCCGGCTTCTGCAAGCATGACATCAATATAGGCCTTGCGGGTATCGGCTTCAGACATGGTTTCCGGAGGCAGATGGAAGCCCTGTGCTTTTTCTTTCCGGAGAGCCGTTGCTTCAGCCTCTGCCGCAGCATATTTTGCCTGGAAGGCCTTTAGTTCATTTTCTTTTTTCTCCAGAGCCGCCTTTGCTTTTGCCAGCTCTGCGGCCTGTTTTTCCAGGGTTCCTGTATCTGCCTTTAGAGGCTGAGAAATCCGTGCAGCAGAAAAAGCCTCTTCAGGCAGTTCGATCTGGCTGTAGCTGTATGCAATAAAACGCAGAAACATATACAAAGATTCCAGTGCCAGTACCGCCTGTTCCTGAGATACATTTTTACGGCTCTGGGGGCCTGCATGAGCTGCCGTATTCCCGATTCTGCGGATGTACTCCAGCCGAAGCTGGAGCTTGGCATCCACAATGGCTTTGAATTCATCGGTATTCAGCAAAGTGATGAGATTATCCTGATAAGGGATATGGAGATCCCGGTCGATGGAATACATCCATTTTACAGCAGTTTCCATGGCCTTCCGGCAGGTCATGGCACAGATGGCCGGATCGATGGCCAGGACTTTTTCTGCATTGCTGGCAACGTCATAAAGCGGTTTGAATTTGGGGTCCTGCTGTAAAAAATCAAAGTTTCCCATCATACCAGACTCCTTATCAGGAAAGGTTTCACTTCTCCCTATACTTTATCACATTTTGTATCATTTTTCTGCTGTTCTCTGTGGACAATTTTGATTTGTCGATGTGATTTTTTAATCGTGCAAATTTTCTCTGTTCCAATATTTTAGGTATTGGAACTACTAGTTGCTTTATAGCAGAAAGATTTAATGTTTTCTGTGCTATTCCTTTTACTTGCCTATCAATCTGCTGTTGAACATTGCTTGATAAAAGAGCACTATGCAAAAAATCACTATCTACAATCTCATGTTTAGGTTTTAGATAAGCGATATGCCGTTGAAAAAGAAACTTTTTATTATTTTTGACTACGGCCGGATGTCCATATGAACCAACCGTTGATAAAATAATATCTCCCATTTCAATTGGGGTCCGTACTATAAGACTGTTATAAGTTTCTTGAGTAATGTATTTTTCTGTATTGTAGGAAATCTCATTATTGACAATATTAGAAACAAAGATAAACGGAATACCACATGATACAAATTCAGGAGGCTGATGCGTGCCATCGGTGATTATTTTACAAACTTCATTCAGTCTATAGTGTTGCCTTTCATTACTAAACATCTCCACAAATCGGGATTGGCTCCTAGGCAATGAATTTCTGATGGGCATTCTTGACGTTTTTCTGGTTGATCATGGCGTACTGCATGGTGGTATCGATCTGGGTATGGCCCAGAAGCCGCTGGACCTGTTCTATGGGCATCCCCTTGTCGATGGCCCGGGTGGCCAGGGTCCTTCTGAATTTGTGAGGATGGACCTTGGGGATGTGGAGTTCTCTCCCCAGAGCCCGGAGCCTGCTTTCCACTCCGCTGATCTGCAGCCGGTTATAGGGCTGGAGCAGAGAAACAAAGAGAGCCGGATTATCATCCTTCCGGCTGTCCAGATAATTTTTCAGATGGATCTTGGTCCGTGCATCAAAATACACAGGCCGTTCTTTCTGACCTTTACCGAATACCACACATTCCCGGTTTTCAAAGTCAATGTCTTCCCGGTTCAGACGGACCAGTTCTCCCACCCGGATGCCTGAAGAAGCCAAAAGGTCGATGATGGCCAGGTCCCGCAGCGAATGGCAGCTGTCCCGGAGCTGTTCCAGCATTTCTTCTGAATAAGTCTCCTTGACCCGCTGGTCCACCCGGATTTTATGGATCCGGCGGACAGGGTTCTTCAGGATATAGTTTTCTTCCTCCAGCCAGTTGAAAAAGCTGGAAAGGATCCGGCGGATATTGTCCAGGTTGGCCTTGCTGCAGCCGGTCCGGTCTGCATATTGAGCCAGGTAGTTCCGGATATGTTCCGTCTCCATCTGAAGTACTGAAAGGGGGTGGAGTTCAAACAGTTTTTGGAGAACGGACTGATAATATTTCACAGTCCGCGGGCTGCAGCCTTCCACCCGCTTGGCATCCAGAAACTTCAGCAGCAGTTCCTGATTGGAGGGTCCCTGGCGTAAAGCCGTTTCTGGGATTGGTACCTCTTGGAGGCACTCCTCCAAGGTTTCTTTCAATCGGTTCAACTGGCTGTTGTCCAGGTAAGGCAGCATTCTCTGCAAAATAATGTCCATCAGATGATTTTTCATGGAATCCTCCGTTTTTGGAACAAGGATACCATAAAAATCAGTCGAAGTACTGCTGCATCAGGGAATTTTTCAGTGTTTCCAGTTCTTCCAGGCTTTTTTGCACCGCCAATTTTGATTTTTCGATGTGGTGAGTAAAAATAGAAAACCTTATCTGCTCACCTATTGGTGGTAATGCTACTGGTAATCCACGCAATTGCTTCATATTGATACTTGCGATTCCTGTTGTCTGTTTTGCAGCTTTCAAAAAATATTTTCTTGCAGATTTACATTGAAGATATTCTTCAAAATATTCCGGTGTTAATAAATTACAATTTAGTCTCACCCTAAAAATATGATTTTGGTGAATACAATTTTTGGGTGGATTTATTATAACAGCACCTCTTCCTACCTTATCTGGATCACCACCTTCAGTAATTAAAACATCATTAGATTTTAATCTGTATTGTTCTACCTCTGCTTTAGTTGCTAAGATTGTTTTAATGGTCGACCAGTCAATAAATCCTCTTTTAACGTTAGAAACAGCCATATAAGGGACTTCCAACAAATTATTATCTTTTGTCTTTCTACCCTTTGTTATTCCAGAGACAATATTTGAAACTTGATATAAATTACAAATGCTGTAATTGCCATCCCCAAACATCTCCACAAATCGGGATTTGACTAAATTATCAAGTTCGACTATTTCTTTTTTCCGTGCATCTATGATATTTTCAACCAAGCCTAAAACATTAATTATTCGTTGTTGTTCATCTCTCGATACTAAATTAAATGGCTCATTCTTGTAGTCCTTAAAATAAATATGAGGAATTGTTGCACCAGTAAAGTATTTTTCCAGATGCATATGGCAAATGACATAGTAAAGATATTGAGGAAGAACATTATCCCTTGGCAGCAAATATTGCAATGTCCCAATAACGGATGATTTCTCTGGACATAAAATAGCTCTTCCGATACCAGCTCCATCTTTGATTACAGCAATATATGGTTTTTCTTGATGAAAGAAATTTACCTTGCCAAGAAGACCTGAGGCTCCATAAATTGGATATACCCCTTTATTACTTGGTATATCAGATTGTTTGATATTTGACGATGCTTTTTCGCAAACATCTCCTAGTTTTACTTTCATGATTATCTTATATCTCCAAATCTAAAAAATCACTTTAACATTTTTTCCAAGGTAAGCATATCCTGATTAATTTGTTCTTCTAAAGTCTTTAGATTTGCCATAATCTCACTGGTCGGTGGGTATTCCACCGGCACATACTCGATTTCTTTGTACTTGTTGATGGACAGGTCATAGTCGTTATCCACGATTTCCTGTTTGGGTACAAAGAAACTCTGTTCCGTCCGTTTCCGACTTTTTTCTGCTTCCCGGTTATGGTAGCGCTGGATGATATCCGGAATGTCGTTCTCCTGTACAGGGGACCGTTTGTCATCCAGAGAAAATCCATCGGCTTTCATGTCGTAGAACCATACATCATCGGTGCCGCCGGCTCCGGTTTTGGTGAAGATCAGGATGGCCGTGGACACCCCGGCATAGGGCTTGAAGACCCCGCTGGGCATGGAAATGACGGCTTCCAGGCGCTGGCTCTCGATGATTTCTTTCCGGATGGCCTTATGGGCCTTGGAGGAACCAAACAGTACCCCATCCGGGACGATGCAGGCGCACCGTCCGCCGTTCTGGAGCATCCGCACGAAAAGAGCCAGGAAAAGGAGTTCTGTTTTCTTGGTTTTCACCACTTTCAGCAGGTCATCGGCCACCACATCATAATTCAGGCTGCCCTTAAAAGGGGGATTGGCCAGAATCAGGGAATACCGTTCTGTATCAGCATTCTGTTCTGACAAGCTGTCTTTGTACTGAATATCCGGATTTTCCACCCCGTGGGTCATCATATTCATAGCCCCAATCCGCAGCATGGTCCGGTCCATATCGTACCCATGGAACATCTCATCGTTGTAATGTTTCTTGCTCTTTGGTTCAAACAGCACCTGGTCCCGGTAATGTTCCCTGAGGTATTCCCCGGCAGCTACCAAAAATCCACTGGTCCCGCAGGCAGGGTCGGTTGCCTTACAACATTTGATACAATTACACGATTATTCCCTTAAATTCTTGAACGATGCACCCTGGGGTGCAAAGTGAAGTGCACCCCAGAAGCTCCCTGCAATTGCTGTTAAAATTGGCATGCCTGGTGTTTTGGACAAAGAAAAAACCGCTCTGCATTTCTGCAAAGCGGTTTCTATTTATGCCTTGATTTCCGTCCCGTCTTGAAAGACCACGGTTACATTCTCTTTATCTTTTACTATCATTTTATCGACCAGGGCACACCAGAGTGAATGGTCAAATTCGGTGAGCAGGCTATCCCGACCTTTCAGTTCCTGAATGAACCGTCCAAGCTGCTCATTCCGATCCTGGCGGTTTTCAATCTTCTCACACAGTTGTTCGTACTCAATTTTCATTACATCATAGCGGCCGATGATGTCATCATACTGTTTTTGGTACTCTTCCTGGTTCTGCGCCACCCGTGCATTCTGTTCCACAGCATTCTGGGCCATTTCCACCAGGATGCCGATTTCCTTCTGCATGGCATCTCGTTTGGCTAGAAGGTCTCCGTTGTCACAGATCACCTGCCTAGCATCCTCGATGGTTTGGATGATCTCATCCTTCTCTGTAATCATCTTGTTCATTGCCCGGACGAAGTACATCTTGATTTCCTCTTCTGTCAGATGCGGCGTTCTGCACCCTGTATTGTTTCGGAACTTATTATTGCACTGGTAGATGATCCTGCGGTACTTGTCATTGGAGTGCCAGACCTTCGCACCGTACCATCCTCCGCATTCAGCACACTGGATTTTGGTGGAAAAGATGCTGGTACCACTGAAGTACTTCCGTGCTTTATTTCTACGTTTCAGTTCCGCTTGCACCATTTCAAAGGTCTGAGGTTCAATAATGGCTTCATGGTCATGCTCTACATAGTATTGGGGGACTTCCCCTTCGTTGATTTTCGTTTTCTTTGTAAGAAAATCAACCGTATAGCTTTTTTGTAGAAGTGCATCTCCCTTGTACTTTTCGTTTTGAAGGATACTGTAAACCGTACGTGCACTCCATTTGGATTTTCCTCCTGGGGTTTTAAGTCCTCGTTTTGTTAGTTGCTTGGCAATAGTTGTTGTTCCCAAGCCTTCTAGGAATAGCTTGTAGATGAGCTTGATCGTTGTTGCTTCTTCTGGTACAACTACTAGCCCACCGTTCGGGCCTTTCTTGTATCCCAGGAAACGGCTGTAAGCGACGCTGACTTTGCCATCGGCAAACCGCTTCCGATGACCCCAGGTGACATTTTCTGAAATACTCCGGCTTTCTTCCTGGGCCAGGGAACTCATGATCGTCAGGAGCAATTCTCCCTTGCTGTCGAAAGTCCAGATATTTTCCTTTTCAAAGTAGCACTCTATTTTGTGTTCTTTTAATTTCCGAATAGTGGAAAGGCTATCGACGGTATTTCTAGCAAACCGACTGACCGACTTTGTGATGATCAGGTCGATTTTCCCGTCCAGGGCATCTTTGACCATCCGTTTGAACCCATCCCGATGACGAGTGTTGGTGGCGGAGATGCCTTCGTCCGTGTACATACCCACGAAGTCCCAATCGTCCCGTCCTTTGATGTAGTTTGTGTAATAGTCCACCTGGGCTTCATAGCTGGTAATCTGATCATCGTGGTCTGTTGAAACCCGTGCGTACCCTGCTACTTTCCTTTTCTTCCGACTATTTATCGGAGATGATGTATAACGGCTGATTGTTGCCGGAATCGCTCTTACTGTTTTTGCCATCGATTATCCTCTCTCTTCCATTCTTCTTTCAGCGCAAGCATTATTTTTTTAGCCTCTGGGTCCTTGCGTTTTGCATATTGCATGATTTCATGCATATAAGCCCGATACGCTTCGCTATGACGGGTTCCCCGTTTTCTTTCTCTATATTGCCTGGTTTCCGTATGGCCATCTTTAAAATGAAATGTTATTTCTCCATTCAGGACAACTGCTTTTTCAAGGGATTCATCCATTTTTTCCTCATTGAAAGTGTCCAGTCCCAGCACAGAAGCAGTTAGCTTTTTCATAGTGCTGTCTTTGATGGCTTCATTGCCACATATACCAGCACACCGCCAGTACCGTTCCTTTTTTCCATCAGAATATGTAGTTTGTTGGCTCCTGTAATTTTCCCCACATTTCCCGCATTTGATAAACCCCGTGAACTCATTGAATATCTTTCGATTGGGATTTGTGCTTTTTAGCTTATGTCTTTCTCCCCATTCCTTCCGGCGTTCACTAGTCCATGCGTCCTTCCGGGCAGTAGAAACCCATTGCCGTGTAATCTGCTCTCCATTTTTCATATGAAACACCATCACATGATGTTCCGGAACCACAATTATATCAACCTGATTCAGAAAGACTTTTTCATCGAATTCGGAAAGCCCCAGGACTTCTGTGCATTCCTTGACTAGGACTTTCTGTGGGATAGCTCCCTTAGAACGGCAGGTTCTTCCTCTCTCTTTATGGGAAATACAGGTCCAGCAATCCTTATTTTTCCGTTTACTGCGAATATGCACAAAACTCTTCCCGCAGATTCCACACCTGATTTTGGTGGTAAAACAGCAGGTATCGATGGACCAGTTTGCCAAAGCCCCCAGTTCCCGCCGTCTTTCCCTTTCTTCCTGTACCTTTTTATAGGTTTCCATGGGGATAATGGCCTCATGTGTATTTTCCACAAAATATTGTGGGAGTTCTCCATGATTGATTTTGGTTTTTCCGGTGATGGGGTCTGCCGAATAGGCTTTCTGGAACAATAGATTACCGGTGTAAGTAATATTCTCTAAAATTCTCCGGACGGCCGAATTCCCGAAATGTTTCCCATTAAAGGATTTCATTCCCATTTCTTCCAGCTGCTTTTCCGTGGTCTCAGCGGACAGGCCTTTTAAGAAGTTGTCATAAATGAGCTTTACAACAGACGCTTCCTTGGGCTCAGGGACAAGCTGATCTCCCTGCCAACGGTATCCATAGATTCGAAACCGTCCATTAGGAATCCCTTGTGCAAAACGTTTTCGGGTTCCCCATTTGACATTTGTACTAATGGAACGGCTCTCTTCCTGGGCAAAGGATGCCAGGATGGAAAGCATCAGTTCGCCGTCACCCGTAAGGGAGCGGATATGCTCTTTCTCGAATCGCACTTCTATACCCAGGTCTTTCAAATGCCGCACTGTCGTTAAAAGGTCTACCGTGTTCCTGGCAAAGCGCTGGATGGACTTTGTAAGGATAATGTCAATCTTTCCTGCTTCACAGTCCGCCAGCATCTGCTTGAACCCTTTTCGCTTGTCGATAGTGGTTCCGCTGATACCGTCGTCTGCATAGACACCGGCAAATTCCCATTCCGGGTTTCTCTGGATCAGGCCGTTATAGTAGCTGATCTGAGCCGATAGGGAATGGTTCATCCGTTCCGACTCCACGGAGACCCGGGCATAGGCTGCCACTTTTTTTCTCCGCACGATGGCCGGCATGGGCCGACTGACCCGCGTGATTTTTTTCATTGTATCAACTCCTTTTACTACTATTACTCACTCTGAGCCGGATTTATAGCAAGTCGATATCTGCTAATAATGGGCCGATCACAGGAGAATATTTATTCCGGAGCTGCCGTTCGGCTTTTCCGTATTCAGCTTTTGTAATCAAACCCTTCTGGAGCATTCCCCTGATGAAATGCATGGCGGCCAGGTACATCTTCTCCTGTTTCAACTGCTTAGCGTCCATCCTGGCCACCTCCGAACCTGTCTTTTACATAGCAAGTGTGGGAGCAGTATTTGCGCTGCCCGTTCCCGTAGACAATGAATGTCTCATGACAGCAAGGGCATTCCATCTTTCGTACAATCCTATGGTTCACCTTGTCACGATGGCTGTTCCACCAGGCCATCCGACAGGCATCGGAGCAGAACTTTTTCTCCTTCCGTTTGTCGTTCTGCTCAATAGGCTGACCGCATTGCAGGCAGTGATGGGCTTGTTCCGTTTCCGGCTCCTTGAGGGATAATGGGTGTCTGCGGCAGTAGGATTTGACGGTATTCTCCGACATGCCTGTTTCTTTGGCGATTTTCCGATACCCGACTCCTTGGAGCCGCAGTTCCCGAATCTGTGCTTTCTGTATATCGTTCATGAATAAACACCTCCTGCTTACTAGCCACGGCAGGAGGTGTTTTCTGACGGTTTCGTTCAATCTTTCTGATAAAATTCACATTCATACCCATCCGCCCGGAGGATCAGCCCTTCCGCCCAGGGAGGGGTCCGGCCCATCTGCTGGCAGATGGCATCCACGCTCACATCCTTGCTGCACTCGATAATCAGTTCGTCATGGACGTGGCCCACAATGGCACAGCACCGGAGGGTCTGCATGGCATAGCAAAGAATATCCCTGGCCGTTCCCTGGACGATATTTTCCACGAACTTGGGCCCATAACTTTCCAGCCGCTCCCACTTCTTGGTGGCTCCGATGCCTTCATAGGTCACGGATTCCCCACCGAATTTATTCTCCCCGATCCGAGGCTTCACGTAGGAAAGCTGCCGGCCACTGGGGAGCTCTATGAATAGCATGCCGCTCTGGCAGAGGAACCGGATGTTATTCACCCAGACGGGGATCCGCTGCTTGATGGCAGTTTTCACGGCCCCATCCACCTGCCACCAGAAATCCACAATGTGAGGATTGGCCGAGCGCCAGGACTGGACCAGGGAACTCAGCTCCTCTTCCGGTATTCCCATGTCCAGGGCTCCCATAGCCTTTAGTGCCCCAACGGAGCCGCCATAGCCACAGGCCAATTCTGCGATTTTCCCCTTTTGACGGAGTTCCCCGTTGATTCCATGTTTTACCACCGGGACCCCAAACATCTGGCTGGCCGTTGAGCAATAGATATCCTTCCCGGCTGCAAAGGCTGCGGATTTCCACTTCTCTCCGGCCATCCAGGAAATGACCCTTGCCTCAATGGCCGAGAAGTCCGAGACCACAAACTTCATCCCCTCACGGGGCACAAAGGCGGTCCGAATCAGCTGGGACAGCACATCCGGCACAGAATCGTAGAGCAGCTCCAGAGCCTCGTAGTTTCCCTGGCGCACCAGCTCCCGGGCTTCTGAAAGGTCCGGCAGATGGTTCTGAGGAAGATTTTGCAATTGTATGTGCCGCCCCGCAAACCGTCCAGTACGGTTCGCCCCATAGAACTGGAACATGCCCCGGGCCCTGCCGTCCTGACAGGCGGTCATTTCCATGGCCTGGTACTTCTTCACAGAAGACTTGGCCAGCTTTTGCCGGAGCTGCAACACACTGCGGAGAGGCTCCTGGGCCGTTTTCAATAGTTCCTTCACCTGCTTCTTCCCCAGGGAGTCCGACTTTAGGCCACGGGCTTCGAGCCATCTCAGCATCTGGAGGACTGAATTGGGATTCTCCAGGCCGGTCTTTTCCTTCAGAGCTCCCATCAGGCTCTCCCGGCTTTTGGCATCCATGGCCACTGCCTGCCGGGCCAGCTCCAGGTCAATGGCGATCCCCCGGTCGTTGATTTCCTGGTCCTGGTGGTATTCTTCCCACACCGTGTCCGGCACCGGATATTTCTGCAGCCTCTCCTGGATGGCCATTTCCACTTCCACATCCCGCTTGTTATAGCTCTTGAAGAGATTCCACTTGTCGGGAGCATGCTGGGGCAAGTTCCGGGTCCGTCCCCCGTTGGTCTTGGTCTCCTTGCAGGGAACGCAGAAATAACGGATCAGGTCCCGGCCTTCTTTCATCTTCTGATTGTCCAGATTCAGCACGGCCCCCACTCCTTCCAGGGAAAGGGGCAACCCCATATAGGCGGACCACACCATGGAGCACTTCCAGCCGGCCGGGTTCAGGAACATGGCACAGTCCTGAGAAAGCGGATGATGGTCATGGAAGGGATCCAGGCTCCTCCCCAGATCCGTCAGATACCGGGACAAGCACACCCGTTCGAAATTGGCATTGAAGGCCCATTTGATGATGGAGTCATCGGTGAGTGCCTCCAGAATCTCTTCCGGGAGGGTTTCCCCCTGGGCCAGATCGACTACTGTCACCTCTCTTCCATCCACCGCATAGCCAAAAAGGAGGATTTCAAAATCCGGGGACTCGGCATATTTATAGACCCCGCATTTGGCTAAGTTCACATCGCTGTAGGTTTCAATATCGATACTGATGGTTTTCATACGTTTCACCTCGAGAAAAGCGGCGAAGCACAAGGCCCCGCCGCCACCATTTACCACGTCTTATTTCCGAAAGGATTCCATCTGTTTGCGATGATATTCTGCTTCCCGTTCCTCCCGGTTCCGGGCCGCAATTTCATCCCGCTGGTCCTTTTTGATATCCGTGTAGATCATGGCCACAAAGAAGCCGCCAACACACAGGGCAACCAGACAGTACAGACAATCCAGAATCAATTTCAAAACATTTTCCATTATGGTTCCTCCTTAGTCCAGGAAATCATCATCGTCTGCCGTAGCAAAGTCGTCTTCTGCCCGGGGTTTTCCGCCCAGAGGTTCCCCATCAC
This sequence comes from Acidaminococcus fermentans, assembly GCF_009696675.1. Lineage (GTDB taxonomy): Bacteria > Bacillota > Negativicutes > Acidaminococcales > Acidaminococcaceae > Acidaminococcus. Next base: position 57,743 of record NZ_VULN01000007.1, on the reverse strand, counting down.
GAATCTTCTGCAGGTTGTTCAGGCCGCAGGCAATGCCCTTGTTGCCGTTGGAGTTGAAGGCGTAGAAGTTGATGGAGGCTCTTCCATAGACCCCGCTGTACACTTCAGACCGTTCCAGAATCTGCTGGCAGGAAGAATCTACGATGCCGGGCTTTGTGGCAGAATTGGCATTAATGAAGTAGCTGTCCTTGTAGGTATCATCCCCAGGCCGTTCCAGATCTCCGTCACGGAGCGGGTTCTTGATGGTTTCCAGCTTCGGCACGATGCGGCCATTTCCTTTGAGCTTGCCCTGCCCTTCCTCATAGGCAGCCTGGATTGCCGCTTTCACCTTTTCCACGGTCTTCGTATCAGACTTGGGGATGATGAGGCTCACGCTGTACTTGGGGGTTCCTCCGTTGATGGATTTGGGTTCCCAGACGTTGGCGTAGGACCAGCGGGTATTTGCTCCGGTAATGACTTTGCAAGGGTTTACATAATGTTTCATTGTTCGTTCCTCCTTAATTTTCACTGCTAAAATCTTCTGCCGCGGTATGCATAGCCGGGCGTTTGTCCGATTCCGGTACCAGGACCGGTTTGCCTTGGGGCTTTTCGATGAGGCCGGACAGAAGTTCATCAAACCTACGTTTCCCCAGAAGGTGGGTCAGGGCTGTGATGCCCATGAGTTTCTTTTCGTAGGGAGAGTATCCGGCTTCCTCCACTTTGGCGGCCACCGCATCGTCGTCTACATAACGGCGATTGGAGCGCCCTTCCACCAGTTTCCAGCCAGTCCATGCCTTGCCGGATAGAGCCTGCTGCAGGGCATAGTCCTTAATGTCACCCACCCAGGCTACAAGGTCATCGGCCTTTTCCAGCACTGCTTCTACTTCTGCGTCACAGAGAGTGGACGGCATGGCGAAGTCATACCTGGCAAGTTCCAGGTTATACTCTGCCCGTTTCCGGCAGGTGGCCCTGATCTTGCAGAACCGGCAGTGCTCACCGGCTTTGTACTCCCCTTCCCCTTTAGCCGCCAGAGCAGCCGTGGGTTTGAGGACTTTCTCCGCCCATTGGAGCAAGTCGCCTTTAGTCATTTCGTAGGTACTGACATTGTCCCGTCTTGGCTGGAAGATGGTCATGGAGACCCTTTGGATATCGTAAATCCCGTCGAAGAGGTCCAGTGCCCCCAGGGCATAGCACATCATCTGGGGATTCTTCTCCGCACTGACTTCCACACCAAGCCCGTGCTTGTAGTCGATGACGGTCAGGGTATCGTCCGCCACAATGACACAGTCTCCTGTACCGAATCCGTCCGGCACCCATTTCGAAAAGTCCAACCGCTGTTCTACAAGGACGATGGGATCCTTGCACTCTTTCTTTGCTTCCGCAAGCCGCTCCATGACGAATTGGGCATAGTCGTCCGTGCATTCAGCCATTTCCTCGCTGTAATAGTCGAGGGTCCCCGTAGGGTTCTGGGCCTTCCTGCCCAGGGCTTCCTTCACCTTGTATTCGCAGAGAGTATGAGCATCCGTACCCTCCCGGGCAAAGTCGCTTGTGGTGTCCGGCCGCTTAGCACACTCCAACGCGGAAGGCGGGCAGGCCAGCCAGCGGTAGCTGGACGAGGCGGAAAGAATCGCATGCTGCTTATCCGGCATGGCTGATCTCCTCCAGTTCCTTCATGAAGGCTTCATAGTCTTCCGGCTTTACGCTGGAGAGTTTTTCCGCCCCATATTTTTCAATAAGGGCTTTCACTTCTGCCGTGAATCCCTGACGGGACTTGTCAGCCGCCGCTTTCCGAACTTCTTCAAAAGAAAGGGCCTTCCGCTCCGGAACCACCTTTTCCGGTTCTGCTGTTCTATTGTTCATCTCGTTTTCCAGAGCTTCTACAATCCGCAGCAGGGTCTTTGTGCAATTGGCCATTTCGTTCGCCAGATTTTCAAGATTGTCCTTCGTCACCTTAGTTTCCTCCTTCGTTAATTTCCCTGATGGCCAGTTCCTCTACGGAGTCGCCTGGCACGATGATGGTTACTTTTTCCTTCCCACCCAGCAGGAACCGCAGAATCCGTTCCCGCACGGACACAGATCGTACGGCAGCGATATGCCCACCACCCTTTGCCGCAGAAACGCTGATGCTAACTCTTTGCTTCATGGCTTTTCCTCCTTTCTGAAGGTTAGTATCGTTTTCCCCTTCCACTCTTTAGCCTTGGGAGAGTGGATTTTCTGACGGTTTCTCCAAAAAAATTTAAATAATTTTTCTGGGCATGCAAAAAAACCGGTATGAGAAGCTGCCATGGCTCCTATACCGGCTAAGGTTTTTTGATCGATCTTGAGACAAAAAAATAAGAGGCCCGTCACTTGGACGTTCCTCTGCAAAGTATAAATTTTTATTTCTTTAATTTCTGCCCCTTTAGTCGTTTACACTAGTAAATCCCCAAGCGGTATGTTTCCATCAACTGTCTTCCAGCATTTATTTCCACTTAAAGAAGTACCATTGAGGAAAGCTAAAGCAGCACTCTGGGATTTGAAGGGAACATCTACTTGCAATACACGGTCAATAATCTTGCCTTCTTTTTCCAGTTCCATTCTTTCTTGTTTAACAGAATCCGAAGATTTAAAATTGGGTGATACATCCTTAGACAGCGTAGCCCCTGCCTTCACTCTTGTTTCTCTTGGCTGCGTATTGCCTGTGTGAATCTCGATTTCAGCCGTTGCCTTCACACCTTGTTTGCTGTTTACAAACTGAAAAAGCGTTTTCTGTTTTTGGGGTCCAGGCGCACCAGTTGGAGGTTTCGGTTGTACAAATCCATCAAAGATAGATCCCGGAAACATCGAAATATAATGCTCGATGTCTTTGATGTAATCTTCGCAAGTATGAATTTGTGCAGCTCCAAGATGATAATGATCTTTTCTGTATTTCGAATTGCAGTTTTCCTTGGCCGGAGTTGTGGTCAGGCACTTCGGATAGTGAGCATGGACATACTCACACATAGCGTTTTCAATGAACAAAAGCTCATTTGTAGTGATGGTAAAATCGGCAAACTTAAAGGCAAGCACGGTATGCCATGACTTGTCAATGTCAGCAGAATGCTTATTCAATATTCTCTTTTGAAGAGTATCCAACCCGGTCTGCCCTACATAAACCGCATCAGTACCGACAAGGAGAAAATAAATTCCCGTGCCATCCAGCTCTGTATCAAAGTCATGCATTGCTTTCCTGCTGACGCGGACTGCCGTAAATTTTGATGAATCACTGCTCATCGTTACGGTCCCCTTAAAATTCCCGTCTGCCAAATAGATTTTTAACCCGTGCATTTAATATCCACTTCCCCATACGATAAGAATCAAAGAATAAACTCTGTTTCTTTACATCAGTTTTATCCTTTTCCCTTTTAAATTGCATTCATCAAGCTCAGCAGATTCTGATAGGAATCTACCTGCCCGTACACCACATCATCCTTTGAAATTTCATTAAAGAGTTTCTTGGCGCATTTAATCTTCGCTTGTTCAATGGGACGCAAATCCAGGCTTTCCATGGATCCCTTGGTTTCTGCAACAAAGTAAATGTGTTTTACAGTTCCCTTCTGGAAGGCTATGGCCCAATCCGGCGCATAGTTTCCAACGGGAGTCGGGATCTGGAAGCCCCGCGGCAGCTTTGCATATACAGCCACTTTATCATCCACATCCATGGCTTCTGCGAATTTCCGTTCAATGGACTTTTCTGCTGTTCCGTCCACAAAAACATAATCCTGGACATTTTTCCGAGCACGATATATTTGGAAAAATCTTGCTGATTCATTCTAAAGATCAATGATTGTTATTAATGTAAAAAATGTATCGCTCGCAAAAAAATCTTTTCTAGATTGCTTGTTCATATTATACAAAGAATCTACTTTATAAACAGAAATCCCTGCTCAAATGCTCCCGGGAACTGGAACTTTTTCTTTGTGCTGCCAAAAGAGACAATAATAATCCCTTTTTTAAATCCAGCTACGGTTCCCATACCATATGCTTTGTGACGGACAGACGATCCGACTTTAATTGAATCTATTTCTTGCTTCGTAAGTTGAATCCTTATATCAAGATTTTTCTTTACTCCAAAATGTGCTCCCGGCTTTACCGGAGCTTCATCCGACTTGCCAATTTCTTTTACTATTGGCGTTCGATTATTCGAATGAAAAGGACTCTGTTTTTTTGCCACTCGCAATGCAGGCTTTTCTTCCTCATCATCGTCCTCTTTAGAGTGATAAGAAATAATGTTTGAAAATACTGGGCGATTCGGTAACTCTTCTTCTGCTTTATTTTTCAGTTCCTCAGAAGTCAAAAGCTGCCCGGCCATCTTGTCGTAGTCATCACGAGATATAACTGTACTGAATAGGCCAACTTTCTCGTTTTTATGTTTATTAACACCGGTATAGATCAGGCTGGCATCTTCATATCGTTTAAACTTGTAGACAGCGTCATTCATTAATGCTTCGTTAAAAACATTTAATGAGACGAGCATCTCAAAGTCTTTCACTTCCAGACCTGTAACCTTCTTGAAAAGAGCTGGTTCCAGTTGGGTAACGACATCTTTCAGGCTGTACTCACGGTAGTCAGTCAAATACATGAAGATCGGAATTCGTGTAGCAAATTTGATGAGTTTTTCCTGGATCTCTTTACGCTTCGACTTGTATTCTTTCTCTTCTTCCGTTAACTCTTTTTTTTCTTTCGAAGATAACTTCTTGCCATCCTTCTTAGCTTTCTTCACGTGCTCAGACTTATTGATAATTGTTTTGATATCTGCATTAAGACTTCTGAAACCCTCAATATGCATCAGGGCATTCATAGCGTCCTCATTAGAGAGCAGTCTCGTCAGAGTATCATTATCAACATTGACAAGAAGAGCACTTTCCCAGCGTCTCGCGAGCAACGTCGCCGAAGTACCGGCCATCGCAATATCCAGAATTTCACCTGCGTTAACCTGTCGCATTGCACTACCATCATACGCAAGAACTGGTAAGAATTTTATAAACTCACCAACCTTCTTCTCCGGATTACTTTCTTTTACATCCAGTTGACAGCTATAATCTGATACCTCTCGAAGTGCACGATCCAATGCAAAATCGAATACATAACATTCTTTCTTGATAATTTCACGGCTGCCATCATCATTTGTGATTTCCCACGGGCTTTGTACACGGAAAGCCGCCTGAAAATATGTCTCTGGACTTGAGAGATTACGAAGCATAAAAATGCCCGTCCAAGGCTTAATAGTAACACCGGTCGTTAATTTGCCACACGACAAAGTTATAGATTTGGAATGCAGTGGATCGTCCATCGACCGGCGAACAGGTTCCAATGCTGCCGCACCAATTCCAGCTTCAGTTCCCGCACAAACATTGACTTTATAATCATGGTAGAAGGTATTTTGTTTTTGCTTCAGCAGATTTGACATTGCGTAGCACGCTGCAACGTTTGGCAGAAACCACAGTGTATGAGATAGTACATTTAAAAGTCTGGTATCAGAAAAAGGCATAGGTGGCTTTTCGGCACCAAGTTTTAGCTCATTGACAGTTGTTTCAAGATAGGATCCGCGGATCAAGTCAAGCCATTTCTGAACGTAGTCCTCGTACACAAAATGGGCATCTTTACCTTTGCCTTCAGCAGAGAAAAAAATATTAAGATCGAATTCGTCGAACTCACCCTTCTTGGCAATACGCTGGATGCTCTCTGGGATTTTGTAGGTCATCATAACCATTCTTGGCAAAGCAGCATATGGATTATTCGGCCCTTTCCATTTAGCTTTCGCACGCTGTTCATCTGAATATGTCCAGTTATAAATCTGATCTTCAATAAACTCTCCAGAATTTAATGCTCTGAATGGTGTTCCTGACAGAAAAAGATAATATGTTGTTGTAATAGGAAGCCAAGTTTCATCATACGCATTTCCGGCATCATACTTTGACAGATCTTCATCGTCGTACTCATCTTCATCTTGTTCAAACAGCTTCTTTGCATTATCTTTCCACGCACCAAAATGGTATTCGTCGAAAATAACAAGATCCCAGTTTGTAGCGTGTACCCACTCATTATTTGTCTTGATACCACCTGTATTTTTATCTACACCGAGGAAGTCCTGAAAAGAACCAAAGCATACAATGGGACGGTTCTTATCTGCATGCCGATATTGTTCATCGGTGCTCATACCACCAACTTCTGAAGGACGACAAATAAACTGCCAGCCTTCAAAATCTACATGAGTCATTAGATCCTCGCGCCATGCAGTCTGAACCGCTGGTTTAAATGTAAGGATCAATACTCTGGATAATCCCATCTTCTTAGCAAGCTCATAAGAAGCAAAGGTCTTACCAAACCGCATCTTTGCGTTCCATAAAAACTTCGGCGCGCGATGGCTATTCTCTTGATAGGCTGATTGATAATACGCTATCGTCTTGTTGACAGCCGCCTCCTGCTCTGGACGCATCTTGAAAGTCTGGGTACGCGCCTCCAGATTCTCCTTTCCTGTCTGAACTGCAACAACCGCAGATGCAACATCAGAAACACTGCAGCGATACCACTCATTTCGATCTTCGCCTTCAGATAACTGCCTGAAGCCTTTCCTCCTAAGAATTTTATGAACCTCATGATCCATAAAGCAGCTTCCGTCATTCCGCATTGCGGGCCAAGTACCGAGTAAACGATATCGCACTCCTGAAGTATGAAGTTGTTCCTTTATTCTTGTATCAACATCACGGCCTGTATATCCGACTTTTATATATCCTTTATGTGATGGGACTGTTGGAAGTTCATATGCATAAATTGTCGGAATAAGATTTGGCCGTTGAGGAAATAATTCTTCTTCCATTATCTTTTTCCCCCGTTTCTCATTGCTCTCTCAATTGAATTTATTATATTTTGTAACTCTCTACTTGTACGTGCTTGAATTTGTACCTGTCCAAACCCATGATTACGTAAACTTTCCAACATAAAAGTCCCATATGGATACTCGTATTCAAATTCAAGCTTAATATACTCGTCTCTATTAGAAAAATAATTATGGTATACCTTTTTGGGAATCGCATACAAATTTTTATACAATTGAAAGTCATCAATTTGATCTTCAACTACTTTGCAGCGATATTTTACTTCACTTATCGGTTTACCTACATAAATGTACACAATATCACATTTTCTTCTGATAAATAAAAAATTCCTCCAAATAATTTGCTATGACTAAAGTGCTATTTTATGTTATACCTTTCATAATTAGATGGAATTATCCAATGATCGTCCATGCTTCACCATCCCTTATTCATGCCTTTTCATTGACGTCAGCTATTCGAGAATCAATGTATCTCCACTCGTTATCAGATAAGTTCCAAAGTTTAACAAGCTGTTCATCAGTATATTTACCAGAATAATCTCCAAGGTCCGGTACAAAGCAATAGTTCTTTTTTGTCACATCTTGAGACGTTACAGTCTGTAACAATAAGAATCGTACCGTTTTTGTAAAAATATATGACTTATACGATTTAACCTCATCCTCTGTATCAAAAGCTCCCAATATGATATAAGATTCAGTGCAACATTCGCCCGGTTTTGCGATTATGGTATTACCATCGTAATAAAATCCGACAGGTTTTGTAAAATCGGTTTGGCCAGCAATCGGAGCTTTAGGTGCAAGGAATTTCCATTTGTTTAAATATTGATGGGTATCATCTACATCAATGCTTTTTGCATACTTTAGTCCTATACGCTGTATAAACCAACACGGAACCCCTTTTTCCTGTGGCTTATAGTTAGTTGGAAGACCAAACGGTTTTCTGGATGAAACACGATCGCTTAAAAATTTCTTGTTTTGGCTAGTAACTTTCTTGACAATTTCAACAGCCTTATTTTGCCTAATAAAAACTTCATATTCATCTAAGTTACGAATTGCTACAGTAGGCTCATCTTTACTAAAATTTGTCACCTCACAGGTCCCAGGGTTATCTCTGTCCCAAAGGAAATAGCATGCCCCACCTGCAAGATCTACTCCTGGAAAAATGTCTTTAAAATTTTCATAATCAACAAGTTTTCTGATTCTCTTATCAGATAGCATTTCATGTCTAAAATCAGTAAGACCTTTCCCCCCTGTGAACCACCTTGATGGAATTACCATAGTCAAGTATCTAGGTTTCAGTTTCATGGCTTGTTCTACAAAATATTGATAAATTGGTTTAGCGCTTTTCCCATTTCCAGAATCACTCAGCTGATACGGCGGGTTGCTAATAATAACATCAAACTTCATATTGAAAATTGCCTCCGGTTTTGTCGTATGAATAAACTCATAAGCATGAGTTTCAAGATCATCCCCACGTTTTTTTTCTCCATATTCGCTTTTTGAAGCTCCGCAATAAATACAAAAGTTGTTCTTAAAACGATGCTTAATCTTCCTATATCTAATATTTCCCTGTACATCATCAAAAGGGGATACAGAATAAATACTGTTTGGATATTTTGAGCAGTACAAACTTCTGCGCGCCAGTAAGCTCGTTAACTCAGTTATCGCTATTCCATAAAGCTGCTTATGAAAAATATGATCAAGTCTATCCTGCAGATCAGGGATTTTATCTTCAAGTCCGATAATCAGCCTTTTTGCAATTTCGCGCAAAAACACGCCAGATTTTGTAGATGGATCAAGAAACTTAGTATCCGGGTTTTCAAACAACTTCTGCGGTAGCATATCCAGCATAGCATTGGCTACTTCGGGAGGTGTAAATACTTCATCATTAGAGAGATTCGCCAGACACGAGATCACATCCGGGTTATATGTTGCTGTGTATAAATCGTCACTCATAATCTGCTATCCTCCTATAATCTGTTAACGGATATTCCTTTACCGGGGATGGGATAAAAGCCTGTACCTCTTCATCGTATTCCCAGTCCATCATGAATATATTCATCTGTTCGTCGTGACCTTCCAATAGCTCATTCAAGGCATAATCCCGTCGTTTTATCTGGTCACCTGTCACAAGATTCCATTCAGCAAAAATGATTGGTTTCCCGTCATTTTTCAACATTGTCAATGCATCCCCACAAATAATATTTTTTGAAAGAATAAATTTCACGACATTTCTGCATTGATCATTAGCTTGTTTTTTTGCAACTGTCGTGTATTCTTTATTCCATATATTAAACAGATTCTGACGACATATTTCAGTATTATCTTCCATAATATCAACGCCATAAATACTTGTTACTGCTAAAACAGAATATCGTTCATAGTCAAATGCATTCTTACCATATTGTTTTTTAACAACAGCCATCTTTCTTCGAAGCACTTCCTCCAAGAATGCTCCTTCACCACAGGCAGGTTCCAAGAAACGACTGTCTATCCGTTCGGTCTCTTGTTTTACAAGATCTAGCATAGCATTAACTTCTCGTGGGGCCGTAAACACCTCGCCATGATCAGTAACTCGCTGCTTGGATTTAATTTGATCGCTCATAAATTAATGCCCCTTTTTATATTATTCATTATCAATTATTACCATAACCCGAATCTGGATATAATCTTCCAAGGCGCTGCATATAACTGACAGTTAACTTAGAAAGTATCTTTAAATCTCCGTCATATTCAAGAATTGCCTTAGTTACGACTAAGGTCATAATACTGTCGTCGGTCAATTCACATTAATATGTAAGAAAATCAAAATTCTTACCTTTGTGATTGTTCCATTCAAAACGAGATCCTACCACATCCCCGACTATTGTATCTAACATATTCATTCCTCCATGCTTGAAAGTAAGGAGAATCCATAATTGCCTTATAAATCTTTTTCTTCTATCTCCATCATCCCCACAAACCACCGATACGTCTCTTCCAACTTCCAATCCTTCGATTCCCTTGGAAAATACAGGAACATCCCTTTGCGGCTTCGTGTGAAGAGTACCCGATACACGCTTTCTATGGCCTTCTGAAATTTCTCGGTCCTCGATTGGTGGCCTTGGAATCGACCACCCATTTTCCATTTTAATTCCAGTACAGTGATAGAGCAATGCTTTGGGGATACTCATTAAACCAAAGATACTCTTCCTTACCTATAGAATTAGCTCCCCTCATTTTGATTTCCGACAAGCCATAGGCTTCCTTAAATTCATCAAGAGAGCTGTTGCAATCCAACAGGGTATTATCCAGTTTTCGATCACCCAGCTTATAAATACGGATTTGCTGTACGATTCCATCCCGAATATCCAACATCATCCCCAACCTGGTATAGGCATAGAGTATTCGGCTCCTTTGCTGCTCCGTCAAATCTGGCTTTCCATATAATTCTACGACTTTTCCTACAGGCATCCCCAAATAAATCCCGCCTACTGATTCTCCATAAAGAGGCCCCTGGCTCCGGGTATACAAAATATCATTTATACGCAGATATTGATGATATGGCTTATCCGCCGGACCTAAATTTTGAGCATCCAGCAGAATATTTGTCTCTTCCCCATCTTGCTGTATTATCATGTTACAGCCAAAATCGCCGCCCCCTCCTGCCAGGTTATCAAATCCAACGATTTGTTTTCCGTTGAAAAGTCCACCATTGAAAGTAACAATGTCCGAAGGATTTTCTACCCCATACCAGGTCCCCTGCATATAATTCATGCGTCTCATCATATACTGGATGGGTGTTCTGGCAGCTGAAACGGGTGATGTACAGGACAGGAAAGCAAGGCTGATACAAAGTATGCTCATAACCAGGTTACGAATCACTTTCATTTTTCCGCTCCTCTTTTGCACATATATTTCCGAAATGCCGTCACCACCAGCTGATCTGCTGGCAGCCAATCCACAGCATCCAGTTCATCAAAGGAAAGCCACTTTTTCGCTTCGTGTTCCAATAGGATCAGGTTTCCTTTTTCCACTTTACAGATGAAGCATTCCATGGAAAGATGGAAGGTGGGATAGTCGTATTCAACCGTGGTGAGAGGCTGTTCCACCCGGATGTCCGTAGCCAGCTCTTCCCGGATCTCCCGTTTGATGGCCTGTTCCGGAGTTTCCCCTGGCTCGATCTTTCCCCCAGGGAATTCCCATCCATCTTTGAATTCTCCATACCCCCGTTGGGTGGCCAGGACCTTATCCTGGTTGAGAATCAGCGCCGCCACAACCCGTACCGTTTTCAAAGCCATCTCCCCTTCTCCCTGCATATACAGTTATTATAACATAGACAGTGTGCAAATTTTGGAACTGCAATAAAAAAAGAACCGTGGCAGAGAGCTTCCCACCACGGTTTTCTTCATTTCCGCACCAAAGCCGCCAGCAGCACTGTCCCTATCCCGTAAGCCAGGTTCCGCTGGGCCTTCAGTCGTTTTTGTGTCCTATTGTTTTCTTTCTCGTACGCGGCTAAGGATTCGTTGGCAATCCGCAAGGATTCTTCCTGCCTGATCGAGGTCCTCTCCAGTTCTTTCAACTGATTCCCGAGCAGACTGGACTGTTCCATGGCTTTCTGCAATTCGCTCTGCGCTGCGGTCAATTGCGTTTCCAATTCCTCCATGCGTTTCTTCTGCTGACTGGATTCCTTCTGTAATCTGTTGTTGATGGTCTGCAGCTCGCTTATATTCGCTTCCAACCGGGTCAGTTCCTCTTCCGTTATGGAATACGTAGAGGCCCAGGAGACCTGCGGAAAGGACAACAACAAGCACAGAAATAAGCACCAGGCGCTTTTTCTCAATGATCCCCACCCTCTTTCTTCAGATGACCAGGGTAAAGAGAAGCACCCCGGTCAGGATGCCCAACAGATAGCCCAGAAGAAATTCATCGCTGATCCGCCACATGTCCATGGTCTCTCATCCTTTCTGGGCCACATAATCCGTCACCCCGCGGGCAATGGCACGGGCAAATTCGTCCTTCCGGTTCATCAGGAGCTGTACATCTTCCTCATTGGTGATAAAAGCCGTTTCCACAAGGACAGCCGGCATATCCGTCTCCCGGAGCACCGCCAGCCCCGGCCGTTCCTTGACGCCCCGGTCCACGGTGCCCAGGCTCTGGACGATCTGGTTCTGGATGCATTCCGCCAGACCGCAGACTTCTGCACTGTCACTGCTGTACACCAGGGTTTCCGTCCCCTGAGCTTCTTCTGCAGCCGCCGCGTTGCAGTGGATGGAAAGGAACAGGTCCGCCTGCCACCCGTTGGCACTGGTACAAATATTGGTATAGTTGGGAGATTCTCCGCAGAGATTGTCGGACTGGACCAGCAGGCAGTCATAGCCCACCCGGTTCAGGTACTGCTGGACCCCTGCCCCGATTTCCTTTACGATACCGGCTTCCGTGACGCCGTATTTGTCATTGACAGCCCCGCTGTCCACGCCGGGCATATGCCCCGGATTGATAAAAATCTTCATTTCTTCTCCTCCTTTTCAAAGTGGTCCGGGATGCCGTTCCCGTCAAGATCCACAAAGCAGCCTGCAATGAAGGTGACAAACCCCACCATGGCAGGCCCGACCAGTTCCCGCACCATGGCCAGAAGGTCCGGCAGCTGGATTTTCCCCGTCACCGCCAGATACAGCCAGAAGCCATAGTAGGAAAGCACAAAAAGAAAGACCGTCACAAGATACCCTATGACGATCCATTTGATGGGCTGCTGGAATTGGTTCAGGCGTGCTTTCACCGCATCCAGGCCTTTAGTCAGTATCCCTTTTACTTTTTCAAACATGGCGGATTCCCCAGATTACTGTGATCGTGGATGCGGTCCACTTCTCCCTTCAGGTCCTTGTACCGGTGCCACAGGTTGTCGATATTGGTCTCGATGCCTGCCTGGGCCACCCGCATTTCGTTGATGAGCCCCGTCAAATCTTCCAGAGCTTTGGTGTTGTTGTCGATGCTTTTGTGGAGCGCCTGGTTCTCGATTTTTTGTGGCCGCAGGATCAGCCAGCACCCGAAGACTGCCAGGGCACTGATTACCGCGTTCACAAAAGTGTAGCTAATGAAGTTCATGGTCTTCCCTCCTTTCTGTTATCGTCGATCTCCAGAAACATGGAGAGCCCGGCCTTTGTACCGTCCCTGTTCGGTGCCGCAGTACACGTCTTCCGTAGGACTCCAGGCAAAGGAGAACCAGTTCTCCCCTTGGGTCAGCTCCTGGGTCTGGCCGGCGTGGCTCACATAAACCGGCTCCTTCCAGAAGGCAGATCGTTCAAACACCAGGCTTCCCTCGATCCGACCGTAATGGATCCGGGCCTCCACATGATGCACACTCCAGCTAAAGGCCCGGTCCAGTTTGTGGAGGTCGGCCATGGCTACATGAGGAAAACGGGAGAAGTCATGAGTGCGGCTTCGGAGTTCCGGCTGGCCCTTGGGCAGGAACACCTTCATAAAGGTATCCTTCCCGTACTTGTCAATCTGCACAAAGGAGCACAGACTCAGAGTCCGCAGCAGCTCCTGGGGCCCCAGATCCATCACCTGGAGAATCTCCCGGAAGTTGAACAGGGGATACACGGACCCTGTGATGGGGTTCTTCAAGATCACCGTGGAGGACCCGCTCCGAAGGGCATCCAGGTTGATGGCCACTCGTTTGTTGCTGCAGGAGAAGCTCAGTCGCCTTTCTTCCAGATCCAGGGAAATGGTATCCGTTGTCTGCACCGCCTCCGGGAAGATAAAGAGATGGTTCATGGCCGGTTCACTTCCTTCTGGAACCAGGTGTAGAGGGCCTTGTAGAACCGGCACTCCTGAGCATGCTCCTGGCTGACGATACAGGCCCCGCCGCACATGCCGTAAACAGAGCACTGGCGGCATTCGGGACTCAAGGCATCCAGGAGATCCTGCTGTTCCTTCAACCAGTTATCGGAAAGCCCCTGGCGGCGGATATAAAGACACGGATACTGCCGTCCTTTGGCATCCACCTTCCGGATGGTCCGGTTGCTGCAGTAGGTTTCTCCGTAAATGTACTGAACCTCCCTGCGCCGTTCCAGGGTTTGGTAAAGTCCTTCATACCGCTTGTCCCGGATGCCGAACCTCCGGAACCGGGACAGATACAACCCCACATACTTCTTGTACTGTTCCAGGATGGAATCGTAGTCCTCCCGGGTCAGGGCATACTTCCGATTCTCCTCGTTGGTTACATGCATGAGATGCGGGAAGAAGGACAGATTCCTGCCGATGACTTTCTCCTTCCCCCGGAACTTTGCCATAATGGCCCCCAGGTCCGTATTTCCATGATACAGGGTAGTGGAAACCGCTAGATCCGGATAATCCCAAAGAGCGGTGAAGGGATCGTACCCCCGCAGGTCCCTTTCTGCCCCATCATAGCTGATGCAGATTTGGAAGTAATGCTCCCGGAAATAATCCAGGTGCTTTTCGATGTCGATGCCGTTGGTGCTGACCGCAAACTTCGCTTGGGGCACTGCTTCCACCACTTTCCGGATTTCCTTCATGTAAAGCAGAGGTTCCCCTCCCATGAACTTGATGGCTCTAGGAGGATTCCGTTTCAATTTTGCCAGAAATTCTTCTGAAATGCCCCCTTCCCCATCCGAAGCCTCCCGGTGGCAGTAGGCACAGTGGAGATTGCACTGGCTACCTAAATAAAGGGTGATTTGAACCTGTGTCGGCAAATCCATCTTGTTTTTTTGCATATTACCCCTGCCTTCCAACAAACACCAGATAGTCGTTCCACACCTCGTACCACTTTCTCCCCAGCTTAATCTTCACCGGGCCTTCGTACCCAAAGGGATACAGGCGGAAACTGCCCGTTCCCTTTACAAGCCTTACCCGTCTGTTGTTCACAAGGCCGGCAGAAGATTCTACAAAGACTTCTTCGTCATCAATATCCCGGGTTAGCTTCTCCTTCGTAGAGAAATCTCCTTTGTACTTTTGGATGGTAAAATCGATATAATCCTTATCACCTTCCGGGGTGAAGGGTTCTTCCGGATCTCCATCAATCAGGTATCCTTTCCGGTTGGCCATCAGCTCCCGTCCGTTGGCAGAAAGACTGTAGCTGTCCCACAAGGTCATCCGGGGATGATCCCCCAGGATCAAGTCGCTGGTGTTAAAGGGCAACAGTTCATATTCCTGGTCCGTGTCAAGGGTCAGGTTTTCCTTCTGCCCGTTGAACATCCGCACCACAATATCCCGCTGGCCTTCCGCCATGATGCCCGTATCGATATCGAGGATGGTGGTATTTCCATAAAGCTGGGTCAGGACGGCAAAGTCCAGCTTGATGGATACTCCCAACCGGTTAAGGTCAAGGAACCGGTAGTCCGAGGCCATGGGACGGCGGAACAGTTTCACGGTCCCGTTTCCTTCTGTAAGAACGTAGGAACTGTAAGGATGCATGGTCTCGATCACATCCGCTCCCTTCCGGCTTTCGCTGTTGCTGGTGCATTCCGCCTTGCAGTAATCGCCCCGGAGAGTCAGGTGGATCAGGTAGTCAGCATTGGATTCCTCGTTGTAATAGATCTTCAGCATACCCCTTCCTCCTTGTCTGCTACATCGTACCCATTGACCAGGACATCCTTGCCACCCTCGATGGTCAGGCGATAGCCGGTGACTTCTTCCTTTTTGATTTTCATCACATCCTCCTGCATCTTTCTCCCTTCAAAGAGCATCTGGATTCGTCCATTCATAGCCTTCCGCACGCCTTTGAGGGAGATGGCGCTTCGCAACCCAGTAAGGGTGAAAAGAAGGCTGTTCCCCGCCAGGACCAGGTCTTTGTTCCGTTCAAAATGGAGTGTCTGATGGAGCTGGACCTGTTCTACCATCAGCAGGTTCCTTGCCCGATGGCCCCGGTCCACCACCAGCATTCCCGGTTTTAGATTCTCTACCGGCACAGGCCCTTCCGCCGTACTTACGTTTCCTTTTGCAATGATCATAAGTTGTTCCTCCTTTAGCTGTCATCCGAGCAATTGCAGTTGCAGTCGCAATTGCAGTTCTGGGTCATGTAATACTGGCATTTCTGGCACCCCTGGCAGGTTTGGCACCCTTGACAGGTCTGGCATTTTTGGCATTCCTGGCATGTCTGGCAAGACTGGCACCCCTGACAAGTCTGGCAGCAGTTGGCCTGGCAACAGTTTCCCGAAAAGGCCTCCTCTAGTTTGTTCACCGCTGTTTCCAGGGCTGCCACGTTGATTTTCTTCACCTTGTCATAGTTCATCGAGGAAAGGTCGATGGAAATCTTCGTCTTTGTGGCAAGGGTCTCCAGTCCCGACTGGATGTCCGTCAGGTCCTTCTTCCATACAATCTCGTTCTGACTTGCCATCTTATGGCCCTCCTCCCGAATCGTCCGAGCAGTTACAGTTGCTACAGTTGCAGTTGCAATCGCACTGCCCTCTCGTCTGGCAGGTACAGTTCCTCGAGCTGCACTGGCTGATGCTCTGGCAGGTTTGGCAGGAACTGGACTGACATTTCTGGCTCTGACATCCCTGGCAGGTCTGGCATTTCTGGCACGACTGGCAGAAGGTGCAGTTTCCGCAGTTGTCCACATTGGCCCCGTAGGCATTGAGCTGTTCCAGGGCCGTCTGGAGTTCCGTCACATGGATGGCCTTCACCTTCAGCTCACTGGTATCTGTGAGGGCTGTCGTGTCCGTGAAGGTGGTTTTATTGATGGTTCCGTTCTTTGCCATGGTTCTTCTCCAATAGCTTCTGCCCGTACTGCTGGATGGCTATCAGGACCGGAGTGAAAACGGCCCGCTTGAGCCGGCAGTAGGATCCCTTCCGGGCTTTGTCCCCCACCAGCTTGCAGCCGCCCTGACAGAAGGCGAGAGCTGTACAGGACAGGCACTCTTTTCGATACTCATGGGTGTGGTCCCCAGCAAGGATCCGCTGCAAGTAACTGAAGTACCCGTCATGGATGGTGCCGGCCTTCCGGGAGGTGTTGTGGCAGGGATACAGATTGCCCTGGAGATCCAGGTTCAGTACCGTGAGACCGTTCCCGCAGGCCGCCGTGTACCGGTCCCACTTGCCTTTTCCCGTCAGGTAGAAATCCTTCAGGGATCCAAAAAGCTGACGGATGTAGGCTTCTTCCGTGTACCGATCCGGGGGGACCCGTTTCCCAAAGCCGTCCAGGAACTGGAGGGCCATGGCCGTCATCTCCCGCTTCACCCGGCTGTAGTCAATGTCCAGGAGGCTTTTCCTCGGAAGGCCCGTGTCCATAATTTCGTCCAGGTTCACGGCAATCTGGTACCCATGGATGGCACTGTACTCCTCCGAAATCTTCTGGAATGCCTGAAGCACTTCCCGGGGATAGGCTTTGGCGGAAAGGACGGCAGAAAGACAGAGATGTCCCAGGGCCAGGATCCGTTCCCGGGTTTCCGGCACGGAAAACACATCGTATCCCCGGGTTTCCCTCACGTGAGGCCCGTCCCAGGACACACAGACCGTAAAATTCCGGGCATTAAAAAAACGGACCATTTCATCCGTCAGGGCCCGGCCATTGGTAATGATCCCAAAGGTCATGTTCAATTTGCGTTTCTTAACAGCAGCCACCACTTCCTGGATGGTGCCAAAGTACAACAGAGGCTCCCCGCCGTAGAACTGCAGGTGGAGGGGCCGGGAGTTTTCTTGAGAAATCTCTTCCAGGAAGTCGTAGATTTCTGGGTTGACCTCCCGGGTCAGAGGCTTATGCACCAGAGGATGCTGCAGACAGTAGGCACAGTTCATATTGCAGGAATTCCCCAGCATGAGGAATACCGTGTTAATGTTCCGTTTTAAATATTTCATCTTCCACTCCTTACGATGATCTTCACCAGCCGCACGTTTTCTGCGGTATCGTCCTTCACGATCTGTCCCACCGCCTGGGTAAGACTTTCGCCCGAAAGGGCCATCCGGCCCACTCCCGGCATTTCGGAAGGGATCACCCATCCGCCTTTCTTGGCTTTCCCATACATCCGGACAGGCACACGGCCGGCCAGGGCTACGGGGATATACGTAGGGAGGTTCACTTTCAGGATGTCGTCCCCCGGAGAAAGGGTCCGGCCGCCGATGATGGAAGCGAAATCTTCCGTATGGACTCCCACCACACACAGGCTGCAGGCAGTGGCCTTGACGTATTGCTCCTTATTGGTTGTTTCGTCCAAAGCGATAATGTCTCCCCGCTGGGTGTCTCCGCCCCGGGGAAAGAATTCGGCATAGTCGTTATAGACCGCGTTGTAGACTTTGGTGGCGGTCAGGGTACCCGTCAGGGTCACATTCCCGTCCGCATCCGTAGCCACAAACCGGCTGTCGTTGGTCAGCTGGCTGGTCTTATCCGGGATCACCGGTCTGTTCAGCAGATCCGTATAGCTGCCGGTTTTGGCCACCGTCGCAAGGGTCCCGGTTTCCCCGGTCAGTTCTGCCTTGGTGGCGTAGGTCTCTGCGATGTTGTTCCCTTTCCCATCTGCCAGGGCCGCCTGGGCCGTTGCTGTGGCATCCAGCTTCTTCCCCATGGCCGTCATGATGGTAGTGGCAAAGTTGGGGTCGTTCCCCAGGGCATCCGCCAGTTCTTTCAGGGTATCCAGGGAGGCATCGGAGCCATTCACCAGCTCTGCGATTTTCTGCTTCACATAGGCCACGTTGGCGATCTGGGTGCTTTGGGCATTTTCTGCGGGAGTCGGAGCTGCTGGGGTCCCTGTCAGGGCCGGGCTGTCCACATCCGCCTTCACCTTTAGATCAATCTGCATTTGAGCCAGTTTCTCGGCGGCACTCTCCGCATTCTGCCGGGCAATGGTAGCCTGGGTGGTGGCTTCTTCCTGGGAAGCCTTGGCCGCCGCTGCACTGCTGGCAGAGGCTTTGGCACTGGTATCTGCAGCCTTGGCGCTGGCGGATGCTTCAGCAGCTTTTTGGGAAGAAACCGTAGCCCAGGCTTTACTGGACTTGGCTCCAGCAACCCCATCCGGATTCTCAGTACTTTCCGCCCAGGCCCGTGCTGTTTCCGCCCAGGTTTTAGAGGACCGTGCCCCGGAAACTCCGTCCGGCTCCTGGGTGCTCTCCGCCCACTGCCGGGCTGTATCTGCCCAGACTTTAGAAGATCGGGTTCCTTCCCCGGCGGGAGGGCTGTCGCTTTCCGCCCAGGCTTCCGCCATGTTCTGGCTGTTGAGGGCATTCTCTGCATATTCTCCGGCTTTGTTTTTGTATTCCCGGGCCTGGTCGGCGGCATAGGTATCCGCCACGTCTCCCAGTTCCACTTCCGTGTTATTTTGGACGGTCAGCGTCACTTCCACATTGGCAGCATCAGACATTGTGGGCCACCCCCTTGATGATGAAAGATTTGGTAAAGAAGCAGGTCAAGATCCGTTCCGTCTCGCTGTTCATGATCGCCAGGTCGTAGATGTATGCTCCAGGCTCCAGGGAATCCAGAGCTCCCTTGGGCACCACCACATCCACGAAGTTGTTGTTGGGGTTGTAGAAGGTGTCCGCATACACTACTTCGGAAGAGTTGGTGGTTTTCTTAATGGCAAAGACCACTTTGTCCGCGTTGGTCAGCTTGTAATTGGTAAAACGGAATCGGATAGAAAAGGTGTCGTACTGGGACACCTGGATGTTCTTATTTTCATCAATGACCAGCATTTTAGCCTCCTCCTGAATCATCGCTGCAGTCGCAGTTACAGTTGCAGTTGCACTGAGAATTCTCTTTCCAGTATTCTTCCGTATGGGACCGGTTCACCAGTTCCTGCAGGATGCGCCGGAGCGTGTAGGTTCCTGCCGGGATCCCCCGGTGTTTCCGGATATGGTAAGCAGACTTGATGGACAGCGGTCTCGGTACCGATGTGGGGCCTGTCTCCACATCCCAGGAATTCAAACCCATCACCCGGGCGTCCTTGTCTGCCTGCGTGCTGGACGTTAGGGAAATCTCTACCTGGTCGATAAGCCGATCATCGGTCAGAGTTCCCATCCCGTTATAGGTAACACGGACAGCCTTTCCCGCATCAGCTGCAGAAAATTTCAATGTCCCGGTGTTCCAACCCTCAATGCCGTGCTCCGTAGTCAGGTAGTCCGGCCAATACTGCCCCTGGGCTGGCTCTTCCGCTACTTCCGTCAGGAGCGCCCCGTCCTGAAACTTCACCTGCAGGGTGGTGGGAGAAGTCTTCTGGGGCACTTCCGCCAGCCGGATGGTATAGGGGCTGTTGCTGGGGATCACGTGGGTTTCGTCGAAGATTTTCTTGATGTCAAAGGTGTTTTCAAAGGGATTGAATCGATAATCATGGATGGCCATCAGCTTCCTCCTTTCCATTGTTTCAGGGCCGAAGACTGGGACTGCTCGATATCCTTGGACCGCCGTTCGATTTCTGACAGATACCGGTCCACGGAAAATTGGGGCTCGCCCAGCTCCATTTCGGTCTTGATGCCCTTTTCCCCGGAGAGGGTGTATTTGATCTTCTTGATAGGATAGGTATCCGCATTCCCATCCAGCCTTCGGATTTCCGCCAGCCCGTAAGTAGACATATGTCGGACGTTGAAGGTCCCGTCCGGGTAAGGGTACTCCAGTCGCACCCCGCTGATCTTGGCGGATTTCACAGGAGCCTTGTACTGGCTGATCTGGTTTTCGCCCCACCTTTTGGCATCGGCGGCATCGTAGGCTTCCGGCAGGTTCCAGACGGCCTGGTGGACCCCGTAGCTGTTCTGGCTTTCCTTATCTTCCACAACGCACAGCCACTGCTCGCCCTGGTCGTCCACGCTGCCCCCCTTGATCCGAGCCCAGTTCACCAGTTTGGACACATCCCAGGAAGGGGTGTAGGAAGTAATGTGTTTTCCTACCGTAAGACGGGCCTGTTCGTTCACTGCTGTCTCTCTGCGGCGAAAGTACAGACACCGGTATTCATCCACTCCGTACACGTAATCCACGGCAAAGTCCGCCAGGGTATTCAGGGCCTCTTTCACCGTCACCCCGTCAAAGACCAGTTTGGTGGGACGGTATCCCACGCTCTGGATCTTGCTGTCGTTGTAGACCACCTGCAAGGTCTGCCGTTCCACCTGGCGGGCAATGTCCCGGACGATATCTCCCACGTCCGTATTCTCATAGGTCTTCCAGAGCATCACATTCTCCAGCCGGTTGTAGAAACCATAGCCTTTGTACACGAACTTGGTATCCGTAGTCCCTTCAATAGGCCGGCTGATGATGTACCCGCTGTACCAGGGTTTCCGGTCTCCGTACAGGTGGATGTCGATACGCTGCATATAGTCCAGCTGGGCGTTATCCGGCTGCCGGTAAAAGGTCATCTGGCACTGGCCACAGCCGGTGCTGGTGATTTCAAAGGTCACTTCATTCAGGGCATTGGCCTCGCTGCCCCCGCCAAAAATAGCCGTCCGGGTCCCGTCCTTTTTGTAGGCATAGACCACGAACTGGCCGGGATAGTACTCATGGACCTTGCCCCGGTCGCTGTTTCCTTCACCGGCCCCAGTAGGACCGGCAAAGATCCACCGGCCGAACAGGCCCCGTCCAAAGATGAAATTCGTCATACAAACCACCTGTTGGTATAGGTAATTTCCACCGTGCCCGCTCCTCCTGTGTACAGAAAGAGGTTGGCTCCCGGTTTGGCATGGAGGAAGGTGCCCGTAAAGGCATTGATGCTGTTGTCTTTATCCCGCCAGACTGTCCCTTCCCGGCCATTCACAATGGATGTCTTGGGAGCCACCAGCAGGGCATCCGTCAGGGTGAACTTCTCTTTGGCTTCCTGGTGCCAGACCGTAAGGTTCGTCATCCGGTCCAGGGGAATGAAGCGGAAAGTGAGAGGCGTATCCACGCTCCCCAGGTTGTGGAGCACCATTTCTGCCTGCACCGTGGCCTGGGGAAAGACGAACACCACCCGGGATTCCTGGGCTTCGTAGCGGAACGGGTCTGCCAAAAGCAGGGATACTGTGATGTTGCTCCGTCTCTGTTTGAAACCGTTCTCAAACTTGTGCTTGATCTTGGACAAACAGGCTACATGGTAGACCCGGTCCGGTCTTCCCGCCATCAGGGAATAATCCGTCTGGCCAAAGAAGGTGTAGGCCTCGTTCAGCACTTCGTCATGGTCTTCTTCCGTAGCACCTTCCATGGAAAACTCCACCTGGAGAGTCCGTCCGTCAATCTTTCCATCCCCCACTGCATCACTTCCATGGGCAAAGGCCCGGGACTGGAGCTTGCTCCGAAAAGTATAGCTGCCGCTGTCCGTAAGGCTCCAATGGACCGGCAGCTTGTATTCCACCCCGTCTTTGGTGATGGTAAAATTCTGTTCGTTTTCTTTTCTTTCCGGAAACATGCTCTTTCACCTCCTGGTTCCCACTACCTTTTTTTATCAGTTGTTGGAATCCTGATCAAAGGGAACGAAGTCCCCATGATTAATTTCATACCGGATTACCACGTCACCATCCTGTTTGGTGATGGCCACATCATTTTCCACGTAGGATTCAATCAGGTGTCCATTGACCATCCGGTTCTGGTAGCAGGTGGGGTTCCGATCCGTGATTCCAGTTCCAGGATCCCCCACGATTTCGCGGATGTCAGTAGCAAAAGCCGTTCCCGCAATGCCAGCTACCAGGGCCAGAGTCATTGCCATCATTTTCATGTTCTTCATCGTGCATCTCTCCTTTTTGTGCATAAAGATAGGGCAGCCGGTTTTCCGGCGCCCTTGTAGAAAGCTATTAAATTCAGGTATAAGTAAAATTGTTCCAACGGTTGGCTTTACGCTCCTCTCAGTCCTGCCAGGACAGCATCGGTGAAGCCATCCATCAGATCATCCAGATCTGCGGCGTTGTTGATGTCTCCGTAGTTGTTGAACGTGGTGTTCATTTCCCGGTTGTCCGTAGATTCGCTGGAATTTGTGATGCCTTCGGCAATGCTGTCGAACACCGCCCTGTTCAGGGGTAAGGCCACTTCGTCACCGGCATCCCCCAGGACACCAATAAGAGGTCTTGTAAAATAGCCGCCTTTGGCATAATGAGGAGTCTTCCCCGCTCCCTGGGCCGCACCGGCAGCCGTATTGGACGCAGCTGCTGCCATGCCGATGCCCACTGCCGCGGACGTACCTCCCGTCAGAAGGCCCGTAGCGATGGGACCTGCAGACGGGTCGATGACCAGTTTCAGCCAGGCCGCAGGAGCCAGAGCCCCGGCCGCTGCCGTTCCCTGAGCCACCGTCTTGGCGGCACTGGCCGCGTTGAGCTTATCTCCGAAGAGAGCCGTCACCAGCATCCCGGAGAGCATCTGGGAAAAATAGCTGGCGATGGTCTTCAGCATGGCCTTCCCCAGATCCAGGAAAGCATCTTTGGCGTTTTTGGCCCCGGTCAGGATATCCGTAAAGGCTGTCTCCAGGCCGCTTAAGGTGGTGGATGCCATGTCCGCAATGAGTTCCAGAGTTCCCATGTGGGCATTCATATAGGCTTCCTGGTACGTATCCATCAGGGACTTTTCCGCATCGATGTTGCTCTGCCGAAGGGCCATTTCTGCAGTGAGAGTCTCCTGGAGCATGGCCAGGGAGTTCTGGTTGTAGGCTTCATCCAGGGCCGCCTGGATGTCTTTTCCCTGGGCAAAGTAGGCATTTCGTTCATCCATGTAGCTTTTGTAGGCCGCTGCCCTTTCCAGGTTGGCCTGTTTTTCAAAGGCGATTTCGTTGGCGCTAGCCTGTTCGTAGGCGATGCCTTTTTCCTTCAAAGCATTCAGAAACACAGCCTTTTCCGTACTGGTAAGGCTGATGAAGTCCTGGGACAGCTTAGCGTACTTGTCATCAATGGAAGCCACCGCTTTTTCCATGTCAGACTGCATCTTCATGACTTCCTGTTCCTGTTTGGAACCGTAGAGGGTAAGTTTGGCAGTAACGGCATCAAAAGACAGGTCCCGGGCTTTGTTCATCAGTTCCCGGTTTTTGGCCTGTTCTTCCGAAAGGGCATCCAGGCGCTTCTGGGCATATAGCTCTGCCAGACGGGTCTTATCCCGTTCGTAGTTCTCGTTGGCAGACCGGGATTTTTCCAGTTCGTCCGTTTCTTCCTTGTACCAACGATCCACCAGGGCACTCTTGGTCTGGAAGGTCCGGAACCATTCTTCTTCGATACTCTTGCTGGTCTGAATAGCGGCATTGGCCAACTGATCTGTTTCTCTGGAGCTTCCTCCCCCTCCGCCACCACCAGAACCACCGCCGCCGCCTCCACCTCCAGAAGGAACTGGGATATCCCCACCTCCCCCTCGAAGATTGCTGAAGTCCGGCAGCTTAAATTCCCGTTTGGCAGGAGTGCTACTGCCCCCGCCACCTTCTCCACCGCTTTCGCTACCCATGGAACCCAGAGCATTGTTGGTTTCCAGGATTTTCTGGATCAAGCTGGAGAGCCAGCTAATGGCTTCGCTGACAAAGTTGGCGATAGTGGAAAGGCCGCTGGAAGCCCAGGAAGGAAGAATACTATCCGCCATGTCAGACAGAATGCTTCCCACTTCATCGATACAGGAACCGATGCCTTCCACCAGATAGGTGAAGGCATTGAGAATCCAGGTCACACATTCACTGAGGACACTGATGAAGTTCAGCACCCCGTTCACCACGGCTCCGATGATCTGGAGGGACGCATAGAAGGCGGCTCCCATCACGGCAGCCACCAGGGTGAACACCGGCTCCATTGCCTGGAGATTGGCGATGATGGTCTGGGCCGCGGCACTGATCATTGCCTGCACAGAATCCACAGCCCGGGTGACCGTTTCCATCTTGATGCCCATAGTCCCCAGCACATCTTCCACGGTCATCCCGCTTTTCCAGATGGCATAGAGGGCCGTAGCCACCGCTGCCGCAGCCGCGATAAAAGGAGCTGCAGCCGCTACTGCTGCCACAAAAGGAGCCGCCATCAGGGCCACCTTGGCCACAAAAAGTCCAATGGCCGGAATGGCAAGGCTAGTTAGGGTACTCACAATCAGTAAGATTCCCGCCTGGAACTCAGGAGGGATGGCCGTCATAAGGGCTTCCGTAAGACCGGAAGACTGGACCGTGGCCGCAAAGTTCGTCAGCATATCCCCCAGGGACTGGAAAATCCCCGTCAGGTTCAGGGCTTCCGCAAGCTGGAGCCCTACCTGGGCCGCAGACTGTTCCAGCCCATCCATCAGGGTGGACCAGGTACCGCTGATGGTCTGGCTCTGCTGATCCATCATGCCCCCAAAGGACTGCTCCATGCCGCCGACTAAGGCCGTGATGCCCGTTGCCGCGTCAATGGCTCCCTTGGACACCATGCTCATGGCTTCCGGCACAGACACACCGATCTGGTCTGCCAGCATCTTCCAGGCAGGGATCCCGGTTTCGGTAAGCTGCATCATTTCACCGGCCTGGACCTTGGACTTGGCGGCCATCTGGCCCAAAGCCAGGGTGATCCGGTTGATGCCTTCCGCCCCAAGCCCAACGCCAGCTGCTGCATCCCCTACCGCTGTTAATGTGGGAATGACCTGCTCGGCAGAAAACCCGAAAGCGATGAACTTCTGAGCCGCCTGAAACACCTGACTGAATTCAAAAGGCGTCTTTGCTGCAAAGTCCTGCATCTTCCCCAGGAAGTCCTGTGCTTTTTCTGCGCTCCCCAGCATATTGGTGAAGGCAGTCTTGGTACTCTGGAGACTGGCCCCTGCTTTCACAGATGCCACTCCCAGGGCAGCCAGGCCGGCCCCGATGCCGCCTAAGACGGCCAGGGATTTCTTCGAAACGTCCAGAGCCTCGCTCCCGAAGGCGGTCTTGATCTGACGTTTGGTTGCATTGAGTTCTTTCCGGAGATCAGAAGTATCCGCCCCGATCTTTACCAGAAGGTCAGCGATGGTTGCCATTTCCGTCAGCTCCTTTCCGTCTGAATTCCTCGAAGAAGGCATCCCGTTCTGCTACGATTTCACTGCTTGTCTTTTTGGGCAGGAAGGGTTTCATCAGCTTCTCTGTCCGTACCGGTTTCCGGGTGTGGACGCTCATGAGACAGGCCACCCAATAGGCAGTCGCCCATTTCTTCCGTTCTTCTGCCTTTACCCGGCACTCGGCCATCCGGTCCAATTCCAGGGGAGTTAACGCATAAAACTGGGCAGGCAGAAGATGCAGGAGGCCATAGGCTACTTCTTCCGCCCACCGCAGCCAGTCGTTAAAAGACGGGACTTCTTCCTGTCCCGCCGTCAGTTTTTTGGCTTCGCTTTTCCCTTGCCCTGTTCTTTACCAGGGTCTTCTTCCGGAAAGATAGCATAGTACACTTCTTTCCCCAGAATTCCGGAACCAGCAATAGCCTTCACCACAGGCTGGACGAATTCTTCCATCTCATGCCCCTGGTCAATGAGTTCCTGCATCTTGGTGGCATACCACTGGGGATTCTTGATGCCGTGCTGCCGGAGGCCGATAGAAAGAAGGGCCGTCAGGATTCCCAGGTTCAGTTCCTGGTTCCGGATAATGTCCCCGGCGCTTTTGCCGGTGATGTTTTCCACCTGGATCAGCCGACCGATATCGAAATACAGATACTGGCCGGGACCAAAGACTTCAAAGTCGATTTTCTTCATGGAATGTTACTCCTCCTCTCAGCCGCCAGTTACGGTCGCACCGTCCGCACTCTTCAAATCGCTTAAGGGACCGTCCCCGGAAATGGTCCCGGACAGGGTGGCTACGTCATCATGAGGGGTGGACAGGCTGCATTCCGTCACGGAGCCCCAGCCGGTCACATAGCTTTTGTCCGGATACTCGAATTTAATGTGGACCTGCTTTCCTGCAAGGAAAGAGGCTTCCAGGAATTTGGCCCCCTTGTCTCCGGCCAGATACACAGATTCCAGGTCCAGGGACCAGTTCCGCAGACCGGGGATGGTGGATTTCCATCCGCTGGACGTTTTACTGCTGGCGTCGATTTCGTCTGCCTGCCGGGTCAGGTCACCGCTCCGCTGGCCCCCTAAGAGCAGCCAGGTGGGGTTAGTATCGGATTCTCCCGCGTTCAGATAAATAAGGTAATCCTTGCCGGCAGTGGCCGTGTTGGAGGCTTCGCTCCGGCTAGGAAACGTTGTAGTTGCCATATTATTCCTCCTTATGGATGTTCTGGATGAGGACTTCCAGGGTGATCACCCCGCTGTAGCCGGTCTCATCCTCCGGGTAGGTTTCGTAGAAATCCACCCCCTGGGCGTTTACGTAAAACTCCTCTCCCGTTAGATCCAGTTGTTCCGTCCCGAACAGGTTGATCAGCTTCTCCGCCAGGGTGTTGATTTCGTACCGTCCTTTGTAGCTGCTGTAAATGTGGATATGGGCCGAAAGGTGGGTCATATCTTCTATCTTGGTGGACTTATCCTGGACCGTCATGGTCCCCAGGGTAATAAACGGCAATACCGCTTCCTGAGGGACATAGTCGTAGACGGCCAGTCCTGTATGGTTTCTCAAAAAGGCCACCAGGGCCTTGTGTACGGCGTTATTGGGTAATCTTTTCATGGTTCCTGGATCGCTTTCTTCACATCCCGGATCAGCTGGGGTTCCACATAGTCATAGGCCGGCTTGAAGAAAGGCTTCCCAGATTGGGCCGGAATCCGGGACCGTTTCGTAAACACAGGGCCTCCCTTAAAGAACCGGAGGGCCTTTTTCTTCTTGGGCCTTACCGTATGGGCCCTACTGCCGAATTCCACCAAATGGGCATAGGGCACATTGCTGTACACCTGGCCTTCCAGCTTCACCGTGGAAAACCGGGTCTTGATGGATTTCTTCAGTTTTCCCGACCGCACCGGTACCCGCTGCCGGGCTTCCCGGGCTACCGCGTTCGTCCCGTTTTTCAGGACTGCTTCCACCCGAAGTCTTGTCTTCCCATCCCAGGCAGAAATCTGCCGGATGGCCTTACTCAGTTCCCCTTCTGGAACTTTTACCGTAAATACGGCCATGGCTACACCCCCTGTTCATACCGATGGACGATCAGCGTGGTACTGTCCCGGTAAGTATTGTCCACGGTCTCGATTTCATAGATTTCCCCCGAAAGCTTGAACCGCCAGCCCCTCCTGATGTCCTTTCGGGGCCGGATTTTGAGACGCAATTGCTCCCGATTCATGGGAGTCCCCTGGGCTTCCTGTTCGGCATAGTTTGTCTGGATCACCTGGGCCCAGATTTTCCCTTCTTCTTTATAGTCCGTATGAAAGCCCCCGTACCCGTCTTCGGAAGGAATAGGCCTAAGAAGGGTAATCCGTTTATCCATCTTCCCGATTTTCACTAGAAGGCTTCCTTCCTTTCCCCAAACAAAAGAGAGCGCAGGGTGAGAAGCAGATTGTGATAATCCGCATCCTCCCTGTGCTCATAGAGATAGGCTACCGAAAAAAGGACGGCCATTTTGAAGGCCGCCGTTTCTTCCGGTTCTTCTTTCCGCAGGGTGTCCAGACAGAGCCGCTCGGAAGAAGCGATGAGACGGGCAATCATGTCATCCTCCTCGTTTCCATCTATCCGGAGATAGGCTTTGGCTTCCTCAATCGTTATGAGTCCCGTCACTGCCATGCTCATCGCCTCCCTCTAAAGCGGTCATCAACCGGCCTGGACCTGCAGGACTTTTACGGTTTCCGGCAGGATCAGGCGGCCATCCACCCGTTCGCTGGCCAGAAATCCGATCTGCCCGTTGGCTGCATAGAGTTCACTGAGCCGTTTGAACTTCCGGCCCTGACGGTCGGCAATCCAGTAGTAGGAGTAGTCCCCCAGGGCAATGACCTTGTTGCCGGCCGCCAGTTCCGGCACGAAAGAAGACGTGCGATACGGCAGGCTAAGGATCCGGTCCGGCTGGCCCACCTGGACAGAAGGCTGCCAGATGTAGTTGCCGTTGTTGTCCTTCAGTTTCCGGATGGCTTTTACCGTGGAATCGTTCAGGATCCAGGAAGCATTTCTGCGGTAGGGGGTTCTCAGGCTGTGGTACAGATCCATCATGTCATCGAAGGTGATGGCGGTCTTCCCGGCCGTCACTCCCACTTCCGCTCCCTGGAACACACCCATAGGTTTATGCTGGCCATCGCCCACCAGGAAGGCTTCTTCTTCCTTAGTGCCGATCCGTCTGGCAAATTCCTGAGTGATGTAGCTTTCCAGGTCAAAGACGCTGTCATTCATCAGTTCTTCGGAGACCCGGATGGCAGTCCCCAGCTTATGGGCTCCCAAGTTCACCTGGCTGAAGGTGTCATCGCTTTCCGGATAGACACTGCCTTCTTCCATCCAGGCCGCTTCCCCATGGCTGGCTACAACAGGGATCGTGTGGTCCCCGGAAGACGTGCGGATGGTATGGGCCAGGCTGCGGAAGAAGTTCTCTTCTTGGAGGGCTGCCACCAGAGTGTGTTCGTATTCATCCGGGACCAGGTACCCGCCTTCGGGATCAGAACCGATGGTCAGGGTGTCTTTGATTTCCTGGATGTTGCCCTTCCCCCGGAAGGCCTGCCAGAAGGCTTTGGTGTAGGCATCGCTGGCCCGTCCCACTTTGGTGTCCGGTTTCAGGTTTCCGGCACCGGGATTGACCTTGAGTGCCGTATCAATAGTCTTATTCATTTCATCATCGATGTTCCGCTGGCGTTCCAGCCGTTCGATTTCTTTTCCCAGGGCCACCACTTTTTCTTCCATCCGGTCGTAAACAGCGCTGTCTTCCGCAGAGACCATGCCGTCTTTGTCCCTATGGGATTCCAGGAAGGCTTTAGCCATTTCCCAGGTGTTGGCTCTTTCTTCTCTCAGTTTCAGAATCTGATTCATGGATATTCCTCCTTAATGCACAAGAAGGCCCAGCCGCTTCATGAGTTTGTCCGCGGGGACCTTGTCGTTTGCAGGTTCTTTTGTTTTCTTATTGATGGACAGTTTAGTCAAAAGAGAATTCGTAACGGCTGCCCGACTAAAAAGCATGGCATCTACGTCCGACTCTCCCTCTTTATTCTCTTCCGTATAGAGGATGGAATCCGCAAACCCCAGTTCCACCGCTTTTTTTGCGTTGAACCAGGATTCTGCATCCATCAGCCTGGAAATCTTGTTCCGGGACAGGCCCGTCTTGATTTCATAGGCGTTTACGATGCTTTCCTTCACTTCAGCCAGCATATCGATGGCTTTCTGCATCTCCTTACTGTCCCCGATGGCCACCGTGATGGGATTGTGGATCATCATCATGGCCACCGGGGACATTTCCACCTGGCTCCCGGCCATGGCAATGACACTGGCTGCAGAAGCCGCCAGCCCATCAATCTTCACAGTTACCCGACCGGGATAGTCCATGAGCATGTTATAGATCTGGGCTGCCGCAAACACATCTCCCCCAGGGGAATTGATCCAGATGGTAATATCTCCGCTCCCGGCCATCAGCTCGTCTTTGAACATTTTAGGGGTCACTTCATCCCCGAACCAGGTTTCATCGGAGATTTCCCCGGAAAGGTACAGGGTGCGGGCTTCTTCGCCTTCGTTCTTCACCCAGTTCCAAAATTTACGTTTCATGGGGTTCCTCCTTATTGCCAGAGCCTGCAAAAAGGCCGGCATCTTTTAATTTCGTCATATTTCCGTTGATGAGATACAGATCCCCGCCCTCTTCTTCCGGGATCCGGTTCATGTTCTCCAGTTCCCGGATATCGTTGGCAGATAGCCACCCGTTCTGGCGGCCTACGGCATAGCCGTTCATCCGGCTTTCGTAGTCGCCCCGGAGAAGCCCGTCCACATTGAAGTGGATTTCATATCGGGTCCGTTCTTCCGGGGTCAGAAGAGATTGGTCCATGGCCTGTTCCCACCGGGCCACCCAGGGGCCTAGGGTGTATTTCACAAATTCCAGAGACTGCTGCTCGATATTGGAGAAGGTGGATTTTTCCAGGTCTCCGATCATGTGAGGGGGGACCCGGAAGATTCGGGCAATCTCGTCAATCTGGAACTTCCGGGTTTCCAGGAACTGGGCCTGGTCTGGAGAGATGCCAATGGGCGAATACTTCATGCCCTCTTCCAATACGGCCACCTTCCCCGCATTGCTGCTGCCTCCAAATTGGGACTGCCAGGCTTCCCGGACCCGCTGAGGATCCTTGATGGTCCCCGGATGCTCCAGGACGCCGCTGGGAGAAGCCCCGTTGGCAAAGAACTTGGCCCCGAACTCCTCACAAGCAATGGCCATGCCGATGGCGTTCTTGGCCATGGCAATGGGAGAATATCCCACCAGGCCGTCAAACCCCAGGCCGGGAATGTGCATCACGTTCTCCTTCCGGAGCCGGACGGTGCCGTATTCTTTGATTTTTGGGTTCTCGTCCGTGGCTTTGGTGTAGAGATAGTAAATCTCCCCATCTCCGTCCCGGCACACTTCCATCCGGTCCGGCATCAGGGGATACAAGGCTACCACCTGGCCCCGTCCGTTCCGGATGATCTGGGCGAAAGCATTCCCCCACAGCAGAAGGTGGGTCATGAGAGTCTCCCGAAAGACGAAGCTGGTCATCTCCGGGTTCGGGGCATCATGGAGAAGCCCGGCCAGAGGATGGTTGAAATCCCGCATCTTCCCATTTCCCTCCCGGTTGTACCGAAAGAGATGAAGGGGAAGTCCTGCAATGGATTCCGAAAGGACCCGGACGCAGGCGTAAACTGCTGTCATCTGCATGGCGGACCGCTCGTTCACCGCCTTCCCGGAAGAAGAACCTCCGAAAAAGAACCAGTGTCCGCCTCCCAGAAGGCTGTTTTGGGGCTTGTCTCTGGTCCTAAACCAGGTAAATGGATTGAACATAATAGTCTCCTATTATATAATTTGCTAAAGCATTGAATTGCGGAATCTCCGCCTCTTTAAAATAAATCCAAAGAAGGTGACAGAGTATGCTGGGAAAACCGGATGCAGGCTGGTCAAAAGTTACCATGGGCGAATTCGAGGAATACGCCAGTTATCTGACCAACGTCCCTATAGACTGCCTCGAAGCATGCATCCACAGAGTCAAAGGAAAAGGGCCTTTGGCATTTGTTTTTGAGGCTGAAGGGCCAGGAAGATTTTTTGTCCTCGCAACCGCTTATAATACCGTAATTAAATGGGAAGAGGACGATACACCTGAATCCTGCCATCTAATCCCGGGTGTCAATGATGTCCAACTTGTTCTGGAAACTGTCCATGACATCGAACAGTATCTGAACGACTGGGCCGAAGACTGGCATACATGCACTGCCGAAGAATTGATCAATAAATTAAACGAACTGAAGGAACTCCTTCCATCCTGGTACCAGAGGGAAAACATTAAAATATCTCACTTTCAGAAGGAGGAAGATCAATGAAAACCTGGGACGATTATAAAAACCACGTGAAATCCCTCAGTGAAGAAGAACGCCGCAACATGGAAAACATTGAAAATCTTGTTACCCGCAGGCCAAAGGCTCTCGGATCAATGACAAAGGAAGAACTGACTGCCGATATTCAGGCAAGTATGAATTCCATCAAGGCGGGTCGGATCTATACTGATGAAGAAGTAGATAAAATCCTGAAAGAAGATTTCAGTAAAGCCAGGCTGAATAAAGTTGAATCATAAGCAACCCTGCCCCCATGGAGCAGGGTCTTTTTCTATACAAACAACAGCCCCCGGGAGTCATAGACACTCTCATGGGCATTGTTCCCGCACCTTATGGCCCGGTCCAAGCCCATGATGGTGGCAATGGCCCCGTCGATCTTTTCTGTGGATTTCTCTTTGTCCGCCTTGATGTTTCCGGCAGGATCCCTTCGAATGTAAATATTGTCCATCATCCAGCGAAGGACTGGATGCCCTCCATGAGCAATGCGCTGCTCCAGCGTGAGCTTCATAAGCTCCTTGGTGGGAGGGCTCATGTCCTTGAATCCCTGTCCGAAGGGAACCACCGTAAAGCCCATCCCTTCCAGGTTCTGGACCATCTGTACGGCGCCCCATCGGTCAAAGGCAATTTCCTGGATATTGAACCGTTCACCCAGTTTCTCGATGAACTTTTCAATATACCCGTAGTGGATGACGTTCCCTTCGGTTGTCTGGATGAACCCCTGTTTGGCCCAGATGTCATACATCACATGGTCCCGCTTTACCCTAAGCGGCAAGGTTTCCTCCGGCAGCCAGAAGTACGGCAAAATGCAGTACTTGTCCTGGTCGTCCAAGGGAGGGAACACCAGTACAAAGGCGGTAATGTCCGTGGTGCTGGAAAGGTCCAGTCCGCCGTAGCAGATCCGGCCTTCCAGATCTTCCTCCCGCACCGGGAAAGCACAGGCATCCCACTTATCCATAGGCATCCACCGAACAGACTGCTTCACCCATTGGTTCAGCCGCAGCTGCCGGAACACATTCTCTTCGCTGGGTGTCTCTTTGGCGGATTCGCAGGCGGCCTTCACTTTGTCGATCCCCACAGTGATCCCCAGGGAGGGGTTGGCCTTCTTCCACACCTTCGGGTCGGTCCAGTCATCCTGTTCCGCGGCCCCGTAGATCACCGGATAAAACGTAGGGTCATGCTTTCTCCCTTCCAGGATATCCATAGCTTTCTGATGGACTTCGTAGCAGATGCTGTGAGTATCCGTCCCGGCTGTGGTAATGAGAAAGTACAGAGGCTGCATTCGGGCATCCCCGGAGCCTTTGGTCATCACGTCGAACAATTCCCGGTTGGGCTGGGTGTGGAGCTCATCAAACACCACCCCATGGATGTTGAACCCGTGCTTGGAGTAAGCTTCTGCAGACAAAACCTGGTAGAAGCTGTTGGTGGGACGAAACACCATCCGCTTCTGGGAAGACAGGATCTTGACCCGCTTGCTGAGAGCCGGGCACATCCGGACCATATCGGCCGCTACTTCAAAAACGATGGAGGCCTGCTGCCGGTCTGCGGCACAGCCATAGACTTCGGCCCCTTCTTCCCCGTCCCCGCAACAGAGCAGGAGTGCCACAGCTGCGGCCAGCTCACTGTTATGGGTCGGTATAAAAGACCGCCCGGCAAGGTAGCAATGACTCCGGCTGTCCACCTGGATGCACTGCATGGAGACTTTTTCCTTTATCGGCTCGATGCTCTCCAGATAATGGAAAAGGGAGCGTGTCTTTTTCACACGTTCCCTCTTCCGGCTGCTTTTTCTTTTCAGTTGTGATGTCGGTTGGTCAGAAAATGAAGTGAACCGGATGACATAGAGCGTTTCCCCGGTGGGTTTGCCATACCGCAGGGAAGGCCCTTCCGTCATGGCGTTCTTGATGCCAAGACTCCAGAGCAGTTCCCGCGCATCCAGGGCAAGCTGCCTGATCGTGCTGGTATAGGTGCTCTGTGCTTTTTTGTCCCCGATGCTCCCGTCAGAATCCACAAGGCCCTGGAGAAGTCGCCAGCGCTGTGCCTCAGATGCCCGAAGATATTCCGGACGGATCCTTTTATCCCTGAAGGTCGGTACGAGGATGTCCCGCAATTCATCAAAATACACCACATCGCTCCCGCCGCACTTCTGTGGATAGCGGTTATGCGTTTCATAAGGAATATGGGACAGGACTTCTTCCACGTCCTCTGTCCGGATGGTGATGCAGGGTTTGTTGGCACATCCATTCCCCAGCCAGTATCCGTAAAGGTACGGATCAAGGGGGAGCTGTGCGGGAAGCGTCTGCAGAGGGCTGGCAACGGGGATTCGGATTAAGGACCGACGCGCTTCGGGGGTTCCTATAAAACGTTCTCTGTATGCCCTGACCTTTTTATAGATCTCTCCTGTGGTCCATTCCTTTTTCTTCCGTTTCCCGTGAATGTATTCCACATCCCACAAATGGCGCTCGCCGGCCACAATGGAGGAACCGTCCCGGAATGTCAGGCGATAGGCCTGTTCCGTGTCATCCACTACGCTTTTGGCCACGATATTGCAAGGGGTTCCCGTTTCATCAAAGACCCGGTCTCCCACCATAAGTTCTCCTATGGTTTTCCAGCCATCAGGAGTCGGGATCGGCGTATCAAGGGCCAGCTGCTTTCCTTGCTTCTTAGGGATCTCGATGTAGGCCGTATTGAACTGTCGGTACCCGTTGGGTTTTACCGTCCCGAACAGATCCCGGATGATCTGTTCCTGCCAGTCGATCAGTTCAAAGGGATGGCCCGCCCAGGTTCCCTTGGTGTGACACAAGCTCTCGATAAAGGCCACTGCATAATCTGCCAATTCTTTGTTGTAGGTGGACGTTTTAGCTTTGAACTTAGTGGGCTTGTACTTTTTGAGTTTCCGCATTGGGCTGCCTCCCTTCTTTTGAAATATGCAGTAGAAAAGGAGCCCGCGGGCTCCTTTCTCGTTTTTTCTTTAATTAATCTTAAAAATGTAAGCCGGGACTTTTTCGTATTCGTTGCTCATGAATTTCCTGCCGGATCCGTAAATCTCGGTCATTCCTTCGAGAGTGCAGCCCATCTGGGTAAATGCCCAGGCCACCTGAATGGCGCTGGACCAGGTGGAGGAGAAGGTGAATTCCGTCACCCCAAATTCCCGGAAGGTTTCGAGAATCTTTTCTGGCTCCCGGTAAGTCCCGGAAAGGTCAATCTGGCTGTTCCCCTGCTGTTTCATCTCGCTGTAAAGCCGCATCATGTCTCCGAAGGCTTCCCCTTCCACCCGAACTTCCTGGAGAAGATCCTGGTGGGAATCCTGGCAGGCGTCCATGGCCTTGGTATCTCCGGCTTTTTCTGCTGCATCAAACTTTCTTTCCAGCTCCTCGTGCCGTTCGTAGAATCTTTCCAGCATTTCCATCTTTGTCATTTTGTTTTCCTCCTTTGTTTTACCGGAATTCGATGGTCAGCATTCCGTTTCCCATCCACCAGGTGCTTTCTTCATTCGGGTCTTCTAAAAAGGCTTTCTTGGCTTCCCGGATCATTTTGTTCACGTCGGCCTCTCCGTACATTTCACAGGCTGCTTTCTTACTGATTTTCTTGGCGTCCAGGGTAATGATCGTTCTCATGGGTATTTCCTCGCTTTCATGTGCTTTTTGCTTTTGGGGGCTGTCCCCTTTGGCATGTCTATTAATCACTCTAAAGGCACATAATAGCAAGCGAATTCTGTGTATTTATGCAAGTATACAAGAAAGAAGAACAGGGCCTTACGGCCCCTTCCCCTGCCTGTGGCTACCGCCTTCAGGCGGCGTTTCTCCAGGCGGAATTCCCGGTGAGGTGTTTCAGCATGTGGAGCCGGCAGGTCTTGAATTCTTCCCCGATAAGCCCCAGCCGGAGCATCCAGCACCGGAAGGCGTATTTCTCGTTGTCCGTCTCCGTCTTTCTGGCGGAGGCTTTCTTCTGGGTCAGTGCCTGATGGGCCACCGCCAGACAGAACTGGATGTATGCCTTGATTTCCCCGGCGTGGAGGGTGCCGTTGAAAAGCCGGAATTCCACGGTCCCTTTGGTGAAGGTGGCGTGGAGGTTGAGCCCGTGGTACCGGCTGTTGTTGTAATGTTCATCCCGACCAAAGGGTGCCTGGATGTACCAGATGTCGGCAAATTCTGCCATGGTTCGGGGCTGCTTCTTGTTCAGTTCCCAGAGGAAGGTTTCATCTGTCTTCTGGCAGTATCTGGCTTCCCGGAGGGCGTCGATCTGGAGGGCATGGTAGATCATATCTTCCTTGCTGGCCACCAGGTTTACCAGGTTCCGCAGGGTTTTCGGGGTGAACTTCTCGGCTCCCACATGGATGTGAATCCCGCAGGAGGTGTTCACCAGGGCCCCGGCTTTTCTCAGGGTCCGTACCAGTTCCTGCAGCTTCGGGATGTCGTCGTAGGAAAGGATGGGGCTTACCACTTCCGTCCGGTAGTCCCGGGTGGCGCCCTCGATCTGGCCGCACACCTTTCTCTGAGGTCGGATGCTGGAGTCGCTCATGGCTTTCCATGTCCGTCCTTGGTTATCCAGGGCGGTGTAGGTATCGTAGGCTCCGCCTTCATAGGTGCCCCGTCCTGTTCCGAAGAAACCGGCCATCAGGTTGGCCGCCTTTTCTCTCGTAATCCCCGTCATTTCCATTTCAATCCCGAAGTGCAGTGTTTTCATCCTTCTCGTCATCCTTTCGCTAGGTTTGTGTGTTCTTTGGCATGTGTATATATCACTCTAAACGCACAGAATAGCAAGGGATTTTGAGAATAATTATTAATTATTTCGTGTCTTTATTCAGTTTTTGCACCTCATCCACCCCATGGATCACATTAAGGTGGGATCCGTTGTCCCAAACCACCAGGAGGGACCCTATATCATCTACGCCGGTCACCGTGCCTTTCGTACCCAAAGGCGGTGCCTGGGGATCGTCCATCCGGGTAAGGCGTACCCGGGTTCCGGGAGGGTATTCCTGCTGTAGAAATTCCAGCAGCTCTTTATTGGGAAACCGCATCTTTTTTCCCTCCGTTCCGGAAGGCCGCTGACCCACTGAGCTTTTCCAGCAGGATCTTTCGGCAGTCCTTGTATTCCTTCCCGATAAAGCCCAGGCGCAGGAGGAAACACCGGAAGGCGTATTTCTCGTTGGGGACTTCATGTTCTTTGGCCGTGACCCGTTTGGCGTTCTTGGCAAACTGGCACAGGGCCTTCACCAGTCTGGAGTAGGCTTGGACCTTGGCGCCGTCCGCTTCGTGGAACCAGGGGAAGTTGATTTTCCCTTCGCTGCGGATGATGGTCAGGTCATCCGTCCCCAGGGCCTTTTTGAAAAGGCCGGCTTTAGAGGCCACCAGGTTCTGAAGTTTCTCGAAGTCTTCTTCCGTGAAATCGTCCGGAAAGGAAATGGTGAGGGTGTCGACTTTCTCAGGAGTTTCTTCCGGTTCCTGGGCTGTTTCAGGTTCCGTCCCTTCTTCCAGTTCAGCCGTTTCCTGGGAAAGTTCTGGTTCCGGGTTTGCATCCGGTTCTGCCGTTTCCTTTACAGGTTCTTGTTCCGGAGTTTCTTCCGTTGCTGCCTGTTCTGCAGCCGTTTCTTCTGGCTTGAATCCTCTGGCTTCCAGTTCTTTTACCACCTTCTGGAACAGTTCTCCGTCTTCACATTCCATGGCACCGTTTTTCCACACCATAATGCTGCCGATCCGGTAAGCCTTGGTGGGAAGAAAAAGGTACTTTGCCTTTTCTCCCGTAATGGCGCTGATGGCCTGGACCAGTTCTTTTCTCGCTGCACCTTGTCTGTTGTATTCGACCTTCATGATTGGTACCTCCTTAGGGTATTTTGGTACTGTTATTAATCACTCTAAAGGCGAATAATAGCAAGCAAAATGTAGCCCTTTTTGTTCTTTATTTTTCTCCGCCCACAACTTCCTGGTAGGTGTATGTTTTCCCATTTCGCAGGACGGTCACGCTGTCCTGCTCCCCTTCGTGGGAAGCCAGGTACCGCTTCACCGCCACATCCACGAACTTGGGTTCCAGCTCCACCCCATAACAGATCCGGCCCAGCTGGTCGCAGGCCATGAGGGTGGAAGCAGACCCCAGGAATCCGTCCAGCACCACCCCGTTGATCTGGCTGCTCAGCTTGATCAGATAGGCCAGCATGGGCACCGGCTTACTGGAGGGGTGCCCGAAACCGTCCTCTTTGCTGTTCTTGATCCCGTCAAACTCAAAGACTGCTTTCTGTTTCTGGTCCCCGTACCAGTTGTGTTTTCCGTCTTTCCGCCACCCGAAGATAATGGGTTCCATGTTAAACTTCCAGTCGGTGCGCATAAAGGGGGCCTTGGGCTTTTTCCAGATCAGGCCAGCTCCCACTTTGAAACCGGCATCTTCGAAAGCGTCGTAAAAGACCCGGGCCTTCATGGTGGCGTAGAACACATAGATGGAGGCGTCCGCCACCATGGCATCATGGAAGCAGGTGAAAGCCTTTTTCAGGAACTCGTACCCTTCCTGGTCGTTCAGATCATCGTTCCTGATCTTCCCGGAAGTACTCCGGAGGTTGACCAGGTACGGAGGATCCGTCAGGACCAGGTTTGGCTTTACTCCATCCATCAACTGAGCATAAGTTTCCGGCTTGGTAGAATCCCCGCACAGGACCCGGTGCTTGCCCAGCTGCCAGAGGTCCCCGGCTTTGGAAAACACCGGCTTCTGCAGTTCTTCTTCCACGTTGAAGTCGTCTTCTTTGGCTTCTGTTTCTTCATCGAAGATATGGGCGATTTCGTCATCGCTAAAGCCGGTGAGGCTCACATCAAAGTCCGCTCCCTGGAGGGATTCAATTTCCACCCGCAGCATTTCTTCGTCCCATCCGGCATCCAGGGCCATCCGGTTGTCGGCCAGGATATAGGCTTTCTTCTGGGCTTCGGTAAGATAGTCCACCAGGACGCAGGGCACTTCTTTGATCCCTTCTTCCCGGGCTGCCATCACCCGACCGTGGCCGGCAATGATGTTCTTGTCCTTATCGATGATCACCGGGTTGATGAACCCGAATTCCCGCAGGCTGGCCCGGAGCTTGTTAATCTGTTCCGGGGAATGGGTCCGGGCGTTATTTACATAGGGAATCAGCTCATCGACGGGGAGGAGCCTCATCTCTTTGGTTGTTTTCTCCATGCCATGTTTCTCCTTATAATCGCAGCAAGCCCCCTGCGGGCACCGTTCAGGTCCCCACAAAGGGCTTGTCCTCGTAATGTTTTGATCTGTTGTTTGGTGAGGGGATATCCCCTCAGCCGGGAAATGAATTCTCTTGCTGTCATGCTATACCTTCCGCGACCGCAGCAGCCGTTCCATCACGTCATCCTGGGGCGTGTTGCCGGCAAACTCCACGGAGCAGTTTTCCTTCACCACCTGGTAGATCTGATACCAGATCTGGTTCACCTGCTTCATGTAGTTCTGGCCCATGGTCACGTATGGAGAAGCAATGGCCGCATTGGTGGTGGGGTGCTTGGCCAGAAAGCCATATTCCGAAATGGCATGTTCGCACTGGATCCACCGGGACACCGCCATGGCGTACTGGCTGATGAGCTGAGGGCTTACCAGTTTCTCGCAGTGCCGGGCTTTGAGCCACAGCCAGGTTTCCCGGTAGATTTCTTCCGCCTCCAGCTTCCCGCCGTTCCGCTGCTTTTCCTTCATGTAGGCTTTGGGTTCCGGCATATCTTCTCCAGATAGATCCGCCCCTTCCGGCAGGTCCATCACCTTAAGCGGCCGCTTCCCCGGATTGTCCGGCAGTTTGTCCAGCAGGGCCCTGGGTTTCCGCCCCTGGCCCACCCGCAATCCCCCTCGCATGGTTCCGTCTTTTGCCATTTTTCACACCCCCTTTTTCACCGGGTCAATACCCTTTTTGAAAACGCGTTTTTTTCGCGCGTGACCCCTCGCCCGTTCTGGCTTTCCGGGCTTCCAGAGATTCATACGCCCCCTGGGTATATAACTTTGTTTCAGATTTATCATTCTGATAGTCCGCTTTTTCTTGTGACTTTTTGGTGCCATCGATCTCCTCTTTGGGCATGAATCCTTGCGTGACAGGCTTTGCATAGGGCAATCAGGTTGTTCCAGGCATGGGTGCCGCCTTCCGCCAGCGGTTTCTTATGGTGAACTTCTTCCGCCACCACATACCGGCCATGCTTCAGACACAGTTCGCAAAGAGGATGGCTGGCTACGTAAGCATCTCGGATCTTCTTCCAGGTCCGGCCGTACCGTTTTTTACTCACAGGACTGCGTTCATACTTTTCGTACCGCTTGGCGATGATCTTCTGATGCTTCTCACAGTACCGACCATCCGTCAGGTTCGGGCAGCCTGGATAAGAACAGGGGCGTTTCGGTTTTCTCGGCACAGCTGCCATCTCCCTTCCGTTTATTCTTGTTTGGTCGTGGATGCCATGATAAAATAAAAAACAAAAGAGATTAGAAGGTGGTATCCATGTTAGCCAGTCGAGAAGCAATCCATTTGTTTGCAGAAATCTGGATGCACCGATTCCAATGTAACAAAGCCGAACCCTCCCACTTTTTCTATCATGATTTTGAATCCTGGTTTGGTCGGGAATGTAAATTCCTTGGTTTTGAAATGGATACCGGGATAAAATTTAGAAATCGTTTAGAGCAGGAGAAAACAGCTCATTCCGGGCAAGCGCTACATGACCTTATCAGTCACGTCTATAACTGGGAAACCCTTGGGTCCGGCTTGTACTCCAAATGGAGATATTTGACGTACTGGGCTGGAGCGAGTCTGGAAGAAACTCTTCCGGAAGAAATAGAATGGTTCCTGCTTGTTCTAAATCAGCTGTACAAAAGTTCTGCTCCCACAAAAAAGGATTAATCCTCATATCGTACATAAAAAAAGCCTTGTAGGATTCTTACATCCTGCAAGGCTTCACTTTATTTCCTTTTCTCGTGAGTCTATCATACCACGAAGGGTCTATTGAATTCTAGTGTGTATCTACTGCATTTTCCTGCAATGTACTGCGCTCCTCCAAAATTTTTTCAACGGCCGCCACCCCATCACTGTGGACGGCGTAGATCCACCGGATCCCTTTGCCCATGCTCCGGGCAATGTCCTCCCAGGCATCGAAGTGGATGTACCGGTCCCGGAGGACCAGCCGCTGGGCTTCGTCTTCCACCCGGTCGATGACCTGGCCAATCTCATACTTCAGGTCCACCAGCCGGTCCACTTCCCGGTTGATTTCCTGCTCCCGCTCCCAGATCTTCTCGATGGTCCGGACGAAGGGGGCTTCCGTGGGCCGGTTGGGGTTGTGGCTTTCTTCCAGCCCGGCTGCTGAGATGCCCAGGCAAAGATGCCGGAGCTCGGCCACTTCCCGAAGATTGCTCTCTATTTTCTTATCCAGGTAGAATCCCTGTTG
This sequence comes from Acidaminococcus fermentans, assembly GCF_009696675.1. Classification (GTDB taxonomy): domain Bacteria; phylum Bacillota; class Negativicutes; order Acidaminococcales; family Acidaminococcaceae; genus Acidaminococcus. The sequence goes on along the minus strand of NZ_VULN01000007.1, from coordinate 16,302 downwards.
CAAGTACTCTTTCGCGTTCATGCTTTTCCCTCCAAATCCGCTTTGACGGCTTCAATGAGATCCGCCTGGGAACTGTCTTTCTTCTCCAGGGCCTTCAGGATCCGTTCGTCCATGGTGCCTTTCGTCACAATGTGCTGGACGATCACCGTCCGGCTGGTTTGTCCCTGCCGCCAGAGCCGGGCCACCGTCTGCTGGTAGAGTTCCAAACTCCAGGTGAGCCCGAACCAGATCAGGATGGACCCGCCCTGCTGCAGGTTGAGGCCGTGCCCGGCAGAAGCCGGATGGATCAGGGCCACCGGGATCTTCCCGGCGTTCCAGTCGGCAAAGTCCCTGCTCTCCTTCAGTTCCCTGGCTTCCATCCTCTGACAGATCCGTTCCCGGTCGTGCCGGAACCAGTAGGCCACAAGGACCGGCCGGTCATTGGCGCTTTCCACCATGTCTTCCAGGGCATCAAGCTTTCGGTCATGGAGATGGATGGTCTTTCCGTCATCGGTGTAGATGGCTCCGTTGGCCATTTGGGTCAGCTTCAGCGTAAGGGAGGCCGCATTGGCTGCCGTCACCTCGCCTCCCGGCAGTTCCAGCACGAGAGACTTTTTGAAGTCATTATACCGCTTCCGCTCCGAGTCCGAAAGATTGACCTCGGTTTTCACACGTACCAAATCCGGCATCTGCAGATAGTCTGTGGCCTTCATGGATACGGTGATGTCCGAAATTTTCCGGTAGATGGCGTCCTCTGCTCCCGGCAGGGGCTTGTAGGAAAACACCACCATCCCGTTCCGTTTGTCCGGCTGGAAGTAGGTATTCCGGTACTGGCTGATGTATCTCCCCAGACGCTCTCCCATGTCCAGGAGCCGGAACTCCGCCCACAGGTCCATAAGGCCGTTGCCGCTGGGAGTCCCCGTGAGGCCCACGATCCGTTTCACCTTGGGCCGCAGGGCCTTCATGGCTTTGAACCGCTGGGCCTGCTGGTTCTTGAAAGAAGACAGTTCGTCCAGGACCACCATATCAAAATCCAGCCGGCAGTTCTTGCAAAGCCACACCAGGTTCTCCCGGTTCACGATGTATAGATCCGCAGGTTTCTGGAGGGCCTGCCGCCGTTCCGTCACGGACCCCACGACAACGCTGCAGGTGAGCTCCTTCAGGTGGTCCCATTTCCGGAGTTCTTCCGGCCAAGTATCTCTCGCTACTCTGAGGGGGGCCACGATCAAAACCCGGTGGACTTCAAAGGAGTCATACATCAAATCCCGAATAGCCGTCAAGGTCGTCACCGTTTTGCCGAACCTAAGCCCATATCCAGCAGGAGAGCCGTCACCGGGTGGGTCTTGATGTACTCGATGGCATATGTCTGGTATGCATGGGGTATGAACTTCATTGGGCATCACCTCCTTCCGCGATGGTCTGCAGCAGCCCGGGGATATCTTCCAGGGCATCCAGGACGAACACCCGGAACCCCAGCTCCCGAAGCTTTTCGTGCCTTTTCACCTGCAGAACCCGTGGTTTCTTCCCCGGTGCCTTCACTTCCACAAAGGCCAGCTTCCCACCAGGAAGAAGGACCAGCCGGTCCGGCATGCCGGAAAAGGAAGGGGAAACGAACTTCACAGCCAGTCCGCCTTTCTTCCTCGTTTCCGTCACCAGCTTCAGTTCTACTTGTTTCTCATTTAAAAAGGACATCTGCTGCCTCCTTTGCCTTTGCCATCACTTCCGCATCCACCGGGGTTCTGGGTTCATGCTTCAGGTCTCCGTAAAACACATTCAGATAGTCATTGCTGACTTCCGGATGGTCATGGAACATATTGTCTTCCGCCCGGGACCGCACTTCATCAATCTTTTGCAGGACCCGCATGAATTTGTCCGTATCCGTAGACAAAAGGACCTGAGACATGTGGATGGCAAGATTTCCACCCAATGTCCGGAACAGCCGCATTTCGGCTCCCACCAGTTTGTACAGTTCAATCGTCCGTTCTTTCTTGTTGATCATCGCTTTTCCTCCTTCAGTATGGGAGTGACGGTGGTGACACTCTTCAACATACCCTCTCTATAGATCCTTTTTTAAAATCTTCTTTAGGACTTTCAGGTGAGAGTGTCACTACTGTCACTTTTCATAAGGTGCAGGTGGTGAAGGTCTCTAACATACCTTTATATAGAACTCTTTTAAAAATTCTTCTTTAGGACTGTCAGTAGTAGACCTGCACCCACCTGCACCTTTTAGATTTTTCCATTAATCCCATGGGGTGCAGGTGGTGAAGGTCTTCAACATACCTTTATATAGAACTTCTTAAAAAATTCTTCTTTAGGACTGTCAGTAGTAGACCTGCACCCACCTGCACCTTTTAGTCCAGAAAATCCTGTCCTTCTTTCAACCGCAGCCCGTGAACAACGATTCCTTTCTTCGTCTTGTGACGGAAGAACCCCGCCTTCTCCAGATTCCCATAGAAATCCGAAGTGCTTCTAGTGTATTCACCCGTCTGCATACAGACGATCCGGTACTGCTGGTACAAATCCCCCGACTTCTCCGTGAAGGAGGGATCCACGTCACAATGGGCGTCCAGGAATTGTCCCAGCCAATCGTTGTCCTCCCGGTATTTCTCTACTGCTTTCCGCACGGCTTCCGGTTCCTCAATCTTGAACTTCTTCCGGATGGCAGCTTCCGCGCCTTCAATGACCCACTTCAAAATGGCCGGCCCGGCTTGTTCGAACAGGTAGTCCGAATAGTTCTTGATGTCGTTTTTCCGAGTAATCCTGGCGTTGAAGGGAATGATAATCAGCCTCCGCCAGGTGCCGTCATCGTTGGCGGCCACTTTCGGCAGGTGGTTGGTGTAAAGGACCAGTGTGTGGGAGGGGACGAAATGGAAGGGAGTCTTGAACTTCTTCTCCGCTTCGATGGGGTCCACAGAACAGATCTGCTTCACCATCCCCGTATTGAGCCGCTGGCCTTCTTCCAGTTCGGAAGCGATGATCAGCCGCTTCCCTTTCAGTTCTGCAATTTCCGGTTTTACGTTTCGCCGGCAGTTCATGGTCATGGTCTCGGCGGAAATCTTGCCGGAATACAACCCCAGCACCCTGGCGATGGTGTTCCAGAAGGTGGATTTCCCGTTGGCCCCGCCGCCATAGGCGATAATCATCTGTTCGGCATAGACTCGGCCCACTGCGGCCATCCCCACGATCTGCTGCACGTACCGGATCAGCTCCTGGTCCTTGCAGAAGAACAGGTCCAGGCTTTCCTGCCACATGTTTCCTCCCTGGGTTCCGGGAGAGCAGGCGGTGACTTTGGTGATCATGTCATCCGGGTCATGGGGCCGTTTTCCATGCATCCCTTTGGAAAGGTCGTAGGTGGCTTCCGGGGTGTTCAAAAGTTCCGGATCATAGTCCAGCTCGGAAACATCCAGGGCCAGCATGGGGGTGGCGGCATTCTGGACATTGAGGATGTTCTTGTAGTTCCGGTTTTTCATGACGAATTTCTTGTAAGCATCCGCGCTGAGAAGTGCCGTCAGCAAATGGCCTTTTTCCCCGGGAATCTGGTTGGCCAGGGTCTTGCTTCTGGACTTCACGTCTTCCCGGGAGATCCCGATGGCGGTCAGGTCATCTTCTGCCTGGCGGATCTTTTCTTCTGCGTCTGCCAGCTGGTCATCCATAAAGTCCTCGATGACGCCCAGAGGCTTATGTTCATCTTCATCCCAGTGATTACCCACGTAGGCGATGTACTTCGTAGCACTGGTGTACCGAAGGCGTCCCATACAGGTCCGGGCCAGGACTTTGGCTTCCCCGATATCCGAGAAGTCATCCGGCTGGAGGGACGGGTGGCCAACAGCTTTGTTGTATTCATCCGGGGGCACATACCCCTCGCTTTGCTGGATTTTGTTCCGGAAGAACTTCAGGGCACTTTTCCAGATGGTGTCCAGCTCTTTTTCCGGAAGCCGCGGTTCGCAATTCTCAGCCCGCTGCAGGTAGGCTTCGTAGGCTTTTTCCGTATCCCCATACCGCTTCAGCACCCGGCCGGCAAAGTGGGACATGGTGTTGTTCCGGTTGCCTTCCGGGATAGAACTCCCGGTATAGAAGGGAGGTTCCGTCTGGTCGGGTTCCAAAGGTCCCAGGCCGGCCAGAAAATCCGTGATGGTTTGCTTCCCTTCCTGCCATAAGATAGCTTCCGGCACCACTTCCGTGCCATACAGGAACCGGGCTGCATCCAGAGCCTGGGCGTCGAAGAAGGGAAACTCTTCCCGGATCCCCTGCTTCAGGGCCGTATAGGCTTTTTCGTCCTGCACTTCGGTGATGGGAAAATACGCATGGAACCGGGGCCGGGCTTTCCGGCCTTCCTTGGCTTTCCCACTATTCCGGGACGGGACGATGGCCACAGCCACGTTTGGCAGCATGGCAAGGAGCTTTTCTCCCGTCACCCACTCCTTCGGATTTTCCGTATGGTCGTTGTCGCAGTCCATCACCGCCACATCGGAAGCCAGGAAGTTATCCCGGCTCCGGTAGTTGTCCTTATAGGCCGCACAAACGTGGTCGAAAGCAGCAGCCGTCCCCAGTTCCCTGCTGCTTGTGATGACTGCTTTATTAGGATATATGGCATTTCGTTCGTTGCCGGTACAGTCAGCCGTGTAAATCGTAAATCTCATCTTTCTGCCTCCTCGAGGGTTTCGTTAAAGAATCTCAGCCGATAGTTCTTCCATCTGGCCCGCCGAATCTCCGCATCCATGCCAGGAGATATGGTATCCCCGAATACCCACACTTCCCGGCAAAGACTCATGAGGATGTTGCCGAAATGGAGCCCTGCCTCCCGTTCCTTTGGATCCCGGTCATCCAGGAACTGAGGAAAGAGGAGATGCGGAGCCAAGGGCAAGTACCCTTCTTCGAAGGCAAAGCGGCAGTACCGCCTTGCTGCCAGGATATTTTTATCCGTTGCCCCGGAATACGGGGAACAGATATATACGAGAGGCCGGTAAGCCCGGAGTGCCTTCCGCTGGGCTTCGACAGCACTGAGGGCTCTCTGCGGAGTAGGATCCTGATAATGCTCCTGGTTAAATTTCTCCACTGTCGCCACGCCCCTTTTCGATAAGCGGATAGTTGCCTTCGGACGTCATCAGCTGATAAATAAACAGTCGTCCCTTCTGGGTCCAGTACATATAAGTGCGGTTATGGGGAATGCCATAGCTATCGGGAACACTGTATGTCTTGGTGCTGGTGTACCCCATGGGAGCGTATTTCTGGTAGAGCAGCCATATTTTTCCCTGCTTGTACTGGATTCCGTGTTCATGGAGCCAGTTATTCATATGCCGGGCAGACCATCCATAATCCTTTGCAATGACCGAAGTCGGAACCAGATCTTTGCATTGAAGGACCAGATCGTAGTAGCTTGCCTTCGGCTGGAGCTCTGCGATCTGCTGCTTCTGAGCAGCTGCCAAAAGTTCCATGGATTCACGCCGTTTCCGTTCTTCCTTGAGCTTAGTAAAGACTGCAATGGCAAGGTCCGGATTATCAAGGATAGCTTCCGTTGCATACAGACCGGATTGGCGGATAGAAGGAATGACTTTGTGTGTTACCCATCTTTTAAATGCCCTGGCTTCAGGTTTCCGGCTGCTGAGAATCAGGGTGTAGAGTCCCGGCTCATTCACAACACGTTTTTCCGGATTGCCAGGAATACCCTCGGTTAAAACTAGGGTATTCTTTTCATCGTCATCCAGCCTCGAAAGAGCATCGCTGGGGTTGGCAATACCAAGGATGCGGCACACATCGGCGGCCACGAACCATGGCTCTCCGTTCAAAACAGCCGTCCGCACATCCATCCCGTTATAAATGAAGTCTTTTGTTGTAGTCATTTTGATGACCTCCTTGAAAGTAAGTTTGGAATTGTTTTCCTATTCATTAGCCAGGAGAGCCCGTCAAATCTGACGGTTTCCAAAAAATTCCTGTAATTTTTTCTTTGCTCGCTTCAGCTTCTGGGTGATATTGTTTTCATTGGCACCTGTTCTGGCAGCATATGCCCGGACGGATTCTCCATCGATATAGACAGCAATGACAGCTTCTGCCCATTCCGTTTTCTTGGCCAATGCGATCCTGATGGTTTGCTTGGTCTCTTCATCGCTGGCTTCGCGATCCCGTTCCACTTCATCCCGGCTCACAAGACTCATATCCGGCATTGCCTTTCCATTCCGTTTGCATCCGCTCCCAGCAACTGCACAACCGCAGGTATCAGGAGCATCTTCGATGGGATTCGCCAAGCTGATATCTTCTTCATCCCTTCCCTGATAATTCGGGAACTCACTTCTTCTGCGGTGCTCCCTGTGCCAATCATTGTAGAGGGGTTTGTTGAAGTCTTCGTTCATGATTTCCTGGGCACTGCGCCGGGTAACTTCTTCCCCTTCCTTTGCCGCCTGTTTTCTCAGTTCGTAATCCCGCTCGATCATGATCTGACAGTCACCTTCAGGGACTTCCACTACCGTGACCACTGGTGCTTTCGATTCATCCCAACTGTAGTGTTTGACTCTGATTTTCATTTTTGGCATCCTTTCCGTCCGTGCCAGAGGACGAAGGGATGCCAAAAAGACCTGCGGGGAAAGTCCCCCACAGGTCCTGGTAAGCCCAAAATGGCACACGGGAACAAACGGTGGGGGCATTTCCAGTCCTGCCCACCGCATCACTGCGGTAATCCAGAACTGTCTATGCATCCCATCGTCCTCATGCGCATCTCGGACAACAGAGATTTTTTTCGAGTGCCTGAGCACTCATATGGAGGCAGGCTTGCCTGTTTCCATATCAATGTTCAAACGAATGACTGTCGGAACCGTTTTCAAACTACTGATTCAGTCTTTTGCGTTTCCTAGCTTTATGATATCGAAATGAAAAAAGGAAAAATAAAAGACCACCCGTAAAAACAGGTGGTCTAAAAATCAGACGTATAATTTTTATTTTATTCGTTTAAGCGAAGCACTTATTGCTTCTTGAATGTAATCGGGTTCTAGATCCCGGTAATTTTTTTTAAAATATTCTTGAACCCTCCATCGATCGATGCCCACAGCTATATCATATATGCACTCTCCCAGAATTGTTTTTAATGCGGGGGTGATGTTTCTATACTTTTTAAGCGTATCAATACACAAATAAGCTACGGCATCAAAACTGGCAAAAGTATGTCCAATCGGATGCAGAAAAATCTGATGAAGCGATTCAAATCTGTCTATCATAATAGCGTTGTATGAAACATTCGCCACAATCTTTGAGTACACATATCTAAACTTTATATTGTTCAAACGATTTATCAGATTATCTTCTTCAAATGACAGGAGAAATTCGTCCATGGTTTTATCATAATGTCCGACTGACAGAAACCGTTCACACTTCATAGCATACTCGTTATCTGCCTTAGTCTTTGTCAGTCGATTTATTTTATCTATCATTTCCTTAATAGTATGATATCGGGCATCCAATGACGCCTCTGTCGCTATTGTGCTGACAATGCTGAGTGTATGTTTGAAATTATCAGAATCTCTCGTCATAACATAATTGACTATTCTTCCAAGAGAATATATATCTGACTGTTTATCAGCAAAGCCTAATCCTTGAAACTGACGCGGGTCACAATATTCAAGGGTGCCGTTCATAGATGTGTCAATAGTCACGTATGTTCTCCCATCCCCATCAATGGCTTTTCCGAGTCCAAAATCAGCAATAATCGGATGCCCGTCTTTAATAAAGATGTTCTTGGGTGACAAATCCCTATGAAGCACTCCGCGATTATGTACCTGATCCATAATTCCCAAAATTTCAAGAACAAGGTCTATGCGCTGCGTTTCATTTAGATTCATGTCAGCTATATAATTCTTTAAATCGGTGCTGCAATATTCCATTGTGTATGAAATTTCATCAACGTTATATTCGTATCCCTTGATAATGCCATCAATGCCTTGCAGCTTATCGTGTATCAAGTGAAACTCCTGCTTAAATCTCGACACTATTCCGTCATTGTCCTTAAATTCATCCCGGAGTTTCTTGACTACAGTGTTCGTTCCTGGAACCCTGTAAACATTAGCAAATCCGCCGCTGCCAATCAAATCTGAATCATCATCAATATGGTGTAAGATAAGCCGATTGTTGAGACTCAGAAGTTCGAGATCATCTTCGAGAAGCATTTGATTAATTCTGTCTATGGCCTCCTTTCTTTTTTCCGCAACAATTGCCTGATTTGTTTCTCGCAACTCTTTATTAATATTTCTGAGTGATAACATTACAGTGAAGAATTCATTGATATTTCCCATTTCATACATGTAATTTATCGTGTCATCACACAGTGTCCATCGGGAAGGGCCAGCCACAATATTTGGGGTACCGAATCGTGTAGTATACATTTCTACCAAATTACTCCCAGACCGGTACTGATACACGGAGTCCTGATAATCTCCATTAAAGTATTCACATATATTTTTTTGAACGGATGGCGTCATCCGCAGATTCTCCTGCATTTAATCACCTCATTTCATAGGCGTTATCCTTGCGCTTGACTAATGTTTTGCCAGATATATTCTCAATCTGTTTACGGAGTGTAATCATCTCTGAATCCGTGTAACGCCTCTTTGATAGATTTTCTATAGCTCTTTTGTTCATTGCTGTTCCAGCTCGCAATTGCAAATATATCTTGACGAGTGAAAAATCATCATCTTTGCAGTTCTCCAGAACCTTGGCATTACTCATATTAAAATTAGTAAAGTCGATTTCCAGGAGTCTATAGCACTGAATCATATCAGTGCTATCTTTTTCTCCCATAATATTGCGGTAAATATACGTTTCTACATCAGTCAGCTCTTCAACTTCTGTTTCCACCATAATCCCGCAAGAATGCAGAAATGACATTAGATTAATAAATCCTATCATTACCTCTGCATACCGTTTTCTATCAAACCGATAGTTATCATGGCAAAACACAATTGGATTAAAATAATCCGTTTCTAAAAGATGCACAATAAATTCAAGATATGTCTTTTTCCCGATTTTATTGCTTATCCCGCTGAGGGAATCATTCTGGAATATCTTCATAATTTACCTTAACAAGCAGGTTCTTATCTTTCAGAGTGTCAGCATTGGGAGAAAACGGAAGATTCAGCAACTCCTCAAGTCTTTTAGGAGTTACTGTATTCCCATTCGTATATTTAATAACAGCGTCCGTTCCTAACAAAAAAGCAGAAAGAAGAAATTTATTTATCCTATTTTGGGTGCAAAATTGGTCTATTGAACCAAACTGCATCATTATTATCATTTGCAAACATTTCCTTCGTGTTTCCTTGACCTTGATTTTCCCATTGCTGTCCGTCTTTTTATTTATTTTGAATATACCGCTTATTACGCTGCCCATGTAAAAATTGTATGCAGCCGGACTTTTTTCTGGATGATAACCGACAAAGTCCTGTTTGACCTGCCCCAAATGCAGAAATATTTCAGGGCGTGAATTCATGAAACAGTAGTAAATGGTACTCTTGCCGCCTAGACTTTTTCCAGCCTTTTCAAGCAGAGTATTCGCTGTCTGTTCAGGTCCAAACAAACCGATATAATAAACATCCGGGACAGCCGTATTGCTACTGTATATAAGCAAATATTTTGAAGCATATTCGACCCGGAATGCGTTCGAATGAATGGCTCTCCCGTATTTCCTTTCGAAGAAGGGGCTGCTCTTTAGAACTGTAAGTGATATCCTGCCATTGATTTTGATAGGATAGTAGAAAAAATCATTTCGATTATTTTTGATGTTTTTCCGGATATCAAAGTAATGATCGTCGGTTATGTGAAACGCTTGCCTGACAATAAAAGCATCTATATCTGTTACATCGGTGCCATTGAAACTAATCTGTGAAACGCTTCCCTTACTGTTAATATGAATTTTTCCGAACGAGAGATCTATATCAGTGTCATAAGCATGAAGCAGGATTGCATTTCTGACAGCAACAGTTAATTCGTCCCGTATATCCTGAAGCAGGCTTGCCGTCTGATATGTCTCTTTTAAGTATAATGAAAATTCCACTGAGTTAGCTCCCTGTAAAATTTCTATCCTAACAGTTTAATAATTGTGTAAGTCAATGATGTTGTAGACCACTGCTTACTATTTCTGACTTTTAGCCCAGGCACTAATTTCTGAGTACTTGAATTTCCAGGACTTCCCAATCTTCTGAGCAGGATTTCCCTTCCCCTTCCGAATCCAATCACGGATAGCAGCTGATTTCACACCAAAATACTCCGCCGCCTCATTTACATTGATCCAACGTTCTTCAATGTTTTCCGCCATGATGTCCGCGCCTTTCATTTGCTTTATTAAAATTCATGCCCGGTGAAAATCGTCACACCGAGCATTTATATTATATCATTGAACAAATGTCTTCTTCAAGAATTTGTAATGGTTTAGCGCGGTTTGTAGCTGTTTATATCAGTATCCTTCCCAAACCGGTGCTCTACATAGCACTTATGAGAACAATACTTCCTTTTCGCATTACCATACACCTGAAAAATCTGCCCACAATGCAAGCAATGTTCTGTCCTTATCATATGATGTTTCACCAAATCCCTGTGTGAATTCCACCAAAGCATCCGGCAGTCATCGCTGCAAAATTTTTTCTCCCTGCGTTTGGGGTTCTGCTCGATGGGTGCGCCACAGTACAGGCAATATCCATTCCCTACCCGCTTCGTTTTCTTTACATTTCTATGTATTTTAGGGATGAACGAGAAATAAACGTAATTCCCGCTGATTAATTCAACAGCGAAATGCCCGTCTGGAAATACCAATATGCGTTTAATGATAATAGCTAGATTCTCCATATCCGCATACGTATACCTGTAACCACCTTTAGAAATCGCATTCAGCAGTTCATCGTTTTCTTCGGCCACCTTACGGCAAAGGGCCATAACCCCTGGCCGGCATTTTATGCTTACCCATGCAATCTGGCATATCAAATTATCCAAATCTGCCTCATCAATTCGGATATTTCTACAATAATTCCCTTTCTTGAACCGATTGCGGCACATCCACGTAACTGTATGGTACTTGTCAGTTGAATGCTCAGGCTTCGGGCCATAAAAAGCGCCGCACTTTCCACATACGAACTTACTGGTGTATAGCGAAATTCCGCTATAGAAAGCCGAGTCACGCTCCTTAATTCTTTGCTGCACATAGTTAAAAAGCCATGGAGCGATGATTGCTTCATGACCATGCCTTACATAATATTTGGGCAGTTCTCCCTGATTGACTTTCGCCTTATGCGTCAGGAAATCAACGGTAAAAGTTTTTTGCAGCAGGGCATCCCCTTTGTATTTTTCATTTTGAAGTATACTGCTCACTACAGAACCGTGCCATTGAGGCTGTCCTCCCGGTGAAGGAATCTTTTCTTCGGTCAGCTTCCTTGCTATTGTAGTTGTTCCATATCCTTGCAAGAACATTCGGTAAACTCTCCTGACTACTCTGGCCTCATCATTATTCACCACAAATCCATAATCGTAGCCCAAAAAACGCCGGTATGCTACACTATATCCGCCATCGGCGAATCTTTTTCGTTGTCCCCAAGTGACATTCTCCGAGATGGACCGACTTTCCTCCTGTGCCAGTGAGGTCATCAGCGTGATAAGAAATTCTCCTTTGCTGTCCAGTGTCCAGATATTTTCCTTCTCGAAGAATACCCCGATGCCATAATCCTTTAGTTCCCTGATTGCCCGCAAGGCATCAACCGTATTCCGGGCAAAACGGGAAACTGACTTTGTAATGATCATGTCGATTTTTCCGTCCTTACTATCTGCCATCATATTCTTGAAGGCTTCTCTGCGAAGATATGAAGTGCCAGTTATTCCATCATCCGCATAGATTCCGGCCAGCGTCCAATCAGAATGTGATGCAATCAATTTGGCATAATAATCCTTCTGTGCCTTCAGACTAGTCTTCTGTCCCTCGTGATCTGTAGATACTCTCGCATAAACGGCGACTCGTTTGCACTTTATCTTCCCTTCTTCCATCATCGGCAGGGAAGGCAATTTTTCAATCTTTCTGATTGTCCTCATCCTCATTGAACCTTTCTTCCATCGACTCCATAGGAGGCTTGCACTCATCAATCAATCGATTAAGTATCCGATGATATGTCTGCTTGTCAATTTTTCCTTCATGATATATATTAGCGAATACCCACCTGGCAAGCCGGTACTCTACTTCTTTTTCTAAGTCCATAACTTTTACCTCCAGTTGACATTTAGTAATGGCTCAGAATGAGAGAAAAGTCAAGTAACTCGTGAACGGCTATCAAACAAGTGAGCGCATGTATTTAATTAGCTGTTCAAATGTTGTGCATTTTGGTTTTCGATAAATGAGGTGCAAAAAATGTGCAAATGATTTTTTCGCCGAAAAATAAAAAATGGACCCTCGAAGCAAGGTGCTTCAAAAGCCCATATATCAAGCGATTTTCAAAATTTGGGGTGCGGAAAGTTCTTTTATCAATACGGGGATTTGCATTTCTCAAAGGTGTCTGTATTTGATACAATCGAACGATAGCAGGGATTTTGAACACCCCCGTGTTCACTTCAATCGGTGTTGTACTGATTGGCTATCTTCTTGAGCAGAAGTGCTTTTTCCATGAACCAGTCAAAGTAGTTTTTATATTCTTTTCTATCAAACGCCGCATCAAGCTCCTTGGTCAAAAGCATACGTCCATCTTTTTCACCTTCTGACCACTCAATGGAAGCGCCTAATTCCTTTTCTATCGTATCTTGATTATCTTTCAGCTGCCTATACCAATCCTTCCCCTTGGCAACATACAAGCCCGCTGTCGCCCGATGGCGGGATGTGTTGATTGTAAATTCTACCACCACAGACGATACGCCGGTACTCAGGTTGTACCAATTGGTCGCGAAAGCCTTTCTGCATGAGAAGCTCTTGCTGAACTTACTGTCTTTATCGAAGGCATAGTCACAGAACTGCTGCCAGAAGTTCAATTGGAATTTCCGCAGCGGCGTCAGGGTTTCTGCAGCTTTCACCGTTTTTGCCCATTCGTTGGGACGTTCTACAACATTAAACCGTGGTGCTGGCAGCGAATCCCCAATGCGCCAGAGTTCAATTTCAATCAGGAAAAAACCAATATTTTCATCCGTATGCTGATTCAGCCATCCGATAGCCTGTTTATGCTCATCACGAGCCCTTTTGACAATCCAGACTATAATTTCAGCGTCTTTCCCTGCCGCATACGTAATGATTTTTCCCAAATGATCATGGTCGGTATCTTCCAGCTGATTCTCGATGATAATCCCACGGGAACTCCCGCTTTCGCGGGCGTAGATGTCTACACTGAAACTTCCTACTGGAGATTCCGTTTCCTCAAGCTCTAGGTCAATTTCAATGGCATCACTCAGCTGTTCCAGATTTTCTTTTTGGGCAAGCCATTTTGAAAAATCCTGTTCCTCATGCGGCCAGATAGACCGCAAGTCATCAATCCGTTTCATGCACCCTAGTTTTTCCATATATGTCACTTCACTTCCCGATGCTTTAGAAATGCTTCTCCTCTGCCGCCTTGAAATTATAGACTGGTTTCATCACGTCGATAACGTCCACGGTGTCACCGATGACATCCAAGATATCGTCAAGGGATTTGTAGGCCATAGGAGCCTCGTCAATGGTACCTTCGTTTACCGATGTTGTATATACGCCTGCCATCTCCTGCTGGTATTCCTTGAGGGAAAGCTCTTTGATTGCCTGGGTACGGGACATGATGCGGCCTGCGCCGTGCGGGGCAGAGTAATTCCACTCGGCATTGCCTTTGCCGAGTGCCAGGATGCTTCCGTCACGCATGTTGATGGGAATGAGAACCTTTTCACCCTTATGTGCGGCGATGGCTCCTTTTCTGAGAATCATCTCATCGACATCGATGTAGTTGTGAATGGTATGAAACGCTTCGCCGGGCTGAAGGCCGGCTCTTTCCAGCAGTTTTTTGGCAATCTGCTCCCGGTTCAGTCTAGCAAACTGCTGGCAAAGAGCCACATCATGCAGATACTGCCTCAGGTATTTTCCGGAGACAAAGCAAAGATCTTCCGGCAGCTTTTCTCTGCGTTGTTCTGACTTCGCCTGCTGGATGGCCTTCTGGATTTCTTTTTGCCGTCCTGCTGCCTTGTATTCTGCTATGATATGCTGGAGCCGTTCTTCCAGTGTTTCATCATGGGCATTCAGCTCAACGGCCATGCGCTGATAAATCTCCGCCACCTGTTTTCCCAGGTTCCGGCTTCCTGTATGGATGACGAGATAATGTCGACCATCATGGGTTTTATCGACCTCGATGAAATGATTCCCGCCTCCCAGGGTACCGATACTGCAGGCAATCCAAGACAGTTTTTTCAGCTTGTCATAACAATAGAGCCGCTGCAAATTGAAGTCAGCCTGTTTCTCAGGCCAGACATTCATCCCGGAAGGTACGATGTGAGCCGCTTCATCGAGTCTGGCAAAATCAATCGGCTGCTTGTCAAGAGCAATCGTATACATGCCACAGCCGATGTCCACGCCGACGATGTTCGGTACTGCCTTGTCTGTGATTGTCATCGTCGTACCAATCGTACAGCCTTTCCCGGCATGGACGTCCGGCATAATCCGCACCCGGCTCCCCTTCGTCAGCTCATAGCTGCACATGCGGCGGATTTGTTCCCTCGCTTTCTCATCGATACTCTTGGCATACGATATTGCCGTTGTAACTGTTCCTTCAATCCGTTCCATTGTCGCTTCACCTGCCGTCCCTGAGTTCCATAATTTTCTACTATTATACAACAGTTTACAGCTTTTAAGCCGCTTGCTCATCGCCCCAAGCCAATGCTTGCAAAGCCTTGAGCAATGTGCTTGAATTTATGCTACTTTGGGCTTTGGACACCAAAGTGGCGAAAAATACTTCCTTGTGGATCTGCTGGCTTAGCGCGTGCCGCAGCTCTTGCGGGCTCTTGTCCCGGTAGGTGTTCAGCCGCTCGTCCTCATACGGCAGGATCTTCATGAGAGCGTGCCCGGAATTCGTTAGGTTCAGCAGATGCTCAATCGCAGTCTTTGTGCGAACTTTGTAGCTGCCGAGCTCCCAGAACATCTTCTGCTCGTAGTAGTTCGTCTCAATGCCCCAGCGGAGCTTGTAGAGCTTGAGCGGGTAAATCGCCATATGCTTGGAGCTGGTGTTGCGGAGCCCTTTGTTCTCCTGCCAAGCAATGCTCATGTGCAGCGCCATCGGATCTATGGTGCTGAAAAAGAGACGGTACGAGCCACTCTTGCTCAGCGTCACATAGGCATGGACGGTATGGTCGCCAAAGATGCGCGTTTTCACCAGACGGTGAGCAACAAAATAGTTGTCCATCCGGCAAAGGTAATTCGTGAGATCATTGGCAATCTCGTCCAGCATCAAGCGTTTACCGTACTTTGGTGGACGGCCGCGACGGCCTGCCGTCGAATCCGGCAACTCGAACATGGCCGTATCGTGGCGTGCATTGCAGGTCACATTAAGATTCGGATAGCTGAGAGCATGTGCGAGCAACTCGCGCTTGGCGTACCAGCTATCGAAGAGCAGGATGACCTGGCGTTTTTCAAGGATTGGCATGACTTCATCGAGAAGCTGGCAGGCAAGTGTCAGCTTCGAGGCTTCGCCGTTGCTCATGACGTAGCCAATCGGCACCGCGATATAACGGATCTGCTGCTTGCCTGCGGTCTCATGGAGGACCGGCACGCTCATCGTCAGGCTGACGAAGGCATGCCCATTGAAATAGGACTTGCCATCGTGTTTGGCGTGGTCGTACAGGATGCCTACACCGTCGAAGTGCTTGCCCCACTTGGCAATGGACGTGTCGTCCACGCTGAGCAGGATAGGCTCCTGCCGCAGTGCCTCTGGCACTATGGCAAGCGCCTGCAGCGCCAAGGCCTGGCGAATGGATGCATCCGTGACGAGGCCGTTGCCAAGGGCGCGGTAATAGCTGTTGAGCGATGCGTCCGTCTGCTTCGATAGGAACTGCCGGAACAGGCAGCGCACCGACGGCGCCGACTCCAGAGCCAGTTGAGCAATGAGTAACCACGCCAGCAGATGGCGCGTCCGTCTCGTCGCAGATGGGAACAAGGAAGAAAAAGTCGTCAGGAGTCTGTTAACTGTCGGCTGACTGGTGTATAATTGAGACATCACGTAGCACCTCTCGTGTTTGGTTTGTGGTGAATCTTGAAGTGGTAAACTAAAATTGGACACGGAGGGGGTAATTTTTGGACATACGGTGTATACTGTACGGATAGTACGAAATTAATTATCGGACAGAAATTCTCCCTCACAGGACAGGAGGTTTGCCGTG
>NZ_VULN01000006.1 GCF_009696675.1 Acidaminococcus fermentans | reverse complement strand
TCGCCACTAAGAACATTCCGAAGAAAGTTCTCCGTTCGACTTGCATGTGTTAAGCACGCCGCCAGCGTTCGTCCTGAGCCAGGATCAAACTCTCCAAAATAGGTATTTTGAAGAGCCTCATGGCTCTTGAAAAACTAGCTTTGATTTTTTTAACCTGGTTGTCATCCAGGTGACTCGATCTCA
This sequence comes from Acidaminococcus fermentans, assembly GCF_009696675.1. Classification (GTDB taxonomy): domain Bacteria; phylum Bacillota; class Negativicutes; order Acidaminococcales; family Acidaminococcaceae; genus Acidaminococcus. The sequence goes on along the minus strand of NZ_VULN01000006.1, from coordinate 138,678 downwards.
TCACTAAAAGTGACTTGACCCGCACATCTGTCAACAATATTCAGTTCTCAAAGTTCGTCTCGCTGTCTCAGCGACAGCTTCTATATAATACCAGACTTTCGTTTCTTTGTCAACAACTTTTTTCTTTCAATGTTTCAGTTGAAACATTTCGTTGTTGGAAACCCAGTCGGTTGTTGCCTTCTCAAAGAGAAAGCTTGTATATAATATCAAAAACAGAGACAGCTGTCAACAACTTTTTTATTCTGCCAGTCCATATTCATTCTGACCCGGCTGGCTTTCTGCAAAAAGCAGGTACAGGAACATGAGCAGGTTCAGGGCGGGCACCACACAAACAAACATCCAGAAGCCGGAATGGCCCCGGTCGTGGAGCCGCCGGACCGCCAGGGAAATTTGGGATACAAAAAGCCCCAGAAGTGCCAGATAGCCCAAGGGAGCCAGGAAAGGAAGGATGCCGCAGATAAGGCCGATGATCACCGCTGCCAGCAGCAGCACCAGCCACCGGCAGATATAGGTTCCCCGGCTCATCCGCCCGTTGAAGGAGAAGTACATGGGTTTCCAGGTGTTGGCATCGGGGATGTTGGCCTGGAACCGGGCGCTGAAGCTGGGGTTCCCGTTGGGACCGTACTGCTGGTACTGCTGTTGCTGGTACCCCTGCTGCCAGTTCCCCTGGCTCTGCTGCTGCCAGGTCTGTTGGCCCTGGGTTTCCCCGGCCGTCCCCTGTCCCTTCTGATCAGGAGCCGGTTCCGCCGGTACTGCCGGCTGTTCCGGCTGGGCGCCGTCCCCCCGCATGGCCTGGCTCACCGGAGTCAGCACCAGGGGGGTGCCGTCTTCCGAACAGAAATTCTGGGAATCCTCATAGATTTTATGACATTTGGGACAGGTTTTCATGATTTGCTCCTCTGCTTTTTCTGGGGATGCTTTGCATAATAGGTGGCCAGCTGGTCCCCGATATATTCTCCGTAGGTGTCGCCTTTTTTGTTCCACACATCGTTCACCGCATAGTGATCGGTCATGTTGTTCTCTTCGTCAAAGGTACACAGATACAGGGTCTTCGCCTTTTCGTTCTTTACATCATACCGAGTCTGGGACACCAGGATCTTGGTGCCGTTCACCGGCTTTTTCATGACGGTCTTTTCCCACACCTGATAGGTGTTGGGGCCTTTTTTTTCCAGGGAATCCGGATTGAACCATTTCCGGCCCAGACCAGGGAGGGTCTTAATGAACACCCAGGGTCCCCGCCACCGGGAATAATCCCATTCGTACCGGGCCCGGGTAAAGAGACTGGTCATGGGCTGGAATTCCTGCCATTCCTGGATTTTCCGGTTCCCGGCAGTCTTTCTCCCTTTGGCATCCAGCTGATAGCTGCTCAACTGCCGCCACTTTTTCCCCTTCATGTCGTATTCCCGGTGCCGGAGTTCGCCAGTCATTCCTTTGGCATCGGGCTGATCCCAGAGAACTTTCTCCCAGACCAGCAGGGAGGTGTCCTCCGGCCGTTTCAGGCTGTCCCGGTCCATAAAGATCCGGCCCTCTTCGCTGCCCCCCAGGGTCATCCAGTGGACGGCCAGGGCCGGCAGGGGAAGGACCGTCAGGAGCAGGCCCGTCACACAGGCTCCCAACCACTTTTTCATAACTGACACCTCCGGAAATTTTCTGCTTTGCCCCCCATTATAACATGAAAAAAGGGGCTGTGAAACAGCCCCTTTTTTCAATCTTCCTTATGCACCAGGACTTCCCGCACGGCCTTTTCGAACTTGGCCCTGGGCAGCAGCACATAATGGCCGCAGCCCCGGCATTTAATGCCGAAGTCCATGCCCACCCGGAGCACGTCCCATTCATAGGATCCGCAGGGATGGGCTTTTTTCATCCGGACAATGTCCCCCACTTTGTAATCCGTGTCAGTTTTCATGGGCATCATCTACTTTCAGGGTGGAAATGTCGGTGATCACGAACCCGGCATCCCGGATGGTCTGGATGATGTCCATGGCGTTTGTCAGATCAGCCCGTACGGTAATGGCAGCCCGTTTGGGTCCGATCTTCCGGGTCAGGACGGAAATGATGTTTACGCCCCGTTTCTTGAAGATGTCTGCCAGCTCGGCCAGCACCCCTACCCGGTCCTGGGTATCCACAGTGATCTTGGTGGACGTCTTGGCATAGCCCAACAGGTCCACAAAGGCCTTGAACACATCCGTATCGGAAATGATCCCCACCACTTTGTTGGCGGTATCCACCACCGGCAGGGCTCCGATTTTGAATTTGTACATGAGATAGGCGGCGGTTTCCACCCCGTCTTCCGCCTTGACGGTGATCACCGCCTTGGTCATCAGGTCCTTGGCTTTCAGTTTGCCCAGGATGTAGTTGGCTTCATACCGGTCCAGGGTACTGGCGTCGGAAGGCGTGGCCCGGGCCACATCCCCGTCGGTGACAATGCCCTTCAGGTGGCCGTCTCCGTCCACCACCGGGATCCGGCGCAGGTTGTTGTTCAGCATCAGTTCCCGAATTTCCAGCAGGGACTGTTCCCCGGTGACTACTTTTACAACTTTGGTCATCAGATCTTTCACTTGCATGGTTCTGCCTCCTTGTCAGCCGCCCAGATAGGCTTTCTGCACGGCTTCACTGGCTGCCAGTTCGGCGGCCGTCCCGGACAGGACCACCCGCCCGGTTTCCAGTACATAGGCCCGGTCTGCAATGGACAGGGCCATGTTGGCGTTCTGTTCCACCAGGAGGACCGTGGTGCCTTCACTGTTGATTTCCTTGATGATGGAGAAGATTTCCCGCACCAGAAGGGGCGCCAGCCCCATGGAAGGTTCGTCCAGGATCAGCAGCTGGGGACGGCTCATAAGAGCCCGGCCCATGGCCAGCATCTGCTGTTCCCCGCCGGACAGGGTGCCGGCGGTCTGGCTGACCCGTTCCTTCAGACGGGGGAATTTTTCAAAGACTCTCTCTTTGTCCCGGGCAATGCCGTCTTTGTCGGTCCGAAGATAGGCCCCCATGTCCAGGTTTTCCATAACCGTCATTTCCGCAAACACGTGACGGCCTTCCGGCACCTGGACCAGCCCCCGTCCCACCAGTTTGTGGGCAGGGATTCCCACGATTTCTTCCCCTTTATAGAGGATGCTGCCGGTTTTGGGTTTGATCAGTCCGGAAATGGTATGAAGGGTGGTGGATTTCCCGGCCCCGTTGGAACCGATCAGGGTGACGATTTCCCCATCCCCCACTTCCATGTTCAGATCCTTCACGGCGTGGATGGCCCCGTAGTAGACATTCAGATTTTTGATGGTGAGCATCAGGATACCTCCTCGCCCAGATAGGCCTTGATGACCCGTTTGTTGTGCTTGATTTCCTCAGGGGTGCCGTTGGCAATGCAGATGCCGTATTCCAGCACATAGATCCGCTGGCACACGTTCATGACCAGGCCCATGTCGTGTTCGATCAGGAGGATGCTCAGGTTGAATTCCTTTTTGATCCACCGGATCATTTCCATCAGTTCCTTGGTTTCCTGGGGATTCATACCCGCTGCCGGTTCGTCCAGCAGCAGCAGTTTGGGAGAGGTAGCCAGGGCCCGGGCAATTTCCAGCCGCCGCTGTTCCCCATAGGGCAGGTTCTTGGCGGTTTCGTCCCGGAGCTTTTCCAGGTGGAAGATTTTCAGCAGGGCCAGGGCCTTTTCCTCGATGGATTCCTCTTCTTTGAAATACCGGCCGAACCGGCCGATGGCTTCCACCAGACCGTACCGGACCTGGCTGTTGAAGGCGATTTTTACATTGTCCAGCACCGATAGTTCTGAGAACAGCCGGATGTTCTGGAAGGTCCGGGCGATCCCCATCTGGGTCACCTGGTAGGGTTTCTTTCCGTTGATCCGCTGACCGTTGAAGGTGATTTCCCCTTCAGAGGGTTCATACACCCCGGTGAGCATGTTGAAGGCCGTGGTTTTCCCGGCGCCGTTGGGGCCGATGAGACCGATCAGTTCTCCTTCGTCGATCTGCATGGTCAGGTTGGATACAGCCCGGAGGCCCCCAAAGATCATGGACGCGTTATTCACTTTGAGCAGTTCCGCCACGAGACCCACCTCCCAGTTTCATAGATTGGAACATTTTCAGGCTCAGTTCCTTGTTGCCGAAGATTCCCTGAGGCCGGTTCAGCATCAGGACGATCAGGACGATGGAGTAGATCACCATCCGCCATTCCGGATAATCTGCCAGGGCGGCAGAAATGGCCGTCAGCAGCACAGCCCCGGAAATGGACCCACTGATGGAGCCCAGACCTCCCAGCACCACCATAGTCAGTACGTCAAAGGAACGCATGAAGGTGAAGGATGCAGGATGGGCGATGTAGTAGTAATGGGAGAACAGGGCACCCGCGGTACCGGCAAACCCGGCGCCGATGGTGAAGGCCATCACCTTGTACTTGGTGGTGTTGATGCCCATGGTTTCCGCGGCGATCTCATTTTCCCGGATGGCCAGGCAGGCCCGGCCGTCAGCGGAATTCTTGAAGTTCTTGATGAAATAGACCACGAACACCGTGATCCAGAAGGCAATGGGGAAAGTGGTCAGCCGGGGGATCCCCATAAAGCCGGAGGCCCCGCCCACATAGTCGATGTTCAGGATGGCGATCCGGATGATTTCCCCCAGGCCCAGGGTGGCAATGGCCAGATAGTCCCCGTTGAGCCGCAGGGTGGGCATGCCGATCAGGAAGCCCAGGAAGGCGGCGGACACGGTGGCCACAATGAGAGCAATGGGGAAATCCATCCCCAGCTTCACGGTGATGATGGCGGAGGTATAGGCCCCTACCGCCATAAAGCCTGCATGGCCGATGGAGAACTGGCCGGTAAGGCCGTTGATCAGGTTCAGGCTCACAGCCATGATGATGTTGATCAGGATCAGGATCACGTTGGTTTCCCAGTAATCATCCAGGATCTCTTCGTCAAAGAGGAAGTAGAACACAACAAAGAGGATCACCATGATTCCCAGACCCAGCAGGTCCTGTTTGTGGAGGGATTGACGTAAACTCTTCATGGCATTCACCTACACTTTCTCTTTCACGTTCTTGCCCAACAGACCGGTCGGCTTGTAGAGCAGGATCAGAATCAGGATGGCAAAGGCCGCCGCATCCCGATAGGTGGAAGAAAAGAAGCCGGAGACCATGGCTTCCACCAGGCCCATGATGATGCCCCCCAGCATGGCACCGGGCAGGATCCCGATGCCGCCCACAACGGCGGCGATAAAGGCTTTGATCCCGGGCATCATGCCCATGAGGGGATCAATGGAGTTGTAGTAGATTCCCACCAGCACACCGGCAGCCGCTGCCAGAGCGGACCCCAGGGCAAAGGTGGTGGAAATCACCCGGTCGGTGTCGATGCCCATGAGCTTGGCAGCATCCGCATCATAGCTTACCGCCCGCATGGCTTTCCCGGCCTTGGTCTTGTTGACGATGTAGGTCAGGGCCAGCATCAGCAGCAGGGCGCTGACCAGGATCAGGATCTGCTGGTTGTTCACCACCACGCCCCCGATATGGTACACCGTGGGAGCGAACATCGGCGGGAAGGTCCGGGGCTGGGGAGAAACCAGCAGGATCATGCCGTTTTCCAGAAAGAAGGAAACGCCGATGGCGGTGATCAGAGCCGCAATCCGGGGCGCGTTCCGCATGGGCTTGTAGGCGATCCGTTCAATGAGGATCCCGGCCAGGGCCGCCCCGATCATGGCCACGATCAGGGCCGGAAAGAACGGCAGTCCGGCTTTGGTAATGGCCACAAAGCCGATATAGGCGCCCAGCATGTAAATATCCCCGTGGGCGAAGTTGATGAGTTTGATGATCCCGTAGATCATGGTGTAGCCCAGAGCGATCAGGGCATAGATGCTGCCCAGGGATACCCCATTGACGATCTGTTGGGCGAACTGATGGGCAAAGGATCCGGTATCCATAAGCACCCCTCCTTGTGAAAAAGTTTGGCGTCAGACCGGAGACCGATCCGACGCCGTATGGTAATGGTTTCTTACAGCGTAATCTTTTGTTTGAAGGTCTGTACGCCGTCTTTCATTTCGATGATGATCCCGCCGGAAACAGGGTTGTGATCCTGGTCCAGGGTGTATTTGCCGGTGGCAACCTGCAGATCCTTGATCTTGCTCAGGGCATCAGCAATCTTGGTGCCATCGGTGGAGCCGGCCTGTTTGATGGCTTCCGCCACAGCCAGGGTCCCATCGTAAGCATGGATGGCGAAGGTATCCGGTTCTTCGTTGAATTTGGCTTTGTAGTCCTTGATGAACTGCTGGACATGAGGATCCTTGTCCTGGGCAGAATAAGCGCTGGTGAAGTAGGTGCCGTTCAGGGCTTCTGCACCGGCGATCTGGGCCAGTTTGGGAGAATCCCAGCCGTCGCTGCCCAGGATCGGGCAGGTCAGCCCAACTTCACGGGCCTGTTTGATGATCTTGGAGACTTCTTCGTAGTACCCGGGCACATACAGAGCTTCCGGATTGGTGGCTTTCAGTTTGGTCAGTGCGGACTTGAAGTCCTGGTCCTTGGCCAGGAAGGCTTCCTTGCCTACCACCTTGCCGCCTTTTTCTTCCAGGGTCTTGCCGAACACATCCGTCAGACCTTTGGAGTAGTCACTGGAAGAATCATAGAAAATCGCAACGTTCTTCAGTTTCAGGGTATCTACGGCGAACTTGGCCATCAGTTTGCCCTGGAAGGGATCCGTGAAGCAGGCACGGAAGATGAAGGGCCGTACCTTGCCTTTTTCATCCACGGTGATCCCGGGAGCCGTGGCCACAGGAGCCATCAGAGGCACCTTGCTGTTGGTCACTACCGGCGTGGCGGCAGATACGCAGCCGCTGGTGGCCGGCCCGATGATAACCGAAACCTTATCCTTGGTGATCAGCTTGGTGGCTGCGTTCCCGGATTCGGAAGGCTCGGACTTGTTGTCCGCTTCCACCAGCTTGATTTTCTTGCCGTTGATGCCGCCTTTGGCATTGATCTGTTCCACCGCCAGCTGTACCCCTTTGTAGGTGGATTTGCCGTAGTTGGCTACGTTCCCCGTCAGTTCGAACAAAGCACCGATCTTGATTTCATTGCCATTGTCTTTCGCTGCATCTTTCTTGCCGCAGCCGGTAAACATAGACGCCACGAGAGTTGTCATCGCCAGCGCGCCGACCGCTTTTTTCCATGCTTTCATCAACAACACCTTTGCTTTCCTGGTATTTCTTGCCGGGGACCCGTATAAAATGACCGGTCGGCCTTGCAAGCTATAGTTATTATACGCACTAATTCACATTTTTGCAACATTCTTTTTTACAAAACATATTACGATTTTTAAAAATATACAGTTGTTTTATGTACATTTTTGAACTAGTTCGTTTTGGATGGATTTTTGTATTTATTTAAAGGACATTTTCTGAAAACAAAGGAAGCCGTGACAATTTGTCCCCTCAGGCACTGATTTTCTTATAGAACAGGGGCTGCCCGTCCTTCATCCGGATGATCACGCAGCTGACAATGGGATTGTGTTCCGAATCCACGGTCATCTTCCCGGTAGCCATCTGGAAATCTTTCAGACCTTCCAGGGCTTTGGCGATCTTGGTGCCGTCGGTGCTGCCTGCCTGTTTGATGGCTTCCGCCGCCACCAGGATGCAGTTATAGCCGTTGATGGCAAAGCCGTCCGGTTCTGCATTGTATTTTTTCCGATAGTCCTTGATGAACTGCTGGACATGGGGATCCGTATCCTGGGAGGAATAGAAGCTGCTGTAGTAGGTACCGTTCAAGGCATCGGCCCCGGCGATTTCCACCAGTTTGGGAGAATCCCAGCCGTCACTGCCCAGGATGGGACAGGTAATGCCCACCTCCCGGGCCTGTTTGACGATTTTGGACACTTCTTCGTAATAGGCCGGCACATACAGGGCTTCCGGATTGGCCGCCTTCAGTTTGGTCAGGGTGGCCTTGAAGTCCTGGTCCTTGGCCAGGAAGGCTTCCTGGGCCACCACTTCCCCGCCCTTGCTTTCCAGGGTCTTGGCAAACACCTCTGCCAGGCCTTTGGAATAGTCGCTGGAGGAATCGTTGTAGATGGCGATTTTCTTCAGTTTCAGTTCATCCACCGCAAAAGTGGCCAGGATTTTTCCCTGGAAGGGATCGGTAAAGCAGACCCGGAAAATATAGGGCCGGACCTTTCCCTTGTCGTCCACGGTGATCCCAGGGGCGGTGGCAGAAGGGGAAATCAGGGGCACCTTGCTGCCGCTGACCACAGGCGAAGCCGCTGCCGTGCTGCCGCTGGTGCAGGGCCCCACGATCACTGCCACCTTGTCCTTGGTGATCAGCTTGGTGGCCTGGTTCCCGGCTTCCGAAGGTTCCGATTTGTTGTCGGCGGAAACCAGTCTGATTTTTTTCCCGTTGATGCCCCCCTTGCCGTTGATTTCATCCACGGCCATCTGGGCTCCATTGAGACTGGATTTTCCATAGTTGGCCACAGCCCCGGTCAGTTCGAACAGGGCCCCGATCCGGATCTCATCACTTTTGGCACTGCCACCCTTGCCGCAGCCCATAAGGCTCACTGCCATCAGGGAAGCCAGGGTCAGTACACCAAATTTCTTCTTCCATCCCACCATGCTGCACACCTTCATTTCCCAAATATTTCCTGCAAGACCTACCATTCTGCAAGTTGAGGATATTATACGGTGTAACACGGATTGGCGCAATAAATTTATTACAATTTCTCTATTTTAATCGTTTTGTTTGTTGTTTTATATTAATTTTTATAACTTTCTTCACAGTTTTCGTTGTACTGTTCATATATATTAGAATTGTATTTTATAATTTTATTTTTACATACGAAAAAAGGCTGTTGCAGCGCAACAGCCACTCTTACGTCATTAGTCATACACCAATGGAGACCATCTGCCAAAGGCAGATGCTTCTTTATGGAAACGCAGCTAACGCTGCTAACCCACCACCAGCCTAACGGCTGGTTCCCCGCCCTTGTAAAGGGCGGATAACAAATATGCGGGCGGGCACCCTGTTACTTCCGGCCAAACCTCACTAATTCCGATTACGAAGCGGATATCAAATACGCGGGCGGGCACCCTGATACTGAAAAGCAATGGGCGTCAGCCCGAGCGTATATCCGCCCTTTACAAGGGCGGGGGTATCCATACGCAGTATGGGTGGTGGGTTAGCAGCCGCAGGCTGCGTTTCCATTCACAAAAATTTGCTTGCAAATTTTATCATCCGGCCGCTGACCGCTGACAGAAAAGGGCTCCGCCCCTTTCTCACAATTCTTTGTACTCCGCCTTCCACTGGATGGCTTCGATGGCCTTTTTGGGATCTTCCACAGGGATCCCGTTCAGCCCTTCCTTCACTGCCTGGCACACCACTTTTTCCGCCAGGATCTTGGTGAAATTCCCCATTTCCCGGACAGGAGGCAGAACGGAAGCCCCGGGCTTTTTCATGTCCACCAGATCGGTAAGGGCATGGGCCGCTGCTGCCAGCATCCCGGGAGAAACCTTCCGGGCCCGGCAGGCCGCCACAGCCAGCCCCATCCCCGGGAACACCAGGGAGTTGTTGGCCTGGCCGATTTCAAAAATGGTCCCGTGATACACCACTTTCCGGGAAGCGGTACCCGTGGCCACCAGGGCTTTTCCGTCGGTCCAGTGGAGCAGGTCGTCAGCATTGGCTTCCGCCAGGTCCGCCGGATTGCTCAAAGGGAAGATAATGGGCCGGGGAGTATGGGCGGCCATTTCCTGGACGATTTCCTTGGTAAAGGCTCCGGCGGCGGTGGAAGCTCCCACCAGGATGGTGGGATGGATGGCCTTCACCACGTCTTCCAGATTGTCCAGTTTGGCTCCTGCCGGGAATTCACTCCGTTTCCGGGCATAGGGTTTCTGCTGGGGCGTCATCCCTTCCGTATCTTCAAACAGCAGTCCCTGCTGGTCCACCAGATAGAACCGGCTCCGGGCTTCTTCCTCGCTGAGCCCCTGGAGCTTCATTTCTTCAAAGACCTGCCGGACAATGCCCATGCCGGAGGTACCGGCCCCGAAGCACAGGAAGGTCTGGTCCGTAAGCTTTTCCCCGGAGGCTTTCAGGCCCCCCAGGATGGCAGCCAGGGTCACGGCTCCGGTGCCTTCGATGTCGTCGTTGTACACCGCGTACTGGTCTTCATACCGTTCCAGGAGACGGGCGGCATTTTCCCGTCCGAAGTCCTCGAAATGGACATACAGATGAGGAAAGAGCTTTTCCGCGGTCTGGAGGAAGGCATCCACAAAGGCGTCGTACCGTTCGTCGCTGATCCGTTCGTGATGGAGTCCCAGGTACAGAGGATCATCGATCAGGGCCTGACGGTTGGTCCCGGCATCCAGCACCACCGGCAGTACCTTGGCAGGATCGATGCCGGCGGCCGCGGTGTACACCAGGATCTTCCCGGTGGAAATGCTCACTCCGTTGGTGCCCCAGTCCCCGATGCCCAGGATGCTTTCCCCGTCGGTGACCACAATCAGCTGGATTTCCCGGCCGGAAGCCCCGTTCTTCAGGGATTCCTCAATGTCGTCCATATTGTCGATGGACAGGTACACGGCGTTCTGGGGAGTGGTGAACAGTTCGCTGTACTGCTTCACACTTTCCGCCACCCCGGGAGCATAGAGCACCGGCATGAGTTTTTCCAGGTGGTGGGAGAACAGATGGAAGAACAGGGTCCGGTTCCGGCTGAACAGCTTCATCAGGTAATGGCGCTGGACCGCCTTGTTGGGCCGTTCGCAGAAGTTGTCATAGGCCTGTTTGTCCTGGAGTTCGATGGTTTCCACCTGAGGGGGCAGAATACCGATCAGGCCGTACTTTTTCCGTTCCTCCCGGGTGAAGGCCGTTCCCTTGTTCAAAAATGGATCATTCAGCAGATCATAACCGCGTTTGCTGATTGTCATGATAATTTCCTCTCTTTCCCACTGCACAGCAGCCATGGACAGGTTGTTTCCAGATTGTTTTCGTATGCCCATTGTATCCATTGAAACAGAAAAAGTACAATATTTTATTTTCTCTGACCCAAACTTCAGGTTATAATAAAATGACAGCTGACCGCTGACCGTTTTTTAACAAGGAGCCCATCATGAAACTTACTCAGATTGAATATTTCATCGCCGTCTGCGAATGCGGGAGTTTTTCCCGGGCGGCGGAAAAATGCCATATTTCACAGCCGGGAATTTCCAAGGCCATCCGGGAACTGGAGGAGGAATGCGGGGTGGCCCTGTTCCAGCGGAACCGGAACAACATCCAGATCACCCGCCGGGGCCGGATCCTCCTGGAACACGCCCGGCAGTTCCAGAACCACTACCGGAACCTGTGCCAGGTGGTCCGTACCCTGGGCACCGGAAAGGCCCTGATCCGGATCGGCATCGCCACCATGCGGGGAAACACCATCTTCCCCCAGATCCACGGGGCCTTTCTGAAATCCCACCCCCAGATCACCATCGAAACGGTGGAAGAGACCACCAAGGTGCTCTACGAACTGCTGGACCGGCAGGAAATCGACTTTGCCCTGTGCGTCACCAACCGGCTGCCGGAGGAACCCAGCCACTGTCTGCTGCTGCGGAAAAGCTATCTGAAGCTGTTCGTCCGCCAGGACCATCCCCTGGCCCAAAAAGAGGCGGTGGATCTCCTGGAGCTCCGGAATATCCCTCTGGTGCTGTTTTCCGACCATTTCGACCAGACCGCCTACATCCGCCGCATGTTTGCCCAGAGCGGGGTCCATCCCTGGATCCTCCACCAGACCACCCAGGTGTTCACCATCCTGGAATACATCCGGTCCGAAGGGGCCGCCGGATTCCTGACGGAAGAAATCGCCCAGCAGGAACCGGACCTCCATGCCCTGTCCGTCCGTCAGTTCCAGCCTGCCTTCATTACCCTGGACTGGAACAAAGACCTCCATTTCAACCCGGCCATGGAGGAATTTGTGCGGTTTGTGAAAAAGGGTCTGCCGACTGTATAAAAAACAGTCAGCAGACCCTTTTGTCAGCTGTTATTCCCAGATCGTCTTCATGATTTCTTTGTACTTCTCGTCCAGTTCCTTGCTGATCATCTGGAACAGGCCGTACATCATGTTCCCGTCCACCTGGGGTTCCCGGAAGATCACGCAGGTGTCCATGATCAGGGATTCTTCCTTGTCCAGATAGAATTTGAAAGCCTTGTAGGTGCTGTTGTACTGGTTCAGCATTTCCAGCAGGGCTTTTTTGTTGCTTTCTTTCAGGGCCTTGGGAGCCAGCAGCACCCGAATCACCCCGAAGGCGCTGTCATCCAGTACCACGATCAGCTGGAGGGGAGTCCCTTCCACGTCCAGATGGGACCGGAACACCACCGTATGGAACGGATCGTCTTTGATGGGATCCACCACAAAGGCCTTGGGATCTTTCTTTTCTACAAAACGCTTGAAGCTTTCCGCTTTCTGGTTCAGTGCTGCCATTGGTATCCTCCTTCAGCGGGAGCGGTCCCGCTTTCTTTCTTAACAGGATAAGCCATGGAGGAAATCCCGTCAAGTTTTCCACTTATCAACAGGCTTATCCACAAAAATGGTCAGGTTATCCACATTTCCTGTGGATAACTCTGTGGGTAAGTCCCAGATATAGTGCAAAAGTCCGTTCACCCCACAATATCCAGAGCCACTTATCCACTTGTGCACAGGATATCCACAGGAAAAGGGGGCTGTTGCATGAGCAACAGCCCCTCAGTCAGAAGTCCGGAGTCTGAAGTCGGAAGCCTCAGGACAGGATCCGCCTGGCTGGACGGATCCTTTTGATTATGTAAAACCAGAATCGAAATCAATCTGAGCAATCATTTCGTCCAAAGGTTCTACATATTCAAAAATTTGCATGCAAATTTAACATTCGGCTCCAGACTTCAGACTCCAGACTTGAGCCGCTACGCGGCTCTACAGCTAGGGGGGTGTTGCACGTAACGTGCAACACCCCCCTTTTTCTTACTCTTCCTCACCCACCGTATTCACTACGGCCAGTGCGGCTACTTTATCCCCTGCTTCCAGATCCATGAGCTTTACGCCCTGGGCATTCCTTCCGTAGGTGGAAATATCAGCGGCGTTCATCCGGATGATGATGCCCGCTGCGGAAATCAGCATGATTTCCTGGGATTCGTTGATGAATTTGGAGCCCACGATCAGGCCGGTCTTGTTGGTCACCTTCAGGTTGATGATCCCCTTGCCGCCCCGGGTCTGGACCCGGTATTCAGAAATGTTGGTCCGTTTCCCCTGGCCCTTGTCCGTTACCGTGAGCACTTCTCCCGTGTCGTCCACACAGCTGTCCATGGAGACCACGCTGTCGTGAGGCCGCAGGTTGATGCCCCGTACCCCGTGGCTGGTGCGGCCCATGGACCGTACGTCGTCTTCCTGGAAGTGGATGGCGTACCCGTCCCGGGTGGCCAGCAGGATGTCATTGTGGCCGCTGGTGAGCTTCACGTCGATCAGCTCTTCCCCTTCGCCCAGGTTGATGGCAATCAGGCCGCCTTTCCGGGCGGACTTGAATTCGCTGACGCTGGTCCGCTTCACAAAGCCCAGGTTGGTGGCCATGAACAGGAACTTCTTCTCGTCCTCGCTGATGCCGCTCTTTACGGCAATCACCGCATTGACCTTTTCGTTCTCTTCCAGAGGCAGCAGGTTCCGGATAAAGGTCCCCTTGGCGGTGCGGCTGGCTTCCGGGATCTCGAATCCCTTCTGCCGGTACACCCGGCCCCGGTTGGTGAAGAACAGGATGTTGTCATGGGTGCTGGCCATGAGCAGATGTTCCGAGAAGTCTCCCTTCACCTTGTTGTCTTCCTTCACAATCTTGCCGCTGCCGGCTTTGATGCCCCGGCCGCCCCGGTTCTGGTTCCGGAAGTTGGTGAGAGCCTGGCGCTTGATGTAGCTCTGGTGGCTGATGGTAATCACCACGTCTTCTTCGGCGATCAGGTCTTCGGTTTCCAGATCCCCGGTGTCCGGCACAATGGAAGTCCGGCGGGCATCCCCGAACCGTTTCTTCACATCCAGCAGGTCTTCCCGGGCAATGCCCATGATCTTGTGTTCATCGCTGAGCACGTCTTCCAGGTAGGCAATGGTGGCCATGACTTCTTTATATTCATCCTCGATCTTCTGCCGTTCCAGACCGGTGAGGCGCTGGAGACGCATATCCAGGATGGCCTGGGCCTGGCGGTCGCTGAGGCCGAATTTTTCCATCAAAGCGGCCTTGGCCACGTCCCCATTGGCGCTGGCCCGGATGGTGGCGATCACTTCGTCCAGATGGTCCAGGGCGATCTTCAAGCCCTCCAAAATGTGGGCCCGTTCTTTTGCTTTCTTCAGTTCATACCGGCATTTCCGGGTAATGACGTCCTTCTGGTGATCCAGATAGTATTCCAGAATCTGCTTCAGGTTCAGGATCCGGGGATGGCCGCTGACCAGGGCCAGCATGATGATCCCGAAGGAATCCTGGAGCTGGGTGTGCTTGTACAGCTTGTTCAGCATGATCTCCGGGACTACATCGCTGCGCAGTTCGATGACGATGCGCATGCCCTTCCGGTCCGATTCATCCCGCAGGTCGGTGATCCCTTCCAGGGTCTTGTCCTGGACCAGGTGGGCGATGTTCTCGATGAGCTTGGCCTTGTTCACCTGGTAGGGGATTTCCGTCACCACGATCCGGTTCTTGTTCTTGGGCATGGGTTCCACATGGGTCTTGGCCCGTACCTTCACAACCCCCCGGCCGGTGGTATAGGCCTGGCGGATCCCGGACAGGCCCAGGATCTTGGCCCCGGTAGGGAAGTCCGGCCCTTTGATGGCGGTCATCAGCTGGTCGATGGTGGCATCCGGATTGTCGATGAGCATCACGCAGGCATCCACCACTTCTCCCAGGTTGTGGGGCGGAATGTTGGTGGCCATGCCCACGGCGATCCCGGCGGAACCGTTGATCAGGAGAGCCGGCACCTTGGCAGGCAGCACCGTGGGTTCCTTCAGGGATTCATCGTAGTTGGGGATGAAATCCACCGTATCCTTTTCGATGTCCCGGAGCATCTCCACGGCGATCTTCCCCATCCGGACTTCCGTATACCGCATGGCGGCCGGTGGGTCCCCGTCCACGGAACCGAAGTTCCCGTGGCCGTCCACCATCAGATACCGGGTGGAGAAATCCTGGGCCAGACGCACAATGGCGTCATACACCGAGGAATCCCCGTGGGGATGGTATTTCCCCAAAACATCGCCCACGATACGGGCGCTTTTTTTATAAGCCTTGTTGGGCAGCATCCCTGCCTCGTTCATGGCATAGAGGATGCGGCGGTGGACCGGCTTCAGACCGTCCCGCACATCCGGCAGGGCCCGCTGGACGATGACGCTCATGGCGTAGTCGATGTAGCATTTCTGCATCTCATCTTCCACATAGACGGGGATTACCTTGCCGGCAGAGATGGTCTGCTTGTCATTCTGCTGATCATCCACGTTCTCACGCTTCCTTCCTGCGTCTTTTTGACGCGGTTATTTCAAGAAAAGGTCATAGACCTGCTTGCCGATCAGCAGGACGGTCATGACCAGGTACAGGGTGCGGATGTAGCCCACACCTTTTTGTATGGCAATCTTCGCTCCCAGCCGGGCGCCCAGGATCTCCACCAGCCCCATGGGCAGGGCATAGGCCAGATACACCCGGCCCAGCATCAGGAAAGCCACAAGGCCTCCCAGGTTGCTGGCCAGGTTCAGGGCCTTGGTATTCCCGGCAGCGGTTACGAAGTTATAGCCGAAATAGAGGAATCCGAAGATCAGGAACGAACCTGTCCCCGGTCCGAAAAAACCGTCGTACATGCCCAGGAACCAGGCCATGGCGGCGATGCCCAGGGCAACGGACCGGGTCATTTCGGTCATTTCATTGACCCCGTCCCAGTTTTTCCGGTAATAGGTATAGCAAGCCACTCCCACCAGGGCCAGCACCACAATGTACCGGAGCAGCTGTTCCGGCAGCAGGGAGGCAATACAGGCCCCGGCGGCACTGCCCAAAAAGGACAGGGGCATCATCTTCAGGATCTTCCGGTCCACTTTCCCGGACCGGGCAAAGGTAAAGAAACTGGTCACCGCGCCGATGGAGGAGGCCAGTTTGTTGGACCCCAGGGCAAAGGGGGTGGGGATGCCGGTGGCCATAAAGGCCGGCAGGGTGATCAGACCACCGCCGCCTACCGCCGCATCTACAAAAGAGCCGATGAAGCCGGCTGCCAAAAGGAAAATCAAATCCTGCCAGTGGAATTCCAGCATGGGGTCACTCCTTCCAAGTGAAATAGACGCCGGCGATGCCCTCCCGGCAGAAGGCATTCAAGGCCGGCTCCGTCATCTTGTTGCTGACGGCATAAGGGTTGGCCTGGGTCAGTTCCGCATTGTCCAGGGGCCAGCGGACCCCGGTAATGCTTACCCGGCAGGAGGGAGTAAGAGGCAGCAGGCTCACTGCCCGGGGCCGTTTCCTCCCGGCGGTAAACCGCAGACCCTCTCCCGGCTGCAGGTAGCACAGCATTTCCTGGTCATCGGCCAGGATGGCGCTGCCTCCCCTCCGGGCATAGGCCAGCAGGGTATACAGATTGCCGAACAGATGGTCCGCCCGGCCGCCCCAGATGCCGGTGGCCAGCACCGTCCGGTCACCGGGGATATCCTGGAGCACCAGGGACAGATCCGTATCGTCCTTGTTCACCGGGTAGGTCTTGACCCGGGCGCCCTGGCGGGCAAATGCCTCCCAGGCTCCCGGTGCCGCACTGTCCCGGTCCCCGTACAGGAACCCGGGCACCACCCCGGCCGCCCGGCAGTGGTCCGCGCCCCGGTCCGCCGCTGCCACCACAAGGCCGGCGGCAGCCTTTTGCAGCCACTGGGGATCCGGGCGCCGGCCCCCGGCCACCACCATCAGGAGCGGTCCTCCCGTCCGGCTGCACTGGAGCTTCCCCTGGGGAAGCTGGATTTCCATGGTCATGAAACGCTCCTTAGAAGTCCAGGTTGGTAACCTTGCCGGCGTTTTCCTCGATGAACTGCCGGCGGGGTTCCACCTTGTCCCCCATGAGCACGGAGAACACGGAATCCGCCGTGGCCGCATCCTCCAGCTGCACCTGGAGCACTGTCCGCTTGCTGGGATCCATGGTGGTTTCCCACAGCTGTTCCGGGTTCATTTCCCCCAGGCCTTTGTACCGCTGGACATAGGGGTTGTTCTGACGTCCCACTTCGTCCAGTTTCTTCTGGAGTTCCTCATCGCTGTAGGCATAGGTGTGCTTCTTGCCCGTGCGGATCAGGTACAGAGGAGGCTGGGCAATGAACACGTTCCCGTGGATGATGAGGGGCTTCATGTACCGGTAGAAGAAAGTGAGCAGCAGGGTCCGGATATGGGCCCCGTCCACATCCGCATCGGTCATGATGATGATTTTCCCGTACCGGGCTTTGGAAATGTCGAATTCCTCCCCGATGCCGCAGCCAAAGGCGGTGATCATGGCCCGGATTTCCTGGCTGTTGAGCATTTTGTCCAGACGGGCCTTTTCCACGTTCAGGATCTTGCCCCGGAGGGGCAGGATGGCCTGGAAGTTCCGGTCCCGGCCCTGTTTGGCGCTGCCCCCTGCGGAATCCCCTTCCACCAAGTAGATTTCCGTTTCTTCCGCGTTTTTGCTGGAACAGTCCGCCAGCTTCCCAGGCAGGCTGCTCACTTCCAAAGCCGATTTCCGGCGGGTCAGGTCCCTTGCTTTTCTGGCGGCAGACCGGGCCCGGCTGGCCATAATAGCTTTTTCCACGATTTTCTTGGCCACCGGCGCGTTTTCTTCGAAGTATTCGGTGAGGGCTTCCGTCACCATATTGTCCACAATGCCCCGGACTTCGCTGTTCCCCAGCTTGGTCTTGGTCTGGCCTTCGAACTGGGGTTCCCGGACCTTCAGGCTCATGACACAGGTGAGCCCTTCCCGGACATCGTCCCCGGACAGGTTGTCCTCGTTGTCCTTCAAGAGGCCGTTTTTCCGGGCATAGTCGTTGATGCACCGGGTCAGGGCCTGTTTCAGCCCGGCCAGATGGGTGCCCCCTTCCTCCGTGTTGATGTTGTTCACGAAGGTGTAGATGTTTTCCGTGTAGGCGTCGGTGTACTGCATGGCCACTTCCACAATGGTGTCCTGCCGTTCCCCTTCCACGTAGATGGGTTTGGCATGGAGGGGTTCCTTCCCTTTGTTGACGAATTCCACAAAGGAAATGATGCCCCCTTCGTAGTGGAACACCTCATCCTGGCCGCTCCGTTCGTCGGTGAGCTGGATCTTGACCCCTTTGTTCAGGAAAGCCAGTTCCCGGATCCGGTGCTTCAGGGTGTCATAGCTGTAGACGGTTTCCGTGAAAATGGTGTCATCCGGCCAGAAGGTGACGCTGGTGCCGGTTTCGTTTTCCGGGCATTCTCCCTTCACATACAGGGGACGGGTGGTCTTGCCTTTGGAAAATTCGATGCCGTAGATCTTCCCGTTCTTCTTGACCTCCACCACCATCTTCTTGCTCAGGGCGTTGACGCAGGAAACCCCCACGCCATGGAGCCCGCCGGAGACCTTGTAGCCGCCGTCGCCGAATTTGCCCCCGGCATGGAGGACCGTCATGACCACTTCGATGGCCGGTTTCCCCACCTTGTGCATTTCCACCGGGATCCCCCGGCCGTTGTCCGTAACAGTGATGCTGTTGTCCTGGTGGATGATCACCCGGATATGGTCACAGTAGCCTGCCAGGGCTTCGTCGATACTGTTGTCGATGACTTCGTACACCAGATGGTGAAGCCCCCGGCCGCTGATGCTGCCGATGTACATGCTGGGACGTTTCCGCACGGCTTCCAGGCCTTCCAGGACCTGGATCTGTTCCGCCCCGTAATCCCCGTGGACGGCAATCTCTTCTTCAATCGTCTGTTTCTTTTTCGCCATACAAACCTCCCGATTTTATCGCTTGCGCAGGGTCCTGCTGGAAATTCCCGACAGGATGATCTTGTCCCGGGTGACCACACAGCTGGCCGGCGGGTAGTCCTCGGTCAGGTCCACCACATTGTCCCCGCCCAGTCTGGGCTTCAGGAAAAACCGGTAGATGTTGGTCCGTTTGTTCCGGATGTCGAAGATCCCGATGATCTCGTCGCAGCGCACCACATAATTATTTCCTACGTGCAGGTACATAAGTCCGTCTCCTTCTGGCTTTTTCCAGGGTCTGCCGGATGGTTTCCTCCGAAAGGGCTTCCGGCCGGAGGCCTGTTTCCACCATGACGGCAAAAGCCTTTTCCCCGGCAGTGGCACGGGGGTCCAGAGCCCGGTTCAGGGCCCATTCCTCCAGTACTGCCTTCACGTCAGTAAATGTTATTCTATCACACTTCACCAGCTCCCGGCAATCTTCATACCGGAGCCAGGGCCGCAGATCCAGCTGTTTCCGGATTTCCCGGCGCAGTTCTTCCTGCTGTTTCCGGCGGCAGCCGGAGCAGATTTCCTCATCTCCGATAAGGGGTACTCCGCACAGAGGACATTTCCGGCTGTCGTCCCGCCGGGGCATGAAGGGTTTTGCCTCCTGTCGGGGCTGGGGTTCTTCCTCAATGACCCCGTGGTAGAACTTCAGTTCCCGGATCAACCGTTTCCGTCCCTGGAGCGC
The DNA here is from genome assembly GCF_009696675.1 of Acidaminococcus fermentans. Classification (GTDB taxonomy): domain Bacteria; phylum Bacillota; class Negativicutes; order Acidaminococcales; family Acidaminococcaceae; genus Acidaminococcus. Next base: position 119,090 of record NZ_VULN01000006.1, on the reverse strand, counting down.
CGGCACCAGGAGCCGGTTCAGCTGATTCAGCAGTTTCCCCTGCATCATGTGGAACTGGTTGGACCACATGGGATTGTCCGTATGGACGTACAGGACTCCCTCTTCCAGCCGGTAAGGCTGGGAATGGCTGGCCCCGGTGTGGCCCAGGATCTCCGGCCAGTGGCTTTTCAGCCAGTGGAGCAGGAACTGCTGCCGGGCCCGGGGAGTCCGGAGCACTTTCAGGATGAGAAGTTCCGAATCTTTCATGGCTGTTCCTCCAGGGTTCCCTCTGCCACCCGGTAAGCCGCCACATCTCCTTCCACCGGAGCCAGATGACGGTCGTTGACGGTCAGGAAGGTCTGGACCGTTCCGTTGATGAAGCCCAGGAGCTTCTCCCGCCGGTGCTGGTCCAGTTCACTGAGCACATCGTCCAGAAGCAGCACCGGATATTCTTCCCGGACGGACCGGATGAATTCCAGTTCCGACAGTTTCAGGGCCAGCGCGGCGGTCCGCTGCTGACCCTGGGATCCGTAGGCCCGGAGAGGCCTTCCCTCATGAAAAATCTCCAGATCGTCCCGGTGGGGCCCCAGGCTGGTGTAGCCCCGGACATAGTCCAGCCGGTGGCGCAGCTGGAGCTGCTGCCGGTAAAAAGTTTCCCAGGCTGCCGGCCCGGGGTTTTCCGTAATCCCCTGCTCCCCTTCGCTGCGCTTCTGCACATAGGAAAGGGTCAGGGCACCCTGGGTGCCGGTGATCCCGTCATAAACCTGTTGGGCCGCCTGGACGATCCCCGCCAGGGCCTGGAGCCGCAGGTCCAGGATCCCCGCCGCCAGCCGGGCCAGGGCTCCATCCCACACCAGCAGCTGGGCTTCCTCCAGCTGTTCCCGGTCCCGGCACTGTTTCAGGAACCGGTTCCGCTGCTGGAGCACCCGGTTGTATTTGGTCAGAAGGTCATAGTACACCGGGCTGGTCTGGGCGATCTCCATATTCAGGAATTTCCGCCGGAGGGCAGGATCCCCTTTCACCAGCTGAAGGTCATCGGGGGTAAAGAGCACCAGGTTCACCAGGCCGTACTGTTCCCGGGGGCTTACCGGGTTCCCGTTCAGGAGATTCTCTTTTTTGGTCCGGCCCCGGACCGGATACCGTTTCACCAGCAGCCGGTTGGACCCGTACCGGTCCCGGTACTGGAGTTCTGCCGCCCATTCTTCCGCTCCGAAGCTGGGCAGCTCTTCCTCATGACGGGTCCGGAAGGAAAACCCCCGGGCGGCAGTATAGATCCCTTCCAGCAGGTTGGTTTTCCCCTGGGCGTTGTCCCCATAAAAGATGGTTATATCATGTGCAAGAGGAAGGGACACCTGGCTGTAGTTCCGGAAATGGAGCAGCCGCAGGTTTTCCAGGCGCATCAGAAGATGACCCGCACCGGGGTCAGGATGTAGGTGTAGCTTTCATCCCCTTCCGGCATGAGCCGGGCCGGAGACAGAGAGGCGTTGGTTTCCAGGCTCACCCGGTCCGTGCCGCAGTTCTTGAAAAAGTCGGTCATGTACCGGGAATTGAAAGCGATGTTCAGCGGCAGGGATTCCCCCACGGTCTGGCAGGCGATGATTTCCTTCCCCTGGCCCATGTCGCTGACGGCGGAAGACAGCACGATCCCGTCTGCATCAATGGCCAGCCGGACAATGTTGTAGTCGGACTGGGAAAACAGGGATACCCGCTGGATGGCCTTTTCCATGTCCACCCGGTTGAAAACCGTCCGGTTGCTGAAGGAAGGAGGGATAGGTCGTCTGTAATCAGGGAATTTCCCTTCGATCAGGCTTGAAATAATGGTGAGATTTCCCACCTTGGCCATGATCTGCCGTTCTTTCAGAGTCAGGGTCACCGGTTCCGGCAGTTCTCCGTTCAGATTGCTGCCGATTTCCTTCAGGAGACGGGCAGGGATCAGCAGGGAAAATTCGCTGTCATCCCCCTCCGGCAGTTCCAGATCCTTGATGGCCAGACGGTGGGTATTGGTGCCCACGGCAGTGAGCCGCTGACCGGATTTTTCCAGGTAGACCCCGGTGTACAGCGGCCGGCTGGCATCAGTGGAACAGGCGTACACCGTGGTGGAGATCAGTTTCCCCATCACTTCTTCGGAAAGCCGGAGCACCCGGTCCCCTTCAAAAGAGGGCATGGCCGGATATTCTTCCGGGTCCATCAGGGGAATGTGGTACTGGCCTCTGGCCTTGGCTGCTTTCAGGGTCATTTCTTTTTCACCGGGCAGCTGCTGAAGGGTGAGCACTTCGTCCGGATCGAAACGGGCCAGCAGATCCCCGATGGCTTTGGCGGGGATGAGAAGCTCTCCGTCCTCCTGTCCGTTCACGTCCATTTTCTTGTTCATCATGTAGGTATTGTCCATGGCAATCAACTGAAGGGTGTTTCCCTGGAGAATGGCATGGATCCCGGAAAAAATCGGTGCGTTATTGCTGGATGAAATGGCTCTTTTTACGATATTGACGCTCTGAGCCAGTTCTTTGCTTTCACATGAAAACTGCATGGCAGTACCTCCTTGTTTCTAAAACGATGAAATTATAAAAATTCGTAGTCTTCGTAGTAGGGCCTGTGGGTATGTGGAAAAGTCGCTCCAGCCCCATTCCAGGCTGTTGGAACCATTGGGATAACTCTGTGGATAACCGGTTTTCACTTATCCACATATCCACTTTTTCAGGGACTTTCCGGGTTATCCACAAAATTACCAACAAGTTATACACAAGATTATCCACAAGTTGTGGATAACTCAGGGATCATTTCTTCAGATCTTCCACCAGTTTGGCCAGCTGCCGTTCCAGATTGTCATTTTTCGCTTTGTCGTCAGCGATCTTGTCACAGGCATGGAGGACTGTGGTGTGGTCCCGGCCTCCGAAACATTCTCCGATCCGGGGCAGGGACAGGTCCGTCAGTTCCCGGGTAAGATACATGGCGATCTGCCGGGGATAGGCGATGGAGCGGGTCCGTTTCTTGGCTTTCAGGTCTTCCACCCGGATCTTGTACCGGGCGGCCACAAGTTCCTGGATGGCTTCCACGGTGATCACCTTGTCCACAGTGCTTCCCATATCCAGGTCCTTCAGGGCTTTCCGGGCCAGTTCCATGGTCACCGGCTGGTGGTTCAGGTTGGCAAAGGCGTGGACCTTGGTGTAGGCACCTTCCAGCTCACGGATGTTGGTCTTTACATTGGTGGCGATCAGCTGGATCACTTCCAGAGGGAATTCCAGATGGTCCTTTTCCGCCATGCTCCGCAAAATGGCACTGCGGGTTTCGAAATCCGGGTGGTTGATCTCGATGATCAGTCCCTGCATGAACCGGCTGGTGAGCCGCTCTTCCAGGGTGTCCAGTTCCTTGGGAGGCCGGTCGCTGGAGATGATGATCTGTTTGTCCGCCTGTTTCAGGGCTTCGAAGGTGTGGAAGAATTCTTCCTGGGTGGATTCTTTTTTCCGCAGGAACTGGATATCGTCGATGAGCAGCACGTCGATGTTCCGGTATTTGTTCCGGAAGGCTTCGTTGGTGTTGTGCTGGATGGCGCCGATCAGTTCATTGGTGAAGGTTTCACTGGAAGTGTAGAGGATCTTCATCTGGGGGAATTTCTTGTGGATATAGTTGCCGATGGCGTTCATCAGGTGGGTTTTCCCCAGGCCCGGGTCGCTGTACAGGAACAGGGGGTTGTAGCTTTTGGCCGGTGCGTTGGCCACTCCCATGGAAAAGTTGAAGGCTTCTTCATTTGATTTGCCCCGGATGAAATTGTCAAAGGTGTATTTGGGGGACAGATGGGAATCGAATTCCTGGGCCGGTTTGGCCGCTGGCTGGGGTTCCGGCTGGTAGGCTGCGGGAGCCGGGGGTTCTTCCGGCTGGGCAGGGGTGTCCGGAAACAGGTTCTGTTCCTCTTTGGGCGGTTCCACTACGTCGATCTGGATCTCCATGGGCTGGCCGCAGATCTGGGAGAGGCTTTCTTCCATCATGGGCAGGTATTTTCCCTGGAGGGTATCCTTGGTGAACTGGTTGGATACATCCAGGGACAGGGTATTGCCCTCCAGGGTCCGGGGATGTGCCGCATCCATCCAGATTTTCCAGCTCCGGCCCTCCATGCTGGCGGAGAGGGCTGCAAGCATTTCGGCCCAGACCTGGGCCAGGTTTTTCGTCGTCATATCCGATCCATCCTTTATCCTTTTAATAGAGACTTCATTATATCACGAAACAGGCCGGTCCTGTGGAAAAACCTGTGGACAATGTGGATAACTTTTTTCCCGGGCCGCCGGAAGCACGGGGCAGGGGGCCGGGTTCCGGTTATCCACAAATCCAGAGTTATACACAGGGAGTTATCCACAGATGTGGATAACTCCCTGTTGAAAAACATGGTCAGCGGTTGAACAGACGGTCCCAGAAACTCCGGTTCTTCAGCCGGGAGGCTTCTTCTTCCGCGGCTTTGGCCCGGGCTTCCGCCGCGGCGATTTTTTCGTCGGCGGCCTTCAGACTGGCGGCGGCGGTTTCCTTGGCGGCGGTAAGGGCGCCGATCTGCTGTTCCTTCAGCCGCAGCACCGCTTCCTGCTGGTCCGCTTTGGCCTGGGCGGCGTCCCGGGCCCGGGCCAGATCCTTCAGCTGGACTTCCTTCTGTTCCGACTGGGCCTTGTATTCCAGATACTGGACCTTTTCCTGGGTCAGCAGCTTGGTGGCGTTCATTTCCGCAATGAGCTTCTGCTGGACTTTCCCCAGCTGGTCCTGGACCGTATTCATCTGGATCAGCAGCACTTTGTTTTCGTGGCGGAGCTGTTCCAGTTCCTCATCCTTGTTCTGTTCATAGACAATCACGGGGTTTTCCGACCGTTTGCTGTCCAGGAACTGGACGGCTTCGTCATCCAGCATCAGGAAACGGTTCTGTTTGACCAGGTGGCCTTCCAGTTCTTCTTCATACCGTTTGATCTGTTTGCGGATGGCTTCGTAGGAAACTCCCTTTTGTTTGGCATAGTCTTTAATGGTGATCATGGCGGACATCCCTCAATATGATATAGATTTCCAGAACAGGAAGAAAACCGCCAGGGGCCCGGCGGCTTTCCAGACAACCGGCGTCCTGCAATGTTCCCACAACGTTGTATGGAAAAGGAGCCGGCCGGTTCCAAAGGTTGTATGAGTATAGTATAGCATATTCCGGCCCGTTTGTCCGGCCCCTGTGCATAACTGGAGGAAAGAAACCGGAAAAAGCCCGGCCAGCCAGGGGTCCCCGGGTTTTCCACAGGGTAAAAAGTTTTCCACCGGAAGTTATCCACAGATGTGGATAACTTTGGGGATAAGCCCATTTCATGGGGGCGGAGAGGGAGGAGGGGGTGTGGATAACTTAAGTCAGGAGTCAGGAGTCTGAAGTCGGAAGCCTCAGGACAGGATCCGTCTGGCTGGACGGATCCCTTTGATTCTGTAGAACCAGAATCAAAAGCAATCTGAGAGATCATTTCGTCCAAAGGTTCTACACATTCAAAAAATTTGCCTGCAAATTTAACCTTCGGCTCCAGACTCCCGACTCCAGACTTGAGCCGCTATGCGGCTCTACAGCTAGGAGGTGTTGCAGGTTTTGTACAACACCTCCAGTGGACATGTGGATAAATCTGGGGATAAAGTCCCGGATCCGGCATGGGCTGTGGCTCCAGGGGTTTTCCACAAGCCAGGGAGTTTTCCACTGAAAGTTATCCACAGGTGTGGATAAGTATGTGGATAATCCCTTTTTATGGGGCTTCCCGGCTGTGGAACAGGGATTTCCCCTGTGGAAAACTGCTTCCCACCGGGCAAAAAACACCCCTGTCCCTGTGCAAAGAGCAGGGACAGGGGTTACAGAGAGCTGGGATGCAATAGGGGGTGTTCCATGGAAAATGCAACATCCCAGTCCCGGGTCGCGACCCGGGACTGGGATGTGAAGTTTTCACACTCCCTTTTTCAACGCAGCCGTCAGGGCCTCGATTTCCTTGTTCAGCTCCGGATCTTTCTGCCGGTCTTTCTGGATCTTTTCGCAGGCGTGGATGATGGTGCTGTGGTCCCGGCCCCCGAAACATTCTCCGATTTTCTTCAGGGAAAGGCCGGCCATTTCCTTGGTCAGGTAAATGGCGATCATCCGGGGCACCGCCACCCGTTTGGTCCGTTTCTTTTCGATCAGTTCCGACCGGTGGAGCCGGAAATGGTCCGCCACCTGCTGCTGGATGGCGTCTACGGTAACGAACTGGGGGGTGTCCAGCAGGGCCAGTTCTTTCAGGGCCCGGCGGCACAGATCCAGGGTAATGGGTTCCCGGGTCACGGTGGAATAAGCGCAGACCCGGTTGTAGGCTCCCTCCAGTTCCCGGATATTGCTGGTGATGCTGCTGGCAATCAGCAGGATCACATCGTTGGGAAAGAGAACCTGCTCTGTATGGGCCAGGTTCTGGAGGATGGCCATCCGGGTTTCCAGATCCGGGTGCTGGATGTCGGCGGTAAGGCCGGAATTGAACCGGCTGATCATCCGTTCTTCCAGGGTGTCCAGTTCCCCGGGGGGACGGTCGCTGGAAATGATGATCTGCTTGTTGGCCTTTTCCAGGGTGTTGAAGGTGTGGAAAAACTCCTCCTGGGTGGATTCCCGGTTCCGGAGGAACTGGATGTCGTCGATGAGGAGCACGTCGATGTTCCGGTATTTTTCCCGGAAGGCTTCCAGCCGGTTGTGTTCCACGCTTTCGATCAGCTCATTGGTGAAGGTTTCACTGGAAATGTACAGCACTTTCATGTCCGGGTGGTTCTTCCGGATCTGGTTGCCGATGGCGTTCATCAGATGGGTTTTCCCCAGGCCGGAGTCGCTGAACAGGAAAAAGGGGTTGTAGGCAAAGGCCGGGTTGTTGGCCACGGCCATGGCGGCTGCCTTGGCAAACCGGTTGGAATTTCCCACCACGAAATTGTCGAAGGTGTACCGGGGAGAAAGGTTGGTGACAAAGGGCTTTTTCAGGACCGGGGGAGCCGGTCTTTTCCGGGCCGGGGGCCGGGGGGACGGATGTTCCGCTGCCGGTTCCTGCTCGGCGAACAGGTCCAGTTCCACCAGTTTTTTCTTGGCCATGACAAACCTCCTTTCTCCTGTAAGGGATATTTTTCATTATACCATATTCCCCGGCATGTGGATAAGTGCCGGGAGCAAGAGGGGGGAACCCGCAGAAAACCTGGCTCCAGGGACTTTTCCACAGGAAAGGGAGTTTTCCACAGAAAGTTATCCACAGGTGTGGACAACTTTGGGGAAAACCCCGGAAATACAGGCCGGACGGGGGATTTGTGAACGTGCGTTCTGTGGAAAAGGGATGCTGGGAAGCCGCAGCCTTGCATCTCCTTTCGCAATTTCCTATAATGGAACCAACTGCAGCGCCGGGAAACCGGCGGAAGGAGGAAACTTATGAGCAAATGCCGCATTGCCATTACGGCGGATACCTATCCTTATGCATCGGAGGTGACCAACCTGGTGGAGGCGCCTTTTGCCCCCCGGGGACTGGTGGAAGTAATCGCCCGGCTGGGGGCCATCCCGGTGGTGCTTCCAGATGTGCCCGGAGCCCGGGGGGAGGACTATGTGGACCTGTTTGACGGGCTGATCATCCCCGGAGGGCCGGATGTGGATCCCACTCTGTTCGGGGAGGAACCCAAGTGGAAGATCGGCCGGACCAACTACAAACGGGATCTGTTCGAACTGGAGCTGTTCCGGGCCTTCTACCAGGCCGGAAAACCCATTTTCGGCATCTGCCGGGGCTGCCAGCTGATCAACATCGCTCTGGGAGGGAATGTGTACCAGGATCTGCCCAGTGAGGATCCCCAGTGCACCATCCGTCATTCCCAGGGGGCACCGGGAGGGTATCCCACCCATCATGTGACTTTGGTTCCCGGCAGCAGCCTGTTTGGGTCCCTAGGAGAAAAGGCTTATGTCAACTCCCGGCATCATCAGGCCATCCACCGGGTCGCAGAGGCCCTGGAAGTCACCGCCGTGGCTCCTGACGGGGTCCAGGAAAGTGTGGAATCCCACGACCACAAGCAGGTAGTAGCCGTCCAGTGGCATCCGGAAAACATGTGGCAGGAGCATCCGGAACAGCTGAAGCTGTTCGAGGATTTCCTGGCACGGGTAAAAGAAAAGGTGTGAAGCGCTGCTTCACACCTTTTCTTGTCAGCGGTCAACGGCCGCTGACCGCTGACAGGGCTGCTGCGTACCCAGCAGCCCTGTTTATCTATCCGTACTTCTCCTTCCGTACATCACGCCCTTGTCCTTGTACATCTTCCGGTCCACCTGGGTGAGGATCTGGTCCACGTCGGGGATGGGGGTCCGGCAGGTGACGGCGCCCAGGGCCACGCTGATGCCCCGGGCTTTGTACCGGTCCTTCAGGCTGTGGATCAGCTCATCAGCCTCTGCTGGAGCGTCGATTTCCCGGATCAGGAGGAATTCATCGCCCCCCATCCGGAACACCTTTCCCAGGCCTTTCATTTCGTCCAGTACCTGGGCGGCGGAACGGATCAGCCGGTCTCCCGCTTCATGGCCCTGGGTGTCGTTGACCCGCTTCAGGCCATTGATGTCCCCGAACACAAAGACCAGATCCTGTCCACTGGGCAGGGAGGCTATGGTGTCGTGGAAGGCATACCGGTTCCCCAGGCCGGTGAGCTGGTCCGTCCGGCTGTTGGCCTGGAGGGTCCGCCGGTTGTTCCGGATCCGGAGCATAATGGCAAAGAACCGGGTCAGGGTGGCCAACAGCAGGCTGGCGGACCGGAAGGTATCCGGGGTGGGGTTCACCACTTCCGTATACCCCAGGGACCGTTCCCCCTGGGTGAGATGGCCGGACACAATGCTGCGGATCCCGGGAATCCGGAGATGGAAATCCGGTTGTTTGGCCAGCAGCTGGGGCATATCCGGGATCAAGGCCAGTTGTTCCTTGTCAAAGGAGTTGTACAACAGTTGTACGTCTTTTTTGGGTACGTGCTGGAGCTGATCCTTCATGGGTTCCAGCCCTTTCCGGACCCATTCATAGGTGGCGCTCACCGTGTCATCGGGGCCTTCCTCAAAAATGTAGAACCGTTCCGCTCCCATGTTTTCCGCCAGTTGGATGATCATTTTCTGGATCCCCAGGTCCGGATCTTCTTCCCGGAGACCGATGGCAATCGCGTCATTGGCGGCGGCTTCCCGGAAGATCAGATCGTTCCGGGCAATGTCCATATCCACATATTCCTTCAGGTTCAGGGCCATGGAGAAGTGGAGCACCCGCCCCCGCCAGGGTACCAGAGTATCCCGGACCAGAAGGTCCAGGCCGGATTTCACACTGTGATGGGTGGCGGTGTGGAACCGGTCCTGCCGGAGGATGGACAGGGGACAGTAGGCACAGGGGGCCTTCTGTCCTTCCAGCAGTTCGTAGCATTTTTTCTCTTTATACTCCCGGGGCCCGTCCACGTGGTAGGCCTTTTGGGCAGCCTGGTTCATGTAGACCATCTCATAGGTTTCCGGATCGCTGATCATCACCAGTTCGTCCATGGTGTCGAATTTTTCCCGGTCAAAGACGATCCGGTCTCCGATGAACACCGATTCCCCGTACCGCTGATCCCGGGATTCCTTCAGCCGTTCCGTGAGAAGGGCCAGCAGGTTGTCCAGGTTGTCCACTTCCGATCCCCGGGCCAGGGCATACTGGAGGTACAGGGTGCAGCTGTAGCCGTCCACTTCCGTAATGCTGTGGATGGCCTGGGTCAGCTTCTGGATCTGGCTGTCCAGCTGGTCCTTCAGGGTGGTCTTGGTAAAGCCCAGGAAGCAGCAGCTGCCGATGTGAGCCAGGGAAATGGTGGGAAGATGGAGATGCTGGAAGGTTTCCACCACTTTGATCAGCAGTTTCCGGCCCGCTTCCGGCCCGTAGGTCCGGCGGAACTGGTCGAATTCCGGGATGTCCAGCAGGAAGGCGGCATAGTCATCCTGCTGGTACCGCCAGGAATCCGCATACTGGAGGCCGGCTTCCAGCATGCCCCGGTAGCTGAGAAAGCCGGTTTCCGGATCTTTCAGATTCAGGTCCCGGATCAGTTCTGCCTGGGCGGGATAGTTCTCCAGATCGTCGAAATAGCCCAAAAGTCCCACAATCTGATTCCCTTTGTACAGAGGGAATTTGGTGGCTACAATGGGATGGGGGACGCCCCGGACAATGCAGGTCCCCAGGTGCTGGGTAATGGTCCGGCCCTGATGCACCACCTCTTCCTCATCGTTCTGAAAGGTGCCGGGCATGGGGTGCCAGCCCATTTCCTCGTCGGTTTTCCCCAGGATGTCCTTTTCTTCCAGACCGTAGAATTTCAGGAAGGAGCGGCTGGCACCCCGGAACCGGCGCTGGCTGTCCTTCCAGAAGAATTTCAGGGGGGAGGTGCGCACCGCATTCCACAGCAGGGTCTGGTAGTCGTGTTCCGTCTGGGGTATCTTTTCCAGAGGGACTCCCAGGGACATGTTGAACAGAGGCAGTTCTTTCCGGCGGGTGGTCAGATCCTTCCGTTCCCACACATTGTCCTGGACGGTCAGCAGGATGTTCCGGGTGGGATCTTTGTACAGGAACATGGCATGGAAAATCATCCACCGGTAGTTTCCGTCAGGCCGGCGGATCCGGAACTGGTCCTTGGCATCCACCCGGCCCTGTTCCCGGCCCTGGGCGTGGAGACTGTCCGGATCTGTGAACTGGAGAAATTTTTCCCGGTCGTCCGGATGGACGAATTTCTTGGCGTAGCGGGTCAGGAAGCCGGCAATGTCCGGATAAACGGCGTCACTGTTCAGGGAAGGCACGGAGCTTTGGAGCACCTGGACCTGGTCTTTCCCGATATCCAGATACATCAGGGAGTCGTACATGAGCACCAGGTTCCGGAACAGTTTGTCCAGTTTGTGGTGGAGCCGGGTGTTTTTGTCAAAGGTGATGTTCTGGATTTCCAGCCGGCCCAGACAGAACTGGGGATTGCCCATGATTTTCCGGGCCTTGATCCGGATGTACTGGCCGTTGTCCACATATACCAGGGAATGGGTGGCGGTGCTGTCCGCCACCTGGTCCAGGAACATCCGGAACTTGTCCCGGAAGGGATAGGCGGGATCCAGCAGGTTCTCATTGGCTTCTTCCAGGGAATGGGTGCCCACACTGGCCAGAACCTTCTGGTAGGCCTCGTTGATGTACAGCAGGGTGGCGTATTTCCGGGTATACCGGAACAGGCCCAGGGGGGCTTCGGACACCACGTTCATGAGACCGGCCTGTTCATAGCACTGGTTTTCCAGGCTGTTTTCCGGCTTGATGTGCATTCTCATCAGATGGGTCAGGAGCTTTTCGTAGGGCAGGGGACGGCTGTAGTAGAATCCCTGGATTTTTTCACAGCCGATCTTTTTCAGGAAGGCCAGCTGTTCTTCCGTTTCCACGCCTTCTGCCAGGGTATGGACTCCCAGGGTCTTGGCCATGAGCACGATGGAGGTGATGATTTCCTTCCCCTTGTCGTTCAGGTTCTTCAGGAAGGCCTGATCGATCTTCAGCTCATCGAAATGGTAGTTGTGGAGCACGTTCAGGGAGGAATAGGCACTGCCGAAATCGTCCAGCCAGATTTTGTAGCCGCTGTTGTGGAATTTCTGGAGGGTCTGGAAAATGTGGGAGGAATGTTGGACCAGGGCGCTTTCCGTCACTTCAATGCACAGGAAGTTCCGCTGGAGCCCGTATTTCCGTACCACTTTTTCCACCAGCTGGAAGGGGTCGGTGACCAGGAAATCCACCCGGGAGAAGTTTACGGAAATGGGGATCATGGGCTGGTGGTTCCGCCGCTGTTCCCGGAGCAGTTTGCCGGCCTGGCTCAGTACATACTGATCCAGCTGGTGGATCAGCCGGGCTTCTTCCAGGATGGGCACAAAGATCCCCGGAGAGATCATCCCCCGTTCCGGATCGATCCATCGGGCCAGGGCCTCCAGGCTGCACAGTTTGCCCGTAAGGCTCCGGATAATGGGCTGGTAGTACACCTGGATCTGGCCGGACTGGAGGGCCCGGGAGAAGTTTTCCAGCACAAAGACCCGGGTCTCCTGCTGGGCGGCCAGTTCCGGGGTATAGACAGCCCAGGACTGGATGGCGTTTTTCTTGATGGAATCGCAGGCGAATTTGGCCATGTCGAAGGCATGGCGCAGATCCGTCAGGGAAGTTTTTTCATTGGGGGGATAGATTCCTGCCTTCAGCTGGATGGTGGGGTTGCCGGTGCACTGGTCCACCTGCCGGGCGGCTTCCTGGAGTTTGTCCCGGAGCTTTTCCGCCGGAGCCAGGAGCACAAATCCGTCCCCGGTAAGCCGGGTCATCAGCTGGCCCGGGAACAGGGACTGGAGAATGCTGGCCACGGACCGGAGCAGGTTGTCCCCGGCCTGGATCCCCCAGGTGGCATTGTACAATTTGAAGTTGGTCAGGTTCAGGTATACCGGGTTGTAGGATTTCAGTCTGCCCTGGGCCTTTTTTTCCAGGGACAGGTTCAGGGCAGTCTGGTAGAAGGCACGGACCCCCATAAGCCCGGTGACCGGATCCTGTTTCCGGACCAGCACTTTCTGGGAGCTGCTCACCAGGTTCATGATCCATACGGTACCCACCTGGGGCAGGGTGCCTTTGGACAGGGTCCCTTCTATCCGCCGGAAATGGCCTTCCCGGGTCTTGATCCGGAAGGTCAGGTAAATCTGGGTCATGCCGGTTTCCTGGTGAGAGACAGCGGCGGCCTTCTGGCCCAGGGTTTCCAGGGGCTGGTAGTCTTCCGGATCCACCATGCCCTGGAAGGTGCCTCCGGTAAGGACCTGGAATTCCTCTTCAGTGGTGCAGGAATACAGGGACAGGAAGCCCGGGTTCACAAAAAGGATCTGTTCTGATCCCTGGGTGGTAAAAAGACAAATCCCGCTGGGCAGGGTATCGTAAAAACTGTGGAGTTCCTGGAATTTGCCCGGTGTATTCAAAAAAATCCCCCTCTTTGCCTGTGACAGATCCGGAAACCGCTGTGGAAGCAGTGTGTCCGGTCATATGTCCATAATCATATCCTTATATTATACTCCATCTGGAGGGTTCTGCCAGAAAAAGTTAACTGGGGATGTTAATTGCCAGCGGAAAGAAAAAAATTCTGATCACCCTTTACAAAAAAGAAAAAATTTGCTAAAATACAATCTATCTGATGCGGGCATAGTTCATTGGTAGAATGAAAGCTTCCCAAGCTTTAGAGGTGGGTTCGATTCCCATTGCCCGCTCCATATTGAAAGACGGAAGGCTGTTGCTGAGGCAACAGCTTTTTTTGTTTTCTCAGGAGCCAGGGTATGATATAATAATCTTTTACAGAAAACGAATTTGATTTGTCTGGAAGAAACGGGAGGAAGACATGGCGGAGTACAATTTACTGCAGAAAAAGATCCTGGCGGACGGCATCATCAAAAGCGGGGATGTGCTGAAGGTGGACAGTTTCCTGAACCACCAGATCGATGTGCCCTTCATCAGCAAGCTGGGAGAAGAATTCTATCAGCTGTTCAAGGACCGGCCCATCAGCAAGATCCTGACCATCGAGGCTTCCGGCATCGGCATTGCCTGCCTGACGGCAGTCCATTTCCGGGTGCCGGTGGTGTTTGCCAAGAAAAGCGCCGGCAGCAACATGGACAAAGAAGTGTACAGCACGGAAATCAGATCCTTTACCCACAACAAGGTGAACCATGTAATCGTTTCCAAGAAGTATCTCAACGCAGGAGACCATGTGCTGATCATCGATGACTTCCTGGCCAACGGCTGCGCGGTGGAAGGCCTTATCGACCTGGTCCACCAGGCCGGCGCCGAAGTGGAAGGGGTGGGCATCGCCATCGAAAAAGGTTTCCAGGGAGGCGGGGACGCCCTGCGGAAGAAAGGTTATGATGTAAAGAGCCTGGCTATCATCGAAAAGATGGATGCGGCCACCGGCACCATCGTATTCCGGTAAGGGGGCGCCATGGAAGAAGAAAAAATCCAGGAACCGGCCCAGACTGGCACTGACCCGATTTACCAGTTTGATGGAAAAATCTCCCTGAAGAAAGCGGCGCCTTTCGGACTCCAGCATGTACTGGCCATGTTCGTGGCCAACATCGCTCCCATCCTGATTGTCACCGGGGCGGTAAAGATGCCTACGGAACAGGCGGCGGCCCTGATCCAGGCGGCCATGATCATGGCCGGGGTAGGGTCCCTGTTCCAGATGTTCCCGGTGGGGCCTCTGGGCAGCCGGCTGCCCATTATCATGGGGATCAGCTTCACCTTTGTGTCCACCTTCTGCGTCATCGGAGCCAAATACGGCTATGGGGCCATCCTGGGGGCGGCTCTGGTAGGGGGCTGTCTGGAAGGGTGCCTGGGGCTCATTGCCCGGTGGTGGCGCCGGTTCATCCCTCCCATTGTGTCCGCCAGCGTGGTGACCTCCATCGGGTTCTCCCTGCTGGGGATCGGGGCCAATTCCTTCGGAGGCGGCTTCGGGAATCCCCATTTCGGGGAAGCTCCCTACATGATCGTGGGTACCGTGACCCTGGTTTCCTGTCTGCTGTTCAACATCAAGGCCAAATCCTTCTACAAGCAGCTGTCCGTGCTGTTTGGCCTGGTGGTAGGGTACATCACCGCCTTTTTCTACGGTATGGTGGATCTGTCCAAGATCAGTTCCGCCGGGCTGTTTTCCCTGCCCCAGCCTCTGCCCTATGGGCTGGAATTCCATCCGGATGCCATTTTTTCCGTATTCCTGATTTTCCTGGTGTCTGCCACGGAAACCCTGGGGGATACCTCTGCCCTGACGGTGATGGGCTTCGGCCGGAATGCCACGGATAAGGAAATCGAAGGGTCCATCGGAGTGGACGGGTTCATCAGTGCCCTGTCCTCCCTGTTCGGCTGTCTGCCTATTACGTCCTTCAGCCAGAACGTGGGGCTCATTGCCATGACCCATGTGGTGAACCGGAAGGCCGTGGCCAGCGGGGCCGCCATTATGATCCTGGCCGGACTGTTCCCGGTGCTGGGAGTGATCCTGGCTTCCCTGCCGGAAGCGGTGCTGGGAGGATGCACCCTGATGATGTTCGGGTCCATTGTGGTCAGCGGGGTCCGGATGCTGGGCAGCTGCGGCTACAGCCAGCGGAACATGATCATCGCTGCCCTGAGCCTGTCCATCGGCATCGGCTTCACCCAGAATCCCTCCATCTTTAAGATTTTCCCGGACCTGATGAAAAGCGTCTTCGCAGAAAACTGCGTGGCGGTAGTGTTCGTGGTGGCCGTAGTGCTGAATCTGATTCTGCCGGATGAGATGAAATAAGGGCTGCTGCACGCAGCGTGCAGAAGCCCGGTCGCGGCCCGCGACCAGAAGGCTCCTCACGTTAGCGTGAGGAGCCTTCTTTTTTATTCGAAACAACCGGTTGTTTAACCGGTTGTTTTCCTTTATTCGCCGCCTGGTTCAGCTTTTCCACCCATTGGGCTCCGTTGTCCCCATACTGGAGGCTCATGATCCGCTGGCCGCCGAAGTAGAGATTGCTGCCATCCTGTTCAGCAGAAGGTTGTGTATTGGGTTGTTCGTGGTAGACTTTGGCCAGGCTGCCGGCCACCAGGTAGGTCCGCTCCCGGCTGCTCATATCCCCTCCGGGCTGGACCAGCCCCAGGTCCTTTTTGTTCACCAGGATGGCTCCGGTCTTTTTGTCCACATTCACATGTTTTCCGCTGTATTCATACAGCCGCTGGGTATACTTGTCCCGGCGGGATCCGTTGTTGGGATGGTCGCTGGGCATGAAGATGGTGCCCAGGAAGGTTTCCCGGTTGTTGCCCATCTTTTCCATTACCCGCTGCCACAGGGCACTGCCGGCTCCCGGGTTGTATCCGGCTTCCGTGGCGTAGGTGAAGCCCAGCTCATCCGCTTTCTTTTCCATAGGCAGGGTCACCAGCTTGGCACTGCCCAGGTTGGCCAGCAGGTTGGTGCCCACTGCTTCCAGCATATTGCTCTGGCTGCCGGCCACGGCTGCCAGAAGGGCAATGGGGAAGGTACGCTTCACTCCGTTGGCCGGGTCGTGCTGCTCCCCGTGACCCAGTTCATGGCCCAATACAAAGGCCAGTTCGTCCTCGTTGTAGTTCAGGGTGGTGAACAGGCCCATGTTTACGGATACATTGTGGCCCAGGGTGCAGTAAGCATTGAATTTGGTGCTGTCGTTGACAAAATAATGATAGGGATTCTTTTCGATGGAAGGATCAGTCTTGGCAATGGCGGCGGACAGCCGGCCCATGACCCGGTCCAGCATGGCATTGGCTTCCGGATCCTCATTGACCCCTTCCTGCTGCTTGATCTGATTCAGGTATTCTCCCCGGCCCTTGCCGTCCAGGTAGGCCACCTGCTTGTTCAGCATGCTGTACTGGGCGGACACCAGGACGATGGAGCCGATGGCATTGCTCCAGTCAAAGGCTTCCGCTGCCGGCAGGGCGGACAGGGTCAGGGATGTGGTCAGGACCAGGCCGGACAGGGCCAGGGCCAGCTTTTTCTTCAGGTTTCGGGTGTGCAGACAGATCATGGGAATTCCCCCCTCCAAAGGTAACAGAAAATATATAAACAACCATAAAACAACCATTGTTTTATACCAAAACAACCGCATACAACCTTGAAAAATCCGGGAAACCTGTCACTTCCTCTGTCTGGATGACCTACATATGATATAATTGTTTCTATAGATTATAGAACAAGGAGAACCAGAAATCCATGAAAAAAATACTCTTTCTGACCACTGGCGGCACCATTGCCTGTACGGTAACCGATGAAGGCCTGGAACCTACCCTGAAGGGAGAGGACATCCTGAAACAGGTGCCGGAACTCCGGACCCTGGGAGAGATCACCGTCCGGGATCTGACCCTCCTGGACAGCAGCAATCTGGAACCGGCCCACTGGAGCGCCTGGGCCCGGCTGATCGGGGACAATTACAGCGATTATGACGCTTTTGTGCTCACCCACGGCACCGATACCCTGGCCTATACCTCCAGCGCCCTGTGCCGGATGCTGATCAATCTGGGGAAGCCGGTGGTGCTCACCGGGGCCCAGGTCCCCCTCAGCCTTACCAACAGCGATGCCCGGAGCAACCTGGAACTGGCTTTTTCCGTGGCGGCCAGCGGTCTGCCCGGGGTGTTCGTGGCCTTCGGGAACAAGGTGATCAAAGGGGACTGCGCCAAGAAGATCTTCACCCGGAACCCCAATGCCTTTGAAAGTGTCAATGAAGCTCCCGTACTGTATTTCGGCAAGGAGGGGGTCAAAAAGAACCTGCCCAGCCGGGAAAACGTGGGTGGCTTCCGGGTGGAAGAGAAACTGGAACCCCGGGTGATGGCGGTGACCATGACTCCCGGGCTGAAACCGGATATCATCGATTATGCGGTGGACCGGGGCTACAAGGGCCTGGTGCTGGAATGCTACGGAGCCGGCGGGGTGAATACGGACCAGCAGAACTTCCTGCCGGCCATCCGCCGGGCCATCAAAAAAGGCGTCCGGGTGGTGTGCGTCAGCCAGTGCCTTTTTGACGGGGTGGATCTGTCCCTGTATCCCATGGGGATCCTGGCGGCCCAGGCCGGAGTGGAATCCGGGGGCCCCATGACCCTGGAAGCGGCCGTGACCCGGCTTATGTGGAGCCTGGCCAACGAAACAGAAGAAGCATAAAGGAGGGAATCGTATGGCCGGAGATGCCAAAGCCCTGGTATCCCAGTTCCTGCAGGCCTGGCAGCGGGAACGGGACCATAAAATCAAGATCTGCCTCTTCGGGCAGCCGGGAGCCGGGAAAAGCTCTCTGATCAATGAACTGGCCGGCCAGCGGGTGGCCCGGGTGAGCCAGGCCACGGACACCACCCGTCAGGCCCAGATCGTGGAGTGTCCGGATGTGATCTATGTGGACCTGCCCGGCTATGACACCAGCCTGTTCCCGGAAAATGCTTATTTCAGCGCCTTCAATCCTCTCCAGTACGACCTGTTCCTGTGCGTGTTCGCCGGAAAGCTCCATGAGGCGGATGTGGAATTTTTCGGGAAGATCGCCCGGACCGGCCGGGTGTGTCTGTTTGTCCGGAACAAATGCGACGGGCTCTACGATCCTTCCTGCAGCCGGGAAGAGCTGGAGGAGAAGATCACCCGGGATGTCCACCATCTGGTGGGCCCCCGGGAACAGGTGGTATTCACCAGCTGCCGGCGGAACCGGCCGGCGGCGGAACGGGGGATCCCGGAACTGGAACGGGCCATGGGGGCGCTTTTGCCGGAAGCCCAGCGGGACCGGTTCTTCCGCCATGCCAAAGCCTATACGGAAGAAGCCCTGCTGGTGAAGCGGAAGGCGGCGGAACGGTCCCTGAAGAAATTCATAGTCCTGGCGGCGGCCAACGGCCTGAACCCGGTGATCGGCATGGACGCGGCCCTGGACAGCCAGATCCTGAAAAGCCTGTACCGGGCCATCCGGGAAGCCTTCGGGGTCAGCGAAAAGGAAGTCCAGCCGGAAGGGCCCAGTTCCCAGGTGGTGAAGAAACTGGCGGAAGGAGTCACCGGAGAACGGGTGACCAAGGGGCTGACCTGGCTCCTGCGGAAAAAGGCCTCCGGGAAAGTTGCCAAAGTGATCCCAGTGGTGGGAGGCGCGGCAGTAATGAGCTTCAACGCCGGAAGCATGTACTTTTTAGGTGAAAAATACATCGATGCCTGCTGGGAGTACGCCCTGGAACGGCTCCAGGCGGAAATCCAGATGGGGGAACCATGACAAAAGACGGAAATGCCATCAGAGAAAAACTGAAGAACCTGGATCAGGAGAATGTGACCATTGTGCTGTTCGGACAGCCAGGCTCCGGGAAGTCCAGCCTGATCAATGCCATCTGCGGCTACCAGGCAGCCCCGGTGGGGGTGGAAACGGACACCACCCGGGAGCCGTTGTTGGTGGAGCACGGGGATGCCACCTTTATCGATCTGCCGGGCTATGGAACAAAATCCTTTCCCTGGAATGAGTTCATAGAACAATTCCATCTTTTCAAGTATGATATGTTCCTGTGCGTATTCTCCGACAAGCTCCACCAGGGGGATACGGAACTGTTCCGGCAGCTGACCGCCCAGGGCAAGCCCTGTATCTTTGTCCGGAACAAGACGGACCTGATCTATGAGGAGGGGCTGAGCCTGGAGGAAAGCGAAGAGGCCATCCGCCGGGATGTGTCCGGACAGCTGGGCCGGGAAGACTTTGAACTGGTCTTTGTGTGTGCCCGGAAGGATGCCCCTTCGGGGCTGGATGAACTGAATGACGCCATCATCCGGAAAATGCCTGCGGCCCGGCGGGAGAAGTACATCCTCACTGCAGAGGCCCGGACCCGGCAGCAGCTGGATGCCAAACGGGAAGCGGCCCGGAGCTATGTGCGCCGGAGTTCCACCTACGCCGCCTACAACGGGATCAATCCCATCATCGGGGTGGATGCGGCAGTGGACCTTCTGATCCTGTACCAGATGTACGGATGCATCCGGGATGCCTTCGGGATCACTCCGGAACTGATCCACGACAGCCGAAAGGTGTCCCTCCGGGACAAGGCCATGGTCCTGGGGGGCATGAGCAAGGAAGGGATCAAGGTGATCATCAAGACCCTGGGCCGGAAATTTGCCGCCCGGAGTTTCCTGAAGGCGGTGCCGGTGGTGGGCCAGGCAGCTTCGGCTCTCCTGGGGTACCAGCTGGTGCGCCAGGCAGGGCTCACCTATATCGATGCCTGCTATGAACTGGCCCGGGAACGGCTTCTGGACGAGCTGGACGCCCGACGGGACAAGCCGGGGAAGAAGTAAAACAACCTGTGTCCGGCAATGGTTGTACAACAGTTGTTTAAGAAAAAGGGAGGTCGAAACCTATGAATCTGGAACCCTATGAAAAGGAACTGGAGAAACTGAATGCCTGTATCTGGGACTTTGCAGAACTGAAATTCCAGGAATTCCAGTCCGCCCAGGCTATGGAGGATCTGCTGGAGCGCCACGGTTTCCAGGTGACCCGGGGACTGGCCCACATGCCCACCGCCTTTGTGGCGGAATACGGCAGCGGGAAGCCGGTGATCGCCATCCTGGGAGAATATGATGCCTTGAGCGGTCTCAGCCAGGAAGACGGGATCTGGGAGGAGAAGCCCCGGGAAGGGAATCCCAACGGCCACGGCTGCGGCCACTGCCTTCTGGGCACAGCGGCAGTGGGGGCAGGCCTTCTCCTGAAGGATTACCTGGCTGCCCATCCCGGCCGGGGAACCGTACGGGTCTATGGATGCCCGGCGGAAGAAGGGGGCAGCGGCAAAACCTACCTGACCCGGGAAGGGGCTTTTGCTGACGTGGATGCAGCCCTTACCTGGCATCCCGGGACCCAGAACGAAGTGATGGTGGGATCCAACCAGGCCAACATCCAGGCGGCCTTTACCTTCCGGGGCCGGGCGGCCCATGCGGCGGCTGCTCCCCAGAACGGCCGGAGCGCCCTGGACGCGGTGGAACTTATGGATGTGGGAGTCAACTACATGCGGGAGCATATGGCGGATTATGATCGGGTCCACTATGCCATCCTGGACACCGGCGGGGTTTCACCCAACGTTGTACAACCCAAGGCGGAAGTGCTGTATCTGGTCCGCTCCCGGACCAATGAAGAGACCAAACGGCTGTATGACCGGGTGGTGAACATTGCCCGGGGGGCGGCTCTCATGACGGAAACGGAGCTGTCCGTCCGGTTGGACAAGGCAGTGTCCAACCTGGTGCCCAACCGGACCCTGGGAAAAGTGCTGCATGATGCCATGGTCCAGGTGGGCGCTCCCCTCCGTACGGAAGCGGAAAAAGCCTTCCTGAAGAAGTTCCAGGACCAGCTGGCTCCGGAACGGGTGTGGCAGGATCCCGGGATGGCGCCTTTCCCGGATCCGGAACTCCGGGAGGAACTGATCCGGAAGGACCCCACCGGAGCCTATATCCTGCCCTACCAGCCCACCAACGCGGTGGCCATGGGGTCTTCGGATACCGGGGATGTAAGTTATGTGACTCCTCTGGCCCAGTTTGCCGCCGCCTGCTTTGCCATCGGCACCAGTGCCCATTCCTGGCAGTGGGTGGCCCAGGACAAGGGCACCGTGGCCCTGAAGGGCTGCTTCTTCGCTGCCCGGGTGCTGGCGGAAGGGGCCCGGACCCTTTATGAACAGCCGGCGGTGCTGCAGGAAGCCCGGGCCGAACTGGAAAAGCGTATGGCCGGCCGCACTTACCAGTGTCCCATCCCTCCGGACGTGATGCCCAGAGGGTATGGAAAATAAGGGTGCTGCTGCAGAGACAGCAGCCCCATACACAAAGGAGGTTGATACCATGTTCCGTCCCATGCGGCGATTCAAACAGGCCCTTCCGGAAGAGGAATGCCGGAAGGTGCTGGAAGAGGAAAAACGGGGGACCCTGGCTCTGGCCGGGGATGAGGGATATCCCTATGCCCTGCCCATCAACTATTATTACCACCGGGAAACCGGCCGGATCTATTTCCACGGAGCCGGGGAAGGCCACAAGATCGATGCCATCCGGCGCTGTGACAAAGTGTCTTTCTGCGTCCACGATGCCGGAGTGAAGCTCCCGGGGGACTGGGCTTACACAGTCCGGTCGGTGATCGTGTTCGGCCGGCTCCATGTGCTGGAGGATCCGGAACGGGCCATGGCCCTTTTGCGGCAGATCGGCCTGAAATACTACCCTTCGGCGGAGGAAGTGGACCAGGTGATGGCCCGGGCGGCCAGCCGGGTGACCATGCTGGAACTGGTGCCGGAACACATTACCGGGAAACGGGTCCATGAAAAGTAAAAAAATCAGTCATTTTCTCCTCTTTTCTTTGTAAATATATTGACACCCTCCCTTTTTCCTCTTATAATGATATGAGCTGTCAAACGATTTACTTATTATAGATCTTGACGTATCTTTGGAGGCAAGGGAGGGTTAGGAACATGAAGAGAACTTTTCAACCGAATAACAATCGGAGAAAAAAGACTCATGGCTTCAGAGAAAGAATGAAGACTCTGGGTGGTAAACAAGTCTTGAAAAGAAGACGTGCAAAAGGCAGAAAGAGATTGTCTGCATAAAGATCAAGATAGGCCGCTCTTCGCGGCCTATTTTACTACAAGGCAGGTGCAGGACTTTGGAACAGAATGTTCCTCCAATGAAATATACCCAGGCCAACCGGGTCAAGTCCCACCAGCGGTTCCAGGAGGTCTATGAAAAAGGCCGTTCCTTTGCGGACCGGTACGGGGTCTTTTACGTGCTCCCTTCCGAAAACGGAGAGAACCAGCTGGGGACGGCTGTGGGCAAAAAGCTGGGACATGCTGTGCTGCGGAACCAGGTAAAGCGCCGGATGCGGGAGGTGTTCCGGAAGGAACAGGCCCGTCTGAAGGGGAAACACGCCATTGTCTGGGTTGCCCGTCATCGTCTGGCACACGCTCCCTATGAAGTTTACGAGGAAGTTTTCCGGCGGCTGGCCAGAAAGGCCGGGCTGCTGTAAAACCCCGGAGGGTCTATGAAAACAATTGCCATTGCCCTGATCCGTTTTTATCAGGTATGGATTTCTCCCTGTTTTCCGCCCCGGTGCAGGTTCGTACCCACCTGTTCCCAATATGCGCTGGAGGCAGTCCGGAAATACGGGTTCCTGAAGGGATCCTTTCTGGCTGTGAAGAGAATACTCAAATGTCATCCTTTCCACAAGGGAGGATATGATCCTGTACCGTAACGGACAGGAAGAAAAGGAGTCGAACTTTGGAAATTTTAAGCTCGTTTGTCCAACAGGTTGTGGCCCACATCTATGAACTGACCCGTCTTATCGGTGAACCCAGCTACGGCCTGGCCATCATCATCATGACCATCCTGATCAAACTGATCCTGTGGCCCCTTACCGCCAAACAGATTTCGTCCACCCGGGCCATGAGCCGGATCCAGCCCAAGATGAAGGAGCTGCAGGCCCGGTACAAAGATGACAAGGTGACCCTGAACCAGAAAATGTCCGAACTGTACAAGGCCGAAGGGGTGAACCCCCTGGCAGGCTGCCTGCCTCTCCTGATCCAGATGCCCATCATGATCGGGATTTTCTACGGCATCCGGGATTTTCAGTATGCAGGCCCCAGTTCCTTCCTGTGGATGCAGAGCATTGCGGATCCGGATCCCTATTACATCCTGCCCATCCTGTCCGCACTGACCACTTTTATCCAGTCCAAACAGACCATGCCGGCTTCTGACAATCCCCAGGGGAAGGTCATGCTGTATTTCATGCCCCTGTTCATCGGGTACATCAGCTTCAAGTTCCCGGCGGGCCTGGTGCTGTACTGGGTAGTCATGAACATTATGCAGATTGGACAGCAGTTTCTGCTGGACCGGAAGAAATAAGAAGACAAAACAGGTGCCTCGGGGCCTGTAAGGAGGCTTGAAGATGAACATGGTGGAAAAGACGGGCAAAACCGTCGAGGATGCAGTGAAGGCAGCGCTGGCCGAACTGGGCGTCAGCCGGGACCAGGCGGAGGTGGAAGTCCTGGAAGAATCCAAACCTTCCCTCCTGGGCCTGTTCGGAGGCCGGGATGCCAAAGTCCGGGTAACGGTGAAGGAAGCGGAAGCTCCGGCGGCTCCGGAACCGGCGGAAGAGGCGGCTCCGGAAGCAGCGGAAGCCCCTGTGGAGAAGACGGAAGCGGCTCCCCAGGAGGATGCCAAGGCTCCGGCGGACCGGGAAGAGGAACGGCAGGCGGCAGCAGCGGCAGCCAAGGCCTTCCTGGAAGAAATCTTCCGGGCCATGGGCATGGACCTGCTCATCGAAAAATTCATCAGCCGGAAGGATGAGGAAATCATCCTGAAGATCCACGGGGACGGCATCGGCGTGCTGATCGGCAAACACGGCCAGACCCTGGATGCCCTCCAGTACCTGACCAACCTGGCCGGGAACCGGGGACGGAAGAACTGGAACCGGATCATCCTGGATGCGGAAAACTACCGGGAACGCCGGCGGGAAACCCTGGAACGGCTGGCCCGGAACCTGGCGGACCGGGTGAAACGGACCCGGAAAAAAGCCATGCTGGAACCCATGAATCCCTACGAACGGAAGATCGTACACATGAGTCTCCAGAACGATCCGGCGGTGACCACTTACAGCGAAGGGGAAGAACCTTACCGGAAAGTGGTCATTGATTTGAAATAATGGAACTGCATGAGGGGGTGCTGCACATGAAAAGCGGATATGCAGCACCCCCGTCAATGGTCAATGGTCAGTGGCCGGATGATAAAATTTGCAGGCAAATTTTTTTGGATTGAATCAAACCTGGTCTTAAAATAGACAGTCATTGCTAGAGTAAGCACGATATGTTTTTGCATAATAAAAGAATCTGTCTGACAGGACAGATTCTTTCCTTCGGCAATTGACCATTGACAATTGACAATTGACAAGGGGTTGTTGCTCAGGCAACAACCCCTTTTTTGGAGGAAAAAAAGATGGATGATACAATCAGTGCCATTGCCACTGCCCTGGGGGTGGGCTCCATCGGGGTGATCCGGATCAGCGGGCCCCACAGCCTGGCCATTGCAGACCGGCTGTTCGACGGCCGGGAAAAGCTGGGGAAGGAAAACGCTCGGAAGTTGTTGTACGGCCATATCCGGGACGGCAAAGGCCAGGTGGTGGATGAGGTGCTGGCAGTGTACATGCCCGGCCCCCATTCCTATACCGGGGAGGATGTGTGCGAGATCCAGTGCCACGGAGGACGGGAAGCCCTCCAGGAGATCCTGTCCCTGACCTTCCAGGCAGGGGCCCGGCCGGCGGAACCGGGGGAATTCACCAAACGGGCCTTTTTGAACGGCCGTCTGGACCTGGCGGAAGCGGAAAGCGTCATGGACATCATCAACGCCCGGAGCCGGCAGGCCCTGGCGGCAGCCAACCGGGGCCATCAGGGCGGTCTGTCCCGGCAGGTGAAGGCCCTGCGGAAGAAGCTCCGGGATCTGGTGGTCCAGCTGGAAGCCTGCATCGACTATCCGGAAGACGATATTGAAGAAGTGACCTATGACCGGACTGTGTCCATCCTGGAAGAAGGAAAACAGGCGGTGGAGACCCTGGTACGCCGGGGCACTGCCGGACGGATCCTCCGGGAAGGGCTGCGGACTGCCATTGTGGGCCGGCCCAATGTGGGGAAATCCAGCCTGCTGAACAGCCTGCTCCAGGCGGACCGGGCCATTGTTTCCAACATCCCCGGCACCACCCGGGACATCATTGAAGAACAGATGACCATCGGAGGGATCCCTCTGGTGCTCACCGATACTGCCGGGCTCCGGGACACCAGCGACCTGGTGGAAAAGATCGGGGTGGAACGGTCCCGGGCGGCCCTGGAAGATGCCCAGCTGGCCCTGGTGGTGCTGGACGGCTCCCAGCCGCTGGATCCGGAGGACCGGCAGCTGCTGGACAGCCTCCGGGACCGGAAGAAACTGATCCTGGTGAACAAGGCGGACCTGCCTCTGGCCCTGGACGTGGAAGCCCTCCGGAAAGCCTGTGGGGACAGGGATGTGATCGTCCTGTCCGTGAAGGAAGGCCGGGGCCTGGACCAGGTGGAACAGTGGCTCCGGGATTTCGTGTACGGGGAAGGCTCTGACAGCGAAAGCAGCAGCATGACCCAGAACGCCCGGCAGCAGAACCTGCTGGAAAAGGCCCTCCAGAGCCTGGAGGATGCCCTGACAGGGGCCCGGCAGCACCTGCCCTATGACTGTCTTACCATCGACCTGACCCAGGCCCTCCATGACCTGGGGGAGATCACCGGGGAAGATGTGCCGGATGAAATCATCGATGAGATTTTTGCCCAGTTCTGTGTGGGCAAGTAAAAGCGGAGGAAAACAGCATGATCGTAGTGGATCATTATGATGTGGTTGTTGTGGGAGCCGGCCATGCAGGGTGCGAAGCGGCTCTGGCAGCAGCCCGGATGGGACAGAAGACCCTTCTGGCTACCCTGTCCATGGACAATATCGCCCTGATGCCCTGCAACCCTTCCGTAGGGGGACCGGCCAAGGGACACCTGGTCCGGGAAATCGACGCCCTGGGCGGGCAGATGGGCCTGGCGGCAGATGAGGCCTGCATCCAGATGCGGATGCTGAATACCGGGAAAGGGTATGCGGTCCAGGCGCTCCGGGCCCAGGCGGACAAGCCTTTGTATCACACCATCATGAAGGAAGTGGTGGAAAACCAGGACAACCTGGATGTGAAGCAGCTGATGATCGACAAGCTGCTGGTGAAGAACGGCCAGGTCCAGGGGGTGGAAGCGGAAACCGGGGAAGTGTTCGAAGCGGATGCGGTGATCCTGTGCACCGGTACCTATCTCCGGGGGAAGATCCTCTACGGGGAAGTGGCCTACATGTCCGGCCCCATCGGCCAGCGGTCCGCCATGAAGCTTACCGGGTCCCTCCAGGAAGCGGGACTCCAGCTCATGCGGTTCAAGACCGGCACCCCTGCCCGGGTGGATGCCCGGACCCTGGACTACACCAAGATGGAACCTCAGTATGGGGATGAACGGGTCCGGAACTTCTCCTTCATGAGCACCATTACCACCCGGAACCAGGTGCCCTGCTATCTGACCTACACCAATCCCCGGACCCATCAGATCATCCGGGACAACCTGGACCGGAGCTGCATGTTCAACGGCATGATCGAAGGGGTGGGGCCCCGGTACTGCCCCAGCATCGAATCCAAGATCATCCGGTTCGCCGACAAGGACCGGCACCAGCTGTTCCTGGAACCGGAAGGGCTCCGGACCAACGAAGTGTATGTCCAGGGCATGAGCTCTTCCCTGCCGGCGGAGATCCAGGTGGCCTTCATGCAGACCATCCCGGGGCTGGAACACTGCAAGATGATGCGGGCCGGCTATGCCATCGAATATGACTGCCTGGATCCTCTCCAGCTGAAAGCCAACCTGGAACACAAGGCCATCAGCGGCCTGTTCAGTGCCGGCCAGGCCAACGGCACCAGCGGGTATGAAGAAGCCGCTGCCCAGGGCCTTATGGCCGGGATCAACGCAGCCCTGAAGCTCCAGGGGAAGAAGCCCCTGATCCTGAAACGGAGCGATGCCTACATCGGGGTGCTCATCGATGACCTGGTGACCAAGGGGACCACGGAACCCTACCGGATGATGACCAGCCGGGCGGAATACCGGCTGCTCCTCCGCCAGGACAATGCAGACCTGCGGCTGACCCAGAAGGGCCGGGATGCGGGGCTGGTCACCGATGAGCGGTATGACGCCTTTACGAAGAAGCGGGACATCATTGAACGGACCCTGGCCAATCTGTCCAAGATCAACCTGGCCCCCAGCGAGGAAAACCAGGAAAAGATCACCGGCCTGGGATCCACGGCCCTCCGGAGTTCCATCAATATGCTGGATCTCCTCCGGCGGCCGGAAGTGACCTATGAAAAACTGGCGGACGCCTTCGGCCTGGAAAAACTGCCGGTGGATGCGGCGGAACAGGTGGATGTGCAGGTGAAGTACCAGGGCTATATCCGGAAACAGAAACAGGAAGTGGAACGGGCCCTGAAACTGGAAGACAAGCTGCTGCCGGAGGACCTGGACTACAGCCGGATCCAGGAACTGTCTTCGGAAGCCATGGAGAAGCTCACCAAACAGCGGCCGGTATCCATCGGCCAGGCCAGCCGGATCTCCGGGGTATCCCCGGCGGACATCAGCGTGCTGATGGTGTATCTGGAGACCCAGCGGCGGAAGGGAGAAGAAGCATGAGTTACCGGGAAACCCTGAAACAGGCGGCAGAGGCTGCCGGCTTCCCTCTTACGGAAGGACAGCTGGACCAGTTCCAGCAGTATGGGGACCTGCTGCTGGAAACCAACAAAAGCCTGAACCTGACCGCCATTACGGATCCGGAGGAAGTGGCGGTGAAGCATATGGTGGACTCCCTGCTGGTGTACAACCGGGAAGCCTTCCACAACCACACCATTGTGGACGTGGGAACAGGGGCCGGTTTTCCGGGACTGCCCCTGAAGATCTATGATCCGGGGATGCGGGTGACCCTGATCGATTCCCTCCAGAAACGGCTGAACTTCCTGGGACAGGTGGTGGAGACCCTGGGACTGGGGCAGGTCCGGCTGGTCCACGGCCGGGCGGAAGATGCCGGGAAGGATCCGGCTCTCCGGGAGAAATTCGATGTGGCGGTGGCCCGGGCGGTGGCGGCTCTGCCGGTGCTGGCGGAATACTGCCTGCCACTGGTCCGGGTAGGCGGAGTGTTCTACGCCATGAAGGGCAGCAAATACCAGGAAGAAGCGGATGCCGCCCGCCATGCAGTGGAAGTGCTGGGAGGAAAGATCCGGGAGATCCGGCCCGTCCAGCTGCCGGGGCTTACGGACAAACGGGCCATCATCACCATAGAAAAAGTCCGTTCCACACCGAAACAGTATCCCAGAAAAGCAGGGACGGCAGTAAAGAAGCCGTTGTAAGCAGCCAAAAAAAGGCAATGTTTCACGTGAAACATTGCCTTTTTTATAGTCGAGAGTCGGAAGTCTGAAGTCTGGAGCCTCAGGAAAGGATCTGCCTGGTTGGGCGGATCCTTTCGATTATATAGAACCGGACTCGAAATCGACCCGGGATATCATTTTGCCCAAAGGTTCTACACATTCAAAAATTTGCCTGCAAATTTATCCTTCGGCTCCTGACTTCAGACTCCGGACTTGAGCCGCCATGCGGCTCTACAGCTTGGGGTTGTTGCACAGAACGTGCAACAATCCCATTTGTCACACAAACGTAACTTCTTTATGATATCCTAGGGGAGATACAACCGGAAGGAGGCTCCATCATGAACAAAAAAATTGCAGCTGCGGTGCTTTCCGCCTATCTGCTGGGGGCAGGTACCGCTGCCCTGCCGGCTCAGGCCTTTGACCTGGGATCCGTGCTGAAACTGGGGGGCATCAGCTACCTGGTCAGCCGGTTCGGCGGGGAGATCAACACCTTTATCAACAAACTGACTCTCCAGAAAGGCCTGGATACCCACTATGCCACCAAAGTGGTGCCCATTCTCAGTATGGGCAGCGGAAGCTATATCGGGGCCGTCCAGGTGGTGGGCCCCAAAGCTCAAGTGGACAAGGTAAAAGCCGTAGGCCAGCTGGAAGGAAAATTCCTCAGCGTGGCCCGGGTCAAGGCCATGATTCCCATCGACGCCACCAGCATCACCAACATCAACCGGGTTGACGGAGTGGGCGTGGGAGCCATTGTGGATTTTAAGCTGTGATAAGGCTATTGCACATTTTGTGCAATAGCCTGGTCTCGGGCCCAGGGTCTCGCGTCTCGAGCCAAATGAGAAATTTGCAGGCAAATTTTTGAACGTATAAAACCTGGTCCGTTATCCATAAGATATCCGTTTCCATATCCAGAACGTTTCTGGTCTGTACTTTCAAAAGAACCTGACTGAAAGACAGGTTCTATCCAGGGCCTCGAGACTCTTGACTCGAGGCCCGAGACACTAAATTGGGCTGCTGCCCTGGCAGCAGCCCAATCCTCCAGAAAGGAATGATACCATGATCGATTCTCAAACCATCATCAACCGGTTCCTGAAATACGTTTCTTTCGATACCCAATCCAGCGAGGAAAATGACCGGGAACTGCCCAGCACTCCGGGACAGATGGTGCTGGCCAGATTCCTGGCGGAAGAACTGAAAAGCCTGGGGCTTACGGATGTGTCCCTGGATGCTCAGGGGTATGTAATGGGCACCCTGCCGGCCACGGCAGGGATCACCGGTTCCACCGTGGGATTCATCGCCCATATGGATACCAGCCCGGAAGCTTCCGGCAAGGACGTGAAACCCCTCCTGGTCCGGAATTATGATGGGAAAGACATCCTGCTGAACCGGGACAAAAAGATCCTGTTTTCCACGGAAGATTTCCCGGAGGTCAAAAAGTACCGGGGCCAGGATATCCTGTTCACCGATGGCACCACCCTTTTGGGGGCGGACGACAAAGCCGGGGTGGCGGCCATTGTGACAGCTCTGGAATATTTCCGGGACCATCCGGAAATTCCCCACGGGACTCTCCGGGTGGGCTTTACCCCTGATGAGGAAACCGGCCGGAGCTCCTCTGCCTTCGATGTGGCAAAATTCGGGGCGGACTTTGCTTATACCGTGGACGGGGGAGAACTGGGAGGCCTGGAATATGAGAACTTCAACGCGGACAATCCGGTGATCACCTTCCACGGCCGCAGCGTCCACACCGGCTCCGCCAAAGGGAAGATGAAGAATGCCCTGACCCTGGCCATGGAATGGCAGCAGGCCCTGCCTGCCGGGGAAAAGCCGGAATATACCGAAGGGTACGAAGGATTCTTCCATGTACACAAGATCACCGGGGATGTGGAGACCTGCAAAATCCACATGCTGATCCGGGACCATGACAAAAAGCATTTTGAAGAACGGAAAGCCTTCCTGGACCGTCTGGCCGCTTTCCTGAATGAAAAGTACGGGGCCGGCAGCGTGGAAGTGGAGCATCGGGACATGTACTTCAACATGGGGGAAAAGATCCGGGACGGACACATGGCCGTGGTGGAACTGGCCAAAGAGGCCATGGAAGCCGTAGGGGTCACTCCGTCGGTGGATCCCATCCGGGGCGGCACCGACGGAGCCCGGCTGTCCTGGCGGGGTCTGCCCTGCCCCAACCTGTTCACCGGAGGAGCCAACTTCCATGGTCGGTTCGAATACCTCCCCATCCCCAGCCTGGTGAAAGCCTGTGAGACGGTGGTGGAAATCGGGAAGAGAGGGTACAGGATTTGATGGTCAGCGGCCGAAAGAGGAAACCTGTGCAGCAGGTTTCCTGAAAATAAAACGCAGCTCACGCTGCTAACCCACCACCCATGCTGCGCATGGATACCCCCGCCCTTGGAAAGGGCGGATATACGCTTGGGCCTCTGGCCCTTGCTTGCGGCACAAGGGCGTAAGCCCGATGTGCCATTTATCCGCCCTTTTCAAGGGCGGGGGACCAGCCATTAGGCTGGTGGTGGGTTAGCAGCGGCAGCTGCGTTTTCATTCAGAAAAATTTGCTGGCAAATTTTTCCATTTGGCTGCTGACCGTTGACCGGGTCTGTGAAAAGAATTTTCACAGACCCGCTTTTCTATGTTACAATATCCTACAGTGTCCCAAAAAGAAACGAAAGGAGTGGACCCTATGACCCGAGTCATTGCCGTGGCCAACCAGAAGGGCGGGGTGGGGAAGACCACCACCAGCATCAGCCTGGCGGCCTGTCTGGCGGAAAGCCGGAAAAAGACCCTGCTGGTGGACCTGGATGCCCAGGGAAACGCCACCAGCGGTCTGGGTATCGATAAAAACAGCCTGGCCTGTTGCATGTACGATGTGCTGATCAACAATACGGAGCTGGACAGCATCATCCAGCCCACTGCCTGGAAGAACCTGTGGGTGGCTCCCGCCACCATGAACCTGGCAGGGGCGGAAATCGACCTGATCGAAAAGAAGAATCCCGCCAATGCCCTGAAGAAGCATCTGTCCAAAATAAAAGACAATTATGAATACGTAATCATCGACTGTCCTCCTTCCCTCAGTTTCCTGACGGTGAATGCCCTGACGGCGGCGGATGGAGTGCTGGTTCCCATCCAGTGCGAATTCTATGCTCTGGAAGGGGTGACCCAGCTGCTGGCTACGGTGGACCGGATCCGCCAGTCCACCAATCCGGACCTGGCCATTGAAGGGATCGTCATGACCATGACCGACAGCCGGACCAACCTGTCCAATGATGTGGTGGCCCAGGTGAAGGAACATTTCCCGGATCTTCTGTTCAAGACCATGATCCCCCGTTCCGTACGGCTGGGAGAGGCGCCCAGCTACGGCCAGCCCATTACGGTGTACGATCCCCACGGGAAGGCGGCAGAAGCTTACAGGAGCCTGGCAAGGGAGGTGAAGCGCCGTGGCCGGTAAGAAAGGCGGTCTGGGCATGACGGGCCTGGATAAGATGTTTGGAGGGCGCAGGACCAAGGCACCGGCTCCCAAACCGGTGGTGGAAGAAAAGAAAGCCGGGGAAACCGTAGGGGAAGTGGCCCTGAAGAATCTGAAGCCCAATCCCTACCAGCCCCGGAAGACCTTCGATCCGGACAAGCTCCGGGAACTGGAGGAAAGCATCCGGCAAAGCGGGGTGATCCAGCCTCTCATCGTCCGGAAAAAAGGCCGGCAGTATGAAATCGTGGCCGGAGAACGGCGCTGGCGGGCGGCCAAAGCCGCCGGGCTCACCAAAGTGCCGGTGGTGGTCCGGGAATACGATGACAGTGCCATGATGGAAGTGGCCCTGGTGGAAAACATGCAGCGCAGCGATCTGGATCCCATGGAAGAGGCCCGGGGCATCCAGAACCTGATGGAAAGCCTGGGGCTCACCCAGGAGGAGGCTGCGTCCAAGCTGGGGAAGAGCCGAGCTGCAGTGGCCAATGCCCTGAGGCTGCTGAAACTGCCTCCTGAGGCGGCGGAAATGGTCTCTGCAGGCAAACTTACCCCCGGCCAGGTACGGCCGCTCCTGGGACTGGATGCGCCGGAGAAAATCACGGAACTGGCCCGGAAGGCAGCAGAAGGAGGCTGGTCCGCCCGGGTGGTGGAAGAAGTGGCCAAGGCGGAACGGGAAGGGAAGCCCTGGCATCTGTATTTCCAGACGGAAGAGGACCTGATTCCTCCGGAAAAACAGAAGAAGGGCGGTAAGAAAGCTGCCGGCAGGGAAAGCCAGCCCCAGGATACGGATACCCATGCCTTCCAGGAAAAACTGATCCAGTATCTGGGCACCCGGGTGAAGATCGAACCGTTCAAAAAGGACAGAGGAGGACGGATCCTCATCGAATACTACGGGCCGGAAGATCTGGAACGGCTCTATGATCTGCTGAAAGGGCCGGAAAAAAACGCCGGCCGGAAAAAGCCCGGCCTCTTTACCGTGTAGGAGGCGGCGATGGTCGGAATGGGTACGGTTGTGAATGTGGCCGCCATTGCAGGAGGCAGTCTGCTCGGCCTTCTGGTGGGCCGGGGAATCAAGGAAAAATACCAGGAAACCGTGATCTACGGACTGGCTTTGTGTGTCATTGTCCTGGGGATCCAGATGGCTCTCCAGGGGCAGCACATCCTGCTGACCATCATCAGTCTGGTGGTGGGCTCCATCCTGGGAGAAGCCCTGGGTATTGAGGAAAAACTGGAACAGGTGGGAACCCTCCTGGCTGAAAAATTCCAAAAATCCCGGAAGAAGGGGGATGCCGGGACGGACGCCTTTGTGGAAGGGTTCCTGAACGCCAGTCTGCTGTACTGTGTAGGGGCCATGGCCATTGTGGGGTCCATCCAGGACGGGCTTTCCGGGGATCCCACCACCCTTTACACCAAGGCGCTGATCGACGGTCTCAGCGGCATTATCTATGCTTCCAATTTTGGGGTCGGTGTCCTGTTCTCGGCTCTGTCCGTTGGGGTTTATCAGGGAATCCTAACCGCTTTGGCAGGATTCCTGGGGCCCTGGATGAGCCAGCTTGTGGTCCAGGAAGTTGCCGCCTGCGGCGGACTGATGATCCTGGGGATCGGCATCAACATGACTAAACTGTTGAAGATCCGGGTGGGAAACATGCTGCCGGGGCTGTTGGTGGCGGGCGTGGCTGCCGGAATTTTTTTCTAAAAACCCTTGCATTATTTGGACAAGTAGCGTATAATACAATTTATCGGGATTATAGCTCAGTTGGTTAGAGCGCATCGCTCACATCGATGAGGTCTACGGTTCGAATCCGCATAATCCCACCAATTGAAAATGAAAAGAAGCTGTTGCTCCGGCAACAGCTTCTTTTTTGTGTGTGCGAAAAGAAAAAAGAGGAAAAGGGCGGTGGGTTGGCAGCCGCGGGTTTCCTCCTTCAGCTGTTGACCATTGACTGCTGATCGGAGGCTGCTGCCTCTGCAGCCGCCTCCTCCCCTTTTTCCTGTAAACTCCTGCACTTTTTTTATGCACTTTCCCCGTTAAGGCTGTTTTTCCCATTCCAAAACCGTTCTTCCTCTTGTTCCACGGGCCTTTCGGTGTTACACTCCTTCTGGAAACACAGTTTTTTACTCTATCGGAAATGAGGTCTTGCCATGTACACTTCTCACCTGAAACATTCCCTGGCTGCCGGGGCGGCTGTACTGGTCCTGGGCACTGCCGGCCTGGGGGCTGCCGCTCCTGCTGACGAAGGATCCGTCCAGATCCCCAACCCCATTGTCAGTTATGGAACCTATGGATCCGCCGCCCGTGTCCTGGGATTTTGCCCTCTGACTCTCAGCCGGGATTCCGGCTATGCCCTGGAGGGGATTTCCGTGATCGGCGGCCGGGCTTCGGACCTTGCCTTCGTTCGGATGGGACAGCCGGACAGCAGGGTGAGAATCCGTACTGCATTAAAAAAAGATAATAAAAACAATAATCTCAGCAGAATTTACGGTACTGAATGGAAGAAGCAACGCGTAAATGAGACGGAAGTGGAACTGGCCCAGATCAGTCCCCAATCCTACGCCGCAACTTGGGAAACCGGGAACTATGTATTCGCCGTCCTGGGTGAAGGGATGGAACCAGCCGCTTTCCGGACCCTTCTCACCAACAGCCTGGTGGAAGACACAGAGCATTATTTCGCATCCATCCAAAAGAATCCGGAAAAAAGCGGGAAGAAAACAGTTTACAGTACTTTATAAGAAAGAGGGTGCTGCACGTTGCGTGCAGCACCCCTTAGCGGTAGAGCCCCTTAACCCATACCGTCCGGTCAAACTGGGGCAGCCACTGATGGGTTTTGTGGCTGTAGGTGCGGATCAGGATCTTTTCCGGGTACAGGTACAGGGAATTGGTCCATACCTGTTTTCCGTCCCAGGTGGGGTTGTACACATCCAGGATGGCTGTACCGGCAATCTGGTTCACCGGATTGGAAAAACTGGGATTTTTGGGAGAAGTATGGGTATGGCCGGAAACCCACAGGAGGATCTGGGGATTGGCCCGGAGCAGTTTGCCTATGGCTTTGGCCGGCTGGACATAATTCCGGGGTTTGTCCAGTTTGCTGCCGGGGACCATGGTTCCGGTGACAGGGGCATGACAGAAGATCAGGGTGGGTTCCTGCCGGTGGTCTTTCAGTTCCTTTTTCAGCCAGTCCAGCTGTTCTTTGGACAGTTCCACTGCATATTTGCTTTCCAGGGTATCCGGGGACAGGAACAGCAGGAAGTAGGATCCCAGTTTCCGGGAATGATACAGGGGACCAAAGTCCTTTTCATACTGTTGCATATGGAGGCCCCGTTCGTAGGAATCTGCCGGAACCAGTTTTCCGGTGCTGGACAGATCCCGGTGGTAGATGATTTCGTGGTTTCCGGCCAGGAATTCCTTGGGCTTTTTCAGATGGTCCGTCAGCTTCCGGGCCAGTTTGTAATCTGCCGGGCTGCCGGTTTTCTGGACCATATCCCCGGTAAAGACGCACAGGTCCACATCCTGCCAGCGGTTGATGTCCCGGACCGCCTGTTCCTTGTTGTGGATCTTCCGGGTCCGGACGTCCGGCTTTTGGGATTTGCTCCCATAATGGATGTCACTGAGGATCACCACCCACTGGTACCGGCGGGCCTCCGCGGTGGGGGCCAGGACCTCCATGGGCAGCAGACAGGCCAGGACCGTCAGCAAGGCGGTCATCGAAAGCCAAAATTTTTTATACATGGGGAACACTCCTTTCAGATAGGACCCATTATAGCAGTTTTCCAGGATGCTGCAGAGCAGCACAGGCGTGACGTGAAATCGTTTGCAGGAGAAAAACGGAAAAAGATAAAAAATGGAAAAAAGCCGAAGGAGCGCATCAATACTAGAATAGTCCTGAAAATTGCAATGCAAAAAATTGCGGAACTGTCAGAAAATATTGACGGGGAACCGGGAAACATGATATAAAATAGCCAAGGTTGATGCAAACGATTGCAGAGACAAGCAAAAAATATAAGATCATTTTCAGGAGGTTTTCACCATGGCAAAAGTAAAGAACTTCAAGACCATTTTCCCGGCGGTATCCGTTCCTCTGAACGCTGATTATTCCATCAACGAACCGGAATTCAGAGCGTACCTGCGCTGGATCAAATCCTTCTACAACAAAGGCATCGAAGGCCTGGTCTGCAACGGCCATACCGGCGAAGTCACCGGCCTGACCCGGGAAGAACGGAAACGGGTTACGGAAATCTGTGCGGAAGAATGCGGGGATGTGATGACCATCATCTCCGGGGTCAACTGTGAAAATACCGAAGGCGCCATCGAAATGGCCAAAGATGCCAAAGACGCCGGGGCTGACGGGATCCTGCTGATGCCTCCTCATATGTGGCTGCGTTTCGGGATGAACCCCAAAGCTCCCTTCCAGTTCGTGAAAGACGTGGCTGACGGTGCCGACATCGACATTATCATCCATCTGTATCCGGCCACCAGCAAAGCCTTCTATCCGGTGGAAACCCTGATCAAGATGGTCAAGGAAATCCCCCATGTAAAGGCCATCAAGATGGGCACCCGTGTCACCGCCATCTACGAACATGATGTCCGTGAACTGCGGAAAGCCTGCCCGGATGTATCTCTGATCACCTGCCATGACGAAACCCTGTGCGTATCCTGGTTCCCTGGCATGGACGGCGCTCTCATCGGGTTTGCCGGCTGCGTGCCTGAACTGATCACTGCAGCCTGGAGCGTCTTCAAGGATCCGGCCAACCACACCCTGAAGGAAGCCCAGGATGCTTCCAACAACATCTACCCCATCAGCCAGGCCATTTATGGCGGCGGCCAGCCTTCCGGTGAAGCCCATGCCCGCCTGAAGGAAGCTCTGGTACAGCGGGGCGTATTCACCAGCGGCCTCATGCGGAAACCGGTGCTGCCTCTGGACCAGGAAGAAAAAGACTGGGTGGCAGAAGGTCTGAAAAAGAGCGGCCTGCCTAAAGTGGATATGAAACCGTTTGAAAAATAAACAAACCCATCCTCCTAAAACAGGCGAAAACAATCCCTTTTAACGGATTGATTCAATCCACCCTTCTTACCTTCTATAAAGGAAACTGCAAAGCGGCTGCTCATCCAATGACGGGCAGCCGCTTTATTATCAGCAAAGGAATACACAATGGAAACAACAATCAATAAACAACTTGGCTTCGACCCGGCGACAGTCAAACGGCTGACTGCCCTGGAAATCCTCAAACGGATCGGCCCCGGGATCATCCTGGCCGGGGTGGTGGTGGGGCCGGGAGCCATTACCACCGCAGCCATGCTGGGTTCCAGCTATGGGTACAGGATGCTGTGGCTGTTCATTCCCATTTTCATCATGAGCATTACCTTTATGCTTACCTGTTACAGGCTGGCCATGCTTACCGGGATGCCTCTGCTCCACGGCATCCGGCATTATTATGGCAAAGGAGCAGCGGCCTTTGTAGGCATCTGCCTGTTCTTTTCCTGCCTGTTTTTCACTTTTGGGAACATTTCCGGCAGTGGGGCAGGGATGAATCTGCTGTTTGGGGTGGACTGGAAGGTAGGGGCGCTGATTATGCTGGCACTATTGCTGGGGCTGTATTTTTCCAAGGACACCTATTCCAAAATCGAAAAAGGGGTGATGGTCTGTATCCTGGGCATGATCGTGGCGTTTTATGCCACGCTGTACGCTTCCGGGGGACCGGATCCCCAGGGCTTTTTCCAGGGAATCATCCACTGGGGATTTCCGGAAGGGAGTGTCCTAAGCTCTCTGGCCTTTCTCAGCACCCATGCGTCCATTACCGCCGGGATTTATGGAACGTATCTGGGGGCAGAGAAAAAATGGAAGAAGCAGGATCTGTTCAATGGGACCATGCTGTCCGATGCCTGCGCCCATGTCCTGACGGTCATCCTGATTTCCGGGGCCATTGTGACCGTGGGAGCCATTGTGCTCCACCCCAGGGGCCTTCAGATCAGCAGTCCGGTACAGATGGCCGGGATGCTGGAACCGGTCCTGGGAAGCAAAGCCCGCTATGTGATGGGGGCAGCGCTGCTGGGATCTGCGTTTTCCGCTCTTATGGGGAACACTCAGCGGGGAGTGGTGCTGCTGAACGCCGGAATGGACTGGGAAGTGAGCCTGGAAAGCAAACGGGTCCGGTGGAGCTGCGTGGCCTGCCTGCTGCTGGGGGTGGCTGTGTGTTTTGCCTACAGTGGGTCTCCCACCCAGCTGATTTTCCTGGCCAACCTGGCCACCAGTATCGGAACGCCTACAGCCGGTCTGTTCGTTACGTTGATGATCTGGCGGAAAGACGTCCAAGCCGGCCTGAAGCCGCCCCGGCTGCTCCAGATTGCCATGACTGTATGCTATCTGTTCACCACGGCCTTGACAGTATACAGCTTCGGTTCAAAATTTATGTAAAAAAGGGAGCTGTGAAAAAATGATTTCTCATTTTTTCACAGTTCCCTTGGTCCGCCCGCATCCAGTGACCAGTGACAAGAGGCTAGTGACAGGGGTGTTGCACACAATGTGCAACACCTTTTTTCATCCAACCTTTGTCCTACAATGGTTGCACAACAGTTGTATCAGGTGCTTTCCCGTTCGATCAGCACCGAATCATAGACCACATGCTGGATGGCCACGGCACTCCGATCTTTGGCTTCGATCTGTTCCAGCACCAGCTGGGCGGCTTTCCGGCCGATTTCCCGGGCGGGCATTTCCAGAGTGGTCATGGTGGTTTCCAGCATACTGCCGATTTCGTGACCGGTCAGGCTGATGATCCGCACATTTCTGGGGACCTTTTTCCCTGCTTCCTTCAGGGCCCGCATGGCTCCGATCCCTTGGGCATCCATGGCCGCCAGGATGGCGTCCAGTTCCGGATGCTCCTGGAGCATCTGCCGGGTGGCCTGGTAGCCATATTCCAGGGAATTGGTGAAACCTTTGGCTTCGGAGGTGATCTCTTTCAATCCCAATTCCTCCAGGGCCTCCTTATAGCCCTGATACCGGAATTTATAGGGAGACAGTTTCAAAGAACCGGTTATGAGACCGGGATGGCGGCTGCCTTTGGCATACAGGTACTTTACCGCTTCGTAGCCGCATTTTACATAGTCCACGGTAACACTGGACAAGGTATCGTCCTGGATCCGGATCACCTGGGTCACCGGGATCCCGGAGGCCTGGATGTCCCGGACCAGTTTTTTATTCTTGCCGGTGCCTGCCAGCAGGATCCCGTCCACCAGGCCGTTCCGCAGCCGGCTGAGGCCGTCTTTTTCCATCTGAGGGTCATCTTCCGTGCTGCACAGCAGTGTGGCGTATCCCTGGTCACGGGCCGCCTCCTCGATGGCCTGGGCCACGGTGGAGAACACTGTCAAGTGGAGCCGGGGAACCACCACTCCGATGGTGTGGCGTTTGCCCTGGCGCAGACCTTTGGCCAGCAGGTTGGGCCGGTAGCTGAGCTTTTCCACGGCGGCCATGATCCGGGCTTTGGTTTCCGCGTGGACACAGGGATTGTTATTCAGGGCCCGGGAGACCGTGCTTACGTCCACACAGGCCAGCCTGGCCACGTCTTTCAGGGTTGGCATGGGTTTCCCTCCTTTCCGGACGGACCTTTTCGGACTGCGTCTGGATTTTTTTCTATTTCCGCTGATTTCTGAAAACGTTTGCAGATAAGAAATACATATCATACCTGGTGAAAAAAGTCAATAAAAAGCTGAAAAAGCCCGTGAATACTGATTATATAGTGCTGCTCACCCTGCAAGAAATTGCAGAAGTATCAGAAAACATTGACGGAAACAGGAGGAAAATGCTATAAAATAACCAGAAATAATGCAAACGATTGCAAGCAGCTGCCCCAAACAATCCCAAATTACCCGCTGCTGTCGGCCGGGAACCGGCAGCAGCGGACATGGACAAGGAGAAGGTATTATGTACATTGAACATTTGGGCTTTGACCCGGAGACGGTTCCCAAATTGACTTTTCTGCAGATGCTGAAGCGGATCGGTCCCGGCATCGTGCTGACCGGGGTGGTCATAGGCCCGGGAGCCATTACCACCGCCTCCATGCTGGGGGCCAACTATGGCTATGACATGCTGTGGCTGTTCATCCCCATTTTCATCATGGGCATCACCTTCATGCTGACCTGCTACCGGATCACCATGCTCACCGGACTGCCCATCATCCACGCCATCCGGCATTTTTACGGGAAAGCCGCAGCCGCTTTTGTAGGCTGCTGTCTGTTCCTGGCCTGCCTGTTTTTCACTTTTGGGAACATTTCCGGCAGCGGCGCCGGCATGAACCTGCTTTTCGGCATCGACTGGAAGATCGGGTCCCTGATCATGATCGCCATCCTGCTGGCCATGTATTTTGCCAAGAATACCTATTCCAAAGTGGAAAAGGGGATCCTGGTATGCATCCTGGCCATGATCGCCGCCTTCTACGCCACCCTGTATGTATCCGGGGGACCGGAATGGGGCGGCTTTTTCCGGGGTGTTACCCACTGGGGCTTCCCCAACGGCAGCATCCGCCACTCCCTGGCGTTTATCAGCACCCATGCGGCCATTACCGCCGGGGTCTACGGCACCTACCTGGGAGCGGAAAAGAAATGGAACAAAAAGGACATGTTCAACGGCACTATGCTGGCGGACGCCATTGCCCATGTGGTGACGGTGATCCTGATTTCCGGGGCTGTGGTGCTGGTAGGGGCCATCGTCCTCCATCCTCAGGGACTGCGGATCAAATCCCCTGTCCAGCTGGCGGATATGCTCCGGCCCTTCCTGGGCAGCTATGCCAACCTGGTCATGGGACTGGCTCTGTTGGGAGCCGCTTTCTCCAGCCTGCTGGGGAATACCCAGCGGGGCGTGGTGCTGCTGAACGCAGGGCTGGACAAGGATGTGAGCCTGGAAAGCAGACTGGTCCGGTGGAGCTGTACCGCCTGCATCGTGTTCGGGACGGTGATCTGCTTCCTGTACAACGGGTCTCCCACCCAGCTGATCTTCATTGCCAACCTGGCCACGGCCATCGGTACCCCCACCGCCGGGTTCTTCGTTACCCGGATGATCTGGCGGAAAGACGTGAACGAAGGGCTGAAACCGCCCCGGCTCCTCCAGATTTCCATGACCATCTGCTACCTGTTCGCCCTGGGCATGACCATCTACGCACTGGTGGCGAAGTTGTAAAGAGGTGGGGTGAAAATCACCCCACACCCCCCGTTTTTGTTGCCAACTTCCTTTTCATCCGGTAATATAATATAGAAAACAACTGGGAAAAGGAGCGATCGTATGGGAAAATACAACTTTGACCGGATCATCGACCGGAAGGGCACCAGCTGCCTGAAATATGATTTTGGGATGAAACGGAAGGGGCGGACGGATCTTTTGCCCATGTGGGTGGCAGATATGGATTTCGCCCTGCCGGAAGAGATCCTGGAAGACTTCCACAAACGGATCGACCACGGGATCTTCGGTTACACGGATCCGGACGCCGAATATTTCACCGCCCTGGACCGGTGGTTCTCCCTTCACCACGGATACCACATCCAGCCGGAATGGGTGACCCTGGGCTGCGGAGTGGTCTTTGGCCTGGCCACCGGGGTCAAGGCCTTTACCGAACCGGGGGATGCCGTGCTGATCCAGCAGCCGGTGTACTACCCCTTCCGGGAAGTGATTGAAGACAATGGACGGAAATTCATCAACAGTCAGCTCCATTACGAAAACGGAAAATATACCATTGACTTCGCTGATTTCGAGCAGAAAATCCTAGAGAACCAGGTAAAGGTATTCCTGCTGTGCAGTCCCCACAACCCGGCAGGACGGGTGTGGACCAAAGAAGAACTGACCCGGCTGGGAGATATCTGCCTGAAGCACGGGGTGATCATCCTGGACGACGAGATCCACTGCGACTTTGTCTATGCGCCCCACCATTTCACCAGCTTCCTGGCCCTGGATGAAAAGTACAGAGACAATCTGGTTGTTTTCAACTCCCCCAGCAAAACCTTCAATGTGGCGGGACTCCAGCCCGGGAACATCATC
The DNA here is from genome assembly GCF_009696675.1 of Acidaminococcus fermentans. GTDB lineage: Bacteria > Bacillota > Negativicutes > Acidaminococcales > Acidaminococcaceae > Acidaminococcus. The sequence goes on along the minus strand of NZ_VULN01000006.1, from coordinate 77,194 downwards.
ATCCCCAATAAAGAACTCCGCCGGAGATACCGGAAGGCCAACGCCGCCGCCGGCTACAGCCAGGGCAGCATCATGGGCCAGGTGGCAGTGAAGAGCTGCTATACCAAAGGGGATGCATGGGTGAAGGAACTGGTGGAATACATTGCCGGGAACATTGCCTGGGTACGGGATTTTGTGAAGGAAAATCTTCCCAAAGCCACCTTTGTGGAACCGGAAGGCACCTATCTGGTGTGGATCGACTTTTCCGGCTACGGGCTCTCCGATGAGGAACTGGAGCACCTGGTGGTGGATGAAGCCAAACTGTGGCTGGATTCCGGGAAGATCTTCGGACCGGCTACCTCCCAGTTCGAACGGTTCAACATGGCTTGTCCCCGTGCCACCGTGGAAAAGGCCTTCCACCAGCTGAAAGACGCACTGGAGGAAAAGGGGCTTTAAAAAAGAAAATTCTCTGTCTTGTAAAATAATATACTCTAAAGTATTATACTCTAGAGTATATTATTTTTTTATAAACAGGATAAAAAACAGGGCAGAAAGGAGGAAGAAAACCTATTATGAACATGACAAAACTCACTCTGGCTCCCCAGCAGAAACAGCAGCTGAACCTGTATCTGGTCCAGCAGATGAAGCTGCTCCAGCTGGGAGCTCTGGAAATGGAACAGTACATCCAGGAGGCGGTGGAAGCCAATCCTCTGCTGGACTTTCCCGGGGAAGGGACGGCTCCGGACTGGCGGGAGACGGCGGGAGAACAGAGGCGGGACCGGACCGTCCGGGACCGGGAGGATGATTCCCTGCCGGACCCGGTAGCCAATGCAGGCCGGCAGGAAAAGACTCTCCAGCAGGTGGTGGAGGAACAGGTGGGGTGTCTGCGGCTTTCCGGAGCAGAACGGCACCTGGCCTTTTACATAGCCGGGACTCTGGACAGCCGGGGCTGGTGGACGGAAAGCGTCCCGGATACTGCCCGGGCCTTCGGGGTCACGGAAGAAAAGGTCCGGAAGGTGCTGGGGCTGATCCAGCAGCTGGAACCGGCTGGGGTGGGAGCCCGGGATCTGTCCCAGTGTCTGCTGCTCCAGCTGGAAAACCAGGGGAAAGAGGCGGACCTGGCCCGGAAAATCGTCCGGGAAGGACTGGATCTCCTGGGGCAGAACCAGATCCCGGCTCTGGCCCGGAAATTCCGTTGCACCCAGGAAGAAGTCCTCAAAGCCCGGGAACGGATCCGGGCTCTGGATCCCAAGCCCGGCAGCCGGTATGCTGCCAGTGGACCGGTGGTCTATCAGCGGGAAGACGTATGGGTGGAAGATACGGGAAAAGAGCTTCAGGTGACAGTCCATGATCCCTGGGGCCGGAAATTCATCCTGAACCAGGCGTACATGGACTGGGGCCGGAACCAGGGAACCCAGGTGAAATCCTATTTGAAGGAACAGCTGATAAAAGCCCGGCAGCTTCAGCAGCTGCTGAAGGAACGGCATCAGACCCTGCTCCTGGTGTTCCAGGCTCTGGTGACTCACCAGGAAGCCTTTTTCCGGCTGGGTCCCGGCCACCGGAAGCCTTTGAAGCTGGCGGATCTGGCGGAAGATACAGGACTGTCCCTGTCCACGGTGAGCCGGGCCCTCCAGCACAAGATCCTGGGGTGCCGGTGGGGCAGCTTCACCGCCGGCAGTTTCCTCCAGGGTCAGGCGGCCTCCCGGGAAGAGGGCCAGGTGACGGAAGAGAAGCTCCAGCAGCTGATCCGGGAACTGATCAACGGAGAAGACAAGCACCACCCCCTCAGCGACCAGGCTCTCTGCAGGGCCCTGGAACGACAGGGCATCCAGGTGGCCCGCCGGACTGTGAACAAATACCGGATAAAGATGGGAATCGGGGATAAAAGTGCCAGAAGGGAGTGGTGAGTGGCAGGGGCTGCTGTATGGGCAGCAGTCTTCCTTAAATTATCTCAAATTCCGTAAAATTATTTACAATTTACCCCTGAACAAAACATCTAAATGTGAACTGAATGTGAAGTACTATACATGAACAATACATGAGTTATAATAAAGACAGTTCGGAAATAGCCGAACAAAAAAGGAGGGGTTCTTATGGGAATGAATGGTAAAATGGAAACGATGGCTCGCACGGAAGCCGGCAGCGTAGAAGAGAAGATCCTGGAACTGTTCGCTCCCAGCCTGTCCGGAAGCGATGTCCCCAGCCTGAAAGACTGGGATCCCATGGGGTATTTCGATTTCGAGTAAACGGAACCGGTCCCTGGCATGATGGCAAGAAAGTAGGAGGGATGGATCATGGGAATGACAGCGAAAAGCGGTTACGAAATGACGAAAAAAGTGGAAGGGTTGCTGGATATCCTGACATTGGGTGTCCTGGCCACCAGTAAAGCGAAATCCAAAGTCACCGGGTATGAAGTAGAAATACCGGGGATGGTAAGACGGGAATTTCGGGTATAAAAAATAAGGTGTGCTGCAGAAAAAACTGCAGCACACCTTATTTTTTATACCGGCCATTGACAATTGACCATTGACCGCTGACAAAAAAAGGGGCCTGCGCCCCTTTTTTTATTTCGTCGCCTTATCCGCTGCCGCTTTCACCAGGGCCTGGAAAAATTTCAGGGACACTTTGGTGTCGCAGTAGTCTTTGGCGTCTTTTTTGTTGATCAGCACCTGTTTCAGGTCGTTTTCCGGATGGAACTGGAGAGCCACCGTAAAGGTGTTCTTGGGATATTCCACCCCTTCGATGATGGAAATGCCATTGTAGGTAGTTTCTGCCGTCTGGACCAGATCCGTTCCGGTGATGCTGCCGATAGCCTGATGGTGCCAGGAAGAAACGTTCTTCAGTTCGTCAGCTCCCACGATTTCCCGGAGATGGGAATGGGCCGGCAGGATGTGCACATCATGACGGGCATAATCCCGGTTGGGGGTTCCCGGAGGCATCCGGTGGAAGTCGTCATGATAGGTCTTCCCCTGTTCCTTGTAGTAATCCGTCAGATCCTGGATCATTTTGGCTCCGGAGACAACCCCCAGCATCTGTTCGCTGCGGCATACATCCAAAGTAGGGATGTTGTTGGCCAGGCAGTAGGCCTGGAGGGTATAGTCGGAAATATCCCGGGTGGCGTTGATCCCTTCCCCGTGGTTCTTTTCCTTTTCCGCATCTTTGTACAGGGACGGGCTGATGTCCTCTCCGCCGGTACCGAAGACCCCGTCCACACCCTGCATCACCGTGGCGATGTTGGTTTTGGCAAAGTCTTTGGCTTTGATCTTGTTGGCGTATTTCTGCTTCAGCATGCCGGATTTTTCCAGGGCAGATTTGTCCACGGCACCGTCGCTGTCATATTTCACATCCGTGCTTTTGATCTGGCCCAGTTCCACCGGAACCCCGCCGGCCAGTTCGATGATCTTTTTGAAGGCCGCATAATCCTGTTTGTTGCTCTTCCAGGAAATCCCGATCACCGGTTTCCCTCCCACCATGGCATGGACATCATAGGCCATCCCCAGGGAGAAACTCAGGGATAGGGCAGTTACCGCAAGGACTTTTTCCAGTTTCTTCAGCTTCATGGACATGCACTTCCTTTTTTAGAATGGTTCCGGATTCATAATGAACAGAACAAGGTCAGTGTAGCTGATTATTCACAAAAAGTCAAAAAATATGTGAATGGTTCGTAAAGAAATGTTAAACTTGTTAGGAATGATACAGGAAAATAAGTATAAGCGTCTGCTTATACTGAACTATTTTTATAAGTAAAGATGTGCAGTTCGGAAATTAAAGCTGCTGCAGGGCTGCTGTCCCCCTTGCATTCCTTTCCTCTACCCGGTACAATACGGTCAAAAGAGACAAAAAGGAGCGAGACACCATGATCCTGTTTTATGGAAGTGAAATCTGTATCGACTGCCGGAATACCCTGGCCATCCTGAAGGCCCGGAATCTGGAGGACAAGTTCCGGTTCATCGACATGACGGCGAATACTGACAATATGAAAGACTTCCTTACCCTCCGGGACCGGGAAGCTGCCTTTGCCCCGGCCCGGGAAGGGGCAAACGGCCGTTCCTTCATTGGCATCCCCGCCTTTGTAAACGAAGAGGAAAAAGTCACCCTGGACCTGGACCAGGCCCTGGCCTGGCTGGGCCAGCCGGCGGTGAAGGAAGCGGAGATTGTGGAGAGGTAAGCCGGATAAAAATCCTGCTGGCAGGCTGAAAAGGAATTATCGTTGACTTGAAGGAGGTTGTATCATGCTGACTCTTGAATCCATCTTTCAGGCACAGAACCGGCTCCGGCCCTATGTGCTGCACACGCCGCTGCTCCGTCTTCCGTCTCTGGATGCTCTGTTGGGCTGTCAGGTCTATGTGAAGGCAGAATGCATGCAGCTGACCCATTCTTTCAAGATCCGGGGGGCTCTGAACCGGATCCTGCAGCTGACTCCGGAAGAACGGGCAAAAGGTGTGGTCACGGCTTCCAGCGGCAATCATGGCAGGGGCGTGGCCTATGGGGCAAAAATGCTGGGAATCCAGGCTACGGTGGTCATCCCGGAACATGCGCCGGCCATCAAGATCCAGGCCGTCCGTGACCTGGGGGCCAATGTGATCCTGTGTGAAAAGTCCCAGCGTTTTGCCATTGCGGAAAGGATGCGGGACGAACAGGGACTTTGCTATGTGCCACCGTTCAATGATTATGATGTCATGGCCGGTCAAGGGACCATTGCACTGGAAATCTTCGAAGATCTGCCGGATCCGGATGGAGTGGTTGTTCCTCTGGGCGGGGGCGGTCTTACCAGCGGGATTGCCACGGCTGTCAAAGGCATCCGTCCGGAAACCCGGGTCGTTGCCTGCGAACCGGACCGGATCCCCCGTTTCACCGTAAGCCTGAAAGAAGGGCGGCCCATAGAAGTTCCTCAGGCGGATACCATTGCCGACGGAGTGGCTACCCTGTGCCCGGGAGACAAAACCTTCCCCCTTGTCCGGGATAAAGTGGACCAGGTCATCGACGTGCCGGAAGATGCTCTGCTCCCAGCCATGAAGCTGCTCCTTACAGAAGGCAAGGTCCTGGCCGAACCCTCCTCCACCATTGGTCTGGCGGCCATCCAGAGCGGGAAACTGGCCTTCAAACCGGAAGACAAAGTGGTGTTTATCCTTTCCGGAGGAAATGTGGATTTTTCCCTGGTACAGGGATTGTAAATTCGATGCTGTTGGAAATCAATTTTTGCAAATTGATCTTGAAATGGAAAAAAACGGAGGCAGATGGGGAACAGCTGGTTTCCTTTGGCAACAGCACTGAACTGGTGATAAGGACGGTCCCAAAGTCCGCCCTGTGAGGGGCGTAAGCAGGCGCCCGACGCTTCAGCGGCGTTGGCGGTCGCTTATGCCGTAGCTGGGGACCGTGCGGAGCACGGTGGTGGGGGCATCGGCGATAGCCGATATTTTGCAGGACCGGCCGAAAACAAGGGCGTGTCCGGCAGAAGTAGAAATATGATGACCGCAGTATCCATTGCTGTCTCTCAGGTAGATAGTTCCGATACCACCGTCAAGGTATTCGGTCCTTTCAGGACCTCATGCCCCCACCACCGGGCAAGCCCGGTCCCCCGCCCCTGCAGGGCGGACTTGGCCTCCGGCCTTGCTGGTACTTTGTACGGGTATACATCGATTCTCCGGGAGCCGGGAGGGAATCCGTTGAAGTCCGTCCCCTGAAAGGGGCGGGGGACCATTGCGCTTGTGCAATGGTGGTGGGGTTCTCCTATTCGTCACATCCGTCGCGGGAGACACAGCCCTGCGGGCGGCATCGCAATGGGCCATCCAACTGCGCCGACATCTCTCTGCACTCTTCACTTTCGGACATGAATGAATAACTATACTGTGATGAAGGCTTTACCGAGAACTTGTTGACACATACCTGCAGCCCCCTTTTCCCTTGACAGAATCCCTGCCAGTTCGATAGACTATAAAAAATACCATTTTAAAGGAAACGAGGTTTTTCCTATGTCCATTCACGAATTGGAAGAAGCCAACCGGTGTCTCCAGTGCAAAAAGCCCCGGTGCCGGGAAGGCTGTCCCATCCATACCAATATTCCGGAAATGATCCGGCTGTTCAAGGAAAACGACCTGATGACGGCCGCCCAGATGCTGTTTGACAACAACCCTCTTTCCGTAGTCTGCAGCCTGGTGTGCAACCATGCGGCCCAGTGCGAAGGTCACTGCATCCGGGGCATCAAGGGAGCTCCTGTGCACATTTCCGCCATTGAAAACTACATCTCCGATTCCTGCTTCGACCGGCTGAAGATCGACCAGGCTCCCTCCAACGGGAAAAAAGTGGCCATTATCGGCGCCGGCCCTGCCGGGATCACCATTGCCATCATCCTGGCCAAACGGGGCTACCAGATCACCGTTTTCGATTCCCGGGACAAGATCGGAGGCATCATGCGGTACGGGATCCCGGAATTCCGGCTGCCCCGGTACATCCTGGACCGGTTCGAAGACCGGATGAAGAAAATGGGCATCAAGTTCCGGTTCAACTTCACCATCGGAGGCAACATCACCCTGAAGGACCTGTTCGCCGACGGGTACAAATCCGTGTTCATCGGCACCGGTGCCTGGCGGCCCAAACGGATGCTGATCCCCGGGGAAACCTTCGGGAACGTCCACTATGCCATCAGCTACCTGAACAACCCGGATGCAGTGGATCTGGGCCAGAGCGTGGCCATTTTCGGGTCCGGGAACTCCGCCATGGACGTGGCCCGTACCGCCGTCCGTCACGGCTGCAAAAGCGTCACCGTCTATGTGCGCCGGGACCATGTGTCCGCCTCCCAGGATGAATATGAATATTCCCTGCTGGACGGAGTGAAGTACGAATTCAACAAAACCGCCGTGGCCATCAAGGACGAAGGCCCCATGGTGGCGGATACCAAAGTGGAAGACGGCCATGTGATCGTGCTGGAAGACACCGCCCGTCTGGTGCCGGTGGACAGCGTGGTGATCGCCGTATCCCAGGTGCCCAAGCGCCGGCTGGTGGAACACAACGAAGGCCTGGAGCTCAACGACCGGGGGAACCTGAAGACCAGCGAAGACGGGGAAACCACCCTGCCCGGGGTCTTTGCCTCCGGGGATGTGGTCACCGGAGCCAAGACCGTGGTCCATGCGGTGGAGTATTCCAAGAAGATCGCCGACGAAATGGATCTTTACATGAAAAATTTGGATAAAAAGGGTTGACAAAATCCGCTGCTTCACGCTATAATGATTAAGCTGTAACGCAATGATTCACTAGCTCAGTTGGTAGAGCACCTGACTTTTAATCAGGGTGTCCCGGGTTCGAGTCCCGGGTGGATCACCATTTGAAAGCCAAAGGCCTGTCCCGTTGGGACAGGTCTTTTTTTGTGTGCGGCGGGCGGACCGGGCGGCACAGCTGCGCCGGTCCAGGGTAAAATGTGGCCAGAGCCGCCTGCAGCTTGCCGGCCTGTTTAAGCGTGTACGCCGGATCCGTAGGGGCGGCAGGCCCGGCCGCCCGCAGGCACTACGGACTTTTTCTGCATGGAACCAAGCCGTAAGACACAAAAACGCCATAAATAAATTTGATAAAACTGTGAATTTGAACATATAAAAATCAATTATTATGAACAAATAATGTCTTTATGCAATCTATTGTATACAATGGATTGAACTATTTCATGTTGAATCCGAGAAAACTGTATGTTATACTGAATCCATAGAATTCACGGAAATATGAAAATAAACAATAATTTCATCAAATATAAATTCTGCTGATAGCGGATTGCCTTTTTATGATTTACCCCCTTTTCTTTCTGAATTCAGCCCTTCACAGGGTTTGAAGAGCCTTTATTCCATCAATCTAAGGAGGGATTATTGTGAAAAAGTGGTTTGCAGTATTGATGGCAGGGATGCTGGCCGTAACAGCCGCAGGCTGCGGCGGCTCCGGGGACAAGAAATCTGCTGACGGAAAACTGGACCGGAGCAAACAGTTCATCACCGTGCTCACCGGTCCTACCAGCGGTATCTATTTCCCCATCGGAGGCGCTTTCTCCAAAGTCGTCGGGGAAATGGGCTACAAGACTTCTGCTACGGCTACCGGGGCTACGGTGGAAAACATCAACGGGATCCTTACCGGCAAGGGTGAAATGGCCATTGCCATGTCCGACTCGGTAATCCAGTGCCAGGACGCTTTCGGGGCCTTTGAAGGCAAGAAAAAGGAGCCGGACCTGCGGGTAATGATGGGTCTGTGGCCCAACGTGGTCCAGATCGTTACTACGGAAGATTCCGGCATCAAGACCTTCCAGGACATCAAAGGCAAGAGAGTGGGGGTCGGGGCTCCCAACTCCGGGGTGGAACTGAATGCCCGGATGATCTTTGAAGCCAATGGCATGAGCTACAAGGATGCCAAGGTGGACTACCTGTCTTACGGGGAAGCCATCGACCAGATCAAGAACGGCCAGTGCGACGTGGCCTTCGTGACTTCCGGCCTGGGGAACGCCACCATCAAGGAACTGGGCACCATGAAGAAGATCCGGTTCATTCCCATCGACGGGGAAGCCATCAAGAACCTGACCGCCAAGTATCCTTTCTACATGCCCTTCAAGATTCCCAAGGAATCCTATGACACGGACGCGGATACGCCTACCGCTGCCGTTATGAACGTGATGCTGGTGGACAAGAAGCTGCCTGATGATGTGGTGTATGACCTGCTTACCGGGATCTATTCCCAGAAGGGGCTGGAAACCATCGGAGCTTCCCATGCTACGGCCAAACGGGAAATCACCCTGGATACCGGTCTGAGAGGCATCAAAGGGACCTCTCTGAAGCTGCATCCCGGGGCGGAAAAATTCTGGAAAGAAAAAGGGAAGCTCTAAGGCTGTCCCGTGAAGGGTAAAACAAGGATCCTGGCCTGTCTGGCCCTGCCCTTTGCCATCGGACTGCTGTTCTGGTGGCACTGGGCCGGCCGGACAGTCCTGCGGATCAGGGATTATCAGACAGGGAAAATTTATGTGGAATATCCCGCCGGGCCGGGGGACAGGCTGTTTTTCGGATGGATCCATTCTCTGGAGCACATCCACTGGCATGAATATTTCCATGTGGCGCCGGACAACACCCTGGTGCTGGATACCATTTCCTTCCCGGCTTTCGGGGCGGGGATTCCGGAAAACAGGGGGAAGAAGACCTGGATCGATGAAAAAGGGAACATTTACATGGACCAGATCGACCAGGTGTTTCCCCGGATCGACTGGCTGAACTCCCATTACGCCACCCGGGAGATCCGGATCAACGACCAGCTGCTCACCAGCGGCCGGCTGTTGCCGGAACATACCCGGCTGACCCTGATCATAGAGAAAAGGGGGTATTTTGATGGACGACTTGAAGAAACGCTCTGCAGCTCCGGGCTCCGACGCTTTCTCCCAGGCTCCCGTCAATAAGGACGGGATCATCACCGGGGAAATGACGGAAGAAATGGCAGCCAAGACCAATGCCATCATTGAAAAGGTGGACAAGGAAAGCGCCACCCGGAAATTCACCGGCAAAATCAAAAGTTTCTTTTACATTTTTGCCATCCTGGTTTCTCTCTACCATCTGTATACGGCTATTTTCGGACCTCCGGTGACACTGGTCCACCGGTCTCTCCATGTGGCCATGATGTGTTCCATGTGCTTTTTGATGTATCCCATGAGGAAAAAATCCAGCCGGACTACCCCCAGCTGGTTCGACTGGTTCCTGGCGGCCATTTCCTTCGTGATTCCCTTCTACATCTGGCATGATTACCTGGGTGTGGTGGAACGGGCCGGACGGGCCAGCGATATGGATATGGTCATGGCTACCCTGCTGGTGGTGCTGGTGCTGGAAGCCACCCGGCGCTGCAGCGGCAAAGCCCTGCCCATCCTGAGCATCTGCTTCATCCTTTACGGGATGTATGGCCGGGAGTTTCCCGGGATGTTCATGCACCGGGGCTACGACTGGCTCAGTCTGTCCAACCATTTCTTCGCCAATACGGAAGGGATCTACGGCACTTCCGTCAACGTATCTTCCAGCTATATTTTCCTGTTTATATTGTTTGGCTGCGTCATGACCAAATCCGGCATGGGAAAGTTCTTCAATGACATTTCCCTGTCCATTGCCGGTCACACCAAAGGCGGTCCCGCCAAGGTGTCCGTGGTGGCAGCCGGGCTCCTGGGCTCCATCAACGGCTCTGCGGTGGCCAATGTGGTGACCACCGGGTCCTTTACCATTCCTTTGATGAAGAAGACCGGTTATTCGGCGGAATTTGCCGGCGCGGTGTCGGCGGCAGCTTCCGTAGGAGGCCAGCTGCTTCCGCCCATTATGGGGGCGGCAGCCTTCATCATGGCGGAAATCTTGGGGGTCAAGTATTCGGAAATCATCGTCTGGGCGGCCATTCCGGCGCTTCTGTACTACATGGGGATCCTGATCCAGGTCCAGCTCCGGGCGTCTAAAGACGGACTGGTGGGGGTACCCAAAGAACAGCTGCCCCGTACCCGGGATGTGCTGAAGGCCCAGGGCCATCTGATCATCCCCATTGTGTTCCTGCTGTACATGCTGTTCATGTCCGGTTCCACGGTGGTTTATGCGGCGGTGCTCACCATCGGGGTGACCATCCTGGTGGCCGCTTTGAAAAAAGCCACCCGGATGAAACCCAAAGCCATTGTGGATGCCCTGGCGGAAGGAGCCAAGCAGACGGTCAGTGTGGCCATTGCCTGTGCCTGCGTGGGCATTGTGGTGGGGGTTTCCTCCAAAACCGGGTTCGGGCTCACCATGGCCAACACCATCATCAGTCTGGGGAATACCAGCATCATGTTCACCCTGGTGTTCACCATGATCACCTGCATGATCCTGGGGATGGGACTGCCTTCCATTCCTTCCTACATCATCACTTCCTCCATTGCGGCGCCGGCCCTGTTCAAATTGGGCATCCCCAATGCGGCGGCCCATATGTTCAGCTTCTACTTTGCCATGTTCGCCAACCTGACGCCTCCTGTGGCCCTGGCGGCCTTTGCCGCGGCAGGGGTGTCCGGCGGGGATCCCATGAAGACCGGCTGGACCTCGGTGAAGCTGGCAGTGGCCGGGTTCATCATTCCCTATATTTTCGTCTTGTCGCCTCAGCTGATGCTGATCAATACAACCTTAGGGGAAGGGTTGTTTACGGCGGCAACGGCGGCGCTGGGGGTGTTCCTCCTGGCGGTGGCCTGCGAAGGATATGTGTACGCACCGGTGAATGTGGTCATGCGGTTGGTGTCCCTGGTCGGGGCCCTGCTGCTGATGATCCCGGGAATCCAGACCGATATTATCGGAGCCGTGATCCTCATCGGCGTGATTTTCTTCCAGAAAAAGAAAGCGGCTTCTTTGCAGGCGGCATAAAGAATGGCCTCCACCGGCCGTTGACTTCTGATCGATGATAGAGGGGACTGTTGCATGCGCAACAGCCCCTCTTCTTCATTTGACAAACCTCCAGGGCTATGGAATAATGCAGATATCATAGGAAAAGCGAGGGGATATCATGGCGAAAAAAGAGGAATGGCGTCTGGAACGGGATTCTATGGGTGAAATCAAAGTCCCGGCGGACAAATACTGGGGTGCCCAGTCGGAACGGAGCTTTGAAAACTTCAAGATCGGTACGGAAAAAATGCCCCTGGAAGTGATCCGGGCCTTTGCCTATCTGAAGAAAAGCGCGGCCCAGGCCAATGGGGCTCTGGACAAACTGGACAAGAAACGCTGCCAGACCATCGGGAAGGTCTGCGATGAGATCCTCAAGGGCAAACTGGACGAAAACTTCCCGCTGGCGGTATGGCAGACCGGCAGCGGCACCCAGAGCAACATGAACGTCAACGAAGTGATCGCCCACCGGGGCAATGAACTGGCCGGGGAAGCCCTGCTCCATCCCAACGACCATGTGAACATGTCCCAGAGCTCCAACGACACCTTCCCCACCGCCATGCACATTGCTGCCGTCTGGGAACTGGAAAAACACCTGCTGCCGGCCCTGGATGAGCTGGTGGCTGCTTTCAAAAAGCTGGAAAAAGAAAACAAAGGCATTGTGACCACCGGCCGGACCCATCTCCAGGATGCAGTGCCTGTGTCTTTCTCCCAAGAAATCTCCGGCTGGCGGACCATGCTGGAACGGAACCGGCAGGAAATCAAAGCCGCGGAAAAAGGGCTGCTGGAACTGGCCCTGGGGGGCACGGCCGTAGGTACCGGCCTCAATGCCCCCAAAGGCTTTGACAAAAAGGTGGCGGGCTTCATTGCCAAGAACACCGGGTTCCCCTTTGTGACAGCCCCCAACAAATTCCATGCTCTCACCAGCCTGGATGATATGGTCTTTGCCCATGGGGCCCTGAAGGCCCTGGCCGCCAACCTGATGAAAATGGCCAACGATGTGCGCTGGCTGGCTTCCGGCCCCCGGGACGGACTGGGAGAGATCACCATCCCCGCCAACGAACCGGGTTCTTCCATTATGCCCGGGAAGGTGAACCCCACCCAGTGTGAAGCGGTGACCATGGTGGCGGTGCAGGTGATGGGCAACGATGCGGCCATCGGCTTTGCCGCTTCCCAGGGGAACTTCCAGCTGAACGTGTTCCTGCCGGTGACCATCTACAACTTCCTTCAGTCCGTACGGCTCCTGGGAGATGTAATGGAATCCTTCCGGAAGAACTGTGTGGTGGGCATTAAGGCCAACAAGGAAAAAATGGCCCACAACCTGCACAATTCCCTGATGCTGGTAACGGCCCTGAGCCCCTATATCGGCTACGACAAATGTGCCCAGGTGGCCAAACTGGCCTTCAAGGACGACATTTCCCTAAAAGAAGCCGTCCTGAAGCTGGGCTTCATGGAAGAAAAAGAATTCGACAAAGTGTTCCATCCGGAGAAGATGGTATAAAAAAGGAGCTGTTGCACATGCAACAGCTCCTTTTTTTTTATTCCCCCAACATCTCCAGAATCTTCGCTCCGGCGGTGCAGGCGGGGCAGAAGCAGTACTTGCCTCCTTCTGCCTTTACTTTCTGGCCCTGGGCCAGCAGCTGGGCAGCGGTTTCGGCTCCGAAGGCCTTTTTGGCCTCGTCAGAAGCGAAGAAGGGCAGCACCTGGTCAATGGTGTTTACATCTTCCTTCAGGGCAGCCCGGAGCAGGGCCGTCAGGTTGGCCTGGGCGGCGGTGCCCTCAGCGGCCAGCCATTGTTCCGCCAGATCTTTCAGACCGCTGTACACGCTGGGGGCTGCGGCCAGATTCTTTACTTCAGCAACCAGTTCTTCATGATTTGCCATGGGAATCATCCTTCCTGTAATAAGATTAATTACATCATACCCTCTTTTCTCCAAAACTGCAAGCGTCTCTTTTCCATCGATATTGTGATAAAAATGAAAAGTTCGTGAAATATACACTTGTAAAAAAGAAGGCTTTGGGAACACAAGGCGTTTTCCGGGACGGGAGAAAGTTTCCTCTGGTATAGTGAAGACGTGGAAAACTACCACAGATCCTGGAACGAAGAGAAGCGCAGGATTGCCGGCACCTGTAGAGGAAACAAGGCCACTCGCACAGAACCCGGGAAGCAGGCGAACCCCTTCCGGACAGGAAATTACCAGAAGGAGGATTTTTATCATGAAAAAAAACTTAGTGTGTGCTCTGGCTATGGCTATGGGCATCAGCGCCACGGCATTTGCCGCCAACCCGTTCTCTGATCTGCCTGCAGGCCACTGGGCTTATGGAGCTGTAGCAAAACTGGCTGCTGCCGGTGTGGTGGACGGATATCCTGATGGCACCTTCAAAGGTGACAAAACCATGACCCGGTATGAAATGGCACAGATTGTAGCCAAAGCTCTGGCCAAAGGAGCCATCGGTGCCGATGACAAGCTGGTCAGCGAATTCGCTGATGAACTGGACAACCTGGGTGTCCGGGTGGCCAAACTGGAAAAGAACGCCGACAATGTGAAGATCACCGGGAACGTCCGGCTGAGCTATGATCACAGCTCCGGCGGTGCCGTAAACAAATGGCAGGCTGCCAAAGCCGGCCGTGACAACGACGACGCCCGGCTCCGTACCCGTCTGTTCCTCACCGGCGAAGTCAACGACAACTGGCATTACGTATCCATGCTGGAAAACAACCAGCACTTCATCGGCCAGAACGAATCCGGTGACGATGACACGGAATTCCAGAGAGCTTACCTGACCGGGAACATCGGGGTGGTAAACCTGACCGGCGGCCGGTTCCAGGACTTCATCGCTGACGGGAACATCTACGATAGCCGTGTGGATGCCATCAAAGCCGATGTGAAGATTGGCCAGGCCTACATCACCGGGGTCTGGGGCAAAATGGCCAACAAGAGCGAATACAGCTGGAGCGATTCCAACAACGATTCCGTGGCCGACAAATACTGGAGGGCGGAAGTAGGCGGCCGTTGGGGCAACCTGAACATGGCAGCCAACTACGTCCGGGCAGACGATGTAACCGCCATGGGCATGGGCAAAGATGATGACTCCATCTGGACGGTCGGTGCCGACTACACCGCAGGCAAGTTCAACTTCGGGGCCATGTACCTGAACGGGGACAATGATCACCTGGATGACATGGGTAAAGATGACGACGGGGTCGTTGCCTGGCTGCAATACGGCGGCGCCACCGCTTCCAAACCCGGCAGCTGGGGCCTGTTCACCAAATACTATGATCAGGCGGCCACCACTACCATTGCTCATACCATGAACGGCCGGTATGATGTGTTCCCGGAAGAAGGGTTCAAGGGCTGGCACTTCGGCGGCAACGTAACCTTGGCCAAGAACATGGTGGCCCAGGTGGAATACTTCGACCTGAAAGGCAAGGACAGCGACGAACATGCACGGACCCTGTGGTCTCAGATGGTCGTAACCTTCTAATCAGCAACCAACACGAGAGGACTGCATACTGGCGGCAGTCCTCTTGTTTTTTTAGCCGGAAGGGATTTGGTATAATGGAAACAGAAGCTGCGGCAAAGGAGGATGTTCTGATGGGAAGACGGAAAAAGGAAGAAAAACTGCTGGAAGAAAAGGATGAGGCCCTGCACCGGAAGATCCGCCACCGGGCCAAGGAGATGTTCCTGGAACTGGGATATGTGCGGACCACCCTGCCCAAACTGGCGGAATCCCTGGGGATTCCCCAGCGGCAGATCAGTCTCTGGTACCGGACCAAGGAAGAACTGTTGGATGACCTGGCTGCCCAGCTGATGGAACGGACCCGGGATTATATCTGCCACACCTTCCTGCCAGATGAGGCTTTCCCCGAATCCTGGACCCGGGAGGAAATGGCCCTGTACCGGTATGTGATGCTGCTGGGGATGGAAATGGAGGTACTGGACACCAACACCATGCTGTGGAGTTTCTGGAAGACTGCCTACTGTATCCCCCATCTGCTCGAACGAGTGGTGGCCCGCCATTACCGGTATGTGACCAGACTGTTTTCCGTCCGGATGTCCAGTCAGTTCAGCTACGAAAAGATGCTGCTGGTGTGTTCCGGACTGGGAGGCTATGTGATGGCCCACGGGTTCCGGAAGCCCTACCACTGGGACCGGATCCGCCGGACCTTCCTGACCCATTCCCTACGGATCTTCGGGATTTCTTCCGGGACCATCCAGAAAATGCTGGACCGGCTGGAGGAGCAGCGGCCCCTGCTGGAGGAAATCAGCGGGAAAATCCTGGGGAGCTTATAGGCATTCCGGCGGAAATCTTTTATAATAGGGAGAAGAAATACGGATGCCCGAGGGCCCTTTCCGGAAAAAGGGCCGGGCCGTGAAAGGAACGGATGGATATGAAACTTTTCCCAAAACTGACTTCTGCTGTGCTGGCCGGCCTGCTGGCCGCCGGCTTCTCCCTGCCGGTGCTGGCGGCCAACCGGAACTTCAGTGATGACATGAAATTCCAGGAACCGGCGAAAATCACCCAGGACCAGGGGGCTGCTTCCATAGAGCGGAAGCTGGATCACAAAAAGACCATTTATTACACTCACCCGGACTTCTACCATATGCATTCCAAAGGGTCCCTGGTGCTGCTGCCGGCTTTCAAGACCATCCAGCAGTCCAGTGAATGGTCCTGCGGACCGGCGGCAGCCCTGATGGTGCTCCGGTGGTATGACCGGCAGAAGGACTGGACGGAACAGAAGCTGGCGGATCTGCGCCATCCCCTGAAGGACGTGAATGTCCCTGGCTTCCCGGACGGATATCCGGGCACCACCCTGGAACAGATGAAGGACATGTTCCAGAAGGTGGGAGGGTTCGACTTGGTGACCACGGAAGACTATGCAAAGGCCGGGAAGACCTTCGGACCGGAAGACATCAAGGCCACCCTGAAGGCCGGAAAGCCTATCCTGGCAGGATGGATCGACTGGGGCGGCCACTGGCAGGTAATCATCGGCTATGATGACATGGGCACCGCCGACACCCAGGACGATGTGCTGATCGTGGCGGATCCCTACGACACCACGGACCATAACCAGGACGGCTACGGCATCTACCCGGCCGCCCGGTTCTTCTCCACCTTCGACATGTACGGCCAGTTCCCGGAAAAAGAGGGAGGGAACCACAATCTGTTCCTGATCGCCTCTCCGGCCCGGGTGAAGCTGTGATTTTTTAGAGGGGGTGTCGCACGTTCCGTGCAACACCCCCTTAGCTGTAGAGCCGCATAGCGGCTCAAGTCTGAAGTCTGAAGTCTGGAGCCGAAGGTTAAATTTGCAGGCAAATTTTTGAATATGTAGAACCTTTGGACGAAATGCCATCTCAGATTGATTGCGATTCTGGTTCTACAGAATCAAAAGGATCCGTCCAGCCAGACGGATCCTGTCCCGAGGCTTCCGACTTCAGACTCCCGACTTCCGACTAAGGGACTGTTGCCCATGCAACAGCCCCATTCCTCTCCTCTAAAAAGTCAAAAAAACTTTGACTTTTTAGCACTCAACGCTTGACAGTGCTAACAACCTGTGCTATTATAATACCAGAACGAAGGAAAGACCACAGAGAAGGGTTCCCAAGAGAACCTGGAACGTAGGACGGGCCCCTGAGGGGCCGCAGGAATCCAGCCTTTCGGTAGTTCCAAAAGCTGACCTTCAAGGCCAAGATTGAATGGAGGAATGGCTTATGTTACTGCCTAGCGTTTTCAATGACAATGTGTTCGATGATCTCATGAATGACTTTGATGATGTGTTTACGGCCAGAAATCCTCTGTACGGGAAACACTCCAGAAATATGATGAAGACCGATGTGCGGGATGTGGGCGACCACTATGAACTGGACATTGACCTGCCGGGGTTCAAGAAGGATGAAATCCATGCACAGCTGGAAAACGGATATCTGACCATCAGTGCCAGCAAGGGTGTGGACAAGGATGAAAAAGACAAGAAAGGCCAGTATATCCGCCGTGAACGGACCTTTGGCCAGTGCGCCCGGAGCTTCTATGTAGGCGAAGGGGTCACCGAGGCTGATGTGAAGGCCAAGTACGAAAACGGTATCCTGGAACTGAGCATCCCCAAAAAGGAACCCCAGAAGGTGGACAACAAGAAATATATCGCCATCGAAGGATAACGAGGGCGGGAGACTCCGTGGAAAGTCGGAGCTCCATAGAGAAAAAGGACTGCTGCTTGAGCGGCAGTCCTTTTTTTGTGCAACAAATGTATGACTGTATAGTCGGAAACAGACTGTTTAGTCATGGCTCAAGTGCAGGAAGTTACAGGATTTTCGAGGGATACTTGTGGCAGAAAAATGAAAACAATGAATTTTTTCGCTATTGATTGATGAAGTTTTTGCCCCGTGATACACTAAAATCATACCGCAAAATATTGCAGGAAGAATGGAGTCACAGGATTTATGGGCAGAAATCGAAAACAACCGTTGGCAGACGTTACTCCACAGGACCTGACCGGCCGGGAACGGGTCCTGAAAAGTGCAGCCAGACTGCTGCTGGATGTAGGCTACCAGCGGATGACTCTCAGCCGGATCAGTGAGGAATCTGGAGTGGGAGGGCTGGAGATCCGCCGCTGGTACAAAACCAAGGACGAAATCCTGGCGGCTCTTTCGGAGCAGCTGAAACGGCTGATCCTGACCCAGGCCCTGGAGATTTTCGGGGTGCCGGAGAAAAGATCGAACTACTCCTGGTGGAACTGGAAACCCAAAAAGAGAAAATGCTGGAAATCGGGCAGCAGCTGTTTGAAGAGCTGTGAGACCGTTGAAGGGGTTGTTGCTTAGGCAACAGCCCCTTTTTCCTTGACATCCTCCCCCAGTCCCCATAAACTATATTCTATACTGTATTGTAGCAAAGGAGCATCGCAGCATGGAAAAACCGATTCCGGAACTGATTACGGTGGAAGCAGCCCGTGATACCCATCGCTGGGTGGCCATGACGGCCCTGCTGCTGGCCATTGGGGTCATCCTCCATACCATCAGCCCCAACGTGGGCGGGGTCACCCCCAACTGGACCATCGCCATGTATTCCATTACCATCTGTCTGACGAAGCCAGGGCCCACCCGGGCTTTGGGCATCGGCTTTGTGGCCGGGCTCACCCTGATCCCTTCGTCCAAATCCGCCTTCCCGCTGGGGAACATTGCCAGTGAACTGTGCGGGGCCCTTACCGCCTGTATCCTGGTGAAGGCCTTCGCCCTGGCCCACCTGGAACAGCTGAAGGTGAAGCCTTTTATTGTAGGGTTCCTGGCCACTTCCGTCAGCGGCAGTGTGTTCACCTACATCTTGAAACTGGTGCTGGGGCTGCCCCTTGCCGTGTGGACTCATGCCATGCTGCCGGTGGTGCTCACCGTAGGGGTCCTGAACGGTGTGGTCACCCAGGTGCTCTACGGCCCGGTACGGAAGATTTTCTTTGCTACGGAGGGGAAACACCATGTGTGAAACAGCCATCCGGATTTCTGATTTTTATTTTGCCTATCTGAACAGTGACCTGGTGCTGAAAGACATCAACCTGGACATCCAGAAAGGCAGCTTCACCGCCATTGCCGGGCCCAGCGGCGCCGGCAAGACCACCCTGTGCAAGGCCATGACCGGCATCGTCCCCCATTATTACGGGGGCCGGTACCACGGCAGGGTGGAAGTGCTGGGAGAAGACCTGAAGGGCCGGAAGATCTCCGAAATCGCCATGCGGGTGGGGATCATGATGGACGACTACGAAAGCCAGATGGTGTCCCTGACTGCCGGGGAAGAAATCGCCTTCGGCCTGCTGAACCACGGGTTCTCCCCGGAAGAGGTGGATGCCCGGGTGAGCCAGGCCCTGGAGGATGTAGGGCTTCCCGGCCGGGAAAACTACCAGCTGGACGAACTGTCCGGAGGCCAGCGGCAGCGGCTGCTCCTGGCATCCGTGCTGGCCTGCCGTCCGGAAGTGCTGATCCTGGATGAACCGGTGTCCGCCCTGGATCCTGACGGGGCCCGGTCCCTGTATGCCCTGCTGTACAAGATTTACCGGCAGCATCAGATGACCGTAGTGGTGGTGGAACATGACCTGAACTACCTGCTGCCCTATATGACGGACCTGGTGCTCATCAGCCAGGGAGAGGCCCGGGTCCAGGGACCCTTTGCCGAAGCCGCCCGGAACGCCTTCGCCCAGGAGGACCTGCGGGAGAACCTGCCGGAACTGTGGCAGGTGAAACTGGGCCTGGAAGAAAAGTACCAGGTGAAGCTGGGAGACTGGAGAACGGAAGAAGAAGCAGAAAAGGAACTGCTCCAGAAATTTCAGGGAGGCGCCAAGGAATGATTGAAGCAAAAGCAGTGAACTTTGCCTACCGGAGAGGCATCCCTGTGCTCCAGGACATCAGCTGCCAGGTGGAAGACGGGGAAGCGGTGGCTCTCCTGGGCCACAACGGCAGCGGCAAGACCACCCTCAGCCGGCTGTTCATGGCCCTGAACCATCCCCGGAGCGGCCAGGTGCTGGTGGACGGAGTGGATATTGCCGGCTACGAACCGGCGGACCTGGCGGACAAGGTGGGGTATGTGTTCCAGAATCCAGACCTCCAGCTGCTGGGGGATACGGTATATGATGAAGTGGCCTACGGCCTCCAGAACCGGAAAATGCCCAAAGAGGCCCTGGACCGGCAGGTCCGGGATGCGGTGGAAGCCATGGGGCTGACCCCCTGCCTGGACCAGTATCCCCGGGGGCTTTCCTTCGGCCAGAAACGGCGGCTGGGGGTGGCAGTGGCGCTGGCTCTCCAGCCCCGGACTTTGATCTTGGACGAAATCACCAACGGTCAGGACGAACAGGAAAAACAGCATATGATGGACTACCTGGCCAAACTCCAGAAAGAAAAACACATGACCCTGATCCTGATCACCCATGATATGGAAATCGCCCGGAAATTCACCACCCATGCCCTGGTGCTCCACGACGGCCAGCTGGTGTATGACGGGAAGACCGGCAATCTGTTCGACGGAAAGCGGCCCATTGAGGAATGGGGTCTGAAGCAGCCGGTGCTGTCCCGGCTGGGAGCCCTGTTCGGGGTCCAGGCGGACAGTCCGGAAGATCTGTGCAGCAAGATCCAGCCGAAAGAAGGTGCCAAAGCATGAAGATCACAGCCTTTACCAAACTGATCCTGGTGCTGGCGGTCACCGCCTGGGTGTTCCTGCTGCCGGTGCCGGCGGTGGCCACCCTGCTGGTGCTGGAACTGGTGATCCTGCTGTATATCAAACGGGACCGGATGACCATGGCGGCCATCGGCACCCTTACCGTGTTCACCGGCATGATGGTGCTGCTCCAGCTGCTGTTCGGTTCTCCCTTGTATGTGGCCCTCACCGGGGGGCTGCGGATGTTCGTCATGACCACCGCCTTTCTGTGCCTTCTGGCCTCCACCCGGATCCAGGACATTGCCCAGGCTCTGGTGGAAAAATTCCATATGCCCTATGAATACGCCTTTATGCTCACTACGGCTCTCCGGTTCGTGCCGGACTTCCTGTCCGATTCCGCCATTACCCTGGACGCCCAGTCCTGCCGGGGCTATTCCAACCGGGGGAACGCCTTCAAACGGCTTTACGCCTATCTGGCGGTGGTAAAACCCCTGGTCATGCGGGCGGTAGCCAAATCCGACACCCTGGCCCTGTCCATGGAACTGAAAGGGTTCGGTCCCAACACCTATAAAAACCGCCGTCCCATGAAGCTGCATCTGGGGGATTATGCTACCTTGCTGGTAGTGGTCATTCTCAGTACATATCCGATCTGGATAAAACATATTTAAGGACCTGCGGAGCCGGCTTCCTTCGGTGACTGGTCTCCAGCTGAATGAGAAATTTGCAGGCAAATTTTTTTGAAGGGAAACGCAGCTGGCGCTGCTAACCCACCACCAGCCTGACGGCTGGTCCCCCGCCCTTGAAAAGGGCGGATAATAAGTACGTGGGCTCATGCCCTTGTACTGAAAAAACAATGGGCGCCAGCCCAAGCGTATATCCGCCCTTTTCAAGCCCACACACTGGTTGCCACCATGATACCTACGGTCAGCGCCAGCCAGAGCGTATATCCGCCCTTTTCAAGGGCGGGGGACCGTTGCGCTTGCGCAATGGTGGTGGGTTAGCAGCCTTTGGCTGCGTTTTCTTTCCCGGAAACCCGCTGCCGCGGGTTTCTTCCTTCGGCTATTGACCATTGACGGGAGCTGCTGCTTGTGCAGCAGCTCCCTTTCTGTGAAAGGACAAACAAAATGAAACCAACTGACATCGCCCCTCTCATTGCCCGGGAACTGTCCGTCCAGCCCTGGCAGGTGGAAAAAACCGTGGAACTGCTGGACGGAGGGAACACCGTTCCCTTTATTGCCCGGTACCGGAAGGAGGCAACCGGATCCCTTTTGGACGAACAGATCCGGACCATCGAAGAACGGTTGGGGACACTCCGGAACCTGGTGAAGCGCCAGGAGGAGATCCTGACCAAAATCGACGAACAGGGGAAACTGACCCCGGAACTGCGTACCGCCATTGAAAAGGCCCAGAAACTGACGGAACTGGAAGATTATTACCTGCCTTACAAGCAAAAGCGGCGTACCCGTGCCCAACAGGCTCGGGAAAAAGGCTTGGAACCCTTGGCCACTGCCTTCCTTCTCCAGCGGGACCAGAAAGGAGATACCCTTTCCGCCGCCCGGGCCTATGTGGACCCGGATAAAGGGGTGGAAACCCCGGAAGACGCCCTGGCCGGAGCCCGGGACATTGTGGCGGAAATGGCGGCGGAAGACCCCACCCTCCGGCAGACCCTCCGGGACCAGCTGTGGAACCATGGGATGATCCGGACGGAACTGGTGGAAGATGCTGAGGGAGCCCAGACCTTTCTCATGTACAAGGACTATCAGGAACCGGTCCGGACCCTGCCCTCCCACCGGGTGCTGGCCATCAACCGGGGAGAAAAGAAAGGCTGCCTGAAGGTCCATCTGGTGTGGGAGGAACAGAACGCCCTGCGGAAAATGGAATGGCGGGTCCTCCGCCGTCCCTGCATCTACCGGGACCAGCTGAAGGAAGCCCTGGCAGACAGCTGGAAGCGGCTGCTGTTCCCGGCTTTGGAACGGGAAATCCGGAACCGGCTTACGGAACAGGCGGAAGCCCAGGCCATCAGGATCTTTGGGGCCAACCTGGGCCAGCTGCTGCTCCAGGCACCTCTGGGAGGCCATACGGTCATGGGCCTGGATCCGGGCTATCGGACCGGCTGCAAAGTGGCGGTGGTGGATCCCACCGGCCAGGTGGTGGACCATGGGGTGATCCAGGTGACCCAGAACGAAGCCCGGAAGAAGGAAGCGGAAGCCCTGCTCCTTTCCATGATCCGGAAGCACCATGTGACCCTCCTGTCCATTGGCAACGGCACCGCCTCCTATGAAACAGAACAGTTTGCCGCCAGCCTGATCCAGGCCCACCATCTGGACGTCCATTATCTCATTACCAATGAAGCGGGAGCTTCTGTCTATTCCGCTTCCAAACTGGCCCAGGAAGAGCTGCCGGAATACGATGTGACCATCCGGGGCGCCGTATCCCTGGCCCGGCGGGTCCAGGACCCTCTGGCGGAACTGGTGAAGATCGATCCCCAGGCCATAGGGGTGGGCCAGTACCAGCATGATGTGGACCAGAAGGCGCTCACCGGTACCCTGGACGGGGTGGTGGAACGGGTGGTGAACCATGTGGGAGTGGACCTGAACACTGCGTCCCCCGCCCTGCTCCGCCATGTGGCCGGGATCACCGCCGCCACCGCCGGGAACATAGTGGCCTGGCGGAACGCCAACGGCCGGTTCACCGGACGGCGGCAGCTGCTGAAGGTGCCCCGGCTGGGGCCTGCAGCCTTTACCCAGTGTGCCGGGTTCCTTCGGATCCACAACGGGAAATCTCCTCTGGACGATACCCCGGTCCATCCGGAATCCTATGATCTGGCCAAGAAAATCCTGGAAAAACTGGGCTTCGGCCTGGAAGACCTGAAGGACAGGGAAAAACTGGCCCGGCTGGCCACCCGGCGGAAACAGGTGGATGAAGCCCGGCTGGCCCGGGAACTGGAAGCCGGGGAACCCACGGTCCATGACATCCTGGATGCCCTGGTGGCTCCCGGCCGGGATCCCCGGGCGGACCTGCCCGCACCTCTTACCCGGCAGAACATCGTGAAGCTTTCCGACATCAAAGTGGGCACCATCCTCCGGGGCACCATCCGGAACGTCACCGACTTTGGCGCCTTCGTGGACATCGGCATAAAAACCGCCGGCCTGATCCACATTTCCCACCTGAGCCAGAAAAAGATCAAACACCCTCTGGATGTGGTCAGTGTAGGAGAAACGGTCCAGGTGAAGGTGATCAGCGTGGAGGAGGAGAGGGGGAGGATAGGGCTGGCCTTGGTAACGGCTGACGCATAACCCAGGGGCGGAATATGCACCCATCTACTTTGTCAGCAGCGGATTTTGACTGGGGCATGTACGTCCTTGTACTATGCCTCAGCCAAAATCCGCTGCTTTCGCGTATCTGGGCACATCTTCCGCGCCTGGCCTCCCCCTTTTTTTATCCGCCCTTTTCAAGGGCGGGGGACCATCCGCAAGGATGGTGGTGGGTTAGCAGCCTCCGGCTGCGTCTTTTTTTCAGAAAACCGCGGTACGGTTTTCCTCCTTTGGCCAGAGACCAGTGACTAGAGACCAGAGACTGATGCGGCTGCCCTGGCAGCCGCATCCTATGCTATAATATCCCCAAAACACCCAAGGAGGAATTGCCCATGTCTCAACTGACCCAACAACTGCTTGACCGTTTTCTCCGGTATGTGAACATCCCTTCCCAGAGCCGGGCCGGAATTTCCTCCGTCCCCAGCACCCAGGACCAGTGGCATATGGCCCGGCAGCTGGAAGCGGAACTGGAAATCATGGATCTGGAGGACCTGCATCTCAGCGACCGGTGCGTCCTTACCGGATACCTGCCGGCCAACCTGCCGGAAGGTTTCACCGGTTCTGTGCCCAAAATCGGCTTCTGCTGCCATCTGGATACGGTGGATGTGAACCTGAGTCCGGAGGTCCATCCCCAGGTGGTCCGGAATTACCCGGGGGGAGACCTGGTCCTCAACGCTGAAAAAGGCATCCTCATGAAGGCCGCCGAACACCCGGAGCTGGCGGATTATGTGGGACAGGACATTGTGTTCACCGACGGCACCAGCGTCCTGGGGGCGGACAACAAGGCCGCGGTGGCCAATGTGATGACCATGCTCCAGTATTTTACGGACCATCCGGAAATCCACCACGGGGCCATTTACGTGGCCTTCGTTCCGGACGAGGAAGTGGGGCTGAAAGGGTCCAAAGCCCTGGAGATCAGCCGGTTCCCGGTGGATTTTGCCTACACCATCGACTGCTGCGCCCTGGGAGAAGTGGTGTACGAAACCTTCAATGCCGGTTCCGCCCAGGTGGACATCCAGGGGGTCAGCGCCCATCCCATGAATGCCAAGGGGAACCTGGTGAACCCTACCCTGCTGGCGGTGGATTTCGCCAACTTCTTCGACCGGAAGGAAACTCCGGAATGCACCGAAGGGAAGGAAGGCTACATCTGGATCAAGAGCATCCAGTCCAACGCCACCCACGCCACGGTCCAGCTGGCCATCCGGGATCATGACAAAGCCCGTTACGAGGCCCGGAAACAGACCATCCTGGCCAATGTGGAACGGCTGAAGCACCAGGAACCCCGGGCCCAGGTCCGCTGCACCCTGGAAGACATCTACGGGAACATTGCCGATGCCATGACTCCGGACAACCGGCAGGCAGTGGACTTTCTCTACGAAGCCCTGGACGAACTGGCCATTACTCCCAAAACCATTGCCATGCGGGGGGGCACCGACGGCTCCTATTTGTCCACCCGGGGGATTTTTACCCCCAATTATTTCACCGGGGCCCTGAATTTCCACTCCCGGTACGAATTCCTGCCCCTGCCTTCCCTGGAAAAATCCTGCCAGGTGACCCTGAAACTGGTGGAAAAAGTCTTCCGGAAGGCTGCTGGAAAATAAAACGGAAAAAATCCGAAAAGTTCCTTGAAAAATGGACCCGTTTCCTGTAAAGTGTAAGGAGCTTCTATTGCCATTCTGTATTTGAGGGAAAGAAAGAGGAATCCTTATGCTTCAGCGCAAGATCGAAAAATTCCTGCAGACCTGGAAACAGGTTCCGCAGCACAATCCCCTGGTGGTCAAGGGCTGCCGCCACTGTGGGAAAACCACTTCCATCCTGGATTTTGCCAAAAAGGAATACGACCATGTGGTGTATCTGAACTTCCAGGAAAAGCCCGACTATGCGGCTATTTTCCGGGACTCCATGGATGTGAACTACCTGGTGATGCTGATCACCGCCCTGGCCGGTCCCGAAGCGGTGTTTGAACCCTATAAAACCGTCCTGGTGCTGGACGAGATCCAGGAATGTCCCGAAGCCCGTACCGCCCTGAAGGCCTTTAAAATGGACGGCCGGTATGACGTGATCGCTGCCGGGTCCCTGCTGGGGGTGAAAGGCTACGGGAAAGAGCCCGCTCCCATTGCAGTGGGCTGCGAAACCGTGGTGAACATGGTGCCCCTGGACTTTGAGGAATTCCTCTGGGCCAACGGGATCACCACTCCGGTGCTGGACATGCTCCACCAGAGCCTGGACAAGGAAACCCCCGTGCCGGAAGCCCTTCACCTGCGGCTCAACGAACTGCTCCGCCAGTATGCCCTGGTAGGCGGCTACCCTGCCGTAGTGGAAACCTATGTCCAGACCCATGACATGAATGCGGTGCTGGAACAGCAGCAGGCCATCCTCCGGGATTATGAGGAGAACCTGTTCGTGGACGTGAACAAACGGGCCCGGGCCAAGCTGAAGACCGTACTGGACGCGGTGCCCCTCCAGCTGAACAAGGAAAACAAGAAATACCAGTATGCCCAGCTGAAAAAAGGCTCCAAGGCTTCCCAGTTCGAAGGGGCTCTCTCCTGGCTGGAAGAGGCGGGCATCGTCAGCCGGTGCTACAACCTGACGGAACCGGGGCTGCCCCTGGAACGCCATGCCATCGATTCCATTTTCAAGGTCTATATGAAGGACGTGGGCCTCTATGCCGCCATGCTCACCGGGGATGACCGGCTGAAGCTCCTCCAGGGAGATCTTTCCGGCTGCCAGGGCGCCGTCTACGAAAGCCTGGCTGCCGATCTCCTCAGCAAGGGTGGCCGGAAACTCTACTACTACCACAAGAACTCCGGCCTGGAAGTGGATTTCGTCATCCGCTGCCAGGGCAAGAGCACCCTGGTGAAGGCCACTCCCTCCACCGGCAACACCAAAAGCCTCAAGACCCTCCTCCAGCAGCCGGAAAAATACCAGGTGGAACAGGCCATCCAGCTGACCACCGACAACGTGTCCCGGAAAGGGCAGGTGGTGGAGATGCCGATGTATATGGGATTTTTGCTGGGCTAACGCATAACCAGGCGCGGAAGATGCACCCATCTACTTTGTCAGCAGCGGATTTTGACTGGGGCATGTACGTCCTTGTACTATGCCTCAGCCAAAATCCGCTGCTTTCGCGTATCTGGGCACATCTTCCGCGCCTGGCGGGAAACCGAAGGTTATGCCACGAACCAAATCCCGCGCTTTCGCGCATCTGACCCACTCTGACGCCCAGGGCGGGAATCGGAGGCGAGTACTGTGCCGCCCTCGAAAATCCCCGCTTTCGCGCATCTGGACCCATCTCGTGCGCCTGGCCCTCTCTCTCTTTTTATATCCGCCCTTTTCAAGGGCGTAAGCAGGGAGCAT
Source organism: Acidaminococcus fermentans (assembly GCF_009696675.1). GTDB lineage: Bacteria > Bacillota > Negativicutes > Acidaminococcales > Acidaminococcaceae > Acidaminococcus. Next base: position 50,034 of record NZ_VULN01000006.1, on the reverse strand, counting down.
CCGCTTCAGCGGATAGCGAGGTCGCTTATGCCGTAGCTGGGGACCAGCCGCCAGGCTGGTGGTGGGTTAGCAGCCATAGGCTGCGTTTCTCTTTTTAGAAAACCGCGGTGCGGTTTTCTTCCTTAATGACAAACGACAAACGACGAACCCACAGCGGGCCGCCTGGCGTGCGGCCCCTACGGACTGGTGTACACAGTCTTCTTTACAAGGAGGTATTCTCATGGATTACAATCTTTCTTCCTATCCTTATCCTTCCCGCCGCCGGGTGATCCTGGCCCGGCGGGGGATGGTCTGTACCGGCCAGCCTCTGGCGGCCCAGGCGGGGCTGCGGATGCTGCTCCAGGGGGGCAACGCGGTGGATGCGGCCCTGGCCACTGCCATCTGCCTTACGGTGGTGGAACCTGACTGCAACGGCCTGGGCAGCGACGCCTTTGCTCTGGTGTGGATCAAAGACCGTCTCTACGGCCTCAACGGCAGCGGCCCGGCCCCGGCGCTCCTGACCCGGGACAAGGTCCTGGCCGCCGGGTATACGGAAATGCCCCAGCGGGGCTGGATCCCGGTCACCGTCCCCGGGGCTGTGTCTGCCTGGGCAGAACTCCACCGGCGGTTCGGCCGGCTGCCTTTTGCCAAACTCTTTGAACCGGCTATTGAATACGCCCGGGACGGGTTCCCGGTTTCCCCCATTGCGGGAAAACTGTGGAAAGCCGCCGAAACCACCTTCGCTCCCTTTAGGGACGACCCGGCTTTTGCCGGCTTTTTCTCCACCTTCCTGCCCACAGGATCCGCTCCGGAAGTAGGGGAAACCGTTGCCTTCCCGGATCATGCCCGGACCCTGGAACGGCTGGCCCAAACCGGCGGCGAAGCCTTCTACCGGGGTGAACTGGCAGACAAAATCGACCAGTTCAGCCGGGCCACCGGAGGCTATCTCCGGAAAGAAGACCTGGCCGGCTACCGGGCCCAGTGGGTGGATCCCATCCGCACCGACTACCGGGGCTATGATGTGTGGGAGATTCCTCCCAACGGCCACGGGATCACCGCCCTGATGGCCCTGAACATCATGAAGGGCTTCCATCTGGAGGAACGGGAAACCTTGGACAGCTACCACAAACAGATCGAAGCCATGAAACTGGCCTTTTCCGATGCCCGGCACTATGTGGCGGACCCCCGGTTCATGCACGCCCGGGTGGAAGACCTGCTGAGCCAGGACTATGCGGATCAGCGCCGGAGCCTGATCGGGGACCGGGCCCTGGAACCCCGGTGGGGGAAACCCTTCAGCGGAGGCACCGTGTACCTGTGCACTGCTGATGGAGAAGGGAACATGGTATCCTTCATCCAGAGCAACTTCCGGGGCTTCGGCTCCGGCATGGTGATCCCCGGCACCGGCATCGCCCTCAACGACCGGGGAAACAATTTCAGTCTGGATCCGGCCATGGACAACTGCCTGGCCCCTGGGAAGAAACCCTACCACACCATCATCCCCGGCTTTCTTACCAAAGACGGAAAGGCCGTGGGGCCCTTCGGGGTCATGGGAGGCTTCATGCAGCCCCAGGGCCATCTCCAGGTAATTCTGAACTCCCTGGATTTCCATATGAATCCCCAGGCCGCCCTGGATGCACCCCGGTGGCAGTGGATCGAAGGGAAAAAAGTGGAAGTGGAAGCTCAGGTGGATCCGGCCATTATAGAAGGCCTCCGGGCCCGGGGCCACGAAATCGTCGTGAAACAGGACCGCTCCACCTTCGGCCGGGGCCAGATCATCTGGCGCCGGGAAGACGGCACCCTGGTGGGGGCCACGGAGGGGAGGACGGATGGGACGGTGGCGGCGTACTAGGGGCTAACGCATAACCCAGGCGCGGAATATGCACCCATCTACTTTGTCAGCGGGAGTTTTGGAGCTGGGCATGTACCACTTAGTACTATGCCCAGCTCCAAAATTCCCGCTTTCGCGTATCTGGGTACATCTTCCGCGCCTGGTGGGAGACGGGGGCTTGTGCCACGAACCAAATCCCTCCTTTCGCGCATCTGACCCACTCTGACGCCCAGGGCGGGAGTCGAAGGTAGTACTATGCCGCATTCGAAACTCCCCGCTTTCGCGCATCTGGACCCATCTCGTGCGCCTGGCGGGAATCGGGGGTGGATTGCACCAACAAAAAGTCCGCCCTGGGAGGGGCGGGGGACCATGCGAAGCATGGTGGTGGGGGCATCGGCGATAGCCGATATTTTGCAGGGCTGTCAGACAATAATGGATCACAGGATAAGCATGGCGTTACTGCTTCCCAATCGTTCAAAGCTGCCATCTGATGTCTGAGAGGCCCGTAAAGACCGGTTCTGACATCTTTTTCGCGCATCTGACCCATCTCGCGGGCCTGTCTCCTCCTTCCTTCGGCTGGAGACTAGTGACTGCCGGCTAGTGACAGGAAGTGCTGCATCCGGCAACACTTCCTTGTTGACATTCCATTGCAACGGCTGTATAATGCAAAACATCAAGTACAGAGGGGTTGATGGACTATGGCATCCGTTAATGTAAATATCCGTATGGATGCGGATCTGAAAAAAGAGTTTGAGGAATTTTGCAGCAACGTGGGCATGAACATGACCACCGCTTTCACCATTTTTGCCAGAAGAACGGTCCGGGAAAACCGGATTCCCTTTGAAGTGTCCGCCGACTGCCGTCGGGCAGCCATCCACCAGGTACCGGTGGATCCCACTCCGGCCCAGGGAACGGCCACCAAGAGACCGGAAGACATGTTTGAGGAAATCAAACAGGATTTCAATATTTGAAAAAAATCCGGCTGCCGCCAGAAAAAACTGGAGCAGTCGGATTTTTGTCACTCGACCAGTGACAAGTGACAAGAGAACAGTAATCGGGGGTGTGAATTTTTTCACACCCCCTTTTTAATTGTTTCAGGGTTTGGCATCCTAGGGGAAAGGAACCCATCTGACGGAGGCAGATGCTGTTGAAGGGAAACGCAGCTGACGCTGCTAACCCACCACCCTTGCGCAAGCGCAACGGTCCCCCGCCCTTGAAAAGGGCGGATATACGCTGGGGCCATGCCCCCGCTTCTGGCACCAGGGCGAAGCCTGCGTGCCATTTATCCGTCCCTTTGCAAGGGCGGGGGACCAGCCGCCAGGCTGGTGGTGGGTTAGCAGCCCATGGCTGCGTTTCCCTTTCAAGCCGGCGGAGCCGGTCTCCACAACGACCAACGATGAACCCCAAGGCACCTAACCACCTAACCACTTAGCCACTTATCCCCCCTGTCCCCCCTCCAGCCTCATGTAAAATGACACCAAATACAAAGAAAAACCGAATAAATAACCAATATTGACAAGTATCTTACAGCCACATATAATGGAAATATAATATGTATAGAACGATGTTATGTTTTCTATAATTTAAAAGTACAGCAAAAGAGTAGACTTTTTACGGCAGAAAGAGGAATCTTTCAGGGAGGATATGGTCATGAACAAAATCTACAAAGTCATCTGGAGCCGGGTCCGGCACTGCTATGTGGTGGTGTCTGAGCTGGCTAAACGGGCTGGAAAGGAAAAAAGCACCTGTCTGTCCACGGCAGGAAAGACGGTAGCCGTGCTGGGCCTGGGAGCGGTGCTCTTTATGGGGAGCCCCTGTTCAGAAGCGTTTGCGGCAACAGGGAAAGTCACTGGGGGTGCTTCAACCAACCAGGCAACAGGAGAAAATGCCACAGTCAGCGGTGGTGAAAAAAACAAGGCCGAAGGGAAAAATTCCAGCGTTAGCGGCGGTGGTGATAATGAAGCTGTAGGCGAATCCTCCAGCATTAGCGGTGGCATGCAGAATAAAGCCACCGGGAAACATTCCAGCGTTACCGGCGGTACTCAGAATCAGGCAGGGGGCCAATTTGCCACGGTCAGTGGGGGCAGCGGCAACAAAGCCTTTGGCGCAGATTCTGTGGTTATTGGGGGTACCGGCAATATTACAGGTAAAGTGGCTGTAGATAAAAACGGGGATCCTCTTCTGGATGCCAACAGAAATGAATATGCGGCCGACGCCTCCAATCCATTTCCTATTTATGGGGTAGGCTCCGTAGCCATAGGCGGCTATTCTTCCACTATCCAGGGAAACTATTCCGTAGGCATCGCTGGCGGCAGCACCAGTGCAGGGGCTGCCAGCGCTGTGGCGGCCGGCAACCAGGCCACGGTGACTGTGGCCAATGGGGTGGCCATCGGCTATGAAGCCACGGCTTCTGTCATTGATTCTTCTCGTGCAGCCGATACAGAAGGTCGTATTGTATCCTTTGGCCATAAAAAAGGTGATGTATATTATACGGTACAGTATCAGAATCATATCGTTACGGAAAACACCTATGATTCTGACGCCTACAACCGCCTGGTCAACGTAGCCGACGGCATCGATGACCATGACGTGGTGGTCATGGAACAGTTGACCAAGGCCAAAGCGGAAGCGGTGGCAACGGCTAAAAACCAGATCAAGGTCAAGGGTGATGAAACCAACGTCCATGCGGAAGAAACCACGGACCAGGACGGCGTACAGACCACCACCATCAGCCTGAAGCCCAAGGTCACGTTGAAGGACAGCACCGACACCACCGGTGCCAAGCAGGTGGTGCTGGACGGCACGGCTGGCACCATTTCCGCCGGCCTCAGCACGGACACGGGGAATTTTATTTCCCTAGACGGGACCCAAGGCCTTGCCAAGGTGGGAGCAATCCAGATCGGCAATCAGTCCTTTACCTATGATTATATGAAGCCGGGCAGTCTCAATGACGATGGGGCCACCCTCAAGCTGGAATCTGTCCGGGCAAGTGCATCGGGGAACTTTGTGACGGGCCTTTCCAACCGTACCTGGACGCCGGGAAATTATGTGACCGGCCGGGCGGCAACAGAAGACCAGCTGGAACAGGCGGGCCGCCACTTCCTGAGCATCAAGACGGCCTATAAAGATGATGATGGCAATTCGATAACGCCGGTTGCAGAAAACAGCTTGGCCAATTACTACAATGATGGAGCCAGTGGCTCGGCTTCCATGGCCTTTGGCGTGGGAACTACAGCATCCGGCGATTTGTCTTTGTCCATGGGTGTGAACAGCGCTGCTTCAGGTATCAATTCCTTGGCCATCGGCTATGGCAATGAGGCTGCTGGTACCCAGTCGGTGGCTGTGGGCAACAGTACCAACGCCAGCGGAAATTTTTCGGTTGCCATGGGCCTTGGAGCCCAGGCCGGTACGAAAAATGATGATGCAGAGTCCACCGAACATGGAGCCGCTGTGGCCGTGGGTTATGGTGCAGAAGCGGTGGAAACCGGTTCTGCTGCTTACGGCTATTCGGCTGGGGCAAATGCTGTCGAATCTTCCGCTTTTGGTACCAGTGCCAATGCCACGGCAGATGGTGGCGTAGCTTTAGGCGCACACTCTGTTGCCAATCGGGAAAAAGGATCTACCGGCTATTTGGCTCCGGATATGACGGATCCTGCCAATGCAGCTAAGGCAGCCACTTGGGTGTCCACTTCCGGGGGTGTTTCCCTGGGGGGGACAGTTGCAGAAGGTAAGACCATCAGCCGCCAGATCACCAATTTGGCTGCCGGGTCTGCGGATTCCGATGCGGTGAACGTGGCCCAGCTGAAGGCTGTGGAAACCAAGGGCATGAACTTCCAGGGCAATGATACTGACACTTCTGTCCATGTAGACCAGGGGGGGACTCTCCAGATCCAGGGCAGCGGCCGGAAGGAAGATACGGAATACTCCACCCAGAACATCAAGGTGCTGACGGATACGGCCAACAACCGGCTTTCCATTTCTCTGGACAAGAATCCAGTGTTTGATTCCGTCACTGCCGGTACGGAAAGGACTTCCGCTGACGGAGGCCAGGCCGGCTCCCTCAAGATCGTAGGAGCGGACAGCAGCAGTACCAACAAGGCCACCACCATCACTGCCGGTTATGTTGATACACCGGAACTTTCCGGTACCACTGGCACGGGCCGCCTCAGCTACACCGATGGGGATGGCGCGGCCCATACGGTGGCTACTCTCGGGGATGGTCTGAAACTGGCTGGAGATACGGGAACGGGCAGCGTTGCACTGGACAAGACGCTTGACGTAAAGGGCGGTGCAACTGACCTGGCAACGGGCAATAATATCGGCGTTACCGCCAATGGTTCCACCCTGTCCCTGAAACTGGCCAGGGATATCACCGGGCTGGATACAGTGACCGCTGGGGGCGCTAAATTGGGCACCCAGACCGACGGGAATAATCCTGCCCAAAGCGGTGACTATCTTACCGGATTGGACAATACCACCTGGACCGTAGGGCAGACCCAGCCTGTCACCGGCCGTGCGGCTACGGAAGATCAGTTGAAGAGCGTGTCCGATGTGGTGGACAGCAACAAGACCCAGATTACCACCAATACGGAAGCCATCGCCCAAGGCCTGAATTTCTCGGCCAGCAACAAGGTAGATGGCACCTATAAGACGGTCAAAAAGAACCTGGGCGATACGGTGGCCGTCCGCGCCAACGATGCTCAGGATGGGCACACCTACAAGACGGACAACCTGACCACGGAAATCGACGATAACGGCATCATCACCGTGAAGATGGACACCCAGCTTACGGCGGACAAGGTGACTGTGGGAACAGGAGATAAAACCATTACGGTGGATGGAAATAGTGGCAATATGACCACTGGTTCTTCTACTCTGGGCAGCAACGGCCTGACCATCAACAATGGTCCCAGTGTCACCCTCAGCGGCATCAGCGGCGGCAGTAAGCAGATTTCCGATGTAGCCAGTGGCAAGTCCGGGGATGATGACTCCGGTAGCCCTGTTTATGGAATAGAAACCAATGCCGCCAATATCGGCGATGTGAAGAATATCGCCGCCAAGACCGTAACCGTCAGCGGAGATGGGGCAAATACGAAAGTCGAAAGAACTCCTAATACCACAGACGGAACGGTGGACTACAAGGTCTCCCTGAATGACACCGTGACCCTGGGCAGCGATGCCGACAAGAAAATCGCCCTGGATGGCACGGCTGGAACCGTGACGGTAGGGGACCGAGTTACCCTGAATGGGAATACGGGAACGGCCACCATTGGCGGGGCCACCCTTGGCAAGTCTGGCTCGGATACATATCTGACCGGCCTGACCAACAAAACTTGGGATGGTACAGCTGTGAGTGGTCGTGCGGCCACCGAAGATCAGCTGAAGAGTGTGTCTGATACAGTGAATACTGGCTGGAATGCCAAAGTGGGAGACCAGATCCTGGCGGTTACTCCTGCCAATAAGACCCTTACTTTTACAGCGGGAGATAATATTGCTCTTACACCGACTGACAGCAGCAAAACCATTACCATTGCTACCCAACCCAATGTAAACTTCACCACGGTCCGTGTGGGAAGTACGGATGGAACCGATGGTATTTACATCGGCAGCCAGCCCGGCGGCGGTGCCAACGGCAGTGCCACGTCAAACATTACCAGTATTACAGGACTCAAAAATACAGCATGGGTGACGGACCATTTTATGTCCGGCCGGGCAGCTACGGAAGATCAGCTGAATGAAGTAGCGAAAACCATCAAAGGGGAAGCCAGTGCTTCGGATATTTATGTAGAAAGTGGCTCCGTTTCTTATGGCAATAATGGGGAAGGCACAGGGACTTTAGTCAGGAAGAATGACAAGACCACTGGGCAACTCACCGGGCTCCACGATTACTATGTAACCGGCGGCAGTGTCAGCACCGATGGTAAGACCCTGAATCTGACGAAAAATGGCGGTGATGCCATTCCGGGCATTGATATGACCAATGTGCTGAATCAGGACAGCCATCTGGTGGCTGCCGACAGTGGTGAATACACGGTAGGCAGCGACGGCAAGGTAACGCTGAAGGTGAAAAATAACGCAGCGGGAAGCACTCCTACGGATGTGGTGATTTCTGGTATTGCCAGCAATGCGGCTCTGCAGCAGGGCTTGAATTTTGAAGCCAATGAGGCAGAGAAGGAGGGCGGAAGTGCTGCCTACAAGGCTCAGCTGGGCGGCAAAGTCAGTATCAAGGGTGGTGCTGCTCAGAACGGCCATACATACAATACGGACAATATCACCACTACCATGGATAATGGCACCATCACAGTGAAGTTGGACAATGACCTGACGGCTCACAGCCTGACGGCCGGGTCCAGTACGGTCAACGGTACGGTCAGAGTGACCGGTACCGGCGGAGCTTATATTGAAATGGATGGCAGTGACGGGTCCCTCCATATGGGGAACAATGGCGGCCGGTATTCTGCTCTTTATCAGGATTATGGCGGTGCCGGTTTCCTGAATTCTGCAGACAGCTCACCTCGGCTGAAATATGATGTGGATACCGCCAAAGGCACCTATCATACCATTGCTACCCTGGAAGATGGCCTGAAATTTGCCGGTGATGATGCCAAAAATGATACATCCAAAGTCGTCAGCACAACCCTCAACAGCACCCTAAATATCACCGGCGGTGCTGCCGGCAATCTGACTGATAACAACATCGGCGTGGTGAAGAACGATGCTGGCGACGGCCTGGCAGTCAAGCTGAATAAGGACCTCACCAATATGGGCACCATCAGCTTTGCACCCACTACAGGGACTACAGGCAGTGGTATCAAGATTGGTTCTCAGACCATCGCCAACAATGGCACCAGCCCCAATGATGCTGCTGGGGATTACATTACGGGCCTGACCAACACCAAATGGTCGAAAGATGGCATCGTCAGCGGTCGGGCGGCTACGGAAGACCAGCTCCAGCAGGTGGCCAAGTCCATTGTGGACGGGAAGGAAACCGGCGGTGGCTTCGGCCTCAGCGACAATGCAGGCAATGTGGTGAAGCAGGATCTGGGCGGTTCCATCCAGCTGAAGGCGGCAGACGACAATTTGACCACCACAGCGGATACCACTGGCAAAGCCATCACCATTGGTCTGAGCAGGACGCTGACCGATATGACCAGTGCCACCTTCAAGGACGGCACCAGCGGAGCCACTGCCGTAGTGGATGGCAAGGGCATTGTGGTGACGCCGAACCAGGGAAGCGAAGCCGACAAGGTGAAACTGACCGCCGACGGCCTGTCCAATGGCGGCAAGCAGATCACCAATGTGAAGAGCGGACTCTATGATACGGCACAGAATAAGCCGGTGGATATCTCCACCATTACGGCAGGCAGCCCTATGCTGCAAAATGGGGCCACTATCGGCGATTTGCAGACCGTCAGCAATGGTGTGAAAACAGAACTGACGGACAAGGGCCTGAACTTCAAGGGCAATGACGCTACCACCACTGTCCATAGAAATCTGGGCGACACCCTGACCATCCAGGGAACCGGCGCGGATGGCCGTGACTACGACGGCGGCGCCAATGTGCAGGTCAAGGCGGATAAGAATGCCAATACGCTGACGGTCCAGCTGGATCGTGACCTCAATGCCCATACCCTGACGTTGGGGAAAGCATCCACCGGAACGGGAACAGGGGAAGCAGGGAAGCTGATCCTCAATGGGACCAACAAGGATAATGGGATGAGCCCGGTATCCATCGGTGTCACCTATCGGGGAAATCAGGACAAAGAAGCCATGAAGACGGCCATGTCCCGGATTACCTATAAGGGCGGTAATGGAAATGACCACACCGTGGCTACCCTGGAAGACGGGCTGCAGCTGGCCGGGGACAATGGGGAAGCCCTCAATACCACCCTGGACAAGAAGGTGACCATCAAGGGCGGCGTCGCGAAGGACAAGCTGGTGGACAATACCACGGACCCCACGAAGAACAACAACATCGGCGTCGTTGCCAGCCAGGATAAAGATGGCAATACCACCCTCTCCCTGCAGCTGGCCAAGGATATCACCGGCCTTAATACGGTGACGGCCGGCACGGTTGTTATGGGGAATCAGAGTGTCGTCAGTGACGGCAAGGTTACAGAAACAGGAAACTTTGTTGCCGGGCTTGAGAACACAGACTGGGATGGGAAGGATTATGTTTCCGGCCGGGCGGCTACGGAAGACCAGCTGAAAAAGGTCAATGATTCCATTACCAAAGTCCTGGGCAATGGGACATTTGCCATTACGGCCGGTGGCAGAGGGGAAGCCGTGGATGCCACCATTGAACAGAATCTGGGCAGTGCCATCCGGATTTTTGGGGATGCCCCTGTAACCAACGAGAAAAACGATGGCTCCGGGGATTTCTGGGATCGGAGCAAGGCCAATATCCTGACCAAGGTGAAGAAAGACCATGATGGAAATGATTACGTTTCCGTAGAACTCCAGGATCATCTGGACGTGGGTGTCCATGGGGATGGTAAAACCATCGAAGGCACGGACGGCAGCATGCAGTTTAAAGGCAAGTCTGCCAAAGAAGTAAATATTACCGGCGATACCGGGATCACCCTGAGCGACAATGGCAAAAAGGCCGCTGCTCTCCGCCAGGCTGACGGCGCAGGCTATCTGGATCTGACGGGGACGGCTGGAACCCAAGCTACGGTATCCGTCCATACCGTTGCCAAGAACCTGGCCCAGCAGGACCAGACTCGGCTTACCTATACCGACCAGGGCAACAAGGCTCATGAGGTGGCTACCCTGGAGGATGGGCTGATCTTCGCCGGGGATACTGATGACAATGTGAGCCGGACCCTGAACGGCACCCTGAAGATTTATGGCGGTGCAGATGTAAACAGTCTGTCCGATGGGAAGAATATCGGTGTGGTGGCTTCTTCCGACGGCCTGCAGCTGAAACTGGCCAAAAATCTTACCGGCATCGAAAGCATCACCGGGCTGACCAATACCACCATTACATCTGCTGATTTTGCCACCAAAGGCCGGGCAGCTACGGAAGAACAGCTGAAACAGGCCATGAGCAGCGTTACCACAGTCACTTCCGGAGGCGGCTTCGGGCTGACGGCAGATGATGGGAAATCGGTTAAAGCGGATTTGGGCCAGACGGTTTCCGTCAAAGGGAGCAGCAACATCACCACTTCCGTGTCCGAAGATGGCAAGTCCATCAACATCAAGCTGAACAACAATGTGGATTTGGGCTCTGAAGGCTCCATTTCTGCTGGTGGCGTGACCATCAACAACAGTGGCATTGATGCCGGCGGCAAGAACATCACCAACGTGAACAGCGGCATCGTCAAGGGCGATGACAGCGACAACACCAACGCCGCCAACATCGGCGATGTGAAGAAACTGGCCGGTGAAGCGGCCCAGGGGGCTGTGGACAGCCTGGGTACCCGGGACTTTACCGGGGATGACGGAGAAACAATCTCCCGAAAACTGGGCAAATCCATGAAACTGTCCGGCGGGGCAGATACGGCCAAACTCACCGACAAGAACATCGGTGTGGTGAAGAACGCCGACGGCACCGGCCTGGACATCAAACTGTCCAAGGAACTGACCGGCCTTACCAGCGTCACCACCGGCAACAGCACCTTGAACAATGATGGCCTGACCATCAACAACAGTGAAGGCAAAGCCGGTACGACCATCACCAACAGCGGTATCAAGATTGCCGCCAATGGGGAGGGGACCCACAATGTGGAAATCAGCAGCAATGTAAGCATGGGAGGCCAGCAGATCCACGATGTGGCTCCCGGCACCAAACCCACCGATGCGGTGAACGTAAGCCAGCTGGGGGGTGTGGTCAATGGAGTGAACAATGCCATTACCCGTCTGGACAGCCGGGTGGACCGGGTGGGGGCCGGCGCCTCTGCTCTGGCGGCCCTCCATCCGCTGGAATTCGATCCGGAAGACAAACTGAACTTCGCCGCCGGCTTCGGCCATTACCGGAGCGCCAACGCGGCGGCCATCGGGGCCTTCTATCAGCCTACGGAAAGCGTCCGCTTCAATGTGGGCGGCAGCTTCGGGGGCGGAGAGAACATGGTGAATGCCGGGGTGACCTTCTCCCTGGATCCCAAACGGAGAGACCGGTTCCAGAGCCGGATCGTCCTTATGCGGACGGTCCAGCAGCTGCGCAGCGACAACGAAACCCTGCGTCAGGACAACCAGAAGGTCCACGCCCAGCTGGACGCCATGAACGACCGGCTGAACAAGCTGACGGCCCTGGTGGAACAACTGAGCGCGAAGCAGTAACAGGCAGTAGGCTTCCGACTCCTGACTTCCGACTAAGAGGCTGTGAAGAAATGCACGATGCATTTTTTCACAGCCTCTTTTTTACGGCTTCAACGGTTCCAGCACGAACCCGATCAGCTTATCCAGCAGCTGTTCCGCCGGATGCCCTTCCGGGTTCAGGGACAGGGGCCGGTCTTTGATCAGGAACAGCATTTCCGTAATGGCCGTCAGGATGAAGGTGACATATTCATAGCCGTGGTCCTGCTGGGGTGTCCGGAGCTCGCCAGCCTCCACCGCTTTTACCAGCAGGCTCTGGATGTAGTCTCCCAGCCGGGTGAGCCGCTGCCAGGAATCGTCGTTCAGGAGCCCGGAGGGGGTGAGCAGTTCCTGGTACAGGATGATCATGTGCTGGTGGGGATCCAACTGGCTTTGCAAAATGGCGTGGAGGTATTTCTTCAGCTGCTGGAGAGGCGGTTTTTCCTCTTTTTCGATGGATTCTTCCAACCGGTGGAGCACTTCCAGCTGGCTGTCGATAATGGACTGGTACAGGGCCTGTTTGCTGCCGAAATGATAGGAAATCAGGGCACTGTTGCATCCGGCCAGCCGGCCGATCTCCTTGATGGAAACATTGTGGTATCCCTTTTTGTCGAACAGTTCCGCCCCGGCATCCATCAGCCGCTGCATGGTTTCTTCCGAATTCCGTCTGTGCATGATTGCTCCCCTCTTTACTTAAAATAATTAGTTATGTGATTAATTTAATTATAACGCAGAAAAGGGAGGGGGTAAAGGCAAAAACACCTGTTCGCCACTCTTCTTTTTTGCTATAATGGAAGAAGAATTTTACGAAAGGCGGAAACTGTCATGGAAACCATTTTGCTGGGGGCGGTGCTGTGCGCCCTCCTTGTTTTGATCGTGCTGCTGGTCCAGCTCCAGAAATCCCTGGGGGCCCAGGAAGAAGTCCGGGCCCAGCAGGCCCGGGAAGAGGCGGACCGGCTCCGGGACAGCCTGGACCAGAAGGTGACCCTGTCCATGAGCGTGGTCAGCGACCGGCTGGCCATGGTGAACCGGGGCCTGGGGTCCATGCAGTCCCTGGCCCAGGGCGTGGGGGATCTGAAGAAGGTCCTGACCAATGTGAAGAACCGGGGGATCTGGGGGGAAATGCAGCTGGGAAACCTGCTGGGAGACATGCTGGCTCCGGAACAGTACGGCACCAACGTGGCCATCCGTCCCCGGAGCCAGGAACGGGTGGAATTTGCCATCCGGCTGCCCGGCCGCACCGGGGATGCCCCTGTATGGCTGCCCATTGACGCCAAATTCCCTCTGGAAGACTACCAGCGGCTGGTCCAGGCCCGGGAAGACGGAGACGCCGACGCCGAAACCCTGGCCCTGAAACAGCTGGAAATCCGGCTGAAAAGCGAGGCCAGGGACATCCGGGACAAATACATCGCCCCTCCCTATTCCACGGATTTCGGCCTGCTGTACCTGCCTCTGGAAGGGCTTTTTGCAGAAGCAGTGTCCCGGCCGGGCCTCATCAGCGAACTCCAGCGGAAATACCGGGTGACCCTGGTGGGGCCCACCACCCTGGCCGCTGTGGTGAACAGCCTCCAGATGGGCTTCCGTACCCTGGTGGTCCAGAAACAGACCAGCCAGGTGTGGCGGCTGGTGGCCCAGATCAACACCGACCTGGGTGCCTTCGAAACGGCCGTGGAACGGGCGGAAAAGAAACTGGCCGAAGCCCAGTCCGCCATGGAGTCCGTGGGGGACCGTACGCGGATTCTGAAAAAGCACCTGGACCGGGCAGAAAAATTTACGAAAGCACTTGACAATACAGTAGAGAATGAGTAAAATCGTAAGCAAGTGCTTGATGTACCTAAATAGATATACTGAATAAACTGTCCATGAAGGAACCAAGTACACAAGGCCTTTTCTTCCAGAGAGCTGCTGGGTGTGGGAAGCAGCGGAAGACCCTGTGGAATCCACTCCTGAGACGATGGGGGCAGCAACCCATCCGGCCAAGCCGTTATCCTGGAAATGAGGCTGCAGTGCAGCGAAATAAGGTGGCACCACGTGAGAGGTTCTCCCGTCCTTGACATACCCGTTTAGGGGGTCAGGCACGGGAGTTTTTATTTTATACAAGGTACCCGTGAGGGGCGAAGGAGAGACAATCATGGACAAGAAAAAAGTCATCGTGGTGGAACGGATTTCGGACAAGGGCGTGGAAATGCTGAAGGCCCAGCCGGACCTGGAAGTGGATGTAAAATTCGACATTCCCAGGGAAGAGCTGCTGAAAATCGTGGGAGATTATGACGCCATCATCGTCCGCAGCGTCACCAAAGTCAACGAAGAATTCTACAAAGCCGCCAAGAACCTGAAAGTGGTGGGCCGTGCCGGCAACGGGGTGGACAACATCGACATCGAAGGCGCCACCAAACGGGGGATCATTGTGGTGAACACCCCGGAAGCCAATGTGATTTCTGCAGCGGAACACACCATCGGCCTGATGTTGGCTTCCTGCCGGAACACCGTACGGGCCCAGAAGATGATCGAAAGCCGGGTATGGGACCGGAAGAACCTGAAGGGCGTGGAACTGTACCACAAGACCCTGGGGATCATCGGCCTGGGCCGGATCGGCACCCTGGTGACCAAACGGATGCAGGCTTTTGAAATGAAGGTCATCGCCTACGATCCTTACATCCCGGATGCCCGGTTCAAACGGCTGGGTGTGGAAAAATGCGAAACCCTGGATGATCTGCTGGCCAAGGCCGATATCATCACCATCCATACTCCCAAAACGGAAGAAACCATCAACATGATCGGCAAGGAAGAACTGAAGAAATGCAAGAAGGGCGTCCGTCTGGTGAACTGCGCCCGGGGCGGCCTGTACAATGAACAGGCAGTGGCGGAAGCCATCCAGGAAGGCCAGGTGGCCAGCATCGGTCTGGACGTGCTGGTGGACGAACCCAAACCCATTTCTCCCCTGATCGGCCTGGACCAGTGCGTGCTGACGCCTCACCTGGGAGCGGACACCGTGGAAGCCCAGGACAAGGTGGGCATCTCCATTGCCCAGGAAGTGGTGAACGTGCTCAATGGCCAGATGGTGCCCAACGCGGTGAACCTGCCGGCCCTCCATCCTCAGGAACTGGAAGGGATGTTGGGATACCTGCAGCTGGGTGAATGCCTGGGCAAACTGTACTACCAGCTGGAAAAGGATCCGGTGGATAAGGTGGAAGTGGTTTATGAAGGCCCTGCCGCCAACCTGGAAACCACCCTGATCACCCGGAGCATCCTGAAGGGGCTGTTCGATCCCATCCTGAAGGAACGGGTGAACATGGTCAATGCGGAACTGGCTGCGGAAACCCGTGGGGTGGCCGTGGTGGAAGGGAAGATGAACGGGGAAGACCGGCTGAATCGGGTATCCGTGAAGATTTCCAGCGGGAACAAGGTATTTACCGCCGCCGGCATGGTGGCACCGGACGAAACGCCCCACATTACGGAAGTCCAGGGCTACCACTATGATCTGGTGCCGGAACACTACATGATCCTGGCCAAGAACGACGACAAGCCCGGGATGATCGGCCAAATGGGGACTCTCCTGGGGGCAGCCCACGTGAACATTGCCAACATGCAGGTGGCCCGGAAGCCCAAAACCGGCAACGCCATGATGATCATGACCGTGGACAGCCCGGTGGAAAAAGTCACCCTCCAGATGATCGCCGGCCTGGACGGGATCCAGAGCGCGGATTTTGTGACCCTGTAAAGAGAACGGCTGCCGCAGGCAGCCGTTCTGTCACTGGTCTCTGGTCACTAGTCACTAGCGGAAGGAAGGAACCCGGGCAGCGGGTTCCTTTTATTGAGAACGCAGCTTTCGGGCTGCGTTTTTTTGCAGCCGGCCGGGAAGGGCGGGCCTGCGGCACGCCCCTGCCTCGTTGCTGTCGGACCATGGTTTCAACGGTCGGAGAAACGGGGTCTTCGACAATGCTGTTATTGTGATTTCGCCCGGACCTTTGACCCCAACGGCGTAGGGGCTTGCCGTGGCGAGCCCATCCCGGCCTCCATTCCATCGGTTGTCCTGTATGCGGGATGACCGGGCGGGATTGCGATGCAGCCCTGGGTCATCCCTTACGGGGTACAGGCGGCTGATTTCCCTTGTCTTGTAATTCTCCAGGTCAGATGATATACTGGCAGCAGGCAAAATGTTGACAGTGCTCTTGAAGCACAGGAATCCCCGGTGTGGCCACACCGGGGATTCTGTTTATGAAAAATATTTTTCAAGGGAAATAGACAAGCTAATCAATAAATTTCGTACTAAAAATATCAAAAATCAAATATTTTTAGTACGAAATTTATTTTAGCCCCATCAAATCTGTTTCCTCGAAGAGAGTAAACCAAAAACCGTAAAGTGTAGACTAATAAAAACCTAGAAATAAGATTTTCATAAAGTATAGAAGAACACTTTTCGGCCATTTCCCTGCAGCGGTGGTACCGGTTCATCCTGCCCTGTTACAGCCTGGTGGCTATAGTCCTGTGCGTATCCATCCTATTTGGGACTTTTGTGGGATGGCAGTGAGGAGGGAGACGGCAATTGGGGCAGTCATAGGAGGCGGCAGCCCCTTATTCCAACAAAAATTCCAGGATATTCTTGTGGATGATACCATCCTGGCTCATGTCTGCCAGATCGCTGCTGATGACGTATTTGGGATAATTGTCCTGGATGGCTTTCAGATTGCCGAATTCCCGGTCCATGTCTTTGGGAGTCAGCAGATAGGCCACCTGGATATACAACTTTTCCCGTCCCTTCTGGCAGATAAAATCGATTTCCTGGTCCTTGAGTTTCCCTACCCGGACCTGATAGCCCCGGGTGCGCATTTCCAGATAGATCAGGTTTTCATACAGCTTGCTGATATCCAGTTTTTCGCTGGATTTGATGGCATTGCGCAGGCCCAGATCAGCGGCGTAGTATTTTTCCGTTGTGGTCAGCAGTTCTTTGCCTATAATATCGTAGCGGGAAGCCTGTTCAATGATAAAGGCATCCTGGAACCACTGGAGTTGGTTCAGGACCGTGGGAACCGATGTCTTCAGGCCGGCAGATGTAAGGGCCCCGCTGATTTTGCGGGCAGAACAGGGATTGCCGATGTTGTCCAGGACAAAGGCCAGGACCCTTTGGAGAGAAACGGTGTCCCGGGTCTTGTGGCGGGAAAGCACGTCCCGGAGGACCACCGCTTCGAACAGATCCCGCAGATACGTTTCTGCGGAGGCGGCGTCCGGCAGATAGAAACGTTGTGGG
The DNA here is from genome assembly GCF_009696675.1 of Acidaminococcus fermentans. Classification (GTDB taxonomy): domain Bacteria; phylum Bacillota; class Negativicutes; order Acidaminococcales; family Acidaminococcaceae; genus Acidaminococcus. Next base: position 32,683 of record NZ_VULN01000006.1, on the reverse strand, counting down.
AAGCCCCCAAACCGGAGATAGTCCTGGAAAAGTTTTTCATCGGATTGGAAGGTTCCCTGCTGCTTCTGGAACTCCCGGGCTTCTTTCAGGGAAAAAGGATAGACCGGAATTTGGATATAACGGCCGGATAGGCAGGTGGCCAGTTCATTGGAAAGAAGGGTGGCATTGGAACCGGTTATATACAGATCGCAGTCAATATCCACACGCAGGGAGTTGATGAAAATCTGCCAGTCTGGAATATCCTGGATTTCATCAAAGAAAAGATAGAGCTTTTGGGGATGGGCCTTGGCATAGGACAGGATATCATCGTACAAACGGCCTTCCTGCGCCTTGCGGCGGGTTTGCAGAGATTCCATGTTGAACAGCAGGACTTGTTCCGGATGGCGTCCATGGTCCAGCAGCCAGTCTCTCATCTGTTTCATCAAAACGGTTTTCCCGGAGCGGCGGATCCCGGTGAAAATTTTGATCAGGTCCTGGTCCACAAAAGGAATGGCCTGTTCCAAGTAGTGTGTGCGAAGAATCATGGATTCACACCCTTTCAATAAAATTCTATATTTAACACTTTATCATATATATAAAAAACCGTAAAGTATAGACTAACAAAAAATATAAAATCAAGAGTTCCATAAAGCTTATAATCATATGAAATGATAAAATCGACTCCGTAGGGGCCGGTTCAGGACTTTTGCAAAGCAAAATGCCGCCAGAGCCGCCCGCCAATGCCCCAACAATCGGTACAGCAGGTCCGGGACGACCGGGCGGGATTGGGTTGCAACCCTGGGTCATCCCCTACGGGGTATATCAACCCAAAATACAACCTTCGTACAACCAATATTGTTTTAAATACCCATGGCAGAATTTTATTAAAAGCTATATAATATGCAAATCAAAGCATAAATATACACGGAGGGAACTGCCATGAAAAAACTGATGACTGCCATCCTGACTGCCGGACTGCTGGGGACCTGCATGGCCCGGAGCCTGGCTGCGGAACCTGTTTACAAATACGGGAACGGGGAGAAAAAAGGGAATATTTTAACTGTGGCTGTGGCCTGGAAACAGACTGCTGCCGAATACCGGGCCCTGTACCACCAGGCTTTCAACATTGCTCAGGAACGGGTGGACCAGGCCCTGGCTGCCCGGAAGCCCGGGGACAAACCCCTGTGTGTGGTCACCGATGTGGACGATACCCTGATCCTCCATCCCGATTACTGGGGCTCCCTGATTGCCACCAAACACGACGCCTTTGACGATCCCCTGTGGGATGAGCATATCAAACAGGACAAACTGACGGCGGCTCCCGGAGCCCTGGACTTTCTCAACTACTGTAAATCCAAAGGAGTGGAAGTGTTCTACGTCACCAGCCGGGATCAGGGAGAAGGCACCTACGGCTATGCCCTGAAGAACCTCCAGGACCTGTCCTTCCCCTATGCAGACAAGGACCATCTTACCGTGCTCATCGATACCTCCAACAAGGAAAAGGAACAGAAAAAAATCGCCCAGACCCACAATATTGCCGTGTATCTGGGGGACAGCCTGAATGATTTCCAGCGGGTGTACTATGTAAAGGACGTGGATCAGCGGAATGCCCTGATGGAAAAGGACAAGGACCTGTTCGGGAAAAAATTCATCCTCATGCCCAACCCCACCGACGGCCATTGGGTACGGGCCATTTTCGGGGAATCCGAACCGGCACCCACCAAGAAGAACCGGGAAACCTGGAAAAAAGCCGCCGAAAAGCAGCAGAGCCAGGTGATCCTGGAACATATGGGGAAATGAAGGCGGTCAGCTGTTAACGGTCAACGGCCTGCGGCACGCCCCTACCTCGTTGCTGTCGGACTATGGTTACCAATGGTCGGAGAAACGGGGGCTTCGGCAATGCCGTTATTGTGATTTCGCCCGGACCCTTGACCCCAACGGCGTAGGGGCTTGCTGCAGGCAAGCCCGTCCCGGCCTCCCGGCAGGGCACTACTGCAATGGACAATACGATTGTACCGGGTCCGTAGGGGCGGCAGGCCCGGCCGCCCGCAGACGGCCTGTTGTACAGCCCCTGCAGCAATCTATTTATTCAAAGTCGCTTAAAAATACGGAGAAAATCATAAAAAGATTTATCGTTTTCGTGCAAAATTAGCCTAAAACATTTGTTGTTTTCGTGTAATCCCATAGAATCCCCTGCCGCTGACCGTTGACAGAAAGGGGCTGCTGCCCATGCAACAGCCCCTTTTCACTTCATCAGCGCCTTCACACTTTTCCTTTTGAAATATTTCCGGATCTCTTCACACAGCTTTTTTTCCGGGGTGTGCATTACCCAGTTCTTCCGGCGGACCAGGGCGAATTTTCTTGTCACCGGGGGATCCAGCCGGTAATAATGGATCTTGTTTTCATATTCCATGCAGGATTTTCCGATAAAGGTGATGCCGATGCCCATGGCCACCATGGCCCGGGTAGTGACGATGCTGTTGGTTTCGCACATGGTGCTGGGGTCCAGGCGGATGGCTTCGAAAATCAGGTCCGTCACTTCCCTCAGGGTGGAGCCTTTTTTGCAGATCAGGAAATTGTCTTCGCCCAGTTCTTCCTCCAGATCTTTCCAGGGGAACGTATCCCCTGGATTTTTTTTGCAGTAGGGATGGTTTTTGGGTACTGCCAGCAGGATTTCCTCCACCCCCAGGATATCCACCTGGTCCGGGGAAAAGGGAGAAGTGTCATGGATGGCCATCACCGCACAGTCAATGGCTTCTTCCTGGAGCATACGGCTCAGATCGATCACGTTCCCTTCGGTGATTTCCACAGTGGCTTCCGGGAATTCCGCCTTGAAACTGGGGACCACCGCCGTGAGCATTTTCAGGCACAGCTGGGAAGTGAGACCCAGGGTGATGTGGCTTTTGTTGTTCATGGAGCGGATGTTTTCGTACAGATGCTTTTCAATGGAAAGGACCCGCTGGGCCGCTTCCACATACAATTCTCCTGCGGGAGTCAGGAGCATCCGGTTCCGAGTCCTTTCAAAAAGCGGCACACCGATTTCCTGTTCCAGTTTGGCCAGGTACTGGCTCAGGGAGGATTGGGAAATGTACAGCTCTTCCGCCGCCTTGGTCATGTTCTGCTTCTGGGCGATGGTCAGGATGTACTGGAGATGACGGGTATCCATAAAACAAGCCTCCTTGCAGACTTAGAAAAAGTAAGAGTGCCTCTTAGAAAAACTATTCAAATAATCAGATAATATTAGCAAAACTGATTGCAGGAATCATTATTACATATTGGCCAGGGAAAAGCAAATTGGCTATATTGATTACAGACAATTTGAAACATTCAAAAGCGCGCGATAAGGATTGCAAGGAGGAAAAACAATGGCAACTACACCGATTGTAACAGATATGAAGGTCATCCCCGTAGCCGGGTATGACAGCATGGAAATGACTCTGAGCGGGGCCCACGCACCGCTTTTCACCCGGAACCTGGTGATTCTCCACGACAATGCCGGCCATGAAGGCATCGGGGAAATCCACGGGGGCGAATATACGAAAGAATGTCTGGACAGCTATATTCCCCTGGTGGTGGGGCAGGAAATCGGCAAATACCGTTCCATCCTGGGCACCATCCACAGAGGAGGCAAAAAAGCCGAAGGAGATGACGGGGAAGGGATCCAGACCCTGGACATTTCCAAACTGAAATTCGTGGTCCGGGCAGAATGGGCCCTGGAATGTGCTCTCCTGGACCTGCTGGGCCAGTACTTGGGTGTTCCCATGTGCGAACTGCTGGCGGAAGGCAAGCAGCGGGACAAGGTGGAAATGCTGGGGTATCTGTTCTATGTATCTGACAAGAACAAAACGGACCTGCCCTACCTGGACGAATCTGACAGCAAGGATCCCTGGTTCCGGTACCGCCGAGGCGAAATCCTTACCCACGAACAGGTGGTGGAAGAAGCCCAGATCCTCCACGAAAAATACGGCTTCCGGAACTTCAAGCTGAAAGGCGGGGTCATGGAAGGGTCTTATGAAATGGACACCTGCCGGGCTCTGAAGAAAGCATTCCCCAATGCCCGGATCAACATCGACCCCAACGGGGCCTGGAGCCTGGATGAGGCCATCCGGCTGTGCAAACCCATGGAAGGGGTCCTGAGCTACATCGAAGATCCCACCGGCCCGGAAGCGGGCTTCTCCAGCCGGGAAGTGATGGCGGAATTCAAGAACGCCGTTTCTCTCCGGGTAGCCACCAACATGATCGCCACCAACTGGCGCCAGTTCTACCATGCAGCCGCCCTGAAGGCCGTGGACATCGTCCTGGCGGATCCTCACTTCTGGGGTATGGAAGGGAGCCTGCGGATGGCAGCTCTGCTGAAGGAATGGGGCCTTACCTGGGGCAGCCACTCCAACAACCACTTTGACATCACCCTGGCCACCTTCGCTCAAGTGGGGGCTGCGGCACCGGGGAATCCGGCTCCTCTGGATACCCATTGGATCTGGCAGGATGGGCAGAACCTGCTGAAGGATACTCCCCAGATCAAAGACGGGTTCCTGGAAGTATCCAGGAAACCGGGGCTGGGGGTCACCCTGGACATGGACCGGGTCATGGAAGCCAACAAGCTGTACAACCAGATGCCTTCCCACGACCGGGACGACGCCATGGCCATGCAGTACCTGATCCCCAACTGGAAATACGACTGCAAGAAACCCTGTCTGGTGCGGTAAGAGAAAAGGGGGAACCTATCCATGAGCTTTGCGGCCTTTGTCGGCTTTGCGATGATGATCCTCATCACCACACTGCTGCTGAAAAAGAAAGTCAGTACTCTGTTTGCCTTCACCATCATCCCCATTATCGGGGCCTTCCTGCTGGGGGCCAACGTAAAGGAAGTCTGCGATTACGTGAAATTCGGCCTGGGCAAGACCCGGGACCTGATGTTCATCATTTTCTTCTACCTGCCTTATTTCTCTCTGATGAATGAAGTGGGACTGTTCGACACCATGGTGGAATTCCTGCTGAAGCGGACCAAGCTCAGCGTCACCATTGTGATGATCATTACCGTGTTCGTTTCTCTGATTACGGAAATCGACGGCAGCGTAACCTCCACCTATCTGGTGACCGTGCCCATGATGCTGCCTCTGTACAAGAAGCTGAAGATCGATCCCAAATGTCTGCTGCTCCTGTGCTCCGCCACCATGTGCGCCCTGTTCATTACGCCCTGGAACGGCCGTACCCTCCGGGCAGCCACCCTGCTGGACGGGATTCCCGCTCCTCAGAACTACATTTTCGTCCACATGCTGCCCCTGATGCTGATCTACATTGCCATGTGCCTTGGGCTGGCTGTGCTGCTGGCCCGGTTCCAGATGAAGAAAGGCGCCGGCCAGGTGGATGAAAGCGTCATCATGGAAGACCTGGAAAAGAAAGACCAGTCCGAACTCCGGCGGCCCAAACTGTTCTGGTTCAACCTGCTGCTCACCGTGCTGCTGATTGTGGGCCTGAGTGTGGTGCCTGCTCCCGGCTATGTGATCTTCGCCCTGGGCCTGGTCATCGCCCTTACCGTGAACTATCCGGATCTGAGCCTCCAGAACCAGCTGCTGAAGAAGTACTCCAAAGAAATGTATTCCACCGCCTGCGCCGTGTTCCTGTCCGGCGTGGTGGTAGGGGTCCTGTCCAAGAGCGGCATGATGGACGCCATGGTCCAGTTCCTGGTGGGCATCATCCCCAGCGTCCTGGGACCCTGGGTGTACCTGATCATCGCCATCTTCAGTGCTCCGCTGATGCTGATCTTCACCAACGATATCTGGCAGTATGCCCTGGTGCCCATTGTGGCCGGGGTCAGCGCCAACTACGGCGTGCCCAAGGAAATCGTGGTCATGACCCTTCTGATGAACATGGGGGCCATGGTTTCCCCGGTGGCCCAGCCTCAGATTTACCTGGCCTGCGACCTGGCGGACCAGACCGAGCTCCAGGATTATGTGAAGTTCTCCTTCGCTCCTTTGTGGATCATGAACATCCTGTGGCTGGTGGCCGGCTATGCCCTGGGCATCTTCCGGTGATCTTCCATCGCCAACAATGTATCAAAACCATACATCCTTGGAAACCAACAGACCCAAAGGGCCGCCCCTGCGCGGGAGCGGCCCTTTGGGTCTGTTTTACGTCCTGCACTTCACTCTTATCTTTTCTCTGCACTCTTTACTCTTTACTCTGCACTTTAGCCTTGGCTTTCTTTATCCAGTATTCCCGGGCCTGTTGGATGAACAGCTTTTCTGCCTGATTCAAAAAAGCTCCTTTGGGATAACTGACCGCCACGTTCCAGTGGAGGGGATTTTCAAAGGCATAATACCGGATCCCCTGTTCAAAGCCCCGGGTGGTGGATTCCGCCACAATACCGCAGCAGATTCCCGCTCGGACCATTTCCAGGATGGTGGCCGGATTGGCGGTGTCAAACAGGATCCGGGGCACCATCTGCCGGGCCCGGAACAGTCGGTCCAGCACCGGACGCATGGTGGTCTGCTTCCGCAGCAGGATTATGGGACGGTCCTTCAGGGCCAGGAGAGGCAGACGGGGACGCTGTCCCTCTGCCGCCGGCAATTCTCCTTCCAGCTTCCAGTCTTCCGGTACTGCAATGAGGATATCCTCTTCATACAGGTCTTCATATTCATTGTCGTCCCGCTGGCTCCCGAACAGAGTCATGAACCCCAGATCCAGATCCCCGGCAGTGACCAGCTTCTGCATCTGGAACACGTTCAGTTCATAGGGGACCACCACCAGGTTGGGATATTCCTTGTGGAAAGCCGGGTACACATGGATGAACATGTCCGGCCCCCGGACGGGAGTCATCCCCACCCGGATGGTTCCCGTGTATCCGTGGGTCAGGTCGCTGATCTGGCTGTAGGTGTTCTGCTTCACCCGGAGCATTTCCCGGGCCCCTTCCAGGTAGATTTCCCCGGCCCGGGTAGGGCCCCAGTTTACCTTGCTGCGCTTGAAAAGAGGCGTCCCCAGCTCATGTTCCAGGTGGAGCAGCTGCTGGTTCAGGGCCGACTGGGTCAGGAACAGCTTTTCCGCCGCCTTGGTGATGCTCTTTTCTTCTGCAATTTTCAGGATGTGTTCGATTAGTCTGGTATCCATAAGTGGAAAGGACCTCCCCGCTGGTAAGACTTAGAAAAAAATTTAAGGATTCTCTGTCGATATATTAAGTGTACATCTACATTATAGGGCAATATAATAAACGTAACAAGGTGTTACGGAAAATTCAGACAGTTGCTTTTTTACTGGTTATTCTTGCATCAATCAATTTTCATAGAACTTTGAGGAGGGAAGATCATGCTGAAAAAAATGTTGTGTGCAGGGCTGGCAGCAGCTCTTCTGGTGGCCGTCACCGGCTGCGGCGGATCCAAGGACAAGGGGAGTGCCGGGACCAAGGCCAAGTGGCCCAAGAACGTGGAAGTGGTGGTTCCTTACGGTGCAGGCGGGGATACGGACTTCAATGCCCGGCTGCTGTCCCAGAAGCTGAGCAAGAAACTGGGAACCAACATTGTGGTTTCCAATATCAAAGGCAACGGGGGCGCCACCGGATCCCGGAAAGTCAAGGACGGCAAGAAGGATGGCAGTATCCTGCTGTTCAACCATACGGGCTTTGTAGTGAACAAGGCCAGCAAGGCTTCTGATTTCGGGTTTGATGATTTCTCCTTTGCTTCCATCGTAGGGCTGAACCCGGGGAACGTAATCGTGGTGAACAAGAAACTGGGAGTCAATTCCCTGGCAGACTTGAAAGCCTATACGGAACAGCATCCGGATGAACTGAAAATCGCCGTACAGACTGGTGCCACTTCCTACGTCATCGCTTCCCAGCTGGTGAAACAGGGCTTCAAACTGAAAATGGTGGATGCAGGAGCTGCGGCTTCCCGGCTGACCGCGCTGCTGGGCGGTCATGTGGACGTTATCTTCTCTCCCTACGGCGGGGTCAAGGACTACATTGCTAAAGGGGAAATGGTTCCGCTGGCTATGGATGGGGAAAATGATCTGGTGGTTCCGGACAAGAACATCAATGTGAAGACCATCAAACACCAGGGCTTTGATGCCTACGTGCCCTTCTACTACTTCGTGGCCTTCCCCAAAGGCACCGACCAGGCTCTGATCGATTCCTTCAATGCGGCGGCCAAGGACATCATCGAAAACGACAAGGATTACCAGAGTAAAATCTACAACATGTACTTCCAGAAACCCACCTTCCTGCCGGGAAGCGACGGACTGGCCAAGTTCAATGCCTATGAAAAGGTTCTCCAGAGTGTCCAGTTCACGGAAGTTGCCAAGAGCAACTGACGGAGACAGGAACCCTGGGTGAAGGGAAACAAAGCTGGCGCCGGTTCTGCAGGGAATCGGCACCAGCTTCTCCATTTACGAAAGGAAAGAATATGGGTACAAAAAAGATTGCGGAATACACCATCGATCTGGTCCTGCTGGTGGTGGGCATCGCCCTGGCGGCAGCGGCCCAGAGTATCTCCCCAGGATCCTCCATCGGCATCGGAGGGGATTTCATGCCGAAGGTCTGCACAAAGATCTGGATCTTCATCAGTCTCTGTCTGCTGCTGTGGGAAAAATTCACGCCGGATGATCACCAGAAAGGCATCACTGCCGATCTGAAATGTCTGGGACTTACCTTTCTTGCTCTTTTCCTCTATATCGTCCTGCTGGATACCCTGGGATTCGTGATTTCTTCCATTTTGTATATGGCAGCTCAGATGCTGATCTTCATTCCCCTGGAAAGCCGGAACCGGAAACACTATATGATGATCGGAATCCTGGCCATCGTAGTGCCCCTGCTGATCAATGAAATCTTCGAAGAAGTCTTTTCCCTGATCCTGCCTGCCGGGATCCTGTTCTAAGGAGGCTGTTATGGTTGCTGAAGGCATTTTATCCGTACTGAATCCCACAACCCTGCTGATCATCCTGGTAGGGGTTGTCGTGGGGATCATCTTTGGGTCCATTCCCGGGCTCACTTCCACCATGGCGGTGGCCTTGTGTCTGCCCATTACCTTTGGGATGTCGCCCCTTAACGGGATTTCCATGCTGATTGCCCTGTATGTGGGAGGCACTTCCGGCGGTCTGATTTCCGCCATCCTGCTGAAAATCCCCGGCACACCCTCTTCCGTGGCCACCACCTTTGACGGGGCGCCCATGGCGGAACGGGGCGAAGGGGGCCGGGCCCTGGGCATCGGCATTTTCTACTCCTTCCTGGGAACCATTCTTTCCATGGTGGCTCTGTTCTTCATTGCTCCGCCTCTGGCGAAAGCTGCTTTGAAGTTCGGCCCCATTGAAACCTTTTCCATCTGTCTCTTCGCGCTGACCATGATTGCTGCCATGATTTCTGACAACCCGTTCAAAGCGGTGATGGCCGGGGTCTTCGGCATCGTGATTTCCCTGTTCGGGATTTCCGACATCACCGGTTCCGCCCGGTTCACTTTCGGAATCCCGGAACTGGAAAACGGATTTTCCCAGCTGCCAGTGATGATCGGGCTTTTTGCCACGGCTGAAATCCTGAAAGCAGCCGCAGAAGGGGTGAAAGCCAAAGAAGGCCAGATCCTGGAATACAAAATCAAAGGCTTTGGGTTTACCCTCCAGGAATTCAAGGACCAGTTCGTGAACTTCATCCGGTCCGCCCTGATCGGCATCGGCATCGGCATCCTGCCGGGAATCGGCGGCGCTACGTCCAATATCGTGGCTTACAGTGTGGCCAAACAGCAGAGCAAGCATCCGGAAAAATTCGGTACCGGCTGCATGGATGGCATTGTGGCTTCCGAAACCTCCAACAACGCCTCCATCGGCGGGGCTCTGATTCCTTTGCTGACCCTGGGAATCCCCGGGGATACGGTAACCGCTATTATCCTGGGCGGCCTGATGCTCCATGGCATCATCCCCGGTCCTCTGCTGTTCCAGCAGAGCGGTGAACTGGTCTATGGGTTGTTTGCTGGTCTCATGGTGGCTACAGTAGTGATGCTGGTGGTGGAATACGGGGGCATCCGGGCCTTTGTCCGGGTCCTGGACGTTCCCAAATACATCCTGTTCCCCATTATCTTCGTCCTGTGCGTGGTGGGGACCTACGGCACCAACCACAATATGTTCGATGTTTGGACTTCCCTGGTGTTCGGGGTCATCGGCTACTTCATGAGCAAGTACAAATATCCCCAGGCTCCCATGATCTTGGGCCTGGTGCTGGGGAAAGAAGTGGAACAGAACCTGATCCGGGGCATGCAGTACACTGACGGCAACTTCCTGCGGTTCTTTGAATCCCCCATTGCCGCCGTGTTCCTGACCATTTCCATCGGGGTCATCCTGTGGGCAGTGATCAAACAGGTAAGACGGAGATTCTGCAAAGCATAAAATTCTATTGCAACAAAATAAAAAGCTGTGAAAACGGCTGACCTTGGATGGTCGGCGGTTTCCACAGCTTTTTTTGTCTTGAAGAAGAGAACAACGCTGTTTTGTGTTCCGATTTATGGACGTAAGACAATCCTTATCAATCATTCAGTAAAAAGGAAGTCATTTCCGTCAAAGTGTTCTGCCGTAAGATAGGTTTCGATTTTTTGCTTTTCAAATAACAGGATGTTCTTTATGGTATCGGCTTTTTTGCTGTTCATGCGAAATGAAGGCGCACTTACACTTAAAGCCGCTACAATTTGTTTGTTTACGCGCAGGGGAGTGGCAAAACAAGTTAAGTAATTTGAGGATTCTTCATTTTCCGTAGCGATTTGTGTATTTCGGATTTCGTGCAGCTCTTTTTCCAAACGTACAAAAGAAGTAATGGTATGTTCCGTTAATGCCTTTAATCCATAAGGATAAAGTTTCTTGACTTCTTCAATGGAATGATCGCTCAGAAGGGCTTTTCCCAAAGCCGTGCAGTAGGCTGGCAGCCGTTTTCCCACATGGGACATTAAGCGGATGGCTTCTTTATTGTCAATCTTTGCGATATACAGGACTTCTCCCTTGTCGAGAATCCCCAACTGACAAATTTCGTCCACTTGTTCTACCACAGAACTCATTTCTTCACGAATAAACTGCATAATGGTTCGGTCATTCGTATAGGATTCTCCTACACAGAAGGCACTGATTCCAATACGGTATTTTCCACTGGCAGAATCCTGTAAGATGAATTTCCTCTGGCAGAGAGTCCGGACAACAGGAAACAGAGTGCCTTTGGCTGCATGAATGTTTTCGGCAATTTCAGAGAGGGTGAAGCCTTCCGAATTGGCCGCCAGCAGTTCCAAGATATCCAGTACTCGCGCGGTAGGTCGATGAATCTGGAATTGGCTTGATTCAACCATCATGTTGCCTCCTTTTCGAGAAAGAGTTCGTATATTCGTACGCAAATTTATTATACCATGTTTTGTCTGCTTTTCTCCTCTTTTTGTGAAGAAGAAAAAGAAAAAATTCGTAAATCAAGTTGACGTTTGAAAATGCGAATGGTATGATGACGCCATAAAGTTTGTATATACAAATTAAGACGAGAATACGAATAAACAAATAGGGAGAGTACAAGTTATGAAAATTTTGCAGAATGTTAGGAAAGTACCTGCGGGAATGATGGTCGTTCCAATGGTCCTTGGTTCTCTGATCAATACGTTTGTACCGGAAATTGTGAAAATTGGGTCTTTTACAACAGCTACCTTTACCAGCGCAGGGACAGCAACTGCTATTGGTATCCAGCTCTTTTGCCTGGGTACTACGCTTCAATTAAGTGATATGCCAAAAGTCTTGAAGCGCGGAGGACTGCTGTTGATTGCTAAATTTATTATCGGAGCTGCGATCGGCATTGCAATTGGCATGCTTTGTGGCAAGGCGGGATTTTTGGGATTGACGACCCTGGCGGTGATCAGTGCCGTCACGAATTCCAATGGATCCGTTTATCTGGCTTTAATGACGGAATATGGAGATGAAACGGATTGTGCCAGCATGGCATTGCTTTCCATTAACGATGGACCGTTCCTGACGTTGGTTGCCATGGGGGCTTCCGGGCTGGCCAATATCCCTCTTGTGGCTTTAGTGGCTGCTGTAGGCCCCTTGCTGATGGGGATGATCCTGGGAAATTTAGATAAGGAGATTCCAAAGTTTGTGGCTCCGGCAGGGACGATTTTGATTCCCTTTGTTGGTTTTTGCTTGGGTGCAGGGATAAAATTAACAAATCTGGTCAAAGGAGGATTTGGTGGGATTTTACTTGGGTTGATTTGCTGCTTAGTAGGAGGAATCTTTATTGTGGCCTGTGAACGGTTCGTTGGGCACAGACCAGGATATGCGGCATGGGGCGTTTCTACCACGGCCGGCAATGCTGTGGCCGTCCCTGCAGCTGTTGCGCTGATTGATCCGGCCTGGGCTCCCTATGAATCTGTTGCGACGGCTCAAGTAGCTGCGGCTGCAGTGGTGACTGCCATTATGGTACCTTTTATTACGTCCTGGTGGGCCAAAAAGTACGGATGCCCCAAATATCCACTGGCCGGGCAGGACTTCGGTAAAGAAAATGTTATTTAAGAGGAGAGGAAAAGTATGGTAAACGCAGTTGTTATTGATGCGAAGGACAACGTGGCTGTGGCGATCGAACCGTTAAAAAAAGGCTCAAAGGCCAATATCCGGTTCCAAAATGGAAAAGAAGCATCATTGGCGGTTACGCAGGATATCCCGATTTATCATAAATTTGCCATCCGCGATATTCCACAGGCCCAGCCGGTTGTGAAATATGGTGAGCATATTGGCATTGCATCCTGCGATATCCATCAAGGGGACTATGTACATGTCCACAATGTGGGCAGCCATAGGGAAAATCTGGAAGCGGAAGTTTAAAAGGAGGAAAGCAATGATGCAAACATTTCATGGATATAAAAGACCTGATGGACGGGTTGGAATCCGAAACTATGTTTTGATTTTGCCGGCCAGTGTCTGTGCCTCTGATACAGCACGCCTGGTGGCACAAAATGTGAAGGGAGCCGTAACGTTCAACAATCAGCTGGGCTGTTCTCAGGTACCCAGCGATCAGCAGCTGACCATGGATGTTATGGCGGGGTATGCGGCCAATCCCAATGTTTATGCCACTGTTGTGATTTCTCTGGGCTGTGAAAACTGCCAGATGGATCTGGTAGTCGATGCCATTAAGCAAAGAACCAATAAGCCCCTGGCGACTTTTATCATCCAGGAAAACGGAGGAACCATTAAAACCGTAGAGAGAGCAACCCGTGCTGCGAAAGAGTTTGTCCAGGAAGCTTCCTTGCTGCAGAAAGAGGAATTCCCCCTGTCTGAACTGATTTTAGGGACAGAATGCGGAGGCTCCGATCCCACCAGCGGTCTGGCATCCAATGTCCTGATTGGGGAAGCCAGTGACCGGATCGTAGATTTGGGAGGCACGTCCATCTTATCAGAGACCACGGAGTTGATCGGGGGCGAACATATTCTGGCCCGGAGAGCGAAGACTCCTGAAGTCAAAGAGAGAATTTTTGAGATCGTCCATCGGTATGAAAAAGCCCTGCAGCTTGTGGGGGAAGAAGTCCGGGAAGGGAATCCTTCTCCTGGGAATAAAGCGGGGGGAATCACCACTCTTGAAGAAAAATCCCTGGGCTGCATCCATAAATCCGGACACCGCCAATTTACCGAAGTCTATGATTACGCTAAACAGGTAGAGAGCAAAAAGGGCCTAGTGATTATGGATACCCCCGGGAATGATCCTTCTTCCGTGGCGGCCATGGTTGCCGGCGGTGCACAAATCGTTGTCTTTTCTACGGGACGGGGAACGCCTACCGGAAATCCCCTGGCGCCTGTGATCAAAATTACCGCCAATAAGATTACCTACAGGAACATGGAAGACAATATCGATATTGATGCCAGCCCATTGATTTATGGAACCAAAACGCTGGAGGAGATGGGAGACGAAATTCTGAAAGAAATCCAGGAAGTGGCAGATGGAAAGTATACTAAAGCGGAATCTCTTGGGTATACGGAAATGGCTATCGCCAGAGTCTGCAATTTCGTGTGATTGCCAAGGAATCATTTCGTGGCAGCAATTCAAAAGAAGGGACAAGTGATTGGGATGAAGAAAGCAGAAATTTTAACGCCGGTGGTAACCGCTTTTGATGCAAAGGGAAATATTGATGTAACCGCAAACCAGAAAATTTATGAATACCTGATCGGAAAGGGTATTGATGGCCTTGTGGTCATGGGGAGTACGGGCGAGTTCTTCAGCATGACGAAAGAACAAAAAAAGCAGCTGATCGATGTTGCCTGCCAATATGCGGATGAGACGAAAGTCTTGATCGGTACAGGCGGGATGGTGGCCGATGAAACGGTCGAACTGTCCAATTATGCCCTGGCAAAAGGCGCCCATGCAGTGATGATTGTCAGCCCGTATTATTTCAAATTTTCCCAGGAGACTCTGGAAACCTATTATGGAAATCTGGCCAGCCAGATCAATGGGAACATTTATATTTATAATTTCCCGGCACGTACGGGCTATGATGTCTCTCCGGAAGTGACGCTGCGGCTGGCGAGAAAACATGCCAACATCGTGGGGTATAAAGATACTGTGACAGAAATGGGCCATACACGGAAATTAATCGATTTGCTGCGGCCGGAATTCCCAGATTTTGTCGTTCTTTCCGGCTTTGAGGAATTTATGGCGCATAATGTGATCAGCGGCGGAAACGGGTGTATTGGGGGTCTGTCCAACGTTTGTCCGGAACTGTTCCATGGATTGGCTCAGGCGTTAAATGAAAAGAAATTTGATGAAATCATCAAGTATCAGAAAATTGTGGACCAGGCAATGGAACTTTATGAAATCGGGGATCCATTCATTCCCATTTTAAAAGAAGCCATGGTCCAGAAGGGAATTCTGACAAACAATTGGTGTACGGTTCCCATGCCAAAAGTAACGGTTGATCAGTGTGAAAAAGTGAGGGTATGGCTGAAAAAAATGCCTTTTTGATTAAGAAATGCAGGTCCAAATATAGTTCTGTTTTGGTAAATTAAATATGAAAACAAGAGTGTGAGGAGAATACCCACACTCTTGTTTTCATTTTACAAGCATTTAGAAAAAAGAAAATTTCATGTATTTATACAAAGAAAGAAAATAATTTCGTAAAATCCAGGATAATTTGTGCTAAAACTGTTAAAACACGAACAATAAATTTATTATAATAAAAACAGTTCGAAAATATATTGAACTTTTCCTTATACAGTGCTAAACTTGTACACAATCCAACCAGTTCTCTACCGTAATAAAGAAAAACTGGAAGGCGCGGAAACAGACAGCGCAGGATGGAAGCAAAGTGTGGTCTGAATGGTTCAAAAGGGGAGGGGTATGTATGATTCCGAAGATTGCGGCGTTGAACGGGGGAACACTGGATTCCCTGGTGCTCAGTGTTTCTTTGCTGGGCATTCTGCTGATTGTGGGTACCATGGTCCGCCTGAAAGTGGGCCTTCTGCGCAAATATCATGTACCGGCCTCTTTGGTGGCCGGGCTGATCGGGTTGGCATTGGGGCCTTTTTTCCTGGGTGTCATTCCCAAGGAAATCACGTCTTCCTGGGCCGGATTTGCCGGACGGCTCATCACTTTTGTGTTTGCTCCCATGCTGATGTTCAACAGTGTCCGCAGCGGTAAGGGAACTGTGAAAAAAGTGGCCAGTACCATTTCCTTCGGATGGATGGTTTCTCTGGCCCAATATGCTATCCCCATGCTTCTCAGTGCCCTGATCCTGATTCCGCTGTCCCATGTGGATCCGCTGTTCAGTGTCATTGTGGAAGAAGGCTGGCTGGGCGGTCATGGTACGGCTGGGGGCATGGCCCAGGTGTTTGAAGAACTGGGATGGGCGGACGGTGCCTCTCTTTCCATTACTTCTGCTACAGTTGGACTGATCTGGGGCATCCTCAGTGGCATGATCCTGATCAATATTGCCGTACGGAAAGGCTGGACCCATTATTTCCACGATAAAGCATCTCTGAAAGCGGAGGCCACTGAAGTCTATCCGGAAGAGGAACGGCCGGCAGTGGGGCGGGCCACCATTGAAAATGGGGTCATCGATCCTTTGGCTTTCCATTTTGCCATTCTTTGTGTGGCTGTTTATCTGGGATGGATCGGGAAAAAACTGATTGACACCTATCTGCATATTTCCATTACCTGGTATGTTACGGCCCTGTTTGCTGGTCTGCTGATGCGGAAAGTCATGAACCACACGCCCTGGAAGGATTGCCTGGACCGGGGCATCATGAGCCGGATTCAGGGCATTTGCCTGGAGCTGCTGGTTACCGGAGCTGTGGCGTCTGTGAATATTCCAGTGGTTGTAAAATTTGCCGTGCCGCTGATCATCCAGCAGGGTGTGATGATGGCAGTGATGTTCTTCGGCCATATCTGGTATGTGCGGCACTTCTACGGAGAAGACTGGTTTGAATACAATATGCTCCACTATGGAGAAGCCACCGGGGTGTTTGCCACAGGCATGCTGCTGCTGAAGACCTGTGATCCGGAACTGAAATCCAATGCACTGGAAATCCTGGCACTCTCCAGTCCCTTCAGTGACTGGGCCATCGGCGGCGGAGTATTGACCGCCATGATGCCCTACTGGGTGATGAAATACGGATACATCAACTGTACCATTGCTACCACGGCTCTGGCACTGGTTCTGGCTTTTGTCCCCAAAGTCCTGGGTACCTGGCATCCTTTTGCAGAATATGCACCTGAAAAAGCCAAGGCTCCGGAAGGGGTTGCTGTGGCGGCCATGGCCAAGAACTGAAAGCTTGTCCTGATTTGATCCAGAACTGCATAGAGGGGGAAAAAACGTATGTGTACAGCAGAAAAAGAGAATGAACTTGGAGAAGCATCCCGTATCCTGGAACATCCGATCCTGGGAGAACAGAACATCGGAAAGAAAATCGTGGAATTCACTTTTGACGGAAAGACTCTGAAAGGGTATGAGGGCGAGCCCATTGCGGCTGCCCTGAAGGCTGCCGGGGTCCAGATCCACCGGTATACCCAGAAAAAGCACAAGCCCCGGGGCATCTTCTGTGCCATTGGCCGCTGTACGGACTGTGTCATGATTGTGGACGGCAAACCCAATATCCGTACCTGCATGACGCCGCTGAAGGCGGGAATGGACGTGAAGACCCAGTATGGAGTCAGTCCGCTGCCTTTCGATCAGCAGAAATGAGGCTGCAGGGGTTACAGGAAAATTCGGATTCAGCAGATGGGAGAGATGAAGATGCAAATGACACGATATGATCTGGTGATTGTAGGCGCTGGTCCTTCTGGTCTGTCCGCTGCCATCGAAGCAGCCAAAAAGGGCTTGGATGTGGTTGTTCTGGATGAAAATGCACGGCCTGGGGGACAGCTTTTCAAACAGATCCATAAATTTTTTGGGTCCAAGGAACACAAAGCCAAGATCCGGGGCTTCCGGATCGGGGAAGAACTGCTGAAAGAAGCAGATGCCCTGGGTGTCCAGGTAAAACTCAATGCCACGGTAATCGGTCTGTACCGGGACAAAGAAGTGGTCTATCGGATGGATGATGCCATCCATCATATTAAAGGGGACACGGTAATCATTGCCACTGGAGCTTCGGAAAACATGGTTCCTTTTGATGGCTGGACCCTTCCGGGAGTCATGGGGGCCGGTGCAGCCCAGACCATGATGAATCTGTATGGAGTACGTCCGGGAAATAGAATCCTGATGCTGGGGTCCGGCAATGTGGGACTGGTGGTCAGCTTCCAGCTGCTCCAGGCAGGCTGCGAAGTGGTGGCTCTGGTGGATGCGGCACCTAAAATCGGCGGCTACGGTGTCCATGCAGCCAAGGTGGCCCGGACTGGGGTTCCCTTCTATACCAGTCACACCATCCTGAAGGCGGAAGGCAAGGAACATGTGACAGGGGTGACCATTGCGGAAGTGGACAGCCATTTCCAGTTCATTCCCGGAACGGAGAAACATTTCGATGTAGATACCATCTGTGTGGCCGTTGGGCTGTCTCCCATGTCCCAGCTGTTGAAAATGGCGGGCTGTGAGATGGAAGACAATCCAAAACGGGGCGGCCAGGTTCCCATCTGTGATGAATATGGACGGACTTCCATTCCCGGTCTGTTTGTGGCAGGAGATGTATCCGGTATCGAAGAAGCCAGTTCGGCCATGATCGAAGGCCGGATGGCCGGAGAATTGGCGGCGGAATACTTGGGGTACACTACGGAAAAGGAAGAGACGGAAAGTCTGGAAGGGCTGGACAAAGCCCTGGATGGACTGCGGCAGGGAATGTTCGCTCCCAGGAACCGGGGCAAGACCATTACCGAAACGGAAGAAGGCATCCCCATTTCCACTACTTTATTGAAGAAAGGGTATGTGACTGACGAGGAAATCACCCGCTTCCCTGGGGTAACGGAAAAAGAGGAGATCCATCCGGTAATCGAATGTACCCAGAATATTCCCTGCAATCCCTGTCAGGATGTATGTCCCAACCACTGTATCAAGGTAGGAGACAACATTACGGCTCTTCCCTGTCTCAGTGCAGAAAAACGCTGTACGGGATGCGGTCTTTGTGTGGCCAGCTGTCCTGGTCAGGCCATTTTTCTGCTGAAGGAAGACAAGTCCGAGGGAACTGCGGAAATCACTCTTCCCTATGAATTCCTGCCTTTGCCCAAGAGCGGGGATAAAGGGATGGCTTTGGGCAGAAACGGGGAAACAGTCTGCACGGCGGAAGTGGTTGCCGTAAAGAGCAGCCCTGCCTATGACAAGACCAGTCTTCTGACCATGAAAGTCCCTCTGGAATATGCCATGAAGGCACGGTTCTTCAAAAAGGCGTAACGGACGGAGATCAACCGGAACAGGAAAGGACTGACAGGATATGGGAAAAATCATTGATCGTTCCAGAGATATTGGAGAATTTGTTCCGCAGCCGGATGATGACATGATTATCTGCCGCTGTGAAGAAGTCACCAAGGGAGAAATCCGGCGGGCCGTCCATGAAGGACTGTATACCATTACAGAAGTGCGGCGGTTCCTGCGCTGCGGCATGGGGCTGTGTCAGGGCCAGACCTGCGCCAAGCTGGTTAAAGGCATCATAGCCAGAGAACTGGGAGTCAGCCCGGCAGAGCTGGAACCGGCCACCAGCCGGGCTCCCATGCGTCCTCTTGAAATGGAAGTCTTTGCACGGGAAACAGGGGAGGCGGAAAAATGATGAGTACGGCAGATGTAATCATTGTGGGAGCCGGCATTGTGGGAAATTCCACGGCCTACTATCTGGCTAAACGAGGATGCAGTGTCATAGTCCTGGAAGGGGACAAAAATGTGGGAAACGGTGCGTCTTCCCGAAACGGAGGGGGCGTCCGCCAGTCCGGACGGGATGCCAGGGAACTGCCTCTCATGCAGTATGGAGTGAAGAATATCTGGCCTCATATTTCTGAAGAACTGGGATATGACTGCGAATATCATCAGGATGGGAACCTGCGGCTGGGGAAAACGGAAAAACATCTCCAGATCCTGAAAAAACTGGCAGATTCCGCCTATGACTGCGGTGTGGATGTAAAAATGATTGACGGAGATGAAGTACGGGCCATCAATCCGTATCTTTCCGAAGAAGTCATTGGAGCCAGCTGGTGTCCTACTGATGGACATGCCAATCCCCTGTCTACCACACTGGCCTTTTATATGGCGTCCAGAAGATTGGGGGTCCGGTATTACAGTGGAGATAAAGCAATTCAATTGAGGAAAATCAAGGGACATATCCGTCAGGTGATTACGGAAAGCGGAGCTGTCTATGAAGGGGATACAGTGCTCCTGGCCGCTGGATACGGAAGCCGGGCCCTGGCTGCCACTGTAGGCATTGATGTCCCCATTGAAGTGAATATCATCGAAGCTCTGGTCACGGAAGCGGAGCCTCATATGTTCAATCAGATGCTGGGGACGGCCGAAGCGGATTTTTACGGACATCAGACCAATCATGGATCCTTTGTATTCGGTGGAGACTGCGGGTTGGAAGGGTTTACGGAAGACCCCATAGACCGCCCCAACTCCAAGAGCAACTGCAGTATTACCGCTCCCTGTGTCTGCCGGGGCATCATGAAATATTTTCCGGATCTGGCCAAAGCCAAAATCGTCCGGACCTGGGCCGGAGAAGAAGACAAATGTGTGGACCTGGTTCCGGTACTGGGGAACGTGGAAGAAGTCCCCGGTCTGATGCTGGCCTGCGGATTTACCGGCCATGGCTTTGGCATCGGCCCGGCAGTGGGCAATCAGCTGGCAGAGCTGGTTACGGAAAACAAGACCGAAGTGGATCTGTCCGCTCTCCATTACAACCGGTTCGTGGCGAAGATCTGAAGAAATGCTTTACAAAGTGTGCAGCATGGAAGTTGGCTGCACACTTCTTTGTTGGCAGTGATTTCTTCAAATGGCGGTTTCCTGTTCTGGCAGAGTCTCTTTCCATGACTGTCGGTACCCGTTATAATAAAATCGACAGTGACGAAAGGAAGGGACCCGTTATGGAACAGAAAAAAGGGACTGCAGGAAAACTTTCTTACAAGGATATTGCCTATGACCGGATCAAGGATGCCATTTTATTCAACCGTTTCCGGATTGGCGCCATTTATTCTCAGGAAAGCTTGTGCCGGGAACTGGGTATCAGCAAAACACCTCTGCGGGAAGCTCTGTTGGAACTCCAGACTGATGGGTATGTGACGTTCTGCCGGGGCAGAGGAGTACTGATCCAGCCGGTATCCTTTGAAAAAGCCCATGATATCCTGGAAGCACGGATGACCATGGAACCCATCTGCGCCCAGCTGGCAGCCCAGCGGGCCAATGAAGAAGACCGGCAGGCAATGGACAGCCTGCTGACTTCTCTTCAGGAAGGCCTTCCTTCAGAAGATGGGCAACGGCTGTACCGAATCGACCACAGCTTTCATCGGGCTGTAATACAGTCTGCCCACAACGAAATCTTTTTCCGGTTCCTGGATGTGGTATTGGACCATTATCTCCGGTTTGAAGTGAAGAGCGTCTACAACAATTCCATTGATGCCCGAAAAGTGTATGCGGAGCACCGAAAAGTCTATGAGGCCATTGCAGAGAAAGATGAAAAGAAAGCCTATAAGGCTATGGAGACCCATCTGAAGAACTCTTTTGCCAGGACTTTGCCGGAATATTGGAAGAAGTAATATATTACTTTAGAATAAATTAATGTGACAAAAACTATTGAAAATTAAAGGGAAATCAGATATACTGAAAGAAAATAAAGAAAAAAATACCGAATATATTCTGCTGCAGAGGATAAGAAATATATTTCTTGAAGTGGAAACAAGATAGCCATCAACATATTTCCTAAAGCCGGATGTTTCAGTCTGTCTTCGTGCAGGCTGCTGCAATCATATTTTTTAAGGGAGGGATTTTTATGTTGGTGGCAATCTGGGTCATTACCTTTTGCCTGATCATCGGCATCGGTGTGTATGCTGGTTCCAGCATCAAAGCGGCCAGTCAGTGGTCCGGAGGTGACCGTACTCTGGGAGCCTGGTCTTTGGGGTGCGTTTTTGCGGCCTGGCAGATTGGCGGTATGGCAATAGTGGGAGCTGCTCAAAATGGATACAACCTGGGCATTTCAGGTGCCTGGTACTCCATTGCGGGCAGTTTTTATTTTATCTTCCTGGCCTTCTTCGCCAAACTGATCCGGGAAAACCTGCCCAGTGAATCCGTGCCGGAATATCTGCAGCTGAAATTTGGACAGAAGACGGCCCGGCTGTATTCTTACGCCTGGATCGTTTACGGGTTCCTGTACATTCCTATCCAGCTGAAGACGGTTTCCAGTATTGTGCAGATCGTACTGCCGGGGCTGAGCGTCAGCTGGGCCATGCTGATCGGGGTAACCATTGCGGTGGTCTACACCAGCTTTTCCGGTATGCGGGGTGCCTCTGCCGTAGGCCGGGTGGTCTGCATCGGGACTTATATCCTGCTGATGGCATTTGTCTTCACCACGCTGCCCAAATTCGGGAACTACAGCGGCCTCTTGGCCAAACTGCCGGCCCAGTATGCCTCCTGGCACAACATGCCCACCCATCGGATTATTGCCTGGATCGTAGGCGGGTGCATCAGTACGGCGGTGATGCAGTCCGTACTCCAGCCTCTGCTGTCGGCAAAATCTCCTGAAGCGGCCCGGACCGGGTCCATCCTGGGGTATGTGATTGCTGCGCCCATCTGCGTTCTGACGGCTATTTGCGGTATGTTCTCCAAGGCTTCCGGCGCTGATCTGGGGAATGGGACCACAGCTTTTGCCTATGCCATCAAAGCGTTCAGCAGCCCGTTGTTCGCTGGTGTGGTCTTTGCCTTCGCAACTATGATCATTGCGGCCACCATGGCCACCATGATGTTGGCCACTGGGACCATCATCACCAATGTGTACAAGACGGAAATCAATCCCCAGGCGGATGATGCCAAGGTGCTGAAGATTTCCAAGTGGATCACCTTTATCTTTGCTTACCTGACCCTGCTGCCGGCCAACCTGATTCCCAGCAATGCGCTGACCAACCTGTTCCTGACTCTGCAGCATGTGGCTGCGGCACCGGTAAGCTTTTCCATCCTGGCAGGGATCATGTGGAAGAAGATTACTCCTCAGGGGGCTTTCTGGAGCATGCTCTGCGGGATGATCGTGGGGGTTGCCTGGATGCTCCTGAAACTGACGGATATGCTGGAAGCGGTGTATCCTGTGGTAATCGTAACGTATTCTGTGGGGATCATCGTGTCTCTGATGACTGGAAAGAAGGAAGCAGCATGACTCAGACAAAAAAAGAAATCTATATGTGGCCTTCCTACTGGAGCCGTCCGGTGGCTCATGGATCCTGTGGTGCCATCAGCAGCAACAGCGTCTATGCCACCCGGGCGGGATTGGAAATCCTGAAAAAAGGCGGCAATGCCTTTGATGCGGCGGTGGCCGTATCACTGGCCCTTTCCGTAGTGGAACCCCATCATTCCGGATTGGGAGGCGGGTGCTTTTCTCTGCTGTACGTGGCCAAAGAAAATAAATTCGTTGCCCTGGACGGACGGGGAATCGCTCCCAAGGCGGCCGGCCCGGATCTGTTCATCAAAGATGGAGAAGTCCAGGATGAATGGAAGGATCTGGGAGGTCAATCGGTGGCTGTTCCCGGACTGCTGCGGACTTTGGAAGAAGTACTGGAAAAATACGGAACCCTGACCTGGAAGGATGTGGCAGCACCGGCCATCCGTTTGGCGGAAGAAGGCTTTGGTACAGGATATACGGAATCTCTGACCATGGAGGACGATTCTGTCCGCCGGAAACGGAGACTTTCCGCCGCTTTCCGGAAACTGTATCTGAAGCCGGACGGCAGCCAGTACCGGTTTGGAGAAAAACAGACCAATCCGGAAATCGGAAAGCTGTTGGAACAGGTAGCAGAAAAAGGGGCTGATGCTTTTTATACTGGCAGCACAGCCCAACAGATGGTGGATCTGATCAATGCAAGGGGCGGCTGTTTTGTCCTGGAAGATTTCACGGAATACCGGCCCAAATACCGCCAGGTGCTCCATACCTCCTATCATGGGACGGATGTGGTGTCCTTCGGCCCGCCCAGCGGCGGCTGTGCCGTACTGGAAATGCTGAATATCCTGGAAACCAGAGATGTAAGGAAAACCGGGCAGAATACAGCGGCTACCATCCATGCACTGGCAGAAGCCATGAAACTGGGGTTTGCTGACCGGAGCCAGGCTCTGGGGGACCCGGACTTTGTCCAAGTGGATACAGACCGGCTGGTGAGCAAAAAATTTGCGGAAGAAAGAGCAGCTTTTATGACAGAAGAAGCCGGAGAATTTGCAGCAGCAGAGAATATCGCCGCCAAAGACTATCCCGGGAATACCTCCCATTTTGTGGTCATGGATAAAGAAGGAAATGCCTTTTCTCAGACCCAGACCGTCCGTGACTGGTTCGGCTGCGGCATTGTGGTGGATGGCTTGGGATTCGTTCTGAACAATGCCATGAGCGATTTTTCGGCGGAAGCAGGTGCCATTACCAGCCAGGGGCTCAGCTATGGCATGGCCAACAGCATTGCCGGCGGGAAGACCCCACTCTCCAGCATGGCTCCCACCATGGTGTGCCGGGATGGAAAACCTTTCCTGGCCATCGGAGCGGCAGGGGGCCCCAGAATCATCACCGGGATTGTCCAGGGAATTGTCAACGGAGTGGATTTTGGCCTGACACCGGAGCGGTTGGTAGGCCTTCCTTACATCCACTGTCAGACCCGGAAACAGGGCCTGGAAGTGGAACTGGGGGTTTCGGAGGATACCCTGGACCTACTGCGGAAACGGGGTCATACCATTGTGAAGGTCCCCAGTGATCAGGCCATGAGCACCATGCTCAACAGCGTCATGTGCCGGGATGGAGAATATTATGCAGCCGGTACCCAGCGGGTGGACGGCTGCGGAGGAGCTTTGCTGCCGGATGGTCATGTGGTGTTGGAGGGCGTAAGCCAGGAGTAGAGACGGAAGACAACACTGATGATTCAAAAGGGTGCCGCATATTTCAAAGCAGCACCCTTTCCAAGTCTTATTATAATAATTAAGAGGAACAGACGGTATATTTACTTTCAGTCGTTATTTTTAAACCCATATACCCTGCAGGGATTTTCTACTAATGCAAGATGGAGAGCCTTTTCATCCGTAAAAAAACAAGGGCAGAGGTTCAAGTGCCCTTGTTTTTCTTTTTTATTTAAAACACAATCCGTCAATTCCGATGGAGCCGTCTTCTGTCAGAACACCGCCGCCGCCGTCTACCCGGTTGGTCCCGGCTGGATAGAACAGACCGTCTTTGTACATGATGCCGTTGGGCATGCAGGACATGACGCCTACATTGGGGGGCATAATGACTTTGTGTCCTTTCTTTTCCAGAAGAGCAACCGTGTCAGGAGAAAAACCGTCTTCCAGTTCCAGCCCCTGTTCCTTTGTGAGACAGCACATGAAGGGAGTGCGGACAGCCGGTTCCATCATCCTGCCATATTCCAGGGTGTTGAGAATCATTTGGAGCACGCTGGTGATGATCCGGGGACCGCCGGCGCAGCCTACGGCCAGTACAGGCTTCCCTGCTTTGAATACAAGGGTGGGGCACATGCTGGACAGAGGTGTCTTTCCAGGCTGGACGGAGTTGGCTTCTCCATAGGCCAAGCCCTGGGTGGTCCGGACCCCGGCCTTGGGACTGAAATCAGCCATGGCATTGTTCATGATAAAGCCCCGATGGGGAATCACTACTCCGCAGCCCCACCAGTTGCGGATGGTCTGGGTCTGGGCAAATACGTTTCCGTACCGGTCCATAATGGAAAAACTGGTGGTACAGCCCGGATAGGATTTTGCCTCAATGCCTTCAGTGGGAGCGAATTCCTGGGCTTGGTCCATATCGATCTTTTTGGCCAGTTGGGCAGCATATTCTTTGGAAAGCAGTTTGTCCAGCTGGATCTTCACAAAGTCGGGATCGCCCATTGCCACGGAGCGGTCTGCAAACATCATCTTCATGGTCTCAGCAATTACATGGGTGGCAGCCGCTGAATGGTATCCCATGGCTTTCAGATCAAAATTTTCCAGGATATTCAGCATCTGGATTACGTGGGTGCCGCCGGAGGATGGAGGTGCCATAGAGATGATGTCATATCCCCGGAAGGTCCCCCGTACAGGCGTACGGGCCTTGGGACGGCAGTTGACCAGGTCATCTTTGACCATAACGCCTTTGTTTTTCTGCACATAATGGATGATTTCATCAGCGATGGGCCCGGTGTAAAACCAGTCAACGCCTTTTTGGGCAACCTGTTCCATGGTGTCGGCCAGATCCGGGTTGGTGATTTTTTCTCCATAGATCCGGGGCTTCCCATTGTGGAGATAGTACTTACTGAACCCTTCATAGGCATCCCGGTTGTGTTCCGCTTCCGGAGTATCGGAGATCCGGGCATAGGGGAAACCGCAACAGAATCCTTTTCGAGCCAGATTGATAGCCGGTGCGGAGACTTCTTCCCAGCTCATGGTCCCATACTTTTGCAGGATCCCATCCAGGGCCCGGTAAAGAGCCGGGACAGCGGTGGAACGGCCGGAGAATTCAGTCAGGCTCAGATCCACATTACCGTCGGCATCCAGGAACATATCCTCAGAAGCATGTATGGGGGCTACTCCCCGAGCATCACAGCAGTAGAACCGGTTGCTGCCCTTATGGTAGAAAACGTAGAAACAGCCACCGCCAATGCCGGAGTGGTAGGGACCGACAAGCCCAAGGGTCAGAGAAACGGCACAGGCTGCATCAAATACATTGCCGCCTTTTTTCAGGATCTCCAGTCCGGCGGCGGTGGCATAGGGACTGTTGGAGGAAACGGCGCCCTGGTTCCCATAGGGATAGGGCCGATAATAGAAGATATCATTCAGCTGATAGCCAAGATAAGGATGATTGGGCATAAGAAAGACCTCCTTCAGAAAACAGAACAGTCAGTGCGCACTGCTTTTTGTTGCCACATAACCAACCAGATAACTGACAGCAATGGTGGGATACACCACATTGATCCTACCGTTCAGACCGGCGAAAATCCAGAACAGGGCAATGATAATACCGGAAAAAATGCTCAGCAGAGAAGCCTTGGCTGTAACCTTATCCCAGAACAGGCCAGCGATGACAGTAAAACTGAAGGGCGCATAGACCAGGTAGTTCAGGGTCAGGAACATATTGACCATTTGAGCAGAGGGAATCAGGAAACCTACGGCCAGGGAGATGTAGGCAACGGCGATGGTGCCCCAGCGGGATACTTTCAGGACTGTCGTATCGGATGCCTGGGGATTGATTTGTTTGGAATACACATTGGAAATGACCGTGCCGGTGGCCATCATCATGGTGGCCATGGTGGCAGCGACAATCATGGTAATGACGGCGAAGATGATCCCTGCCACCAACGGCTGGGACAAGTGAGCGATACTCCAGGCAAAGGCACTGGCCCCGTCTCCCAAGGCACTGGTGTTGGCTTTGGCCATCATGCCGATAATGGCGGTAAGAATGCAGATGGGAGCGGCAATCACATACCCCAGGATGCAGCCCCAGGTGGCTGCATGGTCGCTTCGTGCAGCAAACATGGGTTGCAGGGCCGCTTGGCTGACGATGGTGGTCAGGGCCCCACCCACTGCCCAGGCAACAATCTGCTGGACAGGCATGGCCGTCAGGTTGTTGTAACCAGAGGGAAGACGGGTCAGCAGACCGCTGTAGCCGCCCATGGCATCCAGATTCTGATAGACGAAACCGATCAGGAGCACATAGGTGGCGATGCAGACAATACGTCCGATTATGTCAGAACCTTTCATGCCGGCAAATCCTGTATAGGCTGCTGCAATGGTGACGCCCACAAACATGGCCAGATCAAGGCTGATGCCGGGCAGGACCATCTGGATTACAGAGGCGACGGTCTTCAGCTGGATAGGGACGTAGAGAATCCCAAAGACGATCCAGATATAGGCCTGGACTTTTGAAACAGAAGGACCATAACGGCTTTCCAGGAACACGGGCAGAGAGCTTGCCTTCATGTATTTCCGCATGGGTTTGGCCAGAGCGGCCATCAGAAGGAAATAGACTCCGCCGGCAATGGAGTACCAGCAGCCAGCAATACCCATGGTGTACCTATTTTGAGCGGCACCCACAATGCTCATGCCTCCGATCTGCCAGGCACCTAGCATGGCACCGACAGAGAAAATCCCCATGGAACGGTCACTGCCGTTCCACTGATCGGATTTTGTGATCCGCGTCCCGGCATAGATGCCAAAACCGATGATAAGGAGAAATGTGATGATCCAACTAGCCAGCAGCATGGTGAGACTCCTTTCTTTCTGCATGAAATTTACGGTAGAAATAAGAATAGAAAAGTAAGAAAATAAGCCATTTTACTGATAAATACAATATTTTATTTGCTCTTTTGTTAGTATCGTATTATATTTATGCTATGTTGATATAGGAATTTTCGGAAACTGATTTGGTAAAAATCGGAACTGATCTGCAGGGAACAAGGGGAAGCAATATGGAAGAAACGGAAAAATATGCGAAAATTTTATCGGTACAGCCTTTTTGGGAAGCAGAGAAGAACAATCGATTCATATTGACAGATCCGGAACTTGGAGGTCCGGTGGCTGTGGCTTACGAACTGACAGCAGGACAGGAAACCGATGGGCTGACCAGTGTACCGGGAATCGGACTGCTGGGTATTATGTTCTCTTTGGAAAAGGAGAAACCCCAGGCTATGATCTGCGGGCTGCTGAACAAAAGCAAAAAAGTGCCTCTTTACGGCGTCCATCATACCTTGTGCTGTCAGTTCTTTCCCGGGCAGTTTACCCGTCTTTTTGGAATTCCCAGCCGGGAGGTGACGGATATGGAAGCGCCGTTGGAAGATTTTATCAGGGTGGGGACCGTGCCGGAAGAAATTGCGACGGCAGAAGGGTTTGAAAACCAAATGGCAATCATCAGACGGTTTATTGAAGAGTGGAAAAACCGGAAACTGCGGGACACCAGTGACGGATTGGTCCAGTATCTGATGAAAGATGCCCTGCAGAAGCACGGTTCTCTGCAGATTGCCCAACTGGAAAAAGATACGGGGTACAGTGCCCGCTATCTCCAGCGGGTTATGCTGGAACATGTGGGACTGGCCCCCAAGACCGCACTGAACAACATCCGTTTCCAGAGCGTGCTGCGGCGGCTGTTGGAAAATCCCTTTTGCTCGCTGGCAGAGGCGGCCCAGGCCTGTGGGTATTACGACCAGAGTTATTTTACCAAAGTATTCAAGGAATACATGGGCACGACGCCGGCTGCCTTTGTGAAGCAAATCCAGGAAATGGTCCGGAAAGGGGAACCTGTCAAAAAGTAAGGTGGGTAAGTGGAAAGACAGAGCTGAAAACAATCATAAAGACAAGTATCGTATTTTTTCATTCTCATTTTCTGAATCATGAAAAGAATCAATAGCAGAGCTGAAATAGGGTAAATCAATTGACAGAACAAAATATTCATAATACACTGACAATATATATCTTCGAAAGGATGTGAAGTGGATGTTCAAGAAGTTTGGTCGGATTGCGGCGGTTACAGCATTGTCTTTGGGAATGGCACTGGGCCTGGGATACAGGGCGGAGGCCATGGTAGGCGGCAAACCCGTCATCGGGATTTCCTGGGAAAGTGCGGATCAGGAAAGCGACTATGCTCCCATCAAGAAAATCATTGAAATGGCCGGAGGGATTTCGGTGGAACTGGGGCAGATCAAAAGCTCGGATGTTCAGTATGATAAAAACGGTGCGGTGGACAAGACCTGTCTGGAACCGTCGGGAATGCTGAAACAGAAATATGCGGACAAAATCAAAGACCAGAACTTCGGGAACACCAATATTGCCACCGTGATGCAGGGCATCGATGGGGTATTTGGAACAGGGGGAGAGGATATCAGCCCTTCTCTTTACAAACATCCGGAAAAGGAAAAGAACCATGGGGAAGAGATCAATGCTACCCGGGACATTTCGGATTATACCCTGCAGGCCTACTGCCTGAAAAACAATATCCCTACTTTGAATGTATGCCGCAGTGAACAAATGATGGGCATTGTGTCCGGGGTCAAATTCATGCAGGACATCCCGGATTACTATAAAGCCCACAAGAAATCTTATGATAATCTTCATCGGATGCCTCCAGGAACCCCCAATCGGGATTATACCCGGCACGATGTACGGATCCTTCCCGTACAGTCCCATCTCCGGGCCATTGTAGGGAAAGATGAACTGAAGAACATCTCCTCCTGGCATCATCAGAACATTGAAAGTCTGGCTGGAACGGCGCTGATCCAGACTGCCGAAACTACGGACAATGGGATTTCCCTGATTGAAGGAATCGAGTACCCCGCCAACACCTTCAGTGTGGGACTTCAGTTCCATCCGGAAAATGATCTGACGGAAGTGCTGATCAAAAAGAAGGACAAGGAAAAGTTCTGCGATACGGAAATCTGCATGGGGTTCTTTAAAGCCTTGGTGAAAGCTTCTGCGAAGTAAAAAATAGAGTAACAACGCCCGGTATGCCTGTTTGGCAGACCGGGCGTTGTTCCTTTGCTGGCAGTAAACTCTGCTGGACACCATCTGCCGGGGGCAGATACTTCTGAACTTGTAAAACCCGCAGGCCCGCCCGTCCCGGCCGCCCAGGGGGCATATATTCAAAAAGGAGCTGTTGTGAGCTGCCCCCCAATTGTTAGACCAAAAATCTAACAATTGGGGGGCAGTTTTTTATGGCAAAACACAGCTATGAATTTAAGAAAAAAATAGTACTGGAATATTTGAACAGTGACGAAGGGTGTATTTCTATTTCACGTAAATATGGGACGACAAGCAGTAGCCAGCTGCTAAAGTGGGTTGCTGCTTACAAGGCATTTGGAGATAATGGACTGAAGAGATCCCGCTCTCAAAAAATATACTCTTTCAAAGAAAAACTTTCTGTGGTAGAGTCTTACTTAACAAATGAAATCTCATATCAGGAACTGGCAATTCAAGTAGGAATCAATAATCCATCCATGATTGCCAGATGGGTCAACGAATTCAAGATTGCGGGGCCGGAAGCGTTACGGTCACATAAAAAAGGCAGGAAGAGAACTTTGAAAAAATCTAAAACAAAAAAAAACAGATCCCCAGGTTCAGCAGCCGATGGTCGACATCAGTGTGGAACATGTCCAGGAGTTAGAGGATGAAAATCTTAAACTCCGTATAGAGAATGCTTTTTTAAAAGAACTGAGGAGACTGCGTTTAGAGGACGAAGCAAAAATGAGAGAGTTGCGAAAATCATCTCCAGTCTCCGAAGATCATTCAAATTGAAAGACCTTCTTTCCTATACTCAAATGCCTAAAGCGACCTATATGTACTGGCAGAAACGGTTTGACCGCGTGAATCCAGACCAGGAAGTAGAGGACAAAATACAGGAAATCCGCAGCCAGCATAAAGATTATGGATATCGGCGCATGACCGGTGACTGGGCTGGAAAAGTCCTGTTCAATACAGGCTTCCTTTGCAGGCAGCATAAAAAAGTAACGAGACAGTAAAAACCATCTCGTTACTAAGGTCTAACTTTTTGGGGTCACATCAGGGGACTGGCTGCTTTCACCGTTTTCTTCTGCACGATTTGTCAGGATTTTTGCCTGTGACAGTAATTTCGGAAAATTCTTCCATGATATACTGGACCTGCTGTGGAATCGGAATTTGGCAGGGAGGAGGAATTGCCATGAGTTCACTGGAAGAAATGCTGCAGGGATATGAAATCCCGGAGGTGGTGAAAATCCGGACCATCTTTGACCGGACACGGTTGGAAAATCCGGAGGAAACTCTGTTGGCACGGCTGCGGGCCAAAAATCTGCCAGTTCTCCCGGGACAGCGGATTGCCATCACAGGGGGAAGCCGGGGAATTGCGGATTATGTGCCTTTGATGCGGGCGGCCGTCCGGTATCTGAAGGAAATGGGTGCCGTGCCTTTTATCGTGCCGGCCATGGGCAGCCACGGGGGTGCAACGGCGGAAGGCCAGGTGGAAGTACTGCGGAATCTGGGGATTACGGAAGAAAGTGTGGGAGCCCCAATCGTTTCCAGTATGGAAGTGGTGGAAATCGCCCGGACGGAACTGGACCTGCCGGTGTACCTGGATAAAAATGCCTGGGAAGCGGATGGTATCCTGCTGTTGAACCGGGTGAAGACCCATACCTCCATTTATGGCCGGTACCAGAGCGGGCTGGTAAAGATGCTGGCCATCGGACTGGCCAAGCATGTGGGGGCCGCCATGACCCACAGCCTGGGTACGGACTACCTGAATGACAACATGGCCCGGGTGGGCCTGACGGCACTGGACCATGCCAAAGTGGTGGGCGGCATTGCCGTCATTGAAAACGGGTATGACCAGCTGGCAGATGTGTATGTGCTGAAAAAAGAAGAAATCAGGGAGGAAGAACCGAAAATTTTGGAACGGGCCAAAGCCATGGTTCCCCGGATCCCTTTTGCACATATGGATGTGCTGATCTGCCGGAAACTGGGAAAGGAAATCTCCGGTACAGGGATGGACCCGGCGGTGGTGGGCCGGCCCATCAACAACCGGCCCAATGTGGGTCCGGATGTAACGGAACTGGGAATCCTGTCTCTCACGGCCAAATCGGAAGGCAACGGGAACGGCATCGGCATGGGAGATTTCATCAGCCGGCGACTGCGGGATGCCGTGGATGAAAAAATGACGGTGGTGAATGCTTTGACTGGCATGAAGCCCTTTACGGCCCGGATCCCGCCTACCATGGATACGGATGAGCTGGTGTTCAAAGCCTGCATCAAGGCAGCGGGACGGATCGCTCCGGAAGATTTGAAACTGTGCATCATCAACAGCAGCGGGGATCTGCGGCATATCTGGGCCACCAGAGCGCTGGCGGAAAATCTGGATCCTCATAAGGGAGAACTGGCCGGAACGTATCAGAAGGTGCATTTTGATGGGTCCGGAACATTGATGCTGGAAGAATAGAAAAGGGGGGTGTGAATTTTTTCACACCCCCTTTACGTATGGTCCCTGATGAATTTTTTGGGGGACTGGCTGAAGTGGTAAACTAAAATTGGACACGGAGGGGGTAATTTTTGGACATACGGTGTATACTGTACGGATAGTACGAAATTAATTATCGGACAGAAATTCTCCCTCACAGGACAGGAGGTTTGCCGTGAAGTACACAAAAGAACAGAGA
>NZ_VULN01000005.1 GCF_009696675.1 Acidaminococcus fermentans | reverse complement strand
ATTATCGATGGCATGGTTTGTCTAACAAGCTTGAAGGATGTCAGAAAAGTTGATGAATCTTGTACATCGATTCGTTTTTTATGCCTGATTTTTTTAGTTTTGTGTCCAATTTTTGTTGACAAGTGCACTGTATGTTATTATTTATCCATGCTTCTAATAACCCTCTCATGCGGTCAGAGGGAATATAAACATAGACAGTATCACTACTATCAGCAACTCTTAAATTAGACCTCCAAAGAAATTGTATGAGTTCATTCAAGGCCCAATTATCTGTATC
Organism: Acidaminococcus fermentans; assembly: GCF_009696675.1. GTDB lineage: Bacteria > Bacillota > Negativicutes > Acidaminococcales > Acidaminococcaceae > Acidaminococcus. The sequence goes on along the minus strand of NZ_VULN01000005.1, from coordinate 149,523 downwards.
TATAACAATTCCCTGAGCTTTCCAGAAAGAGGCTTTAAAAGGATTCATATACCTGTTGATAGGGTAAATCACATTGGTACGATTGCTATAATCATTGGTGGCTCTTGTATTACAGGCTGTCCAATTCGTTACGCTGATACCATGTTTAGGAATCTTTAAAGCCTCCATATTATCTTTAAAGGAAGTCCATAAGATAGAGCTACAAGAATACTCCCTAATACATTTATCCATGTAGGACTTTATTTTCTTAAGCTGTTTTGGTTTGGCCTTATTGGTATACCAACTATAGGATAGCCCCTTAGAAGGAATCTCCTTATACTCTCTATCAAAGGTCTTCAATAAATACTCCTTACAGATATTCAAGCGTTTATATCCTTTGGGCTTCTTGTCTATGTAGCCCTCTTTAAAGAGTGAATCATTAGTAATAGGGTTTCTATCAATATGATAATACTCTATAGGGAACTGAAAGAGCTCACAGTAGGCATGAAAGAGGGAGTAACGGACTCTATAACTCAATACCGTAACGGACTCAAACATAGACCATAGTTCAGGATTCATGAGAATTATAAAGGGGTTTTCTTTTCCACCCTGATAGGCTTCTTTTGAAAGGTAAACAGTATAACCAGTGAAAAAGTTTTTATAGTGCCTATAGATAACCGATAAATCTTCAGGAGCTGTCCAATGGATTCTATTACTGTCAGAATCTATAGCAATAATATTTCGTTCCTTCATTTCCTCAATGTCAGAAGGGGTTAAAGAAGGTAAATTCACTAAAGGAGAATCTTTTATATCTATCTCTATAGCGGGTTCTTCATCAATGAAAAGACTATAGGAGTATTTTCCTTTAGTAGAAGATTCCTTCAGTGTCTTAAATAGTTCATTAGTTTCCATTTCATAGAATCTATGAGTAGTGATAATATTTTCTCCTCTTTCAATAGCATCAAGGGTATCTCTATTTTTCCGTCCTTCAATAGTTGCCATATAGACATCTATACCGCCCTCTTTCAGAGCATTATAGATTCTTTCACATTCAGTCACTAAAGGAACCATAACAATAAATCTCTCTCCCCCCTCTAGGGGTGCTGTAAAGGGGTTGTTATAGGCAGTCTCTAGGTGGTTTATTAGGGCTGTAGTCTTTCCCTCTCCTGTGGGTGCGTCCACAACTTTGATTGTTGTTATTTTATTATCCATTGTGTTTTCTCCTAATTAAAAAAATAACTCCTGATGAGATTTCCTTAGGACTATCTATTAGAGATACATAAATAGGGAGCTAATGAGAGACACTCCTAAAGAAATTTAAAAAGGAGAGAAACAAACTACTTACTATATTCAGTTGTCAGAGTTAATCAGTCAGACCATAAGAAGAAGCAGAAGGATAATTAGTATCTTCATTTGTTGCCTCCTCTAGTAACAATAATGCTTCAAGCTGTAATTTAATCCCATTGTTATTCTTGTTGATATGATAGGGGACAGGTTTAAAGCAAATTTGGACTTTACTACCTACAGGAATAGGAGTATCAGAGGGCTTTAATTTATCTCCCTTTGAGTTGAACAATTGAATATTAATAGGCTTTTCCTCATGAGTTGTATGGTCTATATAAGATACCTTAGAAGCAAATTTAAACCGTACAGAATTATCTTTGCCTTCTTTCAAAGAAATATTGGGTTCTTTTTTCCATGGTTTCCCTGAGAACTTAGGAGCCTGTTTAGCTTCTTCAAGGACTCTCAATAATTCACTTTTTAGAGCCTGAGTCCCTTCTTTGGTAAACTCTACCTGAATAGAATAGTTGTTTGTGGGCTGTCCATTAAATTCCTCTGGCTTATCCAGATAGGCCCAATAGGCTTTTCCTACAGGTGTGACTATTCTACCTCTGTTAATCTTCTTGATAGTGCTGTACTTCTCATTGTCGGTGTTTGTGGTGTTCATGATTCTTTGTCTGTCCTTCCTTTTCATTGTTTTCTTTGGCTGTTTGCTTAAGATTGTCTGTGGGTATACCTTATGGTATATCTCTATATAGTGTGCCAATTAAATTAATGTTTCAAAAGTTTACTTTTAGACAGAGGGAATTTAGAGGTGTTTTTACGTGTCTAAAAGTTAGATAAAGAGTATTGAAACATATCAAAAATAAGATTGACATTTTGAAATATACGAATTAGAATTAAACCATCACAAGAAATGAAAACAAAGGGAGTGAAAGACAATGGCTAATGTGTGTTATATCAGAGTATCCACCAAAGAGCAGAACACAGGGAGACAATACGCCTGCTTTACTGATAAGGGAATCAAGATTGATAAGACCTATGAAGAGAAGATAAGTGGGAAGGACAGACAAAGACCACAGTTAAAAGCAATGATGGAATATGTGAGAGAGGGAGATACAGTATATATCGAAAGTATCAGCAGACTGGCAAGAAATACTTTAGACTTTCTTAACATTGTGGACGAACTCACAAAGAAAAAGGTAAACCTTATCAGCCTTAAGGAACAGATTGATACCACCACACCACAGGGAAGGTTTATTCTTCACATATTTGCTTCTCTGTCTGAACTGGAAAGGGAGACCATAAGACAGAGACAGAGAGAAGGAATTGACCTTTGTCTTGCAGAACATAGACCTTATGGGAGACCCAAAGTATCCATTAGTGAGACCTTCAAGGAAGCCTATAAGGAATGGAAAGCAGGGAATATGACAGCAGTTCAGGCAATGAATAAAGCAGGAATGAAACCGAATACATGGTATAGAAGAGTCAAAGAGTATGAAGGAAGATAGAACCAAATAGAAACCAATACAATAGAGGAGGGAGCCATTAGATTAGTTCCCTCTTCCTTTTTTATCCACCTTGATAGGCTTCTTTCTGGTGTTCCCTGTAGTCCTTCATAAAGAAATAGCAAAACGATATGATTCACTATATAGAGAAGGGACTAGAGGGGGAATGAAGGAAATTCAAGCAAACTCAATAGGGCTCACAAAAATTTTTACACAAAAATGGGTCTTGCAATAGGAGCTCTAATTATGCTATGCTGTCCTCATAGAAGAGTTAGGAAGATTCTGGAATACAAGTAGTGTCTAATTGCTACTGTATGTACTTTAAAAGGGCTAAAAAGTGGCTTCTACTCTACACTTTTTCTTACTTAGTGTTCTGTACTAGTGGGTAGGTTTTTACTTTCGAGAGTTCGAATCTCTCCCACTCCGCCATTCAAAATCAAAACCTGCCTGTGGGCAGGTTTTTTTGTGCCTAAAAAAGGCGGCTGTAAAAAATGAAAAATTATTTTTTACAGCCGCCTTCGGTCTCCAGTCACGGCTCGTGGCCCGCGACTGGGGCTGCTCAGGCAGCCCCTTATTTCTCTGGTACCAGATCCCCGATACCGTTGAGGATGTAATGGGGCTGATAGGAAAACTGCCTGATGTTTTCCCGGTTGGAGACCCCGGTGAGCACCAGCACCGTTTCCATGCCCGATTCCACCCCGCCGATCACATCCGTATCCATCCGGTCCCCGATCATCACCGCGTCTTCCGAATGGACTCCCAGCCGTTTCAGGCCGGTGCGCATCATCAGGGGGTTGGGTTTGCCGATGAAATAGGCCTTTTTCCCGGTGGCCAGTTCGATGGGGGCGATGAGAGCCCGGCAGGCCGGGATGATCCCCCGGTCGCTGGGGCCGGTCATGTCGCTGTTGGTACCGATGAGCTTGGCCCCCTTGTGGATCAGCTCCGTGGCCTTGATGATCATTTCATAATTGTACCCGTTGGTTTCGCCCACTACTACATATTCCGGGTTCACGTCGTTGTAGGTGATGCCTGCGTCATACAGGGCGTTCATCAGCCCATGGGCCCCGATGATGTAGGCGGAGCAGCCGGGGGCCTGGGTCTTCAGGAAATGGGCCGTGGCCAGGGCGCTGGTGTAAAAGTGGCTTTCTTCGATGTCCAGTCCCATGGCTTGGAGCTTTTTCCGCAGTTCCAGGGGAGACCGTTCACTGGAGTTGGTCAGGAACAGGAACTGTTTCTTTTCCTTCTGGAGCCAGGCCACGAATTCCTTAACACCAGGCAGCAGGGTGCTGCCATGGTAGATCACACCGTCCATATCACTGATAAAGCCTTTTTTCGAGCGGATAATATTCAAATCACGCATAAAGAACCTCCTTGTTGCCAGAAAATAATTCTTATTGTTACATTATGACCTTATTTTCAGAAAAACACAATAAGATTCTGCAAAGATCTTGTTAAAAATTGGTAAAATTTGCGCCATTTTCTCCGAAAAAGACATACTTGCCCTCCGGGAAACCCTCTGCCCGTGCAAGCACGGGGCCTTTCCCCCTTTCAGGGGGACACAGGCCTTCGGCCAACCACCCAACCACTTAATCACTTACCCACTTACCCTGCTACTCCGCACTTTCCCCTCTTCCCCCCATATGGTACAATAAGATATTGCCAAGGAGTGAAATCATGAATGCAAAAAGACCTTTACTGACGGCAGTGGAAAACTACCGTCTTCAACATGTATATCCTCTCCATACCCCCGGTCACAAAGGGGGACGGGGAGCGGATCCGGCACTCCGCCATCTGGTGGGGGACGTGGCTCTTGCCAGCGACGTGTCCCTGATGGCGGAACTGGACGACATCCATCACCCGGAAGGGTGCATCCGGGAAACGGAAGAACTGGCGGCCCGGCTTTACGGGGCGGACCGGTGCTTTCTGGGCGTAAACGGCACCACTGGGGTGATCCACGGGATGCTGCTGGGAGCCCTGAAACCGGGGGATAAGATTTTGATCCCCCGGAACAGCCACCGGAGCGTTTTGGGAGCCCTGGTGCTGGGAGGTTTCCATCCAGTGTATGTACAGCCGGCCTATGATCCCCAGTGGCGGCTTACTCTCCAGGTGACGCCGGAACAGGTGGCAGAGGCCCTGGAAAAGGACCCCTCCATCCGGTCGGTGTTCCTGACCACCCCCAACTATTTCGGCCTGGCGGCGGAAACCCGGAAAATCGCAGACATTGCCCACGCCCACGGCGCCCTGCTGCTGGTGGACGAGGCCCACGGACCCCATCTGGGGTTCACGGATCAGCTGCCTCCCGGGGCCATGGAATCCGGTGCCGATGCAGCAGCCCAGAGCACTCACAAAATCGTGGGGGCCATGACCCAGTGCAGCCTGCTCCAGGTGCGTTATGACCGGATCTCTCCGGAAGCCATGGAAGGAGCCATGAGCCTGGTGACCACCACCAGCCCCAACTATCTTCTGATGGGAGCCCTGGATGCAGCCCAGGCCCAGCTGGCAGAGCAGGGGAAAGCCATGGGAGAAGCGTCGGTACGGGCAGCCGGTGTACTCCGCCAGATGCTCCACCAGGTGCCCGGCCTTCCTGTCCTGGAACAGGAACTGGTGGGCAAGGGAGGCGTGGCCGCCTTGGATCCGGGGAAGATCACTCTCCAGGTCAGCGCTTTGGGGGTCACCGGTCCGGAAGCGGCGGATGCCCTCCGGCAGGCGGGCATCGCAGTGGAACTGGTGGACGAAGAGCATGTACTGCTGCTGGTGACCTACGCTGATGAGGGACCGGAACTGGAAAAAATGGGCCGGACCCTCTGTCAGGTGCTGGAAGCCATCCGGAAGCCGGAACGGGACCTGAAGCCCGTGCCTCCGGTGGCGGCGCTGCCGGAAATGGTGAAGCTCCCCCGGGAGGCGTTCTTTGCCGGCCACAGACCGGTGGAGTTTGAAAAGGCGGCAGGGCTGATCTCCGGAGAGACCATCAGCTTCTATCCTCCGGGAATCCCTCTGGTGATGCCCGGAGAGCGGATCACCGGAGAACTGATCCGGTACTGCCGGGAAATGCAGGAAAGAAAACTGCTGGTGAGCGGTCCCCGGGACAGCTCTCTCCAGCAGATCGAGGTACTGATATGAAGAAACAAGGATTGTTCATTACCCTGGAAGGGCCGGACGGAGGCGGCAAGACCACCCAGGCCCAGCAGCTGGCCCGCTGGTTCCGGCTTTACGGACGGGAGGTGCTGATCACCCGGGAACCGGGAGGGACCCCCACGGCGGAAAATATCCGGGAACTGGTGCTGGATCCGGCTCTGGACCTTTCCGCGGAAACGGAAACCCTGCTCCAGCTGGCCGCCCGGGCGGACCATGTGGCCCAGGCCATCCGGCCGGCTCTGGCGGCAGGGCAGGTGGTGCTCTGCGATCGGTTCAGCGATTCCACCCTGGTCTACCAGGGTATCCTCCGGAACATGGATCTGGCTCAGTTGCGGAAGCTGAACGATTTTGCCACCCGGGGCCTCCGGCCGGATGTGACCCTGCTTTTGGACGGGGATCCCCGGGAACTGGTAAAACGCCGGGAAGACCGGGGCACCGTGGATAAATTCGAACTCCAGGGACTGGAATTCCAGGACCGGATCCGGGCGGGCTATCTCCAACTGGCCCAGGAGGAGCCGGATCGGATCCTGGTGGTGGATGCTCTCCGGGAACCGGAAGTGGTGACGGAGGAAATCATCCGGAAACTGGAAAAATGGGTATAACCGGGCAGGAAGGGGAAAGCCATGTGGGAATCCATCATCGGACATGAAACCAACAAAACCTTCCTGGAGAATATGCTCAAAGGGACCCGGAAGACGCCTTCTCTGCTGTTCTGTGGGCCGGAAGGCATCGGGAAGAAAAAAATGGCCCGGGCCTTCGCCAAAAGTTTCCTGTGCCTGGAAGATCCCCTGGTCCCCTGTACCTGCCGGAGCTGCCGGGCCATGGACAGTGACAGCCATCCGGATTTCATCCAGGTGGAGCCCGGGGGCAAAAGCCGGACCATCGGGGTGGAGGCCATCCATCAGCTGGCGGCCAGTGCTGCCTTCGGGCCCGTATTGTCCCGGTACAAGGTGTGTCTCATCGATGAGGCCCATACCCTCCGGGAAGAGGCCCAGAACAGCCTGCTGAAGCTGCTGGAGGAGCCCCCGGACTACTGGCTGTTCCTTTTGGTGGCAGACGGCCGGGAAAAACTGCTGCCCACCATCCGGTCCCGGGTGATGGAGCTCCGGTTCGATCCTCTTTCCATGGCGGAAACGGAACAGGTGCTGGCGTCCATCCATCTGGGAGAAGGGGACCGTCCGGAAGATATGGCTGAAGAGGACCTGGCCCAGGTGGAAGCCAAATGGCGCCGGGAACTGCCGGTGCTGGCCCGGCTGGCAGGAGGTTCTGCCGGCAAGGCCCTGACCTGGTTCCGGCTGGATGCCTTGAAGCTGCGGGAAAACATCCTGGACCTGCTGGAACAGGCGGGCCGGGAGGATATCCTGGTCTACGCGGACAGCCTGCCTTGGATGCTGAAAAACGACCGGCAGGAGAGCCTGGTGCTCATGGAGCTGCTGCTCCTCCTGTTACGGGACGGTCTGATCCTGGAAAGCGGGCTGCCCCAGGTTTTGTACAATGAAGATCTGCGCCAGAGGCTGGGCCTGTGTTTTGCAGGCTGGTCGGAGAAGATGCTCCGTCAGGCCCTGGAACTGGAAGAAAAGTGCCGCCGGGCCCTGGCGTCCTTTGTGACCCGCCGGATGGCAGTGGAGGCTCTGGCACTGGAACTCCATGGAATGCTGGAATAAAGGAGAAAAAATGGTAACCATCGTTGGAATCCGGTTCAAACGGGCCGGGAAGATCTATTATTTTTCCCCGGGGAACTACGACCTGGCAAAGGGAGACCATGCCATTGTGGAAACCTCCCGGGGCATTGAATACGGGGAAGTGGTGATTCCCCGGCAGGAAGTGGAGGACAGCAAGATCGTCTCTCCTCTGAAAACGGTGATTCGGAAGGCTACGGAAGCCGACGCCCGGAAAGTGGCGGAAAACCACCGGAAAGAAAAAGAAGCCTTTGTGATCTGTGAGAAAAAAATCGCTGCCCGGAAGCTGGAAATGCGTCTGGTCAACGTGGAATACACTTTTGATGTGGGCAAGATCATCTTCTATTTCACCGCCGACGGCCGGATCGATTTCCGGGAACTGGTGAAGGATCTGGCGGCAGTGTTCCGCACCCGGATTGAGCTGCGGCAGATCGGGGTCCGGGACGAAGCCAAGATGCTGGGAGGCATCGGCTGCTGCGGCCGTCCTTTGTGCTGCTCCACCTTCCTGGGGGATTTTGAGCCGGTGTCCATCAAAATGGCCAAAGAACAGAACCTGTCCCTGAATCCCACCAAGATCTCCGGGATCTGCGGCCGGCTCCTGTGCTGCCTGAAATATGAAAGCGACATGTACTGCGGCAACTGCTGCAAGAAACGGGAAAAGAAAAAGGAACCCCGGCCCATGGTGCCCCGTCCCGGGATGAAAGTGGTGACCCCCAGCGGGGAAGGGATGGTCATGACCATCAGCCGCCGGGAACAGACCGTGACGGTGGAACTGTCCCCGGGGAACCGGGTGGTGGTCTCCTGGGATGAGATCGTGGAATCCTCCCGGGCGGAGAAGTAATGGAAAATACGGAACGGCTGGACTGCCTGCCGGACGGGACCACCCGGATCTGGCAGGACAGCCGGGAATTCTGCTTTACCACGGATGCGGTGTTCCTGGCCGCTTTTCCCCACTTGGTCCGGAAGGCCAAGGCCCTGGAACTGGGCTGCGGCACCGGAGCGGTGAGCCTGCTTCTGGCCAACCGGGGAGCGGAAAAGGTGCTGGGGGTGGATGTGAATCCCCATGTGGTGGATCTGTTCCAGCGGAGCATCCGGGAAAACCATCTGGAACATCGGGTGGAGGGCCGGGTGTGCGATTTGCGGGAATACCGGACCCAGCTGCCCTGCGATGCCCTGGACCTGGTGGCGGCCAATCCGCCCTACCGGATCGGGGGACGGCGGCGTCAGGTGGGTCAGGCCGCCTGTCATGAAACAGGCACCACCCTGGAGGATTTTTTTGCGGCCGCCGCCTGGTCTCTGAAGACCCGGGGCCGGTTCGCTCTGGTCCAGCTGCCGGAACGGTTCACCGATGCGGTGAAGCTGGGGATCCGGTACCAGCTGGAACTGAAACGGCTCCAGTGGGTCCATGCCTATGTGGACCGGCCGGCCTGGATCTTCCTGGCGGAATTCGTCAAAGGGGGAAAGCCCGGACTGGAAGTGCTGCCCCCGTTGTGCATGTACGATCCGGACGGCTCCTACAGCCGGGAAACACTGGCCTATTATGCATTGAAAGGGGACGAAACCCATGGAAAATAATAAAGGGAACCTGTACCTATGCGCCACTCCCATCGGGAACCTGGAAGACATGACTCCCCGGGCGGTGCGGGTGCTCCAGGAGGCGGATCTGATCGCCGCGGAAGATACCCGGCATACCCGGCAGCTGCTGACCCATTTCGGAATCCACGGCCAGCTGATCAGCTACCATGAACACAACAAGGAAAAACAGGGGCCGGTGCTGCTGGAAGCCCTGGAGGCAGGGAAAAACATCGCCCTGGTCACTGACGCCGGATTTCCGGGGATATCGGACCCGGGAGAGATGATTGCCCAGCAGGCCATTGCTGCCGGGATCCCGGTGGTTCCGGTGCCGGGAGCCAATGCCTGTCTCACGGCCCTGGTGGCTTCCGGTCTCCCCAGCACTCCCTTCTTTTTTGGGGCCTTCCTGCCCAAAAGCCGGAAAAACCGGAAGGAAAAGCTGGAGGAATGGAAGCATATCCCGGCTACCCTGGTACTGTATGAAGCCCCTCACCGGATCCTGGACGTGCTCCAGGATATGGAGGAAGTGTGGGGAGACCGGAAAATGACCCTGGGACGGGAACTTACCAAGCTCCACGAAGAGTTCTTCCGGGGGACCATTTCCACCTGCCGCCAGCATCTGCTGGAAAATCCTCCCCGGGGAGAATTCGTCCTGGTGGTGGAACAGGGAAAAATGGAAAAACAGGAGCCCCAGGGGGACCCGCTGGAGGCAGTGAAAGACCTGATGGCCCGGGGTACGGACAAAAAAGAAGCCCTGGCCCAGGTGGCCAAGGCTTACAAAGTGCCCAAACGGGAGCTTTACAACCGTCTGGTCAAAGAAGAATAGGGAGAATTCCCTTTGGATTCCATCAGTTCCTGACAGATGACCCGGATTTCCGGAGCGAAGAGGCTGTCTTTGGGCCAGATGAAATCAAAAGGGTGGACCATGGAAAAATCTTTCAGAGGCAGCAGCCGGACCCGACCGGCGGCTGCCTCTTTTTCTACGGCAATCCGGTACAGGAAAGTGATGCCGCAGTCCTCTTCCAGCAGCTGGATCAGGGCGTGCATGTTTCCCACCTGGGCCCGGTGGGCGAACTGGTCCAGGGTAATGCCCTGGAGGGCCAGGTTCCGTTCCAGGATGTTCCGGGTCCCGGAACCAGGTTCCCGGACCAGCAGCCGTTCCGGCAGAAGATCCCGGCACAGCTGGGGCTCCCGGGCAAACTGGTGCCGGGCGGCGCATACCGGGACGAACGGTTCCAGCCGGAACAGCAGGTGGTCATAGGATTCCGGAGGATAGTACCCTTCCACCAGGGCAAAATCCAACGTCCCCCGGTCCAGCTGCTGGAGCAGTTCCCGGGTATTCCCGAAAATCAGGGTCAGTTCCACCTCCGGATGGGCCTTCAGATACTGGGCTGCCGGCCGGGCAATGCCGTATTCCCCGATGGTAAGGGTCACCCCGAAGGTGAGACGGCGGACACCCTGCTGACAGGCTTCCATCTTCCGGACCAGCAGGGCCTCATCGGTCTGGAGCAGTCGGGCGTAGGCGGCCAGGGTCTTTCCGGCAGGGGTCAGTTCCAGGTTCCGGCCCCGGTGGGCAAAAAGAGGCAGCCCGTATTTCTTTTCCAGGGTGTGGATGTGCTGGGAAACCGCCGGCTGGGTCAGGAACAGTTTCCGGGCCGCCTGGGTGAAGTTCATGGTTTCACAGACCGTCAAAAAAGTGCGCAGCTGGGTATCCATCAGTTCCTCCATAAGGGTATTTTATGGGTTCATTATAAACCATAATTTCCGCTTTTTAAATAGAGCATCTATAATACAACAAGATGCTTTGAAGTGAAGGAGGAAGTTACTGATGGAAAAAAGAGGAAAAGGAATCCTGGCCTGTCTGGCCATTGCCCTGCCGTCCTGGCTGCTGGGGCAGCATTTCCCGGTGGTGGGAGGACCGGTGATTGCCATTCTCCTGGGGATGGTCATTACCCTGTTCTGGAAGGAGAAAGGGGCGGCGGCTCCGGGTATCCAGTGGACCAGCAAAATCATCCTCCAGTCGGCAGTGGTGTTCCTGGGATTCGGGCTGGATCTCCATGTGGTGGCGGCTACGGGGAAACAGTCCCTGCCCATTATCCTGGCTACCATTACCACCTCCCTGGTGCTGGCCTATGGACTCCACCGGCTTATGGACATCCCCACGAAAATCTCCACTCTGGTGGGGGTGGGGTCTTCCATCTGCGGGGGATCCGCCATTGCCGCCGCGGCTCCGGCCATCCATGCGGATGATGAAGAAGTGGCCCAGGCCATTTCCGTCATCTTCTTCTTCAACGTACTGGCGGCCATCCTGTTCCCCCTCCTGGGGTCGGCACTGGGATTCAGCACCACCAGCGGGGAAGGGTTCGGGATCTTTGCAGGCACGGCGGTGAATGACACTTCCTCTGTAACTGCGGCCGCAGCCACCTGGGACAGCATGTGGAACCTGGGGACCGCTACCCTGGACAAGGCTGTGACGGTGAAGCTTACCCGGACCCTGGCCATTATCCCCATTACTCTGGGCCTGTCCCTGTATTACGGGAAGAAAGAAGCGGCGGCCGGGAAAAAGTTCCGTTTGGCCCAGGCTGTTCCCGTGTTTGTGCTGTATTTTATCCTGGCGTCCCTGGTCACCACCCTGGCCCTCCAAATGGGCATTTCAGCCACCCTGTTTGCCCCCATGAAGACCCTGAGCAAGTTTCTCATCGTTATGGCCATGGCTGCCATAGGGCTGAACAGTAACCTTGTGAAACTGATCCGCACTGGCGGCAAACCCATTCTTCTGGGAGGATGCTGCTGGATTGGCATCACTGTGGTGAGCCTGGCTCTGCAACAAGTGCTGGGATTGTGGTGAGAGGACGCAGGGAATCCCGTATTGTCAGAGGCCAAACGCTGCCGCGTCTGGCCTCCATTTCTATACTTTTTTGCTCTTTTCAACCCCTTGAACTCGCTGGTGCAGTTCCTGCTGGAGTCGTTCCATGTCTTCGGCGGTTTTTACAAAGGAATAGCCGATGGAATCCGCCTGAGCGGCGTGAGTGGGCAGGGTTACCATAATTCGGGTGCCTGTCTTCTTTTCCATGATATAATAAATTTTAAAGCACCATTTGCAAGGGAGGAATGGAAACAGTATGAATGACGATTCACGTTTTGCCAAACAGCTCCGGTTCATCCTGGAGCTGGACAAGGAAAAGATCATTCTCCGGCAGACCCATCTGACCGGATACCGGCGGCAGGAAAACGATGCGGAACATGCTTGGCATATGGGGGTGATGGCCTGTTTATTGAAGGAATACGCCAACGAACCTTTTGACCTGGCCCGGACCCTTTTGATGATCCTTCTCCACGATGTGGTGGAAATCGATGCCGGGGACACCTATGCCTACGACCCGGATGCGGTGAAGACCCAGCGGGAACGGGAGGAAAAGGCGGCGGACCGGATTTTCGGACTGCTGCCGGAAGACCAGGCCCGGGAATTCCGGGACCTGTTTGAGGAATTCGACCGGGGAGACACCCCGGAAGCCCGGTATGCCCATGCCCTGGACAATTTCCAGCCCATCCTTCTCAATGACGCCAACAACGGAAAAGACTGGCGGCTCCACCAGGTGGGCCGGCAGCAGGTGGAAAAACGGAATGCCCGGACCCACGAAGGCAGCGAAAAAATCGCCCAGGCCGTCCAGGCCATCATTGACAGGAATGTGGAGAAGGGGAACCTGAAGCCGTAACAGCAGGGAAGAGTGAAGAGGGGGCTGGCGGCAATCAAACGGTACCTTGGGTACCGTGGGGACGCTGATCCGATGCCCCACAAAACAGTGAGGAGGAGATCGTGTGGACAAACGATGGATCTGTATTTTCTGCCTTTGCCTGATGACCCTTACGGGCACCGCCTGTGCCCGGACTCCAGAACCGGCGGGACCGGAGAAGGGGAAAAATCCCCCGGTCCAGGAACCTTACCGTCCCCGGAAGGTGGAAGGGCCAGTGGGGCTGGTGTGGGACTGGCAGGCTCCGGGAGAAAAGCCTTCCACCCTGGCCAGGGAGAAGAAGCTTCCCGGGATCACCGTCCTTTCTCCCAGCTGGTTCGTGATCCGGGATACGGATGGGAATATGGAAGAAAAGAACGCCTCCCTGGACTATGCGCCCCAGGCCCATGCCAAGGGATACCGGGTGTGGGCCCTTATTACCAACGGGTTCGACCCGGACCTGACCCACGGGCTTTTGGACAATCCGGCCGGCCGGAAAAATGCAGCAGAAGGGCTCCTGGCCCTGGCCCGAAAGTACCAGCTGGACGGCATCAACCTGGATTTCGAGAACATCCGGGCAGAAGACAGCGACCGGCTCACCGCCTTTGTGGGAGAAATCGCAGGGCCCCTCCGCCAGGAAGGGTACACGGTATCCATAGACGTGACCGTGCCTTCTGACAACGGGAACTGGTCCCGGTGCTATGACCGGAAGGCCCTCAGCGAACAGGTGGACTATGTAATGCTCATGGCCTACGATGAACACCACCGGCTGTCCAAAGTAGCCGGCTCTGTAGCCAGCCTGCCCTGGGTGGAACGGGGAATCCGGAAGACCCTGGAAGAAGTGCCGGCGGAAAAACTGGTGCTGGGGATGCCTCTCTACATGCGGGACTGGAAAGAAGAAAACGGAATGGTCAGCGCCAAAACCCTTTCTATGCCCGGAGCCCGGAAGCTGATCGCTGAAAAGGGCCTGGTGCCTGCCTGGCGCAGCGAGGAAGCCCAGTATTATTTTGAATACCGGGAACAGGGGGTGCTCCATCGGGTATGGCAGGAAGATGCCCGGAGCCTGGCCCTGAAGAACGCCCTGATCAGCCGGTACAACCTGGCCGGCAGCGCCTACTGGAGGAAAGGTCTGGAAGAGCCGGAAGTGTGGGAAATTCTGGCGGATGCGAATTTCTTGTTGCATAAAAATAAATAAAGATGTATAATTTATCCATCAAATAACGAAATAGCCAGTATATGGGCCAAATGAGGAGGAATATTTATGAAGAAAATGAAGATGCTTGCTGGAATCCTGGCCGGGCTGATGCTGTGCGTGGCCGCAGCAGGATGCGGCGGGGGCTCCGGCACCGCCGACAAAAAAGCCACTGACAAAAAGGAACTGGTGGTGGGGACCAACCCTTCCTTTGCTCCTTTTGAATTTACCGACAAGAAGGACGGCAAGGTCCAGGGCTTCGACATCGACCTGATCAATGCTCTGGCCAAAAAAGCCGGTTATGAAAAGGTGACCATCAAGAGCATCGCCTTTGACGGACTGATCCCGTCCCTGGAATCCGGGAACATCGACGTTTCCATCACTGGCATGAGCATCACCGATGCCCGGAAACAGAAAGTGAACTTCACCGATCCCTACTATGAATCCGGTCTGATGGCCGTGGTGAAAAAGGATAACGATGCCATCAAGGGTCTGGATGATCTGAAGGGCAAGACCATTGCCGTCCAGCTGGGCACCACCGGGGCCAAATATGCGGAAACCATTGAAGGAGCCAAGGTCAAGACCTTCGATTCCTCCGACCTGGCCTGCCTGGAACTGAAAAACGGCGGCGCCGATGCGGTGATCAGCGATCTGCCGGTGCTCCAGTACTTCCTGAAACAGGGGGGCAGCCAGTACGCCAAGAGCGTGGGGACCCCCAAGAAAGGCGACTTCTACGGCATCGCCACTGCCAAGAAAAACAAAGAACTCTGCGACAAGCTGAACAAAGCCCTGGCTGAACTGAAGAAAGACGGAGAATACCAGAAGATTTACGACAAGTGGTTCAAGGCGGAATAAGAGATTGTCAATGGTCAGTGGTCAATTGTCAATGGCCGGGGGAAGCCAGCTCTGCTGGCATTGAAAAACAAATTCAAAATCAATTGGTACAATTGATTTCCAAAAGCCAGAGACTAGTGACTAGAGGCTGGTGACGGGGCTGCTGCGTATGCGGCAGCCCCTTTTTCTCGAAAACCGGTTGTATAAACATACGCAACGCTGTATAATGATTACATTATGAAGATGGAGGGAAGATTATGAAAAAAATCTCTGCTGTAATGTGCGTACTGGCTGCTCTGATGCTGGCCGTGGCCGGCTGCGGAAGCGATACCAAACAGGCTGCCAATGACCAGAAAGTGATCAAAGTAGGGACCGAACCCACCTTTGCTCCTTTCGAATTCCAGGAAAAAGATTCCAAGGAATTCGCCGGATTCGATATGGACCTGGCCCGGGCCATCGGCAAACAGCTGGGCAAAAAAGTGGAAATCCAGAACATGGGCTTCGATGCCCTGATCCCGGCCCTGAACTCCGGCAACATCGATGCGGTGGCCGCAGGCATGAGCATCACCGACGAACGGAAAAAGGCCGTGACCTTCTCTGATCCCTACTACACTTCCGGTCTGGTAGTGGTAGTGACCAAGGACAACAACGATGTGAAGAGCATCAAAGACCTGGAAGGGAAGAAGATCGCCGTACAGATCGGCACCACTGGTGCTGACAAGGCCGCCAAGGTTCCCGGCGCCAAAGTGACTTCCTTCAACACCAATGCGGAAGTCTTCCTGGAACTGGAAAACAAAGGGGTTGACGCGGTGATCATCGACAAGCCTGTGGCCCAGTACTACCTGACCAAGGAAGGCAAGGACAAGGACAAGATCGTAGGGGATACCATGGATGCGGAATCCTACGGCTTTGCCTTCAAGAAGGACAGCAAACTGGCTGCCGACTTCAACAAGGCTTTGGCTGAACTGAAGAAAAACGGTGAATATGACAAGATCTACACCAAATGGTTCGGCAAAGATGCCAAAGCCGCTCAATAAGCGGTTTCTGGAAAAGGAAGAGAATGCATGAATTTTGAAATCATGAAGGAATCCCTGCCCCTGCTGCTTGCCGGGGCAGGCATTACTGTAGAAATCACAGCGGCCAGTGTGGGCCTGGGGCTCTTCATCGGCGTAGTGGTGTCCCTGATCCGTCTCTGCGGCATCAGGGCCCTGCGCATTTTAGGCGATATCTATGTGACC
Organism: Acidaminococcus fermentans; assembly: GCF_009696675.1. Lineage (GTDB taxonomy): Bacteria > Bacillota > Negativicutes > Acidaminococcales > Acidaminococcaceae > Acidaminococcus. The sequence goes on along the minus strand of NZ_VULN01000005.1, from coordinate 133,374 downwards.
TTTCTCCGGGGCACCCCCCTGCTGGTCCAGATCTTTCTGGTGTACTTTGCCCTGCCGGCCCTAATCCATCACCGGGTGGATGCCTATGTGGCTGCCATTTCCGCCTGCTCCATCAACTCCGGGGCCTATGTGGCGGAAATCTTCCGGGGCGGCATCGAATCCATCGACAAGGGACAGATGGAAGCCGGCCGGAGCCTGGGCATGACCTGGTGGCAGACCATGCGCCACATTATCCTGCCCCAGGCCTTCAAGCGGATCATCCCGCCTCTGGGCAACGAATTCATCGCCATGCTGAAGGACTCCTCCCTGGTGTCCGTCATCGGGTTCGAAGAACTGACCCGCCGGGGCCAGCTGATCATTGCCCGGACCTATGCCTCTTTTGAAATCTGGCTCAGCGTGGCCATCATCTATCTCATTATGACATTTGCGGTGGCCCGTTTGGTAGGCGTCCTGGAAAGGCGGTACAAGAAAGATGAACAGTGAAATGATTAAAGTGGAGGGCCTCCGGAAAAGCTATGGGGACAACGAGGTGCTCAAGGGCATCGACGTGACCATTGCCGAACAGGAAGTGGTGGTGGTCATCGGCCCCAGCGGCGGCGGGAAAAGTACCTTTCTCCGGTGCCTGAACTATCTGGAAGTGCCTACGGCCGGCTCCATTACCTTTGACGGGATCCCCCTCAACGGGGAAGCCAACATCAACGAAGTGCGGAAAGAAGTGGGGATGGTGTTCCAGCGGTTCAACCTGTTCCCTCACATGACGGTGATGGACAACCTGATCCTGGCTCCCATGATCGTCCGCCACGAAAAGAAGGAAGAAGCGGTGGAAAAGGCCAAGCTGTACCTGGACAAGGTGGGCCTGTTGAACAAGGCCGACGCCTATCCCGGCAGCCTGTCCGGGGGCCAGCAGCAGCGGGTGGCCATTGCCCGGGCCCTGTGCATGAAGCCCAAGGCCATGCTCTTTGACGAGCCCACTTCCGCCCTGGACCCGGAAATGATCAACGAAGTACTGGATGTTATGAAGAACCTGGCCCAGGAAGGGATGACCATGGTGGTGGTGACCCACGAAATGGGCTTTGCCCGGGAAGTGGGAGACCGGATCCTGTTCCTGGACGGCGGGAAGATCCTGGAACAGGGAGATCCTACCGAATTCTTCGCCCATCCCAAAAACGAACGGGCCCGGAATTTCCTGTCCAAAATCCTGTAAGAGAGGGGCTGCTGCCTGTGCGGCAGCCTCTTTTTATCAAAAAAATTTACATTTTTTTATTTTCTTTTGCAGGGATTTCCGAAGAGTTGTAGAATATGTATAATAACAACGATGGGAAATGTCCCATTGGTGAGGAGGTAGTTATTATGGCAGTAAAAGTTCGTGGTAAAAACATCGAGGTCACCCAGGCATTAAAAGATTACGTGGAAAAACGCGTGCAGACCATTACCAAACAGTTCAAGACGGTAGGTGAGATCACCGCGGTAATGCGGGTGGAAAAAGGCAAACATACGGTTGAAATCACGGTTCCTGCCAGCGGCATCGTACTGCGGGCCCAGGAAACTTCTGAAAATATGTATGCATCCATTGACCAGTGCGTGGAAAAAATCGAACGGCAGATCCATAAATACAAGACCCGCCTGATGAAACGGAAATACAGCAACTTCAAGGATGCGGCACCGGCTCCGCTGCCAGAAGACAGTGAAGATGTACCGGAAGAAACCGGGGAATTCAAGGTAGCCCGTACCAAGAATTACGCCATGCGGCCCATGGGCGTCCAGGAAGCCATTATGCAGATGAACATGCTGAACCACGATTTCTTCATTTTCTTCAATGCGGAAACGGAAAAAATCGCCATTGTATACCGGAGAAGAAGCGGGGATTACGGCCTGATTAATCCGGAAATGGCCTGAACCTTTTCCGAAAACTGGGTTATCCCGTAAATTCAAGAAATTTTTACAAAGAGCCGGGGCGTTTGCCCCGACTCTTTTTGACTTTCATATACGCATTTGCTACAATTAAAAAATGGATTCATAGTGGTAATTTGCGCCTGGAGCGCTTACAAGAACTGAGGAGTGATATACTTGCTGGAAAACCTGATGAAACTGGTCTTTGGTGACCCCAATAAGAAAGAATTGAAGGTCTGCCAGGGCTATGTGGATAAAATCAATGCGCTGGAACCGGAAATGGCCGGGCTCAGCGATGCCCGCCTCTGTGCCAAGACCCAGGAATTCCGGCTGCGGCTCACCAAAGGAGAAACCCTGGATGACCTGCTGCCGGAAGCTTTTGCCGTGGTCCGGGAAGCCTCCCGCCGGGTGCTGGGGCTGCGTCATTTCGATGTGCAGCTGATCGGGGGCTGCATCCTCCACCGGGGGAACATCGCCGAAATGCGTACCGGTGAAGGGAAGACCTTGGTGGCCACCCTGCCGGCTTACCTGAACGCCTTGGAAGGCAAAGGGGTCCATGTGGTCACCGTCAACGACTACCTGGCCCGCCGGGACAGTGAAGACATGGGCCGGGTGTACCGGTTCCTGGGGATGAGCGTGGGGCTGATTGTCCACGACATGGATTTCCCCGCCCGGAAGGCAGCCTATGCAGCGGATATCACCTACGGCACCAACAACGAATTCGGGTTCGACTACCTCCGGGACAATATGGTGGTGTCCCTGGATCAGATGGTCCAGCGGCCCCTCCATTATGCCATCGTGGACGAAGTGGACTCCATCCTCATCGATGAAGCCCGTACGCCTCTGATCATTTCCGGTCCCGGGGAAAAATCCACGGATCTGTACAACATCATGGCGGATGTGGTGAAGAACTTCAAGGAAAAAGAAGACTACACCGTAGATGAAAAGCTCAAGACCGTGGCTCCTACCGAAGCCGGTATCGCCAAGGCGGAAAAACTCCTGGGCGTAAAGAACATGTACGACCCGGAAAACGGCACGGATCTGTCCCATCAGCTGATGGAAGCCCTGAAGGCCAAGGCACTGATGATCCGGGACCGGGACTATGTGGTGAAGGACGGGGAAGTCATCATCGTGGATGAATTCACCGGCCGGCTCATGTACGGCCGCCGGTATTCCGAAGGGCTGCACCAGGCCATCGAAGCCAAGGAACATGTGAAGGTGGAACGGGAAAGCCAGACCCTGGCCACCATCACCTTCCAGAACTACTTCCGGATGTACGACAAGCTGTCCGGCATGACCGGTACCGCCAAGACGGAAGAACAGGAATTCCAGAAGATTTACGGGCTCAGCGTCTACGTGGTGCCCACCAACAAACCCAATATCCGGATCGACTACCCGGATGTGATCTACAAAACCAAGAAAGCCAAGTACCGGGCTGTGGTGAAGGCCATTGAGGAACTCCATTCCGTAGGCCGGCCGGTGCTGGTGGGGACCACTTCCATCGCCCAGAGCGAGGAACTGTCCGCCATGCTGAAGAAAAAGGGCATCCAGCACAATGTGCTGAACGCCAAGTATCATGAAAAAGAAGCGGAGATCGTGGCAGATGCCGGCCAGATGGGGGCCGTGACCATTGCCACCAACATGGCCGGCCGTGGTACGGATATCACCCTGGGCGAAGGGGTGGCCGAACTGGGCGGTCTCCACATCATCGGTACGGAACGGCACGAATCCCGCCGGATCGACAATCAGCTCCGGGGCCGCTGCGCCCGTCAGGGGGATCCGGGTTCCACCCGTTTCTACCTGTCTCTGGAAGACGACCTGATGCGGCTGTTCGGTTCTGACAACATTTCCGGGATCATGGACAAGCTGGGGATGGACGAAGACGAACCTATCGAACACAAGCTGGTGACCCGGTCCATCGAAAACGCCCAGAAGAAAGTGGAAAGCCGGAACTTCGACATCCGGAAACACGTGCTGGAATATGACGATGTGATGAACGAACAGCGGGAAGTCATCTACGACCAGCGCCGGAAGATCCTGGAAAAGGCCGATCTGAAGGAAACGGTCCTGGGCATGGCGGACCACATTGTGGACCGGACCATGGATATGTACGCTCCCAAAGAAGCCTACAGCGAGGACTGGGACATTCCTTCCCTGATCAAATACGCAGAGGAATTCTATGCACCTCAGGGCAGCCTGAAGGCTGACGAACTGGCCAACATGAGCCGGGAAGAACTGGAGGAACATCTCCACAAGGTGGCCCACGATTACTACGACGAACGGGAAACCGCCATCACCGCTCCCATTATGCGGGAACTGGAAAACCTGGTGATGCTGAAGGTGGTGGATACCCACTGGATGGAACACCTGGATGCCATGGATGCCCTCCGGGAAGGAATCGGGCTCCGGGCCTACGGCCAGCGGGATCCTCTGGTGGAATACAAATTTGAAGCCTACGACATGTTCGAAGGCATGAAGGAAGCCATTGTGGACGATGTGGTCCGGTACATGTACCGGGTGAACGTGGTGACCCAGCCTACGGTGGAAGACCACCTGTCCAACGCTTCCGTGAATAACCCCAATGTGGACGGTACGGCGGAAGGTGCTCAGACTCCTGCGGAAATCCACGGGGAAGGAAAGCCGGCAGGGGCTCCCCGGCAGTAAGAGCGCCCGGGGACAGCATTCCCCGAATCCCCGCTGGGGGAGACAAAAACGGATGCACCAAACGGAGCTGGGGAAACCCGGCTTCGTTTTTCCCATTTTACCATTACGAAAAGAAAGGGCTGGAAAATCTTGTTACTGGAAGAACTGAAACCGGCAATCACCCAATTGAAAGATAAACTGGAAGAACTGAAGGGCGGTCTGAAGATTGCCCAGAAGGAAGAGCGGATCGAAGACCTGGAACACCAGATGGCGGCGCCCGGGTTCTGGGATGATCCGGACAAGGCTCAGACCGTGGCCCAGGAAGCCAACAACCTGAAAAGCGAAGTGGAGACCTACCACGGGCTGAACCAGAAGTTGGAAGACGTGGAGACCCTCTGGGAAATGGCCATGGAGGAAAAGGACGACAGCCTCCAGAGTGAAATCGAAAGCGAAGTGGAAACCGCCCGGAAGACCCTGGCGGACCTGGAACTGGGCATGCTCCTCAGCGACCAGTATGACGCCAACAACGCCATCCTGACCCTCCATGCCGGGGCCGGCGGCACCGAAGCCCAGGACTGGACCAACATGCTGCTGCGGATGTACACCCGGTATGCGGAACGGAAGGGATTCTCCGTGGAACTGCTGGATGTACTCCCCGGGGAAGAAGCAGGGGTGAAAAGCGCCACCCTTACCATCCAGGGACACAATGCCTACGGGTTCCTGAAAAGCGAGAAGGGGGTCCACCGTCTGGTGCGGATCTCTCCCTTCGATGCCAACGCCCGGCGGCACACCTCTTTTGCCGCAGTGGATGTAATGCCCGAACTGGACGAAACCGTGGAAGTGAACCTGAACATGGACGATGTGCGGGTGGACTACTACCGGGCCAGCGGTGCCGGCGGACAGCACGTCAACAAGACTTCTTCCGCTGTCCGGATGACCCACCTTCCCACCGGGATCGTGGTCCAGTGCCAGAACGAACGGAGCCAGCTCCAGAACAAGGAACGCTGCCTGGCTCTGCTCCGTGCCAAACTGTATGAATATGAAAAGGCCATCCAGGACAAAAAAATCAGCGAAATCGCCGGGGATTACCAGGCCATCGAATGGGGCAGCCAGATCCGGTCCTATGTGTTCCAGCCCTACACCATGGTGAAGGACCATCGGACGGGAGCGGAAACCGGCAACATCCAGGCGGTGATGGACGGGGATCTGGACCTGTTTGTGGAAGCCTATCTCCGCAGCCTGAAACACTGAGAGGTGGTCTGACACCATGAAAACCTATCAGAAACTGTTCCTGGCCCTGGTGGGCCTGGGACTGGCCGCTTCCCTGTGCCTGAACTGGCAGCGGATCCAGGTGGAACGGGCCAACAAAACCATCGAAACGGTCATGGAATACAACAGCCTGGTGCGCATGGCCCAGGAGGAAGGAGTTCCCAAGGAGCAGGTGTTCAAGGAGTTCCGGGACCGGGGGGTGACCACCCTGACAGTGTTCGACACCAGCCTGGACAAACTGGCCCAGAAAGGGTCCGTGAACGTGCTCACCGGGGCCCAGCTCCTGGAACTGGCCCGGGTCCAGCAGCTCCGTCCGGAATGGCAGGCCATTGTGGACAATCCGGACTTTATGGTGGATGCCCTGTACATTTCCGCCGGGACCAGTGAACGGGCCCTGAAGGAAGCAGAAGAGGACATCCGGCTCCGGTTCGGGAAAGAACGGATCGTGGAACTGAATGCCTCTCCCCTGATCCTCCGGTTCGACGGGGATACCATCATCAGCAAGAACCCCATTGCCGGGGACGAACGGGGCGTCCGGGAAATGGACCTGGGGCCGTCCACCGATGAGCTCCAGGATGTGACGAAGAACGGCTTCATGGTGGCCATCCGTCCCACCAACTACTGTGAACGGTATACCGCAGCCGCCGCCAGCGAAGAGGAACAGATCAACGCCTTCTTCCGCCGGCTGGATGACAGCGGGGCCAAAGTGAGCCTGATTATCGGCAGCGGCAAACAGATGCTGGGGAACAACAAGTACCTGCCTCTGGTGGCCAAAAACCTGCTCCAGCGGCACATTACCATGGGTATGGTGGAAGGGGTCACCCAGCTCCAGTTCGTAAAACTGGAAGGGATGACCGAACTGGCCAGACTGGCCAACTACCAGGTGGCCCGGACCTATGTAATCGCCGATGCGGAACAGCGGAAAATGCAGGTGTTCGATGCCTTCCGCCGCTGGTCCCTGGCGGATGAGGAACGGAACATCCGGGTGAACTACATCAAGACCTTCCTGACTCCCCGGGACAACAAGACCCTGCTCCAGACCAACCTGGACTATGTGGACCGGGTGACCAGGGATGTGGCCAGCAAGGGCTTTGCCACGGGGCCGGCGGATATTTACAAGGTATACCAGCCCAGCCGGCTGTGGTACATTCCCATGGCCTTCTCCCTGGCCGCCGCCTGGTGCCTGTATTTCCTGCTTTTGGGGGTACTCCCTGAAAAGCATTATGTCAAAGCCACGGGCATTTTCGGGGTGCTGGTGACTGCCGGCCTTTTTGCCGGCCCCCTGGGGCTCCTGGCCCGTCAGGGCGTGGCCTTTGGGGCTGCGGTGATCTTCCCGGTGCTGAGCATGCACCGGATGATGGGGATCTGGCGGAAAAACGGATCCCGGGGCAGCCTGGGGGCTTTGGCTCTCCGGACTTGTGTCCATCTGTTTGAAACCATCGTCCTGTCCCTGATCGGGGCATCCATGGTGGGAGGCATACTCAGCGATACCCGGTTCCTGCTGGAAATGGATATTTATCGGGGGGTAAAGGCCACCTTCATGCTGCCGGTGGTCCTGACCTGCCTGCTGTTCCTCCGGACCCATGGTCTGTGGCAGCAGGGAGAAGACTGGCGGAAGCCTTTCCGCCGGGTGCTGGGCTTCCTGAACCAGCCTCTGAACCTGAAGGCCCTGTGCATCCTGGGCATCTTCGCCTTTGTGGCCTGGGTGTTCATCGGCCGCAGCGGCCATACGGCCGGGGTGCCGGTGCCTGCCATTGAGCAGAAGCTCCGGTTCTTCCTGGAAGAGACCATGTGGGCCCGGCCCCGGGAAAAGGAATTCATGATCGGCCATCCGGCCTTTTTCCTGGCCGCCTGGGCTGCCTGGAAAAAGCTGCCCACCTGGTTCTACGGACTGTGCGTCACCGGGGCCGCCATCGGCCAGGGCAGTGCCGTCCAGACCTTTGCCCACATGCGTTCGCCCATTCTCATGAGTTATGTACGGGCCCTGGACGGATACGGAGTGGGGCTGGTGGCCGGGCTTATTGCCCTTGCCATCTTCGCCCTGGCGTATCCCCATGTGGCAGCGTTCTGTGCAAAGAGGAGGAATCCCTTTGGGTAAGATCCTGATTTCCGGCTATTACGGGTTTTCCAATGCCGGAGACGAGGCCATGCTCACGGCCATTGTAACCAGCCTGAAACAGCAGGATCCCCAGGTGGAGCTGACGGTGATCTCCGGGAATCCGGAAGTCACCGCCCGGCTCCATCCGGTGAAGGCGGTCCATCGGTTCGACCTGCCTGGAATCTGCCGGGCCATGGCCGGGACGGATCTGCTCCTTTCCGGAGGCGGCAGCCTGCTCCAGAACGTGACCAGCCGGCTGAGCCTCTACTATTATCTTTCCCTGATTGCCCTGGCGGCGGTCATGGGGAAGAAAATCATGCTGTTTGCCCAGGGCATCGGCCCCATCCGGGGCTGGTTCAGCCGCCGTCTTACCCGGCTGGTGTGCCGGCAGGCGGATCTGATCACCGTCCGGGACGACGGGTCCCTGGATGATCTGAAATCCATGGGCTTTGATCCTGCCGCCATCCATGTGACCAGCGATGCGGTGTTCTCCCTTCCGGAAGGCCGGAAACAGGAGGGCCTCCGGCTCCTGGAAAAACTGGGGGTGGATCCTTCCCGGCCTCTGGTGGGCTTTGCCCTCCGGCACTGGAAGGGAGAAAAACGGTTCGTACGGGAATTTGCCCGGGCGGCGGATGAACTGAAAAAGCGGTTCCAGGCCCAGATTGTCTTTGTGCCCCTCCAGTTCCCGGCGGACGGGGAACTGTCCAATCAGGTGGCGGAGGCTATGGAAAACCGCCGGGATGTGTTCATCCTGGACCAGAAATGTTCCACCCAGGGATACCAGGACCTGATCAGCTGTCTCCATCTGCTGATCGGCATGCGGCTCCACGCCCTGGTGTTTGCCGCCATCAACGACGTTCCCTTTATGGCCATTTCCTATGACCCCAAGGTGGACCGGTTCGTGGATGGCATGAAGGGGACGGTGGTGGATACCATCGGCCAGGTGACGGCGGAAGAACTGACGGCCATGGCCGAAAAACTCTGGAACTCTGACGGCCGGCAGGGACGGGAACAGATCCGTGCCCTCCGGGAAGAAGCCAGAGCCAATATTGGAAGGGCCCTGGCCCTTTTGGCCCGGTGACAGATGTCCACGGGCCTTTTTTGGACCGGGTTTTCCAACCTATGAAAATACAGGAGGAATCCCATGCTGGAAATGCGTCATGCAGGCAAGGTCTATCCTGGCGGGGCGGTAGCCCTGGAGGATATCAACGTACATATCAAACCGGGAGAGTTCGTGTTCCTGGTGGGCCCCAGCGGGGCCGGCAAATCTACCTTCATCCGGCTGATCTCCCGGGAAATCGAACCCACTTCCGGGCAGATCCTGGTGGACGGAGTGGATGTGATGAAACTGAAGCGGGGGGACATTCCCTATCTCCGGCGGCAGCTGGGCATCGTCTTCCAGGACTTCCGGCTGCTCAACGACCGGACCGCCTATGAAAACGTGGCCTTTGCCATGCAGGTGATCGAGGCCCCCAGCCACAAGATCCGGCAGCGGGTCAATGAAGTGCTGGAACTGGTGGGCCTGAAGGGCCGGGGGGACAACTATCCGGGAGAGATGAGCGGGGGCGAACAGCAGCGGGTGGCCATTGCCCGGGCCATTGTCAACGACCCTCTCCTGGTGATCGCTGATGAACCCACTGGCAACCTGGACCCGGAAACCAGCAAGGAAATCATGGAAATCTTCACCCAGATCAACAGCCGGGGCACCACCATCCTGATGGCCACCCACGACAAGACCATGGTGGATTATATGCAGAAACGGGTCATCGCCCTGGAAAACGGGCGGCTGGTCCGGGATGACCGCAAAGGAGTTTACGGGTATGAAGTTTAGTACAAAATGGTATTACATCAAGGAGACCTTTACCTCTCTGAAGCGGAATTCCCTGATGAGCATCGCCTCCATCAGCACCGTGGCCCTGTCCATCCTGGTGCTGGGGATGTTCCTCACCATGGTGCTCAATGTGAACAACCTGGCCAGACATCTGGAGAACCAGGTCCAGGTCACCATCTATATGGAAGACAGCGCTTCCGCCGACCAGCTGAAGCAGATGGAAAAAGTGCTCCGGAGCACCCCCGGGATCGTGAAGGTGACTCCCCGGACTAAGGAGCAGGCCCTGGCGGATTTCAAGAGCCGTCTGGGAGAACAGCAGAAGCTGCTGGCGGCCCTGGGAGAGGACAATCCCTTCCCGGCCTCCTTTGAGATCCAGGTGGACAATCCGGAACGGATTCCCCAGCTGGTGCCCCAGTTCCAGCAGATGCCCGGGGTGGAAACCGCCAAGTTCGGCCAGGAAGTGGTGGAACATCTGTTCCAGCTTACCCGGGTGCTCCGGATCGGCGGGGTACTGCTGATCGTGCTTCTGGCCATTGCCACCCTGTTCATTATCTCCAACACCATCCGGATCACCGTGTTTGCCCGGCGCCGGGAAGTGAACATCATGAAATATGTGGGGGCCACTGACTGGTTCATCCGCTGGCCCTTCCTGCTGGAGGGAATGATCATGGGCTTTGTGGGGGCGGTGATCGCTTCGGCAGCCCTGTACAAAGGGTACAATGCCATCCAAGCCAAGATCTACGGGACCCTGGCCTTCTTCCCCATGCTGCCCAGCTGGCCCACCATGGGCTGGCTTTGCGGGGGACTGGTCTGTGTGGGGACCCTGATCGGGGCTCTGGGCAGCAGCATCTCCCTGCGGAAGTTCCTGGATGTGTAGGAGGCGGTGGGGATGAAGAAACAAGCAGCCCTTGCTGCCGCCCTCCTTTTGCTGGGGACCCAGTTGTCCGCTTCCGTTTCCTGGGCGGAAACCATTGAGGAGAAGCGGGCCCAGCTGGACGAGATCCAGCAGCAGCTGGGGGAAAAGGACGCCCAGCTGGAAGAAAAGAAAAAAGAAATCGGCAATGCCATGGAGCAGCTGATCCTGACCCAGGAAGAACTGGCGGAAGCCAAGCGGAAGCTGGCGGCCATCGAGGCCCGGCAGCAGGCTCTGGAAATCAAGATCCGTCAGAACGAGGCGGCCCTGGCAGCCAAACAGAAGGAATATGACAAAAGCCGGGCGGTGTACAAAAAACGGCTCCGGGACATTTACGAAAACGGCCAGGTGAACTATCTGGATGTGCTGCTGGGAGCGGCGGATTTTCGGGATTTCTCTTCCCGGATGTACCTGCTCCAGCGGGTGGTCCGCCGGGATTTCAACCTGATCGACCGGCTGGAGACCCAGCGGGAGGAACTGCTGGCGAAAAAGGCGGAACTGGACGACATCAAGAGCCAGCTGGCAGCTGCCCATGCGGAAGGCCAGAAGGAACAGCAGATCGTGGCACAGAAGACGGTGGAACGGCAGAAACTGTATGAACAGGCTCTGGCGGAAAAAGCCCAGCTGGATGCGGAATATGAAGAACTCCAGCGGAACAGCCAGGAAATCACCGCCATGATTCAGCGGATGGAACAGGAAGGCCGGATGATGCCCCAGGCAGGAGGCACCGGCCAGCTGGCCTGGCCGGTGAACGGGGAAATCACCTCTCCCTTCGGCTGGCGGGTCCATCCCATCTGGGGGACCCAGATCTTCCATGCAGGGCTGGATATCGGCGCCGATTACGGGGATCCGGTCCATGCCGCGGACAGCGGCACCGTGGTGTACGCCGGCTGGATGGGCGGCTATGGCAATGCGGTGATGATCGACCACGGCGGGGGCATGGTGACCCTGTACGGCCACAATTCTTCCATTACCGTGGGAGAAGGGGAACAGGTGAGCAAAGGGCAGACCATCGCCCTGGCCGGCAGCACCGGCAATTCCACCGGACCCCACTGTCATTTCGAAGTCCGTATCCACGGAGAAGTGGTCAGCCCCCTGCAGTATCTGCCGTAAGCAGGAGTGCAGAGAAAAGAGTAAAGAGCAGAGAAAATTTCTGCATTCGGTGGCAAATGCCCGGCGTTTGCCTTCCAGCGGCCAGTGACAATTGACCAGTGACCAGTGACAGGGATGCTGCCGGGCAGCATCCCACAGAGGCAAACTATGTTCAAAAAACGCTATACAGCCCCCCAGATGCTGGGGGTATTCTTCCTGTCCCTGGGTGTGTTCAGCGGCGGGACCTATTATCTGATGAAAAACTGGATCGGAGACCCGGGAGCCCTTTTCCAGATCGTCCGGACCATGCACCTGATCCAGGAACATTATGTAGGGGAAACCGATCGGAAAGCCATTTATGACGGGGCGCTCAAAGGCATGGTGGGGGTCCTGAACGATCCCTATTCCACCTACCTGGACAACCAGGACTTCCAGGCCCTGTCCACCATGACCGAAGGCCATTTCGGCGGGGTGGGCATGGTCATGGGCCAGAAAAAGGACAGCCAGTTCGTGGTGGTGGCTCCCATTGAGGACACCCCTGCCTACAAGGCCGGCATCAAAGCCGGGGACATCCTGCTGAAAATCGACGGAGAAGACCTGTCCGGCCAGACTCTGAACCAGGTGGTGAAAAAGATCCGGGGGCAGGACGGATCCCAGGTGACCCTGACCCTGAAACGGGGAGAGGAGGAACCCCGGGATGTAACCGTTACCCGCAGCGACATCAAGCTGAAAAGCGTGTACAGCCGGATGGATGAAAACGGCATCGGGTATATCCGGGTGACCAATTTCAACGAGGATACAGGCAAAGACTTCGGTGCCAGCCTCCAGGATCTCCGGGACAAGGGGATGAAGGCCCTGGTACTGGACCTGCGGGACAACCCGGGAGGCCTTCTGGAAAGCGGTGTGGAAGTAGCCCGGTACCTGGTGCCCAAAGGTCCCATCGTGTCCGTTACGGACAAGGACGGGAACACCCAGACCGAATCCTCTTCGTTGGAAAAAGTGGACTTCCCCCTGGCGGTACTGGTGAACCATGGCACCGCCAGCGCGGCGGAAATCGTCTCCGGCGCCATCCAGGATACCGGATCCGGGAAAATCTTCGGGGTGAAGACCTATGGCAAGGGTGTGGTCCAGAATATTTTCCTTCTGAGCAACAAAACCGCCGTGAAGCTGACCGTGGCCCGGTATTATACCCCCAGCGGCCGGAGCATCGACAAGGTGGGCATCGAGCCGGACCAGGTGGTGGAAGCCGCCAATGAAGAAGGAAGCAACCAGCTGCAGGTGGCGGAAGCCTATCTCCGTCAGCAGCTCCAACAGTAAGGGCAAGGAGCGTGGATTATGGAAATCATCAATACCCTGACCAGTCAGATCGCCGTTTGGAAAAATTTCCTCCCCGGTGCCGCGGGAACTCTTCCCACCGCACCCATGCTGAAAACCGGGGCGGAAGTCCTGCTGGGCCTTCTGGTCCTGCTGCTGATCGCCTACCGGTTCCGCACCCACCAGGTGCGCCGGGAACGGAAGATCCGCTACCGGATCGGCCGGATGATCGCCCATCTCTGTGATACCTATGACAGTCTGGAAGATGTGGACTGGAAGAAGCAGAAGGCCTACCGGTACCATTTCGTGGACGGAGACCTGAAAATCGACCAGCGGGACATTGAGGGAATCGGGGACCTGATCGGACCCCTCCATCCCAGCGACGGCCTGAAATACAACGAAGACTATATCAAAGGGGCCATCGAAAAGGCCATGAAGACCTGCTCTCCGGTGGAATTCATTGCCCGGGAAAAAGGCGCCGACGGTACTTTCCATTGGAAGGCCTTCCTGTTCCAGGGAGTCAAGAATGACAAAATCCACAGCCGCAGCTGCCTGCTGCTGAAGCGGGATGTGGATGACAGCCGGTCTGCAGAAATGGAAAAACGGGCCCAGCTGAGCCTGGACATGAACGAAGCCCGGAAGGCCGCCCAGGCCAAAACGGAATTCCTCAACCGGTTCAGCCAGGATACCCGGGAAGCCCTCCGGGATATTATGGGGAATCTCAGCCTCACCCGGGAGGAAATGGATCCGGGACGGCGGAAGGATTATCTGGACGAAAGCCAGCAGGAAGCCCGGTATCTCATGACCATGATCGAAGACGTTAAGGAACTGTCCGACATCGAAAACGGCACCCTGGAAATCCGCAGCGAGGAATTCAATGTGGATGAGACATTGACCAAACTGAACCAGCTGTTCCAGAAAGAAGGGGAGAAACGGGGCATCACCTACGACTGCACCGTGGAACCTCTCTTGTATCCCAACCTGATCGGGGACGAAAAACGGCTGGAACAGGTACTGCTGAACCTGCTCACCCATGCTCTGCTGTTTACGGACCGGGGACAGAAAGTCCTTTGCGCCGTACGGCAGAAACTGGTGAAGAACAAAAAAGTTGCCATGGAATTCACCGTGCTCTGCGCCGGCATGAAGGTGCCCCAGGAAATGGTGGAGAAAGCCTTCCTGCCTTTTGAACTGACCCGGCAGGTGGGCAGCGCCAAAGTCCACGGAGGCCTGGGCCTGGTGGTGACCCAGCGTCTGGTGACCCTGATGGGGGGACAGATCCGGGCGGACAATGCGGAAGGCCGGGGCATGCGGTACATCATCGAACTGCCCTTTGATTTTGCAAGCCACGTGAAATAAACGAAAGGAAGTACATACAGGATGCTTCATATTGGATGTCATTTGTCCTCCAGCAAAGGATTCGCCGCCATGGGGAAGACGGCCCTTTCTATCGGAGCGGATACTTTTGCCTTTTTTACCCGGAATCCCCGGGGCAGCAAAGCCAAGGAAATCGATCCCAAAGATGTGGAAAAATTCCAGGCCCTCTGGGAGCTCAACCGGACCATCCCTCTGGTGGCCCACGCTCCCTATACCCTGAATCCGGCTTCTTCCAAGGAGGATGTGCGGACTTTTGCCCGGGAAACCATCGCCGATGATTTGAGAAAGCTGGAGGCGGTGCCCGGGAACTATTACAACATGCACCCGGGGAACCACCTGGGACAGGGGTCGGAAACAGGCATCGCTCTCATTGCCCAGTGCCTGAACGCCGTGCTGGATCCGGATCTTTCCACCACCCTGCTCCTGGAAACCATGGCCGGGAAGGGGACGGAAGTGGGCCGGACCTTCGGAGAACTCCGGGCCATCATCGACCGGCTGGACCATCCGGAAAAAGTGGGGGTGTGCCTGGATACCTGCCATGTGTGGGACGGAGGGTATGACATCGCTTCTGATCTGGACGGAGTACTGGAAGAATTCGACCGGACCCTTGGGCTGGACCGGCTGAAAGCCATCCATCTCAACGACAGCAAAAATCCCCTGGGAGCCCACAAGGACCGGCACGAGAAACTGGGCCTGGGATGCATCGGACTGGATACCCTGAAAAACGTGGTGAATCATCCGGCCCTCCGGGACCTGCCCTTTATCCTGGAGACCCCCAATGAACTGGCCGGCTACCAGGCGGAAATCGCCCTGATGCGCCAGGCAAGAGAAGAGAGGGACGGCCAATGAAGATCACCACTCACCAGGCCACTGTCTGCGGCCTGCTCCTGGCCCTGACCCTGGTGCTGAGCCTGCTGCCCCTTTACCGGATGCCCTACGGAGGCACCATTACCCTGGGGGGGATGCTGCCCATGATGCTCATAGCCTTTGTGTACGGGCCCCGGGTGGGAATCATGGCCGGGTTCGTGTACGGGCTGCTGAACCTGCTGCTGAACCCCTACATCCTCCATCCGGTCCAGGTGCTGCTGGATTATCCCCTGCCTTTCATGGCCCTGGGTCTGTGCGGATTCTTCCCTCAGCGGCCCTATCTGGGCATGGCCGTGGGGGTGGCCGTCCGGTATCTGTTCCATTTCCTTTCCGGGGTGGTGTTCTTTGCCAGCTATGCGCCGGCCACCATGTCCCCGGCAGTTTATTCCCTGGTGGCCAACGGTTCCTATCTGCTGCCGGATCTGGTGATCTGCATGGTGCTCTACCGGCTGCTGCCCATTGAGAAATTCCGGCAGATGATGTAAAAAAGCTTGCAAAATAATATCCCTGTGGTATAATAATCAAGTAACCAAAGTAGAGGCCACCTGCTTCTCACCTTGCGGCAACGCTCGACAGGGTCAGTGATACGGATTTGCAACGGGTGGACTTTGGTTCGCCCGTTTTTATTTTATTGTCTGTCTAACCTATTGGAGGTGAACGTCATAGCAAAAGATGAACTGCGGATCAATGAAGCCATCCGCGCAAGAGAAGTTCGTGTAAATTCTGCGGACGGGGAACAGTTTGGAATCATGTCTCTCCATGATGCCCTGCACCTGGCCGAAGAAAAGCATCTGGACCTGGTGGAAATCGCTCCCAAGGCCAAACCCCCGGTCTGCCGGATCATGGATTACGGCAAGTATCTCTATGAACAGCAGAAGAGAGAAAAAGAGGCCCGGAAGCGCCAGAGAATCATCGATGTGAAGGAAGTCAAACTCCGGATCCGCATCGAAGACCACGATTTCGAAGTAAAGACCAAGAATGCCATCCGCTTCTTACAGGGCGGTGACAAGGTAAAAGTTACCATCATGTTCCGGGGCCGGGAAATGACCCATCCGGAACTGGGTGAACAATTACTGAATAGAATGGCTGACCAACTGCAGGAGATTGCCACTGTGGAAAGAAAGCCGAAGCTGGAAGGACGCAACATGATCATGATCGTTGCTCCCAAAAGTGCCAAATAACAAGGAGGATGTCCAATCATGCCGAAAATGAAAACCCGCAGATCTGCTGCTAAACGCTTCAAAGCCACCGCTACCGGTGAATTCAAACGTGGTAAAGCTTTCCGGAGCCACATCCTGGAACACAAATCTCCTACCCGTAAGAGAAACCTGCGTAAAGCGGGTCTGGTCCACAAGACCGACCACGAACGTGTAGCCAAGATGCTGCCGTACGCATAATTTCACTGTTTGAGAGATTTCAGAGATTCCAAGGAGGAAATAAACAATGGCAAGAATTAAAGTCGGCGTAACTGCCCATAGACGTCATAAACATATCCTGAAGCTGGCCAAAGGCTACAGAGGTTCCAAGAGCAAGCTGTTCAAAAAAGCCAATGAAACCGTCATGAAGGGCCTGATGTATGCCCGTCGTGACAGAAGAGCCAAGAAACGCGAATTCCGTCAGCTGTGGATCGCCCGGATCAACGCTGCCACCCGGGCCAACGGCCTGAGCTACAGCCGTTTCATCTGCGGCCTGACCAAAGCCGGCGTTGTGCTGGACCGGAAAGTCCTGGCCGACATGGCTGTAAACGATGCCGCTGCTTTCGCCAAACTGGTGGAAACTGCCAAGGCTGCTCTGTAAGAGAGAAATCAGGAAGCTGTCTGCGTAACAAGCAGGCAGCTTCTTTTTTTTGTAATAAATGATACACGAAATTATATGTATTCATAATTCATGAAAAAATATGCACAACTTTTTCTTATCTGTGCTATAATAACCTTTATTCCAATCAGATTCCTATACTATGGCACGGAAGGTGAAATTATTGATTGCTTTGAAAAACGGAGATGGGATCCAGTGGCCGGGAGGCAAACGGATCGCCGTCATGCTGACTTTTGATTTTGACGCGGAACTTTTGCGTCATTCCGTCATTGGGAAGAAAACCATCGGATTCTCTGACTTTTCCCGGGGCCAGTACGGCCCTCACGAAGGCCTGGACCGGTGCCTGGCTCTGCTGGACCGGCAGCATCTGCCTGCCACGTTCTTCATTCCCGGGAAGATCATCGAAGAATATCCGGATGCGGTGAAGAAAATTGCCGACAGAGGGTTGGAAATCGGATACCATGGTTATGAGCATGACAGTCGATTGGGTATTCCTATGGAGGAAGAAAAGGAAAATCTGGCGAAAGCTGAAAATCTGATTGTTGAGGTTTCTGGAAAAAAGCCGACAGGGGCTCGGGGACCTTTGGATACCTTACAGGAATACAGTTTGGATTTGTATCAGAGACAGGGATATCTCTATGACTCCACATTAAAAGACTGCGATTGGCCATACCAGCTTCCCAATGGAATCATAGAACTTCCTACTGATGTGACGCTGGATGATTTTACCTATTATTATTTTTCTTATGCAGATTCAGCGACCATATTATGCAGTTCGCGTCCAGATGATGTATATGTCCAGTGGCAGGATGCATTTGATGAACTGGCGGCAGAAGGTGATAAGGTGATGGTCCTGAAACTCCATCCCCAGCTCAGCGGTCGAGTCAGCCGAATCCATATGCTGGAAAAATTAATTCTTTATATGCAGCAGAGAGGCGCCTGGATTGCAGACTGTGAAACGGTGGCAAATTATGTAAAGGACTTCTATGAATCCAGGGGAGGTGAACAGATATGAATTATCACTGGCCGGAACCTTACAAGATGGCGCTGTGTCTGTCCTTTGATATTGATGCAGAAACCATGTGGACTACACGGAATCCTGAAAATATCCATCATCCGGTGAATTTGTCCAGGGGAGTCTATTCTGTTCGCCAGGGAATCCCACGGATTTTAAGGATGTTGGAATCAGAACAGGTCAAGGCAACCTTTTTCACTCCAGCATTTATAGCAGAACTACATCCGGAAGTCATTCGTGAAATTGCTTTCCAAGGGCATGAAATATCCTATCATGGATACAAACATGAAGCTTATGATGATTATGAAAAAGAAAATGCCCTAATGGAGAAATGTGAAAAAATACTCACCGGCATCACGGGAAAGCGCCCCATGGGGAACCGCAGTCCGGAAGGGTATCTTTATGATTTTCATTTATGGTTATGGAAAGAACGGGGATATATCTATTCTTCCAACTGGAGAGATACTGACAGACCGTTCCTTCATCAGATTAATGGAGAGACAGTTCCTATTGTGGAACTTCCCAAGGATAGTATTCATGATGATACGGCTTATGACATGTATACTATTCAATCCCCCATGCATACCAATCTGCGAAGCGGGAGAGAATTCATTCAAATCTGGGAAGAAGAACTGGACGGAATCCTGGAAGAAAAAGGATTTATGAATTTTGTTATGCATCCGCAGTATATTGGCCGTCCGGGCTATTTGCGTAATCTGCGTGAATTTGTCCGGTATGCCAAAGATCATGGTGCGTGGATTGCCACGGATGAACAGGTGGCCCGCTATCTGTTGGTACAAAATGGCTTTCCAGAATATAAAAGATAAAGGGACAAGTTGTCCAGAGAGGGGATACAATGATGAAAAGTAAAATGATGAAAATGATTGCAATGGGGCTGATGGTGCTGTCTGCTTCTGTTCTTCTGGCCGGATGCGGGGGAGAGCAGAAAAAGGCAGCTGATACGGCCAAAGACAGTGCTCCCAATGGTGTGCTGAAAGTAGCCACCAACTGTACATTCCCGCCTTTTCAATCTATTGATGAAAAAACAGGAAAATTTGTAGGAATCGATATTGATCTTGCTGAATACATTGGTAAGAAAATGGGCAAGAAAGTGGAGTTTCAGGATATGAAATTTGCTTCCTTGGTTCCGACTCTGCAAAGCGGGCGTGCTGATATGGTTGTGGCAGGCCTTTCTCCTACTGATGAACGGAGCAAAGTGGTCAGCTTCTCCAAGGCCTATTATTATCCACCCAAAGCTATTATCGCCAAGAAAGGAACAAATTTTTCTTCGCTGGAAATGCTGAAAGGGAAAAAGGCCGGTACGACTATGGGTACTACCTATGCAAGAGATTTGAAGGCTGTCCCTGGGATTGATGTAGTGGAACTTGATTCTTCTCTGTTGGTAGTACAGGATGTATTGAATGGACGTCTGGATGCTGGACTGGTGGATGGTACTCATGCCATTATTTTCTGCAAAGAACATCCGGAACTGGAAATGCATATGCTGGCATTGTCCACTGATAAGGATGAAATCTTCTGCATTGCTTTGCCAAAGGATTCCAAAAATGTGGACAAAGTCAATGAAATCCTGGATGAAATGATGAAAAATGGTGAATTCCACAAGATTCTGGTAAAGAATCTGGGTGAAGAACAAACGAAAAACTATGAAAAAATGGTGAAGGATGCCGGCCTCTAAGAGCCGGCTTTCTTCTCTAAACCTGGACTAAGAAAGAGACGGTTCATCATGTTTAAATTTTATGTGCTGGAGCCCTATTTTCCCTTATTGACGTCGGCTGTTTGGATTACGCTGAAATTCACATTCTTTTCCACGTTCCTGGGATTCATTGGCGGTTTCATCTTGGCCTTATTCACGATTTCAAAAAACAGGATACTGTCGCCCTTCGCTAAATTCTATATTTCTGTATTTCGCGGTACGCCGTTGCTGGTCCAGCTCATGCTGATTTATTTTGCTACTCCTCAATTGACCGGCTACACGATTTCTGCTTTGGAGGCTGGTGTGCTGTCCTTTGGAATGAATTCCGCCGCTTATATTTCAGAAGCTCTTCGTGGGGGAATCCTTTCTGTTGACAAGGGCCAGTGGGAAGCTGCGTTTTCTTTAGGTGTACCCAAACATCGTTTTATTCTAGATGTCATTCTGCCACAGGCTATTAAAAACACCTTTCCTGCACTGGTTAATGAAAGCATTGCCTTACTGAAAGACTCCAGTCTTGTGTCTGTTATTGGTGTAGCGGATACCCTGCGTTGGGCTGATCTTGTGCAGGCAAAGACTTTTCGTGCCTTTGAAGCGTTTATCATTGCTGCGGTTGTTTATTACGTACTGGTAATGGGAATAACCTTCATTGGAGGATATGTAGAAAAGAAGGTGCGTATCAGTGACTGACAACATTATCCAAGTAGAACATGTGGCCAAACATTTTGGCAGTCTGGAAGTCCTGAAGGACATCAGCCTGGAGGTGGAGCGGGGACAGGTGGTGACCATCATCGGTCCTTCCGGCAGTGGGAAATCCACCCTGCTCCGGTGTCTGAACCTGCTGGAAAAACCTGATGGGGGAAAGATCATCTTCGAAGGTCAGGACATTCTGGCACCGGGGATAAAGATTGCGGACATCCGGAAAAAAGAAGTGATGGTGTTCCAGCATTTCAACCTGTTCAAAAACATGACCGTACTCCGGAACGTGACCTATGCCCCCATGGTGGTCAATGGGAAAAGCCGGGAAGAAGCAGAAAAAGATGGCCGGGAACTCTTGGCCAAAGTTGGGCTGGCTGACAAGGCAGGAGAATATCCCAGCCGGCTTTCCGGGGGCCAGCAGCAGCGGGTGGCCATTGCCCGGGCTATGGCCATGCATCCTGATGTGCTGCTTCTGGATGAACCCACGTCCGCCCTGGATCCGGAAATGGTAAAGGAAGTGCTGGATGTAATCCGGGAACTGGCCCAAAGCGGCATTACCATGGTGCTGGTGACCCACGAAATGGGCTTTGCCCGGGATGTATCCGACATGATCTATTTCATGGATGGGGGCTATCTGGTGGAAAGCGCCCCGCCGGCGGAATTCTTCGCTCATCCCAAATCGGAACGGGCCCAGAAATTCCTGTCCAAGATCCTGTCCTGAGGTGCCTATGAAAATCCGTATCATCAATCCGGATTATGGGGTGGGGGAAGAGGCCATGGCCCAGCGCTGCAGCATCCTCCAGCAGTTTGTGGGGCCCGATGTGGAACTGTCCATGGTCTGTCTCACCCAAACAAAAGTGGAAATCAACAGTGCGGCGGATGTGGTCCTGGCCGGTCCGGAAATCCTGGAACTGGCCAAACAGGCGGAACAGGATGGGTGTGACGCTGTGGTGCTGTACTGCTTTTCTGATCCGGCGGCTGAAGCCTGCCGGGAACGGCTCCGAATCCCAGTGGTGGGCGGAGCCCAGGCTTCGGTGCTCCAGGCGCCCCTGGTGGCCAGGCAGTCGGGAGTCATCCTCAGTGATCCCGCCCGGATCGGGGAAAAAGAACTGTTCCTGCCTACCTTGGGCATCGGTCCTGGACGGATCAAAGCCATCGGAGCCATCCATTTCCAGGGAAAATCCATCTGGGACAATCGGGAAGAAGCCTTTGCCCAGTTGGTGGAAGAGGGAAAAAGGCTGATCAGGGAACAAGGAGTTCAGTGTCTGATCCTGGGCTGCCTGTCCTTTTTGGGATTGGCCAGGCCCCTTAGTGAAAAACTGGGGGTCCCGGTGATCGACCCGGCCATTGCCGCCGTATGCACCGCAGAAAGCCTGGTGCGGCAGGGAATATAAGAAAAAGTCAAATGTGGCCTGAGGGCCTTGAGACGGCAGACGTCAGATTTGTTCGGTATGGAAAGCAGGGATCCTCTGCTGACTGCCAATAGGCTGACGTCTTTTTTAGCTTCACCATGAAAAGTTGAAATATTCTACAAATATAGTAAAATACATACTATGTAATATCAGGGAAGACGTTGAACAGTACACAACAGGAAACAAGATATTGACACCATATATGGTACCAATTATACTAAAGGCAGGAACGATATGTCTAAATGGGAAAAATTGCTGAAAAAAATATTCACTTTATCAAAAGACATGAGGTTTGATGAACTAAGAAAAATATTGGAGAGTTATGGGTACGTAATGAGTGCGCCCAGAGGCGGAAGCAGCCATTATACTTTCAGGAAACCTGGAAAAAACCCCATTACTGTCCCCAAACATGAACCCATCAAAAAAGTATATGTCGAGATGGTCCGCCAGGTGGTGGAGGAGGAAGCTGGAAATGAAAACGATTGAATATTATATGGCACTTCCTTATCGGCTGGAAATCGTTCCGGATCCGGATGAGGGGGGATATGTGGCCCGTTATCCGGATTTGCCGGGATGCATAACGGTCGGTGATTCCATGGAAGAGGCTGCCAAAAATGCTAAAGATGCGAAGAAGGAGTGGCTGGCCGCAGCCTTGGAAAGCGGAGTGGAGATTGCTGAACCGGTATCTGCCAATGGATATTCCGGACAGTTTAAGCTGCGGATCCCCAAAAGCCTGCACCGCCGTCTGGCCGAACACGCCAAAGAAGAAGGAGTCAGCATGAATCAGTACTGCGTGTATCTGCTGTCGCAAGGGTCCTGATGGCCCTTCCTTTTCCCTTAGTGTAAAATAGTTCTCGGTGAAATGAATAATCCCTTATAAACTTGCAAAAAGGAAGACCTTCATCCTATAGTATTAGTTACCACACCACTACAGATTACAGATAGGAGAGAAGGTCTTCCATGGATTTCATTGTATCAGAAATTCACCAACTTAATAAAGGGGTTTTCTAACGGGCAGCAGAGTTGGCCGCAGCACTGAACTGGTAATAAGGACGGTCCCAAAGTCTGCCCTGTGAGGGGCGTTCAGCGGCGTTGGCGGTCGCTTATGCCGTAGCTGGGGACCGTGCGGAGCACGGTGGTGGGGTCATCGGCGATAGCCGATATTTTGCAGGACCGGCCGAAAACAAGGGAGTGTCTGGCAGAAGTAGAAATATGATGACCGCAGTATCCGTTGCTGTCTCTCAGGTAGATAGTTTCCATACCACCGTCAAGGTATTCGGTCCTTTCAGAACCTCATGCCCCCACCACCGGGCAAGCCCGGTCCCCCGCCCCTGCAGGGCGGACTTGGCCTCCGGCTATGCTGGTACTCTTTGCGGGTATACGTCGATACCCCGGGAGCCGGGAGAGCAGGCCCAGGAGGAGTCGGCGGGACAACATCGGGTTTTGTCGCTCCTGGGGTGGAGCACGCGGGCGATGGGGTCCGGCTTCCTGGTCCGTAGCCGCAGCCTTTGACCGTCAGGGCAAGGCGATAGGCTGTGAGCCTCCCGCCAGGGACGAACGGGTCTGCCCTCCCGGCGAAGAGCCCTCGCGGGTGTATGGGTATAGAAGTTTTTGCCCTCTGGGCGGCCGGGACGGGTTTGCCTTCGGCAACCCCCTACATCGTTGGGGTCAGAGATTCGTACATCTGGCGAGTCGCCGGTTGTGCGGCCTCTACGGGCCCATGCTCTTCACTCTTCACTCTGCACTTTCGGACATGGATGAATAACTATACTGTGATGAAGATTTTACCGAGAACTTCTTGACACACACGGCCCTTCCTTTTCCCTTGCACCAAACTGTAAAGTATGTTATAATGCCAACGTGCTGAAAGAGCACAATTCTTTGAACCTTGGCGCTGCTGCGCGACACTCCGACGCCAGCTGCAGCCACGGGCTTTTCTATGACTAAGGAGGAAAAGAACAATGTTAACGCCTGCAAGAAAGAAAGAACTCATCGAAACCTACCGCATCAACGAACAGGACACCGGGTCTCCTGAAGTACAGATCGCCATCCTGACCGAACGGATCAGCTATCTGACCGAACACCTGAAAGCCAACAAGAAGGACCATCATTCCCGTCGCGGCCTGCTGAAAATGGTTGGTCAGCGCCGTGGCCTGCTGAACTACCTGATGAAGAAAAACATCGAACGGTACAGAAGCATTGTAGAAAGACTGGGCCTGCGGAAATAATTCCAAAAGCGATGAAAAGACTGCTCCAGAAATGGGGCAGTCTTTTTTTGCATGCAATTGGTATCCCTAGTCTCAGCAAACAGCCTGATACCGTCGCTGTTTGTCCATGGGAGGATGCGTTCTCTATGGTTTTATCTGAATCGAAGGAATCCGCTGCCCGGGTTCCTTCCGACCGCCGTTGACTGATGACCGGCGACGGCAATGCGAAGTTTATTTCCCATTGCCTTAAATTATCCTTGACATTTTCCTTACTATACAGTATACTAATCAAGTCGGCAGCACCTGAGGGTGTTTCCTGACAACGGCCCAGTAGTTCAGTTGGTTAGAATGCCGCCCTGTCACGGCGGAGATCGTCGGTTCGAGTCCGTCCTGGGTCGCCAATTTGCCTCGGTAGCTCAGTTGGTAGAGCAAAGGACTGAAAATCCTTGTGTCCGCAGTTCGATTCTGCGCTGAGGCACCATTCTTTATGCGGAAGTAGCTCAGTGGTAGAGCATCACCTTGCCAAGGTGGGGGTCGCGAGTTCGAATCTCGTTTTCCGCTCCATTTTCATATGGCGACGTAGCCAAGCGGTAAGGCAGAGGTCTGCAAAACCTTTATCCCCAGTTCGATTCTGGGCGTCGCCTCCAATTTAACTTTTTCGCCGAGGTGGCGGAACTGGCAGACGCAAGGGACTTAAAATCCCTCGGAGAGTGATCTCCGTACCGGTTCGATTCCGGTCCCCGGCACCATTGAAATTTGAAGGACTGTTGCATAAGCAACAGTCCTTTTTTCAGCTTCCGGAGATTCCGGGAAAACCGTATGAACCCTGGAGGGCCGCAGGCCGGGCGGCCCCCGGAATGTACCAACATTCCTTCCTTCTTCCCTGCCGGATATGGTAAAATAAAAGAAATGAAAAGAAAAAAGGAGTCATGATCCATGGAAGAACGACGAATCATCCACGTGGAAGAAAAGCTTCCGGTCCTGGAAACCATCCCTCTGAGCCTGCAGCATCTGTTTGCCATGTTCGGTTCCACCGTACTGGTGCCTTTTCTCCTGCACGTGGACCCTGCCACCGCCCTGTTTATGAACGGGGTGGGCACCCTGCTGTATCTGACTATCTGCAAATGGAAGCTCCCGGCCTATCTGGGCTCCAGCTTCGCCTTCATTTCCCCTGTGCTGGCGGTGTGCGCTACCCCGGGGATGACCTATGGAGACGCCCAGGGAGGCTTCATTGCCTTCGGCCTCTGCTTCATCCTGATCGGCCTTATGGTAAAGAAAATCGGCACGGATTGGATCGATGTGCTGTTTCCGCCCGCGGCCATGGGGTCCATTGTGGCCATCATCGGTCTGGAACTGGCGCCCCTGGCTCTCAACATGAGCGGCTTCGTGGATCCGGTCCAGGGGATGACCAACGGTCAGGCCATGACCATTTCCATGTTCACCCTGATTGTGACCATCCTGGCCACCGTCCTGGGCCGGGGATTCATCGCCATCATCCCCATCCTTATCGGGGTGGTGTCCGGCTACGTCCTCAGCTGGTTCATGGGTGTGGTGAACTTCTCTGCGGTGGAAACCGCCGCCTGGTTCTCTTTCCCCACCTTCTACCAGCCCCGGTTCAATGTGTCCGCCATCATGATGATCCTGCCCGCCCTGTTTGTGGTGCTGGCGGAACATCTGGGGCATCTGTTCGTCACCAGCGACATTGTAGGACGTGACCTGATCAAGGATCCCGGGCTCCACCGGTCCCTTATGGCGGATGGTCTTTCCAACGTGCTCTCCGGGCTCCTGGGGTCCACTCCCAATACTACCTACGGGGAAAACATGGGGGTCATGGCCATTACCGGGGTGTACAGCACCTGGGTCATCGGCGGCGCAGCCATTTTCGCCATCCTGTTTTCCTTCATCGGGAAGATCGCTGCGGTGATCCACGGAATCCCCACCCCGGTGATGGGGGGCGTCTGCATCTTATTGTTCGGTTTTATTGCAGCGTCCGGCCTCCGGATGATGGTGGAACGGAAAGTGGACTTTACCCAGCCCAAGAACCTGATCCTCACAGCCGTGACCATGATCAGCGGTCTTTCCGGGGCAGCGGTCCACATCGGGCCCGTCCAGCTGAAAGGCATGGGCCTGGCAACGGTGGTAGCCATCCTGACCAGCCTGGCCTTTCTGATTTTCGAAAAATTGGGCCTGTCCAACGAAAAATAATCGGATTTGGAATTGAAAGAAACGGCGATTTATAGTATACTGTTTTAAATATTACAAACTACCAAAGGGAGGCAGAGTATGGATAATTTACAGCATGAGGTTGTCCTGGTTGTTGACTTCGGCGCACAGTACAGCCAGCTGATTGCCAGACGAGTTCGTGAATGCGGTGTGTACTGCGAAATCATTCCTTACAATTATACCCTGGACAAGATCAAAGCCAAGAATCCCAAGGCCATCATCCTGTCCGGCGGTCCCAACAGTGTCTATGCGGAAAATACCCCCAGCGTGGATGAGGGCATCTTCGAAATGGGCATCCCTGTCCTGGGTATCTGCTACGGGGATCAGTTTATGACCAAGGCTCTGGGCGGCAAAGTGGCCCATGCCGGCAGCGGGGAATACGGCAAGACCGCTGTATCCCTGGACAACGAAACCCGTCTCTTCTCCGGTCTGGAAAAGAACAATGTATGCTGGATGAGCCATCAGGACTATGCGGAAAAAGCACCAGAAGGCTTTACGGTCATTGCTCAGACGGAAGAATGTCCCATCGCTGCCATGCAGAATGAGGAAAAGAAACTGTACGGCGTCCAGTTCCATCCGGAAGTGATGCACACTCCCTTTGGCAAGCAGATGTTCTCCAATTTCCTGTTCAATATCTGCAATCTGTCCGGGGATTGGACCATGTCTTCCTTTGCACAGAACAAGATCCGGGAAATCCGGGAAAAGGTAGGGGACAAGAACGTACTCTGCGCCATGAGCGGCGGGGTGGATTCCTCCGTGGCCGCCGTCCTGGTCCACAAGGCTGTGGGCAAACAGCTCACCTGCGTGTTCGTGGATCACGGTCTCCTGCGGAAGGATGAAGGAGACCAGGTGGAACAGGTCTTTAAACGGGATTTTGATATGAACCTGATCCGGGTCAACGCCCAGGACCGTTTCCTCAGCAAACTGAAAGGTGTCAGCGACCCTGAAAAGAAACGGAAGATCATCGGGGAAGAATTCATCCGGGTCTTCGAAGAAGAATCCAAAAAGATCGGTCACGTGGACTTCCTGGTCCAGGGGACCATTTATCCTGACGTGGTGGAATCCGGAGGTACCGGCACCTCTGCCACCATCAAGAGCCACCACAATGTAGGCGGCCTGCCCAAAGACATGAAACTGGGCCTCATCGAACCCCTCCGGGAACTGTTCAAGGATGAAGTCCGTGCCGTAGGCGAAGAACTGGGCATTCCCTCTGAACTGGTATGGCGCCAGCCCTTCCCGGGTCCTGGCCTGGCCATCCGTGTCCTGGGCGAAGTCACCGAAGAAAAGCTCCACATCGTCCGGGAAGCCGATGCTATTTTCCGGGAAGAAATCGCCAAAGCCGGTCTGGACCGGTCCATCTGGCAGTATTTCGCCTGTCTCCCCAACATTCGCAGTGTCGGTGTCATGGGTGACTTCCGGACCTACAGCAACACCATCGCTCTTCGTGCCGTCAACAGCACCGATGGCATGACCTCTGACTGGTCCCACATTCCCTACCACGTGCTGGACATCGTTTCCAGAAGAATCGTAAACGAAGTCCCCGGGGTAAACCGTGTGGTCTACGATATTACCAGCAAGCCGCCGGCGACCATCGAATGGGAGTAAGCGGCTAACGCATAACATCGGGGCACAATAAGGGCCCATCTGCTTTGTCAGCGGGAGATTTGGATTGCGGCATGTACGCCTATGTACTATGCCACAATCCAAATCTCTCGCTTTCGCGCATCTGGACCCTTCTTGTGTCCCGGCCGAGATTCGCGGGATATGCACCCATCTGCTTTGTCGTATTCGCGCATCTGACCTACTCTGGTCTCAGGGAAAAAATCGAGGGAGAAAAAAGACGTCAGACACGGCCGGAGGCCTACAGATTTCGGATGTCAGCTTGTTGGCTATGGACAGGCTGGAAACTTGCATCTGCATCGGACAAAGCTGACGTCTGCCTTCTGAGAGGCCCGTGAGGGCCGGTTCTGACGTCTTTTAAGGGATTTAGGACAAAGGGCTGGATTTATGATAGAATCAAGGGGTAAATCATCTTTTCAGGGAGGACTTATCATGATCCGATTCAACAATGACTACAACCACGGGGCCCATCTCAACATCCTGGAAGCCCTGGTCCGTACCAACGATACCCAGTTCAGCGGTTATGGTACCGATGAATGGTGTGACAAGGCAGAAAAAATGATCCTGGACTTGTGCCAGTGTCCCCAGGGCAAAGTGTATTTCTTCCCAGGAGCCACCCAGGTGAACCTGGTGACCATCGCGGCCTTTCTGAGCTCATGTGACAGTGTGGTCTGCGCTTCCACCGGTCACATCAATGGCCATGAATGTGCTTCTATCGAAAATACCGGCCACAAGATCCTGGCTTTGCCCCAGAAAGACGGGAAAATCACCGCCGCCCAGATTGAACAGGAAGTCCGGTCCTATTATGATGCCGGTGAACCGGAATGGCTCACTCGGCCTTCAATGGTCTATATTTCTTTCACCACTGAATACGGCACCCTGTATTCCAAAGCGGAACTTACCGCCATTTCAGAAGTCTGCCGGAAATATGGGATGGCTCTCTTTGTAGACGGAGCCCGGCTGGCCTATGGATTGGCTGCTCCGGACAATGACCTGACCCTGCCGGATTTGGCCCAGCTTACGGACGCTTTTTACTTGGGCGGCACCAAATGCGGCGCCTTCTTTGGGGAAGCGCTGGTCCTTACTCATCCGGAAGCTGTCCGCCGGTTCAAGGCCCATATGAAACAGAGCGGAGCCGTCCTGGCCAAAGGCTGGCTTCTGGGCCTTCAGTTCTATACTCTGCTCCGGGATGGCCTGTATTTCAAACTGGCTGCCCGGGCGGATGCCTTTGCCCTTCGGATCAGGGAAGCCTTCCGGCAGAAGGGGATTCCTGAATACGTGGTCAGTCCCACCAACCAGCAGTTTGTGGTCCTCACTCCGGAACAGGCGGAAAAATTGGCCCAAAAATATGTCTTTGAAAAAGAAGGGAACCTGGAAGACGGCCGGTTGGTAGTCCGCTTCTGCACCTCCTGGAGTACGGAGGAGGGGGAGGTGGAGGCGCTTGTCGCCGACATCGCCGACGCATAACCCAGGCGCACGAGATGAGCCCATCTGCTTTGTCAGGGGAGATTTTGGAGCCGGGCATATACTTCCATGTATTATGCCCAACTCCAAAATCTCCCCTTTCGCGCATCTGGACCCATCTCGTGCGCCTGGCCGGAATCCATGGGACATGCACCCATCTACTTTGTCAGCAACGGATTTTGACTGTGGCATGTACGTCTTTGTACTATGCCCCAGCCAAAATCCGCTGCTTTCGCGTATCTGGGCACATCTCCTGTACCTTACGGCCTTTCAGAGGGATTAAAAACTAATTCAGTATTTACTAAATTAAAATAATCTGTTATATTTAAGTAAATACTAAATCAAAGAAGGCGGAATTATGGAACTTGACCGTATATTGAAGGCACTGGGAGAACCCATGCGGCTGAAGATCTATCAGGCACTTTTGGAAAGGAAGCACTGCGTCCGGTCTCTTTCCAAAAAGTTCGGGATCTCGGAATCGGCCATTTCACAGCATTTGAAGATCATGAGGGAAGCAGGTTTGGTCTATGGAGAAAAGTACGGCTATCATATGCACTATCTGCCGGACCAAGAAGCCATTGACTTCCTGGCGGAGCAGGTGGAACAGATGCGGAGGGATTCTCTGCAGGTGGACCGTGAGCAAAAAGCCTGCCAATGTGAATATCGGGGGAAAAAAGCATGAACCAGAATCAGCTCAGGGATTTGTTTTTGACTTTTGCCCAAATCGGACTGTTTACCTTTGGGGGCGGGTATGCCATGATTTCCATGATCGAGCACAGCTGTGTGGAAGAAAAGAACTGGATCACCCATGAGGAACTGATGGATATTACCGTAATTGCAGAATCTACGCCCGGTCCCATCGCCATCAACTGTGCCACCTTTATCGGATATAAGCAGGCCGGATTGGCGGGAGCTTTTGCAGCTACTTTTGGCATCGTCGTCCCTCCTTTTCTGGTCATTTTGGCCGCTTCGCTGTTCCTGTATGATTTCTTTACGTGGAAACTGCTGGCTGCCGCATTCCAGGGAATCAAAATCGCTGTGGGGCTTTTGATTTTGGAGGCAGCCATGATGATGCTGAGAAAAGGCGCCAGGACGTGGCTGTCACGGGGCATCCTCCTGGGTTCCTGTTTGGCCATGCTCTGCAGCGATATCTTTAGTCTACCGATTTCTTCCATCCGGCTGATGCTCCTGGCAGCAGGAATCAGTCTGGCAGTTTCCAGGCTGCAGGCGCCATCCCATCAAGAAGGTGGTGGCGGAAAATGATCTATCTGGATTTATTTGCAGGATTTTTGAAAGTCGGATGTTTTGCCTTCGGAGGTGCATATGGTGCGATCCCTCTGATCCGGGACGTCGTCCTGTCCTACGGCTGGCTGAATGACGACATGCTGACCTATATGATTGCCGTCAGTGAAAGTACCCCGGGACCGATTATGGTCAATCTGGCGACTTATGTAGGAAGCAGCCAGGGAGGCTTTCTGGGAGCCATCACCGCGACAGCCGCCGTTGTCCTGCCTTCGTTCCTGATCATCATTCTGGTTACGGCAATACTCCATCACCTGCTGGACAACCGATATATCCAGAGTCTTTTGCGAGGGATGAAACCCTGCGTGACGGGTATCGTGCTGGCGACTGGCCTCTATATGACCTTCCAGCATTGCCTCGGCCAAGGGAAGCAGCCCCAACAGGCGTTCCAGGCACTTTTTGTGATTCTTGGCCTGATTTTGGGAAAAAGGGGTTACCAGCGGGCTATGAAAAAGAAGCTTTCACCCGTTGGGCTGATCTTGGCTTCCGCTGTTCTGGGCGTAATAGTCTATGGAGGGTAGAAAGGAAGCAAGACGCTGTCGGAACCGGACAGATCCCTTCCAGCTATTCATCTGATCGACGGATCCATTTTCTTTCCCTTCCACTTTCCTCGCCGATATTCCCAGCCAGAAAGCAGGAAATTGGCCAGCCAGCCCAGGGAGACGACGTACCAGACGAAGGGGAGGCCGAAGCGGGGGGCCAGGGCCATGGCTAGGCTGACCCGGAGTCCTAAGTTGACCAAGTTGGCGATGGTGAACATCTGCATATCGCCGGCCCCTCGGAGGACCCCATCCACAGACATCTTCATGCTGATGAAGCAGAAGAAAAAGCACATGAATAAGTTACTCTATGCAGTTGTCATGGCAACGGAATTATTTCTACTAATCTACTATACTTAGACCATCAAACAAACACCAAACAAATTGGGAGGAATGTTCCATGATTACTGTGAAGAATACTTTGGCTGACGTTGTACGGGATTATCCCCAGACCATTCCCTTTTTCAATGAACTCCACCTGGATTACTGCTGCGGCGGGGGGATCCCTCTGGAAGAAGCTGTGAAGAATACGGATCTGGATGCGGAAAAGGTGGTGGCAGACCTGAATGAATTCATTGCCGCCCACAGCGCTAAAACCGGCAGCCAGCAGGAATCCCTGGAACGGTTCAAGAACCTTTCCATCCCTGACATGCTCCAGGACCTGGAAGCCACTCACCATGTGGATGAACGGAAATACATGGCAGAAATCGAAACGGATCTGAACAAGATCCTTCTTGTCCATTTCGTCCACCACGGGGAACTGCTTACCCGGCTCCATCATCTCTACGGCACCCTGAAAACCGAACTGGAAGAACATTTTGCCCGGGAAGAACGGCTGGTGTTCCCGCTGATGCGGTCCTATCCCCAGCCCAACCTGGAAGTCCTTACCCTGATCCAGAACCTGGAAAAGGACCATTCTGCCGCCGGGGACATCATCAAGGAAATCGAATCTCTCACCGATCATTTCACTGCTCCTGCTGATGCCTGTGCCACCTTCAAACGGACTTACCAGTTGCTGGAAGAATTCATCAATGACGTGTTTGTCCACATCTTCAAGGAAAACTCCATTGTCTTCCCGGAATATGCGGAAAAAGCGCCCAGCCAGGAAGAACTGGACCGTCAGGTGGAAGTGACCCTGGAACAGGAAGCCGGCAGCAACAGCAACACCTGCGGGTACTGTGAAAGCGAAAATGGGGAAGAAAAGAGCCCGGTGCTCTTTGAATGCGGCAACTGCGGTGCCCTGTACTGCAATGACTGCGGAGAAACCGGCTGCCCCAGCTGCGGTGCTTCCTTCAGCCACGCCCATCCTTTGGAATACTCGGGGAGCAGTTGGAATCCGAACCAGGACTAGGCAATAAAAGGGCTAACGCATAACCCCGGGGCACAATGAGGGCCCATCTGCTTTGTCAGCGGGAGATTTGGATCGCGGCATGTACGCCTATGTACTATGCCACAATCCACATCTCCCGCTTTCGTGCATCTGGGCCCTTCTTGTGCCCCGGCCAAAATTCGTAGGATATGCACCCATCTGCTTTCGCGTATCTGGGTACATCTCCTGCGCCTGGAGAGAGCTGCAGGAACGGGCGGCTCTGGCGGCATTGTGCCAGAGGCCCTGTCTCAACGTTTTTTTTTAATAATCTGTATTATGATAGATGCAAAGGCTTTCAAGCAAAGGAGATAATGCTGCATGAGCACAAAACATATCCCTTCCATCCCTGACCATATAGAGGTCCGGGGGGCCAGGGTCCATAATCTGAAAAATATCGACGTGGACATCCCTCTCCACAAAATCGTGGGAATTGCCGGGGTGTCCGGGTCCGGGAAATCCTCCCTGGCCCTGGGGGTCCTGTATGCGGAAGGATCCCGGCGGTATTTGGAATCCCTTTCCACCTACACCCGGCGCCGGATGACCCAGGCGGAACGGGCGGACGTAGAGGAGATACGGTATGTACCAGCTGCCCTCGCCCTCCATCAGCGCCCGGGTGTCCCCGGCATCCGCAGTACTTTTGGGACCCTTTCTGAACTGTTGAACAGCCTGCGTCTCATGTTTTCCCGGCTGGGGAGCCACCGCTGTCCCAATGGCCATTACTGCCCGCCCTCTTTCGCTGTGGCGGCCATGCAGGAAATCACCTGTCCGGTATGCGGTGAGAAATTCTATGGTCCCGGAGCGGAGGAACTGGCCTTTAACAGTACAGGCGCCTGTCCTGCCTGCGGCGGAACAGGGATTGTCCAAAATGTAAACGAGGCGGCCCTGGTACCGGATGATTCCAAAACCATCGATGAAGGCGCAGTGGTGGTTTGGGGAACCCTTATGTGGTCACTGATGAAAGACATTGTTCGGACCATGGGGGTCCGGACAAATGTCCCTTTTCGTGATCTGACCCCGGAGGAGAAAGAAATCGTCTATCACGGCGAACTGAAGAAACATCATATCCATTATGTCAATCCCAATACTCTGGAGCCGGCAGAGATGGATTTCACCTACTACAGTGCAGTCAATTCTGTGAAAAATTCCCTGGCCAAGGTCAAAGACGAAAAGGGGATGAAACGGCTGGAAAAATATCTGGAAGAAGATATCTGTCCGGACTGCCATGGCACCAGACTGTCAGAAGCCGCCCGTGCGCCGCGGCTCAGAGGAATCGGGCTGGATCAGGCAGCTGCCATGACCCTTTCGGAACTGATTCCCTGGGTCCAGGGGGTTCCGGCATCTTTGCCCGAAAAAATGCGCCCCATGGCTGAAAGCATCTGTGAGTCCTTCCTGGATGTTTCCAAGCGGCTGATGGACCTGGGTCTGGGATACCTTTCCCTTGACAGGGCGGGGTCCACGCTGTCCACAGGAGAACGGCAGCGGGTGCAGCTGGCCAGGGCAGTACGGAACCGTACCACAGGTGTACTCTATGTCCTTGATGAACCGTCTATCGGTCTCCATCCTTTTAACCTCAAGGGCCTTACAGGGGTCATGGACGACCTGCTGGCAGACGGAAACTCCATCGTAATTGTTGACCATGACACCCAGGTCCTGAAACACGCTGACTGGCTGATCGAGATGGGAAAAGGTGCGGGAGCAGAGGGCGGTACGGTGATTTCCCAGGGAAAGGTCGCCGATGTGGCAAAAAATCCGGAATCGGTCATAGGTCCTTTTCTTTCCGATCAATATACATCAAGAATCCGTCCAGTGACAGAAAAGGATTCTTTGTTCGCCAAAGGGACCATCCATCTGGAAACAGGAAAAATCCACACAGTACATCCTTTGCAGGTGAAGATCCCTATGGGACGGCTCACTGTTGTAACCGGTGTCTCAGGCTCCGGCAAAACCACTCTGATCCTGGAGAGCCTGATACCGGCGCTCCAGGCAAAAATCAACGGACAGAAACTGCCAGGACATATTGAAAGTATTGAGGCAGAAGGAATCACGCAGGTCAAGCTGATCGATGCGGCACCGATCGGGATCAACGTGCGTTCTACGGTGGCAACTTATGCCAATGTCCACGACGGGCTGAGAAAACTATATGCCAGGACAGCAGAGGCGAAGGAACAGTCCTGCAAAGCCGGTGATTTCTCCTATAATACAGGAAAACTCCGCTGCCCCACCTGTGATGGCACAGGGGAAATCTCGCTGGACGTCCAATTCCTGCCGGATGTAAAGATTCCCTGTCCGGACTGCAGAGGATCCCGCTACAGCCAGCAAGCTTTTCACATCCGCCGCAAAGCCCGGGACGGAAACCTCTACAGCCTGCCAGAACTCATGAATATGAGCGTGGATCAGGTGCTGCAGGCACTGGGGGGATTGAAGCTCCTCCAGCAGAGGCTTCAGGTCCTCCACGACCTGGGTCTGGGGTATCTGACACTGGGAGAAGAAACACCGGGACTTTCCGGTGGGGAAGCCCAGCGGCTGAAGCTTGCCAGTGAAATGGGAAAAGGACAGAGTGATTCCGTGTTCATTTTCGATGAACCGACCATCGGCCTTCATCCCCAGGATGTAAGGACGCTTTTACATGTTTTCCAGACCCTGATCGACCATGGGGCCACGGTAGTGGTCATCGAACATGACCTTGATGTGATCAGGAATGCTGATTACATTATCGACATGGGGCCGGGCGGCGGCTGCCAGGGCGGCAGGATCGTGGCTGCCGGGACTCCGGAAGAGGTGGAGCGGTGTAAGGAGAGCCGAACCGGATTCTTTTTGCGGTCTGACGCCTGAATTCTGAAAAGGGGTGTGAAAAAATTCGCACGCCCAACCGCGGGGTGCGAGTCTCGGTGCTGATTTCTTTTCTCTGTTCGATTGTGGACTTTTATGTAAAATTCCCTTATAATATGGATAAAAGTCATCTGTTTTGTCAAATTACGGAAACAGTATGAACAATCAGGAGACAGCGGGTGATTCCATGGATATTCAAATGACAGAATTGCTTCAGAAGATGGTGGATGAAGCTCCTTTTGGCATGTATGTGCTGGATACGGAACGGAAAATCCTTTTCTGGAGTGGGGGTGCCGAGCGCATTACCGGATACAGCCGGGAGGAAATGGTGGGCCGTCACTGTTATGAAGGAGAACTGGACCACATCGACCAGGAGGGGACTCATCTGTGCCATGATTTCTGCCCCATGCTGGCCACCATCTATGATGGGCAGTCACGGCAGCAGCCCGTGTTCCTGAAAGACCGGACCGGCCGGCGGATTCCGGTGATGGTTCATACAGAGCCCCTGTTCAAAGGAGACGAAACCCTGGGCGCCATTGAATACTTCTGGGTTCTCCCGGAAGGCGAATATCCTGTGCCGGAAGAACGGTGATATCCATGACAACAGAACAGACTCTGGATCTTCTCCTCCAGCAGATGCCGGACCATCTGCCGGGAGGAGTTCTGATTTACCGGGACAACAAGCGGGAAGAAATCCTCTATGCCAATCCCTGGCTTCTGTCCATGTTTGGCTGTTCTTCTTTTGATGACTTCCTGGAACTGACAGGGGGGTCTTTTGTTACCCTGGTCCATCCGGAAGACAGGGAACAGGTGGAACGGGACATCCGGCAGCAGATTGCCGGCAGCCGGAGCAAGCTGGATTTCGTCAATTACCGGGTGATCCGGAAGGATGGATCCGTCCGTCGGGTGGAGGAGTTTGGCCATCGGGTGTTCATTCCCGGAGTGGGGGCGGTTTTTTACGTCTTTTTCCTGGACAACGATACCAAATACAAAATCTACGATACGGACTCTCTTACCGGGCTTCCCGGAAAGACCCGGTTCATAAGGCATGCCTCCATGGTACTGGCTTTGGCCGCCCATGATCCCAAGGCCCCGAAAATGGCCCTGGTCTACGTGAATATCCACAACTTCAACCAGTACAACCTGCGCAACGGCAGCGAAAAGGGCAATCAGTTCCTGGTCAGGATGACCGAAGTGCTCCGGGAGAACTTTCCCAACAAGTTGATTTCCCGGTTCATGGACGACCATTTCGTGGTGCTTACCACCCTGCCTTCCCTGGAAAAACAGATTTCTGTGATTTCCAGCCAGATCCACGGTTTGTACGATTCCAGCTGGCTGGATGTGAAATTCGGCATCTATCCTGTGGAAGACGATACCATCCCGGTGGAAAGCGCCTGCGGCATGGCCCAGATGGCCTGTGACAGCATCAAGGACATCCCGGACCGCCATGTATGCTTCTATACCAAAACCATGGGAGAAGCCCGGGATCTGCGGAATTATGTAATCGACCATTTCCGGGAAGCTTTGGAAAAACATTGGATCCAGGTGTATTTCCAGCCGGTGGTCCGGACCATTTCCGGGACCCTTGCCAGTGTGGAAGCCCTGTCCCGGTGGATGGATCCGGAA
Source organism: Acidaminococcus fermentans (assembly GCF_009696675.1). Classification (GTDB taxonomy): domain Bacteria; phylum Bacillota; class Negativicutes; order Acidaminococcales; family Acidaminococcaceae; genus Acidaminococcus. The sequence goes on along the minus strand of NZ_VULN01000005.1, from coordinate 96,252 downwards.
AAAGGGATGATATCTCCCGGGATTTTCATCCCCATCCTGGAAGAAAGCCGGCAGATCCGGAAACTGGACCTGTACGTACTGGAAGAAATCTGCCGTTTGTACCGGTTTCAGCAGGAACAGGGAAAAGTCGTGATCCCGGCTTCCTTCAATCTTTCCCGGATGGATTTCTTCCAGGGATCCATTTTCGAAGATGTGGAAGAGATCCGGAAACGGTATCAGGTGCCCCGGAACATGCTCTACGTGGAAATCACTGAGAGCGTCTTCGTCCATGAAGGAGACGTGCTCCATCAGGAAATCCAGCGGTTCCGGCAGGCTGGATACGAAGTGTGGATGGATGATTTCGGCAGCGGCTATTCTTCTTTGAATACCCTGAAAAACTACAGCTTCGATGAAATCAAGATCGACATGGCCTTTTTGTCCCAGTTTACGGAAAAATCCCAGAACATCATCAAGGCCATTATCCGGATGGCGAAAAAAATCGGCATCCACACCCTGATGGAAGGGGTGGAGACCCGGGAACAGGCGGAATTTGCCCGGTCCATTGGCTGCGAACTGATCCAGGGATATTATTACGGACGGCCCATGTCCTTTGAAGAACTGAAGCAGATGTACCGGGAGAAACGCTGGCAGGTGGAAACTCCTGAACTGCGTCAGTACTACGGGAAACTGGGGTCCATCGACTTTCTTACAGACAGGCCCATGGCGGTGGCGGAGGTGGCCGGGAATCGGTTCCGGTATCTTTTTGCCAATGAAGAATACCGGAATACCATCCAGGCTGCGGGCATGGAAAGCCTCCGGCAAACGGAAGTGTTCGTCAATGCCCTGGCAGGCCCCATCAGCAAAAACATCCACAGTTTCCTGCACGATGTGATCCATACCAGCAGCGAAAAGACGCTGACCTATACGGTGAACGGCCGGTATATGCGGCTGGAGGCCAGTTATCTGGCTTCTCATGACAAGCATCACCTGCTACTTCTGTACCTGACCAATTTCACCATCCAGGAAGATCAGAATGCCAGCGACAGCCTGGACTGGGTCAACCGGAACCTGCTGTACCTGTACCAGAATGTATCCCTGGTGGATATGGAAAACGATACGGCCGTTCCTCTGGTCATGAATTCTCCCTACCGGAAATATTTTTACCAGAAACGGACAGGTATCCAGGATATAGTCCAGCAGTATACACGGACCATGATCCATCCGGAAGATCAGGAGCGGTTCCTGACTTTCAATGAATTGGATTCCATGATGGGACGAATCCGGAAAAGCCCGGAAGGGATGATTTCCGGCGGTTTCCGGACCCTTGGCAACGATGGGGAGTACCACTGGGACATCCATTCCATTTTTCCGGCCATCCGGAAGGGGAAGGTGTATCTGTTGTATACGGCGAGACATTTTCCCAAGGCCAACGCATAACCCGTTATCTTGCCGTCCAACTGAGAGAAATCCATAGGGGGTGTTGCACAGAATGTGCAGCGCCCTTTTTTATCGTTCATCAATGGACAATCATATAAAAAACAATTATAATAAAAAAGTATGACTGTTATTTTTGTCAATTTTACATAATAAATTGAAAAATCCGGAAGACAAAAAGTGAAACTTGGACGGGAAGTTGACAGGACCGGAAGAAGGGTGATGCCTATGATACAGGAAGAGAATTTGGATTTGATCCTCCAGCAGATTCCTGACCATCTGCCTGGAGGTGTTTTGATTTACCGGGACAATAAGCGGGAAGAAATTCTCTATGCCAATCCCGAAATGATTTCCATGCTGGGATGTTCCTCTTTTGACGAATTCCTGGAACTGACAGAAGGATCCTTTGCCACCCTGGTCCATCCTGAGGACAGGGAACGTGTGGAACGGGACATCCGGCAGCAGATTGCCGGCAGCCGGAGCAAGTTGGATTTCGTCAATTATCGGGTGTACCGGAAAGACGGTTCCATCCAAAGAGTGGAGGAATTCGGCCATCGGGTATTCATTCCCGGGGTGGGAGCGGTCTTTTATGTGTTTTTCCTGGACAATGACACCAGATACAAAATCTATGATATGGATTCTCTCACCGGACTGCCGGGAAAGAACCGGTTCATGAAGCGGGCTTCCCGGCTCATGGAGCTGGCCAGGCTGGATCCCCGGGCCCAGAAACTGGCTCTGGTGTATGTGAATGTCCACAATTTCAACCGGTACAATATGCGCAACGGAAGCGAAAAAGGCAACCGGTTCCTGGTCCAGATGGCGGATGTGCTTCGGGAAAGCTTCCCCAACAAACTGATTTCCCGGTTCATGGATGATCATTTTGTGGTGCTCACCAGTCTTCCTTCTCTGAAAAAACAGATTCCTGTGATTTCCAGCCGGGTCCGCCGATTCCATGATTCCCACCGGATGGACGTGAAATTCGGCGTTTATCCGGTGGAAGACCGCAGTGTTTCAGTGGAAAGCGCCTGTGGCATGGCCCAGCTGGCCTGCGACAGCATCAAGGAGATCCCGGACCGGCATGTGTGTTTTTACACCAAAGCCATGGGAGAAGAACGAAATCTGCGGAATTATGTGATTGACCATTTCCAGGAGGCTCTGGAAAAACGCTGGATCCAGGTATATTTCCAGCCGGTGGCCCGGACCATTTCCGGGACCATTGCCAGCGTGGAAGCCCTGTCCCGGTGGATGGATCCGGAAAAAGGGATGATATCTCCCGGGGTGTTCATTCCTCTCCTGGAAGAAAGCCGGCAGATCCGGAAACTGGACCTGTACGTACTGGAAGAAATCTGCCGCCTGTACCGGCTCCAGCTGGAAGCGGGGAGAACCGTGATCCCGGCTTCCTTCAACCTGTCCCGGATGGATTTCTTTCAGGGATCCATTTTTGAAGATGTGGAAGAAATCCGGAAGCGGTATCAGGTACCCCGGAATATGCTCTATGTGGAAATCACTGAGAGCGTCTTCGTCCATGAAGGAGACGTGCTCCATCAGGAAATCCAGCGGTTCCGGCAGGCCGGATACGAAGTATGGATGGATGATTTCGGCAGCGGGTATTCTTCTCTGAATACCTTGAAAAATTATCGCTTTGATGAAATCAAAATCGACATGGCCTTTTTGTCCCAGTTTACGGAAAAATCCCAGAACATCATCAAGGCCATTATCCGGATGGCCAAAGAAATCGGCATCCACACCCTGATGGAAGGGGTGGAGACCCGGGAGCACGCGGAATTTGCCCGGTCCATCGGCTGCGAACTGCTCCAGGGATATTATTATGGAAGACCCATGTCTTTTGGAGAATTGAGCCAGGCCTATCAGGAAAACCACTGGCAGGTGGAAACTCCTGAACTCCGCCGGTATTATGGAGCCCTGGGGCCTGTGGATTTCCAGACGGACAAGCCCATGGCCGTGGCGGAAGTGGGCCGGAACCGTTTCCGCTATCTGTTTGCCAATGAGGAATATGGGACCACCATCCAATCCGCCGGTATGGACAGCCTGCGGCAGAGTGCCGTGCTCGTCAATGCCCAGGCGGGGCCCATCAGCAAGAACATCCAGAACTTCCTGACGGATGTGGTCAGCAGCCGTACCGGAAAAGATCTGACCTATACGGTGAACGGGCAGTACATGCAGCTGAAGGCCAACCACCTGGCTTCCCATGATCAGCATCACCTGGTCCTGCTCCATCTTACCAATTTCACCATCCAAAAAGAAAAAGGCCTTGCCGGCGACCTGGACTGGGTCATCCGGAATATGATGTATTTGTATCGGCATGTTTTCCTGGTGGATACGAAAGATGATATGGTCATCCCTCTGGTGATGAATTCACCGTTCCGGAAGTATTTGTTCCAAAAACGGTCCGGTGTCCGGGAACTGGTCCAGGAGTACGTGGAGACCATGATCCATCCTTCAGACCGGGACCGATTCCTGGCCTTCAACGATTCTTACTCTTTGATGGAACGGATCCGGAAAAGCCCGGAAGGGATGATTTCCGGCGGTTTCCGGACCCTTGGCAACGACGGGGAGTACCACTGGGACATCCATTCCATTTTTCCGGCCATCCGGAAGGGGAAGGTGTATCTGTTGTATACGGCGAGACATTTTCCCAAGGCTGACGCATAGTCCCTGGGCACAGGAGGCTAACGCATAACCCAGGCGGGGGATATGCACCTTTTGCTTTGTCTGCAGCGGATTTTGCCTGTGGCATGTACGTCCCCGGCTTGCTATAATAGGGACAGACCCATAGGAAAGGAACGGACCCATATGCAGGTATCGACCAAATTTACCATTGCCATCCATATCCTGGCAGCGGCGTCCTATTTTGGAAAGGATTACAAAATCACCAGCGAGTTCCTGGCCGGCAGCATCGGCTGCAACCCGGTGATCGTCCGGAACCTTATGAAGCAGCTGAAGGAAGCCGGGCTGATCTCTGTCCGCCGGGGGCCCGGGGGTGTGGAGGTGACCCGTCCTCTGGACCAGATCACCTTCTGGGATGTGTATGACGCAGTGGAAACCAGCAAAGACCAGCTGTTCAATTTCCACGACAGTCCCAACCCCCGGTGCCCGGTGGGCCGGAACATCCACAAAGCCCTGGATGGGAAACTCCAGGACATCCAGAAACAGTTCGAACAGGACCTCCGCCGGCACAATCTGGCGGAAGTGGTAGGGGACCTGGCCAGTGCCATTCAAAAAGAATCATAAAAAAATAAAAAAAGCCTTGCATCTTTCCGGACTCTCTGCTATAATAACATTCGTTCGGTAAACACGCCCGTAGCTCAGTGGATAGAGCAACGGCCTCCGGAGCCGTGTGCGGTGGTTCGATTCCACTCGGGCGTACCATTAAAATCTACCTCATAGTTCGCGTCAGCGGGGTATGAGGTTTTTTGTTGCCCGGTTGTTTTTTCAGAAAGCTGGAAAAGACAAAACGTGGTATAATGAGAAAGCTGTCAATCCATGGCTGGTTTGTGAACAGCCGTGAGGGAGAAAAGAGGTTATGCCGTGGTTAGTATTACAGATCGAGTGCGTTTTTCAGAAACGGATCTGATGGCGGTGGTCCATCACACCAATTATCTCCGCTGGTTCGAAATGGGCCGTGTGGCCTGGTTCCGACAGGCGGGCATCGACCTGAACGGACTCCATGAGGCCGGTTTTATGGTCCCCATTGTGGAAGTCCAGTGTAAATACCGGCAGTCAGCCCGGTTTGACGATGTGTATGAGATCCAGACTACTCTCAAAGCCTGCAGCCGGGTAATGATCCAGTTCAGCTACCGGATCCTCCGGAAAGCGGACGGGGTCCTGCTGGCGGAAGGCACCTCCAAGAATGCCTTTGTGAACCTGGAGGGGAAGGTAACAAGGCTGACACCTGATTACTATGAAAAACTGCAGCAGCTGGCTGCACAAGAAAGGGAGATCCAACCATGATCAATGTGATTTTGCTGATTCTGGGGCTGTGCGTACTGGGCCTTCTGGTAATGATCGTATACGCTGCCCTGAAACCCACGGATGACACCCGTGTGGTAATGGAGGAAAAGACGCCGCTGAAGCTGGAAAGCCTGGACCACGACAAGGCCGTCCTGTCCTTTGAAGTGCCTCTGCGGAACAAGAGCGCTGAAAGCGCCGCCATCACTGACTGCTTCGTACGGCCGTACCTGCCCCAGGAACAGTTCCCTGATGCCTGGTGCGAAGGCAATGTGGAAAAAAGCGACCGGCGCCGCAGCGACCATTATTTTGAAGCCCTGGTGCTGAAGGAATGGTCTGAATGGAAACTGATCGTCACCCTGACTCTCCGGGCCCGGAACGGCAAGGACATGCGGGAAATCATCACCCGGATGGTGGATATGGATGGAGCCATTTTCGTGTGCGGCGTGGGCCGGAAAGCCCATTACGTACGGAAATTCTTCTTCACCGTATTTGCCGATGAACTGAAAAAACTGGCAGGGGGTGCCTACAATGGCTGAGAAATACGAAATCATTCCAATTCCTACCCGGATCCTCACTGTCCATGACAACATTGTGGATGCTGTCCGGGAATTCGGCGGGGACAAGATCGGTCCCCGGGACGTGGTCTGTGTGGCCGAAAGTGTGGTGGCCATTACCCAGAACCGGGCCATCCGTCCGGAAACCCTGAAGATTTCCTTTGCGGCCAAGGTGCTGAGCCAGCTGTTCCCGGGCGTCGGGAGCATCGGCAACTGGTCCGCCATGCAGAGCCTGCTCAATGAATCCGGCACCCTGAAGGTGCTGTTCGCTGTGGTGGTGGGCTTCTTCGCCAAATGCCTGGGCAAGAACGGGGTGTTCTACCAGCTGGGCGGGGAACAGGCCCGGCTCATCGACGACATCACCGGCACCATGCCTCCCTATGACAAGCACATTGTCCTGGGGCCCAAGAACCCGGTGCGGGTGTCTGAAAGCATCAAGGAAGGTCTGGGGTGCTTCGGCGCCGCCGTGGCTGATGTCAACGACCTGAAACGGTCCTGCTGCCTGGGCTGCACCAAAGGGGTGGATCCCCGTCTGGTGGAAAAAATCCTGATCAACAATCCCTTCGGCAATGACAGCCAGAAGACGCCGATTTGTGTGATCAAGAACTACATCGATTAAGCAGCATTGCTGCTTAATCGATGTAGTCAGGAGTCGGGAGTCGGAAGTCTGGAGCCCAATGATAAATTTGCGGGCAAATTTTTAAATGTGTAAACCGGAACCGTAGGGGCTGCACGCCGGGCAGCCCGCTGAATCATCGATAGTCCGTGCATAGAGCGGGCCGCCGGGCCTGCGGCCCCTACGGTTTTATACAATCAAAAGAAACTGGCCTTCAAGCCAGGTTCTGTCCTGAGGCTTCCGACTTCAGACTCCCGACTTAAAAAGCTGTTGCGCAGGCAACAGCTTTTTTTATCAAATAGAACTTTTTTCCTCTGGATTTATCCTCCCGCAACAGGTACAATAACAGTTATAGAAAAGGTAGGTGAAACGATGTTGGAAGTTGTAATCGCAACCCATAATCTGGGCAAAGTAGAGGAATTCAAGTCGTTGATGGACGAACTCGGCATCACCTTTACCTGCCTCAGCGATTATGCCCCTGTGCCCGAACCGGAAGAAACCGGACGGACTTTTGCGGCCAATGCCCGGCTGAAAGCCCGGTACTATGCCAAGGCCCTGGGCAAGGTCTGCCTGGCCGATGATTCCGGCCTGGAAGTCCTAAGCCTGAAGGGGGCTCCCGGTGTCCGTTCCGCCCGTTATGCCGGCGAAGACGCCACCGATGAAGAAAACAATGAACTGCTCCTGGCCAATATGAAAATGCAGGTCCGGCGGAACTGCCGGTTCTTCTGCGCCCTGGCCATGGCCAACCCGGAAGGGAAGATCATGGTGGAAAGCGCCGGGATCTGTGACGGGATCCTGCTCCACGAACCTCACGGGACCAACGGCTTCGGCTATGATCCCCTGTTCTGGTCCACGGAGCTCCACAAGCCTCTGGGAGAGGCCACCATGGAAGAAAAGAATGGCATCAGCCATCGGGCCAAGGCCATTCGGAAGCTGGTAAACCAATGGAAAAAAATGAACCGATGAGGATCGGCGTAGTCAGCGATACCCACGGAGACTTCCAGGCCCTGGAACAGGTACTGGACCAGGCCGGGGAAGTGGACCTGTGGCTCCATGCCGGTGACTACAGCCAGGATGCTCCCTATATCGAGAAAATCACCGGCATTCCGGTGTATGCGGTGTGCGGCAACTGCGACAGTTATGAAGACCGGGCCCCGGCGGAACTGGTGACCCGGCAGCTGGGGTTCACCCTGGCCATGACCCATGGCCACCGGTATGTCCGGTACAATGACTGGAGCCGTCTGCTGTACTGGGGAGAAGAAAAGAAGGCGGATGTGGTGATCTTCGGCCATATCCATGTACCGGTGAACCGGGAAGAAGACGGGATCCTGCTGATCAACCCCGGCAGCCCCAGCCGTCCCCGGAACGGAGTGCCCAGTTTCGGCATTCTGACCCTGGAAAAGGGGAAAAAACCGGTATTTGAAGTGCAGGAAGTAAAAGAATAGGGAAAGGAGCCAACCAAATGGCAAATACGGAAGAATTGAACAAAGAGGCATTGGAACTCCATGCAAAAAATCATGGGAAACTGGAGGTTCGCTGCAAGGTGCCTCTGGAAAACGGCCACGATCTGTCCCTGGCCTATACCCCCGGGGTGGCTGAACCCTGCCGGAAAATCAAGGAAAACCCGGATCTGTCCTTTGAATACACATGCCGGGGCAATATGGTGGCCGTAATCAGCGACGGTACCCGGGTCCTGGGCCTGGGGGATATCGGTCCCGAAGCGGCCATGCCCGTTATGGAAGGGAAGGCCGTCCTTTACAAGAAATTCGGGGATGTGGATTCCGTGCCCATTTGCATCGACACCAAAGATCCGGAAGAATTCGTGAACATCGTGGAAAAACTCCAGCCGTCTTTTGGGGGCATCAACCTGGAAGACATCTCTTCCCCCAAATGCTATGCCATCGAAGCGGAACTGATCAAACGGTGCAAGATCCCTGTGTTCCACGATGACCAGCACGGTACCGCCATTATCGCCTGCGCCGCCATACTGGGGGCTCTCCGGTTCGTGAAAAAGGACATCGACAAGGTGAAAGTGGTGGTCAACGGCTGCGGTGCTGCCGGTTCCGCCATCGGCAAACTGCTGGTACGCCTGGGTGTGAAGAACCTGACCATGATCGACGTCCATGGAGCCGTGTATGAAGGCCGTCCGGGAGAAATGGACATGGCCACTGCCTACCTGGCCAGTGTGACCAACAAGGATCACTACAAAGGGGATCTGAAAGGGGCCGTAAAGGGCGCCGATGTTCTGCTGGGAGTGTCCGCACCCCGGCTGTTCACCAAAGAAATCATCCAGAGCATGAATGACAATGGGGTAGTCTTTGCCTTGGCCAACCCGGTGCCTGAAACCACCTACGAAGAAGCCAAGGCTGCCGGCGCTGCCGTAGCCGGTACCGGCCGCAGCGATGCTCCCAACCAGGTGAACAACGTATGTGTGTTCCCGGGAATCTTCCGGGGTGCCCTGGCCGTCCGTGCCTCCGCCATTACGGAAGAAATGAAAGTGGCTGCCGTCAAAGCCATCACTGGGCTGATCGCTGACGATGAACTGCGGGAAGACTATGTGGTTCCCGGTGCCTTCGACCGGCGGATCGTCCCGGCCATTGCTGCCGCCGTGGCCAAGACCGCCATGGAACAGGGCATCGCCCGGGTAAAGCGGGATCCCGAAGACATCCGGAAAGAAGCCGCGGAACGGGTGGAACGGAACTGGAATGCATGATTTTTCCCCGGAACGGAAAAATCGGCTGACAGCTGATAAAGCAAAAAAGGAGGAAAAAATGATGAAAAAACTGGCACTGGTATTGGCCGGGCTGCTGGCCCTGGCCGGCATCGCCGGGGGCTGCGGAAGCTCCACCGGCAGCAAACCCGCAGGGGGAGACAAAAAAGTAGTCCTGAAGGTGGGAGCTTCTCCGGTTCCCCATGCAGAGATCCTGGAACAGGTGAAACCCCTGCTGGCCAAAGAAGGGGTGGACCTGCAGGTGGTGGAATTCACCGATTACGTGAAGCCCAACCTGAGCCTTAGCGACAAGGAAATCGACGCCAACTTCTTCCAGCATCTGCCGTACCTGGAAAAATTCTGCAAAGACCGGAACCTGTCCCTGGTTTCCGTGTGCAAAGTCCACATCGAACCCATGGGCGTGTACTCCAAGAAGATCAAAGACATCAAATCCGTGCCTGACGGCGCCAAAATCGCCATCCCCAACGATCCCACCAACGGGGGCCGTGCCCTGGCCATCCTGGAAAAGGCCGGCCTGCTGAAACTGAAGGACGGGGTAGGGGTCATGGCTACCGCCAATGACATTGTGGACAACCCCAAGAACCTCCAGATCACCGAAGCCGAAGCCGCCATGCTGCCCCGGACCCTGGATGATGTGGATCTGGCGGTGATCAACTCCAACTTCGCCATGGAAGCCAAACTGAATCCCACCAAGGATGCCCTGTTCATCGAAGCCAAGGATTCTCCTTATGCCAACATCGTGGCCGTACGGAAAGGCGACGAAAACCGGCCGGAAATCCAGAAGCTGATGAAAGCCCTGAACAGCCCGGAAGTGAAGAAATTCATCGAAGAAAAATACAAAGGCGCCATTATCCCGGCGTTCTGATGACAAAAGAGGTGTTGCACCAGCAACACCTCTTTTGCTATACTGGAAGAAAAACTTCGGAGGCCTTATCCATCATGTCCAACACCATTGTTTATGAAGACGGCACAGCATTCCATCCCGGTTCCTATCTGGAAGACCTTCTGGATGACTGGCAGATGACCCCGGCCCAGTTCGCCCACAAACTGGGGAAACCCCTGGAAACCGTGGACCAGCTCCTGGCCGGAGAAATCCCGGTGGACCTGGAACTGGCCAGCAAACTGGAAGAAGCCACAGAAATCAGCGCTGCCGCCTGGCTGAATCTCCAGTTCATGTTCGACGAAAAAGTGGAAGCGCACAAGAAGTAAAGGAGGGGCTGTTGCATAAGCAACAGCCCCTTTGGCCGCGAGTCTCGAGTCGTGAGTCGCGGGCCACTGGATAGAACTTGTCCTTCGACCAGGTTCTTCTTATTGTGTATAACCGTAGGGGGCGCAGGCCCGGCGCCCCGCAAAATGCGCAGATCATCGATGATTTGGCGGGCTGCCCGGCGTGCAGCCCCTATGGTACCGATTTACACGTTCAAAAATTTGCCTGCAAATTTTTCATTTGGCTCGCGACCGGGGTGTGAATTTATTCACACTCCCTCACAAACTCTCCGATCCCCGGATGGGTCCGGGTATCCTGGAGCCATACCAGATTGATGCTGGCTGCCGGCACCCCTTCCAGGGGGACGGCGGCCAGTTCTTTTTCTGTCCGGGCGAATTCTTCCGGCAGGAAGCCGGCGGCGGCTCCGGACCGGATGTAGGACAGGATGGTGAATACCTGGCTGGTCTGGTGGAGAACCTGGGGTTCTGTCTGGGCCTGGGCGAACAGCCGGCGGATGTACCGGGTCTGGCCGAAGGTGTCCGGGAACAGTACCAGGGGCACCCCGGCCAGGTCCTGGAAGGAGAGGATTTTCTTCCGGGCCAGGGGATGGGTCCGGGCCACAAACAGTTCCAGCCGGCTTTTTTTGATGACCTTGCAGTGATAGGGGGCCAGGGGCAGATGGTTGGTGACACACAGGATCAGGTCCAGTTCCTGCCGGTCCAGGAGCCCGTACAGCACGCTGGCGGTGTCCTCTACAGTGCGGATCTGATAATGAGGATGCCGGGCCAGGAACTGCTGGTGGAGCTGGGGGAAAATGGTGTTCCCGCACATGGGCACCACCCCGATCCGCAGGATCTGCCGGCCGGTTTTCAGGGAAGTCCCCAGTTTTTCCAGCTCCTCGCTTTCTTTCAGCCAGCGCTGGCAGCCTTCCCACAGCTTCCGGCCCTCCGGGGTGAGCGAAATGGTGCTGTGCTGCCGTTCAAACAGGGCTACGCCGCAGTCCTGTTCCAGTTCCTTGATGGCCTTGGAAACTGCCGGCTGGGAAATATGGAGCTTTTCCGCCGCCCGGGAAAAGGTGCCCCACCGGCACACGGCGGCAAAGGTGGGAATATAGGACAAACGCATGGGAATTCTCCTTATCCATAACTGATGGTTGGGTGAACCAACGAATTGGTATTTCACAAAGTTATCTTAAAAGAGTATAACAGAAGCATCAGGAAAAGGAAAGGGAACGTGGTATAATGGAACTGTCGCTAACGGAATTTTTTGACTTATTTTGGGAGATCCATTATGAACCATACCATAGATTCTGCTGCTTTGTGGGACACCCTCCAGGGAGCTTTGCTCATGCCGGACTTCTGCCGGGCCCTGGGGCTGACCGCCGACCAGATGGAACGGCAGCTCCGGTCCTGGGGGCTCCAGGAGGCCTGTCCGCTTCTTTCCGGGTAGAGAGTTTCCCTCTTTTTAAAACAATTTAAATGATGTACAATAAGAAGCTGTAACCGGCTGTTGCGGAACGGCTTCTTTTTGTCTATCTGGCAACGGCCCCTATCCAAGAAAGAAGGCTGACATTGTGACCCTGTCCAAAAAATGGCAACAACTGATTTTCTGCGGGTTCCTGGGCGCCCTGTCCTTCCTGGTGCCTCCTCCGGGAGACCTGGCCCCGGCCGGCTGGCATGTGTTCGGCGTCTTTGCCGCCACTATTGTGGGGCTGATCCTGAAACCTCTGCCCATGGGCGTCATGGCTCTTTTGGGCATGGTGAGCCTTTGTCTCACCCGGACCCTTACCCTGAAAGAAGCTCTCAGTGGATTCAGCATTCCCACCATCTGGCTGGTGGTGGTGGCCTTCTTCATTTCCCGGGGCATCGTGAAAACCGGGCTGGGGGAACGGATCGCCTATCTGTTTGTGGAACGGTTCGGCAAAAAGCCCCTGTTCCTGGCCTATTCCCTGGTGGCCAGCGACCTGGTGATCGCCCCGGCCATGCCCAGCAACACCGCCCGGGCCGGAGGCATCCTGGCTCCCATTGTCCAGTCCCTGAACGTGACCTTTGGTTCCGACCCCAAAGAGGGGACCCAGAACAAGCTGGGGAACTTCCTGGTGCCGGTGGTGTTCCAGTGCGACGTGGTGATTTCCGCCGTGTTCCTTACCTCCATGGCCGCCAACCCCATGGCCGTCAGCTTTGCCAGCGACCTGTTGGGGGTGAACATGACCTGGGGCGGCTGGCTGGCGGCTTCCTGTGTGCCGGCGGTGCTTTCCCTGGTGCTGTTCCCGCTGGTGATCTATAAAATGAACCCGCCGGAACTGAAGGAGACCCCGGAGGCTCCGGCTCTGGCCCGGCAGAAACTGGACGCCATGGGTCCCCTGAAACGGGAAGAAAAAGCCATGGCCGTGATCTTTCTTCTGCTCATCGGTCTCTGGGCCGGGGGCCGGTACATCGGTCTCAGTGAAACCCTCACCGCACTGTTGGGCCTGTGCCTGCTGCTTTTGACCGATGTGCTCACCTGGGATGACATCAAAAGTGAAAAAGCCGCCTGGGATACTCTGGTCTGGTTCGCCATCCTGGTGATGATGGCCGGATTTTTGAACACTAAAGGGATGATTCCCTGGTTCAGCCGGGAAATGGGCGCCCTGGTGGCCGGGGACAACGGGCTGGTGGCCATGGCCATCCTGGCCGTGGTGTACTTTTATTCCCATTACCTGTTCGCCAGCAGCACCGCTCATGTAAGCGCCATGTATGCCGCCTTCCTCAGCGTCATGGCCAGTGCCGGAGCTCCCCCCACCATGGCTGCCTATGTGCTGGCCTGGTTCAGCAGCCTGTTCGGATGTCTTACCCATTACGGCTCCGGCCCGGCTCCCATCTTTTTTGGCGCCGGATATGTGACCCAGAACCGGTGGTGGCAGATTGGCTTCGTCCTGAGCATGCTGTCCATCCTGATCTGGGGTGGCATCGGCTGTCTGTGGGGGAAGGTCCTGGGAATGTGGTAAAAATTTAATTTTCCGAAAACGGCCAAACTGTGGTACAATGGGTAACAAATACTGTACCTGGAAAGGCGGAGACCCATGAAACAATTTGATGCAAGAAATCTGTCCATGATGTTTGACCTCTATGAAATGACCATGGCCAACGGGTATTTTGAAGACAAGAAACGGGACAAGGACGACTATGTGTCCTTTGATGTATTTTATCGGAACAATCCGGACGGAGGCGGTTTCGCCATTTTTGCCGGTCTGGAACAGGTGCTGGATTACCTGGAGAACATGCATTTTTCCACCGAAGACATTTCCTATCTCCGAAGCCTCCATGTATTCAGCGAACCCTTTCTCCAGTGGCTGGAAACCTACCAGTTCCGGGGAAATGTATATGCCATGCCCGAAGGCAGTGTGATTTATCCTGATGAACCCCTGCTGACGGTGTACGCTCCTCTGGTGGATGCCCAGCTGGTGGAAACCGCTATCCTGTGCGAGATCAACCACCAGTCCCTGATCGCCACCAAGGCCCAGCGGATCGTGAAAGCCGCCCAGGGCCGGGGAGTGTCCGACTTTGGCGCCCGCCGGGCCCACAACATGGACGCCGCCGTATACGGGGCCCGGGCCGCCTATATCGGCGGAGCTGACAGCACGGCCACCGTCCTGGCCGGCCAGATGTTCAACATCCCGGTAAGCGGCACCATGGCCCACAGCTGGGTCATGTACTATGACGACGAATACACCGCTTTCAAGCGGTTCGCGGAAATCTACCCGGACAACGCCATCCTGCTGGTGGATACCTACGATGTACTGGATTCCGGGGTGCCCAACGCCATCCGGGTGGCCAAGGAAGTACTGGAACCCATGGGCAAACGGCTGAAAGGGATCCGGATCGACTCCGGGGACCTGGCCTACCTGTCCAAAAAGGCCCGGAAGATGCTGGACGATGCCGGGCTCACCGATGCCATCATCGTCATGAGCAACTCCCTGGATGAATACACCATCAGCTCCATCCTGGAACAGGGCGGCTGCGTGGATTCCTTCGGGGTGGGGGAACGGCTGATCACCGCCAAGAGCGACCCGGTCTTCGGGGCCGTGTACAAGCTGGTGGCTGTACACAAGGACAAAGCCATCATCCCCAAGATCAAGATCTCCGAAACCTTTGAAAAGATCACCAACCCGGGCCGGAAACGGGCCTGGAGAGTGTATGACAAAACCGGCCATGCCATTGCGGATCTCCTGACCCTCCATGACGAAGATCCCCGGGAAAGAGCCGAATTCTCCTTTGTGGATACCCAGCGGCCCTGGAAGAAGATGAGCTTCAAAGACTGTACCTTCCGGGAACTCCAGGAACTGGTGCTGGAAAAAGGCAAGTGCCTCCACCCGTCCCCGTCCCTGGAAGAAATCCGCCGGTACGTGCGGAAGCAGCTGGACCACGAAATCTGGCCCGAAGAACAGCGTTTCAGCAATCCCCACATGCATTTCCTGGACATGAGCCCCCGGTACTACGCCATGAAGATGGCCTTGCTGGAAGATGTGAAGAAGGGGAAATAAGACGGTCAAAGGAGAACACCATGTCCCATCCCTGGGAATCGTACCAGGCGGTTTATGTGCACATCCCTTTTTGCGTCCATAAATGTGCCTACTGTGATTTTGCTTCGTATCAGATTTACAACGACCATATCATGAACGACTGCGCCCGGCGTCTGGTAGAGGAAATCTCCGCCTGTACGCCGGCTTTGCCGGTTTCGCCCAGGGCTACGGTGTATTTCGGCGGGGGCACCCCCAGTGTGCTGCCTCTGGATGATCTGGCTGCCATTGTTTCCGCCCTGAAGGAACGGGGCTTCTGGCAGCAGCCGGCGGAAGCCACCCTGGAGGCCAATCCGGGGACGGTGGACCTGGAACGGCTCCGGTTTTACCGGTTTTTGGGGTTCGACCGGCTGAGCCTGGGAATCCAGTCCTTCCAGCAGTCTGAACTGGCGTCCATGGGCCGGATCCATACGGCGGAGCAGGCGGAAGAAGCCATTGCCCTGGCCCGGCAGGCCGGGTTCCGGCGGATCAGCGGCGATTTGATCTACGGCTACCCTGGCCAGACAGTGGAATCTGTCCGGGATTCCCTGGAACGGCTGCTGCAAACCGGGGTGGACCATGTGTCCGTCTACGGTCTTACGGTGGAAGAGGGGACCCTTCTGGCCAAACAGATCCGGGAAGGGCAGCTGGCCCTGCCTTCGGAAGAGGAAACCGGCGCCATGTACGACCTGCTCATGGAAGAACTGCCCAAAGCCGGGTACCAAAGGTACGAAATCTCCAATTTTGCCCGGCCCGGTCAGGAATCCCGGCACAACCAGGTGTACTGGCACTACGATCCCTATCTGGCCTTCGGCCCTGCTGCCTGCGGGTTCGACGGAAAGAAACGGGAGACCAATCCCCGGAATCTGATGGCCTATCTCCGGGGAGAAGCCCCGGAACAGGAAGAACTGACTCCCACGGAACGGCGGGAAGAGCTGGTGTTCATGAACCTGCGCACCGCCAAGGGACTGTCCCTGGAAGAATTCCGGCTGCGGACGGGAGAAGATTTCTTCCATATATATAAAGAAGGGTTCGCCCATTGCCAGAACCGGGGCTGGATCACCCGGGAAGGGGACCGAATCCGCCTTACGGAACAGGGGATGCGGTACGGAAATCTGGCCTTTGAAGAATTTTTGTAAAAAGGCAAATATTTTTAGGGAAAGTATTGACAATTTGACTAAAGAGGTGTATCTTTACACTTAGATGTTAGCACTCCAATTATTAGAGTGCTAACAATCCAGAAGAGAGATGATTACAGTGCTGAGTGACCGCAAGAAAAAAATTCTTCAACTGATCATTGAAGACTATATCGAAACGGCGGAGCCTGTAGGATCTCGCAGCATCGCCAGGAAGTACAATCTGGGGATCAGCCCGGCAACCATCCGGAACGAAATGTCCGACCTGGAACTGCTGGGTTATCTGGAGCAGCCCCATACTTCGGCGGGCCGTGTCCCGTCAGCGGCTGCCTATCGGTACTATGTGGATTCCATTGCCAAACCCGATGCCCTGGCGCCCAACGATGTGGCGCTGATCAACAGCTGGTTCCGGGAACGGGTCCACAGCATCGACGATATCTTCCAGTCCACCGCCAAGATCCTGTCACGGATGAGCAAGAACGTGTCCGTGGTGCTGGCCAACAAGGACAGCGAAAGCGTATTTTCCTATCTCCGCTTCCTGCCCCTGAACGAGCACCAGGCCATCCTGTGCATCGTGGCCAACGACGGGCGGATGGACAACAGTGTGATCCAGATCCCGGCGGGCATGAGCCGCCTGGAAATGGACACCCTGGCCCAGAGAGTCACCAACAAGCTCCATGGGATGAAGCTGAACGATATCACAGACCAGATCCTGAAAGACGTCCGGGATGCCCTGGCTGGGGACAAAGCCCTGTATGCTTCTCTGATCCAGGTGGTCAGACAGATGCGGAGCGGCCAGTCGGAGAACAAGATGTACCTGGGCGGCACCAAACAGCTGCTCAGCCAGCCGGAATTCAAGGATCCGGAACGGATCCGGGAGCTGCTGAGCGTGCTGGAGGAAGAGCAGATGCTGAAAGACATGCTGATGGCCGACAAGGACTCCGGTCTCAAGGTGACCATCGGCAGCGAGAACAAATTTTCCGGCATCCAGGACTGCAGCATGATTCAGGCCACCTACCGTCTCAACGGACAGGTGGTGGGGACCCTGGCGGTCCTGGGACCGACCCGTATGGAATACCGGAAGGTGATTTCCGTCATGGATTACCTTCACAACTACCTGCGGGTGGTCATGAATAAAATGGATGAAAAGTAGGGGAGGACCAATGGAAAAGGACCAGCAGAAGAACCCGGAAACCGTGAAGGCAGAGGGTGCGGAAGCGGCCCAGGCCCAGACTGCGGCGGAAGAAACCGCAGAACAGACCAAGGCAGCGGAAGCAGCCCAGGCTGACACCAAAGACGAAAAAGCAGCAGAACCCGATCCCAGGGACGAAAAAATCGCCCAGCAGGAACAGCAGATCGCTGACCTGCAGAACCGGCTCCTGCGGCTCCAGGCAGATTTTGACAACTTCCGGAAACGGAACAACGAAGAACGGGAACGTCTGGGCCGGTATGTAACCGGACAGGTGGCCCGGGAATTTTTGAAGGTGCTGGACAATTTCGAACGGGCGGAAGCCAGTCTGGAAACCAGCAAAGACGGAGCGGCCATCCAAAAAGGCATGGAAATGATCCACAAGCAGTTTGAAAAGGCGCTCCAGACCCTGCACATCGAAGAGATCCCGGCGGAAGGCAAGCCTTTCGATCCTCAGATCCATGAAGCCGTGATGCAGGGCAGCAACCCGGATCTGCCGGATGAAAGCATCGATCTGGTCCTGGAAAAGGGCTACAAGATCGGTGACGACGTCATCCGCCATTCCAAGGTACGGGTTGTCCGCAACGATTGAAAACAACGTTTTGAACGATTGATAATTCCAGAGTGTACAGGAGGAATTCATTATGTCTAAGATTATTGGTATTGACTTAGGGACCACCAACTCCGTAGTCGCTGTGATGGAAGGCGGCGAACCTACGGTTATTACCACCCAGGAAGGCGGCCGGCTGACTCCTTCCGTGGTTGGCTTTACGAAAAACGGGGAAAGACTGGTAGGCCAGCTGGCCAAACGCCAGGCTGTATCCAACCCGGAACGGACCATCAGCTCCATCAAACGGCACATGGGCACCAAATACACGGTGACCATTGACGGCAAGGATTATACGCCGGAACAGATTTCCGCCATGATCCTGGAAAAGATGAAGGGCGATGCAGAACGGTATCTGGGTGAAAAAGTCACCGAAGCCGTCATCACCGTACCGGCTTACTTCAACGACAGCCAGCGTCAGGCCACCAAGGATGCAGGCCGGATCGCCGGGCTGGATGTAAAACGGATCATCAACGAACCCACGGCTGCAGCTCTGGCTTACGGCATCGATAAATCCGACGACCACACCATCCTGGTTTACGACCTGGGCGGCGGCACCTTCGATGTGTCCATCCTGGAACTGGGCGACGGGGTGTTCGAAGTGAAATCCACCAACGGGGATACCCATCTGGGCGGCGATGACTTCGATAAACGGATCATGGACTGGATGTGCGATGAATTCAAGAAACAGAACGGCATCGACCTGACCGGGGACAAGATGGCCATGCAGCGGATCCGTGAAGCTGCTGAAAAAGCCAAGATCGAACTGTCCAACATGCTGACCACCAACATCAACCTGCCGTTCATTTCCGCAGGCCCCAACGGCCCTGTGCATATGGACCTGGATCTGACCCGGGCCAAATTCGATGAAATGACCAGCGACCTGGTTGACCGGACCATCGTGTGCGTTAACAAGGCCCTCAGCGATGCCAACATGACCCCGAAAGACATCAACAAGGTCCTGCTGGTAGGCGGTTCTTCCCGTATCCCTGCGGTGCAGGAAGCCATTAAACGGACCATGGGCCAGGAACCGGCTCACGGGGTGAACCCGGATGAATGTGTGGCCATGGGTGCCGCCATCCAGGCCGGCGTGCTGGCTGGGGATGTGAAAGATGTCCTGCTGCTGGATGTAACGCCTCTGTCCCTGGGTATCGAAACCATGGGCGGTGTGATGACCAAGATCATTGACCGGAACACCACCATTCCTACTTCCAAGAAACAGATCTTCTCCACGGCTACCGACAACCAGCCCTCTGTGGATATCCACGTACTCCAGGGCGAACGGGAAATGGCTGCGGACAACAAAACCCTGGGCCGTTTTGAACTGTCCGGCATTCCGGCAGCTCCCCGGGGAGTGCCTCAGATCGAAGTGGCCTTCGATATCGATGCCAACGGTATCGTAAACGTAAGCGCCAAGGATCTGGGTACCGGCAAGGAACAGAAGATCACCATTACTTCTTCCGGCAGCCTGAGCAAGGAAGAAGTGGACAAGATGGTGAAGGAAGCCCAGGCCAACGAAGCCGCCGACAAGAAGCGGAAGGAAGCCGTAGAAGCCAAGAACCAGGCAGATACCCTGATCTACCAGGCTGAAAAGACCGTGAAGGACATGAACGGCAAAGGCCATGACGACCTGATCAAGAAGGTCCAGGACGCCATCGCCACCCTGAAAGAAACCATGAAAGGCGACGATACCGACAAGATCAAAGCCGATACCGAAGCCCTGCAGAAACCTCTGTATGAACTGAGCGCTGAACTGTACAAGCAGAACCAGGGCGCTGCCCAGGGTGCTGCCGGTGCCAATGCCAACACCAACGCCGGTGCAGGCGCCAACGGAGGGACCGAAAGCAAGAAAGCCGACGACGATGTAGTGGATGCGGAAGTCGTTGACGACGACAAGAAATAAGCTTTCCTAGAGGGAGATACGGATGGCAGAGAAGAGAGACTACTATGAAGTGCTGGGCGTTTCCAAAAACGCCACAGCCGATGAGCTGAAAAAGGCCTACCACAAACTGGCCCGGAAGTATCACCCCGACCTGAACAAAGACAATCCGGAAGCAGCGGACAAATTCAAAGAGGCCAACGAAGCCTACAGTGTCCTCAGCGACCCCCAGAAGAGAGCGGCCTATGACCAGTACGGCCATGCTGCTTTCCAGAACGGAGGAGGACCCGGCGCTGGTGCCGGCAACCCCTTCGGCGGCGGGTTCCAGGGCTTTGGGGGTTTCGGCGGCGGAGAAGGCATGGACGACATCTTCAACATGTTCTTTGGAGGTGCCGGACGGGGCGGTTCCAGCCGGCGGGCCGACAATGGTCCCCGGCAGGGGTCCGACCTGCGGATGGACCTGCAGATCACCTTTGAAGAGGCCGCTTTTGGCACGGAGAAGAAAATCCGCCTGAACCGGGAAGAGGAATGTGAAACCTGTCACGGTTCCGGGGCGGCTCCCGGCAGCACGCCGGAAACCTGTCCGGACTGCCATGGTACAGGGGAGATCCGGGTTACCCAGAATTCTCTCTTTGGCCAGGTGGTCAACGTCCGGACCTGTCCCAAATGTCATGGTACCGGGAAGATTGTCACCAATCCCTGCAAGGACTGCCATGGCACAGGCCGGGTGAAAAAGAAACGGATGCTGACGGTGAAGATCCCTGCCGGCGTGGACAATGGGTCCCGTCTGCGGGTGGCCGGCGAAGGGGAAGCCGGGCTCCGGGGCGGACGTCCCGGGGACCTGTACGTATACCTGTACGTGAAACCCCACAAGTTCTTTGAACGGGACGGCACCACCGTAACCTGCGAAGTGCCCATCAACATCGTCCAGGCTACCCTGGGGGCGGAGATCGAGGTGCCCACCCTGTACGGCCAGGTGAAGGTGAAGATCCCGGAAGGGACCCAGCCCAACAAGATCCTGCGTCTCAAAGGGAAAGGGATCGTATCCCTGCGGTCGGGTCAGAAGGGCGACCAGATGGTCCGGATCAAAGTGGTGATCCCCACCGGGCTCAGCGAGGCCCAGAAAGAGGCCCTGCGGAAGTTCGGCGATGCCAGCGGAAGCACCATCAATCCGGAAGAAAAAAGTTTCCTGAACAAAATCAAAGATCTGTTCAAGTAAAGATGAAAATGGCTGCTGTACGTGTATTGACACGTGCAGCAGCCATTTTTTCATATATGGACTCTTCTCTGGAATGATAAACCAAATAAAAAACTTAATAAAGACTATGGATATACAAAATATCACGCCGGACAGACCCACCCCCATTCCGGAAGGGAAGGGGACGGTGGACGAACCTTCCATCCGGGAATTCAGAGGGGCGGATGACCATGACAATGGCGGCCGGACCTGGTACCGGGAAAAGAAGTCCATCCCCTTCTTTAAAGTGCTGGACGGCAAGGTGACCAACTACGGTACTTTTGACGTGGAAAGCATGCCGGAGAAGGTGGAAATCACTCCCAGCGGCATGCGTCTGCCGGAACCGGATCAGGAAAAGACCCAGCACCGGGAATATACCACCACCCTGATCCTGCCGGGTGGGGAAGGGACCTACCGGCTGGTGTATAACGGAGTCTCCTTCAACATCCACGCTGTGGATGCAGCGGCTCGCCAGCTGCTGGAAGCGGGGGATCCGAAGAAAAACGAAGAACTGTCCGAAGCGGCCCTCCACACCGGGTTCCAGAAAATGGGCCTGGGGCTGGAAGACTTGAAGGCGGTGTATGTGAGATTCAATTGATGGGCACAAAAAAGGACTGCTGCGGCAGTCCTTTTTTGTGCCTGTCAGCGGCCGAAGGAAAAAAATTGCAGGCAAATTTTTTTGAAGGAAGACGCAGCCGGAGGCTGCTAACCCACCACCATTGCGCAAGCGCAACGGTCCCCCGCCCTTGCAAAGGGCGGATATACGCTCGGGCTGACGCCCATTGCTTTTTACATCAGAACAGAAAATTTCTGTACGGGTTCTATGTTTCAAAACAAGGGGTCTTGCGCCCCGCGTTTTTATCCGCCCTTTGCAAGGGCGGGGGTATCCATGCGCAGCATGGGTGGTGGGTTAGCAGCCCCATGGGCTGCGTTTCCCTTCAGAGAAACCTGCTGCAGCGGGTTCCTTCCATAACGATGAATGATGAACAATACTCTGGGCCCGTGATCACTTACCCACTTACCCACTTTTTCTCCCCCTCACAATATGGTATAATAATACGATATCTGTACAAAGGAGCGTTACATATGGAATCTTGGCTGCAAGTTAGCATAAAAGTTACCCATGAGGCTGTGGAGGCTGTGGCGGATCTGCTCCGGGAGGTGGGGGCCCGGAACGGGGTGGAAATCGAAGACCCTCTGCTGCTGAACCAGCTGCGGGAAAGTGCCACCTGGGAACTGTGCGACATCCCCCATCAGGAAAATACGGAAGTGGTCACTGTTTCCGCCTACTACCCGGAAAACGACCAGCTCCAGCAGAAACTGGACGCCATTGAACAGGGACTCCAGGCCATCGAAGGCCGGATCGGGAAGTTCCGGTTCGGGCCCACTCTGTTCCGGCAGATCAGCGAAAAGGACTGGGCCAACACCTGGAAGCAGTATTTCCACACCACCAAAGTGGGGAAGAAGATCGTGATCAAACCGTCCTGGGAAACCTACGAACCCCAGGGGGACGAGAAGGTCATCGCCCTGGATCCGGGAATGGCCTTCGGCACCGGCACCCACGCCACCAC
Source organism: Acidaminococcus fermentans (assembly GCF_009696675.1). Lineage (GTDB taxonomy): Bacteria > Bacillota > Negativicutes > Acidaminococcales > Acidaminococcaceae > Acidaminococcus. The sequence goes on along the minus strand of NZ_VULN01000005.1, from coordinate 73,603 downwards.
CAGCATGTGCATCCAGCGGCTGGAAGACCTGGTGACTCCGGACTGTGAAGTCTTCGATGTGGGCACCGGCAGCGGCATCCTGGCCATGGCGGCGGCTTTGTTGGGAGCCAAGACCATCCACGCGGTGGACATCGACGAAAAGGCCGTGGAAGTGGCCAAAGAGAACATTGCCCAGAACGGGCTCAGCAGCCGGATCACCGTGAACCAGGGGAACCTGCTGGACGGCACCCCGGGCCAGGCGGATCTGATCATTGCCAACATCATTGCGGACATCATCATCCTGGTACTGCCGGAAGTGGCGGTGAAGCTGCGGCAGAACGGCCGGTTCCTGGCCAGCGGCATCATCGAGGAACGGCTGCCGGATGTGGAAAAAGCGGCCAGGGAAAACGGCTTCACCTTCCTGGATGTGAAACGGAAGGCGGGCTGGTGTGCCGTGACCATGGGAAAGGAAGGCTGACGTGTACCGGTTCTTTGTACCCCGGGATTTCGGGGAAACCATGTTCATCGACGGCCAGGACGCCCATCACATCACCCATGTGCTGCGGATGAAGCTGGGGGAACAGCTCCAGATCGTAAGCCTGGACCAGGTGGCGGCGGTGATGAAGATCACCGGCTTCGGGGAAAACCGGGTGGACCTGGCTCTGGTGGAAACCCTGGAAAAAAGCCACGAACCTTCGGTGAAAGTGACCCTGATCCAGGGGCTGCCCAAACAGGACAAACTGGAATGGGTGATCCAGAAGGCCATTGAACTGGGGGTCACGGAGATCCGCCCGGCCATCATGGACCATTCGGTGGTGAAGGTGGACCCGGCCAAGGCGGACAAAAAGCAGGAACGGTGGCAGAAAATCGCCGAAGCGGCGGCCAAGCAGAGCAAACGGGACATCATTCCCCAGGTGGCCCTGCCGGCCAGGTTCCGGGACATTGTGACCCAATGTCCGGCGGAACTGAAGATCGTGGCCTATGAAGTGGAAGACACCCGGGGCATCCGGGAGGTACTGGCGGCCCATAAGGAAGCAGCCTCCATCGCCTTCCTGATCGGTCCGGAAGGGGGCATCTCCAAGGACGAATTCGCTCTGACTCAGGAACTGGGCTGGCATTCGGTAAGCCTGGGGCCCCGGATCATGCGGACGGAAACGGCGGCTCTGGCCACCCTTACAGCCATTATGTACGAAACAGGGAATTTGGGAGGATAAGGAAAACACAGCATGAAGAAAATCGCTTTTTATACACTGGGATGCAAGGTGAACCAGTCGGATACCGCATCCATGGAGAAACTGTTCCGGGATGCGGGCTATGAGATCGTGGATTTCGAGGAGCCGGCGGACATCTGTCTCATCAACACCTGCGTGGTGACCAACATGGGCCAGAGCAAGAGCCGGAAGATCATCCACCGGGCGGCCCGGCGGGATCCCAAGCCTCTGATTGTGGTCACCGGCTGCTATCCCCAGACTTCTCCTGACGAAGTGGTCCACATCGACGGGGTGGACCTGATCATCGGGAACCAGGATCGGAGCAAGGTGGTGGAACTGGTCCGGGAACGGCTGGGAGAAAGCCCGGAAGAAGCGCCCATCAACGCGGTCCACGATCTGCCGGTGGGACGGGAATTCGAAGAACTGGATGCGGCAGTGGATGCCAGCCGGAACCGGGCCTTCCTGAAGATCCAGGAAGGATGCGACCAGTACTGCGCCTACTGCATCATCCCCTACGCCCGGGGCCATCTCCGCTCCCGGTCCCTGGAAAACATCCGGGAAGAAGTGGCCAAGCTGACGGCGGAACAGTACAAGGAAATCGTCCTGATCGGCATCCATCTGGGCTGCTACGGGAAGGAAATCCCCGGGGGACCCCATCTGTCCGACGCGGTGAAGGCGGCTCTTTCTGCACAGCCCCAGGTGCCCCGGCTGCGGCTGGGGAGCCTGGAAAGCGTGGAAGTGGAAGACGCCCTGCTGGAACTGATGGCCCAAGAGCCCCGGCTGTGCGCCCATCTCCATCTGCCCCTCCAGGCAGGCTGCGACAGCACCCTGAAACGGATGCACCGGCCCTATGACACGGCCAAATTCGCCCAGCTGCTGGAGAAGATCCGGAGCCTGGTGCCCAATGTGGCCATTACCACCGACGTGATCGTGGGCTTCCCCGGCGAAACGGAAGAGGATTTCCAGGCCTCCCTGGACTTTATCCGCCAGTGCCGGTTCAGCAAGATCCATATTTTCCCCTATTCCCAGCGGAAGGGGACCCCGGCGGCGGTGATGCCGGACCAGATCTCCAACCAGGAAAAACAGGACCGGGTCCACCGGCTGGAAGAAGTGGACCGGGAAGGGAACCTGGCTTACCGGCAGGAACAGATCGGCCGGGAAAGCACCGTGCTCTGGGAGCGCCGGAACAAAAAGAACGGCCTGTGGGAAGGGCTCACTCCCGGGTATGTACGGGTGTATGCGGACAGCCCGGAAAACATGAAGGGAAAAATTTCTCCCGTTCGTCTGGAAAAGCTCTTTGAGGACGGGCTGAAGGGTGATATAATATAAGATATTCCATGAACAGGGGGGTGAGACTGTGACTGACTGCGTATTCTGCAAAATCGTTTCCGGGGAGATCCCCAGCAAACGGGTTTACGAAGATGACCAGGTGATCGTAATCAACGATCTGAATCCCGGGGCGCCGGTCCATGTGCTGGTGATTCCCAAGGAACATACGGAGAATATCCTCACCGCATCCCCTGAGATCCTGGTCCATGTGAAGAAGGTACTGCCTGAGATTGTTAAGAAACTGGGCATTGCCGAAAAAGGCTTCCGGATTGTGGTGAACACCGGCGTGGAAGGGGGACAGACTGTCCCACACCTCCATTTCCACATTCTGGGCGGCAAGGAACTGGGATGGCCTCCCTGCTGAGAAAAGGCAGATTTTCTGTTGACAGAGACTGCATTTTTACGGTATAATGGCTAGGTGTTAATGTTAAATTACACTTCCCGAAAGAGATCGTGGAGGGAGGGATATAGATGACTGAGATCAGAGTTGGCAAAACCGAATCTTTGGACAGCGCTCTGCGCCGTTTCAAACGGGCTACGCAGAAAGCGGGCGTCCTGTCCGAAGTAAGAAAACGCGAACACTATGAAAAACCCAGCGTAAGACGGAAAAAGAAGTCTGAAGCTGCTAGAAAACGCAAATCCAGATAATCTTCATTGACTTGATTTGATTTGGGGGCGTGGAAGATGTCTTTACGAGAGATTCTGCAAACCGATATGAAACAGGCCATGAAAGACCGGGAAAACGGCAAGCTTCGGCTGGCCGTTTTGCGTATGGTATGGGCTGCCATTCGGAACAAGGAAATTGACGAAAAGACAGAACTGAAGGATGACGCTGTACTGGCTGTCATCATGAAGGAAGTCAAACAGAGAGAAGATACCATCAAAGAGGTCAAGGACGCCAACCGTCCTGATGTGGTGGAGAAAAATCAGCAGGAAATCGAAGTGCTGAAGAAGTATCTGCCCCAGCAGCTGAGCGATGACGAACTGAAGGCCATTGTGGCGGAAGCCATTGAAAAGACCGGAGCCAAATCCATGAAGGATATGGGCAAGGTCATGGGCACCGTCATGGCACGGACCAAAGGCCAGGCAACCGGCCAGCGGGTGAATGCCATGGTAAAGGCTTTGTTGGGCTGAGAAGAGGAGAGGGACTGTTGCTTGCGCAACGGTCCCTTTTTTTATGTTATAATAGTACCAACTCTACAGAGAAACACAGGTGATCTTATGGTAAACGAGAAAATGTATGAACTGGGTTCGAAAAAATCCACCATTCGGACCATTTTTGAATACGGCCAGAAACGGGCCAAAGAAGTGGGAGCGGAGAACATCTGCGACTTCAGCCTGGGGAACCCCAATGTGCCGGCCCCTGACTACATCAAGGAAGCTGTCATCGACATCATGAACGAACTGCCGCCCCAGGCCATTCACAGCTACACCGTGGCCCCCGGGAAACCGGAAGTCCGGGAAACCCTGGCCCAGGACATCAACCGCCGGTTCGGCACCCATTTCACCGGGGCCAACCTGTTCATGGTAGGGGGCGCTGCTGCGGCCATTACCATCTGCTTCAAGGCCCTGGCGGAAGAAGGGGATGAATTCATCGCTTTTGCCCCGTTCTTCCCGGAATACCGGTGCTTTGTGGAATCCACCGGGGCCAGCCTGAAAGTGGTACCCGCCCGGACGGAAGACTTCCAAATCGACTTCGCCGCCGTTGAAAAACTGGTGACGCCCCACACCAAAGGGGTCATCGTCAACTCTCCCAACAACCCCAGCGGTGTGGTGTATTCGGAAGAGACCATCAGGAACCTGGCAGCAGTGCTGGAAAAGAAGGAGAAGGAATACGGCCATCCCATTTTCATCATCGCCGACGAACCCTACCGGGAAATCGTCTACGGGGATATCCAGGTGCCTTACATCCCTCTGTACTACAAGAACACCCTGGTGTGCTATTCCTACAGCAAATCCTTCTCCCTGCCCGGGGAACGGATCGGCTATATTGTGGTGCCCGGTGAAGTGGCGGATTTTGCCAAAATGTTCGGAGCCATTGCCGGGGCAGCCCGGGTGGAATGCCATGTGAACGCCCCTTCCCTGTGGCAGCTGGTGGTGGCCCGGTGCGCCGGGAAGCCGTCCAATATCGCTCCCTATGAACGGAACGGACAGCTGCTGTATCAGGGCCTGAAGGAAGCCGGATTCACCGTGCTGAAGCCCCAGGGGGCCTTCTACCTGTTCCCCAAATGCCTGGAAGAGGACGATTATGCCTTCTGCGAACGGGCCAAAAAGTACGACCTGCTCCTGGTGCCGGGTACGGATTTCGGCTGCCCGGGGTATTTCCGGGCCAGCTACTGCATCAGCTATGACACCATCAAAAAGTCCCTGCCCTTGTTCAAGAAGCTGGCGGAGGAATATAAATAAAATCGTTTACGCATAACGGACCGGTTTAAGGCGGGTTTCCCGGCGTGGAACCCCTACGGAGCCGATGAACGCAGTCAGGAGCCTGACGGCTTCCACGAACCCGTAGGGGCCGCATGCCGGGCGGCTCGCTTCTGTATGTGAAGAGGAGGGAGCACGGTGAGCGCCCTTTTGATGATCGTTTCTTTCTTTGTGAACTACCTGCTCCTGTCTTTGTGGAGCCCGTTTTTCCTGCTTCTGGCGGCTTTCTTCCTGCCGCCGGAGACCCTCCGGACCCTGGATGCCAGCCCCGGCTGGCAGCAGTGGCTGATGACGGTACTGATTCTGGTGCCGGGGCTTTTGATGCAGCTGCCCTTTTTTCAGCGGGTGATGATTTTCACCAGCGGGTGGAAATCTGCCCAGGGCCCTTACCGGCAGGTGCTGGAACAGGCTCTGGAGCCGGTGATCCGCCGGGGCGGACTGGAAGGGGAGACCTTCCATCTGTACGTGAATCCGGAAAAATCCTTCAACGCCTGTGCCCTGGGTGACAACAACATCATCGTCAATGAGCCCATGTTCCAGTATTTCACCGTGGAGGAGCTGTCCGGGATCCTGGCCCACGAAATGGGCCACCTGCAGAAGGGACACACCTGGAAACTGCTGCTGCTCTGGGGCATGTCCACGGCCAACCGGGCCTGTTTCCGGATTTACAGCCTGTTCCTGGCTCTTTTGACGGTGCTCCAGTTCATCCCTGTGCTGGGGTTCATCCTGGTGTTCTTCTGCATCGTGATGAACTTCATCCTCCGGCTGGGGAACTGGCTGCTGGGGTGGCCTCTCACCCTGTTCAACCGGTACTGTTCCCGGCAGGATGAATATGCCGCCGACGCCTACGCCTGTCAGCTGGGCCTGGGGCCGGAACTGTACAGCGGCCTGGCCAAGCTGGACACCATGTACCACAATCCCCAACTGGGATTCTTTGGCAGGATGCTCTCTGATCACCCGGCCACCGATGACCGGTTGGAGCGGATCCGGGAGGAGAGCGGGATGTGAGAGGCAGAAGGGGAAATTTTGCAGGCAAAATTTTTTGAAGGAAAACGCAGCCTTCGGCTGCTAACCCACCACCAGCCGGGCGGCTGGTCCCCCGCCCTTGAAAAGGGCGGATATATGATTGTACGCCGGGCTGATGCGCTGGTGCATAAGCAATCGGCCGAAGCTCCGGGCGGCTATCCGCCCTTTGCAAGGGCGGGGGTATCCATGCGCAGCATGGGTGGTGGGTTAGCAGCGTCAGCTGCGTCCTCCTTAATGGCCAGATGGGGCGCATCTGGCTTCCTTCGGCCATTGACAATTGACCATTGACAATTGACAGCAGGTGCCGTGAAAACGGCACCTGCTTTTTCACAAAAAACCGTTGACATCACCATAAGATAAGTGTTATAATCTAGAAATTTGACTTCTTGCAACATCCGTGCTACAATAAATACAGTTGTTGGTATTGTATCTACTCTGTACGTAAGGAGGTAGCAGAATGTTTGCAGTGGGCGATAAAGTGCTGTACCCCATGCATGGGGCGGCTGTGATAAAGAATGTGGAGCAGAAACAGATTGACGGTCATCCGGTCAACTATTTTGTGCTGAAGATGCTGCTCAGCGATATGAAGGTGCTGATCCCGGAAGTCAATGTGGATAAAATCGGGCTCCGTCCCATTGTGAACAAGGCCATCCTTCCCAAGGTGGAAGACGTGCTGAAGGCCCGGCCGGAAAACAAGATGAAGCGGATCACCTGGAACCGCCGGTACAACATGTACGTGGATAAAATGAAGACCGGGGACATCTTCGAAGTGGCGGACGTGGTCCGGACCCTGGCAGTACAGGAAACGGAAAAGAAGCTGTCCGCCGGGGAACGCAGGCTCCTGACCACCGCCAAGCAGATCCTCCTCAGTGAGTTCATGCTGGTGGAAAGCGTGGATGAAGAAAAAAGTGAAAAATGGCTGGATCAGTTTGTGTGATTTTCTGGCTTGGAAATTTGCCTGCAAATTTCATCATGAGGCCATTGACCATTAACAATTGACCATTGACGGGAGGTGTGAAATAATTTTTCACACCTCCTTTTTTACACTTTATTCCAATTTCTGTTGCAATCTCTTTTCTTTATTTTCGTATTATTGTACAATAAACTTTGAAATGTTGCGCAAGGAGGTGAAACTATGGTTGAGAAAATCATCAAATTTGTCGTTATCCTGGTCTTTGCTGCCCTGGGGGTTTTCCTGATGGAAATCGCCACGCCTCTTCTCAGTGAATTCGTTTCTTCGGATTACCTGAAACTGGGGTTTCTGGGGGTGACGCCTCTGAACCTGATTCTGGGGGTGGTCGGGGCCCTGATCTTTGGGTACATCGGCAAGGCTGCCGCCACGCCCCTGATCCATTCCACCCTCCATTATTCGGAGATCCTGGCATCCTATCTGGCGGATCTGCCCACCGGGGACATTTTTGTCCTGTCCATCGGGGTGATCACCGGACTGGTGGTAGCCACCCTTTTGGGGACGGCCTTTTCCCGTCTGCCCATTGTGGGGCCGTACATCTCCCTGATCTTCAGCATCATGGGGGCCATCATCGGGGCCAAGGTGGCGTTGAACAAACGTGAGGATATCCTTTTATTCTTTAACCGAGTCTGGTTTGCCCGGAACAAGGACAATGCCCGGAAAGCCAGTGCCCGTAATGCTTCCCGCACTTATAAACTGTTGGATACCAGCGTTCTGATCGACGGCCGCATCCTGGATGTGATCCGGCTGGGGTTCCTGGAAGGGATCATCGTGATCCCCAAATTCGTCCTGGAAGAGCTCCAGAAGATCGCCGATTCCGGGGATACCCTGAAACGGAACCGGGGCCGGAGAGGGCTGGACATTGTCCGGGCCATCCAGGGGGACAAAAACGCGGTGGTGGAAATCGCCGACAAGGATTATGACGACATTACAGAAGTGGATACCAAGCTGGTCCGTCTGGCCAAAGAGCGGGGCGGCATGGTGGCCACCAATGACTTCAACCTGAGCAAGGTGGCGGAGATCCAGGGGGTCCGGGTGCTGAACATCAACGACCTGGCCAATGCCCTGAAGCAGTCCGTACTGCCGGGAGAAGAGCTCCAGATCTATCTGGCCAAGGAAGGCAAGGAACCGGGCCAGGCCATCGGCTACCTGGATGACGGTACCATGGTGGTGGTGGAAGGGGGCAAGCGCTGCGTGAACTTCACCGTGCCGGTGACGGTCACCTCCGTGCTCCAGACTTCTGCCGGACGGATGATCTTTGCCAAACTGAAATAAGATAAGGAATGATGGGATGGAAAAGGAATTGGTTTGCATCATTGCCGCCGCAGGTATGGGAAAACGGCTGGGTTTGGGGTATAATAAAAATTATGCCTCTGTCCGGGGAATCCCCATCCTGGTCCGGAACCTGCATCAGCTGAGCCAGGTGCCCGGCCTGACCCTGGCCCTGGTCACTGTGGCCAAAGGGGAAGAAACGGGAGCCCGGCAGCTGCTCCAGGAGTGGCAGGACCGGCAGTTCCCCGGCCTTGCCTGGCAGGTGGTCACCGGCGGGAAAGAGCGGCAGGATTCTGTGGCCCATGCCCTGGCGGCTCTGCCTGAGGATGCCTCCTGGGTGGCGGTCCACGACGGGGCCCGTCCCTTTGCCGGGCCGGAACTGTTCCAGCGGGTGTGGGACAAAGCCCGGGAAACCGGGGCGGCCATTGCTGCAGTGCCCTGCAAGGATACCATCAAAGTGGATGACTGCGCCGGTTCTGTGGACCACACCCTGGACCGGAGCCGTCTCTGGGCGGTCCAGACTCCTCAGATCTTCCGGCCGGAGCTGCTCCGGGAAGGATTCGCCCTGGCCCGGGAACGCCGGCTGGATGTGACCGACGATGCCAGCCTGGTGGAAGCCCTGGGCGGTCAGGTGGCCCTCATCATGGGGGACTATGACAACCGGAAGATCACTACGCCGGAAGACCTGGCCTGGGCTCAGGATCTGGCAGAACGCAGGGAGGGAAAGCCTATGGAATTCCGGATCGGATCCGGGTATGACGTGCACCGGCTGGTGGAAGGCCGGCCTCTGATCCTCTGCGGGGTCACTGTGCCCTGGGATAAAGGACTGGACGGCCATTCTGACGCGGATGTGGCTCTCCATGCCCTGATGGACGCCCTGCTGGGGGCGGCGGGCCTGGGAGACATCGGCCGGCTGTTCCCGGATACGGACGACGCCTATCTGGGGGCGGACAGCCGGAAACTGCTGGCGGCGGTGCTGGAGAAGCTCCGGGCAGCCGGCTGGCAGGTGAACAACGTGGATGTGACCATCATCGCCCAGCGTCCCAAGCTGGCTCCCTATGAGCCGGCCATGCTGGAGAATCTCATCGCGGACCTGGGGCTGCCCCGGGACGCGGTGAACGTAAAGGCCACCACCACGGAAAAACTGGGCTTTACAGGCCGTGGAGAAGGCATTGCTGCCGAAGCCGTGGCCAGTCTTACAAGATAAAAAACCTTTGGGAGGAAGATACAATGGAAAAGAAACTGAAAGTACGTTTTGCACCCAGCCCTACCGGGCCGTTCCACATCGGAGGCGCCCGGTCTGCGCTGTTCAACTGGCTGCTGGCCCGGAAGGAAAACGGGGTCATGCTGCTGCGGATCGAAGACACCGACCAGGACCGGTCCAAACCGGAATGGGAAGCCAACATCAAAGCGGCCCTGAAATGGCTGGGCATCGACTGGGATGAAGGGGTGGATGTGGGAGGCCCCAACGGCCCCTACCGGCAGATGGAACGGCTGGACATCTACAAGAAATACACCGACAAGCTGCTGGCAGAAGGCAAGGCCTATTACTGCTACTGCACTCCGGAAGAACTGGAAGCGGAACGGGAAGCCCTGACCGCCCAGGGGAAGACGCCCCGGTACATGGGGAAATGCCGGAACCTGACTCCGGAGCAGCGGGCCGCCTACGAAGCGGAAGGCCGGAAACCCACCATCCGGTTCCGGGTGCCGGAAGACCAGGATATTGTGGTCCACGATGAAGTCCGTGGGGACGTGCATTTCGATTCCAACGGCATCGGGGACTTTGTCATCGTGAAAAGCGACGGGATCCCCACCTACAACTACGCCGTGGTCATCGACGACGCCCTGATGGGGGTCAACTGTGTGATCCGGGCGGAAGAACATCTGTCCAACACGCCCCGGCAGCTGCTGCTGTACGATGCCCTGGGATTCGAAAAACCCACCTTCGGTCATATTTCCCTGATCCTGGGACCGGACCACAAGAAGATGAGCAAACGGCACGGGGCCACTTCCGTGGACCAGTACCGGCAGATGGGCTACCTGCCTGACGCCATTGTGAACTTCCTGGCTCTCCTGGGCTGGGCGCCCAATTCTGACCAGGAAATCTTCTCCCGGGAAGAACTGATCCAGCAGTTCTCTCTGGACCATGTGGCCAAGAACCCGGCGGTATTCGACATCAAGAAACTGAACTGGCTGAACGCCCATTACATGCGCCAGCTGTCCGACGAAGACTATGTGGCTTTTGCCGTACCCTTCATGAAGGAAGCCGGGTACATGACCGGGGAAGAAACCGGGGACAAGCTGGAATGGCTGAAGAAAGTCATCCTGACCGCCCGGGACCAGGCGGAATTCGGGAAGGAAATCCCGGAAAAAGTGGCCCTGTACTTCACTGACGAATTCGACTTCGAAACTCCGGAAGCGGAAGCCGTGCTGAAGGAAGAAACAGTGCCCCAGGTGATGAGCCTGTTCCTGGACAAACTGGCAGCTGCGGAAAACCTGGACCATGCCGGCACCAAGGCCCTGTTCAAAGCCGTCCAGAAGGAAACCAAGCTGGGGGGCAAGAAAGTGTTCATGCCTGTGCGGGTGGCTCTCACCGGCAACCAGCACGGACCGGAACTGGCGGAAATGATTCCCCTCCTGGGCAAAGACCGTGCGGCCGCCCGGATCCGGGGCAGCCTGGCCAAAGCCGGCGTGAACCTGTAAGGAAAGGAGCTTTCTATGAGCATCCGTGTATATAATGACATGACCCGGCAGAAAGAGGAGTTCGTGCCTCTCCATCCCGGGAAGGTGGGGATCTATGTGTGCGGGGTCACTCCCTACAACCATCCCCATATCGGCAATGCCCGGCCCTTTGTGGTGTGGGACACCATCCGCCGGTTTTTGGACCATGAAGGGTACGATGTGACCTATGTCCAGAACTTCACCGACGTGGATGACAAGATCATCCGGGCCGCCAATGAAGAAGGGGTCACCTGGGACGTGATCGCCAACCGGTACATCAAAGCCTATTTCGAAGTGATGGACAAGCTCCATGTGAAGCGGGCCCATATCTATCCCCGGGTTTCCGAACACATCCCTGACATCATCCACACGGTCCAGCAGCTGATCGACCATGGCTACGGCTATGTGGTGGACGGGGACGTGTACTACCGGGTGGAAAAGTTCGCCCATTACGGGGAACTGTCCGGCCGGAAGCTGGAAGACATGATGGCCGGCGCCCGGGTGGACGTGGACGAACGGAAAGAGAACCCCATGGATTTCGCCCTGTGGAAATCCGCCAAACCGGGAGAACCCTCCTGGGACAGCCCCTGGGGCAAAGGCCGGCCGGGCTGGCACATTGAATGCTCCACCATGAGCACCAAGTACCTGGGCAACACCCTGGACTTCCATGGGGGCGGCAGCGACCTGATCTTCCCTCACCACGAAAATGAAATTGCCCAGAGCGAAGGAGCCACCGGGGTCCATCCCTTCGTCCGGTACTGGGTCCACAACGGATTCATCACCATCAATGAAGAAAAGATGTCCAAATCCCTGGGCAACTTCAAGACCGTGTATGATCTGCTGAAAGAATACGAACCGGAAACCATCCGGTATTTCATCCTGAACACCCACTACCGGAGTCCTCTGGACTTCAGCCAGGAACGGCTGGCGGAAGCGGGACGGAGCCTGGAACGGCTGCGCACGGCCCAGAACAACCTGCGGGAGATCCAGCAGGTGATCACCGTGGGGCCGGACGCGGAAAGCCTGGCTCTCCGGGACAAAGTGGCGGAACTGCGCCAGGGGTTCTTCGACGCCATGAGCGACGATTTCAACACCTCTCTGGCCATCAGCTATCTGTTCGCCCTGGCCAAGGAGATCAACGTGTACCACAACGCCATCCTCAGCGGCGCCAAGAAGCCTGACGGCAAACTGGTGGAACAGATGGACAAGGCCTGGAAGGAAATGACCGGGGTCATCGGGATCCTGGAAAGTGAACCGGCCGCCAACAGCGAAGGGGGCGCGGTGAGCAACGAGGAAGCGGAAATCGCCGCCAAGATCGAAGAACGGCAGGCTGCCCGGAAAGCCCGGGATTTTGCCAAGGCCGATGCCATCCGTGACGAACTGGCCGCCAAGGGGATCATCCTGGAAGACACGCCCCAGGGCGTACGGTGGAAGAGAAAGTGAGATACGAACAGTATCAGCGGCTCCTGGACCATGTGCTGCATACCTGCGGAACCCCGCAGACCCTGCCGGAACCCCGGCTGATCCACCCGGTGGAACTGGCCTATATCGGGGATGCGGTGTTTTCCCTGTATGTGCGGATGCGGCTTTTGCCCGTGAGCAGCCATGTGCAGGTGCTCCACGACCTGGCCAGCCGGATGGTATCCGCGGTGATGCAGGCCAAAGCCATGGATGACATGGAAGAAGCCGGGATCCTGACGGAAGAGGAAGCCCAGATCGCCCGGCGGGGCCGGAACACCAAAAGCACGGTGCCCAAAAGTGCCAGTGTCCGGGAATACCGCCAGGGCACGGCTTTCGAAGCCCTGATGGGCTACCTGCACCTGACGGACCGGAAGGACCGGCTCCAGGAACTGATGGACCGGTCCTTTGAGCTGATCCGCCGGGCCATGGAGGACGAAAGGAAACAGAAAAAGAAATGATGCATGTAAAACTGCTCCGCTATACTCCCGAACCGGACCGGACCGTGGCCATGAGCGCCCGGCTCTGCTATTCTCCCATCGGGGCAGCGGAACTGGAAACCAAGATGACCGACCAGGAAGTGGCCAGCCTGGTGCGCCGGCTGGGCCAGATGGGGCACACCTCCACCTTTGAGCATGTAAGCTTCACCTTTGCCATCGAAGGGGTGTCCCGGGTGCTGACCCACCAGCTGGTGCGCCACCGGATCGCTTCCTACAGCCAGCAGAGCCAGCGGTATGTGAAGGAACACGATTTCGAGACCATCCTGCCGCCTACCCTGGCAGCCCGGCCGGAATGCAAGAAGGAATTTGAGGACCTGTGCAGCCGGATCCAGGACCTGTACAACAAATGGACGGAGGCAGGGGTGCCGGCGGAAGATGCCCGGTACATCCTGCCCAACGCGGCGGAAACCAAGATCGTGGTCACCATGAACGCCCGGAGCCTGCTCCATTTCTTCCAGCTCCGGTGCTGCGCCAGGGCCCAGTGGGAGATCCGGGCCCTGGCCTGGGAAATGCTCCGGCAGGTGAAGGAAGTGGCTCCCATCCTCTTTGAGAAGGCCGGCCCCACCTGCGACAGCGACCGGGTCTGCCACGAAGGGAAAATGAGCTGCGGCCGGCTGGAAAAACTCCTGGCCCAGGACGCCGCCAGAGCTGCTGAAAAGAAGGCGTAACCGGCCATGGGGTACAAACCGATTGAAGAGATCCAGCAGGAGACCCGTCAGTGGGATTTCATCAAAGGGCTGCCGGACCAGGTGGGGAAGTTCACCAAGAAACTGGTGGACACCATCGACGGCCAGGTGCTCACCATCTGCCGGTATGAAGCTCCGGAACTCCGAGCCAAGCTGGATATCATCTACACTTCCGAGACCTTCGACTATATCGTGGTCCACACCATGGGGATGAATTCCTACCGGGACATCCGGTTCATCTACAAGGACAAGGATGTGTTCGCCAAAAACGTCCAGGCCTACCTGCCCGGGATCCTCCACAGCATGGAAGACCCCACCAGCGTGAACCTGGGAGAGCAGGTGGCGGAACACGGGATCCTGACCTGGGACTACGGGAACCATCTGCCGAAAAAGATCGGCCCCTTTGAACTGTACATCAAACCCGCCAACGCCATCGAGCACATCAACGGGTCCATCATCATGATCGACTATTCCAACTTCGACCGGATGGACCAGCTGATCATCATGTACAACCGGCTGCGGGACCAGTTCTTCGGGGAAGTGAAGATCAACTCCGTATTCCACGCCTCCATGGATTTCGACAGCAAAAATCTCAAGGAGCTGGAAGGCAAACTGAAAGAACACCTGGAAGAAACCCTGAAAAAGGTGGACCAGGCAGATCATACCATTTGACCGGAGAAGGAGAAAAAAGTCCTTGACTTTTTTCTCCTTCTCTCGTATACTATACAAGTCGGCGCTTGAAGAAGACGCCGCAACGGCCCAGTAGTTCAGTTGGTTAGAATGCCGCCCTGTCACGGCGGAGATCGTCGGTTCGAGTCCGTCCTGGGTCGCCAATGCCTCGGTAGCTCAGTTGGTAGAGCAAAGGACTGAAAATCCTTGTGTCCGCAGTTCGATTCTGCGCTGAGGCACCATTTCTTCAAGCGGAAGTAGCTCAGTGGTAGAGCATCACCTTGCCAAGGTGGGGGTCGCGAGTTCGAATCTCGTTTTCCGCTCCAATTTTTTATGGCGACGTAGCCAAGCGGTAAGGCAGAGGTCTGCAAAACCTTTATCCCCAGTTCGATTCTGGGCGTCGCCTCCAAATGAAGTAAAAGGAGCTGTTGCATGCGCAACAGCTCCTTTTTTACAGAAAGGAATCCCCATGCACTTCGAACGCCATTATGACCGTACCTATGCCCGGCTGACCCGGCCTTTCCGGGGCCGGCCCTGGGCTGTCCGGGGGCTTTTTCTTCTGAACGGGGCTCTGGTGGTGCTGATGTACATCGCCTATCCTCTGCTCCTGTGGCAGCTCTATACCCAGGGGGGAATGGCCAGCCCCGGCCTCCGGAAGGCCTTCTGGATCCCGGCCATTTCTTTCCTGCTCCTTACCCTGGTCCGCAGCAGGATCAACCGGCCCCGGCCCTATGAGGCCTGGCCCATTACCCCCCTGATCCCCCGGAACAAACAGGGGGAATCCTTCCCCAGCCGCCATGTGTTTTCCTCCACCATCATCGCCATGACGTATCTGTACTTTCACCCGCCGGTGGGGGCAGCTTTCCTCCTGGTGAGCCTTATCAGTGCCCTGGTGCGGGTGCTGGCCGGAGTGCACTATCCCACTGATGTGGGGGCGGGGATGATGGTGGGGGTTATAGCTGGATTGGCTTTGTGGGGCTGACGCATAACCCCTGGGCGCCATAGCGGGCCATCTGCTTTGTCAGGCGGAATTTGGAAGCCGGGCATGTACCACTTTGTACTATGCCCAACTTCCAAATTCCGCCTTTCGCGCATCTGACCCACTCTGACGCCCAGGGAAAAGGTCGAAAGGTGGGGTGTTTTCGCGCATCTGGGGCCTTCTTGTGTGCAGGGAAGGGGGTTGCCCGGAGGGCCGCCGACCGTTGACACATACCCGGTTTCATCGGGCTTGTTGCCATTTTCCCCGTGGGGTGCTATAATAAATAAGAAAACTGAGGCAGACCTTAGAGAGTGGGTATTTGATACCCGCTCTTTCGTTTACTAGGAAGAAAAAAGCAGAGGTGCCTGAATGGACAAAAAGAAAATCACCGAACGGGTTACGGAACTGGTCTCTCCTATTGTGGAGGCGGCCGGTCTGGAACTGGTGGATGTGGAGTACGTGCGGGAACGGGACTGGTTCCTGCGGGTCTTCATCGACAAAGAGGGCGGCATCGACATCGATGACTGCTCGGCGGTCAGCAATGCTCTGGCCAAGAAGCTGGACGAGGAGGACTTCATCAAGGAGAAGTACTACCTGGAAGTCTCTTCTCCGGGGATCGACCGGCCCCTGAAAAAGGACAAGGACCTGGAAGCCCACTATGGCAAGAAAGTGGACCTGGCCTTCTTTGCTCCTTATGAAGGGAAGAAGCAGCTGACGGCGGTGCTGAAAAGCCACGACGCCGAAAAGCTGGTGCTGGAAGACGCCAAAAAGAAAGAACTGGCCATCGACCGGAAGCTGATCGCTTCGGTCCGGCCCCATATCGATTTTTAAAGGATACAACTGTTAAGGAGGAATTTTGAAGTGAATGCGGATTTCGTGAAAGCCATTGCGCTCCTGGCCAAGGAGAAAAGCATTTCTCCCGACGTACTGTACAGTGCAGTGGAGGAAGCCCTGATTACCGCTTACAAGAAAAACTACGGTTCTGCCCAGAATGTACGGGTTTCCATGCATAAAGAAACCGGGGAGATCCATGTCTATGCCCGGAAGAACATTGTGGAGGAAGTCACGGATCCCACTACGGAAATCAGCCTGGAAGACGCCCAGAAGCTGAATCCCCACTACCAGGCCGGGGATATCCTGGAAACGGAAGTGACCCCCAAGAACTTCGGCCGGATCGCCGCCCAGAACGCCAAGCAGGTGATCGTCCAGCGGATCCGGGAAGCGGAACGGGGGATGGTGTACGAACGGTATTCTGACCGGGAAAACGACATTGTCACCGGTACCGTCCAGCGGATCGAAGGCCACAATGTGTTCATCGACCTGGGCACGGCGGAAGGCCTGCTGCTGCCCAACGAACAGATCCCTCATGAAACCTACGACTACCATCAGCGGCTGAAATGCTATGTGGTGGAAGTGAAGAAGACCACCAAGGGTCCCCAGATCATCCTGTCCCGGACCCATCCCGGCCTCCTGAAGCGGCTGTTCGAACTGGAAGTGTCCGAAATCCAGGATGGCACCGTGGTCATCGACAGTGTGGCCCGGGAACCGGGGATGCGCAGCAAGATCGCCGTCCACAGCACCAATCCCAGCGTGGATCCGGTAGGGGCCTGTGTGGGACCCAAGGGCATGCGGGTACGGGCCATTGTGGACGAACTCCGGGGAGAAAAAATCGACATTGTGAAATACAGTGAAGATCCGGAAGAATATGTGGCCAACGCCCTGTCCCCCTCCAAGGTGGTTTCCGCCCGGGCGGACAAGGATGAAAAGATCTGCCGGGTGGTGGTCCCTGACTACCAGCTGTCCCTGGCCATCGGCAAGGAAGGGCAGAACGCCCGTCTGGCCGCCAAACTCACCGGCTGGAAGATCGACATCAAGAGCGAATCCCAGGCGGCTGGTGCAGAAGCTGCCCAGGCTCAGGAAGCCCCTGAGGAAAGTGGTGAGGACGCATGAAAGTAAAGAAGATTCCCCAGCGGACCTGCATCGGCTGCGGGGAAATCCACAATAAGAAGGAAATGGTCCGGATCGTCCGGTCTCCGGAAGGAGCCGTGAGCCTGGACCGTTCCGGGAAGAAACCGGGCCGGGGTGCCTATGTGTGCCCCCAGGCTTCCTGCATCGAAAAGGCCTTCCAGAGCAAAGCCCTGGAAAGAGCCCTGCAGGTGAAGGTTTCTCCGGAAACGAAGGAAGCATTGCTGGCGGAGCTCACCCATGAAAACGGATGAACAGCTCTGCTTTGCCCTGAGTCTGGCGCAGAAGGCCGGGAAGCTGGCATCCGGCGATCAGGGCGTATGGGACACGCTGAAAAAAGGCCGTGCCCGTTACGTGCTGATTGCCGCTGATGCCTCGCCCCGTACGGTGGAGAAGATCCAGCGCTGGTGCGATGCCGGGAAGATCCCTTACGGGAAGATCCTGGACCGTGCCCGGCTGGGTGCCGCCATCGGAAAAGCGCCCCGGGCGGCTGTGGTCCTGATGGATGACAACTTCCGGAAGATGATGGGCTTTTGACTATGGAGGTGTGCGGATGACAAAATACAGAATCTATGAGATCGCCAAAGAATTGAACCTGGACAACAAAAAGGTACTGGGGTTCCTGGCTGACCATAAAATCACGGTGAAGAACCACATGAGCACGGTGGAAGCCGGGGTCCGGGACATGATCGTCAAGGGCCTGAAGAACAACCAGGGTGCCGTGAAGGCGGCTGCCCAGAAGGTCCAGGAAAAAGTGACCCAGGCAGCGGCTCCGGTAGCGGCCAAAGTGGCCCAGGTAAAGAGCGATGTGGCGGTGGGCAAAGCGGCCATCCAGGCCCATCATGCGGCCCAGGCCCAGCAGAAGGAACAGAACCGGAACAGCCAGCGTCCGGAAGGCCGGAACGACCGGAATGACCGGAGAAACGACAGTCGTCCGGAAAACCGGTCCAACGACCGGAACCATGGTCAGAACCGGAACGACCGGAGAAACGACCGTCCCCAGAACGGCCAGAACCAGAACCGGGACAACGGCCGCCGGAACGACCGTCCCCAGAATGGCCAGAACCGGAACGGGAACGGCAGCGGGAACAGCCGGTTCAGCCACAACGACCGGAACAACGGCCAGAACCGGAACGGAAACAATGGGAACAACAACCGGAACAAGCCCCAGAACAACCGGGGCGGGAAAGCCGGTGCCCCCATCAACGGCAACAGCGCCCATGCCGGCAAGGATATGGGCAAACGGAACGGCAGCCACAACCATCAGGAAAAACGGGAGAAAATCAAGGGCTCTTACGCCACCCGGGAGGACCGTCCTACCCGCAGTGCTGATCATATGATGAAAAACCATAAACACAAAAACAACAATAACAACAACCGGAACGCTGCTCCTGCCAGAAAGACCGAAGTGGTCCGTCCCACCAGCGTGGAAGTGGGAGAAAGCATCAGCGTGAAGGATTTCGCCAAGCTCCTGTGCCGGGACGTGAACGAAGTGATCAAAAAGCTGTTCATGCTGGGCAAGATGGTCACCATCAACCAGGAAATCGACCATGAAACCGCTGAACTGGTGGGCATGGACTTCAACTGCGAAATCAAGGAACCGCCTCCTGAAGCGGATCCCACGGAAGTGCCGGAAGTGGAAGACGACCCGGTTCTGCGGGTGCCCCGTCCTCCTGTGGTGACGGTTATGGGCCACGTGGACCACGGCAAGACCTCCCTTCTGGATGCCATCCGGAAAACCAACGTAACCGCCCGGGAAGCCGGCGGGATCACCCAGCACATCGGTGCTTACCGGGTGGTGTGCCAGGGCAAGCCCATTGTGTTCCTGGATACTCCCGGCCACGAAGCCTTTACCGCCATGCGTGCCCGGGGGGCCCAGGTGACGGATATCGCCGTGCTGGTGGTGGCCGCTGACGACGGGGTAATGCCTCAGACCATCGAAGCCATCAACCATGCCAAGGCCGCCAAGGTGCCTATTATCGTGGCCATCAACAAAATCGACAAGGAAGGGGCCAACCCGGACTTTGTCATGCAGCAGCTGTCCGAACACGGACTGATCCCGGAAGCCTGGGGCGGGGACACCATCATGGTTCCCGTATCTGCCCGGCAGAAGACCGGTATCTCCGACCTGCTGGAAATGATCCTGCTGGTGGCTGAAATGCAGGATCTGAAAGCCAACCCCAACCTGCCTGCCCACGGCACCATCATCGAAGCCAAACTGGACAAGGGCAGAGGGCCTGTGGCCTCCGTGCTCATCGACCGGGGGACCCTGCACATCGGGGATTCCATCCTGGCCGGCACCTGCTACGGGAAGGTCCGTGCCATGGTCAACGACCGGGGCGAAAAGGTGAAGAAGGCGCTGCCTTCCACCCCTGTGGAAGTGCTTGGGCTCAATGACGTGCCGGAAGCCGGGGACATCATGGACGCCTGTGACGAACATGTGGCCCGGACCGTGGCGGAAAAACGCCTGGCCAAGCAGAAGATGGAAGAACAGAAGAAGGCCAAGGTTTCCCTGGACGATATTTTCAACCGGATCCAGGAAGGGGAACTGAAGGACCTGAACATTGTGGTGAAGGCCGACGTACAGGGCACCATCCAGGCCCTGGAACAGGCACTCACCAAGATCAAGAACGATGAAGTGAAAGTGGTCATCGTCCATTCCGGGGTAGGGGCCATCAACGAATCCGACGTGATGCTGGCTTCCGCCGCCAACGCCCTGATCATCGGCTTCAACGTCCGTCCGGATGCCAATGCCCGGAAGACCGCCGAACAGGAAAAGGTGGACATCCGCACCTACCGGGTCATCTACGATGCCCTGAACGATGTGGAAGCCGCCATCAAGGGGATGCTGGCTCCCAAATTCAAGGAAAAGATCATCGGCCATGTGGAAATCCGGCAGGTGATCCCCATCAACAAGATGCTGATTGCCGGTGCCTATGTGAAGGACGGGAAGATCACCCGGTCTGCCAAAGTGCGGCTGGTCCGGGACGGCATCGTGATCCACGAAGGGGAACTGGATTCCCTGCGCCGGTTCAAGGACGATGTGAAGGAAGTGGCGGCCAACTTCGAATGCGGGCTGACCCTGGCCGACTACCGGGATATCAAGGTGGGCGACCAGCTGGAAGTCTACACCATGGAAGAAGTGGCGGCAGAATAAGGAGGGACCATGTCCAAACTTCGTGCGGAAAAACTCCAGGCGCTGATCAAGCAGGAAATGAGCAACATGCTGATCCGGGACGTAAAGGATCCCCGGGTGAAGTTCGTTACCATTACCGGCGTGGAAGTGAGCAACGACCTGAGCTACGCCAAGATCTATGTAAGCCTCTACGGCAGCGAGGAACAGCAGGCGGCAGCCTGGAAGGGCCTCCAGTCCGCCCTGGGCTTCTTCCGTCGGGAAATCGCCCGGCGGATCGATCTGCGGGTGGCTCCGGTGCTCAGTTTCCACAAGGATACTTCCATGGAATACAGCGCCCATATTGAATCCATCCTTCATGAGCTGAAGAAAGAAGAGCATCATGAGTAAGGCACTGGATCTGAAAGAAACCTGGCAGCTGCTCATGAGCGTCCAGGACCTGGTGCTGGTGAGCCATGTGGGGCCTGACGGGGATACCCTGGGCTCCACCCTGGGCCTGGCCCGGGCCCTGCGCCAGGCGGGGAAAAAGGTGCGGCTGCTGGTGGATGATATCCTGCCGGCGGTGTACCAGTTCCTGCCCGGGCTGGATGCCTATGAACAGCCCAAACAGGGGGAGAAGATCCATTGCGATCTGACGGTGGTGGTGGATGCTTCTTCCAAGGACCGGATGGGGGAGGCGGAAGAATGCCTTTCCGCGCCGATCCTGAACATCGACCATCACGTGTCCAACACCCGGTATGCGGATTATCTGCTGCTGGATGACCAGGCGGCGGCCACCGGGGAGATCATGTATCTGATGCTGGAAGAGAACGGGGTGCCTGTGGACCAGGAACTGGCCACGGACTTGTACACGGCCATTGTCACCGACTGCGGCTATTTCAAGTACGCCAACACCACCCCCCGCTGCATGCGGGTGGGGGCGGACCTTTTGGCCCTGGGGGTGAAGCCCAACGAGATTTCCGACCAGCTGGAACTGAAGGCCCGGAATTCCGTGGAGCTGCTGGCCAAGGTACTGCCCAGCCTGAGCTTCTATGCAGGAGGGAAGATTGCCACCCTGGAGGTGCCCCTGGCCCTTTATGACAAGACCGTTTCCACCGAAAGCTTCATCTACCATCCCCGGTACATTGCCGGGGTGGATGTGGCGGTGCTGTTCAAGCAGGTGGAACCCCGGTCCACCCGGGTGAGCATGCGGTCCAAACAGGTGGATGTGAGCAAGGTGGCGGTGGCCTTCAACGGCGGGGGACACCCCAAAGCCGCCGGCTGCACCATCGGGCTGCCTCTGGAAGAAGCCAAGAAGGCTCTCCTGGAAGCCCTGGAAAAGGCCCTGGAGGAACTGTGATGGACGGGATTTTCAACGTACTCAAACCACCGGGCATGACCAGCCATGATGTGGTGGGGGCCCTGCGGAAAATCCTCAACATGAAGAAAATCGGCCACGGGGGCACCCTGGATCCTCTGGCTGCCGGGGTACTGCCGGTGTTTACCGGCATTGCCACCCGGTTCCTGGAATATGCGGCCCATGAGGAAAAAAGCTACCGGGCGGAACTGACCTTCGGGTTCCAGACCGATACCGGGGATACGGAAGGGAAGGTCATTGCCCAAAGTCCCGTGCGTCCGCTGACGGATGAGGAAATCGAAGCAGCCCTGGCTTCCTTCCGGGGAGAGGGGACCCAGATCCCGCCCATGTATTCCGCCATCAGCGTAGGGGGCACCAAGCTGTACAAGCTGGCCCGGCAGGGCATCGAAGTGAAGCGGGAGCCCCGGCCCATTACCCTCTATGAACTGGAAAAGGTGGACTATACCGGGGACACCCTGGTGTTCGACGTGACCTGTTCCAAGGGCACCTTCATCCGGACCCTCTGTGAGGATCTGGCGGAAAAGCTGGGGATGAAGGGGACCATGAGCTTCCTGCTCCGGCGGAAGGCCGGGGTGTTTACCCTGGAAGAGTCCCATACCCTGGAAGAGATCGCCGCCGACCCGGAAGGGTGCTGCACCGGGGTGGAGACGGTACTGGCGTCTTTCCCCAAACTGGTGGTGAACAACCTCCAGGGCCGGCGGATCGCCCAGGGGGTGGCCACCACCCTGCCCGGGATCCAGGACGGTACCCTGTACCAGCTGTGGACCCGGGAGGGGCTCCTGGTGGGCCTGGCCAAAGCTGTGGACGGCCGGCTCCGGCCCCACAAGATCATCCACATCCCTGACGTGGAAACAAGGACGGAAGATAGACCATGAAACTGATTACATCGCTGGATGAACTGCACAGCGCCCATCTGCTGCCTTCTGCGGCGGCACTGGGGACCTTTGACGGGGTCCACCGGGGCCACCAGGAGGTGATCGGGACCACCCGGCTCTATGCCCGGGAGCACCATCTCCAGCTGATGGTCTTTACCTTCAGCACCCATCCCCTGGCCAGCCTGAAGCCGGAGCTGGAACCGCCCCGGCTGTTGGACAACACCGCCAAGGAAAAGCTCATGGTGGAACTGGGGGTGGACATCCTGGTGAACATACCCTTTACCCAGGAACTGGCGGCCATGAGTGCCGACGCGTTCCTCCAGATGCTGGTGGACTGCGGGGTGAAGGCTGTGGGCATCGGGGACAATTTCAGCTTCGGTGCCGGAGGCAAGGGAAACGTCCGCCTTTTGAAGACGGAACACAGCCGGTTCGGGCTCACCATCCTGTCCCGGCCTCTGCTGAAGCAGGACGGGCTGGTGGTGAGCAGCACCAACATCCGGAAGGCCATCGCCGAAGGCCGGGTGGAGCTGGCGGCCCAGATGCTGGGACGGCCTTATGCCATCCGGGGCCAGGTGGTGCCCGGAGATCACCGGGGACGGCTGCTGGGGTTCCCTACGGCCAACCTGAAGATCCTGGGCCAGCATTTTGCCGTGCCTGCCTTCGGGGTGTACGCCGGCCGGGTACTGGTGGCAGGGCAATGGTATGACGCCATGGTGAACGTGGGGGACAATCCCACCTTTGCCAACCAGGAAGCCCGCCTGGAAGCCCATCTGTTCCGGTTCGAAGGGGATCTCTACGGCCGGGAGGTGCTGGTCCAGCTGGTGGCCCGGCTCCGGGGAGAAGAAAAATTCCCTGACCTGGACCGGCTCCAGGAACAGCTCCGGAAGGACGCCCGGAATGCCCAGAGCCTTTTGGCCATGGAGGAAGAATCCGTCGGCCGGAAGGGCTGAACAGAAAGATTGAGAAATAAATGGAAAAATCCCTTGCACAAAGGGAGCATCCATGATATTATATTTTGGTAAAGCTTATTGGTGGAGGTGAGAACATGCCGAATATTAAGTCTTCCATTCGTAGTGTCAAGACTGATGCCGAACGGCGCGCTGCCAATGGCCCGGTGAAAGCTGAAATCCGCAGCACCGCACGCAAGGTTGAAGCTTTTGCTGCTGCAGGATCCAAAGAAGAGGCCCAGGCCACTTTGAAAGTAGCAGCGAGCTTATTAGATAAAGCTGCTCGGAAAGGCACGGTGAACAAAAAAGCCGCAGCCCGCAAGAAATCCCGTTTAGCTAAGAAAGTCAACGCAGTAAAATAAGGCTGAACAGCAGGAAGGCTGACAACTTCGGTTGCCGGCCTTTTTTGTTGCGTGTGGAAGGGCCTCCCCATACATGGTATAATAAAGTATTGAAACATCTCCGCCTGTTTTTCAGGCGTTGACAGAAAGTGAGAGAATCCATGGCAAAACGTGATCATATTCGAAATTTTTCCATTATCGCCCATATCGACCACGGCAAATCCACCCTGGCCGACCGGCTTATTGAAATGACCGGGACCCTGTCCAAACGGGAAATGGAGGACCAGATCCTGGACTCCATGAGCCTGGAACGGGAACGGGGCATCACCATCAAGGACCAGGCAGTCCAGCTGGACTACAAGGCCAAGGACGGGAACGACTACATCCTGAACCTGATCGACACCCCGGGGCATGTGGACTTTACCTATGAAGTTTCCCGGGCCCTGGCGGCCTGTGAGGGGGCGCTCCTGGTCATCGACGCCACCCAGGGCATCGAGGCCCAGACCCTGGCCAATGTGTACCTGGCCATGGACCACGATCTGGAGATCATCCCGGTGATCAACAAAATCGACCTGCCCAGCGCCGACGTGCCCCGGGTGGAAAAGGAAATCGAGGACATCCTGGGCATCGACAAAAGTGACTGTGTCCTGTGCTCCGCCAAAACCGGCCTGGGAGTGGACCAGGTGCTGGAAGCGGTGGTGAACCGGGTGCCGGCCCCCAAAGGGGACCCGGAATCTCCTCTCCAGGCCTTGATCTTCGATTCCAAGTTCGACGCCTACAAAGGGGTCATGCTGTATGTGCGGGTGGTGAACGGCTGCCTGAAAAAGGGCATGTCCATCCGTCTCATGGCCACCGGCAAGGTCTATGACGTAACGGAAGTGGGGGTGTTCAAGCCTGCCATGGTCAACGTGCCGGAACTGGGAGAAGGCCAGGTGGGTTTCCTGGCGGCAGCCATCAAGACCGTCAAGGACGCCCGGGTGGGGGATACCATCACCGACAACAACCGGCCGGCCAAAGAGCCTCTGCCAGGGTACCGGAAGGCTACCCCCATGGTGTACTGCGGCCTGTATCCCATCGAGAACTCCGACTATGACAACCTCCGGGACGCCCTGGAAAAACTCCAGCTCAACGACGCTTCCCTGACCTTCGAGCCGGAAACCTCTTCCGCCCTGGGCTTCGGGTTCCGGTGCGGGTTCCTGGGCCTGCTCCACATGGACGTGATCAAGGAACGGCTGGAACGGGAATACGGCCTGAGCCTGATCACCACCGCCCCCAACGTTATCTACGAAGTGGTGAAGACCAACGGGGACATCGAAATGGTGGACAACCCCTCCCAGTTCCCCAACCCCACAGTGATCGAGCATGTGGAGGAACCTTTCGTGAACGCCACCATCATCGTGCCCAAGGACTTTGTGGGGCCGGTGATGGAACTGTCCCAGGAAAAGCGGGGAGAATACCAGAACATGACCTACCTGGACGAAACCCGGGTAATGATCCACTATGCCCTGCCCCTGTCGGAAATCATCTTCGACTATTTCGACCGGCTGAAAAGCGTGTCCCGGGGCTATGCTTCCCTGGACTATGAGCTCAGCGGCTACCGGCCTTCGGACATGGTGAAGGTGGATATCCTCCTGAACGGGGATCCGGTGGATGCTCTCAGCGCCATCGTCCATCGGGACCGGGCCCAGTACTGGGGCCGTGCCCTGGTGGAAAAGCTCCGGAAGCTGATTCCCCGGCAGCTGTTCGAAATCCCCATCCAGGCGGCCATCGGCAGCAAGATCATCGCCCGGGAAAACGTCAGCGCCCTCCGGAAGGACGTGCTGGCCAAATGCTACGGCGGGGACATTACCCGGAAGCGGAAGCTGCTGGAAAAGCAGAAAGCCGGGAAAAAGCGCATGAAGCAGGTGGGCAGCGTGGAACTGCCTCAGGAAGCCTTTATGGCCATCCTGAAAATGGACGACAAATAACCGGTGAAAGGAGGGAGGGCCATGGTGACCCTGCAGAAATCCACCCAGGATCTGATCTGCCAGTCTCTCCGGAGCCGGATCGCCTCCGGTGATCTGGAACCAGGGACGGAACTGAAGCAGGTGGAACTGGCCAAAACCTACGGGGTGTCCCGGATGCCCATCCGGGAGGCCCTCCAGGGCCTGATGCTGGAAGGACTGGTGACCCGGCTCAGCAACCGGCACATGGTGGTGTCTTGCCATGCCCGGGAGATCCTGGAGAACCGGAAGGTGCCCCGGACTGAGGAAAATGAGGCTCCGGCACCGGAAGAAAAGGCGGCTGGTTCCCCGGCTTACCGGGTGGAGACGGAAACGGTGCCGGAAACCATCGGGAAGATTCATCTCCTGCCGGCACGGGAACAGGTGGCCTCCTATCTCCGGAAGGCTATTCTCCGCCGGGAAATCCCGGAAGGGAGCGTCCTGACCCTGGAAGAGACCGCCCGGCACATGGGGGTGTCCACCACCCCGGTCCGGGAAGCCCTCCAGCTGCTGGCCACCCAGGGGCTGGTGAAGCTGCGGCCCAACAAGGGGGCCGTGGTGCTGGGCATCGACGAAAAATCCATCCGGGACCATTTCGCCGTCCGGGAGATCCTGGAACGGGAAGCGGCGGCCCTGGCCGCCCGTCCCGGCAGCGACCTGCGGGAAGTGGAGCGGGTGTACGCCGGGATGCAGGAGTGCCTGGCCCAGCACCGGTATGCCGAATACAAGCACTACAACGAAAGCTTCCATATGGCCCTGTGGGAGGCCGCCGGGAATCCCAAACTGACCCAGATCCTGGCCAGCCTGTGGAACGGCCTGTCCCTGGGTTTCCTGGTGACGGAAACCGATTACGCCAAGATCTCCTTCTTCGAACACGAGCAGCTGATGGAAGCCCTCCGGGCCCACGATCCGGAAAGAGCCAAAAAGCTCATGGACGAACACATGAAACGGAGTATGGACAATATCCTTACCAACTACCGGGAACAGGTGGGGAAGGGCGGGGGTGCGTGAGCGCCCCTTTTTTGGCCGCTGACCAATGAGTGCTGTTTTTGACAGCAATCATTTTGTATTTATGATATTATATCCAAATTTGTAGTCAAAAATCAGATAATTCCATAACCCCATTGACTCTTTCTGCCAATGGGGTTATAGTATCATCAAGAAATGGATACATTATCAAATATCAAAATTAATTCAAGCGCGCAGGATTGATGGAGAACAAAGGAGGAGAAAACATAATGTCACCCATTGCCATTACTTTGACTTTGCTGGTACTGGTCATCATCCTGTTTGTCACTGAAAAACTTCCCCTGGCGGTTACGTCCATGATCGCCCTGATGGTTCTGGTCCTTACCGGGGTACTGAGCCCCAAGGATGCCTTTGCAGGCTTTGTGGACAGCAACCTGATCCTGTTCGTGGCCATGTTCGTCATCGGCGGTGCCTTTTTTGAAACGGGCATGGCCAACAAGGCAGGGGGCATCGTCACCCGGTTTGCCAAAACCGAACGGCAGCTGATCGTTTCCGTGATGCTGGTCACCGGCATCATGAGCGGCTTTTTGTCCAACACCGGTACGGCGGCCATCCTGATCCCCGTGGTCATCGGCATCGCCTCCAAATCCGGTTTCGCCCGGTCCCGGCTGCTGCTGCCTCTGATTTTTGCGGCGGCCATGGGCGGGAACCTGTCCATCATCGGGGCCCCTGGTAACCTGCTGGGGAAAAGCGCCCTGGAAGCCATCGGTCAAGATATCAGCTTCTTCGAATACGGCTATGTGGGGCTGCCCATCCTGCTGATCGGCACCCTGTTCTTCGCCACTGTAGGCTACCAGTTCCTGCCGGACCATCAGGCCAAAGCCGGAGAAAGCATCTATGACAAGGCTCCGGATTTCTCCCAGGTGGCTCCCTGGAAACAGAAAGTTTCCCTGATTGTCATGGTCCTTACCATTATCGCCATGATCTTCGAAAAACAGATCGGCATCAAGTTCTACCTGTCCGGTTGCATCGGGGCTCTGGTGCTGGTGACGGTGATCCTACTGCTCAGCTGCATCATGACCAACTTCATGAGCAACTTCGGCACGGCGGCCCTTTTGATCCCCATCAGCGTGAACATTTCCGAAGCCATGGGGGCTGACCCCAAGGCCGTGATCGTAGCCACTGTCATCGGTGCTTCCCTGGCCTTTGCCACTCCCATCGGGATGCCGGCCAACATGATGGTGTTCGCCCCTGGGGGATACAACTTCAACGATTATGTGAAGGCCGGCCTTCCCATGGTGATCATCGGCTACATCGTCTCTCTTGTCCTGCTGCCCATCCTGTTCCCCTTCTATCCCTGATGGTACGGGAACATGTGAATAGAAAACAACCTGTGTGTTCAAGTATAAGGAGGAAATGAAAATGTCCAAAGAAGCCCAAGTCAAACAAATGACCGACATTATGGCCAAGTTCGTCGGCTACACCGCCAAGGTGCTGCCCGATGATGTGGCTGCCAAACTGAAGGAACTGGCCGAAAAGGAAACGGTGCCCATTGCCAAGCTGCTGTATGAAACCTACGCCAAGAACCAGAAGCTGGCCAAGGAACTGAACCGTCCTTCCTGCCAGGATACCGGCGTGCTCCAGTATTTCGTGAAATGCGGCACCAACTTCCCCCTCATCGGGGAACTGGAAGGGCTGCTGAAGGAAGCCACTGTACAGGCCACCTTCGCCACCCCCCTGCGCCACAACAGCGTGGAAACCTTCGATGAATACAACACCGGCAAGAATGTGGGGAAAGGGACTCCCACCGTGTTCTGGGAAATCGTGCCCGATTCCGACACCTGCGAAATCGACACCTACATGGCCGGGGGCGGCTGCACCCTGCCGGGCCACGCCATGGTGCTGATGCCCGGGGAAGGGTATGAAGGGGTCACCAAGTTCGTCCTGGAGCGGATGTACACCTATGGACCCAACGCCTGCCCGCCCTTCCTGGTGGGGGTAGGGGTGGCCACCTCTGTGGAAACCGCCGCTCTCCTGTCCAAAAAGGCTCTCATGCGTCCTCTGGGTTCCCACAATCCCAACCCCCGAGCTGCGGAAATGGAAAAACTCCTGGAAGAAGGCATCAACAAGATCGGTCTGGGGCCTCAGGGCATGACCGGCAGCGCTTCCGTACTGGGTGTACACATCGAAAACACCGCCCGGCATCCGTCCGCCATCGGGGTGGCTGTGAACATCGGCTGCTGGAACCACCGCCGGGGCCACATCATTTTCGACAAAGACCTGCATTACACCATCACTTCTCATAAGGGGGCTGAATTATAATGGCTAACAAAGTTGTGCTGCATACACCCATTAAATCCGAAGACATCGAGAACCTGAAAATCGGGGACATCGTCTATCTGACCGGCAAGATCACCACCTGCCGGGACGTGGCTCACCGCCGGCTCATCGAAGAAGGCCGGAAGCTGCCGGTGGACCTGGAAGGGGGCGCCATTTTCCACGCAGGCCCCATTGTCCGTCCCATTGAAGGCCAGGAAAACGCCTATGAAATGGTTTCCATCGGACCCACCACTTCCATGCGGATGGAAAAATTCGAAAAGGATTTCATTCCCCAGACCGGCGTGAAGCTGATCGTGGGCAAAGGGGGCATGGGCCAGGACACCATGGATGCCTGCCAGAAGTACAAAACCATCTTCTGTGTGTTCCCGGCCGGCTGTGCCGTGGTATCCGCCGTCCATTTCAAGAAGATCATCGACGCCCAGTGGAAAGACCTGGGGATGCCGGAAACCCTGTGAACCAGCGAAGTGGAAGAACTGGGGCCCCTGATCGTGGCTGTTGACACCAAAGGCGGCAACCTGTTCGAAGAAAACAAGAAGACCTACAAGAAACGGGCCGAAGAAGTATACGAGGAAATTATCCCCAACGTCCGGTTCATTAAATAAGCAACAAAAAAGGAGCTGCTGCACGTGCAACAGCTCCTTTTTTATGGTATCCTTATTCTTACAATGTGTGAAAAGGGGAATACTATGGATCGCATGAAAGGAAATCTGCTGCTGCTGCTGACGGCCCTGATCTGGGGCAGCGCTTTTGTGGCCCAGAGCGTGGGCATGGATTATGTGGGGCCCTTTACCTTCAACGCGGCCCGGAATCTTCTGGCCACCGGGGTGCTGGTGCCGGTGGTGCTGGCCTTTGGGGGAAAACGCCAGGGAAGCCTGTGGCAGCGGCTGAAGCCGGATGGAGTGACCCTGAAAGGGGGCCTTTGCTGCGGGCTGATCATGGGAATCGCCAGCAACCTCCAGCAGGTGGGCATCGCCCAGACCACCGCCGGGAAGGCCGGGTTCATCACCGCCCTGTACATTATCCTGGTGCCCATCCTGGGGCGCTTCCTGGGCCGGACGGTGCGGAAGATCATGCTGCTGTGCGTACCCATGGCTCTGGTGGGATTCTATCTCCTGTGCGTGAAGGGGGATTTCACCGTTTCGTTCGGGGATTTCCTGGTGTTCTGCTGTGCGGTGTTCTTCGCCCTCCACATCCTTTTTGTAGACCATTTCCTCCGGAAGGGAGCCAGCGGGGTGCGGGTGGCCTGGCTCCAGTTCGCCATGACCTGTCTTTTGTCCGCCCTGGGGGCCGGGATGTGGGAAAGTGTGCCGGCAGGGGGATTGGCCAGTGCCCTGTGGGCGGCCCGGTGGCCCCTTTTCTATACGGCGGGGCTCTCCAGCGGGGTGGCCTATACCCTGCAGATCATCGGCCAGAAATACACGGAACCCACCACCGCCACCCTGATCATGAGCCTGGAATCCGTGTTCGCCGTGCTCTCCGGCTGGCTGTTCCTGGGAGAAGTGATGACAGGACGGGAAATCGCCGGCTGCGTGCTGGTGTTCGTGGCGGTGCTGCTGGCCCAGGTGTGAGGGGGCTGCTGCAGAGACCGCAGGTCCCGTCAGCTGTCAACGGTCAGCGGCCGAAGAATCAATTTGCAGTCAGATTTTCAGGAATGGAAACGCAGCCTGCGGCTGCTAACCCACCACCATTGCGCAAGCGCAACGGTCCCCCGCCCTTGCAAAGGGCGGATATACGCTGGGGCTGGCGCCCATCGCTTTTTGTAAATACCAGGGCGCGAGCCCGCGTATTTTATCCGTCCTTTGCAAGGGCGGGGGACCAGCCGCAAGGCTGGTGGTGGGTTAGCAGCCCAAAGGGCTGCGTTTCTTTTCAAAAGAACCCGTCAGCCACGGGTTCTTTCCATCGGCCAGTGACCGGGGTTGTTCACACAACGTGCCACCTTAGTGTAAAATAGTTCTCGGTGAAATGAATAATCCATTATAAACTTGCAAAAAGAAAGACCTTCATCTTATAGTATAAGTCACGACACCAACACTATAGATAGGAAAAGGTCTTCCATGGATTTTACGGTCCCAGCAGTACTGAACTGGTGATGGGAACGGACCCAAAGTCCGCCCTGTGAGGGGCGGGGGACCATCCGCAAGGATGGTGGTGGGGGCATCGGCGACAGCCGATACTTCGCAGGACCGGCAGACAACAAGAAAGCGTATGGCAGGAGCAGGAATATGATGATTTCAGTTTTCGTTGCTGCATTCCCAGCCGATGAGTCCGTACCCCCGTCAAGGTATTCGGTCCTTTCAGGACCTCATGCCCCCACCACCGGGCAAGCCCGGTCCCCCGCCCCTGCAGGGCGGACTTGGCCTCCGGCCTTGCTGGTACTTTTTGCGGGTATACATCGATTCTCCCGGCGGAGAGCCCTCGCGGGTGTATGGGTATAGAAGTTTTGCCCTCTGGGCGGCCGGGACGGGTTTGCCTGCGGCGAAACCCCTACATCGTTGGGGTCAGAGATTCGTACATCTGGCGAGTCGCCGGTTGTGCGGCCTCTACGGGCCCATGCTCTTCACTCTGCACTCTTCACTTTCGGACATGGATGAATAACTATACTGTGATGAAGGTTTTACTGAGAACTTGTTAACACATACCGGTTCTGGCGGTACCCTTGAAATTTCTGCCTTTTTCGCGTATAATTAAAGAGATTTCTTATGCTTTTGAATCTTAACGTTGGGAGATGTGCATGACCGCATGAATAAAGTCGTACTCACTGCTGTTGTCTTTTCTTCGCTGACTGTGTCCGTATCTGCCTCTGCAGCCGGTATGGCCCGCCGTGCCGTGCCTTTTAACTATGGCGCTCGTGCGTCTTCTGCTGCATCGGCAAGGGTTTCCAGCAATCCGGGCTACCGGGTTTCCACCATGGAAAACCGGAGGAAGGCTTTGTCCTATACGCCTATTTCCACCAAGCAGGCCTATGCCTGGCGTCGGGATTTCGGCAAAAGCAACCTGCGGAAGTGGAGCAGCACCGAGGGGATGGATACTCCCTGGCGGAGCAACAGTACTACGGATACGGCTCATTTCAAAGCCTCCACGGTGGCCTTCCTGGACCATCTGAATGAGCTGGCCCGGCGGAATGGAGTCACCTTTGTGATCACCGGCGGGGCGGAACGGGGCTACCATGCGTCCGGCACTTATTCCCACGAAAACGGATACAAGGTGGACATTTCCGATGAAGGCGCCATGTGGGGGTCCAAGTCCTTCAAGGTGCTCCATATGGCGTTGGCGCCCTTCAAGCACCAGATTACCCACGAACTGGAAAATGCCCATTACGACATTACCATTTATCCCTACAATTACCGGGGACGGTATTCCTGGGGGTATAAATACTGAATTGGAGAGGGGCTGTTGCACGTGCAACAGCCCCTTCTTTTACGAAAGGAACCAACATGACCAAATGTACTCTTTGTCCCCATGAATGTGGGGTGGAACGGCCGGAGACTTCCGGGGACCCCGGGCAGCTGGGGTGGTGCCGGATGCCCTGTCGGCCCCGGGCAGCACGGGCGGCCCTGCATCTTTGGGAGGAACCCTGTATCAGCGGCACCTCCGGAGGCAGCGGCACGGTGTTCTTTTCCGGCTGCACTCTCCAGTGCGTGTTCTGCCAGAACAGCGAAATCAGCAGCGGGGGAAAGGGCTGGGAAGTGACCGCCGACGACCTGCGGCGGATCTACCGAAATCTCATCGCCCAGGGGGCCCACAACATCAACCTGGTGACTCCCACCCATTTCCTTCCCACCATCCTGGAATCCCTGGAGCCGAAGCTGCCGGTGCCGGTGGTGTACAACTGCGGGGGCTATGAAAAGGTGGAGACCCTCCGGAGGCTGGAGGGGAAGGTGCAGATCTACCTGCCGGATCTGAAATACGTCAGCGAAGAAGCGGCCTGGCGGTACAGCCATGCAAAGGATTATTTCGCCGTGGCCACGTCAGCCATCCGGGAAATGTTCCGGCAGACCGGGCCTTACGAAATGGATGAGGGAACCGGGCTCCTGAAAAAAGGGGTGATCATCCGGCACATGATCCTGCCGGGGTTTTTGGAAGACAGCAAGCGGATCATCGACTGGGTGGGGTCCAATTTCGGCCCGGGCCAGGTGCTGTTCAGCCTGATGCGCCAGTATGTGCCCTGCGGCCTGGCCAAAGAGGGAAAGTATCCGGAAATCGGCCGGCCCCTGACCGAAGAAGAATACCAGGAAGTGGAGGACTACCTGTTCCAGAGCCCCATCGAAGACGGGTTCGTCCAGGAAGCCAGTTCCGCCGACAGCCAGTTCATCCCGGCCTTCGACGGGACGGGGGTGAAGGGGACCTGAAGGCCCCCGGTCGCGGGTCGTGACCCCTTCTTGACCATTTCCCGCTGACAATGCTATAATGAAACGGACAGATCATGTGACTGACGGAAGTGGGTTTACCCACAGGGAGCATGGTCGTAGAATGCCGACCGTCTGGGCACCTGCTGTGGCCCGGGGTCGGCTTTTTCTTTTGACCTTAAGGAGGGAATCTTTCATGAAAGAACTGAAACTGAAGTATGGCTGCAATCCCAACCAGATCCCGGCCCGGATCTATATGCAGAGCGGGGCAGACCTGCCCATTACGGTGCTCAACGGCAGACCCGGGTACATCAACTTCCTGGATGCCTTCAACAGCTGGCAGCTGGTGCGGGAACTGCGGAGAGCCACCGGCCTGCCGGCAGCTGCTTCCTTCAAACATGTAAGCCCGGCCGGGGCGGCTGTGGGCCTGCCCCTGACGGATACCCTGAAGAAGATCTACAGCGTGGAAGGCATGGACCTGTCCCCTCTGGCCAGTGCCTATGCCCGGGCCCGCGGGGCCGACCGGATGAGTTCTTTCGGGGATTTCGTGGCTCTGTCCGACGTGTGCGACAAATCCACCGCCCTGGTGCTCCAGCATGAAGTGTCCGACGGGGTCATTGCGCCTGGGTACGAACCGGAAGCCCTGGAAATCCTGTCCGCCAAGAAAAAGGGCAAATACAATGTGATCCAGATCGATCCGGCCTACGAACCGGAAGAACTGGAAACCAAGCAGGTCTTCGGCATCACCTTTGAACAGAAACGGAACAATGACCATATTACGGAAGACCTGCTCCAGAACCGGCCTACGAAGAACAAGGAAATCCCGGAAGCAGCCCGGCGGGATCTGCTGATCGCCATGATTACCCTGAAATATACCCAGTCCAACTCTGTGTGCTATGTGAAGGACGGCCAGACCATCGGCGTGGGCGCCGGCCAGCAGTCCCGGATCCACTGCACCCGTCTGGCCGGGGACAAAGCGGACAAATGGTGGCTGCGCCAGAGCCCCAAGGTGCTGAACCTTCCCTTCCGGGCGGATATCCGGAAACCGGACCGGGACAACACCATCGACGTGTACACTTCTGACGACTGGGAAGATGTGCTGGCTGACGGGGTATGGGAAAACTTCTTTACGGAAAAACCGGAACCCATGACCCGGGAAGAACGGAAGGCCTGGATTGCCAAGAACACCGGGGTAGCCCTGGGTTCCGACGCCTTCTTCCCCTTTGGGGACAACATTGAACGGGCCCACCGAAGCGGGGTGGAATACATCGCTCAGACCGGCGGCAGCATCCGGGACGACAATGTGATTGCCACCTGCGACAAATACAACATCGCCATGGCCATGACGGGAGTACGGCTGTTCCATCATTGATGGGGAGGGTGCTGTTGCTTATGCAACAGCACCTATTTTTTTAAACATTTTTCCACAAAACTGTTGACAGCCATTATAAAAGGCTCTATAATAAGCACCATCAAGTTCAAAAGTGTAACCAACAATGACTGCGAAGGAAAGAAGATCAGAAAGGGAATTCACAGAGAGTCGACATTTGCTGGGAGTCGATAGTTCGCTTCTGAATGATAACTGGTTCCAGAGTCGTCCGGGTGATAAGTAGTCCGGAACGGGAGGTCCCGTTACAGACCTTAGCCTTATACTTGCTTGAGTAAGAGGTGAAAGGGCCGGCTTTTTGGCTGGCTGAATCAGGGTGGTACAGCGTGGAATTATTTGCCTCGCCCCTAGAGAAAACAGGGGGCGGGGATTTTTTTATGACCGCCTCGAAAATCCAAGGAGGAATTCATTATGCATAAGCCCATTAAAAAGTACATTCCCTTCCAGGGAGTCAGCCTGCCGGACCGTACCTGGCCGGACAAGACCATCACCAAGCCCCCCATCTGGTGCAGCGTGGACCTGCGGGACGGGAACCAGGCCCTGGTGACCCCCATGCAGCTGGAAGAGAAGCTGCTGCTGTTCACCACCCTGGTGAAGATCGGTTTCAAGGAAATCGAAGTAGGGTTCCCTTCCGCTTCTGATACGGAATATGAAATCCTCCGGACCCTGATCGAGGACAACTACATCCCCGATGACGTGACCATCCAGGTCCTGGTCCAGGCCCGTCCGGAACTGATCAAAAAGACCTTTGAAGCGGTGAAGGGCGCCAAGAACGTGATCATCCACTTCTACAACTCCACTTCCACCCTCCAGCGGAAAATCGTGTTCCGGAAGGACATGGAAGGAATCACCAAGATTGCCGTGGACGGGGCCAAACTGATCCGGGAACTGACGGAAAAGGAAATCGCCAAAAGCGGCATGAACATCCGGTACGAATATTCTCCCGAAAGCTTCACCGGCACGGAAACCGACTATGCGGTGGAAATCTGTGAAGCGGTGATGGATACCCTGGGAGCCACCAAGGAAAAACCGGTGATCATCAACCTGCCTTCTACGGTGGAAATGTCCACCCCCAACACCTATGCGGACCAGATTGAATACTTCATCCGGCACCTGAAGGACCGGGACCGGGCCATTATCAGTGTCCATCCCCACAATGACCGGGGCGAAGGGGTGGCCGCCACGGAACTGGCCATGATGGCCGGTGCGGACCGGGTGGAAGGGACCCTGTTCGGCAACGGGGAACGGACCGGGAACGTGGACATCGTCACCCTGGCCCTCAACATGTACACCCACAATGTGGATCCCCAGCTGGACTTCTCCCACATCAACCGGATCAAACGGATCTGCGAAAGCGTCACCAAGATGAAAGTGGAACCCCGTCATCCCTACGCCGGGGAACTGGTCTTCACCGCTTTCTCCGGATCCCATCAGGATGCCATCCGGAAGGGCTTCAAGTACATGGCAGATACCAACAGCCGGTACTGGGAAGTTCCCTATCTGCCCATCAACCCGGCGGATATCCACCGGGAATATGAACCGGTGATCCGGATCAACAGCCAGTCCGGCAAGGGCGGCGCCGCCTTTGTAATGCAGCAGGCAGTGGGGTATTACCTGCCGAAAGAAATGCATCCGGAATTCGGCCATATGGTGAAGGAAGCCGCCGATGAATACGGGGACGAACTGAGCGCCAGCCAGATCGTGGAACTGTTCAACAAAAAGTATGTGGACTATAAGGGCAAGTTCGAACTGGGAGCCCACAAGGTGTACGACAACCACGAAGGGGATGAGGATACCAGCACCATCTTCGAAGGGGATGTGAAGGCCGACGGTACGGTGATGCACGTGACCGGCAACGGGAACGGGCCCATCGATGCCTTCTTCAATGCCCTGAACAAGATCGGGGTGGACGGGTTCGAGTTCATCAACTATCACGAACACGCCATCAGCCAGGGGTCCAATTCCAAGGCCATTTCCTACATCGAACTGAAGAAACCGGACGGAAACCACATTTTCGGTGTGGGCATCCATCCCAATATCAACACCGCATCCCTGTTGGGCATCGTCAATGCCATCAACCGGGCGATCGGACAGAAATAAAAAAATGTGGGGTGCTGCACGTTTTGTGCAGCACCCCACATTTTTTTACAACACAATCTCCACCTGCTTCCCGATCTCCAGGGTCCCCGGGGTTACGTTACAATCGTAGGCCAGGAGGGTCACTCCTTTGTTTCGGGCTTCCTGGAGGGCCTGGGCGAAATCCGGGTCGGTTTTCCGGTTGGGTTCGAAATGGTCCACATCTGCCATCTGGATCACCAGGAACACATAGGCTCCGTAGCCTTCTTCCGCCGCCCGGATCAGTTCGTGGAGGTGCTTGGCACCCCGGGCGGTGGGGGCATCGGGAAAACGGACCACCCCGTCTTCTTCCAGGGTGACGCCCTTCACTTCCAGGAAGGATTTCCTGTCCCCCTGTTCCAGGTAGAAGTCGAACCGGGACTGGTCGTACCGGAATTCGGGCTGGATTTTGGTCAGGCCGGGGAGGCCTCCCTGTTCCAGCCATTCCTGGACCACCTTGTTGGGAGCCTGGGAATCCATGTTGATGAGCCGGGAGCCTTTTTCCACGGCCACCAGGTCGTATTTGGTCTTCCGTTTGGGATTGTCACTGGCGGTAAGGTACACGGCGGCACCGGGGACCAGCAGTTCCCGGCACCGGCCGGTGTTCTTCACATGGCAGGTTTCTTCCTTCCCGGCAATCTCCACCTGGGCGATGAAACGGTTGGGCCGGGAAAGGAAGGTACCGGCTGTGATGTTGGGATAGTGCATACAGTCAGGTCCTTTCGTCAGGGATTCCAGATTTCTTTCTTGTAGTTGTTGCTGTCGGAAGGCCGGAACCCGTCTTTATTTTCATTGGTGTAACCGGTGCCTTCCCGGTATTTCACCTGATAGGAGTTTTCCCCTGTCCGGGTGATTTCCACGCCGTACCAGTCTACATTTTTCTGGTCCACGGAAGCCCCGGTATAGGATTTTTCCCCGTCAACAGACTTCCAGAAACCGTAAAATCCCCCGTTAGCCATATAGTTTTTTCCGTTGACTGTCACTGAGCCTGTTTTTCCCACCAGGCCGTTGATGTGGTAACCATCGGCGTTCCCGTTGTTGGCATTCTGGGCATAGATGCCCACGGTGGCTCCTCTGTCAAGCTGAACCGTCCCCTTGGCAATGGCTGCCTTCAGCATTTTCGCCATGGCGTCTGCATAGCCCCGGTCGTGGATCACCGCCGGGTCGCTTTCTTTTTCCACGGTGGCCAGCAGGTTGTTGGCATTCCCGAATACGGCCTGTATTTTCTGGCCGAAGTTGTTCTGGCTGTAGATCAGGAATCCGATGCCTACGATAATGGCCAGCATCAGGGCGTATTCAATGATGTTCTGTCCTTTGGAGCGCAGAGCGTGTTTTCTGTTGTGCTGCATGAGAAGGCCTCCTTTCCCTCTCTTCTTACCACAGTTTCATTTGTTCCAAATCATCCGGCACCCACAGATTTCCCCGGTAGTAGTTCTTTCCTTCAGCGGTATACAGCTCTTTCCGCTGGGGCAGGTGGTTGTCTTCGGTGTGGTACAGGATCAGATTGGGCACCTGGAGCCGGTCGGCGTTTTCACAGGCTTCCCGTACAGTGGAATGGTGCTTTTCGTAGGGACGGAACCGGTCCCGGTCCCGGTACAGGCAGAAGGCTTCATGGAGGAGCCACTGGCTGCCGGAGAGCCGGGTAAAGTTATGGTCGTTCATGGGTTCATCCCCGCAGCAGCCCAGTTTGTGGCCGTTGCTTTCCAATACATAGCCGAACTGCTTGGCCTTGGTGGAATGGATGTCGAAAAAGGTCACGTCCCAGCCCCGGATCTTCCGGGTCTCTCCGTCTTCCACGGTGATGAAGTGGAGCCGGGTGTCCAGGTATTTCAGGTCTCCCGGGTCCAGCAGCAGCCGGGCCGTGCTCCGGAGCAGGGTGATCACCTCATCGTGGCCGTAGATCCGGGCTTCTCCCACATAGGTGCCCCGTTTCATGGCCTTCACGATCATCCGGATTACCCAGAAGACCCCCAGCACATGGTCCATATGCCGGTGGGTGACAAAGATGTCCTTGATCTTTTGCCAGGGCAGCCGGGCCCGCTTCAGCTGGCGCAGGATCCCGTTGCCGCCGCCCCCGTCCACCAACAGGTAACGTTCATTCTGGCGCAGGACATAGCAGGTGTTGTAGCACCGGGTGGAGATGGCATGGCCTGTACCTAAAAATAAAATTTCCATACAGTTGTTTTCCTTCCCTTATCTTACCATTAAGTATACTCTATATGGACGCTGTAGGGAAGGGGGAGGTTCCGGATGGGTGTGGTGACAGTGTCTATACGGACATTAACTGTTGGAAGACAGTCGGCCGTTGACCGCTGACAAAAAAGAGACTGTTGCATGCGCAGCAGCCTCTTTTTTTACATGTCCTCCAAAAACGAATGTTCCTTTCCTTTTTCCTTGTACTTCAGTACCGTGTCCAGGTTCACGTTTTCCAGGCTGTGGAAGATGTTGGCGGGGACCTGGGGGTTCTTTTCCGCCAGGGCGGCAATGAGCTTCTTCACTTCCAGCCGCTTGGAATCGGTGGTGCCGTCGGTGTGGCAGGTGGAGCAGGTTTCGGTGAACTTGCAGGCGCACTGGATGAAGTACAGGCCGTTTTCGTCCCGCCAGCTTTTGATGTCGGCTTCCCGTACATAGTACAGGGGCCGGATCAGCTCCATCCCCGGGCAGCTGGTGCTTTTCAGCCGGGGGAGCATGGTGCGGATGGCGCCGGAATAGAGCATGCTCATAAGATTGGTCTCGATCACGTCATCGAAATGGTGGCCCAGGGCGATCTTATTGCATCCCAGGTCCCGGGCCTTCCGATACAGGTACCCCCGGCGCATTTTGGCGCACAGGTAGCAGGGAGAATCCTCCACATGGAATACGGATTCGAAAATGTTGGTGGAAAAGAAGGTCAGGGGCACCTGGAGCAGTTTGGCGTTTTCCTCGATGATCTTCCGGTTCATTTCATTGTATCCCGGGTCCATGCACAAAAACACCAGGTCAAAGGGAATCTTGTTGTGGCGCTTCAGGTCCTGGAACAGTTTGGCCATGAGCATGGAATCCTTGCCCCCGGAAATGCACACGGCGATCCTGTCTCCGGGCTGGATCATGTCATAATCGCAGATGGCCTGGACGAATTTGCTGGAGATCCGCCGTTTGTACTTCCGGCGCAGGGAGGATTCGATCCGTTTCAGCCGCTGGGAATCTTCCGCCGCCAGGGCGTTCTCCCGTTCCAGCTTCTTCTGGAGCCAAAGGGAATAGCCCCCCTGAAGGGAAACGGCGGTCCAGCCCTGGTCCCGGAGGTTGGCGGCAAGGCCCAGGCTGATTTTTCCCCACATGCAGAGCAGGACGATCAGTTTGTCTTCCGGCAGGTCCACGCTGCCTGCCTGGAGTTCCAGGGGGTTCAGGTTCACGGCGCCGGGCACCGTGCCCCGGTCAAAAGCCGCCGGGTCCCGGATATCCGCCAGGAACACCTGTTCCGGGGCCAGGGCCGCCAGTTCCTCCACCGTGATTTCAGTTTTGTCTTCCCAAAGGGAAAGGGTAGTATCCATAGATGCAAAAGCTTCCTTTATAGTAGAATATTTTCCATTTTACCATGCTATAATGAACCTATCAACCAAAAGGGGGGAAGGGTCATGAAGAAACGGATCTGCCTGGGGCTGGGGCCCGGGCTGCTTTTGCTCTGCCGGTGGGTTTTGGCAGGGACCTTTGGGGCCGGCGGGGCCTGGGCTCTGGGAGTGTCCCTGTGGATGATCTTCTGGTGGATCACCCGGCCAGTGGGGCTGACGGTGACGGCCCTGGTGCCGGTGGTGGCCAATGCCTTTCTAAGCCTGGCGCCCATGGACCATCTGCTGGCCCAGTACGCTTCCAGCAGCATCGTCCTGCTGTTTGCCGCCACCCTGCTGACCCTCCCCTGGGAAAAAATCGGCCTGGACCACCGGATCGCCCTCCGGTGCCTGGCCTTTATCGGCCCTTCCATGAAAAGCCAGATCACCGTATGGTTCCTGGCGGCCACCCTGTTTTCTATCGTGCTGCCCAATGCGGTGGTGGTAGCCGTGTTCACCCCCACGGCCCTGGCCATGCTGAAGGCTGCCGGGTACCGGGGCAGCGACCCGGCAACGGGGCCCATCCTCTGCGCCATTGTGTTCGGTTCCGTGGTGGGAGGGGTGGGGACTCCGGTGGGAGGCGCCATGGACGTAATTGCCGCTGCCCTTTACCAGCAGGCCACTGGAGAGGAATTCCTGTTCACCCGGTGGTTCGGAGTCTTCCTGCCCTATCTGGGAACAGCCACCGCGGCCACCCTGGGGGTCCAGCTGCTCCAGAAGGACCCGGTGAGCCGGCTCCAGGGTACCCGGGAATACTTCCTGGCGGAATGCCGGCGGATGGGGGCCATGAGCCGGGATGAAAAGATCTGCCTGGGACTGTTCGGCCTGGCCCTGGCAGGGTCCTTTCTCCGGCCTTTGTATGCCCCTGTGCTGCCCGGGCTCCAGCCGGCCTATCTGTACGGGAGCCTGGGGTTCCTGTTGTTCTTTATCAATGGAAAGGACGGAAAGCCCCTGCTTACCTGGAACTATGCCCAGCAGCACATGATCTGGGGCGTACTGATCCTCTTCGCCGGAGGCCTGGCCATGGGGAATCTGCTGGAAGCCTCAGGAGCCAACGGCCGGCTGGCCCGGTGGGTGGGGGGAATGGCTCCGGCGCCGGGGCTGCCTTTGGTGGCGGGAATCGTCCTTTTGGGGGCCTTTCTGTCCGAAGTGTCCAGCATCACCATCTCTTCGGCCCTGACGGTGCCCCTGGTGATCACCTACACCCAGAGTGCCGGCCTGCCCCTGCTGCCCTACTGGATGGCGGCGGTGATGGGGTTCAACGGAGCTTTTCTGCTGCCCACCGGCATCCGGGCCATTCCCTGCGGCGCCGGCCTGGATACGGCCACCCTGTTCCAAAGAGGGCTGCCCGTGTGTGCGGTGCGGATCTTGTGTGCAGCGGTGATGGGATGGATGGCCGGATAGACGGCAAGCCATCGTCAACGGCCGCTGACTGTTGACCATTGACAGGAAGGAGTTGCCCTGGCACCCTATGCAGGTACTCATCAATGCAGCATTGCCAATTACAGACCCAGCAGCAGTTCCATGGGACACTTGGCCGCAGCACTAAACTGGTGATGGGAACGGACACAATGTCCGCCCAGGGAGGGGCGGGGGACCGTGCGGAGCACGGTGGTGGGGGCATCGGCGACAGCCGATATTTTGCAGGTCCGGCAGACAACAATGGAGTGTACGGGTAGGAGCAAGGCCTCTGGGTCTACAGTTTCCATTGCTGCATTTCCAACCGCTGAGTCCGTTCCCTCGCCAAGGTATTCGGTCCTTTCAGGACCTCATGCCCCCACCACCGGGCAAGCCCGGTCCCCCGCCCCTGCAGGGCGGACTTGGCCTCCGGCCTTGCTGGTACTTTGTACGAGTATACATCGATTATTCGGGAGCCGGGAGGGCAGGCC
The DNA here is from genome assembly GCF_009696675.1 of Acidaminococcus fermentans. Taxonomy (GTDB): domain Bacteria; phylum Bacillota; class Negativicutes; order Acidaminococcales; family Acidaminococcaceae; genus Acidaminococcus. Next base: position 31,149 of record NZ_VULN01000005.1, on the reverse strand, counting down.
CAGGAGGAGTCGGCGGGACAACATCGGGTGTTGTCGCTCCTGGGGTGGAGCACGCGGGCGATAGAGTCCGGTTTCCTGGTCCGTAGCCGCAGCCTTTGACCGAAAGGGCAAGGCGATAGGCTGTGAGCCTCCCGCCAGGGACGAACGGGTCTGCCCTCCCGGCGGAGCGCTTTCGCGGATGGAAGAGTATAGAAGCTTTTTGCCTTCTGGGCGGCTCCTACGGTTCTGTGCTCTTCACTCTGCGCTTTCGGCCCCATGAACGAATAACTATACTGTGATGAAGGGTTCACCGAGAACTTGTTGACACATACCTCGTCACTCCCTTCCTGTTGCCCACGCAACAGCCCCATGGTATACTGATAGGAATGAAACAAAGGAGGCTTTTTTTGTCCATGACGGAGGAAAAGAAGAAACGGTCCTGGATCCGGTCCAAACTGCCCTTTCTGGTACTGACCCTTTTGGTGATCCTGGGGGTGGTGGGGTACAATTACCGGACGGACATCGAGATGCGCATCGTCCATTTGAAACCCCAGCCGGTGCGCCAGGTGGAACTGGGAAAAATGGGGCTCCAGCTCCAGCGGTTCAATACCCCGGAAATCACCAGCTACGATGTGGACAAGATCCTCAGCTTCGTGATCCGGGACGACCGGTTCTATCTGGCCCTCCGGAGCCAGGACGGGGACAGCACGGCAGTCCAGGCCTATGAACGGAAAGAGGGGAGCCTGTTTCCTCTCCGGAGCTTCGGGAAAAAGGGCACCTACACCATCCCGGATAAAATGGTCCTGAGCGTGAATATTGCCGAAAACGGGGACATTGTGTATGTGAAGAAGGGACTCCATACCCTCCGGGACGGGAACGACATCATCAGCCTGAAGGGGAACACCACCGCTACCCGGGTGGCCTTCCTGCCCAGTGGGGAACAGGCCTATCTGTACGGCAACGACAATTTCACCCTGGCGGAGTACCATGACGGAGCCTTTGAAAAGAACAAGCCCGCCTTCCTCCACAACCGGGCCAAACCTTTTGCAGGAGGCCTGACCCAGGTGCGGATCACGAAAGACGGAACCATTTTCGGGGGCGGACGGATCAAGCCCAACGGCCTGAATATGGTGGAAGCTTTCAACAGCAGGGGCAAGGCTCTCCGGAGCTTTGGCAGTCCCATCCAGACGGATAAGGATTCCATCTACAACCTGATCGATATGGCGGTGCTGGACCATTATCTGGTGGTCATCGACGGGTTCACCCTGAAGTTCTGGACCCGGGAGGGACAGTACCTGGGGACCCTGAACAGTTCCAAGGTGCTGGGAGACAACCTGAACTGCGCCAAACTGGCTCCCATCGACGGGAACACCCTGGGGATCCTGGCCTTCGTCCGGAATGCCCAGACCCGGCTGGTGGAGATCCGGATCTTCGCACTGACGTTTCCAAGGTGAACCAGCCTCATGAACCCCATATTTTTGAACGTGTAAATCGGTACCGTAGGGGCTGCACGCCGGGCAGCCCGCCAAATCATCGATGATCTGCGCATTTTGCGGGGCGCCGGGCCTGCGCCCCCTACGGTTATACACAGTGATACACAATAAAAAGAACCTGGTCAAAGGACAGGTTCTATCCAGTGGCCCGAGACCTGAAAAGGAGGCTGTTGCTTTTGCAACAGCCCCTTTTACCGAAAGGAGCCAATCATGTCCAACATCCTTCACTGCCTCCAGCTGGGGGAATCCATGGGGGACCGGTTCATAGCCGCGGCCCGGGAGCTGCCTTACGGGGCGGTCCTGTTTCTGGTGCCCAACCGGTACTTCTTCCAGAAGGTCCGGGAAACCGGGGCGGTCCGGGCTGCCATCCTGGATGCCCTGCCCCGGGAAATCCTCCGGTGGAACCGGGCGGAAACGGAATTCACCCGGATCACCCGGCCTGCCCAGAAAAAGATCCTGGAAGACACCCTGGACTATCTCAAGGGGCAGCTGTCCTACTTTTCCTCCCTGGTGGGGAAGGACGGGTTCCGGGACAGCCTGCTGACCCTGTTCGACGAATTTTCCCGGGATGATCTGGACCCGGCCACTTATCAGCAGGTGCTGCTGAACTGGAACCGGGAGGGAGCGCTCCGGAACAAAGACATGGACCTGGCCAAGCTGTATCTGGTGTACAGCAGCAAAGTCCGGGAGCGGCGCCTGGAAGACCTGTCCCAGGAATACGCCCGGGCGGCGGAAGTACTGGAACAGGGAGGCACCGTGCCCTGGGAAAAATGCTTCTTCAGCGAATTCTACCAGTTCACCCCGGTCCAGCTCCGGCTGCTCCGGGCCCTGGGACACTGCTGCGAAGTGGAAGTGGGCCTGTTTTATGATCCCAAACGGCCGGAACTGAGCCAGGTGACGGAAAAAATCTACGGGGATTTGCTGGGGGACGGATTCCTTCCGGTCCAGGAAGAACCGGTGACAGAAAAGCCGGAAGACCTGACTGCCCTGACCCGGGACTGGAAGCCGGGAGCCCGGACGGATACCGGGGCGCCCCACATCCACCTGGGGGAAGGGGTGAGCCAGGAACAGGAAATCCGTCTGGCCCTTACGTCCATTAAAGAACGGCTCCAGCAGGGAGTGAAGCCGGAGGAAATCCTGGTGCTGGTCCGGAAACTGGCGGATTACCAGGGGCTGGTCCGGTCCTTTGCTGAATACGGGATCCCTTGCCGGCTGCCCCAGGCGGCGGACCTGAAAAGCCAGCCTCTCACGGATTTCTTCACCAAGCTGCTGGCAGCGGCCAAAGAAAAGTGGGACCTGGCCCAATGGCAGGCCCTGTTCCGGTGTCCTCTGATGGAAGTGCTGTACCGGACGGACCGGGAAAAACTGGACCTGCTGTACACCCAGGAATATTTTCCCACCGCCGGCAGCCTCCTGTCCCATATCCAGCGGAAGGAACTGGTAGATACGGATTTCTGGACCTTGACGGACTTCCTCCAGACCTCCCATACCCCGAAAGAATGGCGGGACACCCTTACAGAAAAACTGGATGGATGGCAGCTGGCCCTGGCCTGGGGAAAACTCCACCAGGAGGGGAAGGTAGACCTGGCCCAGGTGAAGGTGCTGGCCAAAACGGAGGATTTCGTCCGGAAGACTTTGGACAGCCTGGTGAAGACCTGGGAACAACTGGGAAAAGCAGATGAAGAAATCAGTCTGGACCTGGTGCAGAAATTCTGGAAGGATTCCCTGGACCAGGGCAAACTGCCCCTGACCCCCGGGGAACCTCAGGGGGTGCCGGTGCTGGAAGCCGGGGAGATCCAGGGAGTATCCTTTCCCTATGTGTACATCCTGGGTGTCCGGGAAGGGCTGTTCCCGGCGGTGAAACGGGAAAGCTGGCTCTACAGCGACCAGGAACGGGGAGAACTGAATGCCCTGGGCCTGGAACTGAGCCTGACCGCCCGGGCCCTGGATACAGACCGGTACTTTTTCGGGTCCGCCGTGGCCCTGGCCGGCCGGGAACTCCACCTCAGCTGGTACCGGGATGAGGAAGGGGGCCCCAGTCCCTACATCACTGAACTGGACCATTTCTTCGGGACAGAGGCCCTGCCGGTGACGGTCTATGAAAACACCCCGGACCGGTGTGCCAGTGCGGCCCAACTGGCGGATTTCCTGGGGGAACAGCCCCATCTGGCCCCCCGGGAGAAGGCCTTCCTGCTGGAAGCAGCCGGACAGGACTTTTTGGAACGGTCCCGGACGGAACAGCGCCGGTGGGAAGAGACGGACAGCCCCTGGAACGGTACGGTGCCCGGGGTGGTGAAGCGGCCCCTCCATCTGTCCGCTTCCAGCCTGGAGGGATATCTCCAGTGTCCTTTTGCCGCCCTGGTGAGCCAGGTGTGGAAGCTGGAACCCTGGGAGGAACAGGGTGCCTTCCCTGCGCCGGATGTGGTGGGGGACCTGATCCACCGGACCCTGGCGGCTTTTCTGGGGAAACATCTGGGAAAGGGCCTGGCCGGACTGGACCGAAAAGCCCTGGAACAGGAACTGGATGGGGTTTACCGGGACATGTTCCACAAGCTCTGCCTGGAAGGGAAGATCCCTGACAGTCCTCTTCTGGATCATCTCCGGGACCGGTACGGGAAATGGCTGAAGGCCTGGCTCCGGAAGGAAATGGAATATGAAGCCGCCGACCTGCTGGGCCTGAAGCCCGGCCGGGTGGAATGGAGCTTTGGACGGGAGCACAGCCCCTGGCCGGATCTGGTGAAAACCATCGACGGGGAAAAGGTGTATTTCTCCGGCCAGATCGACCGGATCGATACCAATGGAAAGAACTGGACCCTGCTGGATTACAAAACCGGCACACCCCCTTCCGGCCAGGACATCCTCCAGGGAAAGGCGGTGCAGCTGCCCCTGTACCTGGAAGCCCTGGAAACTCTGGGAAAAGTGCCCAAAGAGCAGATCCTGGGGGCCGGCTATGTGCACCTGCGCAGCGGGGACCGGAAGGGTGGGGCCTGGGACAAGGCTGCAAAGACCGCCTTCCCCTGGATGGCCAAAGCCCGTCCCCCGGAAATGAAACAGGCTCTGGAAGCCGCCCAAAAGGCGGTGGACCAGGCGGTGGGGGATATGAGAAAGGGCCGTTTCCCTGCCCGGCCTGCAGGAAAATGCCCGGCCTGGTGCCCGGCCCGGGACCTGTGCCGGATCGGGGAGAACCCCCACAGAACTGAGATCGAAAAGGAAGAGGAGTGATACCATGGCCAGTTTTACCCCACAGCAGCAGGAAGCCATCTCCACCCTGGACCGGAACGTGTCCGTATCCGCCGGGGCCGGGTCCGGGAAGACCCGGGTGCTGGTGGAACGGTTTTTGAAGATCCTCCAGGAACGGAAGGCCACTGCCCAGGAAATCCTGGCCATCACCTTCACCCGGAAAGCCGCCCGGGAAATGCAGGAACGGGTGCGGAAAGGGATCCTGGAACGGCTGACGGAGACCCTGGATCCGGAAGAAAAGGCCTACTGGCAGGAACAGCTCCAGCTGGCGGACCGGGCTCCCATTACCACCATCGACAGCTTCTGTTCCCAGGTGCTCCGGGAGAATCCGGTGGAAGCCGGCCTGGATCCTGATTTCGCCGTCAGGGAAGAATACCAGATCCGGGCCTTCCGGGAAGAAACCGCCCAGGCCTTTATCCAGAAGGAAATCCAGCAGCAGGCCGGGGATGTGGCGGCCCTGTTGGACCTGTACCCGGCGGACCGTCTGGCGGGGATCCTGACCGCCCTCATCGATGATCTCCCGGCCATCCTGGCGCTGCCGGGAGGGCTGGCCGCCCCCTATGAAGCCAGCCTGGCAGGGGAAGAAGAGGGGAAAATCGCTGCAGAAGGGGCCCTGGATGCCCTGCTGGAAGCCCGGGACCAGGCAGGCCCCAAAGGCCGGGAAAAGCTGGAAGTCCTGGCCGGCCAGCGGGAAGAGATCCACCAGTGGATCGCTGAGGGGTGCTATGACAGGGCCGCCGCTGCCTTAAAGCCCGTTTCCGCCGCCGGGAAGGTGAAAGACCTGGTGAAGGAGGCCAAAGCCGCCCTGGACCGGCTCCAGGTGCTGTCCCTGGATGCCCTGGGGGCGGAGCAGGCCCGGAACTGGGAAACCGTCCTTGGCCGGTTCCGCCAGACCCTGCTGGATACGGCGGAAGCCAAAGAAATGTACAGTTTCGGGTACCTGTCCGCCAAGGCGGTGGACCTTCTGGAAAAACGGCCCAATGTACTGCTCCGGTACAAGAGCCGGTTCAAGTATGTGATGGTGGACGAATTCCAGGACACCAACGAAGAACAGAAGAAACTGGTGTATCTCCTCAGCGGAGGCAGCAGCCAGAGCCTCCAGGGCCGGAACCTGTTTGTGGTGGGGGACGCCAAGCAGTCCATCTACCGGTTCCGGGGGGCGGATGTAAGCGTGTTCCGCCAGGTCCGGGACGCCATCGGAAAGACCGGCGGGAACAACATTGTCATGGATGACAACTTCCGGTCGGCTCCGGAAATCATCGGGGCCTGCAACACCCTGTTCGACGACCTTCTGGGCACCGACAGCCAGTCCGATGTGACCGCCCAGCCCCTCCATCCCCATCAGCCCTCGTCCCGGAATCCTGTTTTTGCGGTGCTGAAGAAGGGGGACTGCACCCTGGAGGAATGCCAGCAGGCGGAAGGCCGGTATGTGGCCCAGGCCATCCGGCAGCTCCGGGAGGATACCGGGCTCCCCTACGGCCAGATGGCCATCCTGCTGCCCGCCATCCATCTGTCCCGGCAGTATGAGGAAGCCCTCACCGCCCTGGGGATCAAATCCCAGGTCAGTGACGGGAAGGGGTTCTACGACCGGCAGGAAGTGGTGGACTGGATCAACCTGCTCACCTTCCTGCTGAACACCCGGAAGGACTGGGCCCTGGCCGGGTTCCTCCGGTCCCCCTTCTGCGGGATCAGCGACCGGCAGATGACGGATCTTTTGAAGCCCTGGCCGGAACTGAGCCTGTGGGAAAGCCTGGAACAGAGCCTGGAAGAACCCTTCGTGACCCTGTCCCGGAAGCTGGAGACCCTGCACCGGACTGCCCTGTTCCAGTCCCTGCCGGAACTGATGGACGGCTTCCAGGAAGCCTTTGCCGTGGAACCCACCCTGCTGGCCCAGCGGGGCGGGCGGGAAAAACTGGCCAACTTCCGGAAGCTCCGGGCCCTGGGGGTGAAGGCGGCCATGGAAGAAGGGTTCACGGCCCGGGATTTCCTCGACCGGCTGGATCTTATGCGCCAGCTGTCCGCCCGGGAAAGCGCCGCCAACCAGGAGGAAGATCCGGAGGCGGTGAAGATCATGACCATCCACAAGTCCAAGGGGCTGGAATTCCCGGCGGTGTTCCTGCCGGATCTGTCCAAAAAGGATCCTTCGGACCATCTGGGGATCCAGTTCCTCCCCGGCCAGGGATTCGGGGTCAGGGTGGATCCGGGGGACGGGAACCTGGCGGAAACGTCCGTATACACCCGGCTGAAAGGGGAAAAACACCGGCTGGAACGGGCGGAAAAGCACCGGCAGCTGTACGTGGCCATGACCCGGGCGGAAAAATACCTGTATCTGGTGAATGTGGACGAAACCAAAGAAAACAGCAAGGCTCCGGATCCGGACAAGGAAAAATGGGGTCAGTCCCTCCAGCGGGTGTTCGCTCCTGGCGGTCCTCACGGGGACCAGATGGACTGGGAGATGCTGGATGTGGCGGAAATCCTGGAGGCAGAGGAAACCCAGCAGGCCGGGGAAGGGGAAACCTTCGTCCTGGATCCGGCAGTCTATGACCGGATCCGTCCGGTGACCGTGCCCCGGAACCTGGAACTGTCCGCCAGCGCCCTGCTGGAATACGACAACTGTCCCCGGAGCTTCTATTACCATTATTTCCAGCACATGCCCGGTATCGACCCGGATACGGTGGGCATCGGCACCAGCCGGATTTCCGCCATCGACCTGGGGACCTATGTGCACCGGGTGCTGGAACTGCTCCAGGAAGAACCGGAAAAGGAGGCCCTGGAAGAAGCTCTGGTCCTGCTGGACCGGACGGAGGAAGAAAAGCAGGTGTTCCTCCGGGAAGGGCGGAAAATGGTGGAAAAATACTGCGCCAGCCCCCTGTTCCAGGAAATCGCCGGCCTGCCCGCCCAGGCGGAACGGGATTTCGAACTGGAACTGTTCCCCCTGGAAGCGGGGAAAGTGACCTTCCAGGGGAGCATCGACCGGCTGGTGACCCTGCCGGAGGGACAGCTGGGGATCGTGGACTACAAAACCGGCCATCCTCCGGCGGACGGGGAAGAAAAGCAGGGGTACACCCGGCAGCTGACCATCTACGCCCTGGCGGCGGAAACCCTGTACCTGGGACAGAAAGTGGCCTGGGCCAGGCTCCATTTCCTGAAGGACTGCAGCAGCTGGGAACTGAAGGACCGGGCTAGGGAAGAAGAAAAGCTGAAGACCCTTCTGGAAAATCTGCTGACCTGGGACAAAGAGGAACAGTTCCCGGCCAGGAAAGAGGGGTGCCAGTGGTGCCCGTACCGGTACTTCTGCACGGAGGGAGCAGCTGACAGTCACTAGGCATCAGTCTGCAGCCAAAGGAAGGAACCTGCGGCGGCAGGTTCCTTTGATGGGAAATGCAGCTGACGCTGCTAACCCACCACCACTGTGCAAGCGCAGCGGTCCCCCGCCCTTGAAAAGGGCGGATATATAAGCAGAATAATAGTTTGAGTCCTGCAGTCTTGGGCCCGCGCGGCGATCTCTCCTTTGAAAAGGGCGGATATATAAGCGGAATGATGGTTTGAGTCCTGCAGTCTTGGTCCTGCAGGAGGCAATATACGCTGGCGCCTGAAATCCATGACTTTTTTGCATCAGGGCTTCAGCCCGATGCGCCATATCCGCCCTTTACAAGGGCGGGGGACCAGCCGTAAGGCTGGTGGTGGGTTAGGCGCCGCCATTTTCGGCGCCGTTTCCTTTTGCCCGCCAGGGAAGAAGGGCGGGCCGTATGTTCTGCGCCGAATGCTTCAGCATTTGGCTTCCTTCGGCCATTGACCATTGACCATTGACCATTGACGGGGCTGCCGCGAGTGCGGCGGCCCCTTTTTAAAATCCTTTAATTTTCTGTCGATTCATGGTAAAATGACCGTTGTAGTATGTTCGAAGGAGGCTTTCTGTGGCTGCACGGGGAATTTTATTTGACTTTGACGGGACGCTGGCCAACACCACGCCCCTGATCCTGGCCACCTTCCACCAGACCCTGGACCATTTCGTCCCAGGGAATCAGGTGGATGACCAGACCATCATCAACACCTTCGGCCTGCCCCTCCGGGACGGCCTGGCCGGGATCACCGGCTGCACCGATCCGGAAGAGATGGACCGGATGGTGGCTTATTACCGCCAGTACAACACCGCCTGGCACGACGCCATGATCCAGCCCTTTCCCGGAGTGAAGGAGGGGCTTGCTGCCCTGCGCCGGGCCGGGGTCCCCATGGCCATTGTCACCAGCAAGTTCAAAGCCAGCTGCCTTAGGGGGCTCCGGTGTCTGGGGCTGGAAGACTGCATCGACGGCATCATCGGGTGCCAGGAATGCAGCGCCCACAAGCCGGACCCGGAACCTATGGAAAAGGGCCTGGAACTGCTGGGCCTTGCCGGAGAGGACTGCCTCTGTGTGGGAGACAGCCCCTATGACCTGGTCAGCGGCCACAAAGCCGGCTGCCAGACGGTGAAGGTGGGCTGGACCTCATTCCGGCAGGAATTCTTCGACCGGTTCATTCAGCCGGATTATGTGATCCGGTCCCTGGGAGACCTGCTTTCCTTTGTTGAACCATCAAACTGAGCGAGGTGATTCCAATTGCGGAAAATCGGCATCATCGGCGGCACCGGGGTGGAGGATGCGTCCTCCTTCGGCCGGCTCACCGCCTTAACGGTGGATACGCCCTTCGGCCAGGCTCACTGCCTGAAGGGGACCGCCGCCGGCCATGAGATCTATTTCCTGGCCCGGCACGGCCTGGACCACAGTGTCCCGCCCCACAAAATCAACTACCGGGCCAACATTTTCGCCCTGAAGAAGCTGGGAGTCACGGAGATCCTGTCCTTTACGGCGGTGGGGTCCCTGAACCGGGGACTGCCTCCGGGGACTTTTGTGGCCACCACCCAGATCCTGGACTTTACCAAAAGCCGGGTGAACACCTTCTTCAACGGGGAGAACGGCCAGGTGGCCCATGTGGATTTCGCCCAGCCCTACTGCCCGGCGCTCCGGGAACGGCTGATCCGCTGCCTGGTGAAACTGGGGCTCCGGCACAGCAAACAGGGGACCTATGTGGTGACGGAAGGGCCCCGGTATGAAACGGCGGCGGAAGTGCGGATGTATGGAGCCATGGGCGGGGACGTGGCCGGGATGACCAACATGCCGGAAGCGGTGCTGGCCCGGGAAGCGGAAATCTGCTACGCCAACTGTTCCGTGGTCACCAATATGGGTTCCGGGCTGGCGGCCCGGGCCCTGTCCCACGAAGAAGTGACGGAAGCCATGGAGAAGCTGGGAAAGCAGATCCTGTCCGTGATCGAAGCCTATGTGCAGGATGACGGGCCTTTGACCCACAGCTGCCATTGCGCCCAGGCCCTGCAGGAATACGGGGGCTTCCGGCTGGAGGCTTTCGGCGGGGACAAAAAGGAGGAATGACGCTGGACATGGTATATGATATCGTATTGCAGAATGTGGAACTGACAGATCCCGGGGACGGGACCCTGTTCAACATCGGGATCAACGGCAGCACCATTGGGTATGTGGGCACAGAACCGGTGGCAGGCCGGGAAGTGATCGACGGACGGAATCACCTGGCGGTGCCCGGGTGGGTGAACGCCCATACCCATGTGGCCATGACCCTGTTCCGCAGCTATGCCGACGACATGGCCCTGATGGACTGGCTCCAGAACCGGATCTGGCCCCTGGAAGCCAGACTGGACGGCCGGGCGGTGTACTGGGGGAGCCTGTTGGGGATCGCGGAAATGATCCGCACCGGCACCACCTGTTTCGCCGACATGTATTTCTTTATGGAAGAAACTGCCAAGGCTGCAGCGGACAGCGGCATCCGGGCAGTACTGTCCCGGGGTCTCACCGGCAGCAGCGTGGCAGACGGGGCCGCCCGTCTGGAGGAGAACACGCAGCTGTACAAGACCTGGAACGGGGCCCAGAACGGACGGATCACCGTGATGTTCGGTCCTCATGCCCCCTACACCTGCAGCCCGGATTATCTGAAATCCGTCATCGCCCGGGCCCGGGAACTGGGGGCGGAAATCCACATGCATCTTGCGGAAACCGCCGGGGAAGTGGCGGACTGCCGGAAACAGTACGGCAAGAGCCCCATTGCCCTGATGGAAGAACTGGGGATGTTCGACGGAGGGACCCTGGCGGCCCACTGTGTCCATGTGGATGAGGAGGATATGGACATTATGGCCCGGCACCGGGTCCGGGTGGCCCACAACCCCCAGAGCAACCTGAAACTGGCCAGCGGCATCGCTCCTGTGGCCCGGATGCTGGAAAAGGGCATCACCGTAGGTCTGGGCACCGACGGGGCCAGCAGCAACAACAATCTGGACATGCTGGAAGAAGTCCGGCTGGCGGCCATGCTGGCCAAGACCCAGTCCGGGGATCCCAAGGCGGTACCGGCTTCCCAGGCCCTTGCCATGGGCACCTGGATGGGGGCGGAAGCTGTGGGCCTGAAAAACCTGGGGAAACTGGAAGTGGGCCAGAAGGCGGATGTGGTGCTCTACAACATGGCCTCCCCGGCCTGGTACCCCCGGCACGACCGCACGTCCCTTCTGGTGTACGCCGGGTCCTCCGCGGACGTGGACACGGTGCTGGTGGACGGGAACATCCTGCTGCGCAAAGGAGAACTGACCACCATCGACCTGGAGAAAGTCACCGCGGAAGTGGGACAGTGTCTGAAGGAAATGACAGCCAGTGCAGAGTGAAGAACGGGGCCGCTGGCCGGACCCCACCACCGTCCTGACGGACGATGAACGGCTGACGATGAATGAAAAACGACAATAAAGGAGTGTTTGGTGTGGCAAAGATCTTGAAAAAACTGCAGTTGGCACCTGCAGTCTGGGAATTTGAAGTGGATGCGCCTCTCATTGCGCACAAATGCAAACCGGGACAGTTCGTCATGGTACTGGTGGATGAAACCAGCGAACGGATCCCTCTGACCATCGGCGATTTCGACCGGGAAAAAGGCTCCATCACCCTGATGGTCCAGGCGGTGGGGAACACCACCCGGCACCTGTGTGAAGATTTCGCCCAGGGAGACGATATCCAGCACATCCTGGGACCTCTGGGCCAGCCTTCTGAAATGGGCAAATTCGGTACTGTGGTCATGGTCTGCGGGGGCATCGGCGTAGCACCGGTCCATCCCATCGCCCGGGCCTATCACGAACTGGGCAACAAGGTGATCACCATCATCGGGGGCCGTCACAAAGACCTGATCCTGTGGCGGGACCGGATGGAAAAGATCAGCGATGAAATGATCATCACCACCGACGACGGGTCCGAAGGCATCAAGGGCTTTGTTACCGATCCCCTCCGGAAAATGCTGGAAGCAGGGAACCATCCGGATCTGGTGGTGGCCATCGGCCCCATCATCATGATGATGAACGTGGCCAAGGTCACCCGGCCTTACAACGTGAAGACCACTGCCAGCCTCAGCTGCCTTATGGTGGACGGCACCGGCATGTGCGGCGGCTGCCGGGTGCAGGTGGGCAATGAAAGCAAGTTCACCTGCTGTGACGGGCCGGAATTCGATGCCCATCAGGTGGACTTCAAGAACCTGATGCAGCGTTCCAAGATGTACAAGGACCAGGAAGCAGTAGAATACAGTTGCGGGGGGCATTGCAGATGCGTGGAGGAATGAGAAATCCCATGCCGGAACAGCCGGCTGATGTACGGAACCATAATTTCGAGGAAGTGGCCCTGGGCTATCCGGAAGACACGGCGGTGGATGAAGCCCAGCGCTGCCTGAACTGCAAGAATCCCCAGTGCGTGAAGGGGTGCCCGGTGAACGTGGACATTCCCCAGTTCATCCATGCCCTGACGGAAAAGGATTTTGACGGCGCCATCCACATCCTGAAGAACAAGAACTCCCTGCCTGCCGTGTGCGGCCGGGTGTGTCCCCAGGAAAACCAGTGCGAAAAACACTGCATCCTGGGCATCAAGGGAGAACCGGTGGCCATCGGCCGTCTGGAACGGTTCGTGGCGGACCGGGCCCGGGAAAAGGGCACGGACATGGTGAAGGAAGGCCTGGCACCCAAGAACGGCATCAAAGTGGCTGTAGTGGGCGGAGGCCCCTCCTGTCTCACCGCTGCCGGGGATCTGGCCAAAATGGGCTATGACGTGACCCTGTTCGAAGCCCTCCACAAAGTGGGCGGGGTGCTCATGTACGGCATCCCTGAATTCCGTCTGCCCAAAGCCATCGTCCAGCACGAAATCGAACAGCTGAAGGTGCTGGGCGTGAAGATCATGACCGATGTGGTGATCGGCCGCACCTTTACCCTCCATGAACTGTTGGGTGAAGAAGGGTTCCAGGCTGTGTACGTGGGTACCGGCGCCGGGCTGCCCCATTTTATGCGGATCCCCGGAGAAGCCCTCAACGGGGTGTACGCTGCCAACGAATTCCTTACCCGGGTGAACCTGATGGGAGCCTGGAAGTTCCCGAAAATGGCCACTCCCGTGTATGTAGGGAAGAACGTGGCTGTGGTGGGGGCCGGCAACGTGGCCATGGATGCCGCCCGGACCGCCAAACGGCTGGGAGCGGAAAACGTCTACGTGGTCTACCGCCGGAGCGAAGCGGAAATGCCCGCCCGGAAGGAAGAAATCCAGCACGCCAAGGCGGAAGGCATCGAACTCCACATGCTGAACAACCCGGTGAAGATCCTGGGGAACGAAGATGGCTGGGTCACCGGCATGGAATGTGTCCGGACCCAGTTGGGCGAACCGGATGCCTCCGGCCGCCGGAGCCCGGTGGAGATCCCCGGCTCCAACCATGTGTTCGATGTGGACATGGTGGTGATGGCCATCGGCCAGGGCCCCAACCCCCTGCTGAAACACACCACCCCGGATCTGGTGACCAACCGGAAGGGGCTCATTACCGTGGATGAAAAGGAAGAAACCTCCATCCCGGGAGTCTTTGCCGGCGGTGACATCGTCACCGGGGCAGCCACCGTTATTTCCGCCATGGGGGCCGGCAAGAAGGCCGCCCTGGAAATGGATGCCTATCTGAAAGAAAAATTAGGGAAGTAACTGCAGAGCATGAATAAACTGAAACGATGGGGGCTGGCTGCGGCTCTCCTGTGCCTGGGTCTGTTCCAGGCCGGGGAGGCCGGAGCGGCAGCACCCAAAAACACCTACAAACCTGCCAGCGGAGGCTATACCCTGACGGTGCCTCCCGGCAGCAAAGAGATTTACCATACCTCCACGGGGATCCGCTTCACCGTGGGGAAGGATTTCCTGGTCAGTGCGGATCTGTACACCCTGCCCAGTTTTGTGTCCGTCCCCATGAAGCAGTACTCCACGGAGCAGAAGAAAGATTTCAAGAAGTTCCTGGGGAAGATCCAGGACCAGGAAAACGACACCATCCAGGATGACGGCAGCTCCCGGAATTTCGGCAGCCAGCCGGCCCTGGACGGGATCCTGGGAGAAAAGCTCCGAAAGTATCGGAGCACTTCCGGAGAACCGGAACCCAAAAAGGACAAGAAGAAGGATCTGGACAGCTATACCTATGTGGCGGTGCCGGAAGACAAGCTGCGGACCCACCGGCCCTTTCTGATCGGCCGGGCCTACCAGCCGGAAAAGAACGTGCTGCTGGTGGTGAACGTAAGCGCGCCGGAAAACCTGGAAGCGGCGGCCCGGTCCGCCCTCCAGTCCCTGTGTTCCGACCTGACGCTCAGCCGGGTGAAGTACACCGATGTGAACCTTCTCACGGTGCCCGGCATGGGCTATGAAATGGAAATCCCCAGCGGCTGGCGGATGTACACCCTCCGGGCGGACAATGTGCTGTTCGGACGGTCTCTGAGCAGCGTCCACACCGACGGGATGATGGTCCGGGAATTTTCCGATGACACTTTTGCGGAACTGGGGAATTCCACCCCCGAAGGGCTGAAGGAAGCGGAGAGCGCCTTCATCCAGAAGGTGACCCGGTATACGCCCAACATTACGGTACTGCGCCACGAACCCATTTCCGTGGGCACCCTCAACGGGAGCATGGCGGAATGCACCGACAGCGGGGACCTGAAAAAGGTCTTTGTGGTGAACACCTATCTGATGAACGCCCAGGGCAACGGGTATCAGATCCGGTACCAGACCGACGACACCATCAACTACGACCTGAAACTCCGGGCCTTCAAACAGTCCGTGGAAAGCTTCAGCCTCCTCCAGAACAACGACGGAAGCGGCCTGAAGCCGGGGAAGGATATGTGAAAAGGGACTGTGAAAAAATGAGAAATCATTTTTTCACAGTCCCTTTTCACATTTATGTCACAAACCATTCATAATCTCTTCATCCAGAAAGGTATACAATATGAATTGTAAAGTGACTGGTCAGTCCAGTACTTTTTATATGGAAAAAATTGAACGGGAAGAAGGAATCTTCAATGCAGAAGAAAGCATTTGCAGTGACGCTGGCTGTACTGGCTTCCGTTGCTTCCATGGGTTTTGCAGCTCCTCAGACCAGCTGGGATCAGGGAGAATGGCAGCTGAACGCAGGGGCCTGGGCTCCCAAAGCCAAATTCGACGGGAATGAATCCAGCACCAAATGGAACTTTGACGGTGGCCTGGGTTATGGGATTTCCGACAAATGGGCTCTGGAATACAACTATCGGGGCCTGAAGACCAAAGCCGGAGATTTCAAGACCGACGGGGACCAGAACGAAGTGAACCTGGTATACAGCCTGGGCAAGAACTGGGCTCTGTTCGGCGGCTGGAACCGGATCAACAATGATTTTGACGGCAGCTACCATGGGGCACACACCGGCAGCGCTGACAGCGTGATCAACAACGTGGCTCAGTTCGGTGTACGGACCAAATACGACCTGGCCAAGAACCTGGCTTTCTATGCAGAAGGCGCCCTGGGCACTAAGAAGACCAGCCAGTGGGATGCCGGCCTGGCTTACACCTTCGCTGACAACTGGGATCTGAACGCCGGATACCGGTATGTGGATACCAAGCTGGATGACGACAACAACATCAAATACCGGGGCTTCCTGGTAGGTCTGTCCTATCGGTTCGGCGGCCACAAGAAAGCGGCTCCGGCACCTGTGGAAGAACCGGTGGCACCGACGGTGGCTGAACCGGTTGCTCCGGCTCATGTGTACAATGACTACTATCTGGACAGCATCCACTTCGATTCCGACGTGGATACCCCGAAGGCTTCCGAAGCTGCCAAACTGGCCAACTTCGTAGCCGTAGCCAAGGCTCATCCGGATTCCACCTTTAAACTGGTAGGGAACACCGACTCCGATGCTTCCAACGCCTACAACGAAGACCTGTCCAAACGCCGTGTGCTGAACGTGGCCAAATACGCCAACGACAACGGTGTGGCTGCTTCCCGTATGCAGCTGAACTACAAGGGCGAAAACAACCCTGCGTCCAACAACGCCACCGAAGCCGGCAAAGCCGACAACCGCCGTGTGGATATCTGGGAACATAAATAATTGAAAAAGCAAAAGGGCTGTTGCACGGGCAACAGCCCCTTTCTTTTTCCCCCTTCTTCCCCTATAATATCCCTATCAGAAAGGTCGTGATCATTTATGGAACCATTGGAAAAAATCGCCCGGGCTGCCATTGTCTATGATGCAGGGGATCCCCGGCGGATCCATCATCTTTTGAAAGTCCATGCTTTTGCCCGGCTGATCGGGATGGGGGAGGGGCTGGATCCCCGGACCCTGTTCCGGCTGGAAGCCGCCGCCTATCTCCATGATATCGGCATCCACGAAGGAGAACGCCGGTACGGCCACTGCACCGGGAAGATCCAGGAAGAACTGGGCCCGGACATTGCCCAGCCCATCCTGGCAGACGCCGGCATCACCGGAGAAGACGCAGAACGGATCAAGTGGCTCATCGGCCATCATCATACCTATGCCAGCATCGACGGCCCGGACGCCCAGATCCTGGCGGAAGCGGATATGCTGGTGAACCCCTACGAAGACGGAGATAACCGGCAGCAGGATGAAGCCCTGTATCAGCGGCTGTACAAGACGGAAACCGGGAAGAAGTTGTTCGAGGAGCTGTATTTGAAGGACCGATAAATCATGACAAAACAGCAGACCGCCGGGAATCCTTCGCCGGATCCCCGGCAAAAAGAACAGGAGCAGGCACAGGCCCGGCGCCGGAAAAAGAAAAAAATCGCTCTGGGGGCGGCCCTGGCGGTGCTGATCGGGGCCGTTTCCGGCTGGTACTTCCTGTACTATATCCGCACCCCCCAGTATGCGGTGAAACTGATCCGGGAATCAGTGAACAAGCACGATATCGTTACCTTCCAGGACCATACGGACCTTACGAAAGTGGTGGACAAGGGGTATGATGCCCTGCTGGCCGCCCAGGGGGAAAATGACGTGGAGGACGGTTACACCGAAGGGGAAAAGGATGAAATCACCCGGCACCTGGAGGAATTGATCCACAATGCCGTCCTGACCGGGGACTGGACCGATTCCTACCGGAAGACCCACCCGGACAAGGTGCTGCCAGTGGACTGGAATGCCCTGAAGGTGAAGGACATCCAGCCCGGGGCCAGCTATCCCCAGGACGCCCTGGTGAACGTCCAGCTGGATAATCCGGCGGTGGGCACGGATACCCTGGTGCTCCACATGCAGAAAAATGAAAAAGGGGACTGGCAGCTGGTGGAAATCACCAACCTGAAAGGGTATTACGGGAAGATCCTCCAGAAAAATCCCCGGACCAAACAGACGAAACAGGCGGCAGGAGTGGCCGGAGCCGTGCTCCAGGCGGCCCAGGGACTGGAAGACACCCCCCTGGCTCCCCTCTATGAAGCAGTCCGGGACAAGGTCCAGGAAGCCACTGGCAGTGATGAGCCAGCAGGGGGCAGTGGGACACAGGGAGGCACCCGGCGGAAAAGTGCCGGCAGCCAGGGCACCGTTCTGCCTCCTGCGGTCCAGGGACCCGGAACCACCAGCCCGGAAACCCTGGAACAGCAGCGTCAGGCCCTCCAGAAGGCCCTGAACAGCCCCCTTGTAGGCAAAGTGGTAAGGACACTGGTGGACCACCAGGATGAGATCCTGGCCAAACTGGACCAGCTGGCCCAGGCTGCCCAGAACGGCCAGGGAGATGCCGCCATCCAGCAGGAAATCAGCAAATACCAGGGCCAGCTCCAGACCATAGCCAAGATCCTGGATCTGGCGGCCAGATGGATGAATTAGAAAAAGAGGTGCAGACTTGGGCTGGTGTAAACGTTTTGGTGCTTTTGTTGTGCTGCTGATGGGTGTTTGTGCACCGGCGGCAGCGGAGAAAATCCTTTTCATTCCCCTGGACAACCGTCCCGTGTCCCTGGCCTATACGGTGGACAGCTTCCGGAAGGCAGGGGTCCAGGTGGTGACCCCGCCGGAGAAGTTCCTGGCCAGCGACCGGCAGAACGGGGACCCGGACAAGCTGGCCCAATGGCTGGACCAGGAAGCCCGGGGAGCGGCAGGAGCGGTGGTGTCCACGGACAGTCTCATTTACGGGGGCCTGGTGCCTTCCCGGACTCATGAACTGGATCCGGCGGTGCTGGCCCAAAGGGCCAATGCTCTGCTGGCCTTCAAAAAGCGGCACCCGGGAGTGCCCCTTTACGGCTTTGCCACGGTGATGCGCTCCCCCAAGTGGAGCAGCGCTCCGGCGGAACCGGCTTACTATGCCCAGTACGGGCCTCAGATCTTCCGGTGGGGACAGCTCCGGGACAGAAAGCGGCTGGGGATCCTCACCCGGAAGGAGAAAAACGAACTGAACCAGGTGGAACAGGCTCTGCCCCTGGATATCCGCCGGGATGTACTGGAACGCCGGGGAAAGAACCTGTTTGTGCTGAAAGGGCTTACCCGGGGCCTGGAAGCAGGGAAAATGGACTATTTCCTCATCGGACGGGACGATTCCGCCCCCTATTCCGAAGCCCATAAAGATGCGGCGGACCTGGAAAATTTCGCCGACCCGGCCTTCCGGTACAAGTTCCGGAGTTTTTCCGGGGCGGACGAACTGGGGATGGTGCTGCTGAACCGGGCCCTGAACAAGGCACGGGGAGAGACCCCTCTGGTATACGGCTGGTACAATGGGGGCACCGGAGCCGCCACTGTGGCCAGTTACGAGGACAGCCCCATGGGCACCAGTTACCGGCAGCATGTGCTGGCTGCAGGAGGATACCCGGCCCGGACGGACAAGCGGGCGGACCTGGTGCTGGGGCTCTATACCCCGGGGGACGGGGTGACCCTGGGTGCGGATTCTGCCGCCAACGGACCGGATCTGGATGAACAGGGCCAGCAGTTCCTGGCCACTGCCCAAAAGTACGTCCGGCAGGGACGGAATGTGGGGATCGCCGACGTGGCCTTTGGAAACGGAGGCAGCACCGCCCTGGTAAAGGGCCTGCTGACCGGGGAACCGGGGCAGGAGCCTCTGGGGTACCGGCTGGGGTCCTACGCCGGGTGGAACACTGCCAGCAACAGCCTGGGATACGCCCTGGGCCAGGGGATGCTCCGGCCGTATCTGAGCGACCGGGACCGGCAGGACCTTTTGACCGTCCGGTACCTGGACGACTGGCTCTACCAGAGCAAAGTCCGGCAGCAGGTGCGCCAGGAACTGATCTGGCCCCGACAGTGGACGGACGGAAAGCTCACCGATGCCCAGACCGCCCAGGCGGAAACCCTGGTCACCGAAAAAATGCTGAAAGAAGGAGTGCCCCTCCTGGGCAAGCGGCCGGAACAGTACCGGTACAGCCTGCCCTGGCACAGGACCTTCGAAGTGGCAGTGAAGAGGGCAGAGTGAAGAGTGAAGAGAGCTAGAGACTGTTCAAATATATTCAGGGAGGATAAAACCATGACCTATTATGAGGAAGCTTTGGCAATGAAAGACGAAATGATCCAGCAGAGACGGGATCTCCATGCCCATCCGGAAACCGCCTGGACTGAATTCCGCACTACGTCCATCATCGCCACAGAACTGGAAAAACTGGGATATGAAGTGAAAATGGGCGCCGACGTGCTGGACGACAGTGCCCGGATGCTGGTGCCCGACGAAGATACCCTGAAAAAATGCGCCCAGCGGGCCATCAAGGAAGGGGCCAATCCGGTGCTGGTGGACCGGATGAAAGGGGGCATGACCGGCTGCGTGGGGATCATGCACTTTGCCAAACCTGGTAAAACCGTAGCTCTCCGGTTCGACATCGACTCCCTGTTCGTGGCCGAGGACCCGGCACCCAGCCACCGGCCCAGCGCCCTGGGGTTCCAGTCCAAACACCCCGGGCTCATGCACGCCTGCGGCCATGACGGCCATGCCACCATTGGCCTGGCCGTAGCCCGGCTGGTGGCTGCTCATAAGGACAAAATGGCCGGTACCCTGAAGATCTGCTTCCAGCCCGGGGAAGAAGGGGTGGTAGGGGCCAAGAGCATGGTCCAGAGCGGCATTGTGGACGATGTGGACTACTTCCTCAGCGGCCATATCGGTCTGGGGGATTACAACGACGGATCCCTGGTGTGCATGACCAAAGGGTTCCTGGCCACCGACAAACTGGATGCGGAATTCACCGGGGTGCCCAGCCATGCAGGCGCCGAACCGGAAAAAGGGAAGAATGCCCTTTTGGCCGCTGCCCAGGCTGCCATTTCCCTCCACACCATCAGCCGCCACAGCGGTGGTTCTTCCCGGATCAACGTAGGGGTCCTGGAAGCCGGCACCGGCCGGAACGTGGTGCCCGCCAACGGTCTGATCAAATTCGAGACCCGGGGAGAAACTGCCGAAATCAACGACTTCATGGCCAAAGAAGCCAGACGGATGTGCCGGGCCGCTGCCATGCTCTATGATGTGGACGTAAAGATCACCCCCCGGGGCAGCGCCACTTCCTCCAACTCCTCCAAGGAGATGGGAGAAGAAATCTATGATTTGGTGAAATCCCAGAATCTGTACCAGCATGTGGTAAAGGAACAGAAAGTCAGCGGCAGTGAAGACTGCTGCTACTTCATGAGCCGGGTCCAGGAACACGGCGGCCAGGCCGTCTACATGCTCTACGGCACCAAAGAAGCCGCCGGCCACCATCAGAGCGATTTTGATTTCAACGAAGACGTACTGCCCCGCACCGCCGCAACCATCACCCTGCTGGTGGAGCATTTTGGGAACAAGTAAGAGTGCAGAGTGAAGAGTGAAGAGCGGGCCTGTGGCCTGCCCCTACGGCGTCAGGGTCGGATGAAATGATCCCAGAAACGGAATTTTCGACAATTCCGTTTCTGGGATTTTTTTTGGATCGATTGATACCAAGGTTGTAGGGGCTGCACCCAGGGGAACCCGTCCCGGCCGCCGGTTTTTCCATGCAAGGCCAAATGGCCAGGCATTTGGCCTCCATGTGCAGTTCTGTGGGCTGTCTCATGGATGGGTCACTTTCCTTTGATTGTTAAAAAATATCTGTCCCCTTTTTTCCCCATTGGATGTCTTATAATAAGAAGAGAGAAAGCAGAGAACCAAGGATCCAAAGAGAGATTTCTATAGGAGGAATGGAGTATGGAGAGCCAATTGCTGGATCAGTTCGGAACGCGGCACTGTGGGGTATTCCTGGGGGTGGATCCCGAAAATCTGGAAGCCCTGAAGCGGTGGCTGCGTCTGGTGGATTTTCGCTGTGAATGGGTCTGGGGCGGACGGGAGCCCTGCTGTCAGGTACTGGTCCATATGAATGCACTGTACCGGCCGGTGTTGGAACGGCTGGGCCCTGCCATGAGCCGGCGGTTTGGGCAGAAAGGAACCCTTTTTGCCGACGAAAACGGCCAGGCCTGGGAATTTTCCCAAAAGGGAGACAAGGGCAAAGCCCTGGGACCACTGACACCCCAGGTGCTGGATCGGTTTTACAGCAGCCTCCTGGGGGAACCCTTCCACTTTCAGGGGTTCCGATTCATGTACACGGTGAATACCGGAGTGCCTGCCATCATCATGGCCCAACATGTCCATGAGCTGATGGAAAAATATGAAGACTGGGATGTACGGTTCCTGGAGAGAATGGGAAATCCAAATGTGAATAAGGAGTGGTGAAAATGGATAAACTGGTATTGGCCTATGAAGTGGCAAAGAAATTCCACGCCGGACAAAAGGACCGGGCCGGGAAAGACTACATTTATCATGTGAAGTTCGTATCGGATCAGGTGCTTCCCCTGGGGGAAGAATATGCCCTGGTGGGGATGCTCCATGATACCCTGGAAGATACGGCCATGGACCGGGGAACCCTGGAACAGTTGTTTGGGAAAACCGTGGCAGATGCGGTGGCCCTGCTGACCCATGACAAGAAGGTGCCCTATCTGGAGTATGTGCGGCAGATCAAAGAAAGCGGGAATCCCTACGCCATCGCCGTGAAAAAGGCGGACCTGCGGAACAATATGGACCTGACCCGGCTGCCGGAAGTGACGGAAAAGGACCGGAAACGGGTGGAAAAATACCGCAAAGCGTACGGGATTTTAAGTGAAGAGCAGTAGGCCGACAGAGAGCTGGGCATCGCAGGAGGTTCAGACTATGGAGAGCAAAGCAGGGGAAAAAGTAAAGCAGGCAGATGCAAAGGAACAGCTGGGGAAAGAAACTTGTGAACTGGATCAACTGTTTTTGAATCTTCCAGCTGGGGAGGCTTATCCTCAAATCCAGGCGAAAGCCTGGGATGGCTGCGGCCGGGCTCTTTTTCTTCTGGCTCTGTACCTGGATGGAGGATATGGAACCTTCTTCCTGGATGAGGGACTGGCCCGGTCTTACGCTTCTGCGGCTTCCCGGGCCGGGGATCCGGTGGCTCCTGCCTTTGGCGCATTGAAAGACCTGCCCGGCCTGGGCGAATCCGTCCGGGTGTTCGTCCGGCAGAGAGAAAAAATCCGGGCCCGGGCAGCAGAAGGAGACTTCCTGGCACAGTATTATCTGGGAATCATGTACGCCTATGGAGAAGGCGTGGATCCATCCTATGAAGAAGCTCTGATTTGGTTCGGGAAGTCCGCTGCCCAGGGCTTTGCAGCGGCCCAGCTGGCCATGGGTTCCTTTCTCCGGCTGGTGAGTGAAGAGAAAAATGAAAGCTGGCGGGAGAAACGGCTGGCATGGTATCAGAAAGCCGCTGCAAAAGGCCATGCAGAAGCCCAGGTGCGCCTGGCCCAGGAATACCGGCTGCGCTGCCATGACCTGGAACAGGCCGGAATCTGGTATGAGAAAGCCGCCCGACAGGGCCATCCCGGGGCCTGTGAAATCATGGGACACTTTTGGGAAAGTGGATACCTGGGCCAGGCAGACCCTGCCCAGGCCCTGGTCTGGTATCGGAAAGCCTGGTTACGAGGCAGCCCCAGCGCCTGCAATGCCATTGCCAGACTGTACGAAGAAGGCAGGGGTGTTCCCCAGTCATGGAAACAGGCAGCAATGTGGTATAAAAGGTATTGGGGGAGATAGAAAGTTTGTGAAATGGGGTGGGGACTTTCAAGTCTCCGGGATTTAAAAGGAGACCATCTGCCGGAGGCAGATGGTCATGAGCTGACAGTCACTAGTCTCTAGTCTCTAGCGGAAGGAGGGAACCCGCCGGGCGGGTTCCTGGGAACGTATAAAAAGCGCAGGCCGGGATGGGCGTGCCTTTGGCGCGCCCCTACGGCGTTGGGGTCGGATGTTGGATACAACGGTCACAGGAACGGATTTTTTGACAACCCCGTTTTTCTGATTTCCTGCTGGTCCTCTGACCCCAACGTGGTAGGGGCTCCCCGCAGGGGAGCCCGTCCCGGCCGCCCAGAGGGCTATACGTTCAACGGCAAATGCCTGGCATTTGCCATCCACAACGACGAACGACTCACGATGCACCAAAAGGCCTCCGGATTTTCCGGCGGCCTTTTCCGATCCATTCTATGTTATAATATCTTCCAAATAAACTGAGTGTTTTCAAGGAGGGGTTTGCCATGCTGGAAATTGGAACGGCGGCACCGGATTTTACGCTTCCGGATCAAAATGGGGACATGCATTCTTTGTCCGACTATCGGGGACAGAAAGTGATCCTGTATTTTTATCCACGGGATAATACCCCCGGCTGCACCAAACAGGCCTGTGCCTTTGGAGAACTGTATCCTCAGTTCCGGGAGAAGGGGGCTGTGGTACTGGGGGTCAGCAAGGATTCGGTGGCTTCCCACAAAAAATTCCAGGATAAATACGGTCTGCCTTTTACCCTGCTTTCTGATACGGAAAAAAACGTGCTCCAGGCCTATGACGTCTGGAAGGAAAAGAAGCTGTACGGAAAGGTATCCATGGGCGTGGTGCGCAGCACCTATCTGATCGATGAACAGGGAATCATCGTTAAAGCTATGGGAAAAGTGAAACCGGCAGAAAATCCCGCCCAGATGCTGGAGGCGCTGGAATGAGGATCATCATTTCCCCGGCCAAGAAAATGCAGGTGGATCTGGAATCGGGGTGCTCCTGCACCCCGCCTTCTTTTTTGAAGGAAACCCGAAAACTGCTGACCTGGCTCCGGGGCCTGTCTTTTGAGGCGCTTCAGAAACTGTGGGCCTGCAGTCCGGCCCTGGCAGAAGAAAATTATGCACGGCTCCGTCAGATGGATTTGGACCGGGAGGTTACGCCGGCGATCCTGGCTTATGAAGGGATCCAGTACCAGTACATGGCCCCTGCTGTGTTCGAAGACGGACAGATGGACTGGGTGGGGGAACGGGTCCGGATCCTTTCAGGATTTTATGGAGTGCTGCGGCCCTTTGACGGGGTGGTCCCCTACCGGTTGGAAATGCAGGCCAAGGGGGCACCGGAAGGGTCCCGGAACCTGTATGAGTTCTGGGGAGACCGGCTGTACCGGGCCTGCCGGGATGAGGACGGGGTAATCATCAATCTGGCATCCAAAGAATACAGCCGGGCAGTCGAAGCTTATTTGCAGCCGGGAGACCGGCTCATCCAGGTAATCTTTGGAGAATGGGCAGGAGACAAGGTGGTCCAGAAAGGGGTCTATGTGAAAATGGCCCGGGGAGAAATGGTCCGGTATCTGGCAGGCAAAGGAGCGGCAAAGCCGGAAGACATGAAAGGGTTCTGCTGGAGCGGCTATGTCTGGAGCCCGGAACTGTCCCGGGATGACCGGTATGTGTTTATTCGGGATGACAGGGCGGAGTGAAAGAGAAGTCAGAAACGGCCTGCTGCTTTTCCGTCTCACGCCGATGGAGACCATCTGCCGGGGGCAGATGGTCATGAGCTGACAGTCACTAGTCTCTAGTCTCCAGCGGAAGGAGGGAACCCGCCGGGCGGGTTCCTGGGAACGTATAAAACCCGGAGGCCGGGACGGGCGTGCCTGTGGCGCGCCCCTACGCCGTTGCTGTCATATGTTCAAGCCGATGGTCACAGAAACGGAATCTTCGATAACTTCGTTTCTGTGAATTTCCGTTGCATCTCTGATCCCAACGTGGTAGGGGCTGCCCGCAGGGAAGCCCATCCCGGCCTGCGTTTTTTTATGTTCAAAGGCAGATGTGTGAGCATCTGGCATCCGAAACGACTCACGACGAACGACCAACGATGAACCAAAAGGCCGCCGGATTGTCCGGCGGCCTTATCATTGGGAAGGAAAACGCCCTGAGCGTTTTCTAACCTACAGCAATCCATGCAATTTTCCCAGTTTCTGGATCTGGTCCAGAGAGTAATGGGTGATCCGGGAAATGGTCTCCATGGGGATCTTTTCTTTCAGCATGGCAACAATGTTGGCTTCCCGTTCTTCCTGGCGGCCTTCTTGTATGCCTTTCTGTATGCCTTTCTGCATACCTTGTAGCATACCTTGCCGCATACCTTGCCGTATGTCTTTTTCTTTCTGGCGTCTTTTGAATCCACCACTTAAAATAATCATATATTCTCGCCTCACTTTATCCATACTCTTTACCAGATGGACTTCCTGATCCAGGCTTTCCACGAATTTCCCTTTTGCCGCTTTTCCATCCACGTACCGGAGAAAAGCGGCAATCTCAGGATCAACCGCATTTTCGCTGCCTTTACTGTTCAGGAACATCCTGGTTTCCTTATCTTTTAATTTTACCCTGTTATCTTCCTGACAGCAATGGGTAAATGTGTAAATTGGCAGATTCCGATGGAACGGGTCGAACGTGCAGATAAAGATTACGTGGGACGGGTTCAGTTCTTCATAGGGTTTGCCTTTATCCAGCAGTTCCCCATCAATCAGACTCTGGTAGAAACGGCTGCGTTTGGCCAGATCATTTCTGGGGGAGTTGGTGCACTGCATCTCGATGTCGTACACGCGGCCTTCTTCGTCTTCCACATATACATCAAGACGGATGCTTTTGCCGTCCAGCCGGAGGTTGACGGTCTTTCTGCCGGAGGCCGATGGTCATGAGCTGACAGTCACTGGTCTCTAGTCTCTAGCAGAAGGAGGGAACCCGCCGGGCGGGTTCCTGGGAACGTATAAAAAACGGAGGCCGGGATGGGCGGGCCTGGGGCCCGCCCCTACGCCGTTGCTGTCATATGTTCAAGCCGATGGTCACAGAAACGGAATCTTCGATAACTTTGTTTCTGTGATTTTACGTTGGTCCTCCGAATTCAACGGTGTAGGGGCTCCCCGCAGGGGAGCCCGTCCCGGCCGCCCAGGGGGCCATATATTCAAAACCAGATGCGGCAGCATCTGGTTTCCAACGGCCGCTGACCGCTGACAAAAAAAGCGTGCTGCATTTTCCGCAGCACGCTTTTTCTCTATTCCATTTTCACTGCCATGCGCAGCCGTTCGATGCTCTGGGTCAGGTTCTCCAGTTTCTCTTCCATGCGTACCAGCAGGTACCAGGAAATGACCATGGGGAATCCGTACTGGGCAGCCTGGCCGGCCAGCAGGGACAGGTCCTCCATGGGTTAGCCCTCGGTGACTTCGTCAGTTCCGTCTGCCAACAGATCCTTGACATCGGTCACTTTGGCCCCCTGGATGGTTTCCACAGGAATGCCGTTCTTGGTGAGGAAGACTTTGCTTTCCACCACTTTGTTCATCACCGGCAGCACCATTTCCCGGTCCACGTCAGAGCGGGGGTTCACGATGCGGATGTTTTTGGTCGCTTTTTCGCTGTCCTTGAAAATCAGGTCCAGTTTTCTGGAATCTGCCATTGTGCACTACCTCCTTTACGCCACTTCTTCCAGGGTATGCCGTTCCACGATGTACATCCCCTTGGGAGCTTCTGCCATCAGCCCGCCGAATTCCTTGCCCACTTCCGCCAGTTTTTCAGGGGTGGCATCGGTGGACAGCTTTTCGTAGCTGATGTTCTTGAATTTGGGCTGGTCATTTTTGTCCACCCCGTTGCTGATTTCCAGCTGCAGGGTCACTGCGGTGAGGTTCTTCTGTACTGCCATATTTCCTTCCTCCTTTGAAAAGAATCGTTATGTGACATAGGACATGGCCTATGGGTAGAAAAACGCCAGAACGCGTTTTTAAGGCTTGCAGGGAGACGGCGAAAGAAAGAATCAGGACTTCCTTCTGTTCAGCCACTGATAATACAGTCCTTTGCCCCGGAGCACTGTCCCGCCGCTGCGCCATACTCCGTCATAGTCTTTCAGCTTCCACAGATCCCACCGTTCAAAAGCGGGCGTCCCGGCCATGCTTGGCCCGTAACCGTCCAGGTCGGCAGCCTCTGCATGGGTCATGATCTGGGCAGGCTCCAGAGGGAGTTTCCAGACATCTGACAGGGTGGCCAGCAGGATGGAAGTGCTTTCCACCTGCAGGGGAGTGGGGGGATAATCCCCCAGGTCGAAGGTGCCGTCTGCGTAGAGCATGGCATCTTTGGCACAGCACAGGGCAATGCCCAGGGCACCGGTATTCCGGTTCCAGGTGTGGGGGAGGATCCGGGTCCAGTCCCGGGTACTGGTTACCAGGCTCCCGTCCCCCCGGACCAGAAGGTGATAGTCCGGGAACAGCTGGTCATAGGTTCCAGCCGTCCAGTGCAGGTAAATTTTCCGGATGTGCCCACGGGCCCTGCGGGCCAGTTCCAGAACCTCCTGCCGTTTGATTGCTTCCATGTCACCGCCTCCTTACACTGTATAAGAGACGGCAGGGAGGATTTTTTCGGAGGAAATTGGGAAAAGGGGCAGGGACGCTTTTCCGTCTCACGCAGAAGGAGACCATCTGCCGGAGGCAGATGCTTTTGAAGGGAAACGCAGCCCCTGGGGGCTGCTAACCCACCACCATTGCGCAAGCGCAACGGTCCCCCGCCCTTGAAAAGGGCGGATATACGCTCGGGGCTTTGCCCCATTGCTTTATGTGGGTGCCAGGGCGTAAGCCCGCGTACCCACTATCCGCCCTTTTCAAGGGCGGGGGTATCCATGCGCAGCATGGGTGGTGGGTTAGCAGCGTCAGCTGCGTCCTCATTCAAAGGAACCCGGTCACGGGTTCCTTCCATAACGACTCACGATGAACGATAAACGATGAACCAACAGGTGCGCCCAGAGGGCCCTATGTCCAAAAGCAAATGCCTGGCATAATGACTCACGACAAACGTAATCTGGAATCGAACGTTCAACCCGAACAAGCGTACACTTGAAAACTTGAATACAGAATCAAAAAATCAAGAAAAAAGAAAATTAACTGAAAAATCACGGCAGTTCAGATAATCTAAACATAAATCCATTGAACTTACTTGACTATTTTATAAATTTTGATATAATAAAATTATCTGATAAAATTTACTAATCAATTCTGCCAAAAATCCCAACAGAGGAGTGATCCCCTTGCTGATCAACGCTTACCAGGGAAGTTGTTCCTGGAAGTGCATTTCCCGCACAGCCCAAACCATCAAACACAATACCTTCAGACGTTTGAAATACAACCATTACGAGGATTCCTACCGTCGTTTCTGATTCTGTGCAGAAGGCCTATGCCTTACTGAAACAGGCTGCTTTGCTGACCCTTTCAGCAGAAGAGGCTGTTTTGCTGCACGGTTTTTTCATACCCGAAAACCAGAAACGGACGAGACGGAATCCTGTTTTTTATGCAGAAAATCTGCCAAAATGAAATGCCAGGAGTTTCGGCTCCTGGTATTTTTTTGTCCCTTTATTGATTTTGAGAGGAGATGTTTATGAAATGGCAAACCGACGCATGATCTGCAGAGATGTGGTCAAAAGAGACCATTTTCTGCGTCTGAAACCTTCTTCCCAGGGGCTCTATATGCACCTGCTGCTGGATGCAGATGATGACGGGTTCGTGGGGAATCCGCTGGCTATCGTCCGGTATACCAGTTGTACGGAGGAAGATATGGCAGAACTGGACCGATTGAACTATATCCTGACCTTTACGTCCGGTGTCGTTGTAATCCGGCACTGGTTTTATCACAACAATATCCGTAAAGATCGGTATCGGGCCAGTACTGCTGTAGAAAAACAGTACGTTACACTTTCTTCTGAAGGAGTTTACGTAATCAAAGAAGAGTGTAAAGAACACTGGTTGCCCGGGTTTTGGAATCCTGGCAACCAGAACCCAACACCCAGTCAACCAGTAGGAAGACCGCAGTGGCAGCCAAAGGGGAATAACCTGGCACCCACCTGGCAGTCAGATGAGGAAAGCCTGGCAACCGAATGGCAGTCGTCTGAGAAGGAAGAAATGGAAACCGATTTCTGGGAAAAATCCGGAAACCCGCATTCTGACAGGGCCTAAAGCACCTTGGCAACCAGGTTTCACAATCTGGTTGCCAGGATGTTGGTTTTGGTTGCCACAGGTTAGGTTAGTTTAGGTTAGGTAAGGATAGAAGAAAAATAGACAAAAAAGAAAAATCCTGACAGCCATCTGGTTGACAGGGTACGTGGGAAGGAGACACATCCGTGGAAGAAAACAGAGAGACAACAGAACAACCGAAAAAAGAAAAGAGCATCTATGTGGATCTGGCCAACCTGTTTGGCCCTCCAGCCCATGTGATGGAGAAATATATCCAGAACTGTGAGGATGATATTGAGCGGGTCCGAAAGGAACAGGAACTCTGCCGGAACTGCAGGGATGGAAAATGCAGACAGCCCGTACCAGAAATGGTTCACATTTTCACCGGATATCGGGGCTATCCCTATTTTCCATTGACACCCTGTCCCAAGGTAAAAATGCTTCAGCGAAAAAAGCTGTACGAGGAACAGAAAGCGGCAGCCGGGATTCCTGACATGTACCAGGGAAAGGGCTTTGATGACTATCAGGTATCCGAAGGCAATCAGCAGGCCGTGCGGATGGCTCAGGAACTGGTGCGGGGAAAAGATGTGGAAAAAGGGATGTACATCTATGGGAGCCGGGGTACCGGAAAGACATTTCTGTCCTCCGTTGTGGGGAACCAGTTTCTGCAGCAGGGAAAGAAGGTGATGTTTGCCACCACAGGCTGGATGCGATACCTGTTCCGGAACAATGCCCGGAATCCGGATCAGCAGGACCGCAGCCTGGAGAATGTTGACCTGCTGATCATGGACAATCTGGGATCAGAACGGTTCAGTGCCTGGGGACTGGAACAGCTGGAACGGGTCATTGATGCCCGATACATGGGGAAAAAGCTCACCATCGTGACCACCAATTACGGGCTGAAAACTCTTGGGGAAAAGATGGCCCAGGTCATTGGCAAGCCGGATAAACATGACCGGGACGTGGCAGAACGGATTTGCAGCCGTCTGGCGGGAATGACTATGCCCGCCCTGCTGTATGGACTGGACCGGCGGAAGATGGGAGAGGGGAAACCGGGAATGTTCCGGAAAAGCCAACCGGCTCCTATGGAACTTTTTGCAAAGGCATGAAGGAGGAACGCCTATGGAAAAAACGGATCTGGCAGCCCTGCTGCCTGAAGCCAAACAGGGAGATCAAAAAGCCCAGATGGCTATCGTTACAGCCTTTCAGCCCTTGATGAAAAAAATGGCCAGCCAGGAAAAGAACCTGTCTCTGCGGCCGGATCTGGCAAGTACCCTGGTGCTGGGAATCCTGGAAGCCATCAGGAAATATCCGGGAGAAGACGCCAGAAGATTTCCTGGCTTTGTGAAGACCCATCTGAACTTCCTGCTGTCCCATTACATCCGGAAAGAGGCGCGCTGGAACAAACTGAAAGAGAAACTCTATGGTCAGACTCAGGAAAATTACACCGAAGACTTTATCCTGCGGGTACAACGGAGGGAATTACAGGACGCGTTCCTATGCCTTGCCCCTGACGAGCAGCGGCTTGTATATCTTGCCGCCGGTCAGCGGATTCCCTGGAAGACCCTGGGAGAAGGATTCGGAAAACCTGTCTCCACGCTGTATGGAAGGTATCAGAAGGCGTTGAAAAAGGTGAGGAAGATGGTGAAAAGCGGCAGGGGCCGCTTTCCAGGCTCACGCAGAAGGAGACCATCTGCTGGGGGCAGATAATCATGAGCTGACAGTCACGAAAGGTGTATCATATATTTAGACAGTATGAAGCGAGACTTTCTTGGAGAAAGGAGCGTCTTTTATGAAGAGTCTAAAAATGTACACCAGGGATTTCAAAATCCAGGTATGCAAGCTTGTTTTGGAT
>NZ_VULN01000004.1 GCF_009696675.1 Acidaminococcus fermentans | reverse complement strand
GCGTAAGCTGGTAAGACACCTGGAAGATTACCAGGTTGATAGGCAGGGTGTGGAAGCGTAGCAATATGTTAAGCTGACCTGTACTAATATGTCGAGGGCTTGACTTAAATCGGGCCGTTAGATGAAAAAGATGTCTCTTCATGAAGTTTTGAGGGCTCATGCCTTCAGTTACATAATCCGGTGGCGATAGCTAAGGGGATCCACCTGTTCCCATGCCGAACACAGCAGTTAAGCCCTTATACGCCGAAAGTACTCGACTGGAAACGGTCCGGGAGGATAGGGAGCTGCCGGTTAGGAAAATTCCGCATCTGATGGATGCGGAATTTTTTTTGTCACTGGTCAACGGTCACTGGTCACTGGCCGTTGGAAAGAACCCGTGGCTGACGGGTTCTTTTAAATAAAAAAATGGAGGAAACCTGCTCCTGGTGGGTTTCTCCGAAGGGAAACGCAGCCTGTGGGCTGCTAACCCACCACCATTGCACAGGCGCAACGGTCCCCCGCCCTTGAAAAGGGCGGATATACGCTGGGGCTTACGCCCTTGCTTTCAGGCACAAGGGCACTGCCCGCGTGCCTGTTATCCGCCCTTTTCAAGGGCGGGGGTATCCATGCACAGCATGGGTGGTGGGTTAGCAGCACCGGCTGCGTCCTGAATCGAAGAAACCCGCCATTCGGCGGGTTTATGCCTTTGACCAACAGAGGGTCTGCTGCATCCGCAGCAGACCCTCTGTTACGTCCGTTATGCACTTTCTTACAGGAACAGTCCGGCTCCCGGCCCTACAGGCAGGCCCAGGAAGATCCAGACGCCCATGAGCAGGCTCCAGGTGATCAGGAAGGTGATGGAATAGGGGAGCATCATGGAGATCAGGGTTCCCAGTCCGGCGTCTTCCTTGTACTTCTGCATGAACACCACAATCATGGCGAAATAGCTCATGAGAGGGGTGATGATGTTGGTGGAGGAGTCCCCGATCCGGTAGGCTACCTGGGTAAGAGCAGGGGACAGGCCCAGCCGGTACATCATGGGTACGAAGATGGGCGCCATAATGGCCCATTTGGCAGAGGCGGATCCCATGAACAGGTTCAGGAAGGCGGACAGGAAGATGAACAGGATAATGAGAGGCAGACCGGTAAGGCCGGCGGCTTCCAAGGCATCGGCTCCCTTGAAGGAAACGATAAGCCCCAGGTTGGTCTTGCCGAAGTAGGCGATGAACTGGGAAGCGAAGAAGGCCAGAACCATGTATCCGCTGAGGGATTTCATGGCGGCGGTCATGGCGGCCACCAGGTCATGGGAAGTGTTGATCTTTCCCACAATCTTTCCGTACACCAGGCCTGGAATCAGGAACAGAAGCAGGATGGCGGGAATCAGGCCGTTGTGCATGAAGGCTTTCAGGGTGTACTCCCCGGTGGCTTTTTCCAGGGTGCGGAATACGGCGTTTTCCGGGAACATGAGCACCGCCATCAGGGCCACATAAACCAGCAGTGCCAGGGCGGCCCAGTTCAGGGCTTTGTTTTCCAGAGGGGTGATGGGCTGGTTGTCCGATTTGTAGATTCCAGTGTAAGTGCCCAGGTTCTTTTCCACGATTTTGTCGGTGACAAAGGTGCCTACAATGGTCAGCAGCACCGTGGAGGCGGCCAGGAAGTACCAGTTGCAGGTGGGATCCAGGACCATGTCAATGCCGGCGGCGATCAGGGCCTGGTTGGTGATCCCAGTAAGCAGGGGATCGGTGGTTCCGATCAGCAGGTTGGCGGAGAAGCCTCCGGATACCCCGGCGAAGGCGGCGGCCATGCCGGCCAGGGGATGGCGTCCTGCCATGGCGAAGATCATGGCTCCGATGGGGACTACGATCACGTATCCGGCATCAGAGGCGATGTTGGACATAACCCCGGCGAACACCACAATGGGGGTGAGAAATTTGGGGTTGGCATTCATCAGCAGTTTTTTCAGGGAGGTGTTGAACAGGCCGGACCATTCGGCTACCCCTACCCCCAGCATGGCCACCAGAACGGTGCCCAGAGGAGCGAATCCGGTGTAGTTTTTGGTGGCGGTGTCGAACATGTACCGGAGCCCTTCCGCGTTCAGCAGAGAGACGGCTTTTTTGGTGACTTCCGCCTTGGCCCTGGCGTCAAAATAGGTGACGGTCAGGCCCTGGGATGCGGCAAAATGGGAAATGACGACGACAATCAGGGAGAGAATGAAGAAAAGGATCGCAGGGTGGGGCAGTTTGTTGCCGATGATTTCCACCCCTCTCAGGAAACCTCCGATTTCCTGGGGATTTTTCTTCTGGGTTGCGTTGGACATGGATGGTGCCTCCTTTTGAGTGAAATAAAACGGTGCAGGTTGGGTACGGTCAAAAAGCATAACGGACTGAATACTATGACTATTTTAACAAAAAGTAAATAAAAAAGAAAGGTAAAAAGACAAAAATGTCTGTAAATAATGGACAATGGTACAGAACTCTCAGAAAATTAAACGGAAAATCAAGTTCTGTTATTTTTCACAATGGTTTGTGCTATAATCAATAGAAAAGCATGCAGAACCCCTGCGGAAAGGATGAAAATATCATGGATGACAAAAATCCGGACAAGCAGTCGAAGAGAGTCAGACTGTATTACATCGCAGCCATTTTGCTGATCCTGATTATCAATACGGTCATCAGTCCCATGTTCTTTCAGCCGAAAGTCCATGAGGTCAGCTATACCAATTTCCTGAACATGGTGGATGAGGGAAAAGCCACCAAGGTGGAAATCACCAAGGATCGGATCGCCCTTTTGTGCAATCAGGATGGAAAGGAACAGATTTACGTAACGGGACGGGTGGATGACCCGGAACTGGTCAGCCGGCTGGTAAAGGCCAAGGTGGAATTCTCCCAGGTAATCCCCAAACAGGAATCTCCCATTATGTCCTTCTTCAACAACTGGATCCTGCCCTTCCTGCTGTTTATGGTAATCGGCCAGCTGATCATGCGGTACCTGGGGCCTAAATTGGGCGGGGGCAACATGATGAGTTTCGGCAAAAGCAATGCCAAGGTGTACATTGCCGCCCAGACCGGCAAGACCTTCAAGGATGTGGCCGGTCAGGATGAAGCCAAGGAAGCCCTCCAGGAAATCGTCAATTACCTGCACAACCCTTCCAAATACAAAGCCATCGGGGCTGTGATGCCCAAAGGGGTGCTGCTGGTGGGGCCTCCCGGCACCGGGAAAACCCTGCTGGCCAAGGCTGTAGCCGGGGAAGCCAAGGTGCCCTTCTTCTCCATCTCCGGTTCTGAGTTCATTGAAATGTTCGTGGGCATGGGGGCTGCCCGGGTCCGGGATCTGTTCAAACAGGCCCAGGAAAAGGCACCCTGTATTGTGTTCATCGATGAAATCGACGCCATCGGCAAAAAACGGGACAACGGATCCTTCGGCAGCAACGACGAACGGGAACAGACCCTGAACCAGCTGCTGTCTGAAATGGACGGGTTTGACGGCAGCAAAGGGGTCATCATCCTGGCGGCCACCAACCGGCCGGAAGTGCTGGATAAGGCACTGCTCCGTCCGGGCCGGTTCGACCGGCGGGTGCCGGTGGAACTGCCGGATCTTCAGGGAAGGGAAGCCATCCTGAAGGTCCATTCCCATGATGTGAAGATGGATCCCCAGGTGGACTTCCATACCATCGCCCTGGCTACCAGCGGTGCCTCCGGGGCGGAACTGGCCAACATCGTCAACGAAGCTGCCCTCCGGGCGGTACGGATGGGCCGTTCGGAAGTGATCCAGGAAGACCTGGAGGAGAGCGTGGAAGTGGTCATTGCCGGGGCCCAGAGAAAGGGTGCGGTGATTTCTCCGGAAGAGAAGAAGGTCATTGCCTACCACGAAATCGGCCATGCCCTGGTGGCGGCCAGCCAGAAGGATTCGGCACCGGTCCACAAGATTACCATTATCCCCCGGACCTCCGGGGCCCTGGGGTACACCATGCAGGTGGATACCCAGGAAAAGGTGCTCATGAGCCGGGAAGAACTGTACAACAAGATCGTGACCCTGACCGGGGGACGGTCTGCGGAAGAAGTGGTGTTCAACCTGGTAACCAGCGGTGCCTCAAACGACATTGAACAGGCCACCAAGCTGGCCCGGGCCATGATTACCCGGTTCGGTATGACCGATGAATTCGACATGGTGGCTCTGGAAACAGTGAACAATGCCTACCTGGGCGGGGATACCTCCCTGGCCTGTGCTCCGGAAACGGCCGCCCGGATCGACGAGGCGGTGTTCGCCGTGGTGAAGAAGGCTCACAAAGAGGCCCGGGAGATCCTGGAAGCCCATCGGGAAAAAATGGACGAACTGGCTCAGTACCTGCTGAAGAAAGAAACCATCACCGGAGACGAATTCATGGCCATTCTCCACGGGACCATGAAACAGGAAGAAACGGAGACGGTGGAAGTATCCGTCGTTCCAGAAACGACCGATGCTCCTCAAGCTTGACGGCGGACAAAAGAGGCTGCTGCACAAAACGTGCAACAGCCTCTTTTCTATGTTATAATGAGTTCTCTGCATCATGCTACAACTTTGAGAAACAGGATGAGAAAAATGGAAACACGCACGAAACCCTGGAAACAGGGAAAAAGCATTTTTGACTATATCAAAAGCAATCTGGATGAGGACGGGTTCTTTACCCGGGAGAATCTGGAGGACCGGGCGGTGGTGGCCGGGGACAGCGATGTGCTGCTGGAACCTGGTGCTGCCGACGCCTATCTGGCCAGCAACAGCCAGGCGGAAGAGGCGGCCAATCCGGTAGGGGACCAGATTTACCAGGTGCTTCGGGCCTATGCGGAAGATCCCACCCCGGAAAATGCCACCATGCTGTACATGGGGATTTCTTCCACCCCCTGCATCCTTTACTACGAATCCCTGGTGGATGCCCTCAGTGAGGAACGGATTCCCCAGCCTTTGTGGGAACTGGCCCGGGAATGGCTGTATGAAGCCTCCAGCCGGGAAACGGTGAAGCTGGCCATTGTAATCTGCGGTCTGTACATGCTCAACGAGCAGGATTTGACAGTGAACTGGCAGCTGAAACAGGATCTGATGATCCTGTCCCGGTGTGAGGAATTCACCAGCTTTGTGATCTACGCGCTGGAACTGAGCCACCAGATGGAGCAGAAGGATTTGTGGGACATGCTCCAGCACACTTCCGGCTGGGGCAAGCTGTGCGCCATGCAGGCCTATGATTTCGCTGCTCCGGAAGACCAGGCCTGGCTGGTGGTCCACGGCTGCGATCTGACCATCGATTATCCGGCAGTGTCCCTGATGATCTTTTCCCGGGTGAATATCCCGGCTCTTCTGTCGGAACCCCATCTGGAACATCCCCAGTTCCAGGGGATCAGCCATATCCTGCTGAACTACCTGGCCTTCCTGTTGGGATTCCAGCAGCTGGAGGCACCGGAAGATGACAAGATGCCGGTGATCGACCTGTTTTCGGTAATGGAAAAGTTCCTGAAGCATGCCCAGGAATACCATACCGACCTGATGGACGGAGCGGCCCTCATCAATATGGCGGAAGGGCTCCGGACCATGGTGGAGGATGAATGCTGGGATTACCTGACCATGAACCAGTGCCATATCCTGATCAGCGAGCTGGAAACCCTGGTGTTCTCCCAGGACTGGCTGCCCCAGATCAGGGCCAATCTGCTGGAACCGGACGGCCGGGTGAACCTGATCGTGGTCCATATGGCCTATGCCCTGGATCTGGACATCCACCGGGAATTGTGGAACCTGCTGAAGAAGGATCCCCGGCGGACGGAGCTGTACCCGTTCCTGCTGGATACCCAGGATAAACGGCGGTTCAACCGGGTGATGAAGTTCGCCCGGGAACATGCAGACGAGTATCTTCAGGAGGAATACGTGATGGAGCCCCTGCTCCAGGCTCTGGAGGAACATCCCGGGGAAGGGGAGGACCTGCTGGAAAAGGCCCTGACCTCCATTTACGATTCCTGCCGGGGCACGGCCCTGGGGGTACTGGACAGCTGGCCGGACAAGAACTGGTCACCCCGGATGCGGCTGGCCCTGCTGAGAGCCAGGGACATGAGCCAGCATCCCCTGCTGAAGCTGCGGGTGGATGTACTGCTGAAAAAAAGGACCATGGATTTCGCCAGTTTCCTGGACGTGATCCATGAGCATCAGAAATAGGGGGACTGCAAAGCAGTCCCCCTATTTCTGTCAACGGGGCTGTTGCTCTTGCAACAGCCCCGTTTTTTTATCCTATTTCCTTCACAACTACCGTCAGCGAACATCCCAGGTTCTTCCGGAACCACTTGGTCATGGCCTGGAGCTGCTGGAGCTCTACGGAGGGGGCCCGGGTGGCGGTGATGGTGAGCACAGCGCCTCCGTTCAGGATGGCAGGTTCGATGGTTTCAATGGCCCCGGTCTGGGTGTAATCCAGACATTCCGCCAGGGCCAGGAGCAGAGCGGCGTTGCTCAGCCGTTTCATGTCGATTTCCGGGATCAGCTTCCGGTAAGGCCGGTTCCGGAGATAGCCCCGGTTCACCCCGTGGTGCCAGGCGGCCAGGATGGCGGTGTACACCACATCCAGATGGTTCAGCCCGAACAGTTTGCCGTTTTCGATCAGGTAGCCGCTGTGCCGGGTGTGGTTGTAGTAGTTGATGGTGATGCCAATGTCATGAAGCAGGGCGGCGGTTTCCAGCAAAGGTTCCCACCGGGCCGGCTCCAGCTTGTGGAGGGACTGCCAGCCCTGGAACAGCTGGAGGGCGTATTTGGCCACCAGCCGGCAGTGGTCTTCGTCCGGGGAATAGAGATGGATCATGTTTTCCCGGGCGGTTTCCAGGATGTTGGGGGTAATGAGGGGCAGTTCCGTGTGTTCGTGGAGGTATTGGGAGAACAGCCCTTCCCGGAGCCCGCAGCCGGAAACAATCATCTTCCGGGCCTTGCTCCGGTCTGCCAGGGCCTTGATGATGGAGGAACCGGCAATGATCACATCCGCCCGGTCATTGGACAGGCCGGGGATCCGCCGCCGGGTGGCCAGGGTAGTGCCCGGCAGGGTCTTGTACCATTCTTTGAAGTCCTGGATGGTGAACTGGTAATTGTGGAGTTTGGAGGTGAAGTATTTGGCCCGTTTCTGTTCGATCTTCCCTACGGAACGGGCGGTGCCTCCCACCCCTACCAGAGGCAGGCCGCAGCCGGCAATCCAGGGAACCTTCTGCATCTGGTCGTTGATGGCCCGGCGCATTTTGTTCAGGGCGGCCGGATCCACCGTGTTGTTCAGCTTGAAGGTCTTGGTCAGGTTCACGCAGCCGATGGGCAGGCTGACACTGTCCACCAGCTTCCGGTCCCGGACCAGGATCACTTCCGTGGAAGCACCCCCCAGGTCGAAGATCACCGCATCTTTTACGTCGATGGTGTTGATCACGCCCAGATAGCTGAGATAGGCTTCGGTTTTCCCGGAGATGATCTCCAGGTTGATCCCGGAAGCCTGGGAAGCAGCCTTGGCCAGCCGGGCCCCGTTGGGAGCGTTCCGGATGGCGGCGGTGGCCACGGCGATGATTTCGTCTGCGTGGAAGATCCGGCACATGGAGGCGAAATTCTTCAGACAGTTGGTGGTGGCAGTGAAGGCTTCCTCCGTCAGATACCCTTTCCGGTCCGTTTTCAGGGCCAGCCGCAGCGGGTCCTTCTGGTTGTACACCAGGTTGCAGGCGTTGGAAGCATGGATCTCCATGATCACCAGACGGGCCGAGTTGGACCCCACGTCGATAATGGCAATGCGTTTCATAAAATCCCCCGATCCACACGTGTATATAAAAAAACTATACTCCGCGAACACTGTTTTTTTCTTATAATAGAAGTGTTAAACTAAAAATAGTATAACACGATTGATACACAGAGGGTAGGACAAACCGGGTTATACCCAAAGCAAGGAGGAACTTATGGCTAAGAAAAAGTTGCGGTCAGCAGCGGTGATCCATCTGGGTTCAGAGAACATCACCATGCAGCTGATTGAATACACCGGTCTGGATGACATACGGATCATTACAGAGCTGCGCAGCAAGGTCCGTTTGGGGGAAGAAACCTTCCAGACCCGGAAGATCTCCTTTGGGACCATGCTGCAGATTGTGGAGATCCTGAAAGGGTACCGGCAGGTGATGCGGGAGTACGGGGTGAAATCCTATATCCTCCAGGCCACTACCGCTGTCCGGGAAGCGGAGAACCAGCAGTATTTCCTGGACCAGGTGCTGGTGAAGACCGGCTTCCAGATCGAAGTGGTGAACATGTCCCGGGAAATCTACACCAAGATGGCGTCCCTGCTGCGGACCATGGAGACCCATGGGAAAATGCCCCTGCCCCGGGAAGGGGTGCTGCTGGCGGACATTTCCTCCGGAGGTCTGGGTCTTACCTATGTGAAAGATCGGGAAGTGAAGTTCCAGCAGAACCTCCATGTAGGGCTGGTCCGGCTGAAGGAACAGTTTACCCGGAATGAACGGTCCAGCATCCATTTTGAACAGGCCCTGAAGGAATATCTCCAGGACCGGATTGGCGTGGTGGCGGAAGAACTGGAAAACGAGACCATCAGCATGCTGGTGCTCACTGGTACGGAAAGCCAGGTGCTCCTGGACCTGTTCGGGAAGAAACGGACCCGGAAGGAAAATGTTTCCTTAACGGCGGATGAAGTGAAAGCCTTCTACCACCGGGTACACCATCTGAAAGAAAGCCAGCTGGAGAAGCTGTTCAGCCTGACCCCGGAAGAAACGGAAGTGGCCCTGCCAGCCATTACCCTGTGCCAGCTGCTGATGGAAATGTCCCGGGCCCAGCAGATCCTTATGCCGGTGGACCGGTTCGTGGACGGGATGAAGATCCTCTACATTGCCCGGCAGCTGGATCAGCAGTTCCTGGAAGAAATGCTGGACATCCAGATGAGCCTGGTCCGGAACATCGGAAACCGGTTCCACTACGACGCTCCCCATGCGGCCTGGGTGGAAAACATGTGCTGCGTGCTCTTTGACGCCCTGGCGCCGTCCCAGGGCCTGGACCAGGAGGACAAGAGCCTCCTCCGGGCGGCGGCCTACCTGCACAATATCGGGAAATACGCCTCCATGCGGACCTATGACCGGTACAACTACTATTTGATCGACAGCGCGGATCTGTTGGGCTTCAGCGTGGAACAGTGCCACACCATTGCCCAGATTTCCTACCTGTACACTCTGGACCGGCCGGAACTGGAGGGCAGCGAACCCAAGGATTTCGGCAGCGGGATCCCGCCTCTGGTGGCCAAGCTGGCCGGCATCCTCCGGCTGGCGGATTCCCTGGACATCAGCGGCCGGCAGAAGATCCGGGACTGCAAAGTGGTGATCCGGGGAAACGAACTGCGGGTCCGGGCCAAGAGCCGGGAAAACCTGGCTCTGGAGGAATGGACTTTCAGCAAACGGGGGAGTTTCTTTGAGGAAGTCTTCGGCCTGCGGCCGGTTTTAGAGAAAGCAGAGGAAAAATGATGAAAATCGATCTGAACAAACCTGAGTATTACGTGAACCGGGAACTGAGCTGGCTGAAGTTCAACCTGCGGGTGCTGCGGGAAGCGGGGGTGCGGAACCTGCCCCTTTTGGAACGGCTTCGGTTCGTGGCCATTTCCGCCTCCAACCTGGACGAATTCTTCATGGTCCGGGTGGCCGGCCTGATCGAACAGAAAGCCGCCGGGATGGACCATGTGGATGCTGCCGGGATGAATGTGGAGGACCAGCTCCGGAACATTGCCCTTTCCGCCCACAACCAGATGAAACTGAAGTACCGGTATTTCTTCGCTCTGATCAATGAGCTGGAGAAATATGCCATCCGGTTCTTCCGGGTGAAGGATGTGACTGAAGACCAGCGCCGGGAACTGGAAAACTACTACCAGGAAATGGTCTTCCCGGTGCTGACTCCCATGGCGGTGGATGCGGCCCGGCCCTTTCCCTTCCTGGCCAACAAGTCCCTGAATATCGCGGTGGAACTCCGGGACCAGAAGGGGGAACAGAAAATCGCTTTCGTCCAGGTGCCTTCCGTGCTGCCCCGGTTCATTTCCCTGGTGGGGAAGGAAGGGGAACGGGCCTATGTGTTCCTGGAAGACCTGATCATGGAACACTGCCAGGATCTGTTCAAGGGACTCACCATTGTGGACATGGTGCTCTTCCGGATCACCCGGGACAGCGACCTGGAAGTGGAGGAAGACGCCACCCAGGACCTGATGAAGGAAATCGAACGGTCCCTGCGGAAACGGAAACGGGGGGCTGCGGTGCGGCTGGAAATCAACGCCACCGACGACAAGTACCTGAAGGATTTCCTGGTAAAGAACCTGGATCTGGAACCCCGGGATGTGTATGAGATCCAGGGACCTCTGGACCTGACCTTCCTGAACAGGTTCATCGACCAGCCGGGGATGGACCAGTGGAAATTCACTCCCTACACCGGGCAGCAGCCGGAAGAGCTGCCGGATTATGACGACCTGTTCGGAAAAATCCGGGAACATGACATCCTGCTCCACCATCCCTATGAAAGCTTCGATCCCATTGTAAAGCTGGTGGCCCAGGCGGCGGACGATCCCCAGGTGCTGGCCATCAAACAGACCCTGTACCGGGTCAGCGGCAATTCTCCCCTGGTGGCGGCGCTGGCCCGGGCGGCGGAAAACGGCAAGCAGGTCACTGCCCTGGTGGAACTGAAGGCCCGGTTCGACGAAGAGAACAACATCGTCTGGGCCCGGCGGCTGGAAAAAGCCGGCTGCCACGTGATTTACGGGCTCATGGGCCTGAAGACCCATTCCAAGATCATCCTGATCGTCCGGAAGGAAGAGGACGGGATCAAACGGTATGTGCACCTGGGCACCGGGAACTACAACGACAAGACCGCCAAGCTCTATACGGACCTGGGGCTGCTGACCGCCAACGACCAGTATGGCCAGGATGCCTCCGCCTTCTTCAACGTGCTCAGCGGTTATTCGGAACCGCCGGTGTTCAACAAGCTGGTGATGGCGCCCATCGGGCTCCGGGAAAAGATCTATGAACTGGTGGACCGGGAAATCGCCCATGTGAAGAACGGGGGCACCGGGTACATCGCCGCCAAGATGAATTCCCTGATCGACCAGCCGGTGATCCGGAAGTTCTACGAAGCCTCCCAGGCCGGGGTGAAGATCGACCTGATTGTCCGGGGGATCTGCGGCCTGCGGCCGGGAATCAAGGGCGTCAGCGAGAACATCACCGTACGGTCCATTATCGGCCGCTTCCTGGAACACAGCCGGGTGTATTATTTTGCCAACAACGGCAGTGAGGAACTGTACCTGTCCAGTGCGGACATGATGCCCCGGAACCTGAACGACCGGGTGGAACTGCTGTTCCCGGTGGAACGGAAGGCTCACATCGACCGGGTGAAGGAATTCCTGGATCTGTGCCTGAAGGACAATGTGGGGGCCCATGTGATGCTGGCCAACGGTACCTGGCGCCGGGCCTATCCTCACGGCCGGAAGCGGATCAGCGTCCAGGCGGCCATGATGGACCGGGCCAAATCCCATGCCCCGAAAAAATCCATGCCCATGGAACAGCGGCTGAAGCCCATGGTCCGCAAGGAAGAATGACGGAGAGCCCTCTTTTGTGATATAATGACTTATCATAAAGAGAGGTGCGGTGCGAGAAATGGCAGTGCAAAGTGTTACCTTAAACTATAATGGACATTACGGATATTTGGATTACAACGAAGAAACCCATGAGATGACAGTCTTTATCCCAGATGAGGAAGCAGCAGCCCAGAAAGTGCGGGATTTTCTCCAGGGCCCCCGGAAACTCCAGGTCCCTACGGATGAATGCACCTACCATTTCGGAGAAGTGACCGTGGATCCCAGCCGCAGCTGGCAGGACTGCCAGCAGGCCCTGACCCGTCTGTGGGTGAATACCGGAGTGCTGGTGGAATGGAGCATGCCGCCCCGGATGACCAACGATCTGTAAGTTATGCACAGAGTTATCCACTTATGAACATTTGTGTTGTGGATAATGTGGATAACATTGTCCTGACAGGGGGAAAACCGGGAAAAAACGGCCATCCAGCCTGTGGATAAATGGAAAATGCAGGAAAAAAACGGGGAGGGTGCCAAGGTGGCAAAACGGTATTATGAACTGGAAGTGGCAGGGGTGAAACGGTCCCTGCCGGTAATCAATATTTCGGATTCCCTGGCTATTGCCGGGTTCGTGATCCTGGGGGATACGGAAATCGTGGAAAAGACCGCAGCGGAA
Source organism: Acidaminococcus fermentans (assembly GCF_009696675.1). Classification (GTDB taxonomy): domain Bacteria; phylum Bacillota; class Negativicutes; order Acidaminococcales; family Acidaminococcaceae; genus Acidaminococcus. The sequence goes on along the minus strand of NZ_VULN01000004.1, from coordinate 197,981 downwards.
CTGGCCAAAAAGGTTCCGGCGGATACAGATATCCTGATGGCGGCGGAAACCAAGGGAATCCCCCTGGTCCAGGCCATGGCCCGGATCCTGGGGATGCCCCGGTACATTGTGGCCCGGAAATCCATCAAGGCCTATATGGAACATCCTCTGGTGGTGGAGGACGAATCCATCACCACCCAGGGCAAGCAGATGCTCTGCCTCCAGGATGAGGACATTGAACGGGTCCGGGGCCACAAGGTGACGCTGGTGGACGACGTGATCAGCACCGGAGGCTCCATGAAGGCTCTGGAAGAACTGGTGGCCAAAGCCGGGGGCACCCTGAACGGAAAAATGGCCATCCTGGCCGAAGGAGATTCCATCGGCCGGAAGGACATTACCGTACTGGCCAATCTGCCGCTGTTTAAGGCGGAATAAAGTTGGTCTGTCAATGGTCAATGGTCAAATGTCAATGGCTAAAGGAAAGAACCCGCCTGAGTGGACGGGTTCTTTTATTATGCAAAATCCATATTGTGTCTGATATAGCAGCGATTATATTTTTAAATGTTAATTAAAAATTTGCTTGCAAATTTTGTCATTGGGCCATTGACCATTGACAATTGACTACGATGGGGGCCTTCATTCAGGTGAAGGCCCCCATCTGCACCATCACCATATACCACAGCGTTCCCCCTGCCATGGACAGCAGGAACTGGCGCTTCCACAGGTGGAGGAGCACCACTACGGCGATGCCGGTCAGTTCCGGGAGACCGTGGGTGCCGGTGGTGAAGGACACATCCTTGAGACAGTAGATCACCAGCAGGCCGAACACCGCTGAAGGCAGCACCGTGCCCAGGTAGCGGACCCGGGCCGGGGTGGGTTTCCCTGCCGGGAACAGAAGGAAGGGCAGGAAACGGGTGAGCTGGGTGCTGATTACGGCCAGCACCAGGATGGCAAGATGCTGGAGAAAACTCATGGCCGGGCTCCTTTCTTCTCCAGGTTCTCCTGGAGCAGCAGCAAAAGGGACAGGATGGCGCCCAGGGCCGGCAGGATAAAGTGCTTGGGACCGGCCAGGTTCAGCATCACCAGGGAGATCCCCAGTCCCAACAGGGAGCTTACATGGCTTTTTTCCTTCAGCCACTGTTCCAGGAAAATCACCACGAACATGGCGGTGAGCACAAAGCCCAGACCCTGGGTGTTGAACCGGATGCAGCCTCCGAACAGACCTCCCAGGGTGGCTCCCAGGAACCAGTACATGTGGTTCAGGAAGGTGATGAAGAACATGAACCAGCCCCGGTCCACGTTCTCCGGGATCCGGGCGGTGTAGTTGATGGAAAAGGTCTCATCACAGAGGCCGAAGATCAGGTACAGCTTTTTCCAGCCGGTGCCTTTGTACCGGTCCAGCATGGAGATCCCGTAGAAAAGATGCCGGGCATTGATCATCAGGCTTACCAGAAAGACCTGGGCCGGATCGAAGACTCCCACCATCAGGTTCACCAGGACAAATTCCACGGAACCGGAAAAAATCAGGAGGCTCATGAACATGGGGTACCAGAAGGGAAAACCGGCGGCATGCATGTAGACACCGTAGGTGAGTCCCAGGAACAGGAACCCGGCAAAGATGGGCAGGGTGTGGGGAAAGGCGCAGCGCAGGGCCTGGATCCGCCGGTCACGGGACAGCTGGGGAACCAGGACAGCATAGGGCTGGGAGAAGGGAACAGTACTTTGCTTCACGGATATAACCTCCAATTCGTATCATTTGCAACACAAGCATACCATTAAAAATCCGTACAATCAATGACTAAATTGTATGGATTACAAAATTTTTTGACAGGGAATCTTCACGGCATACCGGAGAATTTTTTCGATTGCTCTTTAAAATAGGAAACAAATCCTGAAAATTCCCTTGATGCTCCATACAATATTTCATATAATTGTATGGAATACAATTACAGGAGGTCCCTATGGCCATCAACGGATTCTACAACTACCCTCTGTCCTGGAAACCGGACCGGGCCAAGCTTACCCGGCCGGTATACCTGTCCCTGGCCCGGCAGCTGAAGGAGGACATTGCCTCCGGCTGCCTGGCTCCCGGCACCCGGCTGCCGCCCCAGCGGGAACTGGCCCGGTTCCTGGGAATCAATTTTACCACCGTCACCCGGGCTTACAAGCTGTGCGAGCTGAAGGGGCTGCTCCAGGCGGTGACCGGCAGCGGTACCTTTGTAGCCTCCAGCGCCGCCCGGTCCGTGACCATTTCCACAGAACGTCCCCGGTCCGCCCTTATCGACCTGGGGTTCGAGAACCCCTTTCAGGTGTTCACGGACCAGGTCCGGGAGATCACCCGGGACATTGCCGGCCGGAAACAGTTCCCCCAGCTGCTGGATTATGCCTCTCCCACCGGTATGGTCCACCAGAAGGCGGCCGGGGTAAACTGGCTGAAGAACATAGGGGTGGAAACGGATCCGGACCATCTGATGCTGGTGTCCGGCACCCAGAACGGACTGGCCATGAGCCTGCTGGCCCTGTTCGATCCGGGGGACCGGATCGGGGTGGATACCTACACCTATGCCAATTTCATCGAACTGGCCCGGCTCCATCATCTCCAGCTGGTGGCCATCGGCAGCGATGAGGAAGGGATGCGGGCGGACCTGTTGGAGCGGCAGCACCGGCTGAATGCCCTGAAGGGAGTCTTCCTGATGCCCAGCTGCTGCAACCCTACCACCCGGATGATTTCGGAGCGGCGGAAACAGGCCCTGGCCCAGGTAATCCGCCGGGAACAGCTGATCCTCCTGGAAGACGACATCCATGCCTTCTTCACCGCCGGCACCGTGGCCGATTATGCAGGGCCCCTGGCCCGGCTGGTGCCGGAACAGAGCGTCTATGTAAGCGGCACTTCCAAACCCCTCTGTGCCGGTCTGCGGGTGGCCTACCTGGTGTATCCGGACCGGTTCCGGGAGGCCCTGCTCCAGGCTCTCTTCAATGTGAATGTGAAAACATCCTCCTTGGACGGGGAAATCATTACGGAACTGATCCTTACCGGCACCGCCAATGCCATGGTGAAGAAGAAACAGGAACTGGCGGCGGAACGGAACCGGCTGTTCTTCCGGTATTTCCCGGAACTGGAGGGTCAGGGCCATCCCCTCAGCTTCTACCGGTGGCTGCCCATACCGGATACCCGGGGAGGAGCGGAAGTGGAACAGGCCTTCCAGCAGCAGGGAATCCGGGTCTACCATTCAGACCGGTTCCTGTGCGGGAAGCGGGAAATGCAGGCTTATCTCCGGGTGGCCCTGTCCACAGAACAGGACATGGGACGGCTGGAAAAAGGACTGTCCATTTTACGGGAAAACGTGAAAAAAGCATAAATCCCCTGCTCCCCTGCTGCGTCACTGTAATGCAGGTTCACCGGGATCCGGCTGACAGTTGCTGAAAACTGAAAAAAACTTTGCTTTTTGGGTACCTCCTGCGTTAAAATGAAACGATATACTTTTGTTTCAGCGTGAGGGGGTACCTTTTTTGAAAATCATAGATCTTTTAAAGAGTCCGAAGGTTTGCGTCTCCTGTGAGCTGTTCCCACCCAAAAAAGGCAGTGAACTGGAACATGCCCAGGAAATCGTCCGGACCATTGCCATCCAGGGGGTGGACTACATGAGCGTTACCTACGGTGCCGGCGGGACTGCCGTAGGCAAAAGCGTGGCCCTGGTGTCTGAAATCGAACGGTGCGGGGTGCCGGCCCTGGCCCATCTCACCTGTGTGGGGGCCGATGAACAGAAAATCGAAGGGGTCCTGGACCAGCTGAAGGCCGCCAATGTCCAGAACGTGCTGGCTCTCCGGGGGGATCTGCCCCAGGGACAGGAACATCCTCTGGGGGACTATGCCCATGCCAGCGACCTGGTGAAAAAGATCAAAAGCTACGGGGATTTCTGCGTAGGCGGGGCCACCTATCCGGAAGGCCATCCGGAAGCAGCCGGCCTGGATGATGACCTGGAACACACCAAGATGAAGGTGGAAGCCGGGTGTGATTTCCTGGTGACCCAGATGTTCTTTGACAACAGCATGTTCTACAATTTCATGTACCGGATGCTGGCCAAGGGAATCAACGTGCCGGTGGTGGCCGGGATCATGCCGGTGACCAACCTGAAGCAGATCGAAAAGATCTTCACCCTCAGCGGTACCCCGGTGCCGGCGCCTCTGCGGGCCATGGCGGAACGGTTCGCAGACCATCCGGCGGCTCTGAAACAGGCGGGGATGGCCTATGCCATCGGCCAGATCGTGGATCTGATCGCCAACGGCTTCACCAACATCCACATCTACACCATGAACAAGCCGGACATCATCGGAGGCATCCGCAGCAACCTGTCGGAAATCATCCGCTGCTGAAAGGGGAACCAGTATGGGAAACCTGCGGATCCAGTTTGATGAAAAAGAAGCCCTCCGGTATTTCGGGGCCCGGCCGGGGGATGAACAGGCGAAAGTGACGGTGGACCGTGCCTTTCTCCAGCTCCGGAACGAAGTCCAGCCCCGGAATGTGATCCAGCAGTGGAGCTGCCGGGTGCTCCAGGGAACGGACCGGGAAAAGGGCCGGGTGATCCTGGAAGAAGGAACGGAATTTGTCAGCTCCGGTCTGGCCCGGCACCTGGAGGGCTGTGACACCCTGCTGCTGTTCGGGGCTACCCTGGGGGCCCGGGTGGATACGGCCCTGCGCCGGATCAGCATCCGGAGCATTGCCGAAGGGGCGGCGGCTCAGGCGGTGGCTGCTTCCCTGATCGAAAGTTACCTGGATCAGCAGGAAGTCCTGTGGAAGCAGGATCTGCCGGATACCTGGCAGTACCGGAGCCGGTTTTCCCCGGGGTACGGGGACTGGGACCTGACGGAACAGCAGAAGATCTTCCGTCTCCTGAACTGTCCCAAGACCATCGGCCTCACCCTGACTGCCGGAGGCATCATGGCACCCACCAAAAGCGTCACCGCCGTCATCGGCATCGACCGGAGCGGGAAAAAACCGGCGGGACCGGAAGCAAGCCGCTGCGGGAAGAAAAGCAAATGTGCTGCCTGCGGCAATGTGGACTGTCCTTTTCGTCAGGAGGAACTATGAATTTTACAGAAGCACTGCATACCAAACGGCTGTTTTTTGACGGAGCCATGGGCACCATGCTCCAGGAAGCCGGCCTGAAGCCGGGAGAACTGCCGGAAACCTGGAACCTGCTCCATCCGGAGAAGGTCCGGGCCATCCATCAGGCCTATGTACGGGCTGGGGTGGATATCCTGAAAACCAACACCTTCGGGGCCAACGGCCTGAAGTTCGGTGCCGCCCACGGCCAGCCGGAAGTGGAAGAACTGGTCCGGACCGGGGTGGAAAATGCCCGGGCGGCCTTTGCCGCAGAAGGACGGGAAGGGTTCGTGGCCCTGGACCTGGGCCCTACCGGGAAACTGCTCCAGCCCTTCGGGGACCTGCCCTTTGAGGAAGCGGTCTCTCTGTACGCCGCCCAGGTGAAGGCCGGGGCTGCCGCCGGAGCGGACCTGATCCTCATCGAGACCATGAGCGACAGCTATGAAGCCAAGGCGGCCATCCTGGCGGCCAAGGAGAACTCCGATCTGCCCATTGTGTGCACCTTCACCTTTGATGAAGATGGGAAGCTGCTGAACGGGGCGGATGTGACCACGGCCTTTGTCATGGCGGAAGCCCTGGGAGCCGCGGCTGTGGGCTTCAACTGCGGCCAGGGACCTGACACTCTGGTGAAGCTGGTGTCCCGGGCCCTTAAGGCGGTGGACATCCCTCTGGTGGCCAACCCCAATGCGGGGCTGCCGGTCCAGAAGGACGGAAAGACCGTGTTCCACATCGATGCGGCCGGGTACGCACCGCTCATGGTGCCTTTTGCAGAAGCGGGGGTTTCCGTGCTGGGGGGCTGCTGCGGCACCACCCCGGACCACATTGCCCGGCTCATTGCGGCCTGCCGGGACATTCCCCTGCCGGCTCCCCGTTCCGGAGCTCCCTGTGCCATTGCCGGCTACGGCACGGCGGTGGATTTTGAAGGGATGCCGGTGATCATCGGAGAACGGATCAATCCCACGGGAAAACCCCGGCTGAAAGAGGCTCTGAAGGCCCAGAACATGGACTATGTGTGCCAACTGGCCCTGGAACAGCTGGACAAGGGAGCCCAGGTGCTGGATGTGAACGTGGGGGTGCCGGGGGTGGATGAACCGGCTCTCATCGAAAAGGTGATCCTCACCCTCCAGTCCATTACCTCTGTTCCCCTCCAGATCGACACCTCCAACATCGAAGCCATGGAACGGGGGCTCCGGGTGTACAACGGCCGTCCTCTGCTGAACTCCGTCAACGGCAAGGCGGAAAACATGGAGAAGGTCCTGCCTCTGGCCAAAAAATACGGGGCGGCCCTGGTGGGCCTGTGCCTGGATGAGGGAGGCATTGCGGACAGCCCGGAAGGCCGTCTGAAAGTGGCGGACAAAGTAATCACGGAAGCCGGGAAATACGGGATCCCTGCCAAGGATATGGTGATGGATCCTCTGGCCATGACCATCAGTACCGGAGGACAGAACGCCCAGATCGACCTGGAGGTGATCCGGCAGCTGAAGGCCCGGCACATCAAGACGGTCATGGGGGTGTCCAACATTTCCTTCGGGCTTCCCAGCCGGGATGCGGTGAACAGCGCCTTCTTCGCCCTGGCCATGGAAGCGGGGCTGTCCGCCGGGATCATCAATCCCAACAGCGGCGCCATGATGGGCGCCTACATTGCCTACGGGGCCCTCAGCGGCAAGGATGAAGGCTGCAAGAAGTATGTGGAATACTTTGCCGACGCCCCTCAGATGGTGGCCGTGGCCAAATCCCAGGGCAGTGCCAAACCGGCGGCCAAAGGGGCCCAGAAGGAATATCCCCTGGAAGAAGCCATTGTGAAAGGGCTCATCAGCCAGGTGGAAAACGGGGTCCGGAAACAGTTGGCAGAAAGCAAACCCGCCCTGGACATCATCAATGAATCCATGATCCCTGGCCTTAACATCGTAGGGGATCTGTTCGAAAAGAAAAAGCTGTTCCTGCCCCAGCTGCTGGTCAGTGCCGATGCGGCCAAGGCCGGGTTCGAGATCCTGAAGCAGTCCATTGCCACCGGAGCCAGCACGGAAAAAGGAGAACCCATTGTGGTCTGCACGGTGAAGGGGGATATCCACGACATCGGCAAAAACATCGTGAAGGTGCTCCTGGAAAACTACGGTTATCAGGTCATCGACCTGGGGAAGGATGTGCCGCCGGAAGAAGTGGTGAAAGCCGCCCGGGACCATAATGCCAGACTGGTGGGGCTCAGTGCCCTGATGACCACTACCGTGGGAGCCATGGAAGAGACCATCCGCCAGATCCGCCGGACCCTGCCGGAGTGCCGGGTGATGGTGGGAGGTGCCGTAATGACCGAGGAATACGCCCGGACCATCGGCGCGGATTTCTACGGGGCCAATGCAGTGGCCAGCGTCAGCTATGCCAACCAGCTGTTCCATAAACAATAAACAACAGTAAAAAACAAAACAACTACAGAAAGAAGAGATGCAGCATGACAAGACCTTTGATCGGTGTTTCCGGAAGCCATATGGTGGATGACCACGGCGTTTTTGCCGGGTACCACCGCTCCTATGTGAATGATGACTACATCCGTTCGGTGAACGAAGCCGGCGGGGTGGCTATCCTGGTGCCCTTTACGGAAGATGAGGAAGCCGCCCGGGAAATCATGAGTCGGGTGGACGGGCTGGTGCTCAGCGGCGGCCACGATGTGTATCCCCTCCTGTACGGAGAGGAACCCTGCCGGCAGATCGGTCCGGTGTGGCCGGCCCGGGACAAATTCGACCTGCTGCTCCTTAGGGAAGCGGAAAAGCGGGGGATCCCGGTAATGGGCATCTGCCGGGGCTGCCAGATCATCAACGTGAGCCACGGGGGGACCCTGTATCAGGACCTGTCCCTGGACAAGAACTCCTTTGTGAAGCATTCCCAGAACCAGGATCCGGCCACTCCCACCCATACGGTGGAAATCCAGGCCGGCAGCCGGGCTGCCAAAATCCTGGGCCGGACGGAATGGGTCACCAATACCCACCATCACCAGACAGTGCACCAGGTGGGCCGGTGCCTTGCCGTCACCGGACGGGCCAAGGACGGCACTGTGGAGATCATGGAAGGGACCGGTGAGGGCTATCTTATGGCTTATCAGTTCCATCCGGAAATGATGTCCATCAACAATGCCCAGGCCAAAGCCATTTTCGCTGATTTCATCGCAGCCGCCAAAGGAGGACACGCATAACATGACAGAGAAAAAAGAGAAATTCGGACTGTTCAGCATTGTGCTGCTGGGCATCAACGCCATTATCGGTACCGGGATCTTCCTTTTGCCCAACCGGGCCTATGCCCTGATGGGGCCGGCCTCCCTGGGGATCCTGCTGTTCGACGCCTTCCTGGCCGGGGCCCTGGCTCTGTGTTTTGCCGAAGCCGCCGGGTTCTTTTCCCGGAACGGGGGACCCTATCTGTACGCCAAGGCGGCCTTCGGAGATTTCTGGGGTTATGAGATCGGAGTGCTGAAACTGGTGGTGACCATCATCGCCTGGGCCGCCATGGCCGTAGGATTCGCCACCGCCCTGGGAGCCGCTTTCCCGGCTCTTTCCGGGGACGGGGCCAAGGACATCATTGCAGCCGTGCTGATCGGGGGCCTCAGCGCCCTGAACATTGCAGGGGTCAAGGCTTCCAAATATCTGAACAACATCCTGACAGTATCCAAACTGGTGCCCCTGGTGCTGTTCATCGCCCTGGGGATCTTCTTCCTCAACGGCAGCAATTTCACCCCCTTTGTACCGGCCCATCTGGAAGACGGGGCTTTTGCCAACGCCGCCATTACCATGTTCTTTGCCTTTACGGGCTTTGAAGCCATTGCAGTGGGAGCGGAAGACTACAAGGACCCCAAGAAGAACCTGCCCCGGGGCATCATCCTGACCATGGTGCTGGTGACGGTGATCTACATGCTGGTGGTGGCCATTTCCATCGGCATCCTGGGGCCGGACCTGGCTGCGGACAAGGCACCCATCCAGACCGCTTTCGGACGGGTGGTGGGTCCGGTGGGATCCTACATCATCCTGGTGGGCACCCTGTTCTCCATGGGAGGCATCAATATGGCGGAAGCCTTCATTGCCCCCCGGGCCTGCACCTCTTTGTCGGAAGACGGGATGCTGCCGGAAGTGCTGGCCAAACGGACGCCCTGGGGGACTCCTTATGTGGCCAGTATCGTCATTGCGGTGCTGAGCATTGCTCTGGCCTGGAGCGGCAGCTTCACCACCCTGGCGGCCATCAGCGCCGTATCCCGGTTCACCCAGTACCTGCCCACCTGTCTGGCGGTGATCGTGTTCCGGAAGAAATGGGCGGACCGTCCCCGGACCTACAAGATCCCCGGAGGCATCACCATTCCCGTGATTGCTATCCTTACCAGCCTGTGGATGCTGTCCAATGCCAAGACCATGCAGCTGATCTGGGGTCTGGGGGGCTGTCTGGTGATCCTGCCCTACTATTTCGTGTATGCCAGCAAAAAGAAGCGGGGCCTGATCAAAGAGAAGGAAGAGTAAAGAAAGGAATTGTATGGATCTCCAAACACTGCTGCACAAAGACAACCTGGATCGGGCAGACCTGATTGCCCTGCTGGGCCTTACCGACCCGGAAGACCGGAAGGCCCTCTACGACGCCGCCTATGCGGTGAAAAGCGCTTCCGTGGGCCGGGTGGCCTATTACCGGGGCCTTCTGGAATTTTCCAACCGGTGCATCAAAAACTGCCTCTACTGCGGTATCCGCCGGGACAATGAGGAAGTGGAACGGTTCGACACCTCCCGGGAGGACATCCTGGCCATGGCCCGGTGGGCTCTGGACAACCAGTACGGGTCCTTGACCCTCCAGTCCGGTGAACGGCAGGATGAGGAATTCATCGCTTATGTGGAAAGCCTGATCCGGGACATCAAGAAGCTGGGGGACGGGAAACTGGGGCTTACCCTGTGCCTGGGGGAACAGACGGAAGATACCTACCGGCGCTGGAAGGAAGCGGGGGCCCACCGGTATCTGCTGCGGATCGAAACCAGCAATCCGGCTCTGTATGCCACCCTCCATCCTCAGGACGGGCACCATGAATGGACGGTGCGGAAGCACTGTCTGGACATCCTCCGGGACCTGGGCTACCAGGTGGGCACCGGAGTGATGATCGGCCTGCCCGGCCAGACCCTGGAAGACCTGGCGGACGACATCCTGTTCTACCGGGACATGGACATCGACATGATCGGCATGGGGCCCTATGTGGTCCACCACAACACTCCTTTGGGGAAACAGGTGGTGGCCGCCGGGGAAAACACCCCGGAAGCCCAGCAGCACCGGTTCATCCTGGGACTGAACATGATCGCCGTGACCCGGCTGTCCCTGAAAGACGTGAACATAGCGGCCACCACCGCCCTCCAGGCCCTGAACCCCCTGGGACGGGAACTGGGGCTCAAGGCCGGGGCCAACATCCTGATGCCCATTGTGACCCTGCCCAAATTCCGTCCCGACTACCTGCTCTATGACAACAAACCCTGTGTGGAAGACAGCCCGGACCAGTGCCGGAACTGCCTGTCCGCCCGGGTGGCGTCAGTGGGAGACACGGTGGGATTCGGGAAGTGGGGAGATTCCCCCCATTATTTCCGGGAGCACGGGAATGGAGCCAAAGAATAGCGGGAGCAAAAGCTTCCGCTATTCTTTTTATCTATACCAACCCCAACTTTTTATCCATTATACAAACGCCTCTCCATCCGCTACAATAAGACCCATGAAGAAACAAAACAGAGCAAAATGCTCGGAATAAAGAGAGGGGTTTTGAATCATGACTTTGCGTGCACCATTCCGTTTTGATATTGTTGGGAGTTTCCTGCGGCCGGACCGGCTGAAAGAGGCCCGGGCCCGGTTTGCCCGGGGGGAGATCGCCGCCCTGGACCTGAAGCAGGTGGAGGACGAGGAAATCGCCAAACTCATTGAAAAGCAGAAGGCCGCCGGGCTCCATGCCATTACTGACGGGGAATTCCGGCGGAGCTACTGGCACCTGGACTTTTTCTGGGGCTTCCAGGGCATCACCCATATCGAGCTGGAACAGGGCTACCTGTTCCACGGAGAAGAGACCGCCCGGGGCACTGCCATCGTCACCGGAAAAATCAGCGGGAAGGACCATCCCTTTGTGGACCATTTCAGATATGTGAAAGGGTTCGAGGACGAAAACACCCTGGCCCGGCAGACCCTGCCTGCTCCGGCTCAGCTGCTGGCGGAGCTGTACCGGGGAGACAACGGGAAAATCACTGACGCGGTATACCCGGACCGGGAAGAACTGCTCCAGGACATTGCCGCCGCCTACCGGCAGGTGTTCCGGGATCTGTATGGAGCCGGCTGCCGGAACATCCAGCTGGATGACTGCACCTGGGGCATGTTCTGTGATACGGAATACTGGAACAAACGGCAGAAGGGAGCGGTTTCTCTGAAACAGGTGGCGGAGGAGTACCTGCGGCTGAACAACCTGGCCCTGGAAGGCCGGCCTGATGACCTGGTGATCAACACCCATGTGTGCCGGGGAAACTACCATTCCACCTGGGCAGCCCGGGGCGGCTACGGTCCCATTGCTCCCCTGCTGTTCGGGAAGGAAAAAGTGGATGCCTTCTACCTGGAATTCGACGATGAACGGTCCGGGAACTTCGAACCCCTGAAGGAAGTGGCCCCCGGGAAAAAGGTGGTGCTGGGACTCATCACCACCAAGCGTCCGGAACTGGAAGACCGGGCCCAGGTGATCGCCCGGATCCGCGAAGCCGTCCAATATGTGCCCCTGGAAAACCTCTGCCTCAGCCCCCAGTGCGGTTTCGCTTCCTGCGAAATCGGCAACAAGCTGACCGAAGAACAGCAGTGGGCCAAACTGGCCCTGGTCCGCTCCATCGCCCAGGAAGTGTGGGGGGAATAACCTCTTTGGCCGCGGCCCGCGACCGGGGGTGTGAATTTTTCACACCCCCTTTTTTGATTCTCTTTTGACGGAATTCCGTGAAAACGTCTAAAAACTTCTGGTGAAAAAACTGAAATTTATTTGTTATGGACGCTTCCTTTCGACGTTTTTCAGATGAATCTTCTTTACAATGGAGCCATGAAGTCGAGAAATCAGATTCCTGCACGAAGCATGACGCAAAGGAGTGGTATTACATGATGAAGAATGAAGAAATCGGAAAAGCCATGACCATTAAACTGGAATTCCCCAACGGGCTGCCCAAACCCAAACCTTTCCAGGAAGGCATCCGTCGGGCTCCGGACCGTGGCTTCCGTCTGACTCCGGCACAGACTGAAATTGCTCTGAAAAATGCCCTGCGTTATATCCCGGAAGAATATCATGAAGAACTGATCCCGGAATTCCTGGAAGAACTGACCACCCGGGGCCGGATCTACGGCTACCGTTTCCGTCCGGAAGGCCGGATCTACGGGAAACCCATTGATGAATACAAAGGCAAATGCACCGAAGGCAAGGCCTTCCAGGTGATGATCGACAACAACCTGGACTTTGAAGTGGCTCTGTATCCTTACGAACTGGTCACCTACGGGGAAACCGGCAGCGTGTGCCATGACTGGATGCAGTACCTGCTGATCAAACGGTATCTGGAAGAAATCACTCCGGACCAGACCCTGGTCATGGAATCCGGCCATCCTCTGGGCCTGTTCCATTCCAAACCGGAAGCTCCCCGGGTAATCATCACCAACGGTCTGATGATCGGGGAATACGACAACCAGCATGACTGGGAAATCGCCGAAGAAATGGGCGTGGCCAACTATGGGCAGATGACCGCCGGCGGCTGGATGTACATCGGGCCCCAGGGCATCGTCCATGGTACCTTCAACACCATCCTGAACGCCGGCCGCATGAAACTGGGGATCCCGGAAGACGGGGACTTGGGCGGCAAGCTGTTCGTCACCTCCGGCCTGGGCGGCATGAGCGGTGCCCAGGGCAAAGCGGCGGAAATCGCCAACTGCACCGCCATTGTGGCGGAAGTGGATGCTTCCCGGATCAAGACCCGCCTGGATCAGGGCTGGATCTCCGGAGTTTCCGATTCCCTGCCGGAAGTCATTGCCATGGCCCAGAAATCCATGGCGGAAAAGAAGGGCAAATCCTTCGCATACCACGGCAACATCGTTGACCTGCTGGAATACATTGTGGACCACAACATCCATGTGGACCTGGTTTCCGACCAGACTTCCTGCCACAACGCCTACAACGGCGGCTACTGCCCTCAGGGCCTGACCTTTGAGGAACGGACCAAGATGCTGGCAGAAGATCCGGCCAAGTTCCGGGAACTGGTGGACAAGACCCTCCATGCCCACTTCGAAGCCCTGAAGAAGATCACCGCCCGGGGCGTGTACTTCTTCGACTACGGCAACTCCTTCATGAAAGCCGTGTTTGATTCCGGGGTAAAGGAAATCTCCAAGAACGGTGTGGACGACAAAGACGGGTTCATCTGGCCCTCCTACGTGGAAGACATCATGGGACCCCAGCTGTTCGACTACGGCTACGGACCCTTCCGCTGGGTATGCCTGTCCGGCAAACCGGAAGACCTGCACAAGACCGATATGGCGGCCATGAGCTGCATCGACGTGAACCGCCGGTACCAGGATCGGGACAACTACAACTGGATCCGGGATGCAGAAAAGAACAAACTGGTGGTGGGCACCCAGGCCCGTATCCTGTACCAGGATGAAGTAGGCCGTGTGAACATCGCCCTGAAATTCAACGAACTGGTCCGGAACGGGGAAATCGGGCCTGTCATGATGGGCCGTGACCATCACGACGTATCCGGTACGGACTCTCCCTTCCGGGAAACCTCCAACATCAAGGACGGCTCCAATGTAATGGCTGACATGGCAGTCCAGTGCTTCGCCGGGAACGCAGCCAGAGGCATGAGCCTGTGCGCCCTCCACAACGGCGGCGGCGTGGGCATCGGCAAAGCCATCAACGGCGGCTTCGGTCTGGTGCTGGATGGCAGCCACCGGGTGGATGAAATCATCCGCAGCTCCCTGAGCTGGGATGTAATCAGCGGTGTGGCCCGCCGGTCCTGGGCACGGAACGAACACGCCATGGAAACGGCTGTGGAATTCAACAAGACCCGTCACGGCATCGGGCAGATCACCCTGCCGTACCTGACCGACGAAAAACAGATCAAAGACGCAGTGGCCAAGGTTTATCCCAAAGCCCATGTGATCAAAGACTGATCCACAGGAACCATACAGAATCAAAGGGCTGCTGCACGGATACCGTGCAGCAACCCTTTTGTGGCAGAACTGAAGGAGGAAAGGCAATGATTGACAGACTGCTGATCAAACATGCGGCCCAGATTGTGACCCCGGAAGGGAATACCGCCCGTCATGGCCGGGAAATGAAACAGCTGAAGATCTACGAGAACCAGTCCATCCTGATTGAAAACGGGAAGATCCGCAGCATCGGGAACCAGCCGGACTGGGAGAAACTGGTGCCGGCGGACAAACAGATCGACGCCACCGGCAAGGCGGTGCTCCCCGGGTTCGTGGATTCCCACACCCACCTGGTGTTCGGGGGCTACCGGCCCGATGAATTCCTCTGGCGGATGGGCGGCATGAGCTATATGGAAATCATGGAACGGGGCGGGGGCATCCTGAACACCATGAAGGCCACCCGGGAAGCCAGCCGGGAAGAGCTGGTGGACCACAGCATGGACTTTTTGAAGAAGATGCTGGCCATGGGGGTCACCACCGTGGAAGCCAAAAGCGGCTACGGCCAGGATCATGATACGGAAATCAAACAGATGGAAGTGGTCCGGGACCTGAACGAAAAGCAGCCCATCGAGCTGGTGTCCACCTTCCTGGGGGCCCATGCGGTGCCGCCGGAATACAAGGACCGGGGGGATGACTTCATCGAATTCCTCCTGAAGGATGTAATGCCGGAAGTGGCGGAAAAACACCTGGCGGAATTCTGCGACGTGTTCTGCGAAAAAGGGGTGTTCTCCATTGAACAGAGCCGGCACCTGCTGACGGAAGCCCGGAAGATGGGCTTCAAGCTGAAAATCCATGCAGATGAGATCGTCAGCCTGGGCGGGGCGGAACTGGCCGGGGAACTCCACGCCACCAGTGCGGACCATCTGCTCCATGCTTCCGATGCAGGGATCCGGGCCATGGCGGACAACGGGGTGGTGTCCACCCTGCTGCCCACCACCGCCTTCTGTCTGAAAGAACCCTTTGCCCGGGCCCGGGAAATGATCGACGCCGGCTGCGCCGTAGCCCTGGCCACGGATTTCAACCCGGGAAGCGGCTTCACCTTCTCGGTGCCCCTCATGATCGGCCTGGCGGTGATCTACATGAAGATGAGTGCGGAAGAAGCCATCACCGCCCTGACCCTGAACGGGGCCGCGGCCCTGGACCGGGCGGACCGGATCGGTTCCCTGGAGCCGGGGAAACAGGCGGACCTGGTGATCCTCCAGTATCCGTCCTACAAATTCCTTCCCTACCATACAGGGGTCAACATTGTGGAAACCGTCATCAAAAAAGGAAAAGTGGTGGTCCGGTAAGCCTGCCGGCTGCCCTGGCTCAACAGAAGAGGGTGCTGCACATTGGGTGCAGCACCCCCTTCTTTTCTTTCTTTTCCGTTTATATTATAATAGTACTGATTACTATGACAATTTGAGGGGCCTTACGGGAGTTGGTAATTTTTACATAAAATTTCTCTGATGAGGTGTGGAAACATGACGAGTCTGATCCAAGCGCGGTTTTTAGGCGCTCCTGTTATCCAGAAAGACGGGAAGGAAATCTTCTTTCCCTATAATAAAGTCAATGCACTGGTATACTACCTGCTGGTGAAGGGCACGGTGATGCGGGATGAACTGAGCGGTGTGCTGTGGGCGGACAAGCCCGATGCCATTGCCCGGAAAAATCTCCGGAATGCCATTTACGAAACCAAGAAGATCCTGGGACCGGATGTGTTCATTTCGCCCCGGAAAGCCATTATCAAGGTGAATCCGGAAATCCGGGTCCAGGTGGATGTGAAGGAATTCGAGGTGGATCCGGGCCGGAACTTGGAACTGTATCAGGGTGCCTTCCTCCAGGGGTTCTTCATCAAGGATGCGGCAGAGTACGAAAACTGGTATCTGACGGAACGGGACCGTCTGGAAGGACTGTACATGGATGCCCTGCTCCAGAAACTGAAGGAAGCGGTGGCTGTCCGGAATCAGGCCAAGGTGACCCGGTACGGCCGGATGCTCATTGCCCATGATCCCTACGATGAATCCATCTATACCCTGCTGCTCCGGACGTATTGTGAGCAGGGAAACATGAAGCAGGCTACGGAACTGTATGAGGAAATGAAGAAGCTGTTCCGGGAAGAGCTCCAGAGCAATGTGCCTCCGGAAATCGAAGAGCTGATGAAACGGACCCTCCATGAGGAAAAGCAGGAGAAAAAAGAGCAGGGGATCCTGAAACCCCGGCCCAAAGGCAGCCTGACCGGACGGGAACGGGAACTCCAGCTGGTGAACAGGATGCTGGAAGAGTTCCTCCAGGGCAGGAACAGCGATACCCTGCTGATCCGGGGAGAAGCCGGCTGCGGCAAGACCATCCTGAAGGATGCCCTGGTGGAGGAACTGCCTCCGGAAGTGACGGTGATCCAGACCAACTGCTTCAAACCGGAACAGAACATCCTGCTCCGGCCCTGGACCGGAATCGTGGAGGGGCTGGGGAACCTGATCCGCCGGGAAAAGATCCCGGTGCCCAACATGGATCCCTCCCGGCTGTATGAACTGTTCCCCCAGATGGACATGAGCGGGGACCGGGAAGCGGGACTGGCGGAAATCAAGGATCTGCTGAAATTCGACGCCATTTTCCACACCCTCTACACGGTGATGGAAAATGTGGGGGAAAGCCGGCAGCTGCTGTTTATCTTTGAGGACATCCAGTGGATGGATCCTCTCAGCCTGTCTTTGTTGAGCAGTCTGATCCTCCACAAGAAATCCTCCCGGTTCATGTTCCTGCTGACCGCCCAGCCTTCCCAGGACAAGAACTATCAGAAATTCGAGACCTCCGTCTCCATGTACCACAAGCTCCGGCTGTTGGAACTGGCCCCCCTGGACAGGGAGACCGTCCGGCTCTTTGCCCTGGACATGGAACTGCCGGTGCCGGTGGATGACCATCTGGTGGACCGGCTGCTGGAAGAATCGGAAGGGAACCTGTTCCTGCTCCGGGAATGCCTGAAGGCCCTCAAGACCACCGGCAGTCTGGAAAACCTGACGGAAAACATGCGGAATATTTTCAAATCCAACTGTTTCGCTCTTACCGATGACCAGCGGAAGATCCTGGACTTCATTTCCCTGTTCTACGACGGGGCGCCTCTGGCCATGATCTCGGAATACATGCATATGAACAGCCTCCAGGCCCTGGAAAACCTGGAGGTGCTCCGGAACAACAACTTCATCCGGCCGGTGCCCCAGCAGCCGGAAGTGATCTATGAAATTGTCCAGCAGAAGCTGAAAGAATACATCCACCAGCAGATCTCCCTGGAAAAACAGAAGATCCTCCACAGCTACATCGCCGGACTCTGGGAAAAGCGGCTTACCCATTCCCCCCCAGGACATCCGGCTGTACCACCATCTGGAATACCATTACCAGGAGGCCGGAGAACTGGTGAACATGGGCCGGTACAAACTGAAGATCCTTATGTATTATCTGAACTTCAGCAATGAACTGTTCCCTGTGCTCAGCAGTGCGGATATTATGCCCGACGATGACAAGAGCCGGTACATCGAGTCCAATCTGGGCAAATTCCTGGCGGAAGTGGACGAGATGATGCACACCATCAAGCGGACCTGCGGGGAGACTCCGGAAGTCCGGGACCTGGAAATGAACTACCTGCACCTGATGGGCCGGCACTACATCCGGGTGGGAGAATACGAAAAAGGGGTCCGGAACATTCTGAGCCTGATCGAACAGGCGGCAGAAGTCCACAACCGGGACTACATGCTCATGGGCTATAAGCAGATGATCTACTACGATATCCAGATCGGCAACACGGAAGAAATGAAGAACTATCTGGAAGTGGCCCTGAACCTGGCGGACGAATGCAACTACCACAAGGAAATGGGGATCCTGCTCCGGCTCAAGGGCCTCAACATGATCATGCAGGGGAATTTCCCGGAAGCAGAACGGCTGCTGAAGGAATCCATCTCCACCTTCATGGTGACCCAGAATGTCCAGCGGCGCTATGCCCTGAACATTGCCGGAGCCTACAACTACCTGGGGGAGATCCGTCGGGGAGAGGGAAAGTTCCAGGAGGCCCTGGACTGCTACGACAAGGCCCTGGACTATGCCAGGGATCAGGAAGCCTACAGTTCCTGGGTGGTCTTTTCCTGCAATGCAGGGGTCACCTGTTACAATATGGGGCAGTTCGACCGGGCCAAAAAGTATTTTCTCCAGGCCTATGAACTGTTCCCCCGGTATGTGTTCTACTGGCGTCATCCCATAGTGGAATCCTACCTGGCCCTTTTGTCCATGCGGGAAGGAAAGGAAAAGGAGGCGGTCCGGTTCCTGGATGATGCTCTCCACAAACTGGGGAACATGAACAATCCCCGGGAGGCAGGCTATGTATACATGGCCATCGCCCTTTTGAAGAAGGACCATCCGGACAGCGGGATCGCCCGCCATTACGAAGGGAGCCTGGGGTCCTATGCCACCCGGGCCCTCCAGGTGCTGGATCCCTACCGGGACACCTGGGAACGGAAGCAGATGGAAGCGTTGTTTTGAGAAATCAAAGGAGGAATGAACCATGGTAACGTTGAAGAAAGTGGCGGAAGTCCTGGAAGCCCAGGTGGTTTCCGGACAGGAAGGGATGGACCGGACGGTGAACCAGGCCTGCGGCAGCGACATGATGAGCGATGTGCTGGCCTATGCCAAGGAAGATTTTGTACTGCTCACCGGGCTCCTGAACATCCAGGTGGTCCGGACGGCGGACGTGAGCGATGCAGCGGCTCTGATCTTTGTCCGGGACAAGCATCCGGAACAGGATGTGCTGCTGGCGGCCCGGAGCAAGGGGATCCCGGTGCTCTACACCCGGTGCACTATGTTCGAGGCCTGCGGCCGGCTGTATGAGCTGGGGCTCCGGGGCTGCTCCGGCAAGGACCGGAAATAGCCGTCATGGAGGAAAAATACACGGTGATCCCCAATGACTTTGAACGGGCCGGGGCGGCTTCCACATCCCTGAAAGGAATGCTCAAGCAGCTGGGACTGGCTCCGGAACTGATCCGGCGGATCGCCATCGGAACCTATGAAGGGGAAATGAACTGTCTGATCCATGGGGGCGGGGGAGAGATCCGGGCCGATCTGGATCCGGAAAAGGTCACCATCACCATCGAGGACCATGGCCCCGGGATCCCGGATGTGGAAAAAGCCATGCGGGAAGGCTGGTCCACTGCGTCCGCCAAGATCCGGGCCATGGGGTTCGGGGCCGGCATGGGGCTGCCCAACATGAAGAAAGTTTCCGATGCCATGAAAATCGATACCCAGGTGGGGAAAGGGACCCGGGTGACCCTGGAGTTCCGGCTGGCCCACTGAGTAAGGGGAAGGAAAAGCAGGTGAAAACCGGTGAGTGAAGCCTATCTCAATTCGGTCCGAGTCAACCGGGAAAAATGCACCGGGTGCCTGATCTGTGTGAAGGAATGTCTGGTCCAGGCCATCCGGGTCCGGCAGGGAAAAGCGGTGATCCTTTCGGACCGGTGCATCGACTGCGGGGAGTGCATCCGCTGCTGTCCCACCCGGGCCATGGAAGGATGGGCGGACCCGCTGACGGAACTGAAGAAGTACAAAGTGAACATTGCTCTGGCCACCCCTTCCTTTTACGCCCAGTTCGACGGGAACATCGCCGCCTCCGTGATCTGGGAGGGGCTCCGGGAACTGGGGTTCGACACGGTGTTCGACGTGGCTTTGGCCGGGGACTATATCAGCGACGAAATGGAGCGGTACATCGCCCATTACAAGGGCCCCTTCCCCCTGATCTCCTCCGCCTGCCCGGCGGTGCTCCGGCTGATCCAGACCAAGTATCCGGAACTGGTGAAGCAGGTGCTCCCGGTACTGGCACCGGCGGAAGCGGCGGCCATCTATACCCGGCGGGAAACCACCCGGCGGCTGCAACTGGCCCCGGAGGAAGTGGGGATCTGGTTCATTTCTCCCTGCCCCGCCAAGGGCACCAACATCCACCAGTCCGTGGACGTGGCCCACACGGCGGTCACCGGATCCTTCACCATTTCTTCCATCTATGGGCCTCTGACCCAGGCCATCAAGCATGTGCAGGAAACCCGGTATGAGGTGCCGGAAGCCACCCTGGGCTCTTCCTACAGCCTCAGCTGGGGAAGCTGGCGGGGGGAACTGGAATCCACCGGCCTGACCAATGCCCTGGCGGCCCAGGGGCCGGAAGAGGTGGACGAACTGCTGGAACAGGTAAGCATGGCCAAACTCAGCGATGTGCGGTACGTGTGCTGTTACAGCTGTGCAGGGGGCTGCATCGGAGGGCCCTGTGTGGCGGTGAACAAGTACGTGGCCGCCAAGAATCTCCGGGTGCGGGTGGACCGCCGGCGGAACCGGGAAAATGCGGACCGGGAGACCGCCATGGCCCGCTGCCGGATCATCGAGGATTTCCCGGCTTCCTGGAAGTACATCAAGCCCCTGGAACCCCGGCCCCATCCGCCCCTGGCCAGGGATTTCGGCGAGGCCCTGGAGAAGATGGGCCAGCTGAAGAAACTGGAAAAAGAGTTCCCCCAGCTGGACTGCGGGGCCTGCGGAGCCCCCACCTGCCGGGCTTTTGCGGAAGACGTGGTCCGGGGCTATGGAGAAAAGGAGGGGTGCATCTTCCTGCGAAAGAAAAAGGAAAAATGAGGAAAAATCAGAGAATGTTCAAAAAATAACAGAAAAAGGACAGCTGTCCGGTTAAATTTCCAGAGCTGTCATGTCCTTTTTCCTTGCAAGTTGGCGGAAATATTGTTATTATTTATGACGTGGATTCTATTTTTAAATATTCAGATAGAATCTCCAGACGAGAAGCCTATCAGGCAAACAGGAGGAAGAGCAAATGATCGATATTACGGATCGAGTCCATTGTGCCGCAGCACTCAGCAAGATCACCACAGCTGAAAAAGCGGCAGAAATGATTCAAGACGGCATGAACCTGGGCATGAGCGGATTTACCCCTTCCGGGTATCCCAAAGCAGTACCCCTGGCTCTGGCTGCCAGAGGAAAGGAACATCCCTTTAAAGTCAATGTCTGGACTGTGCTCCCTGGACCTGAAATCGATACGGCCATGGTGGAGGCAGGGATCGTAGGCAACCGGATGCCCTACCAGACCGACAAAAACTGCCGGAACGCCATCAACAACGGCCAGATCCGGTATCTGGACACCCATATCAGCACCTTCAACCAGATGGCCCGGTTCGGCTTCCTGCCGGATCACCGGGATGTGGATGTGGCCATCATCGAAGCCTGCTCCATCAAGGACCTGGGCAAAGGGAAGATCGGCATCATCCCCACCACCAGCCTGGGGGGCAGCTGCGGCTATGTCCAGAGCGCCAAGAAAGTCATCGTGGAAGTGAACGTAACCCAGCCTCTGGGCCTGGAAGGGATGCACGACTGCTATGTGCCCCTGGATCCTCCCTACCGGAAGATCATTCCCATCGAACGGCCGGAAGACCGGGTAGGGACTCCCTACATTCCCTGCGACCTGGACAAGGTGGCAGCCATCGTTCCCTGCGATATCCCCGATACCCCCAGCAAACTGGCGGCCATTACCGATGATGCCCGGGCCATGGGGGGCAACCTGGTGGAATTCCTGAAAAACGAAGTAAAGGCCGGCCGGCTGCCCAAGAACCTGCTGCCCCTCCAGTCCGGGGTAGGGTCCGTGGCCAACGCGGTGATCAACGGCCTGGTCCATTCTGATTTCGAAGACCTGACCGTATACACGGAAGTGATCCAGGACGGTATGTTCGACCTGATCGATGCCGGGAAACTGCGGGTGGCTTCCGGGGCATCCCTGACCATGTCCGCTGAAGTCCAGAAGAGATTCTACAGCAACCTGGACAAATACAAATCCCATCTGATCCTCCGGCCCCAGGAAATTTCCAACAACCCGGAAGTGGTCCGCCGGCTGGGTGTCATCGCCATGAACACCGCCATCGAAGTGGACCTGTATGGGAACGTGAACTCTTCCCATATCAACGGCACCAACCTGATGAACGGCATCGGCGGCAGCGGGGACTTTGCCCGGAACGGCTATCTGTCCATCTTCTTCGCCGAATCCGAACGGAAGGGCGGCAAGATCAGTTCTGTAGTGCCTTTCTGCTCCCATATCGACAACTGCGAACACGATGTGGATGTGATTGTATCCGAACGGGGTGTGGCTGACCTGAGAGGCCTGTCCCCCAAAGAAAGAGCACCCATCATCATCGACCAGATCGCCAGCCCCAGATACCAGCCCATCCTGAAGGATTATTTCGAACGGGCTTGTGTGGCCTGCCACAACAGCCAGACCCCTCACATCCTGTCCGAAGCCTTCTCCTTCCATGAAAGAATGCTGAAAAACGGCACCATGGAGAAGGAATAAGAGGGTTCTCCAGCGATATTTTCCGAAAACCGGTGGCAACAGGGTCATATTTATGTTACAATTACCGTGTTTTGGTTTCGCTGCAGCCAAGAATCCTTGAAGGAGGTGCGTATTTTTGACCACACAGGAAAAAATTGAAGATATGTTTGCCCGCTACGAGAAAATCGAAGCAGGCGGAGGCGCCAAAAGAGTCGGCAAACAGCATGATGCCGGTAAAATGACTGCCCGGGAACGGATAAAGTCGTTCTTAGATGAGGGAAGTTTTGTAGAACTGGATAAATTTGTAGAACATCGCTGCTCCAACTTCGGCCAGGAAAAGAAATATCTGGCCGGGGACGGGGTGGTGACAGGCTACGGCACGGTTAACGGACGGACGGTGTTCGTTTACGCCCAGGATTTCACCGTGGAAGGGGGATCCCTGGGGGAAATGCACGCCAACAAGATCGCCAAGGTCCAGGCCATGGCCTTGAAGACCGGGGCACCCATCGTGGGCATGGAAGATTCCGGCGGTGCCCGGATCCAGGAAGCCACGGACGCCCTGGCCGGGTTCGGGAAAATGTTCAAGCAGAATACCCTGGCTTCCGGGGTGATTCCCCAGATTTCCGCCATCATGGGTCCCTGCGCCGGGGGTGCGGTATACAGTCCGGCTCTTACGGACTTCATCTACATGGTGAAGAAGAATTCCAAGATGTTCATTACCGGACCGGAAGTGGTGAAGACCGTGACCGGCGAGGAAGTGGGCCAGGAAGACCTGGGAGGCACCTTTACCCACTGCACCCGCAGCGGGGTGGCGGACTTCCCGGCGGAAAACGATGCGGACTGCCTGGAACAGATCCGGTACCTGCTCAGTTTCCTGCCCAGCAACAACCGGGAGAATCCTCCGGTCTATGACACCGGGGACAGCGCTTACCGGATGGATGAAAGCCTGAACACCATCATTCCTGACGGTCCTCAGATGCCCTATGATATGTACAAAGTCATCCGCAGCATCGTGGACAACGGGGAATATGTGGAACCTCACCGGATGTATGCCCGGAACATCATCACCTGCCTGGCACGGATGGACGGATCCACGGTGGGGATCATCGCCAACCAGCCCCGGATCATGGCCGGGTGCCTGGATATCAACGCTTCTGACAAGGCGGCCCGGTTCATCCGCTTCTGCGATGCTTTCCGGATCCCTCTGATCAATATCGTGGATGTGCCCGGGTTCCTGCCGGGAACGGACCAGGAATACGGCGGCATCATCCGTCACGGGGCCAAGATGCTCTATGCCTACTGCGAAGCCACGGTGCCCAAGATCACCCTGGTGACCCGGAAGGCCTATGGGGGTGCTTATCTGGCCATGTGTGCCCAGGACTTGGGTGCCGATCATGTGATTGCCTGGCCCACGGCGGAAATCGCCGTCATGGGACCCCAGGGGGCTGCCAAGATCATCTTCCGGAAAGACCCGGATGTGGAACAGAAGACCCAGGAGTACATCACCAACTTTGCCACTCCTTATTATGCCGCCAAGCACGGGATGGTGGAAATGGTCATCGAACCCAAGACCACCCGTCCCACGCTGATCAAAGCGCTGCGTATGTTAAAATCAAAGCAGGAAGACCGGCCAACTAAGAAACACGGTAACATTCCTCTGTGATTTTGATATAAACCATTCATCATGAGGGAAGAGAGGTGAAACGTTCATGACCGACAATCCTTGGCTGATTATGATGATCAACATGACCATCGTATTCGGCGTGCTGATTGTGCTGGGAATCCTGATGGTGCTGATCCATGCTGTCGATCCCACCAAGAAAGTTCAGGGAAAAAAAAAGCCTGTAGTTGCTAAACCAGCGCCTTCCGCTGCTGCCAGCAAACGGCAGGAAGAGGAAAAAGTGGCTGCCATGGCAGCTGTCCTGGCCCTGGTCCAGGATGAAGACGATATGATTGCAGCTGCCCTGAGTGCTGCCATCGCCGAACACAAAAGAAAAATGGAGCCGATGAATCTGCCCCATCATTCTTTCTGATGAACTGTTGAGGGACGGTTCATTATCCACAAAATCAAACAACTTGAAAACTGTTTAGGAGGGTATTCTCATGAGAAAATTTAATGTTAACGTTAACGGTACTGTTTACACCGTAGAAGTTGAAGAAGTTGGCGGCGCTGTAACCGCAGCTCCTGCTGCCCCTGCCGCTCCTGCTGCTGCTCCTGCTCCGGCTCCTGTAGCTGCTGCTCCTGCTGCTGCTCCCGCTCCGGCTCCTGCCGCTGCTCCTGCTGCTGCTCCTGCTCCCGCTGCCAAACCGGCCGCTGCTGCTCCTGCCGGCTCCGTAACCGTATCCGCTCCCATGCCCGGCAAGATTCTGTCCGTTAACGTAAAACCCGGCGACAAAGTGGAAGCCGGCGATGTTCTGCTGATCCTGGAAGCTATGAAGATGCAGAATGAAATCATGGCTCCTGAAGATGGCACGGTTTCCGAAGTCCGCGTAAACGCTGGCGATACCGTAGCCACCGGCGACGTAATGGTTATTCTCTAATCATCGTCTCCGAACATAAAGGAGGATTTTAGAACATGGATGCTTTTGTGGTAGCCCTGACCTCTGTCATCCAGGACAGTGGGTTTGTGGCTTTTACCTGGGGCAATGCCGTGATGATGCTGGTAGGGTGCATCCTGCTGTACCTGGCCATCGTCAAAGGCTTTGAACCCCTGCTGCTGAGCCCGATCGCCTTCGGGTGCATTCTGGCCAACGTACCCCGGACCGGGTTCGAAACCGATCCCGGCGTTATGCAGCTGATCCTGGGCGGGATCAAATACGAAATCTTCCCTCCGCTGATTTTCATGGGCGTAGGGGCCATGACCGACTTTGGTCCGCTGATTGCCAACCCCAAGACCCTGCTGCTGGGTGCTGCTGCCCAGATCGGTGTGTTTGTGGCTCTGCTGGGGGCCATGCTCCTGGGCTTCAATGTGAAGGAAGCTTCCGCCATCGGGATCATCGGTGGTGCTGACGGCCCGACTTCCATTTACCTGGCTTCCAAGATGGCTCCCCATCTGCTGGGCGCCATCGCCGTGGCCGCTTATTCCTACATGTCCCTGGTGCCTCTGATCCAGCCGCCTGTGATGAAACTGTTCACCTCCAAGGAAGAACGGAAGATCAAAATGGCCCAGCTGCGTACGGTGACCCACTTTGAAAAAGTGGTGTTCCCCATTGTCACCACCATTTTCATTTCCCTGCTGCTGCCTTCCGTATGCTCTTTGATCGGGATGCTGATGCTGGGGAACCTGTTCACCGAATCTGGCTGTATGGACCGTCTGTCTGACACGGCACAAAATGCCCTGATGAACAGTGTGACCATCATGCTGGCCACCGGTACCGGCCTGACCATGAAGGCCGAAAGCTTCCTGACCTTGCAGACCATCGAAATCATCTGCCTGGGTCTGGTTGCCTTTATCGGCGGCACCGCCGGCGGTGTGCTGTTCGGCAAGCTGATGAGCAAGCTGGACGGCGGCAAGACCAACCCGCTGATCGGTTCTGCTGGTGTATCCGCAGTGCCTATGGCTGCCCGTGTGTCCCAGGTTGTGGGACAGCAGGCTGACCCTGGCAACTTCCTGCTGATGCACGCCATGGGCCCCAACGTGGCCGGTGTTATCGGTACGGCTGTTGCAGCCGGTACCATGCTGGCCATGGTGGGCGGCAAATAAAAAACAAAAGTTTTTTGAGCTGTTGCTTCGGCAGCAGCTCTTTTTTTGCAGAAAACACCTTTCTATTGGGGGGATTTTTGCTATAATAAAAGGGATATGTTTTTTTGTCGGCGGAAAAGCCCAAAGGAGAATATTTTGGAAGCATACAAGGAATTTTCGACAACCAGCCGGGAGCGGAGACTGTATCAGTGGGGGACCCTGGCTCTCATTGCCCTCAGCTGGGCCTATGAAGGGTATCATACTTTTGCTCTGGGCCAATTGAGTATCATGGGCTGGGGGTACAACCTGCTGTTTGTGATCCTCTGGTGCTGGCGCTGCCTGTTCCAGTACAGCATCCAGCTCACCAGCGACAAGCTGATCGTGGTCATGTACGGCCTGGGGCTGGAACGGCGGATGACCGTTTACCTGAAGGACCTGGAAAGTTTTTCCAACCATTACAAACGGAGCTTTTTCCGGAAGACCTCCATTAAAAAATATGTCCACCGGTATTCTTCCGTGGATCCCAATCCCCAGCGGATCCTGGTGTACCGGGAGAATGGAAAACTCTGCGGCCTGCTGTTCAAATCCAGCGATGAGCTGATGGACCGGCTGGCCCGGCGGTTCCCCAAACAGTACCTGGAATTTCCAGAATAACAAAGGAGTCATAGTATGAGCAACAACAATGTGTATGTGGGAAAGGTCATCGCAGTCAACAAACAGCGGGCCAAGGTGAAAATCGAACAGAGACCGGGGGAACAGCGGCCCAAGATGCTGGACTGCTGGAATGCCTGCGAAGCCAAACGGGGCACCCGGGTGATCGTGGGGAAACAGTCCCTGGATGAAAAGAAGGCCCAGATGATCGTGTACGGGATCCCGGTGCTCACCGCCCTGGCCGGTGCGGCTTTCGGCCGGGCCATAGCCCATTTTTTCTCTGCTCCCGTGTGGCAGATCGTGGTGCTCAGCACTCTGGTGTGGCTGGCCCTGGGGCTGGTCTATGCCCGGAACTTCAAGAAGAGTGTCCGGACCAAGGTGGAACAGTGGACCATCACCGGCTATTTCAGCGATGGGGAGATTTACGACGCCAAAGGGAAAAAAGTGGAGGTTTAAACCATGTTGGGGAAAAACCATCTGACCCTGCTGCTGGTCCTGGCAGCCGGTGCCGTCATGGGAGGCCTTCTGGGGGACAGTCTCCAGGCTTCCCAGCCTCTGGGCGGAGCCACCGATTTCCTGGTGCGGAAATATCAGGTGCTGACCATTCCCCCTTCCACCATGGACCTTTATGTGGCCAAGGTGACCGCCGGTGTGGAATTTTCTCCCAATCTGGCAGCCATCCTGGGCATGATCCTGGCAGGGATTCTGTTTCACAAGTTATAGGAGAATGCTCGTTATGGAACTGATACTGGCCTCCGGTTCACCCCGGCGCCTGGAACTGCTCCGGCAGATCGGCCTGGAGCCCCGGGTGGTGGTGAGCCGGGGAGAAGAAGAAAAAAACGATGCCACCCCGGAACAGCTGGTGCTGGCCAACGCGCTGGCCAAAGGCCGGGAAGTCCGGGACCGGCTGGGGGACCGGGTGCCCATCCTGGCGGCGGACACGGTGGTGGCCCTGGACGGGGAGATCCTGGGAAAACCCCGGGACAGGGCGGAAGCAGCCCGCATGCTCCGGAAACTCAGCGGCCGGACCCACCGGGTACTGACAGGGATGGCCCTGTTCTTCCAAGGACAGGTCCGGACCCATGTGGAGACCACGAAGGTGGAGTTTTCTCCTCTTTCTGAAAAAGACATTGCCTGGTACATTGCTACCGGGGAACCCCTGGACAAGGCCGGAGCCTACGGCATCCAGGGGAAAGCCGCCTTGTTCATTCCTTCCATCCAGGGGTCCTACACCAATGTGGTGGGACTCCCTCTTGCCCCTTTGAAGAAATTATTTGCAGAATTGGACGTGACAAGACATGACACACTATCTGATCCGGGAGATGCTTCCGGAGGAACGGCCCCGGGAACGGCTCCTGGCCAAGGGACCTGAAGCCCTTGCCATTACGGAACTGCTGGCCATCCTGATCGGCACCGGGAGAAAGGAACATTCGGCCCTGGATATTGCCCGGGAACTGACGGGGGATCTGCTGAAGGATGCCCGGCTGGCCCGGACCCAGGACCCCCGGGAACTGACCCGGATTGCCGGCATCGGGCCTGCCAAGGCTGCGGTGATCCTGGCGGCCCTGGAACTGGGACGGCGGCTGGCAGGGGCGGAAACCCAACCCTTCCAGACCATCCACTGTCCGGAAGACGGAGCCATGCTGGTGATGCCCCGGCTCCGGTATGAGAATCATGAACATTTTCTGGTGGTGCTGCTGAACAGCAAGGGGAAGGTCACTGGCATCGAACCCATTTCTGAGGGGTCTCTCAATGCCTCAGTGGTCCATCCCCGGGAGGCTTTTGCCCCGGCGCTGCTCCACCATGCAGCCGCCATCCTGGCGGTCCACAACCATCCTTCCGGGGACCCCACCCCCAGCCGGGAGGACAGGAGCCTGACCCGGACCCTGTGGGATACGGGGAAGGTGATGGGGATCCCTCTGGTGGATCATCTGATCATTGGAGACGGGGTCTATTACAGTTTCAAGGAACACGGATTGTTGTAAAAGGAGGAACATGGCATGCTGGATCTAATGGGATCTTTTTCCACGGATCTGGGAGTGGATCTGGGCACGGACCATACCCGGATCTGTCTCCGGGACGAGGGTATCGTACTGGACCAACCCACCGCCGTGGCCCTGGACCGGGGCCGGAGAAAGATCCTGGCCCTGGGTCAGGAGGCCCGGCAGATGCTGGGACGGACCCCGGAGGGAATCCAGGTGGTCCGGCCGCTCCAGGACGGGGTCATCGCCGACTTCGACCTGACCCGGCAGATGCTCAGGGGATTCCTCCGCCAGGCCCTGGGGAAACGGCCTTTGTTCCGGCCCCGGCTGGTGCTTACGGTGCCCTGCGGGGTGAACAGCGTGGAGCGCCGGGCGGTGCTGGATGCGGCCATGGAAGCGGGAGCCGGGGAGGCTTACCTGTTGGAAGCCCCTCTGGCGGCAGCCCTGGGAGCCGGGATCCCGGTCCGGGAGACCAAAAGCTGCCTGGTGGTGGATATGGGGGCAGGGGCCACGGAAGCGGCGGTGCTCACCCAGGGAAAGATTGCTCTCAGCCGGCTCCTCCGCCAGGGAGGACGGAGCCTGGACCAGGCCCTTGTCCAGTACAGCCGGAAAAAGTATAATCTTCTTATCGGGACCCTCCAGGCGGAGCAGGTGAAGATCGAGATCGGCACGGTCCGGGAGACTGCGCCTCCGGCCTATATGGACCTTCGGGGCCGGGACCTGATCACCGGGCTCCCCCGGCGGGTGACCATCGATCAGAACCAGCTCCGGGAGGCCCTGTGGGAACCGGTCCACAAGATGGTGAACTGTGTCCTGGCCCTCCTGGAACAGCTGCCAGACCTGCTGGCCCGGGATGTGGCGGAACGGGGCATCGTCCTTACAGGGGGCGGAGCCCTGCTGCGGAATTTTGACTGGCTCCTGGCCCGGGAAACCGGCCTGAAAGTGTGGGTGGCGGAAAACGCCCTGACCTGCGGAGCCAAGGGAACCGGCATTGCCGCCGGGAATATGAATCTGTTCCGGAAGGGACCCCGTCCCCGCCGGAACGTGTAAATGGAGAGAAGCAGTGCGAATGAGGAAGGAACAGAAAGTCAGACTGGGGGTATTGGCGGCGGCCATCCTGCTGGTGGTGGGGCTGGTATGGGATGCTTTCCACCGGTTCCCTGCCGTGAATACGGTGCTGACCACCCTGACCCGGCCCATCAGCTTTGTGGTGGGAGGCATCGGCGGCGGTTTCAAAGGCACCGGGAATTATTTTGCCTCCAAGACGGCCCTGGAAAAGGAAAATGCCGCCCTGAAAAAGGAAAATGAAGAGCTGCGCCAGAACAATGCGGAACTGATCGGCATGAAGGCGGAGAACCAGCGGCTGGGGAAACTGCTGAAGTTCAGCAGCCTCCATCCCCAGTGGAACATGGTGTCCGCCAAGGTGATCAGCCGGGATCTGGGAGATTTCAAGGATGTGATCCTCATCGACCGGGGAAAAGATGACGGGCTCCAGGTGAACATGCCGGTGGTGAATGCCTCCGGGCTCATCGGCATTGTGGACGGAGTCTATCCCCACATGGCCAAGGTGCTGCTGATTTCCAGTCCCCGGAGCCGGATCGGGGGCCTGAACCTCCGGGGGGATTCCCGGGCGGCGGGAATCGTCAACGGGGTGGCCGGACCGGATCTGCTGCTGGAAATGCGGAATCTCAGCCGGAATGCGGACATCCTGCCCGGAGACACCATTGTGACCAGCGGCTACAGCGGCTACCATCCGGAAGGGCTGGTGATCGGTACCGTGGAAGATGTCCAGATGGATACCGGCGGCCTTACCAAAATGGCCACCATCGCTCCTTCCGTGGATTACAGCCATCTGGAAGAAGCCCGGGTCATCACCAACTTCCAGGGGTTTGCGGATTTCCTCCGTAACGAGGGGAAAGATCCGGATGCCCAGTCCGGCAAAGGAGGGAAATAATGGTGATCGTTGCCCTTGCCTGGCTGTTTTTCACCCTGTTTCTGTTCACTCTGGAAAATCACTGGTTCCTCTTTTTCAACACCACCCAGTCCCCGGACTTGCTGCTGTTGTTTCTCCTGCTCTATGCCATGGACCAGGGGAAACGGAACGGCGCAGTGTATGGACTGGGTATTGGTGCTTTATTGGACGTTGTCACCTTCAGCTATTTCGGCTGGCACATGGTGACCCGGGCGGCCCTGGGGTACCTGATCGGAAAGAACCGGGTGAACATGTTCGTGGACCGGCTGCCCACCTATCTGATCCTCACCGCTCTGGTGACCCTGCTGCTCCAGGTGGCCCGGGGACTGTTCCTGTGCGTGATGCTGGGCCGTTGGCTGCCGATCCTGCCCCTGGCCCTCCAGACCCTGAAGCTTATGGGGTGGAACCTGGTCCTGGCCCCTGTCATGTGGTTCCTGTACCACAGACTGAAGAAACGGGTCCGCAGCCGTATGGATTATTACTATCATCTGTAGGAGTCTGCCGTGCTGAATAAAAAATATGCTTACCGTCTGGAGTTCATGATGGTCACCGGCATCCTGGTGATCCTGATCCTCATCGGACGGATGTTCTATCTGCAAATCGTCAAGGGATCCACTTACCGCCGGCAGGCGGAAGGGAACCGGACCCGCTATACCCGGATCCTGGCCCCCCGGGGCATCATCTATGACTGCAACGGGGAAGAACTGGCCAACAACAAGCCCGGGGTCATGGTGTCCCTGGTGCGCCGGACCGACGGGTACCGGGAAGAGACCCTGGAACGGCTGAGCCAGCTGCTGAACCTGCCTCTGGAAGACATCAAGGAGACCATCCGTCTCTCCGGAGGCAGTTCGGAACCCATCCGTCTGGTCCGGAACGCCTCTCCGGAAGTGGTGGACAAGGTGGAGGAAAACCTTCGCTATCTGCCCGGGGTGATGCTGGAAGTCCAGCCGGTGCGGAATTATCCCAACAAGGGACTGGCAGTCCATGCCCTGGGCTATGTGGGAGAAATCAGTGATTATGAGATCTCCCAGGGAGCCTACAGTGAACTGAAGGCCGGGGACATCATCGGGAAATTCGGCCTGGAAAACTACTACGATTCCTATCTCCGGGGAGAAGACGGCAGCTACCGGGAAGAAGTGGACGTGGCAGGCCGGGTGGTCCAGATCATGGACAAAGTGGATCCCAAACCGGGCCAGGGGCTGGTGCTCACCCTCGACGCCAAGCTCCAGCGGATCGCCGAAGAGGCGGTGGACCGGCAGCTGAAGGCCATCGGGGCCCGGGGCTGCGCCGTGGTGGCCCTGGATCCCAACAACGGGGAAGTGAAGGCCCTGGTGTCCCGTCCCGGATTCGATCCCAACTGGTTTGTCAACGGGATCAGCGAAAAGAACTGGAAATACCTGAATACGGATCCCTTCCATCCCATGACCGACAAGGTCATCGCCGGGGAATATCCTCCCGGATCCACCTTCAAGATCGTCACCGGGTCCGCGGCCCTGGAAGAAAAGAAAGTGACCCCGGATGAACTGATCTACGACTCCGGCCGCCACTGGCTCATCGACATGCGGAACGCCGGAGGGGAAGCCCTGGGGTACATCAACTTCAAACGGGCCCTGGCCGCTTCCGACAACGTGTACTTCTACGAAATGGGGAACCGGGTGGGCATCGACCTGCTGGACAAATACGCCCGGGAATTCGGCTTCGGCCAGACCACGGGCATCGACCTCCACGGGGAGGCCCAGGGACTCATCGCCACCCCGGAATACAAGAAGAAGGTCTTTGATGACGAATGGTACCTGGGGGATACCTTCAACACTGCCATCGGTCAGGGCTTCACCCTGGCCACCCCCATCCAGGTGGCGGAAATGCTCAGTGCCGTGGCCACCGACGGGAAACGGTACAAGCCCCATCTGGTAAGCAAGATCCTCAATGACGACGGCAGCGTGGCCAAGACCTTCGAGCCGGAGGAAGAGGGGAAACTGCCCATTTCTGAATCCACCCTGAAGCTGATCCAGGACGGCCTGGAAGCCGTAACGGAAGAAGGGGGCACTGCCGCCTTCCTGAAGAACCTGCCGGTGCCGGTGGCCGGGAAAACCGGTACCGCCGAAAACCCCCACGGACTGGAACACGGCTGGTTCATCGCCTATGCCCCGGCCAAGAAGCCCCAGCTGGTGGTGGTGTGCATTGTGGAACAGGGCAGCTACGGCACCATTTCCGCAGCCCCCATTGTCAAGAGCATCCTGGAATACGTGTTCACCGATCCCCGGGTGCGGCGGCAGGGCAGCAAGAAATAAGGAGAAACCATGCGCTGGCATTTTTCGTTGAAAAAATATTTTCGGAATATCGACAAACCCCTGCTGATCAGCGTCCTGCTGCTGATCGCCATCGGGGTGGTGCTCATCGGCAGTGCCACCCATGCCAACATCCCCGGGCCCAGACGGTACAGCTTCGTCCTGCGCCAGCTGAGCTTTGCGGCCATCAACCTGGTGCTGGGGGTCTTCCTCATGCGGTTCGACTACCGGATCCTGAAGAGCCTGGCCCGGCCTCTGTACATCTTCAACATCCTCATGCTGCTGGCGGTGATGCTGGTGGGGAAAAGCGCCCTGGGAGCCCAGCGCTGGCTCCAGCTGGGGCCCATCAGCATCCAGCCCAGTGAGTTTGCCAAAGCCATTATGATCATCAGCCTGTCCTCCTTTGTGGACGACCGGCTGCCCCTTTTGACGGATTTCCGAAGCTGGCTGCCGGTGTTCGGCTATGTGCTGCTGCCCTTCCTGTTCGTTATGAAGCAGCCGGACCTGGGGACTTCCCTGGTGTTTCTGGCCATCCTCCTGGGCACCATGATCGTCTGCGGCTTCCGGATCCGGTATTTCCTGATCATGGGAGGCCTGGGACTGGCTTCGGCGCCTCTGGTGTGGAAAATGCTCCACGAGTACCAGCGGAACCGGATCCGGGTGTTCCTGAACCCGGGACTGGAACCCTACGGCAGCGGCTATCACGTGATCCAGTCCATGATTGCCATCGGTTCCGGGCTTTTTGCCGGCAAGGGGCTTTTTGCCGGTACCCAGAGCCAGCTGAACTTCCTGCCGGAAAACCATACGGACTTTATCTTCGCAGTGGCCGGGGAGGAATTCGGCTTCATCGGCACTACCATTATCCTGCTGCTCTACGGGGTGGTGATCTACCGGGGCCTTTCCATTGCCCTCCATGCGTCCGATGATTTTGGAACCCTGCTGGCCGTGGGAGTGGTCTCTATGTTCCTGTTCCACATCCTGGTCAATGTGGGGATGACCAGCGGCATTATGCCGGTCACGGGGGTGCCCCTGCCTTTCATGAGCTACGGGGTCAGCTCTCTTACCACCAATATGCTCATGGTGACCCTGCTGCTGAACATCAATGCCCATCACCAGACCCTGCGTTTTCATTAAGGAGATATTATGCGAAAAGACTTACCCATCGACATACTCAGTGCTGTGGAAAAACCCGCCCGGTACACCGGCATGGAATTCGGCAGCATCGTAAAGCCGGAAGAGGAAACGGAGGTTTCCTTCTGTCTGGCCTTCCCGGATACCTACGAAATCGGCATGAGCTATCTGGGCTACAAGATCCTCTACGAAATCCTCAACAAGCTGCCCAAAGTGGCGGCAGAGCGGGCCTTTGCCCCCTGGGTGGACATGGAAGCCAAAATGCGGGAACGGGGGCTGGTGCTCTCCAGCCTGGAAAACACCCGGCCTTTGAAGGATTTCGACCTGCTGGGGTTCACCCTTCTGTATGAAATGTCCTATTCCAACATCCTGAACATGCTGGACCTGGGCGGGGTGCCCATCCTGGCCAAAGACCGGACCCTGGAGGATCCCTTTGTATGTGCCGGGGGCTGCTGCGTGTTCAACAGTGAACCCCTGGCGGATTTCCTGGACTTCTGCATGCTGGGAGACGGGGAAAAGATCATCCAGGAAGTGACCCTGCTGTACCGGGACTGGAAGCGGGAAGGCAAACCCGGGGGCCGGCTTGGCTTCCTGCGCCGGGTGTCCCGGATCCAGGGGGTCTACGTACCTTCTTTCTATGAAATCACCTACGGTCCCGACGGCACTATTACCGGGAAAAAGCCTCTGGAGCCCACGGCGCCGGAAGTGGTGTACAAACGGGTGGAACAGGACCTGGACGGGCTGGATTTCCCCACCCATCCCATTGTGCCCTACAGTGACACGGTCCACGACCGGATCATGCTGGAACTGTTCCGGGGCTGCAGCCGGGGCTGCCGGTTCTGCAACGCCGGGATCATCTATCGGCCGGTCCGGGAACGGAAACCGGAAACGGTGATGGAGCTGGCCAAACAGCTGGTACCTGCCACCGGCTACAACGAAATCTCCCTGTTCTCCCTGAGCACCGCGGATTATTCCCATCTGGAACCTCTCATCCGGGAACTGCTGGGAGATTTCCGGAAGGACCGGGTCAGCGTGTCCCTGCCTTCCCTGCGGATCGACAGCTTCTCCGTGAAGCTGGCCCAGGAAGTCCAGGCGGTGCGGAAAAGCGGCCTGACCTTTGCTCCGGAAGCCGGGAGCCAGCGGATGCGGGATGTGATCAACAAAGGGGTCACGGAAGAAAATCTCATGAACGCGGTGGGGGCCGCCTTTGAAAACGGCTGGTCCCAGGTGAAGCTGTACTTCATGATCGGTCTGCCTACGGAAACGGACGAAGACGTGCTGGCCATTGCCAAACTGGCCCAGAAGGTCCAGTGGAAGTACAAGGAAGTTACCGGCCACATGGGGGCCAAAGTCACTGTCAGCGTGTCCAACTTCGTGCCCAAGCCCTACACCCCCTTCCAGTGGGTGGGCCAGAACACCAAGGGGGAATTTGACCGGAAGCACATGCTGCTGAAGAACGCCTTTGCCAATCTGAAGAACATCCACTTTCAGTACCATGATTCCCGGACCAGCCTGATGGAAGGGGTCCTGGCCCGGGGAGACCGGCGGCTGGGAAAGGCCATTTACCTGGCCTGGCAGAGGGGCGCCAAATTCGACAGCTGGACGGAATTCTTCGATTATGACCGGTGGGCCCAGGCCATTGCCGATGCAGGCCTGACCCCGGATTTCTACAACAGCCGGCCCCGGGGGAAAGAGGAAATCTTCCCCTGGGAACACACCAGCTGCGGGGTGAGCCGACAGTTCCTGTGGAGTGAATACGAAAAAGCCCAGGAGGCGGCCCTGACTCATGACTGCCGCCGGGATACCTGCACCGGCTGCGGGGTCTGCCAGAAACTGGGCGTGAAGATCATCGACTGGAAGGAGGGAGAAGTATGAAACTGCGGCTGCAGATCACCAAGGAACCGGGGATCCGGTTCATCTCCCATCTGGAATACCAGAGGAGCATCGAAAAGGCCCTCCGTCGGTCCGGGATCCCGGTGGCCTATTCGGAAGGGTTCAACCCCCATATGAAGTTTTCCCTGGCCTCCGCCCTCAGCGTGGGAGTCACCAGCTCCTGCGAGTTTGCGGAAATCCGCCTGGCGGAAGAACGGCCCCTGGAGGAGCTGCTGGACAAGATCGCCCGGGCCCTGCCCATGGGCATCCACATTGTCCGGGGGGACCTGACCGATGACAAGGCTCCCAAGCTCATGGCCCGGGCCCAGGGTGCCTCCTACCAGGTGAAGGTCCCCTGTGCCGCCGATCCTTCTGCCCAGCTGGCCGCCTTTGCCGCTGCGCCGGAAGTTCCCTACACCAAGACCCACAAAAAAGGCAAGGGGAAACCCAAGACCATCGATGTGAAATACTTCATTCCCCAGGTGGAGGCCCGGTGGCAGGAGGGAATCCTGGACCTGTCCTTTGATATCCGGATCACCCCCACCGGCAGCATGAAGGCGTCGGAATTCCTCCAGGTGCTGGAGGACCAGTTCCAGGTCCCTCTCACCGTGGTCCAGGCGGATATCCGCCGGGTGGATCTTTACAGCCGGGATGAAGCCGGCCGGAAGGTTCCCCTGATCGGGGAAGGCTGAGGGCTGCCATGAATACGATCTTTGTCAGTGTCCGTCCGGAAGAAACCAGGATGGGCACCGTGGAAGAGGACCGGCTCCGGGATTATGCGGTGGAGCGGAGCAGTAACGACAACCTGGTGGGCAATGTGTACCGGGCCCGGGTGTGCAATGTGGTGCCCGGGATCCAGGCAGCCTTTGTGGACCTGAACACCGGGAAGAACGGGTTCCTGACCCTGAAAAAGGGAGAAAAGCTCTCCGAAGGCCAGATGCTTTTGGTCCAGGTGGTGAAGGACGCCAGGGGGAACAAGGGTCCGGCGGTGACCCGGGAGATCACCCTTCCCGGCCGGTATGTGGTGCTGGAACCCTACGGCAGCCGGGTGAGCCTGTCCCGGAAGATCAGCTGCAAAACCAAGCGGAAGGAGCTCCGGGAATGGGCCCGGGAGCTGCTGCCGGAAAATATGGGACTGGTGCTCCGGACGGCAGCAGCCCATGCAGAGGAAAGCGAGATCCGGGCCGATCTGGAACAGCTGCTCCGGAACTGGGAGGTGCTGGTCCGCCGGAGCAAAGTGGGCCGGGGACCCCAGCTGCTGTACCGGGAACTGGACCTGGCCATCCGGCTGGTCCGGGATTATGTGACGGACCGGGTGGAACGGATCATCGTGGACGATGAGAAGACCTGTCAGCGGCTCCAGGAAATGCTCCGGGACATGGGGCTGCCCCAGATCCAGGTGAAGCTGTACAAGGGGAAAGAAGACCTGTTCACCTTCTACCGGCTGGATGAGGATATCGAAAGCCTTTCCGACCGGGTGGTGTGGCTGCCGGGGGGCGGCTACCTGGTCTTCGACTATACGGAAGCCATGACCGTCATCGACGTGAACAGCGGGAAATTCTCCACGGGAGCGGACCGGGATGCCACCAGTATGGCCACCAACCGGGAAGCAGCCCGGGAAATCGCCCGGCAGCTCCGGCTCCGGGACATCGGAGGCATCATCGTGGCGGATTTCATCGACATGGACCGGGAAGAGGAACAGGGGGAGATCCTCCAGATCCTGAAGAAAGAATTCGCCTGGGACAAAATGAAGCCAAAGGTCATCGACCTGACCCATCTGAACCTGGTGGAAATGACCCGGATGAAGGCCCGGAAGAATCTGTCCAGCATCCTGTACACCACCTGCCCCATGTGCGGAGGCAGCGGCCGGGTGGAAGCTCCGGAAACCGTCTATGTGGAGATCCGCCGGCGGCTCCGGAGCCTGTTCCTCCAGGGAAAGATGAGCCACAGCCTGCTGCTTACCGTCCATCCTGTGGTATACGGCTGGCTGCGCCAGCAGGGGTTGGGGGACATGGAACGGGAATTCCACTGCACCCTGAAGCTGGCCAGCGACCCATCCCTGGAAATCGGGGTGTTTACCCTTCTGACCGCAGACCAGGAAGGGACAGGAAGAGAGGGTGACCGGGAATGAAACTGACGATTCCATCCTATGTGAAAACCGTTATGGATGTGCTCCAGTCCCATGGGTTCGAAGCCCATGTGGTGGGAGGCGCTGTCCGGGACATGCTCCTGGGCCGGGTCCCGGACGATTATGACGTGGTCACCAACGCCCGGCCGGAACAGATCCTCCGGACCGCGGAAGACGCGGGGATCCCGGTGGTCAGTGAGCTGGGACAGAACTTCGGGGTGGTGATCCTCCGGGTGGAGCGCCACGGGGTGGAAGTGGCCGCCTACCGGAATGAAACCTACGGCAGCGCTGACGCCCACCGGCCGGCGGAAGTCTGGTACTGCAGGACTCTGGAAGAGGATCTGAGCCGGCGGGATTTCACCATCAATGCCCTGGCGGTGGACCAGAACGGACACATCACCGACTGCTTCCAGGGGCTGGATGATCTGCGGGGCCGGGTTCTCCGCACTGTGGGGGATCCGGACCGGCGGTTCTCGGAAGATGCCCTGCGGATGTTCCGGGCCTGCCGGTTCGTGGGACAGCTGGGCTTTGCTCCGGATCCTTCCATCCTGCCTGCCATGGGCCGGAACCTGAAGAAGGTGCCGGGACTGTCTCTGGAGCGGGTGCGGACAGAATTGAACAAGCTGCTCATGGGGACCTATGCGGGAGAAGGCATGGACCTGATGGTGAAAAGCGGACTGGCGGCGGAGAGCTGCCGGGTCCGGCGGAAAGGCCAGTATGAAACGGTGCCCATCCTGCCGGAACTGATCCATCTGGTGGGATTAGGCCAGAACCCCCAGTTCCATCCCTATGATGTGTGGAAGCACACGGCAGTGGCCCTGGACAAAGGGGACCGGAGCCTGGAAGTGGGATGGGGAATCCTGCTCCATGACGTGGCCAAGGGCCTGGAAGGGGTCCGGGGCATCAACAAAGAAGGACAGCCCTGCGACCACGGCCATGAAGTGGTGGGCGCCGCCCTGGCCCGGCAGATCCTGGAACGGCTCCAGCTGCCCCGGGAGGTGGTGGACCGGGTGGCCTGGCTGGTGAAGAACCACATGCACTTCGGGTTCATCAGCGCCCAGGAGGACAGCAAGACCTGGCACTGGCTCCGGAAGGAGGCCCGCAGCGGCCATTTCCGGGTAAACAAGGAGATGGCGGAAGCCTTCAAACAGCTGACCGCCGTGTGCGTGGCGGATGTGGCCGCCACCAATGCGGCCCAGAATGACGTGATCCATGCCCAGATGTACGGAAAACGGTTGGTGAAGATGGCCTATCTCATGCCCGTCCACACCTCCGATCTGGACTTTTCCGGGAAGGACGCTCTGACCCTGGGGGCCCGCCCGGACCAGTTGAAGGAGCTGATGCCGGTGCTCCTCCGGCGGGTCCAGGACCGGATGCTGGAAAATAATCCGGAACAGCTGGCCCAGGCGGCTCAAAAGTGGCTGGAACGGCAAAAAAAACTGTATTGACAATGCATGGTTGAAGAAAAAGAAGGTGTTTTAGAGAAAACACCTTCTTTTTTGTGTAACTTTTGCAATAAAAAAGGTGCAAAAAGAGAAATTTTCTCATAAGTTATTAGAATTTTTATATATTTGCAAAAAAATCTACAAATAATCTCCCGGGAGATTTAAAAAAAAAATTATTTGTGTTATAATCATTCCGTACACTGAATACAGTAGGTTCAGCCGGAATGCGAATGTAAAAAATATTCACAAAGGGGGATGGTTATTTCTTAGAGGAGGATTCCGGCAGTTTCACAAACTAGGAAGGATTTTAAGGAGGTTTTTGCTTTGAGTAAAGTAATGACGTTAAAAGACGCAATCGCCAAGTATGTGCACAGTGGTGATCACATTGCTCTGGGTGGCTTTACGACTGACCGTAAACCCTATGCGGCTGTGTTTGAAATCCTGAGACAGGGCATCACGGACCTGACCGGTCTGGGCGGTGCTGCCGGCGGCGACTGGGATATGCTGATCGGCAACGGCCGTGTGAAAGCCTACATCAACTGCTATACCGCCAACTCCGGTGTAACCAACGTTTCCAGACGGTTCAGAAAATGGTTCGAAGCCGGCAAGCTGACCATGGAAGACTATTCCCAGGATGTTATCTACATGATGTGGCATGCCGCTGCTCTGGGCCTGCCCTTCCTGCCTGTAACCCTGATGCAGGGCTCCGGCCTCACCGATGAATGGGGCATCAGCAAGGAAGTCCGGAAGACCCTGGACAAAGTTCCTGATGACAAGTTCAAATACATCGACAACCCCTTCAAACCGGGTGAAAAAGTGGTGGCTGTTCCTGTTCCTCAGATCGATGTGGCCATCATCCACGCTCAGCAGGCTTCTCCTGATGGCACCGTACGCATCTGGGGCGGCAAATTCCAGGATGTGGATATTGCGGAAGCAGCCAAATACACCATCGTTACCTGCGAAGAGATCATCTCCAATGAAGAAATCAGAAGAGATCCCACCAAGAACGACATTCCCGGCATGTGCGTAGATGCCGTTGTCCTGGCTCCTTACGGTGCTCATCCGTCTCAGTGCTATGGCCTGTATGACTACGACAACCCGTTCCTGAAAGTCTATGACCAGGTCTCCAAGACCCAGGAAGACTTCGATGCTTTCTGCAAAGAATGGGTGTTCGACCTGAAGGATCATGACGAATACCTGAACAAACTGGGTGCCACTCGTCTGATCAACCTGAAGGTTGTTCCCGGTCTGGGCTATCACATTGACATGACGAAGGAGGACAAATAACAATGGCTGATTACACGAATTATACCAATAAGGAAATGCAGGCTGTGACCATTGCCAAACAGATCAAAAATGGTCAGGTTGTAACGGTTGGTACCGGTCTGCCTCTGATCGGCGCCAGCGTGGCCAAGAGAGTTTATGCTCCTGACTGCCACATCATCGTGGAAAGCGGTCTGATGGACTGCTCCCCTGTGGAAGTTCCCCGTTCCGTTGGTGACCTGCGGTTCATGGCTCACTGCGGCTGCATCTGGCCGAATGTCCGGTTCGTCGGCTTCGAAATCAACGAATACCTGCACAAGGCCAACCGTCTGATCGCCTTCATCGGCGGCGCTCAGATCGACCCCTACGGCAACGTGAACTCCACCTCCATCGGCGACTACCATCATCCGAAAACCCGTTTCACCGGGTCCGGCGGCGCTAACGGCATTGCCACCTATTCCAACACCATCATTATGATGCAGCATGAAAAACGCAGATTCATGCAGAAAATCGACTATGTGACCAGCCCGGGCTGGATCGACGGCCCTGGCGGACGTGAAAGACTGGGTCTGCCCGGCGATGTTGGACCTCAGCTGGTAGTAACCGACAAAGGGATCCTGAAATTCGACGAAAAGACCAAACGGATGTATCTGGCTGCCTACTATCCCACTTCTTCTCCGGAAGACGTCCTGGAAAACACCGGGTTCGACCTGGATGTATCCAAGGCTGTGGAACTGGAAGCTCCGGATCCGGCAGTTATCAAACTGATCCGTGAAGAAATCGACCCGGGCCAGGCTTTCATCAAAGTCCCTGCTCCGGAAGCAAAATAAGACATTCGGGAGGAAGAAGTTAAATGGGTTTTTACTCTATGCCTAGATATTTCCAACAAATGCCTCAGGTGGGCAAACCCCTGAAAAAGGTGGATGCCGCCAATGAAGAACAGCTGAAAAAGATCGAAGAAGAGATCCATCAGCTGATCAAAGCCGCTCAGGAAGCCGGCAAGGCAGATGCTGATGTAAACAAGAGAGGGGAACTGACCGCTCTCCAGAGAATTGAAAAACTGGTGGAACCGGGCTCCTGGAGACCCCTGAACACCCTGTTCAATCCTCAGGGCAACAAGAACGGCTCCGTGGCCATCGTCAAGGGCCTGGGCCGTGTAAACGGCAAATGGTGCGTAGTGGTGGCTTCCGACAACAAGAAGCTGGCCGGCGCCTGGGTCCCTGGCCAGGCTGAATGCCTGCTGCGGGCTTCCGACACTGCCAAGACCCTGCACGTGCCTCTGGTGTATGTGCTGAACTGCTCCGGCGTTAAGTTCGACGAACAGGAAAAGGTATACCCCAACCGTCGTGGCGGCGGTACTCCCTTCTTCCGGAACGCTGAACTGAACCAGCTGGGCATTCCCGTCATCGTGGGCATCTACGGCACCAACCCTGCCGGCGGCGGCTATCATTCCATCAGCCCCACGGTGATCATTGCCCATGAAAAAGCCAACATGGCTGTAGGCGGCGCCGGCATTATGGGCGGCATGAACCCCAAAGGCCATGTGGACCTGGAATATGCCAACGAAATCGCTGACATGGTGGACCGTACCGGCAAGACCGAACCTCCGGGAGCTGTCGACATCCACTACACCGAAACCGGTTTCATCCGGGAAGTCTATGCTTCCGAAGAAGGCGTTCTGGAAGGGATCAAGAAGTATGTAGGCATGCTGCCCAAATACGATCCTGAATTCTTCCGGGTGGACGATCCGAAAGCACCGGCATTCCCGGCTGACGATCTGTACACCATGGTTCCCCTGAACGACAAACGGGCTTATGACATCTACAATGTTATCGGCCGTCTGTTCGACAACAGCGAAATGCGGGAATACAAGAAAGGCTACGGTCCTGAAATGGTTACCGGCCTGGCCAAAGTCAACGGCCTGCTGGTGGGCGTTGTGGCCAACGTCCAGGGCCTGTTGATGAACTACCCTGAATACAAGGCTGCCGGCTCTGTGGGTATCGGCGGCAAGCTGTACCGTCAGGGTCTGGTGAAGATGAATGAATTCGTCACTCTCTGCGCCAGAGACCGTCTGCCCATTGTCTGGATCCAGGACACCACCGGGATCGATGTGGGCAACGATGCGGAAAAGGCTGAACTGCTGGGTCTGGGCCAGTCCCTGATCTACTCCATCCAGACTTCCCACATCCCTCAATTCGAAATCACCCTGAGAAAGGGCACCGCTGCTGCACACTATGTACTGGGCGGGCCTCAGGGCAACGATACCAACGCCTTCTCCATCGGTACGGCCGCTACAGAAATCGCCGTTATGAACGGTGAAACCGCCGCTACCGCCATGTACTCCCGGAGACTGGCCAAAGACCGGAAAGCCGGCAAGGATCTGCAGCCGACCATCGACAAGATGAACAACCTGATCCAGGCTTTCTACACCAAATCTCGTCCGAAAGTCTGCGCCGAACTGGGTCTGGTAGACGAAATCGT
Source organism: Acidaminococcus fermentans (assembly GCF_009696675.1). Taxonomy (GTDB): domain Bacteria; phylum Bacillota; class Negativicutes; order Acidaminococcales; family Acidaminococcaceae; genus Acidaminococcus. Next base: position 154,472 of record NZ_VULN01000004.1, on the reverse strand, counting down.
AGACATGAACAAAATCCGCGGGTATGTGGAAGCCTTCACGGAAGCTGCTTATCAGAATCCGGAAAGCATCTGCCCGTTCCATCAGATGCTGCTGCCTCGTGCCATCAGAGAGTTCGAGACTTTCGTAAAGAAATAATCCTTACGGAGGAACTGTTTTAATGAGTATCTATACCTTGGGAATCGATGTTGGATCTACTGCATCCAAGTGCATTATCCTGAAAGACGGAAAAGAGATCGTGGCAAAATCCCTGGTAGACGTGGGGACCGGAACTTCCGGTCCCGCACGTTCTATTGCGGAAGTCCTGGAAAATGCCCACATGAAAAAAGAAGACATGGCCTTTACCCTGGCTACCGGTTACGGGCGCAATTCGCTGGAAGGCATTGCCGACAAGCAGATGAGCGAACTGAGCTGTCATGCCATGGGCGCCAGCTTTATCTGGCCCAACGTCCATACGGTCATCGATATCGGTGGTCAGGACGTGAAAGTCATCCATGTGGAAAACGGGACCATGACCAATTTCCAGATGAATGATAAATGCGCTGCCGGTACTGGCCGTTTCCTGGATGTTATGGCCAATATCCTGGAAGTGAAGGTTTCTGACCTGGCTGCACTGGGAGCCAAATCCACCAAACGGGTGGCCATCAGCTCCACCTGCACCGTATTTGCTGAAAGTGAAGTCATCAGCCAGCTGTCCAAAGGAACCGACAAGGACGACATCATTGCCGGGATCCATCGTTCCGTGGCCAGCCGTGTCATTGGCCTTGCCAACCGGGTGGGGGTTGTGAAGGATGTTGTGATGACCGGCGGTGTGGCCCAGAACTATGGCGTGAGAGAGGCTCTGGAAGAAGGCCTTGGTGTGGAAATCAAGACTTCTCCCCTGGCTCAGTACAACGGCGCCCTGGGTGCCGCTTTGTACGCGTATAAAAAAGCAGCCAAATAAGCTGCATACCATGTAAAGAAGGAAGGATCATTATGCCAAAGAAAGTAAGCCCTGGCGTTCAGGCATTGAGAGATGTTGTTGAAAAGGTTTACAGAGAACTGCGGGAAGCCAAAGAAAGAGGAGAAAAAGTAGGCTGGTCCTCTTCCAAGTTCCCCTGCGAACTGGCAGAATCTTTCGGTCTGCATGTAGGGTATCCTGAAAACCAGGCTGCCGGCATCGCTGCCAACCGTGACGGCGAAGTGATGTGCCAGGCTGCTGAAGATATGGGGTACGACAACGATATCTGCGGCTATGCCCGTATTTCCCTGGCTTATTCCGCAGGTTTCCGCGGTGCCAATAAGATGGACAAAGACGGCAACTATGTCATCAACCCCAACAGCGGGAAACAGATGAAAGATGCCGATGGGAAGAAAGTCTTCGACGAAAACGGCAAACCCGTGATCGATCCCAAGACCCTGAAACCCTATGCTACGGTAGACAACATCTATGAAATCGCTGCCCTGCCGGAAGGGGAAGAAAAGACCCGCCGTCAGAACGCACTGCACAAATACCGTCAGATGACCATGCCTCAGCCGGATTTCCTGCTGTGCTGCAACAACATCTGCAACTGCATGACCAAATGGTATGAAGACATTGCCCGTCGGCACAACATTCCTTTGATCATGATCGACGTTCCTTACAACGAATTCGACCATGTAAACGAAGCCAACGTAAAATACATCCGGTCCCAGCTGGATACGGCCATCCGTCAAATGGAAGAAATCACCGGCAAGAAGTTCGATGAAGACAAATTCGAACAGTGCTGCCAGAACGCCAACCGTACCGCCAAAGCTTGGTTGAAGGTTTGCGACTATCTGCAGTACAAACCGGCTCCGTTCAACGGGTTCGACCTGTTCAACCATATGGCTGACGTGGTAACCGCCCGTGGCCGTGTGGAAGCTGCTGAAGCTTTCGAACTGCTGGCCAAGGAACTGGAACAGCATGTGAAGGAAGGCACTTCCACCGCTCCCTTCAAAGAACAGCATCGTATCATGTTCGAAGGGATCCCCTGCTGGCCGAAACTGCCGAACCTGTTCAAACCGCTGAAAGCCAACGGCCTGAACATCACCGGCGTTGTGTATGCCCCTGCTTTCGGGTTCGTGTACAACAACTTGGACGAACTGGTCAAAGCCTACTGCAAGGCTCCGAACTCTGTCAGCATTGAACAGGGTGTTGCCTGGCGTGAAGGCCTGATCCGGGACAACAAGGTTGATGGGGTACTGGTTCATTACAACCGGTCCTGCAAACCCTGGAGCGGCTACATGCCTGAAATGCAGCGTCGTTTCACCAAAGACATGGGTATCCCCACTGCTGGATTCGACGGTGACCAGGCTGACCCGAGAAACTTCAACGCGGCTCAGTATGAGACCCGTGTTCAGGGCTTGGTCGAAGCCATGGAAGCAAATGATGAAAAGAAGGGGAAATAACAATGGCTATCAGTGCACTTATTGAAGAGTTCAAAAAAGTATCTGCCAGCCCGAAGACCATGCTGGCCAACTATAAAGCCCAGGGCAAAAAAGCCATTGGCTGCATGCCTTACTATGTGCCTGAAGAACTGGTCTATGCTGCAGGCATGGTTCCCATGGGCGTATGGGGCTGCAACGGCAAGCAGGAAATCCGTTCCAAGGAATACTGTGCTTCCTTCTACTGCACCCTGGCTCAGCAGTCCCTGGAAATGCTGCTGGACGGGACCCTGGACGGCCTGTCCGGGATCATCACCCCGGTTCTGTGCGACACCCTGCGTCCCATGAGCCAGAACATCAAAGTGGCCATGAAGGACAAGATGCCCGTTATTTTCCTGGCTCATCCCCAGGTTCGTCAGACTGCAGCCGGCAAGCAGTTCACCTATGATGCCTACAACGAAGTGAAAGGCCATCTGGAAGAAATCTGCGGCCATGAAATCACCAATGATGCCATCCTGAATGCCATCAAAGTGTACAACAAGAGCCGTGCTGCCCGCCGTGAATTCTGCAAACTGGCCAACGAACATCCTGATCTGATCCCTGCTTCCACCCGTGCCGCCATCCTCCGTGCCGCTTACTTCATGCTGAAGGATGAATACACCGCAAAGCTGGAAGAACTGAACAAGGAACTGGCAGCTGCTCCTGCCGGCAAGTTCGACGGCCACAAAGTGGTTGTTTCCGGCATCATCTACAACATGCCCGGTATCCTGAAGGCCATGGACGACAACAAACTGGCCGTGGCTGCTGACGACTGCGCTTACGAAAGCCGCAGCTTCGCTGTAGACGCTCCGGAAGATCTGGACAATGGTCTCCAGGCTCTGGCCGTACACTTCTCCAAACAGAAGAACGATGTTCTGCTGTACGATCCGGAATTCGCCAAGAACGCCCGTGCTGAACATGTGTGCCAGCTGGTGAAAGACAGCGGCGCCGAAGGCGTTGTGGTATTCATGATGCAGTTCTGCGATCCGGAAGAAATGGAATATCCTGATCTGAAGAAGGCTCTGGATGCACATCACATTCCTCATGTGAAGATTGGTGTGGACCAGATGACACGCGACTTTGGTCAGGCTCAGACCGCTCTGGAAGCTTTCGCAGAAAGCCTGTAAGAGAATTCTAAAAGAGGCTGTTGCTTAGGCAACAGCCTCTTTTTTTGGTATAATGGAGAAAAAACAAAGGAGAAACCATCCATGAGCCTTTCAGAGGAATACAATCGCAAACGGAAAAACAGTGCAGGGGAAGTGCTGGAGGAACTCCGGGACGGGGACTATGTGCTGTCCGCCCAGGCCATGGCGGAGCCGGTGACTTTGCTGGAAGCCATGCCCCTCTTGAAAAAACGGGGCCGGAAAGGCATTACCTACAACTCCTGTATGCCCATGGCGGATCTGCCCTGGTACCATGATCCCTCCATGGCCGGAACCCTGGACCATGTGTCCTGGTTCTTCAGTGCCCCCACCCGGAAGGCTCATACAGAAGGTCTGTGCAGCTTCCTTCCCGCCGGATCCACCAGCCTTGTCCGGAAGACTCTCCAGCGGGTGGAGGCCCGGAACCGGCGGCCGGTACTCCTGGCTACGGCTTCTCCCATGGATGCCCACGGGTATTTTTCCCTGTCCCTGTCCGCCCTGTTCGAACGGGACATCATCGACCGGGGAGCGGTGGTGCTCCTGGAAGTAAGCCCCCATTTTCCCCGGACCTGGGGGGATACCCTGCTGCCCATTTCCCAGGTCACAGCCTTTGTGGAAACGGACCGGAAGCCTCCCGTATCCCCGGTGCCCGGTCTGGGGGACCTGGACCGGAAGATTGCCGCCCAGGTGGCGGAACTGATCCCGGACGGATCCACCCTCCAGCTGGGGGTGGGGCACATTCCCAGCGCTGTGGCAGAAGAACTGAAGGTCCGGCATCATTTGGGAATCCATTCCGGGCTGTTCAGTGACAGCCTGATGGACCTGATCCGGTGCGGAGCCGTGGACAACAGCCGGAAAGGGTTCCAGGAGGGAGTCTCCCTCTGCGCCTTTGCCAACGGGTCCCAGAAGCTCTATGACTTTCTGGACGGGAATCCGGGGGTGATATTCCGCAGAGGGACCTTTGCCAATGAACCCAGGATCATCGCCCGGAATCGGAACATGGTGTCCCTGAACACCGGGCTGGAAATCGACCTTACCGGGCAGATTGCCGCAGAATCCATGGGGTTTGCCCAGTTTTCCGCCACCGGGGCCCAGACGGAAACCATCCAGGGGGCCCAGCTGTCTCCCGGAGGGAAATCCATCCTGGCTCTCCGGTCCGTGTATGCCGTCCGGAATGCAAAGGGGGAAAAGGTGCTGAAATCCAAAATCGTCCCCTGTTTCCGTCCTGGAACTGTGGTGTCCACCTCCCGGAACGACATAGACTATGTGGTCACTGAGTATGGAGTGGCCTGGCTGCGGGGGGCCTCGGTAAAGGAACGGGTGAAAGAACTGGTCAGCGTGGCCCATCCCGCCTTCCGGGAAAAACTCCTGGCAGCGGCAAAGGAGAAGGGGCTGGTGTAAAGGAGTTGACCGTTGACAGGGGTGTTACTTATGCAGGCAACACCCCCTTTTACAATATCTCCTCCACGGTCTTTTGGATCAGGTCCACAAAGGCCTGGAGGTTTTTGCTTTTGGCTTTTTCTTTTTTGTAGCAGATGGTAAGCCAGGGGTACCGGGCCGGGTCCCCGGTACGGAAATACCGGACCGGTTTGGAGGTGTGGAAGGCCTGGGTGTAGGATTCCATACAGAAAGCGATGCCCATTCCTCCGGCAGCCAGGCGGACGGCTGTTTCAATGTTTTCGATTTCCCTGGTACGGGGAATTTTTCCCAGATCTGCCAGCAGTTTGTCTTCCTGGAGCCGGATCTGCTGGCTGTGGCTTTGGAGGAGGAACGTTTCTTCTTTCAGCAGTTCTCCAGGCAGATAGGGGAAACGGCTGTCGGGCAGGGGACGGGCCTTTTGGCAGAGAGGATGGTCCGCCGGCAATACCACCAGGAATCCTTCCTGCCGGAGCCTGCGGCAGACAAAATCGGGATTTGGAGCATCCTGGAAGCAAAGGATCAGATCGAACTGGTCCCGGGCCAGATCCTGGATCAGTTCCTGATAGTGCCTGTGCTGGAGCCGGAGTTCCACCTGGGGATGGCTTTTGTGGAACTGAGTCATTAAAGTGGGCATCAGCAGGGCCGAAAAAATCAGATAGGTACCGATCCGCAGCCGGTCTTTTCGGTTTTCCTGGAGGGCCTGGAGCCTTCCTTCCAGCTCCCGGTCCAGGGCCAGCATCTCCCGGGCGGCTGCCAGCACCAGTTCTCCGGCTTCGGTGGGCACCACCTGCTTGCTTTGGCGGGTGAACAGCGTCTGATGGAGCCGTTCTTCCAGCTTTTTCACAGCAATGCTCAGGGTAGGCTGGGTAATGTACAGTTTACGGGCAGCCGTATGGTAGCTGCCGGTTTCAGCCAGGGTACAGAGATACTGCAGCTGGCGGAGATTCAGGACCATGGCCGGACTCCTTTCAGCAGAGGGGTTTGAAAAAACGATTGAAAAAATTTATCACTTAATAAAATACCACAATTTGAATTTTCGCACAATGCCCCGTACAATACAGGTATCAGAACAACAACAGACCGGGCATTGCCCGGGGAAAGGGAAGTGACTGGTATGGCCAATGGGAAAACGGTGAAGAAGATGAAGGTGCCTCACACCTTTATCATTATTTTTGCCCTGATTGTAGCTGCGGTGATCCTGACCTGGATCATTCCCGCAGGGATGTATGATTTTGTGAAGAATGCCAGCGGGAAAAAGGTGGTGGATCCGGCTACCTTCCACTATGTGAAAAGTTCCGGGGTCAATCCTCTGAAGATTCCCCTGTACATTATCCAGGCTTTCAGCAAAAGGATCGACCTGGTGATGGTGATCCTTATGGCCGGGTCCGCCTTCCATGTGGTGACCAAAACCGGTTCCCTTCAGGCCATCCTGGCCCTGGGAGCCCGGAAGTTCTCTGACCGGCTGGATGTGTTCATCCCGGTGCTCACCCTGATTTTCGGGCTGATCTGCACCACCCAGGGAGCCAACACCTTCATTCCTTTTGCGCCGGTCATGGTGATGCTGGCCATGGCCATGGGGCTGGATTCTCTCACCGGGGCGGCCATTATGCTCCTGGGCGGGGCCATCGGGTTTTCCACCGGCACCCTGAACATGTACACCACGGTGGTGGCCCAGAACATTGCGGAACTGCCCCCTTATTCCGGGCTGGGATACCGGGCCTTCTGCTTTGTGGTCTATTATATCGTCACCAATATTTTCCTGATCCGGTATGCCAAAAAGGTGAAGGCCCGTCCGGAACTGAGCCCCATGTACGATCTGGATCAGGAGGCAAAGGCTTCCGGAGATGCCATGGATCTGGAAAAGACCGGCATCCTGGACCGGAACAAAGTACTGCCCCTGGTGCTCCTTGTCATTACTTTTGTGGTGATCATTTACGGAGCCATTGCCCTGAAATGGGGTATGAGCGAAATGTCCGCCCTGTTCCTGGTGTACGCGGTGGTGGCGGACCTGGTCAGCGGCGCCAGTGCCAATGAAATGTGCAAAGATCTCATCGACGGCAGCAAACAGATGCTGGGAGCCGCCTACATCATCGGCATGGCCACTGCCATCAGCACCATTATGAATGACGGGAAGATTACCTACACCATCGTCCACAGTCTGTCCTCCCTGCTGGAAGGGCTGCCGGCGGTGGTAATCGCACCGGGGATGGTCCTGGCCAACACCGTCATCAACATTTTCCTCACCAGCGGCAGCGGCCAGGCGGTGGCAGTGATGCCCATCCTGACCCCTCTGGCGGATGTGCTGGGGGTGACCCGGCAGACCACGGTGCTGGCCTTCAACTTCGGGGACGGATTCTGCAACTATGTGCTGCCCACCTCCACCGCCCTCATGGGGACCCTGAGTGTTACCAATATCCCTTATGACCGGTGGATGCGGTTCATGTGGAAACTGTTCCTGATCTGGCTGATTGTAGGCTGTATCCTGGCCTCTATCGCCCAGTTCATCCATCTGGGACCTATGTGATACTTTGAGTGAAGAGTGAAGAGTGAAGAGTGCAGAGTGGGTGACCGGAGAGAAAATCGGTCAGGGACCTGCGGAAGGAGAAAAAGATGCTGGATGAAATGATTGCCCGGGCCAATAACTGGGTGGACGGACATGCAAAAGAACTGACGGACATGGCAGATGCCATTTTTGACCATCCGGAAATCGGACCTCATGAGGTGTTTGCCAGCAAACTGCTGACGGACTGGCTGGAAGCCCACGGTTTTGCCGTGACCCGGGGCATCGGGGGCCTGGAGACCGCCTTCCGGGCTGTGTGGAAAAACGGAGAAGGGGGACCCAATCTGGGGCTCCTGTGCGAATACGACGCCCTGCCGGGCATGGGCCATGGCTGCGGCCATCAGATGCAGGGACCGGCGATCCTGGGGGCGGCAGAGGCCATCCGGCAGGCAGCCGGGGACAATCCTTTTACCCTGACGGTGTACGGGACTCCCGGAGAAGAAAACATCAGCGGCAAATACATTATGATCCGGAACGGCTGTACCTTTGAAGAGCTGGATGTGGCCCTGATGATGCACGGGGGGCCGGCCACCCAGACGGACATCAAATGCCTGGCCAATGCAGAATATGACCTGACCTACCATGGAAAAGCCGCCCATGCGGCCCTGAAACCGGAAGCGGGCCGGAGCAGTCTGGATGCCATGTGCCTGGCCTTCCACGGCATGGAATGTCTCCGGGAGCATGTGACTGACGATGTGCGGCTCCATTACAACATTACCGACGGAGGCGGCACCGCCGCCAATGTGGTGCCCAGTCTCACCAAAGCCCAGGTGATGGTACGGGCCAATACTGTAAAAGCGGTGAAGGAACTGATGGTCCGGCTGGAAAAGATCTTCCAGGGGGCGGCTCTGATGACGGAAACGGAAGTGGAGGCCAAAGTGGGAAAAATCCTGGATAACAAGATCCCCAACCTTCAGCTCAACGACATTCTGATGAAGCATGCCCGGGCACTTCAGGCCCCCAACTGTCAGCCTCCCCGGCAGCGCACCGGATCCACGGATTTTGCCAATGTAATGCACCGGGTCCCCGGGTCCTGCATCCGGGTGGCCTTTGTGCCAGACGGCACCAGTTCCCATTCCCCGGAATTCATTGCTGCCGGGAAAAGTGAAGCCGCCCACAAGGCCGTGGCCTTTGGGGCCAAGATCCTGGCGGATACGGTTCTGGAACTGGTGGAGAATCCGGAAGAACTGGCCGCCATCCGGCAGGAATTCCAGGAACGGCTGGCTGCCGAAGACAAGTGACCGGAGAGTGTCACCTGGTTTCACTGTAAACTTGAAAATCTGTAACAGAGGACGGAGAAGCCCATTCCGTCCTCTTTTTCTTTGGGTGGGTCCTGGACTGTCCCGGTACGGAAAGAGCTTGGAGCGCGAAAAAACGTAACAGCCGTGCTTTCCAAGGAAACACACTATCTATAGTGTTCTTTTGGGGTATAAAACGATTTTTGCCACAAGATATAGTTGCTGAAACGGGAGTTTTGGTGTATCATATCTATCAGCGACAAGTGCGGAACTGGAAAAAGGATTTGTACAGTTGCAGTTTTTCATGTATAATAAGGATAGTTATTCTTAAATACGGTAAATTATCAACAAATATTCTAAGGGGGAGCGGCCATGAAGGTTATCAAACGGGACGGATCCACGGTTTCTTTTGACCGGAACAAGATCGTCACTGCCATATCCAAAGCCAACAAGGCAGTGGAAGAAAAAGAACGGCTGGGACAGGAAGACATCGAAGAGATAGCTTCCTTCGTAGAGCATAAAAATAAAAAGAGACTGCTGGTGGAAGACATCCAGGACATGGTGGAAAAACAGATCATGGTCCGGGGCCATTATGAACTGGCCAAGGCTTATATCATCTACCGGTATAACCGGGCCCTGGTCCGGAAGGCCAACACCACCGATGATTCCATCCTGAGCCTGATCAGCAACAAGAACAAGGACGTAATGGAGGAGAACTCCAACAAGAATGCAGTGATGGTATCCACCCAGCGTGACCTGATCGCCGGGGAAGTATCCCGTGACCTGACCCGCCGGGTAGTGCTGCCGGAGAAGATCTCCAAGGCCCATGACCTGGGGGAAATCCACTTCCATGATGCGGATTACTTCATCCAGCCCATGTTCAACTGCTGCCTGGTGAATCTGGGGGATATGCTGGACAACGGCACGGTGATGCACGGCAAACTGATCGAAAGCCCCAAGAGCTTCCAGGTGGCCTGCACCGTTATGACCCAGATCATCGCTTCCGTGGCGTCCGCCCAGTATGGCGGCCAGTCCGTGGACGTGTCCCACCTGGGCAAATATCTGCGCCGGAGCCGGGAAAAATTCCGCAAGCGCCTGATTGAAACTACCCATGGCCAGCTGCCGGAAGAAGAAATGGAAGCCATCCTGGACAGCCGGATGAAGGACGAACTGGCCAGCGGCGTCCAGACCATCCAGTACCAGATCAACACCCTGATGACCACCAATGGGCAGTCTCCCTTTGTGACGCTGTTCCTGCACCTGGACCCCAATGACGAATACATCGAAGAAAATGCCCAGATCATTGCGGAAATCCTCCGGCAGCGGCTGGAAGGCATCAAAAACGAAGTGGGCGTCTATGTGACCCCGGCCTTCCCCAAACTGGTCTATGTGCTGGATGAATTCAACTGCCTGAAAGGCGGCAAATATGACTACCTGACCAAACTGGCGGTCCAGTGCTCCATCAAACGGATGTATCCGGACTATATTTCCGCCAAGAAGATGCGGGAAATCTACCAGGGGAACGTGTTCTCCCCCATGGGCTGCCGGTCCTTCCTGTCTCCCTGGAAGGATGAAAAGGGCAACTACAAGTTCGAAGGCCGGTTCAACCAGGGGGTTGTGTCCCTGAACCTGCCCCAGATCGGGATCCTGGCCAAAGGGGACGAGGAAAAGTTCTGGAAGCTGCTGGATGAACGGCTGGAACTGTGCTACGATGCTCTGATGGTCCGGCACAATGCCCTGAAGGGGATACGCAGCGATGTAAGCCCCATCCACTGGCAGAACGGCGCCATTGCCCGTCTGAAGAAAGGGGAAACCATCGACAAGCTGCTGGAAGGGGGCTATTCCACCCTGAGCCTGGGGTACATCGGCCTGTACGAATGCACCAAGGCCATGAAAGGCTGCAGCCACACCACTCCTGAAGGGGAAGAATTCGCCATGCGGGTGATGAAGCGGCTGCGGAAAGCCTGCGACGACTGGAAGGCACAGACCGGCCTGGGCTTTGCCCTGTACGGCACGCCGGCAGAATCCCTGTGCTACCGGTTTGCCCGGATCGACAAGGAACGGTTCGGAACCATCAAGGATATTACCGACAAAGGATATTACACCAATTCCTACCATGTGGATGTGCGGGAACCTATCGACGCCTTCAGCAAATTCAAGTTCGAAGCCCAGTTCCAGCCTATTTCCTCCGGCGGCTGCATTTCCTATGTGGAAATTCCCAACATGAAGAAGAACCCCACCGCCATCGAGGATGTGGTCCGGTTCATCTACGACAACATCCAGTACGCGGAGTTCAACACCAAATCCGACTACTGCCAGGTGTGCGGCTTTGACGGGGAAATCCAGATCAACGACAATCTGGAATGGGAATGCCCCCAGTGCCACAACAAGGATCAGTCCAAGATGAACGTGACCCGGCGGACCTGCGGCTATCTGGGAGAAAACTTCTGGAACGTGGGGAAGACCAAAGAAATCAAATCCAGAGTGCTGCATCTGTAAGGGGGCTTTTCGTTGAATTACGCAACCATCAAAAAATGTGACGTGGCCAACGGCCCCGGGGTACGGGTTTCCCTGTACGTCAGCGGCTGCACCCACCACTGCAAAGGCTGTTTCAACCAGGAAACCTGGGATTTCGCCTTCGGCAAGCCCTTTACCCAGGCCCAGCTGCAGGAAATCCTGGAAGACCTGGAACCGGAGTACATCAGGGGGTTCTCCCTTCTGGGAGGGGAACCCTTCGAACCGGCCAACCAGGAAGTGCTGGTGGGGGTGCTGCGGCACATCCGGGAGCGGTATCCGAAAAAGACCATCTGGTGCTACAGCGGCTATCTTTTCGACCACGACATGCTGGCCGGAAAGCTGGGGGACCCGGCCATTACCCGGGAGATGCTGGGGTACCTGGATGTGCTGGTGGACGGGGAATTTGTGGAAAGCAAAAAGAACCTGAACCTGCGTTTCAAAGGCAGCGAAAACCAGCGGATCATCAACGTGCCCAAGTCCCTGGAAACCGGGACCATCGTCCTGTGGGATGGAGAGGAATATGCATGAGTGAAAAAATACGGCTCCGGGAGCTTCCCGGGGCCGTATTTTTTGTCAGCGGTCAATGGTCACTGGCCCACTGACAAATTTGCAGGCAAATTTTTGAATGGAAACGCAGCTGTCTTTGGCAGATAGTCTCCATTGGCCTTTGACCGTTGACGGGGCTGTTGCTCAGGCAACAGACCCATTTCCAAATCTCCCCAAAAATGGTAGAATAACCCTGTTGATTGCAAAGTTTTTCTGATGTTTTCATTGGATTTTGGAGGGGATTTCCATGGATGTACTGCATATGACGGAAGATGCTTTGGAAGCGCAATGTATTGAATGGCGCCGGTGGTTCCACGAACACCCGGAAGTGAGCACGGAAGAAAAGAATACCTCGGAGAAGATTTTCCATATCCTGAAGGACTTGGGACTGGATCCGGTCCGGGGCCAGGGCCACTACGGGGTGGCGGCCACCATCACCGGAAACAAACCCGGGCCCATGGTGGCTCTCCGGGCGGATATGGACGCCCTTTCCGTCAGGGAAGATACAGGACTGCCCTATGCCTCGAAAAATCCCGGGGTGATGCATGCCTGCGGCCATGACATCCACATGACCACCCTGCTGGAAACGGTTCTTCGGCTGCTCCGGCGGAAGGACGAGATCCAGGGCAGCGTCCGGCTGCTGTTCCAGCCTTCGGAAGAGCTGGCTCCCACCGGCGGCGCCCGGTACATGATCAAAGACGGGTTCCTGAAGGACGTAAAGGCGGTATTCGGTCTCCATGTATGGCCCAACTTTGTCTGCGGCCAGATCGGGGTAAAGCCTGGGGCCATGATGGCCGGTTCCGACCGGATCAAGGTGGTGATTAAAGGACGGACTTCCCATGCAGGCCATCCTCAGGAAGGCATCGATGCCATTATGGCGGCAGCGGACTTTCTCCAGCAGGTGAGCCACATTGTCAGCCGGCGGGTGAGCCCTCTGGCCACGGCCACCATCAACATCGGTACCATCCACGGGGGATCCCGGTATAATGTGGTGCCTGATGAAGTGACCCTGGAAGGGACCATCCGGACCCTGGACGAAACCAACCGGAAACGGATCCCGGAATTCATCCAGGGCATCCTGGACGGCCTGAAGGCCTCTGCAGGCGTGGACTGCGAATTCAACTATTACTATGGCTACCCGGTACTGGACAACTGGCCGGTTCCGGAAAAAGTGGTGGAGGATACGGCCCGGCAGGTGCTGGGGGAAAAAGGTCTGGTGTCCCATGTGGTGCCGGATCTGACGGCGGAAGACTTCGGCTTCTACATGCAGGATATCCCTGGCTGCTTCCTGTGGCTGGGCTGCGGCACCGAAGGGGAACCGGTCCACGGCCTCCACAACGCCAAACTCTGTCCCAACGAAAACGCCCTGGTGGTGGGCTCCAAGCTCATGAGCCAGGTGGTGATCAACGCCCTGGAGGCTCTGAACCAGGGTGTGGATTTCAGCAAAAAAGACTGAAGGAGAAATTTTCATGAAAATGGCTTTTATCGGTGACAGCCTGGTAAGCTGCACCAACGAAACCCTGGCCAACACCTGGTATGACATCGCTTCCAAAAAGATGGGCTTTGAAGTGGTGAACAACGCTGCCGGGGGCAAACTGACCCTGGTCATGTGGGGTATGTTCAAAATGGATGTGGTGGATGAAAAGGCCGACGGGGTGTTCCTGTGCTGCGGCATGAACGACATCCTGCTGGACGAACCCATGAGCTCCATTGAAGAAAACATGGCCGGTACTCTGGACAAGGCCCGGGATGCAGGGCTGCCCATTGTGATCCTGGGGATCCCACCTTTGACCCGGATCGAAAGTACGGAAAAGGGCTGGCAGCTGCCCAGTGAATTTGAAAAGCACAATGCGGCTCTCCGGGAATACCGTCAATGGCTCCAGGAAGAAGCAGAACGCCGGAATCTTCCGGTGCTGGACTATGAACAGGTCCTCAGCGAAGCGGAAAAGAAAACCGGCCGGAGCATGTTCCAGGATGGCCTCCATCCCAACAAAGAAGGGTACCAGGCGGTAGCGGAAGCCTTTGAAGAAGTGCTGAAAGCCGCTCTCCAGGAGCAGGCATGAAGCTGGAACACAACCAGCCGGTGATCATGACCCGGTCCGTGATGCTGTCCATGGCCAATTCCGCCGGACACCTTTTCGGTGGCACCCTTATGGGCTGGATGGACGAACTGAGCGGGATCACTGCCCACCGGTTCGTCTGGACCCGGGTGACTACAGCTGCTGTAAAAGGCATGAACTTTTACGTGCCCATCCCCTACGGTACGGTTCTTCAGCTGGAAGGCCGGGTGATCCGGGTGGGGAACACCTCCATGGAGGTGGAAGTGGTGGCCTGGCTGGAACCGGAACAGGAAGACCAGGAGCCCGTCCGGGCGGCGGATGCCCTGTTTGTGTACGTATCCCTGGACGAAAACCGGAAACCGAAAAAAATCCAGCGGTCTCTTTGAGACGCTGGATTTTCTGTATCAGGAAAGGAAGCAAACCATGATCTATTATTTTTCCACCACCGGCAATTCCCTGGCTCTGGCCCGGAAACTGGCCGCCGCCCTGGGGGACGGGATCTGTTCCGTCACCCGGACCAGGGAAAAGACACTGGAAGGGCCGGCCGTCGGCTTGGTGTTCCCGGTGTACTACGGGGATGTGCCTGCCAATGTGCAGGATTTTGTCCGCAGCCACGCTTTCCCGGAAGGCGTCTATGTGTATGCTCTGGCCACCTGCGGCAGTACCTGGGGCCGGACCTTCCGGACCCTTCAGCAGCTCTTGGGAGAAAAGGGCTGCCATCTTGCCTGGAGCCGGGCAGTACCGCTTATCGCCAACAGCACCATCTGCATGAAGTCCCATATAGGGTATGACCTGAAAAAACTGGACAAGGAGGAGGCCCTGGTCCGGGAAGGGGCGGAAGCGGTGAAAAACCGGAAGGAAGACCATTCCCAGGAACAGGATTCCCTGATGGCCGGGCTTTTTGACACCTGGTTGGGACGGAAAATCGGGAACTGGTATCTGGCTGTGCAGGTGGCACCGGACCGGTGTGTCCGCTGCGGGGAATGCGTACGGCTGTGCCCTGTGGAAAACATCCATCTGGGGGAAAAAGCGGCGGTGATGGGGAATTACTGTCTCCACTGCCTGGCCTGTCTCCATGGCTGTCCCCATCAGGCCATCACCGCCCGGGGCCGGGTGGTATTGAAAGAAGACCAGTACCGGCATCCGGGAGTGACGGTGCAGGAGTTGGAACGGTAAACAGAGGGGGTGCTGCACGTTGCGTGCAGCACCCCCGTTTTTCTTATTCTTTTTTTGTTCCGCGTCCCTTCACACAATACCCGATCCATCCCAAAAACACCAGGGCGATGACCATCCACTGGGCCAGGGCGGCGGGGCCCTGTTTGGCGAACAGGTCGTCGTAGCCTTTCAGGTAGATGGCCAGGATCACCAGGGGCAGGCCGTAGGTGTAATACAGTTTCCATTGGTCAGCCAGGTTCCGGCCGGCACCCTGGTTCACTTCCTCCAGGAAGTGGGTCCAGCCCCAGCCGTTTTTCCGGGTGCAGAACAGCACAAAGGTCAGACCGCCCAGGGGCAGCAGGTTGTTGGATACAATGAAATCTTCCAGATCCAGGACACCGGTGCCCGGTCCCAGAGGCTGGAAGCTGCTCCACAGGTTGAAGCCCAGGACGCAGGGAATGCTGCCCAGGGCAATGAGGGCAAATACGAACCAGGCGGCTTTGGGCCGGTCCCAGCCCAGCAGTTCCCGGAAGCAGGCAATGATGCTTTCCATGACCGCAATCACCGTGGACAGGGCTGCAAAGGACAGGAACACAAAGAACAGGCTGCCCCAGATCTGGCCTCCCGGCATCAGAGTGAACAGGTTGGGGATGGTGAGGAAGATCAGGGAAGGGCCGGCATCCGGCTGGATCCCATAGGCGAAGCAGGCGGGGATGATGATGAAGCCGCTCATGAGAGCCACAAAGGTGTCCAGAGCGGTGATGGTCAGGGCTTCTCCCGGCAGGCTCCGCTTTTTGTCCATATAGGAAGCAAAGATCATCATGGCTCCGTTGCCGGCGCTGAGGGTGAAAAAGGCCTGGCTCATGGCGGCATAGATCACATTTCCCCAGCCCAGTTTTTCCAGAGAAGCGAAATTGGGTACCAGGTAGAATTCAATGCCCTTTTCCGCTCCCGGCAGGAACAGGGAATGGACCGCCAGGATGATCATCAGGATTAGAAGGGCGCTCATCATCACTTTGGTAATCCGCTCGATGCCTTTTTCCAGTCCCATATAGCAGACCAGGAACCCCAGGAGGCAGGACAGGAAGGTCCAGAAGCCCATGGAAAGAGGCTGGGCCAGCATCTCTTGGAAGGTGGTCTGGATAAAGGCCGGAGACTGGCCCACAAAGGTTCCCTTCAGATGGAGCCAGCAGTAGTTCAGCATCCACCCGGTAACCGTGGTGTAGTACAGCATCAGCAGGATGACCCCCGCAATGCCGATGTATTTCAATCGGGGCCAGCGGCTGCCGGCGGGAGCCAGCCTGTCAAAGCAGCGGGCTACGCTCTGGCGGCTGCTGCGGCCCAGGGCGAACTCACACAGGAGCACCGGGATCCCCAGGATCAGCAGGAAAATCAGGTACAGAAGGATAAAGGCGGCCCCTCCGTATTGGCCGCACAGATAGGGGAATTTCCACACATTGCCGATGCCGATGGCGCAGCCGGCGCTGACCAGGATGAAGCCCAGACGGGATTGGAAGGAATCACGGGTGCTTTGCTGTTCTGACATAAGACTACCTCACTTCTATGCTACGAATGATTAATATGTTACAATTTTACAATAAATCTCTGGGGAATGCAAAAAAAAATAAGGGCTGCTGCCTGTGCAACAGCCCATTTTTCATGCTTTCTTTCTTGACGCTGTGTAGAATATGAATCCCAAAAACAGTGCTGCCAGGACCAGCCACTTGGCCAGGACTTCCGGGCCCTGTTTGCTGAACATGTCGTAATACCCTTTCAGATAGATGGTGATGATCAAAAGGGGCAGCACATACAGAAGGTAATTCCGGAGGGACGACGGCAGGTTCCGGCCTTCTCCGTCATTGGCTTCCCCCAGGAAGTTTTTCCAGCCCCAGCCGTTCTTTTTGGTGCAGAACAGCACAAAGGCCAGGCTGCCCAGAGGCAGCAGGTTGTTGGAGACGATGAAATCTTCCAGGTCCAGGATGGAAGACCCGGGGCCCAGGGGCTGGAATCCGCTCCACAGATTGAAGCCCAGGACGCAGGGGATGCTCAGGAGCACAATGGCCAGTCCGTTGATGGCCACGCTTTTTTTCCGGCTCCAGCCGTACAGGTTCATGCCAAAGGCGATGATGTTCTCAAATACGGCAATCACCGTGGACAGGGCTGCAAAGGACAGGAACACAAAGAACAACATGCCCCAGAACCGGCCGCCCGGCATTTGGACGAACAGATTGGGAATGGTCAGGAAAATCAGGGAAGGACCGGCGTCCGGCTGGATCCCGAAGGCGAAGCAGGCGGGGATGATGATGAATCCGGCCATGAGAGCCACAAAGGTATCCAGCGCTGTAATGGTGGAGGCCTCGCCGAACAGGCTCCGGCCGTGGGGCAGGTAGGCTCCGAATATCAGCATGGCTCCGATGCCGATGGACAGGGTAAAGAAGGCCTGGCTCATGGCGGCGTAGATCACATTCCCCCAGCCCAGCTGGGCCAGGGTGTCAAAATTGGGTACCAGGTAGAACCGGATCCCTTTTTCCGCTCCTTCCAGGAACAGGGAGTGGCCGGCCAGGACGATCATCAGCAGCAGCAGGGCGCTCATCATCCATTTGGTGATCCGTTCCACCCCGTTCTGGATCCCCAGGTAGCAGACCCCGAAGCCCATGGCGCAGGTGAGCACCATCCAGAACAGCAGGTTGGACGGATCTTTGAGCATGGTTCCGAAGGTGGCGGTGATGAACTGGGGCGAGGCTCCCACAAAGGTGCCGGTAATGTGGAGCCAGCAGTAGTACAGCATCCAGCCGGTAACCGTGGTGTAGTACATCATCAGCATATAGCAGCCCACGATGCTGATGGCCTTGAACCGGTGCCAGCAGGTGCCGGGAGGTTCCAGCACTTCGAAGCTTTTGGCGGCGCTGCAGCGGCTGCCCCGGCCGATGGCGAATTC
The DNA here is from genome assembly GCF_009696675.1 of Acidaminococcus fermentans. Taxonomy (GTDB): domain Bacteria; phylum Bacillota; class Negativicutes; order Acidaminococcales; family Acidaminococcaceae; genus Acidaminococcus. Next base: position 136,475 of record NZ_VULN01000004.1, on the reverse strand, counting down.
GCAGACCATCACCGGGATCCCCATAATGAGCAGGAACACCAGATAGATCAGGATAAAGGCGGCGCCTCCGAACTGGCCGCACAGGTAGGGGAACTTCCACACATTCCCGATGCCGATGGCACAGCCGGCGCTCACCAGGATGAATCCCAGCCGGGAGCTGAAGGATTCTGTAGATACACCTTTCTCAGACAAAAAAACACCTCATTTCAAAATGTGACAATTCAGTGATTTATATTGTATTATAGTCTGGAAGAAGTTGCAACCTTATTGTTTTACTCAGAGCCAGCGAAGCTGGCATCCATTGACCGTTGACAGCTGACAGCGGCGGCCCTGTGGACGCCGCTTATCTCGCCTTCGGCTGGATCATGGGCGGAGTCTGGGCCTTGACCTTGGGACCGGTGGGAACGGGGCCCTGAGGCTGGGCAGGCTGGGGCAGAGGAGCGGCAGTTTGTTTGTTCATGGCCGGGGTCTGTTTCTGTCCGGCCTGGGGGAAAGATTTTTTCGGCGCTGCCGTCTTGGGACCGGTTTTCTGCTGGTCCATGATCCGGTTCCGCTCCTGGGCCGCTTTTTCCTCTGCCCGCTGGGTGGACAGGCTGCGCCAGAAAAAAAGACCGGCAGCCAGTACGGCAATCAGGATGATGGACAGGAGACGCTGGGGGGAGAAACGGGGTCTTTCCCTTAAAGAAGAGGCTGCCTCCGGCTGCTTTCCCTCCGGAAAGCCCGTCAGCCATTTCATGATTCTGCGAAGCATGGCAAAAATCCTTTCTTATAGAAAAAAAGTACCGCCCGACTGATCAGTCCGGCCGGCAGAATCTATTGTACATTTCCTGGGGGGAAAAAACAATGTGTGATATAATAAGAAATCATTGCGGCAATATGCAGGAAAAGGAAGGAATCCATGGCTAAAAAATATTTTTTCTTTGACATCGATCGGACCCTGGGGCTGGGAATCACCGGGCAGGTGCCGGAAGACACCCAGTACTGTGTGGATGAACTCCAGCGGCAGGGGCATTTTGTGGCCCTGGCCACAGGACGGCTCCAGTGCGATGCGGCGGCTTTTGCGGCCAAACACGGCATCCGTTCCATGGTGGCCGACGGGGGCAACAGCCTTACGGTGGACGGGAAGATCCTGGAGATGGAAGGGCTGCCCCTGGCACCGGCCAAGGCCCTGCTCCGGGAACTGACGGAACGGAACCAGCCCTGGTCCGTGGTGCTGGACAACACCCTGGACCGGTACACTCCCTATCCGGATTATCCCCGGGAGGATCCGGGAAACTACATGAACACCAAAGTCCAGCCGGTGGACATCGACGGCCTGGAACAGGTGTACAAAATCATGTATGTCCGGGAACAGCCGGGCACGGAACCGGCGGACCGGCGGCAGCTGCCCCATCTGCCCTTCATCGACAACACCTGGCTGGTGGAACCGGTGGACAAGGGGGCCGGCATCGAAAAGCTTATGGGCCTTATGGGAGCGGATCCCAAAGATGCGGTGGTGTTCGGAGACGGACTCAATGACATCACCATGTTCCGGAAGCCTTTTTTCGGGGTGGCCATGGGGAACGCCCGGCCGGTGATCAAGGTCCGGGCGGACTACATCACCGACGACAACGACAAGGGAGGCATCCTCAATGCCTGCCGGAAGTTCGGGTGGATAAGAGATTAGTGCAGAGTGCAGAGGAAAGAGGGAAAAGGAGTAAGATGAAAATTTGGAAAATCGTGACAGGGGTGCTGGTGTTCAGCCAGATTTCTCTGGGGATGGCCCTGGCGGCGGCCCCGGCCCTTGATAAAATCGTCAAACCTTCCAAGGGCTATGTGTGGCGTCTGGATGCGGCCAACAAACTCCGGCTGCCCCGGTCCTGGCGGGTGGACCCTGCCAACCGGATGAGCGGCAGCGGCCAGCCTTCCATCCTGAATCTGGCGGCGCTGACCCAGGAACTGCAGAAACAGGGCATCCAGCCAAAACAGGTGATCCTGGTGGACCTGCGCCAGGAGGACCATGGATACCTGAACGGCACGGCGGTAAGCTGGTACGGGGAAAACAACTGGGCCAATGTGGGAAAATCCGATGCCGCCATCCGGAAGGAGGAAGCCCGGCGGCTGGAAAAGGAAGAAAACCGGGAAACACCCTACTACCATCTGGACAAAAAGAAAAAGCCCCATTACAAGGGAACGGAAAAAGTCCAGGCGGCCCTGACGGAACAGCAGGCAGCGGCTCTGTTCGGCCTGGGCTATGCCCGGTTTGCCAGTACGGACCATACCTGGCCGGAACCGGCGGAAGTGGACGCCTTCCTCCAGTGGCAGAAAAACCTGCCGGCGGATGCCTGGCTCCATTTCCACTGCCAGGCCGGGAAAGGCCGGACCACCGCCTACATGATCATGCGGGATATCTGGCTCAACGGGCAGCAGGACAGTCTGGAAACCATCTGCGCCCGGCAGCATGCCCTGGGGGGACAGGATGTGCTCCACATGACCCATAAGGAAGAGTGGCGCCAGACCATCGACGACCAGAAAATCTACCGGCTGAAGCAGTTCTATACATATGTAAAAGAACTCCAACAGGGAAAAATCACCCAAAGCTGGACGGATTATCTGAAAGAGAATCCGTGAAAAAAGGAGTGCTGCACACATTGCGTGCAGCACTCCTTTTTCAGTCTCAGTCTTCCTTCTTCAGGAACCCGGGAGTGGTCAGATACCGGTCTCCGTTGTCCGGCAGCAGCACCACCAGGGTCTTGCCTTTGTTTTCCGGCCGTTTGGCCACTTCTACGGCGGCGCACAGGGCAGCCCCGCCGGAAATCCCGATCAGGAACCCTTCATGATGGATGAAGTCCCGGGCGGTTTCGTAGGCCTGGTCCGTGGAAGCCGTGAGGATTTCATCGTAGATCTTGGTGTTCAGGGTCTTGGGCAGGAAGTTGGTGCCGATGCCCTGGATCTTGTGGGGACCGGGTTTCCCCTGGCTCAGCAGGGGAGAATCCGCCGGTTCCACAGCTACCACTTTTACGGACGGTTTCTTTTCCTTCAAATATTCCCCAACACCGGTCAGGGTACCGCCGGTACCCACACCGGCTACGAAAATATCCACGGCACCGTCGGTGTCTTCATAGATTTCCGGGCCCGTAGTGGCTTTGTGGGCAGCAGGGTTGGCCGGGTTGTCGAACTGTTCCGGGATGAAGCTGCCGGGAATGGAGGCGGCCAGTTCCTTGGCTTTTTCCACAGAGCCTGCAATGCCCTTCTTGGCTTCGGTCAGCACCACTTCGGCACCATAGGCGGCAATCATGTTCCGCCGTTCAATGGACATGGTTTCCGGCATTACCATAATGGCCCGGTAGCCTTTCATGGCAGCTACAGCCGCCAGGCCGATGCCCGTGTTGCCGCTGGTGGGCTCAATGATCACACCGCCCTTTTTCAGCACCCCCCGTTTTTCCGCATCTTCAATCATGGCCTTGGCAATCCGGTCCTTGGCGGAGCCAGCCGGGTTGAAGCTTTCCAGCTTCACCAGCAGCCGGGCCTGGAGGTTCTTGTCCGCTCCGAACTTCACCGGTTCCAGCAGAGGGGTATGGCCGATCAGATCCAGTACGCTTGTATAGATTTTAGACATAATCATCTCTCCTTTATCACTGACAGAAATGGAATTTTCAACATTCAATGCATTTGGACTGCGTTCCCGGGAACGTCAACATCGGGGTCCCAGGGGCTTGTTCCACCAGTTTTGCTGCAAGGGGAAAACCTCCTTTTTCCAAGGGAAATACTAGGATATCTCTTCCGAAAAAAAGTGCCAGAGCACTTTTTTTCGGAAGTTGACAACACAATCAGCGGAAGTTCACAACCTGCTTCAGGACCGGACCTTCCTGCTGGGCCTTCAGATCGCTGACCTGCCGCTTCAGCAGGGCCACCTGTTTTTCCAGGGCGGCGATCTGGTCCTCAATGGGATCCGGCAGCCGGTTGTGGTTCAGGTCCACGTCCCGCTCAGAATGGGCGGGAGCCACCCGGACCCCCTTCCGGGCCACCACATGGCCGGGGATGCCCACCACCGTGGCATAGGGAGGGACTTCCTTCAGCACCACGCTGCCGGCACCGATCTTGGCGCCTTCTCCCACGGTGAAGGAACCCAGCACCTTGGCTCCGCAGGCCACCACCACATAATCTCCGATGGTGGGATGCCGTTTGCCCTTTTCCTTGCCGGTGCCTCCCAGGGTCACCCCCTGGTACAGGGAAACATTGTTTCCAATAATGGTGGTTTCCCCGATGACGATGCCGGATCCATGGTCGATGAACAGCCCTTCCCCGATCTGGGCCCCGGGATGGATCTCGATGCCGGTGGCCAGCCGGGCCAGGGTGGAAATGAAACGGGCAGTGACGAACCAGGATCTTTTATAGAAGAAATGGGAAAGCCGGTAGGCCCAGATGGCGTGGAGTCCCGAGTAACAGAGCACGACTTCCAGGGTGTTCTTCACCGCCGGATCCCGTTGTTTGATGACTCGGATGTCGTTGCGCATGGATGCAAACATAGCTTTCTCCTCCCCTTTGGATACAAAAAAAGACCGCCTCTTCCCAGAGGCGATCTCTCGCGGTTCCACTCTGATTGCAGCCAGACTTCGGCTGCCTCTCATACCGGTAACGGCGGCTGCCCGGAAGGCCCTACTTACGTTCAGGTCTTCAGCTCCCAAAGGCATTCCATCTTCTGAAGCTTCGGCGCAAACTTTCAGCCGGTGATTCGCGCTCTCTGTGCCACTTTTTGAAGTGTACTTGTTTTGGTCATTGCCATTGTGTTTTTCACGTTGACTGTATAGTAAACTTTTTCGATACACTTGTCAAGAGAATTTTAAAAAATTTTAAAAGGGAGGGATTGCAGGGAGAAAGGGGGGATGGTATCATAAGGCTTGCATAAAGAAAGAGGGATGTTTTATGGACGGAAGGAAAAAGAGGACGGAAGGGTCCCGGAACCATAGGGGAAAGACCGTAATGCTGGGGGTATCCGCCCTGGTGTTCCTGGGGGTGCTGCTCACCGGCTGCTTTGCCCTGGGGTACAAGGGGGTGGGAGCTCCCGGACCTACGGTGCCGGTCAAAAAGACGGAAACGGTGAAAAAAGAACAGCCGGCCCTGCCGGAAAAGAAGGAGACACCGGTGGAAAGCCTCCAGAAGAAACAGGAGGAACCCAAAGCGGCGGAACCCCAGCCGGCGGCGGAGCAGCCTCTGGTGCCCGGGAAAAAGTACACGGTGCTGGTGGACAAAAGCGACCACAAACTGTACCTGAAGGACGGGGATACGGTAGTCCGGACCTGGGGCTGTGCCATCGGCAAAGGAGGCCTGGGCCAGAAGGAACGCCGGGGAGACAACATGACCCCTGTAGGGACCTTCCGGGTTGATGAAATCGACGACGCTTCCGGCTGGACCCATGATTTCGGAGACGGGAACGGAGAGATCCAGGGAGCTTACGGACCCTGGTTCCTGAGCCTGGATACGGAAGACCTGAGCCAGGGGAACTGGGACGGTATCGGGATCCACGGTACCCATGATCCAGCTTCCATCGGCACCGACGCTTCCGAAGGCTGCGTCCGGCTGGACAACGGCAACCTCCGGGAACTGGAAAAAGTGGCCTATGTGGGGATGCCGGTAACCATCCAGGACTGATATTCATGGCCCATTCATGGAAATAGGGTATGCTGGGAACCCTTGAAGGAAAAAGTTCTATTGACTCGGAATGAATTTTACCTTTTCTGCCGAGACAAAGAATAAAATAAAAAGTATAAAGAAAAGTAATAATAACTATTGGAAACCTTTAAACCCTTATTTTACATGGTGTAAATCAACAAAAAACAGTTGACGAAAAAGACACAAAAAGTTATACTAATTGTAGTAATCATTATCCAAAAGTACAAGACGCAAAATGAAGGAATGGAGGTGTTGATTACGCTTACTGCTGCTGAACTGGCCAAACTGCTCCGGGACAACGGATGCAAGGTGACCCCTCAGAGACTGGCTGTTTATGACATGCTGGCCCATACAACGGAACATCCTACAGCGGAAATGATCTACAACAAGGTGAAGGAAAAATACCCCACCATGAGTTTTGCCACGGTGTACAAATCCGTGGAGATCTTCAGCAAGCTGCATATCATCCAGGTGCTGAACACCGGGGAAGACAGCTTCCGCTACGATGCCAATGTGATGGAACATCCCCACATCCGCTGCATGAAATGCGGCAAAGTCTGTGATGTGCCCCATCTGGACGCCAAAGCCATCGAAGATAAGGTGGCCAAGGAAACAGGCTTTACGGTACAGGGCCATCAGTTCTACTTCTACGGGCTGTGCGCAGACTGTCAGAGCCAGAAAAACTGAACCTGAAGAAAAAATGCCGGACTCGGAGAGTTCGGTGTTTTTTTACATTTCTTTCCCGGTTTTTGCTATAATAATAAGTATAATAGCGGGGTGGGAACAGCTGCCCCGACATTTTTGTATGGAACGGTGTTATCCCATGACCTTAACCAATTTTGAAGTGGACGTGCTGGCCAGCGGCAGCAAGGGGAATTCTACCCTGATCCGTGCCGGTCAGACGGCCATCCTGATCGATGCGGGGATTTCCTGCCGGCGGATCGTCCAGGGCCTGAAGCGCTGTGGACTGGAACCGGAAGATCTCAGCGGGGTGTTCCTGACCCATGAACACAGGGACCATGTGGCCGGACTGGATGTATTCGCCCGGCACTACAGCTCCGTTCCGGTGTTTGCCAACGAGCGGACCTGGGCCCAGCTGCCTGTCCGGCGCCAGCTGCCCCGGCCTCAGGTACGGGTGATTCCCCGGAGCTGCACCATGGGGAACCTGCGGATCGAACCGTTCCGGATCCCTCACGATGCAGTGGATCCGGTAGGATATGCCATCTTCAACGGAGATGAGAAATGCACCTACCTGACGGACTGCGGAATCATCACGAAAGCAGTGGAACAGGCGGCGGAAGGGGCTTCCGTCATGGTCCTGGAAGCCAACCATGATGAGTCCATGCTCCGGAACGGGCCTTACCCGGTGGCCCTCCAGAACCGGATCCTGGGCCGGGAAGGCCATCTGTCCAACCGGACGGCAGGCCAGTTCCTCACTTCCCTGGAAGACCCTCCTTCGGAAGTGATCCTGGCCCATCTCAGTGAAAAGAACAATACGCCGGATGTTGCCTACCGGACCGTACGGGAAGTTCTGGAGGACTGTCCCCGGACCCGGGAAATCCAGCTGTATGTGGCACAGCAGCAGGAAATGGTCAGCAATGTCCGCTGAAAAGGAGTAAAACCATGAAACATACCATTACCAAGAAAACCCTGAGCACCCTGGTGGCTCTTTCCTTAAGCGCCAGCTTCCTCACCGCCGGCTGCGGCCTGGCCAGCAACAAGACGGCTGCCAAAACGGAAAACAAGCCGGCCCTGACCCAGGAACAGCAGACCAAAAAGGCGGAAGCCAATATGAGCGCCGCCCGGAACACCCCCATTGTCCAGGCCGCCAAGAAGGTGGGCCCGGCTGTAGTGGGTATCACCAACAAGGCCCTGGTACGGGATTACTTCAACCGGACCCAGCTGGTGGAACAGGGCAGCGGTTCCGGGGTGATCTACAGCAAGGACGGGCTCATCGCCACCAACAACCATGTGGTGGCCGGTGCCCAGGAAATCGTGGTGAGCCTGCCTGACGGAAAGACCTATAACGGAAAAGTGCTGGGCACCGACCCCAATACGGATCTGGCGGTAGTGAAAATCGATGCAGATGAGGAACTGCCGGTGGCGGAATTCGGGGATTCTGATTCTCTGATGGTGGGGGAACCGGCCATTGCCATCGGGAACCCCCTGGGCATGGAATTCCGGGGCAGTGTCACCGCCGGGGTGATCAGCGCCCTGAACCGGTCCCTGGACATGGGTGAACGGCGGTTCCGGCTGATCCAGACCGATGCGGCCATCAACCCGGGGAATTCCGGCGGGGCCCTGGTGAACGCGGACGGTCAGGTGATCGGCATCAACAGTGCCAAGATTGCCGCTTCCGGGGTGGAAGGCATTGGTTTTGCCATTCCCATCAACGAGGCCAAGCCCATCCTGAAGGAACTGGCGGAAAAAGGACGGGTGGTCCGGCCTTATCTGGGGGTCAGCCTGCTGGATCAGACCCTGGCCAAACGGCTGGGCATCGATCTGGACCTGAGAGGAGGGCTGTTCGTCGTAAAGATGTTTCAAGACGGTCCTGCATACCGTGGAGGCATTCGTCCAAACGATATTATCGTTAAGTTCAACGGTACTAAAGTGGCTTCTGTAGCCGATCTCCGGGATGCCCTGGGCAAATGTCAGGTGGGACAGCAGGTGCCGGTGACCATCCTCCGGGGAGATGAAGAAGTGAACAAGACCGTCACTCTTACGGAAATGCCCCAGCAGAGCAGCCAGCAATGATCAGGATCACCCTGGCCTGCGCAGGCAAACTGAAGGAAAAGTACCTCCGGGAGGCGGAACAGGAATTCACCAAGCGGCTGGGCGCTTACTGCCAGCTGGAAACCCGGTGCATCAACGAAGAGAAGATGCCCGATGATCCGTCCCCGGCGGTGAAGGAACAGGTGCTGGCCCGGGAAACGGACCGGATCCTGAAGCTGATCCCGGAACACAGTTTCGTCATCCTGCTGGATCTTACGGGGAAGGAAATCTCTTCCCCCCAGCTGGCGGAAAAAATGGAACAGTGGATGGTGGAGGGGGTGAGCCATCTGACCTTTGTGATCGGAGGTCCGTTTGGCTACACCGACGCCCTGCGGAAACGGGCGGATTTCCGGTGGAGCTTCTCACCGCTGACCTTCACCCATCAGATGATCCGGATCCTGCTTTTGGAGCAGATCTACCGGGCCTTCAAGATCATGCGGAAAGAAAAATACCATCACTGAAAAAGACCGGACTGGAACCTGCAGGTTGTGCGGAATCCGAGAGGGACCAGCCCGGCTTTTTGGAAAACAGCGGATAGCGGGAGTGCTCCCGGTTATCCAGCAAGGGGAGTGGAAACATGGAAAAGGCAAAAGTGTATTTTACGGATTTCCGGTGTCCGGTGGGCACCAGTGCACTGGAGAAGCTCCAGCGGCTGTGCAGGGCAGCCCATATGGGAGACATTGACTTCCAGGGGAAATTCACCGCCATCAAGATGCATTTCGGGGAACTGGGGAACCTAGCCACCATCCGGCCCCAGTATGTAAAGGCGGTGGCGGACCTGGTGAAGGAATGGGGCGGCAAACCCTTCCTCACCGACTGCAACACCCTGTATCCCGGCAGCCGGAAAAATGCCCTGGACCATCTGGACTGTGCCGCCATCAACGGGTACAACACCATTACCACCGGCTGTCAGGTGATCATCGGGGATGGCCTCCGGGGCACGGATGAAGTGGAAGTGCCGGTTCCCGGCGGGGAATACATCCAAAAAGCCAAAATCGGCCGGGCCATTATGGATGCGGATGTATTCATCAGCCTGGCCCATTTCAAGGGCCATGAAGCCACCGGCTTCGGCGGTGCGGTAAAGAACGTGGGCATGGGCTGCGGCAGCCGGGCCGGGAAAATGGAACAGCATTCCTCCGGCAAGCCCAAGGTGGATGAAGAACTGTGCCGGGGCTGCGGCCGGTGTGCCAAAGAATGCGGCAGCGATGCCATTTCCTATATCAATCACAAGGCTCACATCGATGAGGAAAAATGTGCCGGATGCGGCCGCTGCATCGGGGCCTGCGGGTTCGACGCCATCCAGAGCGTCCAGTGGGATGCCAATGAGCTGCTGGACCGGAAAATGGCGGAATATGCCCTGGCCGTGGTCCATGGCCGTCCCTGCTTCTATATCAACATGGTGATGGATATTTCTCCCAACTGTGACTGCCACGGGGAAAACGACGCACCCATCCTGCCCAATATCGGCATGTTTGCGTCCTTTGACCCCATTGCCCTGGATCAGGCCTGTGCCGATGCCTGTCAGAAGGCCCAGCCCCTGCCCAACAGCCAGCTGGCGGACCACTTGGCCCAGAAGGACTGGGAATGCCACCACGACCACTTCCTGGACAGCAATCCCCGGGTGGACTGGGCCACCACCCTGGAACACGGAGAAAAGATCGGACTGGGGACCAGAGCATATGAACTGGTTGCGCTGAAATGATCAGAGAGGGTACTGCGGCCATAGGCGGTACCCTCTTTTTATCCATCTGGAACCCTCCGGACAAATAGAGTACAATAGGGGAAAAGGAGGTGGATCAGATGGCACTTTATGCCTTGGGAGATCTCCATCTGGCCTTTCAGCGGCCGGAGAAATCCATGGATGCCATGGGGCCCGTCTGGGTCCGCCACGAGGAAAAAATCTGGAAGAACTGCCAGGAACTGGTGCAGCCGGGGGATACCCTGGTGCTGGTAGGGGATCATTCCTGGGGACGGAAGCTGTACCAGTGCCGGGAGGACCTGGACTTCATTGCCAATCTGCCGGGACGGAAGATCCTGATCCGGGGGAACCATGACATGTTCTGGGAAGCTCAGAAAACCGACGCCCTGAACCAGGAGTATGCCGGAAAACTCTTCTTCCTCCAGAACAATTTCGCAGCCTACCGGGACTATGCCCTGGTGGGGACCAAGGGATTCACCTTTGAGGGACCCTTTCTGATCAACCGGTTTACCGGAGAAGTGCTCAGCTGGGACCAGGAGGCGGAAAAACACGCTCAAAAACTGGTCCGCCGGGAAGCCATCCGTCTGGAGGATTCCTTCCGGAAAGCCCAGGACGCGGGGTACCGGAAGTTCCTGGTGTTCCTCCACTATCCTCCCACCAATATCCTGGAAGAGGAGAGCATCTTTACCCGGATGGCGGAGAAATACGGAGCGGAACAGGTGATCTATGCCCACTGTCACGGAGAAGCCCAGTTCCAGGACAGTATCCTGGGGCTCCATAAAGGCATCCGGTACCGGCTGGTCTCCGGAGACTACCTGGATTTCCGGCCGGAAAAGATCCTGGACTGAAAGTTTTTCAGATTGAATATAAAAAATACGGGAAAATCAAAAGTTTTTAGTTTCCATGTTAAAAACTTTTGATTTTCCTACTTTTTTTTAGGAAAAAGTAAAAAAATCCCTTGCATTTTTTTGCCCTCCGTCGTATACTAAGAAAGTACTCTTTGAGAGAGCAAAGAGAGTTACTCCGGGATGGTGTAATGGTAGCACAGGAGATTCTGGATCTTCTAGTCTGGGTTCGAGCCCTAGTCCCGGAGCCATTTTTTTATCCAGAAACCGGCCACTGCGAAAGCGGTGGTTTTTCTTTTGGCATTTTGGAAAAAATCCTTGCAATTTCTTTTGGGTATGCTATAATAATTGAGTAAGCTTTCTTCCGGGATGGTGTAATGGTAGCACAGGAGATTCTGGATCTTCTAGTCTGGGTTCGAGCCCTAGTCCCGGAGCCATTTTTTTATCTTGGCGCCATGGTCAAGCGGCTAAGACGTCGCCCTCTCAAGGCGAAATCACGAGTTCGATTCTCGTTGGCGCTACCAGGTCAATACGTGGGAATCCCCTATGGGCCATGCACTCGTGAGGATGGAACTGCATTATATAAAAGACAGACGCTCCCTTTGGGGAACGTCTTTTTTGTTTGTGAGAAAGGAGAAAGACATGAAAGGAAAAGCCTGGGCCAGGCTGCTGGGACTGCTGCTGGTTCCGGTGTGCCTCCTGTCCCTGTTCAGCGGCCAGGTGCCCGTGTCTCCCCTGGGGCTGTTCCAGGGAGGATGGAGCCCTTTGGAAGTAAATGTGCTGTGGAATCTCCGGCTGCCCCGGCTGCTGCTGGGCCTGGGTACGGGAGCGGCTCTGGGGGCTTCCGGCACGGTCCTCCAGGGCATCTTCGGGAATCCCCTGGCGGATCCGGGGATCCTGGGGGTCACCGGCGGGGCTTCCCTGGGGGCGGTGGTGATGCTGCTCACCGGGCTGCCCCAGAAAAGCTACTGGTTCCTGCCCCTGGGGGCCTTTGCCGGGGCGGCCCTGGCCTCCTTTCTGGTGGGGCTCCTGGGCAGCCGGAGCCATGACCGGGTGAAGCTGCTCCTGTCCGGGGTGGCGGTGAGCCTGCTCTGCGGGGCCCTGACCGCCGGCCTTCTCAGCTTTGCCCCGGACGCCGTTATGCGCCAGTACTTTTTCTGGACCCTGGGGAACTTGGGAGTGGGCACCTGGCTCCAGGTGAAGCTGCTGCTGCCGGTGCTGGTAGGGGTGCTGGCCGTCCTGTGCCTTTGGGGCCGGCAGCTGAATGTGCTGAGCCTGGGCGAGGAACAGGCCCTGTCCCTGGGAATGGATGCCCCCTTCTGGCGGAAACTGCTGCTGGGGTGGCTGGCCCTTCTGATGGGACTTGGGGTATGCGCCGGAGGGAACATCGGTTTTGTGGGGCTCCTGGTGCCTCACTGCCTCCGGCTGCTGGCCGGACCGGACCATCGGACCCTGCTGCCGCTCAGCGCCCTGGGCGGGGGTCTGTTCCTGGTGTTCTGCGACAGCCTGGGCCGGCTGCTCCTGCCGGGGGGAGAGATCCGGGTGGGGATCATTACAGCTCTGTTCGGGGCCCCCTACTTCCTCTGGCTGCTGTGCCGGAAAAAGTGACAGTTATGGTATAATGGAACCAAAGGAGTGTGATATCCATGCGGAAAGATTTTGGCGCAAAGCCCCTGACCTATCCTCAGCCGGTGTACATGATCGGGACCTATGATGAACAGGGTGTGCCGGATGTGATGAATGCGGCCTGGGGCGGCATCAGCAATGATACGGAGATTTCCTTCTGCCTGGCCCGGACCCACAAAACCGTGGCCAACCTGAAGAAAACAGGAGCCTTCACCGTGAGCATGGCCACGGAAGACCAGCTGGCGGCCTGCGATTACCTGGGACTGGTTTCCGGGAACAAGGTACCGGACAAAGTGGCCCGGGCCGGATTCCATGTGGAGAAATCCAGCCGGGTGAATGCCCCCATCATTGCGGAACTGCCCATGGTACTGGAATGCCGGGTAAAGAGCTTTGATGAGGAAAACGAGCGGCTGGTAGGCGAGATCCTCAACGTAAGCGCTGACGAAAGCATCCTCACCGACGGGAAAATCGACCCGGCCAAACTCCGTCCCCTGGTGCTGGATCCGGTGAACCACACCTATCTGGTGGCGGAGCGCGCAGTGGGCAAGGCTTTCGCCCACACGGAAGCGCCGGGAGAAACAAAATAACATTTCAAAGCCAGCGGTGCTGGCTTCCTTGGGCCGTTGACTGTTGACGGCTGACCGCTGACCGGGGTCTGCTGCATTGGCAGCAGGCCTCCTATTTTTTCTCTTGATTATGCCGCATCATAGTGATATAGTATACACTATATCGAGGATATAACCGCCAATAGCGTAGAGTAAAGGAGCGATATTATGGATAAATCCAAAGCATACCTGTTGTGGTTCGAACAGCTGGAACGGAAAGATGTGGACATTGTAGGGGGCAAATCTTCGTCTCTGGGGGAAATGACCTCCAAGACTGATGTGCCGGTTCCCTACGGATTTGCCACAACCGCCTACGCCTACCGGTACTTCATCAAAGCAACCGGCCTGGAAGAAAAAATGCGCAGCCTGCTGGCCAGCCTCACCGATGTGGAGGACAATGAACAGCTGAGCACCGTGTGCGGTCAGCTCCGGGCCGCCATCATGGAACAGGAAATGCCCCAGGATCTCCAGGATGCCATCCGGGAAGCCTACGGGGAACTGGCGGCCAAGGTGGGGGAAGCCCAGCCCTATGTGGCCGTCCGCTCCAGTGCCACTGCAGAAGACTTGCCCGACGCCAGTTTCGCCGGCCAGCAGGATACCTATCTGAACGTCCAGGGAGCCGACAGCGTCATCGCCAAGGTGAAGGAATGTTACGCTTCCTGCTTTACGGACCGGGCGGTGTACTACCGGGAAAAACAGGGTTATGACCATCTGTCTCTGGCCCTTTCTGCCGTAATCCAGATGATGGTGTTCTCCAAGGCCGCCGGGGTCATGTTCACGGTGAACGTGGCCAACGGGGACGACAAAAACATCATGATCGAAGGAGCCTGGGGCCTGGGCGAATATGTGGTAGGGGGCATCGTCACCCCGGATACCTACATCGTATCCAAGGATGACATGAAGATCCTGTCCGCTACCGTCAACGAACAGGATGTGATGCTGGTCCGGAAGAAGGGCGGGGATACGGAAGAAGTGCCGGTGCCGGAAGCCGACCGGAAACGCCAGACCCTGACCAACCAGCAGATCCTGGAACTGGCCGGATACGCCAAGAAAATCGAAGCCCATTACGGCTGCTACATGGATATGGAATGGGGCATCGACGAACGGGACGGGAAGATCTGGATCCTCCAGGCCCGTCCGGAAACCGTATGGTCCCGGAGAAACAAGGAAAAGAAGGCGGCGGAAAAAATGGAAGAACAGGATACCAAGAGCGCCAAGGTACTGGTGAAAGGCCTGCCGGCCAGCCCGGGCATGGGCTACGGCAAAGTCCATGTAATCAAGGACCCCTCCGATATCGATGAATTCAAGGACGGGGAGATCCTGGTCACGGAAATGACCGCGCCGGACTGGGTGCCGGCCATGAAGAAGGCCCAGGCCATTGTCACCGACAGCGGCGGCATGACCTGTCATGCTTCCATCGTTTCCCGGGAACTGGGCATCCCCTGCATCGTGGGCACCAAGAGCCGGGGCACCGCAGCCACCAGCCTGCTCCACACCGGAGATGAGATTACCGTGGACGCCTCCAACGGGGTGGTGTTCGCCGGCAACCTCCAGGTGAAGAAAGCGGCAGCTGCCGCAGCACCCCAGACCCAGATCGTGGCCCAGGAAACCTTCCCGGTCACCGGCACCAAGATTTACATGAACCTGGGTGACCCGGCCCTGGCGGAAAAATACAGCAGCCTGCCCTGTGACGGCATCGGCCTCATGCGGGAAGAATTCATCTGGACCACCTACATCCATGAACATCCCCTGTATCTGATCCAGTCCGGCCATCCGGAAAAAGTGGTGGATGCCCTGGCTGACGGGTTCCGGAAAGTCTGCGCCGCCATGGCACCCCGGCCGGTGACTCTCCGGTTCAGTGATTTCAAATCCAGCGAATACCGGGATCTGAAAGGCGGGGAAGCCTTCGAACCCCACGAACCCAGCGCTCTTCTGGGCTGGAGAGGAGCCTCCCGGTACTATGATCCCAAATACACCGCCGCCTTCCGGCTGGAAATCGCCGCAGTCCGGAAAGTCCGGGAAGAATACGGGCTGAAGAACCTGAACGTGATGATCCCCTTCTGCCGCACCGTGGACGAAGCCCGGAAAGTGGTGGAAATCATGGCGGAAGAAGGACTCCACAGAGGGCCGGACTTCAAGGTATGGCTCATGGCGGAGATCCCGGCCAACATCATCCTGGCGGATCAGTTCAACCAGTTCGTGGACGGCTATTCCATCGGGTCCAACGACCTGACCATGCTGACCCTGGGCTGCGACCGGGACAACGATGTGATCTCCCACCTGTTCGATGAACGGAATCTGGCGGTGAAACGGGCCATCCGCCATCTCATCGATGTGGCCCACCGGGATGGGAAGACCGTGTCCCTGTGCGGCCAGGCTGCCAGCGTCTATCCGGAATTCGCCGCCTTCCTGGTCCAGAGCGGCATCGACAGTATGTCCGTAAACCCGGATGCGGTGAAATTCACCAAAAAGATGGTGGCCCAGGTGGAACAGCGGCTGATCCTGGACAAACTCACCGGACGGGGCCGGAACCTCCACGAGGAAGAACTGGCCTGGTAATAAAAAGAGGGGTGTGAATTCTTTCACACCCTCTTCTTGCACCCTGTTGCTTTTTCTTCTATAATGAGACTGAATCCAAGGGAAAGGAGATGAGTCCCATTCCTCTCAGTGCTAGACAGCGGAAAATTGCGGAAATCGTACGGCAGGAGGGCCCGGTGGCCGGGGAAACCATTGCCCGGGAACTGGGGCTCAGCCGGGCGGCCCTCCGGTCCGACCTGGCCATCCTGACCATGAGCGGCATCCTGGATGCCCGGCCCCGGGTGGGGTACTACTACACTGGCAAGAACACCCTGGGGCTCCTCCAGGAGGAACTGTCTTCCGTTACCGTGGAAGACATCAAATCCGTTCCCATTGTGGTGAGCAGCGAAAAAAGTGCCTATGATGCCGCCATCACCATGTTCCTGGAAGACGTGGGCACCGTATTCGTGGTAGAAGGGCCGGAAGGACTGCTCCACGGGGTGGTGTCCCGGAAGGACCTGCTGAAGGCGGCCCTCAACCCCGGGTCCGACCTGCACCAGCTGCCGGTGGCCATGGTGATGACACCGCTGAGCAAAATCGTCACGGCCAAGCCGGAGGAACCGGCGGCTTCGGCAGCCCGGCGGCTTATGGACCACGAAATCGACTGCCTGCCGGTGGTCCGGCCTCTGGATGAGGATCCCCGGCGGCTGAAAGTCCTGGGACGGGTGACCAAGACCAACTTTACCCGGCTCCTGGTGGAGCTGGCGGAAGGAAAGGGAGGGAATTATCATAGCTAAAGCACCGATCATCTATGCCATCTCTGACTCCATCGGAGAAACTTCGGAATCCGTGGTGAAAGCCACCACCAGCCAGTTTGTCCAGGAGAAATTCGATATCATCCGGGTGCCCTACGTAAAGAGCGTGGAGCAGATCGACAAGATCCTCACGGAAGCCAAGGAACAGAATGCCATTGTGTGCTACACCATCGTGTCCCCGGAAATGCGGAAGGCAGTGGCCCAGAAGGCCATTGAACTGGATGTGGAAGTGGTGGACATCCTGGGTCCTGTGCTGAAGGCCATCGAGAAGACCTCCGGGCTCCTGCCCAAGAACCAGCCCGGCCTGATCCATGCCCTGGACCATGAATACTTCAAACGGGTGGCGGCGGTGGAATTTGCCATCAAGTACGATGACGGGAAGAACCCCTGGGGACTGGCCAAGGCGGACCTGGTGATCATCGGGGTGTCCCGGACTTCCAAGACCCCTCTTTCCATGTACCTGGCCAACAAGCAGCTGAAGGTGGCCAACGTGCCTCTGGTGCCGGAGATCCCGCCTCCTGAGGAACTGTTCAAGGTGCCTTCCAGCCGGATCATCGGTCTTTTGATCGACCCCTACAAGCTCAACGAGATCCGCTGTGCCCGGCTCAAGGCCATGGGGCTCACTGACGGGGCCAACTATGCGGACATCCACCGGATCCAGGAGGAACTGGAATACGCCCGGGCCATTATGCAGCAGCTCCACTGCATGATCATCAACGTGTCCAACCGGGCCATTGAGGAAACCGCCAGCCTGATCCTGGAATATCTCCGGAAACGTTTTGACTACGAATCCTGAAAAGGGATTTTGTCAAGAGGAAATTTCTGTATTAGCAGGAATTTCCTCTTTTTTGTCGAATACATACAGTACTGCAGGAGTGAAGAAGGAAGGATCCCATGGATGAACTGAAAGAAAAAATGACCAATTTCAAAGAGCAGGTGCGGCAGGCCGCGGATATCCTGGCCATCGTTTCCGAAACGGTGAACCTGAAGCGCCGTGGCACCCAGTACTGGGGCTGCTGTCCCTTCCATGGGGAAAAGACTCCTTCCTTCAAGGTGGATCCGGCCCGGGGGCTGTTCCACTGCTTCGGCTGCGGGGCCGGGGGAGATGTGTTCTCCTATGTGATGAAGCGGGACAATCTGACCTTCCCGGAAGCCCTGAAGCAGCTGGCGGAGAAGTACGGGATCCCGGTGCCGGAACGGGCCAAATCCGCCCGGGAAATCGCCCGGGAAAAGGAAACGAAAGAAGTGCTGGCCGCCAACGACCTGGCTTCCCGGTTCTTCCACTCCTGTCTGGTGAACACCCGGTACGGGGAGCGGGGGATCCAGTACCTGGCCGGCCGGGGCATCGGGAAGGACATTATCGAGTCCTTCGGCCTGGGGCTGGCCCCGCCGGATTTCCAGACTCTTTCCACCGCCCTGGAAAAACGGGGGGTGACGGAAGCCGTGCTGCTGAAGGCGGGGCTGGTCAGTCCCAGGCAGCGGGGCACCGGAGTCTACGATAAATTCCGGGCCCGGGTAATGATTCCCATCCGGGATCCCCGGGGCCGGGTGGTAGGCTTTACCGGCCGGATCCTGGACAAGGACGCCTCCCCGGCCAAGTACATGAACACCCCGGAAACCCCCTGGTTCCACAAGGGAAATCTGCTGTTCGGCCTGGATCGGGCTTCCGGCCCCATCCGGAAACGGCAGCAGGCCCTGATCGTGGAAGGACACATGGACGCCATCAGCCTCCATGCCGCCGGCATCGACTGGGCGGTGGCCTCCATGGGTACGGCTTTTACGGACCATCAGGCGGCCCTGTTGAAGCGGCTCACCCCGGAAGTGGTCTTCTGTTTCGACAGCGACCGGGCCGGACGGGCGGCGGCCATGCGGGCCATTCCCCTGGCCCTCCAGGCCGGGCTCAAATGCCGGGTGATGCATGTGACCGACGGGAAGGATCCGGACGAATTCATCCGAAAGGAAGGCAGGGAAGCCTTCGAGGAACTGCTGAAGAATGCTAAACCGGGCATGGACTACCAGATGGATACGGTGCTGGGAGAATGTGATCTGGAGACTCTGGGAGGCAAAGTGGAAGCGGTGGCCAAAGTGCTGCCCCTGTTCCGGGACTGCCAGAGCGACGTGGAAGTGGGGGAACGGATACGGGATCTGTCCCGGCGGCTGGCCATTGACGAAGGGCTGATCCAGAGCGAATACCGGAAGCTGACCCAGGGTCAGTTCGGGGGCCGGAGCTACAATCCGGAATGGCTCACCCAGCGGCAGGTGAAGGTGACCAGCCCTACGGAACAGGCGGAACGGCTGGTGCTCCGGGCTTTCCTGGAAGGAATCCCGCCCCGTCCGGGCCAGGAGGGCATCGCCCATCTGGAATCCTTCACCACCCCGGCCCGGCAGGCCATTTTCACCACCTTCCTCCGGATGGTCCAGGAAGGGACCTACCGGGATCCCCGGGACCTGTTCCCCCATCTGGAAGAAGAGGGAGCGGCAGAACTGACGGGGATCCTGAGCCTCAATGTGGAAAAGGGCACCCTGCCCTCCATCCTGGAGGACTGCCTCCGGCGGCTGCAGATTGCAGCCCTGGACCGGGAATATGAAAAACACAGCCAACTGGCGGAAAAATATGAAAAAGAGGGAAATGAAAAATTTTTGCAGGAATTAGAAGAATGTCGGCGAATAAAATTGGAGATAGGAAAATTGACAAAACCGGTATGAAGCCGGGAAATGCAGATTTTTCTCATTTGAAAGAAAGGAGGGAACGCCCCAATGACTGAAAAAGAAAAGAAAGAATTGGAGCCGCAGCTGACTGCCACGGCAGCAGAGAAAGGACAGAGTGAGGCCCAGCCCACGGCAGTGGGGAAAGCCAAGGCTGCTCCCAGAAAGAAGAAGGCGGCAAAAACCACGGGAAAGGCGGGTTCAGGAACGAAAACCAGAAGCAAGGCAGGCAAGAAAGACAAACCCAAAACCGCGGCGGAATACCTGGCGGAATTCGAAGCGCTGGCCAAAAAGAATCACGGCGTTCTCACCTACAAGGAAATCCAGGACCGGCTGCAGAACGAAGACACCGTCTCTGTAGATGAGATGGATGCCATCTATTCCAAACTGGCTGAAAAGAACATTGAAGTGGTGGATGACGGAGCCGAAGATGAGGAACCGGAAACCATCGATGAAGACGAACTGAAAGTGGACGAATCGGAACTGGCCAACCTGTCCGTTCCAGAAGGGGTCATTGTGGATGACCCGGTCCGCATGTATCTGAAGGAAATCGGCCGGGTGCCTCTTTTGGCCGGGGATGATGAAATCAAACTGGCCAAACGGGCCGACAAAGGCAACCAGGCCAAAGTCATCCTGAAAGGGGACAAGCCGGACGGGGAATTCCCGCCGGTGAACAAACGGCTGTCCATCGGCAAGCTGCTGGACGAGGCCAATGAACTGCTCACCAGAGAAGGCATCTGGGTGGACAACCGGAGCGTTTCCCTGACCTACCGGAAGGCCCAGCTTCTGTCCAATACGGATCACATCCTGGATACGGAAGACTACCAGAACCTGGTGAAGGCTTTCACCATGGACGAAAAGAAGCGGCTGAACCGGCTGCTCCAGGAAAACAAATACAAGGTGGCCCATACGGTGAAGTCCGTCCACCCGGACGATCCGGCGGAAGAAGCCGAGGAAAGCACCCTGGGGACTCTCCAGGAACTGTTTGCCGTGATCGACGACAAAGCCCTCCACCAGAAAGTGGATGAGGAAACCAAGAGCAAGATCGAAGAAGCCAAAAAACGCTTCAGCCGTCTCCTCCACCGGATGGAATTCTGCGGGGACAACGCCAAGAAATGCCTGTCCGAAGCCAACCTCCGGCTGGTGGTCAGCATTGCCAAACGGTATGTGGGCCGTGGGATGCTGTTCCTGGATCTGATCCAGGAAGGGAACCTGGGGCTGATCAAGGCTGTGGAAAAGTTCGATTACAACAAGGGATTCAAGTTCAGTACCTACGCCACCTGGTGGATCCGGCAGGCCATTACCCGTGCCATTGCCGACCAGGCCCGGACCATCCGGATCCCGGTGCACATGGTGGAAACCATCAACAAGCTGGTCCGGGTATCCCGGCAGCTGCTGCAGGAACTGGGACGGGAACCGACCCCGGAAGAAATCGCCAAGGAAATGGACGTGCCTGTGGAACGGGTCCGGGAGATCCAGAAAATCGCCCAGGAACCGGTTTCCCTGGAAACCCCTATCGGGGAAGAAGAAGACTCTCACTTGGGAGACTTCATCGAAGACCAGGAGGCTCCGTCTCCGGCGGATGCCGCCTCCTACACCCTGCTCCAGGAACAGCTGGGCAAGGTGCTCCAGGAACACCTGAGCGCCCGGGAACGGAGAGTGCTGGAACTGCGGTTTGGCCTTATGGACGGCCGTACCCGTACCCTGGAAGAAGTGGGCCAGTATTTCGGGGTCACCCGGGAACGGATCCGGCAGATTGAAGCCAAGGCCCTGCGGAAACTCCGGAGCCCCAAACGGAGCAAACCCCTGAAGGAATTCCTGGAATAATTGACAGAATTTCCTTTTCTGGTTTATAATTTTAGCATTGGGCCTATAGCTCAGCGGTAGAGCCCCCGGCTCATAACCGGTTGGTCCAAGGTTCGAATCCTTGTGGGCCCACCAACTGAAAAATCCAGGCGGAACTTGACAAGTTCCGCCTGATTTGTTATAGTTCCTCTGTAATACGCAATGAGGGGGTTGGCATCCCTGAGCGTTCGCTTCACAAGAGAGGCCGCTTTCGGGCGGCAAACAGGGTGGAACCGCGGAACAACCTCCCGTCCCTGTAATGTAGAGTATCCTGTCTATATTACAGAGACGGGAGTTTTTGTATAGGAGGAGAGAAAATGGATTTTCAGACCATCATTTTGAACCTGCAGAAGTACTGGGCCAACCAGGGCTGCATCATGGCTCAGCCTTATGACGTGGAAAAGGGCGCCGGGACCATGAACCCGTCCACCTTCCTGCGGGTACTGGGGCCGGAACCCTGGAACGTGTGCTATGTGGAACCTTCCCGCCGTCCTGCTGACGGCCGGTACGGGGACAACCCCAACCGTCTGTATCAGCATCACCAGTTCCAGGTGATCATGCAGCCGTCCCCCAGCAACATCCAAGAACTGTACTTGGAAAGCCTGCGGGAACTGGGCATCCATCCGGAAGAACATGATATCCGGTTCGTGGAAGACAACTGGGAATCTCCCACCCTGGGGGCCTGGGGTATGGGCTGGGAAGTTTGGCTGGACGGGATGGAAATCACCCAGTTCACCTATTTCCAGCAGGTGGGTTCCATCGACATCAAACCGGTGGCTGTGGAAATCACGTATGGCCTGGAACGGCTGGCCATGTACATCCAGGGGGTGGAAAACGTCTACGACCTCCAGTGGGTGGGGGATGTGACCTACGGGGATGTGTTCCACACCAACGAAGTGGAACAGTCCCGGTACAGCTTTGACATCGCCGACATCGACCTGCTGTTCGACCTGTTCGACAAGTACGAAAAGGAAGCCAAACGGGTCATCCTCACCGGCAACATCCGTCCGGCTTATGACTATGTGCTGAAATGCTCCCACACCTTCAATCTGCTGGATGCCCGGGGCGCCATCAGCGTCAGCGAACGGACCAACTACATTTCCCGGGTGCGGGCACTGGCTCGGCTGTGTGCGGCGGCCTATGTGGAACAACGGGAAAAACTGGGATTCCCCATGCTGAAGAGAGGGTAATGGATATGGCAAATTTATTATATGAAATCGGAACGGAAGAAATGCCGGCCCAATACATGCCCGGCATCCTGAAGGAATACAAGGAACTGGCCGGGAAGAAACTGGCCGAAGCCCGGATCCCCTTCAGCACGGTGAAAGTGTACGGGACTCCCCGCCGGATGGCTTTCCTGGCGGAAGGGGTAGCGGAAAAACAGGAAGACTCCAATGTGGAAAGCAAGGGGCCGTCCCTGAAGATTGCCTTTGACAAGGAAGGGAACCCCACCCGTGCCGCCCAGGGATTTGCCCGGGGCCAGGGTGTGGATGTAAAGGACCTGGTCCAGAAGGACGGCTATGTGTATGCCGTGAAGCATCTGGAAGGCAAAAAGACCATCGACCTGCTGCCGGCCATCCTGGATGACATCCTCCATTCTCTGAACTTCCCCAAAACCATGCGGTGGGCTGACTATGATTTCGGGTTCGTCCGTCCTTTCCGCTGGATGGTGGCTCTCCTGGATGACCAGGTGATCCCGGTGGAAGCCAACGATGTAAAGAGCGGCAGAGAAGCCCGGGGCCACCGGTTCCTGAGCAACCATCTGATCACCATCCCGGACGCTGCTTCCTACGAAAAGACCATGGAAGACAACTTCGTCATGGTGGACGTGGACAAACGCCGGGAAACCATCCGGAAACAGATCGAAGACCTGGCTGTGGCCGAAGGAGGCAAAGCCGCCATTTCTCCGGACCTGCTGGAAGAAGTCACCTTCCTGGTGGAATATCCCACGGCACTGTGCGGCCATATCGATGACAAGTACCTGCGTCTGCCGGACTGCGCCATCATCACCCCCATGCGGGATCATCAGCGGTACTTCCCCATGTTCGACAAGGATGGGAAACTGATGCCAAAATTCATCACCGTCCGCAACGGGGGCAAGGAACATCTGGACATCGTGACCCACGGGAATGAACGGGTGCTCCGGGCCCGTCTGGACGATGCAGTGTTCTTCTTCGACAACGACCGGAAGAAATCCCTGGCCCAGCACCGGGAAGGACTCCACGAAGTGGCCTTCCAGCACGGCCTGGGGAATATGTATGACAAGACGGAACGGCTCCAGAAGCTGTGCGACGTATTGGTGAAAGCCACCGGCCTGGAAGCGGATGCCAAGGCCGTGGAACGGGCTGCCCTCCTGTCCAAGGCGGATCTGGTCACCGGCATGGTAACAGAATTCACCGAACTCCAGGGCACCATGGGCAAGGAATATGCTCTCCTGGACAAGGAAGGGGAGAAAGTGGCCCAGGCCATCGGGGAACAGTACATGCCCCGGTTTGCCGGCGATGAACTGCCCCAGAGCAACGAAGGCCGGATTCTGGCTGTGGCGGACAAACTGGACAACATTGTGGCCACCTTCAGCCGGGGCATGGCGCCCACCGGGTCCCAGGATCCCTACGCCCTGCGCCGTCAGGCTCTGGGCATCCTGAACATCGTGGCCGACGGCGGAGTCCACTTCCCGCTCCGGGCCGTACTGGCGGAAACCCTGAAGAACCTGCCGGTGGAAGTGGAAAACGAAGCCAAGCTGCTGGATGAAGTGGCCGACTTCTTCGCCCAGCGGGCCAAGAACATGCTGCTGGACAAAGGGGTCCGGTATGACGTGGTGGATGCCGTCCTGGCCGCTCCGGGACTGGACGACCTGGCAGACATCTTCGTCCGGGCCGATGCCCTGGCTGCTTATCTGGAAACGGATAAAGCCGCCGACAGCATCCAGGCCTTCACCCGGGTGGAAAACATCAGCAAGAACAATGTGGTGGAAGCCCCTGTGGATGCCGCCCTCTTCCAGGATGCCGCAGAAAAGGCCCTCTTCGAAGCTGTGGAAAAAGTGGCTGCTGCCACCGCTCCTCTGGCTGCCGACCGGAAGTACGCCGACCTGCTGGCTGCCAACGATGAACTGGCCGCACCCGTCAACGCCTTCTTCGACGCGGTGATGGTCATGGACAAGGACGAAAAAGTAAAGAACAACCGTCTGGCCCTGCTGAACCAGGTGAAGAAGCAGGTAAACCAGGTGGCAGATCTGAGCCAGCTGGTAATGAAATAAAGAACTGTCAGCTGTCCACGGTCAGCGGCCGTAGGAAAGGACCCGTTCCCCTGCCGGGAAACGGGTCCTTTTTTTGATTACCTATTAAATAAATCAGCCAAAATTATAATATAGTTGATTTACAATGTAAATCAAAAAGCTCACTGTGGACTGCTGACTAGAGACTGCAGACAGGTCCTGCTGTCCCTACCGGGGCCACCTATTTTCCACAAACTCCAAAAACCGCTTCAGGGCGGGGAACTGGTCCGGATCCCGGTTCCAGACGAAATTCACGTGGCCGGTGGCAATCTGGTTCACGGGGATGGCCACCAGGTTCTTTTCGTCCTGGGCAAATTCTTCAGAAAGAAAACCCAGGGCGGCCTGGTGGCGGATGTATTCCAGGATGGTGAACACCTGGGAGGTCTGGTGGAGGATCCGGGGGTGGACCTGGCAGGCGGCGAACAGCCGGCGCAGGTACCGGGTCTGGCCGAACTGGTCGGTGAACAGGACCAGCGGTTCATCCTCCAGGTCCTGCAGGTCCACGGAAGTCCGCCGGGCCAGAGGATGGTCCCTGTGGACGAACAGCATGAGCCGGCTGTCCTTCAAGACCCGGCAGTGGTAGGGGGCTTCCGGCAGATGGTTGGTGACGCACAGGGCCAGATCGATTTCCTGCTGGTCCAGCAGGGAATACAGGGTGGGACCGGTGGCTTCGGTGGTGATGATCCGCAGCTGGGGCCAGGCTTCCTGGAGAGCCCGGTGGAGACCGGGGAAAATGGTGTTGCCGCACATGGGAACCAGGCCGATCCGCAGCAGAGCTTCTCCGGAGCCCAGGGACCGGGCGGTGGCCTCAAGCTGTTCATACTGGTCCTGGAATTTTCGGGCCTGTTCCAGGAATACCCGGCCGGCAGGGGTCAGGGCCAGGGAATTGTGATGCCGTTCCCACAGGGCGGCCCCGCACTGGCCTTCCAGTTCCCGGATGGCTTTGCTGAGTCCGGGCTGGGTGAGGTGGAGCTCTTCGGCGGCCTTGGTGAAGTTCATGTACCGGCAGGCGGTGATGAAGTAGCGGATCTGTTCCGGGGTGATGGACATGATTGCCTCCTGATTCTTTGGGATTTGCCAAACTTTTCGTTGGTCAGACTGAATGACAGAAAGTTCACAAAATAATACTTTTGTATTATAGTAATAGCATGAAAAGGGCGGGTCCGTCCATGGCTTTTTGGATTCTGGAAGAAAGAAGGAACAGCAATGGAAAAGAAAATCTACAAAATCGCAGTGATCGGCGGCGACGGCATCGGGCCGGAAGTGCTGGCGGAAGGCATCAAGGTATTGAAACGGACAGCGGAACTGGACGGTTCCTTTGGCTTTGACTTCACCTGTTTCCCCTGGGGCTGCCAGTACTACCTGGAACACGGGGAAATGATGCCGGAAGACGGGATCGAACAATTGTCCCATTTTGACGCCATCTATTTGGGGGCTGTGGGTTATCCCGGGGTGCCGGACCATATTTCTCTCCGGGGACTTCTGATCAAGATCCGGAAGAGCTTCGATGAGTATGTGAACCTGCGGCCGGTGAAACTGCTGAAAGGGGCTCCCTGCCCTCTGGCGGGAGTGAAACGGGAAGACATCGACATGGTGTTCGTCCGGGAAAACAGCGAAGGGGAATATGCCGGGGCCGGTGCCTGGCTGTACAAGGACACGCCCCGGGAAGTGGTGATCCAGGACAGCGTGTTCTCCCGGTTCGGCACGGAACGGATCATCCGGTACGCCTATGACCTGGCCCGGAAGGAACACAGATCCCTCACCAGCATTTCCAAAGGGAATGCCCTGAACTATTCCATGGTGTTCTGGGACCAGATCTTTGCGGAAGTGGGGAAGGACTATCCCGATGTGGAAACCCATTCCTACCTGGTGGATGCGGCCAGCATGTTCATGGTGAAGGATCCCAAACGGTACGGGATCATTGTGTGCTCCAACCTGTTCGGGGACATCCTGACGGACCTGGGAGCCGCCATTTCCGGCGGCATGGGCCTGGCCGCCGGTGCCAACCTGAACCCGGAACGGAAATATCCTTCCATGTTCGAACCCATCCACGGCAGTGCTCCGGATATTGCCGGCCAGGGCAAGGCGAACCCTCTGGCCTCCATATGGTCCGCCAGCCAGATGCTGGACTTCTTCGGCCACAAGGACTGGGGCCGGAAGCTGATTGACATCATCGAGACCATGATGGTGGAAAAGAAAGTCCTGACTCCGGACATGGGCGGCACCGCCACCACCCAGGAAGTGGGAGATGAAGCTGTACGGCTGTTGGAAAAATAACAAAAGAGCTGCCGCGTCGCGGCAGCTCTTTTGTTATTTACATTGCTCGAAGGCCTGGGCCAGGTCGTCCCGCAGGTCTTCTTTGTCTTCCAGGCCTACGGAGAACCGGAGCAGGGTGTGGGTGATGCCCTTTTCTTCCGCTTCTTCCGGGGTCAGGTCCGCATGGGTCTGGGTAATGGGATAGGTGAGCAGGCTTTCGGTGCCTCCCAGGCTTTCCGCGAACTGAATCAGATGGATCTTTTCCAGGATGGTCTTGGCGGCTTCCGGGGATTTCACATAGAAGGAAATCATCCCTCCGAATCCGTTGGCCTGTTTCTTCTGGATTTCATAGCCCGGGTGGTCCGGCAGGCCGGGATACAGCACCTTTTCCACCAGGGGCTGTTCCCGCAGCCACTGGGCCAGGTACAGGGCATTTTCCTGGTGCTGTTTCATCCGCACCGGCAGGGTCTTCAGGCTCCGGAGCAGGAGCCAGGCATCGAAGACGCTGAGCACGGCCCCGGTGGTCTTGTAGATGGTCCGGAGCCGGGCGGCCACCTCCGCT
This sequence comes from Acidaminococcus fermentans, assembly GCF_009696675.1. Classification (GTDB taxonomy): domain Bacteria; phylum Bacillota; class Negativicutes; order Acidaminococcales; family Acidaminococcaceae; genus Acidaminococcus. The sequence continues at coordinate 109,301 of NZ_VULN01000004.1, read as the reverse complement.
TCCCGGCTGACGGCAAACCCTGCCAGGGAGTCATTGTGGCCGGCCAGGTACTTGGTGCCGCTGTGGACCACAATATCCGCTCCCAGGGTCAGAGGCCGCTGGAAATAGGGGGACAGGAAGGTATTGTCCACAATCACCAGGATCCCGTGTTTGTGGGCCAGTTCGCTGATGGCTTCCAGGTCCGTGATTTCCATGGTGGGGTTGGTGGGAGTTTCCAGATAGATGGCTTTGGTGGCGGGGGTGATGGCCTCTTCCACGGCCTTCAGATCACTGGTGTGGACGGCGGTGAAGGTCAGGCCCAGGGGCTCATAGGTGGTCCGGAACAGCCGGAAGGACCCGCCGTACAGGTCGAAACCGGTGATCAGGTGGTCTCCCGGGGCAAAAAGCCGCATCACCGCATCAATGGCTGCCATGCCGGAGGAAAAGCACAGGGCATCGGTGCCCCCTTCCAGGGTGGACAGGACTTTTTCCAGTCTGGCGTGGGTGGGGTTGGATTCCCGGGTATAGGCCCAGCCGGTGGATTTCCCCAGGCCGGGATGGGCAAAAGTGGATGTGAGATACAGAGCCGGAGAGACGGCGCCGGTGGCATCGTTGGGGCCGCCTCCGTGGATACAGGCAGTGGTGAATTTCATGATTTTTTTCCTCCTTGCAGGGCACAGGGTGCCAATAATGCATACTATTTATATAGGAATACATTACCTGTTCCCGGAAATTTTGTCAAGGGGCCGGAACGGGCATGGAGACAGGGAAAGACGGGCAAAATGGTTTTCTAAATGATGGGACTGTGATATAATCTTTTAGTAAAACTGGTTCCGGCGGGCCCTGACTGCCCTGCTGGAATAGATTTTCGATAGGCGGTGAAAAAATGAGCGTTACAGTCAATGATGTAAAGCATATCGCAAATCTGTGCCGGTTAAATGTTCCGGACGATGAAATGGACAAGTTTGTTGAGCAGTTCAACCAGATTTTGAATTATGCTGAAATCTTAAAGAAAGTGGATACCAAGGGAATCGAACCTTCTCCCTATGTGCTTCCCATCAGCAATGTGCTGCGGGAAGACGTTCCTGTTGAGAGCCTGTCCCACGAGGACGCCATGAAGAATGCTCCGGAGGAATATGAAGGCGGCTTCAAAGTTCCCCGGGTTATCGAATAAGAGGAGGCAGAACAGTGGCTTTATACAGTGAAACTGCACATGAGCTCCATGACAAGCTGGTGAAGAAAGAAATCAGCTCCGTGGAACTGACCAAAGCGGTCTATGACCGGATCGACGAAGTGGAAGACCAGGTCAAGGCCTATATTACCTTGGACAAGGAAAATGCCCTGGCCCAGGCAGCCAAAGTGGACAAGATGATCGCCGACGGCGAGACCATCAAACCCCTGGCCGGGATCCCCGGCGCCATCAAGGACAACATCAGCGTAAAGGGTGTCCGGATGACCTGCGCCTCCAAGATCCTGGAAAACTTCGTGCCGGTATACGATGCCCACGTCATCGAAAACCTGCGGAAGGACGAAACCATTTTCCTGGGCAAGACCAACATGGATGAATTCGCCATGGGGTCCACCACGGAAACCTCCCATTTCCAGATCACTCACAACCCCTGGGATCTGTCCCGGGTGCCCGGCGGTTCTTCCGGCGGCAGCGCTGCCAGCATTGCAGCCGGGGAAGCCATTTGGTCCCTGGGCTCTGATACCGGCGGTTCCATCCGGCAGCCGGCTTTCTTCAACGGCTGCGTAGGGCTGAAACCCACCTACGGCCGGGTTTCCCGGTACGGCTGTGTGGCTTTCGCCTCCTCCCTGGACCAGGTGGGGCCCATTGCCCGTGACGTCACCGACGCCGCCCTGGTGCTGAACACCATCAGCGGCCTGGATGCCCATGATTCCACCTCCTATGATGCACCGGTCCCTGACTACACCAAGGCTCTGCGCCAGGATGTGAAGGACCTGACCATCGGCCTGCCCAAGGAATACTTCGGGGAAGGCACGGACCCCAAAGTGGCTGCCCAGATCAAGCTGGCTGCCAAGAAGTTCGAAGAACTGGGTGCCCATGTGATCGAAGTGTCCCTGCCTCATACGGAATATGCCGTAATCACCTATTACATCATCGCTCCGGCAGAAGCCTCCGCCAACCTGGGCCGTTTCGACGGTGTCCGGTACGGCTTCCGGGAAATGGCTGCGGAAAGCGCTCCGGAAATGATGCGCAAGACCCGTACGGAAGGCTTCGGCAAGGAAGTCCGCCGCCGGATCATGCTGGGGACCTACGTGCTCAGCTCCGGGTACTATGATGCCTATTACAACAAGGCCATGCAGGTCCGGACCCTGATCCGTCAGGACTTTGCCAACGCCTTCGAAAAATGCGATCTGCTGCTGACTCCCACCTCCCCGGTGGTGGCTTATCCTCTGGATGCCAAGATGGATCCTCTGACCGTCTACATGCTGGACGTAACCACCATTCCGGTGAACATGGCCGGCCTGCCCGGCATTTCCATCCCCTGCGGCTTTGTGGACAACATGCCGGTAGGGGCCCAGCTCATCGGCAAGGCTCTGGGCGAAGAGACCCTGCTGCGGGCAGCTTATACCTTTGAACAGGCTACGGATTTCCATAAAGCCGTGGCACCTCTGGGAGGTCGGAAATAATGACAGAATATACTACCGTAATCGGTCTGGAAGTCCATGCGGAACTGAAAACCAAGACCAAGGCTTTCTGCTCCTGCTCCACGGAATTCGGCGGTGCCCCCAACACCCATGTATGCCCGGTTTGTCTGGGCATGCCCGGGGCTCTGCCTGTGATCAACAAGCAGATGGTGGAATTTGCCCTGCGCTTTGCTCTGGCTGTGAACTGCGAGATCCAGCGCTACAGCAAATTCGACCGGAAAAACTACTACTATCCGGATCTGGCCAAAGCCTACCAGATTTCCCAGTTCTATCAGCCCATTGCCCTGAACGGGCACCTGGACGTGAACGTGGACGGGGAAACCAAACGGATCGGCATCACCCGGATCCATATGGAAGAAGACGCCGGGAAACTGGTCCATTCCGGTGCTTCCATCAGCACCTCTGATTTCTCTGCAGTGGACTACAACCGGGCCGGGGTGCCTCTGATCGAAATCGTGTCCGAACCGGACATGCGGTCTGCGGCGGAAGCCCGTGCCTACATGGAAAAACTCCGGGCCTACCTCCAGTACACCGGGGTCTGCGACGGCAAGATGCAGGAAGGCTCCATGCGCTGCGATGCCAACATTTCCATTATGCCCGTAGGGGCCAAGGAATTCGGCACCCGGGCGGAAATCAAGAACCTGAACTCCTTCAAGGCCCTGGAAAGAGCCATTGAATACGAAGTGGAACGGCAGAAGGAAATTCTGGAAGACGGGGGCCATGTGGTCCAGGAAACCCGTACCTGGGACGATGCCCAGGGGATGACCTTCTCCATGCGGTCCAAGGAAGAAGCCCACGATTACCGGTATTTCCCGGAACCGGACCTGGCTCCCATCATCATCGAAAAAGAATGGGTGGAAAAGGCCAAGAGCGAACTGCCGGAACTGCCGGATGCCCGGAAAGCCCGTCTCATGAACGAAAAAGGGCTGGATGACTATTCTGCAGAACTGATCGTGGCTGACAAGAAGATGGCTGAGTACTTCGATGCAGCCGCCAAGGAAACCGACGACGCCAAAGGCGTGGCCAACTGGATCCTGGGGGATGTGTCCGCGTACCTGAACAGCAACAACTGCGGCATCGGGGAATTCCCCGTGTCCCCGGCTCATCTGGGACAGATGGTGGCCCTGATCAAAAAGGGCGTGCTGTCCAGCAAACTGGCCAAGAAGGTCTTTGCAGAAATGCTGAAAAAGGACGAAGCTCCTGCCGATCTGGTGAAGAAGCTGGGCCTGGAACAGGTCAGCGACGAAGGAGCCATCCAGGCCATGGTGGATGAGGCCATTGCTGCCAATCCCCAGTCTGTAGCCGACTACAAGGCCGGCAAGGACAAGGCCATCGGCTTCCTGGTAGGCCAGGTCATGAAGAAATCCCGGGGCAAAGCCAACCCGGGCATGGTAAACAAACTGATCATCAAGACCATTAAGGGTGAATGACAGAGGCGCCGTTGCGGAAGCAACAGTACCGTCAACGGTCAGCTGACAAAAAGAGCTGGTGCTTAGGCACCGGCTCTTTTTTTACCACAAATTTCACACCTTTGATCTTCCTTTTTCATGGGGAACTGTTATGATTAGGAATACAATAACAACAGGGAGGGAGAAAGATGCTGCAGCATACGGAAAGACGCCGGTGGCGCTGGCTGCTGGTGGGGGCGCTGCTGCCGGGACTGTTCCTGGGGCAGCTGGACAATGCCGTCCAGCACCGGATGCCCCGGTACATCCAGCGCTATATGACAGGAGGGCCCCGGCTGGGGTTCCTCCAGTGGCCCCAGGATCTCCAGGCCGTCCGGTACGAGCTGGAGATCTTCTCCCAGATCCCTGAGGAACTGGATCCGGAACATTCGGTAGAAGAAGTCCTGTACCGGGATGCTGAAATCTACACCAACCGGATCCTGCTGGATGAAGAGAAGCTGCCGGATCTGGATGGAGAGCTGCCTCTTTTCTGGCGGGTCCGGGCCTACAACCTGGACGGGAATCCCCTGGGAGGCTATTCCCAGCCGGCAGAGCTCCAGAACACCCTGGAACGGAACCTGCGTGATGCACCGGTGCCCCGTCCCATGAAGAGGGACCAGCCCGGTTCCCGGATCCTGTATCCGGTGTATTCCTATACAAGTCTTCCGGGGGCCAGCCAGTACGAAGTGGAAGTGCTGGACCAGCTGCCGGAAAAAATGGGGGGCATCCTGCCTTCCCGGCACCGGGTCTATGCAGAAACTACGGAACTGACGGACCTGTACGACAAGGAACCCCGGATCGGCACTTATTACTGGCGGGTCCGGGGGATGGACGGCAAGGGCCGGCCGGTGGGGGAATGGAGCCTGCCGGAAAAAGTGGAACTGGAACCAACGGATCGGGTCCAGGTGGGCATCTTCGGAGACAGCATTTCCCATGGAGGGGGCCGGCTGTCCTTCAGCCCCTCGGACCTGGAATACAGCTATGCCCATTACATCTCTGTGCCTACAGTGAACCTGTCGGAAAGCGGGGACACCAGTGAAATGATGGTGGAACGGTTTGAACGGGATGTGCTGCCTTTCCATCTGAAGACCCTTCTGATCATGGGAGGCAGCAACAGCCTCCGGAATGGGACGGAACCGGAAGAGGTGATCGCCGATCTCCGGAAGATCCAGGCTATGTGTCGGGAAAACGGCATCACCCCGGTGCTCCTGACCCTGGCACCCATCAACCCGGGAAACATCGAAAAGGCTTTTGACGAGCCTACGGACAGCCACTGGCAGGAAGCTTTCCGGAAGGTGAACGCGTACATCCGCACCCAGCCCCACATCGATGTGGCGGCGCCTTTTGAAGCCATGGGTCCGGAGCTGCCTACGGAAATGGCCCTGGACGGTCTCCATGGAGACGTGCCCATGAAACGGATCATGGGCCAGGTGATCAGTGACCAGGTAAGGGAGTTTTTGTAAGGGTATGATATAATGACCCTGTAAACCAGAAAAAGGGGGCGGACCATGGATAAAAAGGCATTGAAGGCATTCTGCCGGGAACTGGGCCTGACGGAAGTGGGCGTGGCTCCCAGCCATCTGCCGGTGCCCGATCCTTTTCCGGAGGTGTGTCCCCTGGCGGCGGGGAAGGGACTGGAACGGTATGATCTTACCACTCAGCTCCCGGGCTGCCGGGGAGCCGTGGTGATCCTTTTTCCCTACCGGTTGGAACCGTCATCCGGCAGCAATCTGTCCTGTTACTGCCAGATCCCGGATTACCATCCGGTGGTCCGGGAGTATCTGGAGAAAATCGCCGGCTGGATGGAAGGCCAGGCCCCTGGCAGCCGGCAGCTGGCCATTGTGGATACCTCCCCTCTGGCGGAACGGGACCTGGCGGTCCAGGCCGGACTGGGATTTCTGGGGGACAACGGCTGCCTCATTAACGACACCTGGGGTTCCTGGTGCTTCATCGGGGCAGTGCTCACCACCCAGCCTCTGGAGCCGGACCGGCCTCTGGAACGGAGCTGCCGCCACTGCGGGGCCTGTGCCCGGGTCTGTCCCGGACAGTGTTTCCAGGGAGGGACCTACACCTACCGGACCTGCAAATCCTACCTGACCCAGAAAAAAGGAGAACTGACCGAATCAGAACAGGCTGTCCTCCGGGAAACGCCCCTGATCTTCGGCTGTGATGAATGCCAGCGGGTCTGCCCCCACAACCAGCAGGTGCCGGAAACCCCTCTGACAGAATTCCGCCGGGACCGTCTGCTCCGGCTGGACCGGCAGGATCTGGAAAACCTGACCAACCGGCAGTTCCGGGAACGGTACGGATCCTATGCCTTTGCCTGGCGGGGGAAAAAGCTCCTGCTCCGGAACCTGGAACTGGTGGAACAAAAGGAAAAGGAACAACAGGAAAGTCAGTGAACACAGGAGGTGTCCTATGGCAAATATCCAGACCATCCCGCTGCCCCGGGATCTGATCCAGTTTGTCTTTGAAGCGGCCTACATCCAGCGGTGGAACGATTATATCCGGCCCCAGGGCTTTACGGAACTGGACAAACAGGCTCACAAGATGATGATCCTCTATGTGCTGGCCCGGTATGAGGAACAGGACCATGGAGCCAGCCTGGACTGGCAGGTGCTGGTGGAAGGGGGCATCTTCGAATTCCTCCACCGGGTGGTGCTCACGGACATCAAGCCCCCGGTGTTCCACGAGCTGATGGAAAAAAGCGGCGCCCGGCTGAACCAGTGGGTGTACAAGGAACTGGTACGGCGGGTGCCGTCTCTGGCCGGCAGTCTCTTTATGGCCAAGATGGAGGCCTATCTGGACGGAGACAGCCATCCTTTGGAGAAACAGCTGATCCGGGCCGCCCACTACCTGGCCACGGAATGGGAGTTCCGGATCATCTACCGGATGAACCAGGGGATTTTCGGAGTGGAGGAAATCAGGGAGCGGATCGCCGACAACATCGAAGACCATTACAACCTGGCAGGGGTCCAGAAAATCGCCATGAACGGGAAGACCCGGAAGTTCGTGGATCTTATCGGCAAGCTCCGGTTCCAGAAGCGCTGGTCCCAGTCTCCCCGGGTGCCGGAAACTTCCGTCATGGGCCACGTGCTGGTGGTGGCCATCATGGGGTACTTCTGCGCCCTGTCCATGGGGGCCTGCAAGGGACGGCTGGTGAACGATTTCCTGGGCGGCCTGTGGCATGACCTGCCGGAAGTGCTCACCCGGGACATTATTTCTCCCATCAAAAGGTCCATCGAAGGCCTGGACGAACTGATCAAGGACATCGAACAGCGGCAGATGGAAGAAATCCTGCTGCCCCTCCTGCCGGCCGCCTGGCATGAGGATATCCTGAATTTCACCGTCCATGAATTCGATAACAGGATCCGGGAAAAGGGAAAGGTCCGGCTGCTGGCGGGGGATATCCCGGAAGCATACAACCGGGATGAGTACAGCCCGGTGGACGGCCGGGTGCTCAAGGGCTGCGACCATCTGGCGGCCTTTATGGAAGCCTGGCTCAGCATCCAGTGCGGCATCACCTCCTCCCATCTGGCAGGGGTGGTGGAAGAACTTCCCCGGGCCTACCAGGGAAAAATCATCGGCGGCGTCGATTTCGGGAAGATCTATGAGCAGTTCCGGTGAAATGTGTGCTGCACGTTATGTGCAGCACACATTTCTTATATATGCAATAAGAATACGATGAATTGCAGGAATTTTTCCTCAAAATAAATTTGTATACAAAATACAAAAAACGATTCCATATTTTCTGAAAGGTGCTATAATAAGCATTGTAAGGGTTCACTAGATACTATTTTTAGGAGGCGTTACAAATGAGTTTGTTTGAAATGGCAAAGATTCCTATGGAAAAGGCTAGTAAGCTGATCAATCTGGATCCCAACGCTGAGGCAGTCATCTCCCAGCCTGAACGGACCCTGGAAGTCAGCATCCCTGTAAAGATGGATGATGGCCACGTGGAAGTATTCACCGGCTACCGTTCTCAGAACAGCACCGTGCTTGGGCCTGCCAAAGGCGGCGTACGGTACCATCAGAACGTATCCATGGATGAAGTAAAGACCCTGGGCTTCTGGATGACCACCAAATGCGCCATCGCTGGTCTGCCTTACGGCGGCGGCAAAGGCGGCATCATTGTGGATCCCCGGAAAGTATCCAAGACTGAACTGGAAAAGATCACCCGTGGGTACATCGACAAGATTGCTCCGGTAATCGGCGAAAAGAAAGATATCCCGGCTCCTGACGTGAACACCAACGCCCAGATCATGGCCTGGATGTGCGATGAATTCTCCAAGATCAACTGCCAGTTCGCTCCTGGTTTCATCACCGGGAAAGCCATCTGCATGGGCGGTTCTCAGGGCCGTACCTCTGCAACGGGCCGTGGCGTAATCACCGCTACTCTGGAACTGCTGAAGAGAGAAGGAGTTAAACCGGAAGACGCTACTCTGGCTATCCAGGGCTTCGGCAACGTAGGTTCCTGGACCGCTAAATGCGCAGCCGACAAAGGCCTGAAGATCGTAGCTCTGAGCGATATCAGCGGCGGGATCTATGATGCCAACGGCTTCGATCCGTACAAAGTGGAAGAATATGCCAAGAACAACGGCGGCGTGATTAAAGGGTATCCTGGCGCTACCCCGATCAGCAACGAAGAAGTGCTGGAACAGGATGTAACCGTACTGATCCCGGCTGCTCTGGAACTGCAGATCACTGCCAAGAATGCTGACAAGATCAAAGCAAAAATGATCGTGGAAGCAGCCAACGGGCCGACCGATGCAGAAGCAGACGTCATCCTGGAAAAGAGAGGCATCCCTGTAGTGCCTGACGTGCTGGCCAACGGCGGCGGCGTAACCGTATCCTACTTCGAATGGGTACAGAACCTGTACAGATACTTCTGGACGGAAGAAGAAGTCGTCGACAGACAGGAACAGATGATGGTGAAGGCATTCGGCAACGTATATGACGCAGCCAAGAAATACAACACCACCATGCGTGTAGGCGCCTACATCGTAGCTCTGAACGCTCTGGTAGAACCTCTGAAACTGAGAGGCATTATCTAATAGAACCCTACAAACGGAGCTTGTGCCCAGACGGCACAGCAAAACACCCCGGACAGTGGCTGTCCGGGGTGTTTTGTTTATCATGACGTAGGGGCTGTACCGGGAGATGCTGAATGGCAGGAAGCCTTCTTCTTTCCATAAAACAGGAAAATACCTGTATAAAATACTAATTATAACAGTTGGAATTCTGTATTATTAAATAGTATAGTATAGATAAAGAAAAGGAAGAACAACAGAAAGACAACTGGTATAAAGGATGGGATTCAAGAAACCGATGGAAAGAAAGGAGAAAATCATGAAAAAAAGACATTTAATGGATTGCCTGCTGGAGGAAGACTTTGATGAAATGTATCGGAGCAAGATGGCTGCCCGGTTCCTTTTTCAAAAGGGAAAATCCGTTGTCCGCAGGAATCAGGCGGCAGGAGCAGGTGTGGAAAAGAACCTGAAAGGCAGACCGGCTTTGGAGACCCGGTGAGGGAGATGGAAAGTCTATGGATATATTCAGATTGGCCAATCTGCAGATTACCCTGTTCCTGCTGATCCTCACCGGCCTTCTGCTGAAGAAAAAGGGAATCCTGGATCAGGAAGGGAAACGTTGTCTGACAGATCTATGTGTCAATGTGGTGATTCCCTGCAACATCCTGAAGTCCTGCCTGGCGCCTTTGGGAGAAAATGTACTGGGCATCTGCGGACGGATTTTGCTGGCAGCTTTCGTAATCCAGGGGATTTATCTGGTACTGAACCGGGTCCTCTTCAACCGCTTTCCGGAAGGACAGAAAAAAGTGCTCCAGTACTGCACCATAGCTTCCAATGGCGGGTTCCTGGGGAATCCGGTGGCGGAAGGGGTATATGGTCCGCTGGGTCTCCTGTATGCCTCCGTATTCCTGATTCCCATGCGGCTCATCATGTGGTCGGTGGGAACGTCCTATTTCATGGAACAGAAGGTGGACAAAAAGGAAACCCTGAAGAAAGTCCTGACCCATCCCTGCCTTGTGGCTATTTATCTGGGAATGAGCTGTATGGTCTGTCATCTGCAGCTGCCCCGGTTCCTGGTTATGACCATCGGGTACATCGGCAGCTGCAATTCGGCTCTGACCATGTTCCTGGTGGGAACGATTCTGGCAGATGTGCCTGCTTCTACCCTGGTAAACCGAAAAAGCGTGCTGTACAGTGTGTTCCGTCTGGGACTGCTTCCACTGATGGCTTTGGGTGTGTGCCATGTTTTGGGCGGAATGGACCCGGTGGGCATGGGGGTATCCGTAGTCATGACAGGGATGCCGGCTCCGGCAACAGCGGCCATATTTGCAGCCCGTTATGACAGTGATGCGCCCTTTGCCACTCAGCTGGTCATTCTCTCCACACTGCTTTCCATGGTGACCATACCATGCTGGTGCTATGCCATAGGATAAAAGCAGATTCCGTTACACCCCTTTCTCTTCACAGAACCCATTGATGGCTTCCAGGAAGGCGTCTCCGTATTTTTCGTCCTTGTTCTGGCCCACGCCCATGACCTGGAGAAATTGTTCATGGGTCCGGGGCAGCTGCCGGCACATGTCCCGGAGAGTCCGGTCTCCGAATACCACAAAAGGCGGCACCATAGCCTGTTCCGCCAGCTGTTTCCGGAGGGCCCGGAGCCGGGTGAACAGTTGGGCCCCCATTTCCTGGGTGAACCCTTCCGGCAGGTCCAGCTCCGGCTGGACCTTCTTCTTTTTCCGGGGGCCGGAACCCCCATCCTGGGTCCCGGCTTCTTTCCGCAGCAGCACCCGGATGGAATCGTCCTGGAGTTCCCAGATCTTTTTGGAGATCTTCAGCACCGGGTACTTGTCCCGGGTGATCAGCAGGTAGCCCTGGTCCAGCAGGTTCTGGATCATTTCCTTGATTTCCTTCAGGGAATGCTGGTGGAGGGCTCCGAACATCCGCAGCCGGGAAAGTCCGGTTTCTTCCACCCGGGTGGACCGGCTGCCGGCCAGGGCGTTGGCAATCAGGGTGATGCCGTAGGGCCGCCGGGCCTCATGGATGCATTTTACGATGCTCTTGGTCTCTTCCGTCATGTCCACCTCTTCATAGTCTCCGTTGCAGGTGGAACAGTGATTGCACCGGGCCGGAGCATCTTCCCCAAAGTAGTGGAGGAGGGTCTGGCGGAGGCAGCTGGTGGTCCGGCAGTAATGCTCCATGGCATAGAGCTTCCGGAGATTGGCTTCTTCCACTTCTTCCAGCACTTCATTCTGCTCCTTGTGTTCCAGGAGGAATTTCTGGATCACCACATCCTGGGGAGAGAACAGCAGGATGCATTCCGAGGGCTCTCCGTCCCGGCCGGCCCGGCCCGCTTCCTGGTAGTAGTTTTCCAGACTGGAGGGCATGTTGTAGTGGAGTACGAAGCGCACGTTGGACTTGTCGATGCCCATGCCGAAGGCGTTGGTGGCGATGATCACCGGGGCCCTGTCGTACTGGAAATCCTCCTGGGCCTTCTGGCGCTCCTCCTGGCTCATCCCTGCATGGTACCGGGCAGCCGGGATCCCTTCCAGCCGGAGCCGGTCGCACAGTTCATCCACGTTCTTCCGGGTGGAACAGTAGATGATGCCGCTGTCTTCCGGATGATCCTTCAGATACCGGAGCACCCAGGCGTCCTTGTTCCGGGGATGTTCCACCCCGAAATACAGATTGCTCCGGTCGAAGCCGGTGACCAGGATCTGGGGATCCTGCAGTTCCAGGCTCTGGAGGATGTCATCCCGGACCTGCTCCGTGGCCGTGGCGGTAAAGGCTCCCACCACCGGTCTTTTCGGCAGGAATTCCAGGAAATCCAGGATCCGGGTGTAGCTGGGCCGGAAATCCTGTCCCCACTGGGAAATACAGTGAGCTTCGTCCACTGCCACCATGGAAATGGCAGCCTCTTTGGCGAAATCCCGGAACAGTTCCGTCTCCAGCCGTTCCGGGGCCACGTAGATCAGCTTGTAGGCACCGGCCCGGGCCTGGTCCAGGGTGGCGTAGAATTCCCGTCCGGACAGGGAACTGTTGATGTAAGCGGCCTGGATCCCGGCGGTTTCCAGAGCCTGGACCTGGTCCTGCATCAGGGAGATCAGGGGAGAAATCACCAGGGTGATCCCGGGGAGCAGCAGGGCGGGGATCTGGTAGCACAGGGATTTGCCGGCGCCGGTGGGCATGATGCCCAGCACGTCCCGGCCCTGGAGCAGGGCATCGATCAGGGATTCCTGACCGGGGCGGAAGGAAGTGTATCCAAAATACTTTTTCAGTGCAGATAGTTTGTCCATGCTGGGAAAAGGCCTCCTTCAGAAAAAATCAAACGGCTGTTTGTTTCAATCATAACGAAAACTCCAGAAAAAAGCAAGGACACCTCATGGACGATGAATTGTATACAAAATACAAAAAAATAAACAGTTATTTCTGAATCGTGCTATAATACAAATCGTAAAGGGTTCACTAGATACTATTTTTAGGAGGCGTTACAAATGAGTTTGTTTGAAATGGCAAAGATTCCTATGGAAAAGGCTAGTAAGCTGATCAACCTGGATCCCAACGCTGAGGCAGTCATCTCCCAGCCTGAACGGACCCTGGAAGTCAGCATCCCTGTAAAGATGGATGATGGCCACGTGGAAGTATTCACCGGCTACCGTTCTCAGAACAGCACCGTGCTTGGGCCTGCCAAAGGCGGCGTACGGTACCATCAGAACGTATCCATGGATGAAGTAAAGACCCTGGGCTTCTGGATGACCACCAAATGCGCCATCGCTGGTCTGCCTTACGGCGGCGGCAAAGGCGGCATCATTGTGGATCCCCGGAAAGTATCCAAGACTGAACTGGAAAAGATCACCCGTGGGTATATCGACAAGATTGCTCCGGTAATCGGCGAAAAGAAAGATATCCCGGCTCCTGACGTGAACACCAACGCCCAGATCATGGCCTGGATGTGCGATGAATTCTCCAAGATCAACTGCCAGTTCGCTCCTGGTTTCATCACCGGGAAAGCCATCTGCATGGGCGGTTCTCAGGGCCGTACCTCTGCAACGGGCCGTGGCGTAATCACCGCTACTCTGGAACTGCTGAAGAGAGAAGGAGTTAAACCGGAAGACGCTACTCTGGCTATCCAGGGCTTCGGCAACGTAGGTTCCTGGACCGCTAAATGCGCAGCCGACAAAGGCCTGAAGATTGTAGCTCTGAGCGATATCAGCGGCGGGATCTATGATGCCAACGGCTTCGATCCGTACAAAGTGGAAGAATATGCCAAGAACAACGGCGGCGTGATCAAAGGGTATCCTGGCGCTACCCCGATCAGCAACGAAGAAGTGCTGGAACAGGATGTAACCGTACTGATCCCGGCTGCTCTGGAACTGCAGATCACTGCCAAGAATGCTGACAAGATCAAAGCAAAAATGATCGTGGAAGCAGCCAACGGGCCGACCGATGCAGAAGCAGACGTCATCCTGGAAAAGAGAGGCATCCCTGTAGTGCCTGACGTGCTGGCCAACGGCGGCGGCGTAACCGTATCCTACTTCGAATGGGTACAGAACCTGTACAGATACTTCTGGACGGAAGAAGAAGTCGTCGACAGACAGGAACAGATGATGGTGAAGGCATTCGGCAACGTATATGACGCAGCCAAGAAATACAACACCACCATGCGTGTAGGCGCCTACATCGTAGCTCTGAACGCTCTGGTAGAACCTCTGAAACTGAGAGGCATTATCTAATAGAACCCTACAAACGGAGCTTGTGCCCAGACGGCACAGCAAAACACCCCGGACAGTGGCTGTCCGGGGTGTTTTGCTGTGTGTCTGCAGACGGGCGGCTCTGGCGACATTTTGCCAGAGGCAAAAGTCTTGAACCGACCCTGCGGATTCGGCTTATCCATTTCAAAAATTTGCCTGTAAATTTTTCGTTGGCTGTAGGCTGGTGACTGCTGACTAGTGACTGGAAGGGGGTATTCACACCTCCCTCGGATACACCGTCAAAAAATGGTTCTGGGCGTCTTTCAGGGCGGCGATCACCGCCTTCTGGGACAGGGCCAGAAACCGGCTGCGGAGTTCTTCCACCATCCGGTCCATGTCCTTCAGCAGGTTTTTCCCGATCAGGATGTCTTGGAGAAAGGCGATGGTGTCCGCCATGATCATGTTGGCGCTGCAGTGGAGGATCAGGCCGGTGTTCCGCTGGATTACTAGGCTCAGGGTGAAGGTGCCGTACAGGGTATTGATCACATCTTCCCGGGATACTTTGGCCACCCCGGTGACAAAAATGGAATCAGAAGGATAGTGTTTGTCCATAGAGGAAAGCTCCTTTGCAATGAATTGATTTTAGGGTATCACAAAAAGCCGGCAGGGGTCAATGACAGGACGAAAAATTCACAAAATTCTGTTGCACTGCTGACGGGAATATGCTATACTAAACATGTTATGAAGAAAGTATAAGACAACTGGATAAATCCTTATGGATCTGGGAACAGTTTCCCCTGTTTCTGACCGTCTGTAAGGCCTGGATCGGCAGTCCTTCCCCATGGGACTGTCTGTTCAGGCCTTTTTTGTTTGAGTTCAGGAGGTAAAGTATCATGATGCAGGCAAAGCAACCCATTGGCGTAATCGATTCCGGCGTAGGCGGGCTCACCGTCCTGAAATGGCTCCAGGCCAAGCTGCCCCACGAAGATTTCATCTTTATCGGGGATACGGCCCGGACCCCTTACGGCAACCGGCCCCGGGAAGAAATCACCCGGTTTGTGGGAGAGATGACCGACTGGCTGGACAAACGGCACATCAAACAGCTGGTGGTGGCCTGCAATACCATTACGGTGCTGGGGCTGGACGTGATCAAGGGGAACCATTCCTTTGACGTGATCGGCATGGCCAAAGGCGCCCGGATGGTCCCGGGAGTGACGAAGAACAACCGGGTGGGCTTTTTTGCCACGGATTTCACCGTATCCACCGGGGCCCACAAACGGGAAATCCAGCGGATCAGCCCGGAAATCCAGGTGTTCGGACAGGGGTGTCCCAAGTTCGTGCCGCTGATCGAAGGAGAGAAATTCGGCACGCCGGAACTGAAGGCGGCCATCCACGAATATGCGGACAAGCTCCGGGAACATCATGTGGATACGGTACTTCTGTCCTGCACCCATTATCCCTTTGTCCGGAAGGAAATCGAAGAGGAATTCGGTCCGGAAGTGACCATCCTGGATCCGGCGGAACGGACCGCCCAGGATGCTCTGGAAAACCTGGAAAAACGGGGGCTGGCACGGACGGATGGCCTGGGCCGGGCGGAAGTGTGCTTTACCGCCGACCTGGAACGGGGACGGCGGCTGGCGGCCCGGATGCTGGATCTGAGCAAGTGCAGCTTCCATCTGATCGATTTGAAAAAAGATCCGGAACAACCGGAAAAAGAAGGAAAAACGGCGTGAAAGAGGGGGTGCTGCACGTTGCGTGCAACACCCCCTCTTTAAATCACCGCTGCAGTATGATTTCAAAGCAGATGGGCAGGGACATGGCAAAAACCGCCCATCTGCTTTTGTATTCCTTCATGACAATCAGGATCCTCCATACAGTGTAACTATTGATTCAGGTATTTTTTATGCTAGCACAGGGAGAGAGTCATGACAAGGAAAAAGAAAATAGTCGGGGAATGTGGAATTTTTAGAAATGTTCGTATATAATAAAAAGAAATGAAATAATCATTATCAGGCGGGGAGTGAAAAATTATGGAAAACAAAGAACGGCGGGATACCATCCTGGCCATGCTCCGAAAAGCCGACAAACCGGTGACCGGAACGGACATGGCCAGGGTATGCCAGGTAAGCCGTCAGATCATCGTAGGAGACATTGCCCTGCTGCGGGCCAGCGGAACCCCCATCATTTCCACCCCGCGGGGCTATCAGCTCCAGGAGTTCCGGAAACACGGGGTGCAGGAATCCTTCCTGTGCCGCCATGGGGCGGACCAGGTGGAGGCGGAACTGAACGCCATTGTGGATAACGGGGGAGTTGTCCACAATGTGGTTGTGGAACATGAGGTATACGGCTTCATGGAAGGGGAGCTGAACCTCCGGTCCCGGAGAGACGTGCAGCTGTACATCCAGCGGATGAAGGAGACAAAGGCACCGCTGCTGTCCACCATGTCCAACGGAATCCACACCCATCTGGTGGAAACCAACACCGAAGAAGAAATGGAAGCCATCCGCAAAGCCCTGGAGAAACTGGGGGTGCTGGTGGAATAAAAGAAAATGCAAAAGGGGCTGCCGCCTACGCGGCAGCCCCTTTTGCATCCATCACCATCCCTGCCAGGATGATGGCGAAGCCGGCAAGGACCATGGGACCCGGGTACTGGTGGAGGAACAGGGCCACCCACAAAGGTCCCAGGATCATCTCCCACAGGGCCAGCACCGAAGCTTTCCGGGCGGGGATTTTCTGGACTCCCAGGTTGAAGAATCCGTAGCCCCCGGCCACCTGGACCATCCCCAGGATCAGCATCATCCCCCATTCCTGGCCGTTCATGGCCGGCAGGGCAGCCCGGGCGGTGGGGAACAGGAGAAAGACCGCCAGGGCGGTGAACAGGTTCCCGATGGCGGTGATCCCCAGAGCATTGGTCCGGGTGGCTTTCTTGGAGGCCAGGCTCATGCCTGCAAAGAAAATCCCTTCCGTGAGGGCAATCAGGTTCCCCAGAGGATGGGAATCCCCGCTGCCTCCGGAGAGCATGAAGCACAGGACCCCGGCCATGATCACCGCCACCGGCAGGAAGGCCCGGCGGCTGAAATACCGGGTCTGGAACCAGTACAGCAGGAACAGCCAGATGGTGGCGGTGTACTGCATGCCGATGGCAATGGCGGCGGAAGTCAGGGACAGGGAAACAATCACGCTGAGACACAGGGCACAGTAGGCCAGGACATAAGCCAAGAGGTACCGGTTCCAGGCGATTTCCCGGGGCCGCACAAAAGGCAGCAGCACCAGCCCGGCGATCAGGGAACGGAGTCCGCAGATCAGGAAGGGGTCCAGGGTCAGATACTTCACCAGAGGGGAATTCAGGCTCCAGCAGACAGCTCCCAGAAGGACCAGGGCGCTGCCGGACAGGGCAGGGAGACGGGGCATGGGGATACCCTCCTTTCCAATGAGGAAAAATTCGTACTTGACGTTTAATCACGATTAAAATATAATCATGATTATAAACCAGCTATATTATAAAAGCGGCCTGAAAAATTGTCAACCATCTTCCCGGAACGGGAATCAGGATCAGCAGTCAGGAGGTGCCCTGCCCCATATGGAAAACCAAAATCAGGAAACCCAAAAACAACAGCGAAAGGAACTGACTCTCCGGCAGAAGCGGAACATGATGTATTTCGTGGAAGCTACGGAGAAAATCCTCAAGGAAGAGGGAATCCCCGGAGTGACCATCCGGCGGATCGCCGCCGAGGCCGGGTACAACAGTGCCACCCTCTACAACTATTTCCAGGACCTGGACGAACTGATCCTGTTCGGATCGGTGTGCTTCCTCCGGGATTACCTGCTGAGCCTGGCCAGGCACCTGGAACCGGAGATGACTGCCCTGGAACGGTACCGGACCATCTACCGGTGCTTCAATGAAAGAGCCTTCCGGTTCCCGGATATCTTCTACAACATGTTCTTTGGCCGGTACAACGCCAAACTGGGCCATGTGATCCAGGTCTATTATCTGGACCTGTTCCCGGAAGAACTCCAGGGATTGCCGGCGGATGTCCGGGAAATGGTGGTCCGGGGCACCCTGGTGGAACGGGATCAGGTAATGATGAAGAGCCTGGTGGAAGAAGGGTATGTGGCCGGAAACCGGGCTTCGGAAACCCTGGAAATCATCGTGGCTCTCCATGGCAGCTACATCCACCGGGCCTGCCTTTTGGGCAGCAGCCTGGACCGGCCCCTTCTGGAAAAGCAGTTCCTGCACATTTTCGACTATGTCCTGGCAGCAGCCAGACCCGGGGAAACTACCCGGGGCAACCGTGATCAGACAGTCTGAAAAAGGAGTGGTACAAAATGGCGGAAGAAAAGAAAAAAGGCTTCAAGCTCCATGCTCTGAACCCCATGGTCCTTCTGGGCATCATTATGTTCCTGGCTTTCCTGGCCTCTTACATCGTCCCGGCCGGGGAATACAGCCGGGTGATGAACCCCGTCCTCAACAAGGAAGTGGTGGATCCCGCCACCTTCCATTACATCCAGCAACAGCCGGTGAGCCCCTTCTATCTGTTCCAGTCCCTGACCCTGGGACTCCAGAACGCAGCGGAAATCATTTCTTTCCTGTTCATCATCGGGGGCATGTTCGCCATTATGGACGCTACCGGAGCCATTAACGCCGGACTGTCCAATGTGGTGGAAAAGATGAAGGGCCGGGAACTGATGATGATCCCGGTGTGCATGGTGCTTTTCAGCCTGCTGTCCGCCTTTGCCGGCTGTTTTGAAGAATTCCTGGCTTTCACCCCTCTGGTGATCGGGGTTTCCGTGGCCATGGGGTTCGATTCCCTCACCGCCATTGCCATTGTGTTCTGTGCGGCGCCGGTGGGTTATGCGGGAGCCATGACCAACCCCTTTACCATCGGGGTGGCCCAGGGCATTTGCGGTCTGCCCATGTTTTCCGGTATGGGACTCCGGGCTGTGCTGTTTGTGGTGATGAACATCGTAACCATTCCCTATGTGATGTGGTATGCCAACAAAGTCCGGAAGAATCCGGAACTGAGTACGGTCCGGGAAGAAGACCTGCTGTACAACAGCCATCTGAAACTCCAGGAAACTCCAGTGATCACCCTCCGGCACAAACTGGTGCTGGTGCTGTTTGTGGCCACCATCGGTGCCGTGGTCCTGGGCGTACTGAAATTTGACTTCTACATCAACGAAATGGCCGGGCTGTTCCTGGTGTGCGGGATCCTGGCCGGGATCATCGGGGGCCTGTCCTCCGGGGAAATCGCCGATGCTTTCCTGGCCGGCTGCAGCAACATGCTGTTCGCCAACCTGGTCATCGGCATGTGCAACGCGGCGGTGCTGATCATGCAGAACGCCCACATTATGGATACGGTGATCCACTACATGGCCAGCCTGCTGAACGGGCTGCCGCCCACTCTCAGTGCCTGCGGCATGTTCATCGTCCAGGATCTGTTCAACGTGCTGGTGCCTTCCGGCAGCGGCAAGGCGGCCATTACCATGCCTCTGTTTGCCCCGCTGGCGGATCTCATCGGGGTCACCCGGCAGACGGCTGTGCTTGCTTTTCAGATGGGGGATGCCTTTACCAACGTGTTTGCTCCCACCAGTGGGGAAGTGGTGGCCGCCTGTGCCATGGCCCACATCTCCTTCGGGAAATGGTTCCGCTGGCTGGCGCCTCTCTTTGCCATCTGGTGCGTGGTGGCCATGGTGTTCATGGTGATCGCCGTCCAGATCCACTATGGTCCGTTCTGACAAGGAGGCAGTATGATGGAAAAAGAAAATTTCGGCAGCCTGGAAGAACTGCTCCGGCATCCGGTGTTCCGGCACTTTGCCCGGATCTGCCAGATCCCTCACCCTTCCTTTAAGGAAAAGGCCCTCAGCGATGCCCTGTTCCAGTGGGCCCGGGAAAAAGGCTATGCTGTCCGTCAGGATGAATGGAACAATGTGCTGCTGCGGAAGCCGGCTTCTCCCGGGTATGAAAACCGGCCGGGGGTCATGCTCCAGGCCCATCTGGACATGGTCTGCCAGAAGGCAAAGGGGGTGGAACACGACTTCCTGCAGGATCCCATCCATCTGGAACTGGAGGGGGATATCCTGTCCACCGGAGGGCGGACCACCCTGGGGGCCGATGACGGCATCGGGGTGGCGCTGGCTCTGGCCCTTTTGGAAGACGGGTCCTTTGCCCATCCGGAACTGGAAGTGCTGCTGACCACCGCCGAGGAAGAAGACCTTAGCGGGGCCCAGAATGTGGACGCCAGTGATTTCCGGTCCCATTACCTGGTGAACATCGACAATGCGGTGGAACGCCATTCGGTAACCGGCAGCTGCGGAGGCTTCGGGGTGAACTTCCACCTGCCGGTGACCTGGGAAGCGGTGCCGGAAGGGGCCCGGTTCTTCCATCTGAAGGTGGAAGGGCTCCAGGGAGGCCATTCAGGGGAAGACATCCACCGGGGCCGGGGAAACGCCAATATTTTCCTGATCCGGATGCTCCTGTCCGCCCGGAAAGAAATGCCCCTCCGGCTGTCTTCCCTTCATGGAGGCACCTTCCGACTGGCCATTCCCCGGGATGGGGAAGCGGTGGTGCTGGTGCCCCGGGGCAAGGAAGAAGCCTTCCTCCAGGCGGTGAACGCTGCAGCGGAAGAACTGCGCCGGGAATACAAGGCCGTGGCTGCCAATCTGAAGATTTCCGTGGAAGAGACCCAGGGACCGGACAACGGACTGGTGGTGTCCCGGGAAGTGACGGACAAGTTCATCCAGGTGCTGGTGCTGTCTCCCAACGGAATCTCGGAAATGAATGCCGCCGTGCCCGGGGTGGTCCAAAGCTCCGACAACCTGGGAGAAATCCGTCTGGAACGGGAACAGAACCGGCTGGTGGTGGTCTACGAGATCCGCACCTCCTTCCGGTCCAAGGCGGAATACATCTGGGATAAAATCCATCTCCTGGCCCAGATGGTGGGGGGGACCTGCGAGAAATTCGCCGCCTATCCCGGCTGGCCCCATGATCCGGATTCCCGGCTGACGCCCCTGGTCCAGCAGGTGTATGAGGAAACCTTTGGAGAAAAAATGGACGCCACTCCCATCCATTCCGGCCTGGAGTGCGGATGCCTGATCGAGAAGAAACCGGACCTGGACGCTATCTCCCTGGGCCCCGACTGCTGGGACCTCCATTCTCCTCAGGAAAGGCTCAGCGTAAAGAGCACCATCAGGATGTATGAGTTTTTGAAGAAGCTTCTGGAACAAATTGCATAAAAAATAAGGGGCTGTGAAGAAAGAAAAGATTCACTTCTTCACAGCCTCTCTGGTCGCAACCTGCGACCGGGGGTGTGGATTTTCCACACCCCCTTCTTTTATTTTCCCAGCAACTGGATAAAGGCCCGGACTGCGTATGGGGTAAATTCCCTGTCCGGCAGCAGGGCATGGAAGGTGCGGATGCAGTCCCGATCAGAAAGCCTGAAGAACAAAAGGGTTTCGCTGTCCCGGGAAACCATGGCATCACTGACAAAGGTGGCGGCCAGTCCATGCTCTGCCAGCCGGTAGGCGGTGGCCAGCTGGGAAAGCATCAGTTTGACATGGGGAGTGAAGCCGGCTTCCCTGAACAGGATCTGACAGCGCTGATGGAGGTTGTTTCCTGGGGTCAGAAGGATGAAGGGCAGATCCTGGAATCGGGCCAAAGGGAGGGAGGGGCAGTCCGGCTGACCGGCCCGGCCTTCCAGCACATCCTGGCAGGTCAGGGCACTGGGCAGCAGCGGATCAGGCAGTGGATAGGAACGGGGCACAGCCAGCAGGATCTGGTCCTGAAAAGCCCGGTAGTGATGGCTGTGGCGCCGGATGATGGTTGGATCGCAGCTGAAGGTCAGATCCAGGTCTTCTCTTTCCAGAAGGGATAGAAGGGCATCAGAACCTTCTTCAATGAGCTTCAGCTGAATCCTGGGGTATGTTTCTGCAAAGGCTGTCAGCAGGTTGGGGATTTTGTAAGAAAGGATATAATGGCTCCCTCCGATGGTGAGACTGCCTGTCTGGAGATCTTTCAGCTGCTGGACTTCCCGGTCCAGATCTTTTTCCAGGTGCTGCATTTTCCGGATGGCTTTCAAATAAAGGACACCGGCTGGGGTCAGCTGTATCGGGCGCCGGTTCCGGATGAACAGAGGCATGCCGATCCGGGCTTCGATCTTCCGCAGGGCGATGCTCAGGGCAGGCTGGGTGATAAACAGTTTTTCTGCGGCCCGGGTAAAACTGCCTTCCCGATAAATGGTGTAGATGTATTCATAGTCGGCATTCATGGAATCCACCTCTTCTTATAAAACTAGTTTATAGAATTATATATATGATAAATTGGATTATATAGCAAAAGAATGATATTGTAAATATAAGAAAAATCAAGGAATTCCGAAGGGGAGGAAAAGTATGAAAATCAATGGACTGCTGATGGACGACCAGGACAATGTGGTCACCTGTGTGGCCGAAATCCGGAAAGGGGATCAGGTGGTTTATCAGAAAGATGGAAAAATGGAAACGCTGGAGGCAAAGGAAGACATTCCGTTCTGTCATAAAATCGCCCTGGTGGATCTGCCCAAGGATGGTTCGGTGATCAAATATGGAGAATTGCTGGGAAAGACCCGGGAACCCATCGGGAAGGGCCATTGGGTCTCTGACAAAAATATCTTCAGTGTGCCCAGAGATTATGAACAGGAATTTGTAAAGGAATAAGGAGTGACAATCATGGAATTTTGGGGATATAAGAGAAAAGAAGGAAGAGCCGGGATCCGCAATCATGTCCTGATCCTGCCCACCTGCGCCTGCGGCAGTGAAACGGCCCGTATCGTAGCCAGCCAGGTCAAGGGAGCCGTAAACATCATTTTCAATACCGGATGCTCCGATGTGGCGGCCAACACGGCCATGTCCCAGAAGGTGCTCACAGGATTTGCCTGCAACCCCAATGTGTACGGGGTGGTGATCATTGGTCTGGGCTGTGAAACCGTACCTCATCTGAAACTGAAGGAAAAAATCCAGCAGATGACCTCCAAACCGGTTGTTTCTTTTGGCATCCAGGACGAGGGAGGCACCCTGAAGACCATCGAAAAAGCAGTCCGGGCGGCCCGGGAAATGGCAGCGGAAGCAGCGCTCCAGCAGAAAGAACTGTGTGACATTTCCAATCTGCTGCTGGGCATCGAATGCGGCGGATCCGATGCCACCAGCGGCATTGCCAGCAACCCGGCTGTGGGAGAACTGAGTGACCTGCTGGTGGACCTGGGGGCTTCTACCATCATGAGCGAATCCATCGAATGGATCGGTGCGGAACATGTACTGGCCAAACGGGCAGCCACTCCCCACATCCACAACCAGATCATCCAGATCTGCAAAGACTATGAGGCCCATCTGATGGCCGCCGGCCAGGACTGCCGGGCCGGGCAGCCTACCCCGGGGAACAAGGCAGGGGGACTTTCCACCCTGGACGAAAAGAGCCTGGGCTGCATCCGCAAAGGCGGTACCCGTCCCATTGTGGAAGTGCTGGAACAGGCAGCACGGCCTTCCTGCCAGGGCGCCATTGTGATGGATACGGCAGGGTACGACATTTCTTCCGTAACCTCCATGGTAGCCGGGGGCTGCAATGCGGTAATCTTCACCACCGGCCGGGGGACGCCCACCGGGAATGCCATTGTACCGGTCATCAAGGTTACGGGCAATGAACGGACCTACCGGAAAATGGAAGACAACATGGATGTGGATGTAAGTGCCATTGTCCGGGGCGAAAAAACCTTCAAGGAATGCGGCAAAGACATGCTCCAGGTGATCCAGGATGTGTGCAACGGCAAAATGACCAAAGCGGAAGCTTTTGGCTTCTCGGATATTGCCGTGGATCATGTGTGCCGGTTTGTCTGATGGAAAAAGGGAAAAGGAGAGCGATGAAAAATGGGATTTATTTGTAAACCGTGGAATCGGCTGAGCCTTTTCACCCGGATCATGATCGGGTTTGTCCTGGGGATTGTCCTGGGACTGGTCCTGGGACCCCGGGCCGAAGTGCTGAAGCCCCTGGGGACCATCCTGACCAATCTGCTGACCATGGTGGTGGCTCCTCTGGTATTTACCCTGCTGGTCTGTGCGGCAGCAGATGTGGGAGACGGCAAACGGCTGGGACGGATCGGCATCAAAACCGTCATCATCTTCCTGGTCAGCACGGCATTGGCCATTGTCCTGGGGCTGGTGGTGAGCAACATGATGAACATTGGTGCCGGGGTGGAACTGAGCAATGTGGCAGCTCCTCAGCCCAAGGGACAGGCACCGGCTTCCATGCTGGATACGGTGATCAACATCATCCCGGTGAACATCTTTGCTTCACTGGCCAAACAGAATCTGCTCCAGATCATTTTCTTTGCCCTGATCATGGGCTTCGCCCTGCTGAAACTGGGTGACAAGGGCAAGCCCCTGCTGGACTGCTGCCGGGCAGGCCAGGAAGTGATGAAGGAAATCACCAACATGGCTCTGGAATTCACTCCTTACGGGGTGCTGGGACTGATGGCCTCCGTTGTGGGGAAAAACGGGACAGCCATCCTGATCCCCTACATCAAGACCATCGGGGCTATGTATCTGTGTGCTGTGGTGTATCTGCTGGTGGTCCAGGCTGTTCTGATGGTGGGCGTATTCGGCCGGGTCAGTCCCCTGAAATTCCTGAAGAACATGAAGGAAGCCATGACCTTTGTGTTTGCCACCTGTTCCAGTGTGGCCACCATCCCCCTGAATCTGGCCTGTGTAAAGAAAGTGGGGGTGGATGAGGAAACCGCCAATTTTGTGATTCCCTTCGGCGCCGTCATGAACATGAACGGGACGGCCATCTATGAAGCGGTTGCTGTGGTGTTCACGGCCCAGATCTTCGGGGTGGAATTGACCTTTACCCAGCAGGTGATGATCATGCTGACTGCCACCCTGGCCTCTATCGGGACTGCGGGAATTCCCGGGTCCGGGCTGGTCATGCTGACCATTGTGCTCAGTTCGGTGAATCTGCCCATGGAAGCCATCGGCCTTTTGGCAGGGATCGACCGGATCCTGAACATGGCCCGCTGCGTACCCAACATCGTGGGAGATGCGGCTACGGCGGTCATCGTGGCCCAGTCGGAAGGAACGCTGAAAAGATAAAAAAAGAATAGGGTGCTGTACCTTGCGTGCAGCACCCTATTCTTTCATTCTGCTGTTTTGGCTGCTTTTTCCACGGCTTCCGGCAGGGTCACGTCTTTACCCTGCTGGTAGTCGAACTGGAAGGCGAAGACCAGGGTGGAGCTTCCCAGCAGGCTGGTGAACATCTGCTGCTGCTCCGGGGTGATCTTTTTGGTCTTGGCGGCGGCATCCAGGATGTAACCGCCGGTGGTCTGGAGCACCGGGGTCATGTCCATGCCCAGCCGTTTCATCCGCCAGGTCTTTTTATCCAGCACCACTGTGTAGGGCACGTCCTTTACCTGGGCCACCAGGGACTGGATCTGTTCTGCATCCTTCTGCTTTTTGAATTCCGGATCCTGGGCCAGCTTATTGGCCAGCTTCTGGCCGTCCAGGGTGAATTCCAGGGTCTTTTCCCGGCTGGTTTCCTTGGTTACCTTGGCGGAAGACAGGTACTCCAGCAGTTCCTTTTCGGCTTTTTTGCTGTCCGGATTGGGCAGGAGAGGCAGGGTGTAGGGACGGACACTTTTGGCCCAGCCTTTGCCGCTGTTGATGTACTGGGTCAGCTGGCCTTTTTCCGCAAAGAAATAGGCGTCAATGGGCTGGCTGGCGGTCTGCTGGCCGGTGAGCAGGGTCAGCTCCCCGGTGCCGTGGAGATCTCCGCTGAGCTTTTCCATCCGGGTATTCTTTTTGTCTGTTTCTTCCACTCCGTTCCCGGTAAGGGACAGGTTCCCCACTCCGATGGGGCTGAACAGGGTGCCCTTCATTTCGTACTGGATGTATTTTTCCTTGGCCATGACGCTCTGGACACGGACCATGTCTTTCACCACAGCCTTGTCTACGGGAGAAGCAGCCTGGGCCAGGGAGCCGGCGGAAAGCACCAGCAGCAGGGACAGGCCTGCCGCACGGATTTTCGATAACAATGCCATAAAAAAAGCCTCCTTTTCAGATCAACGTCTGTTTGTTCCTTATTCTATCCTCTTAGCATGTCACATTCAAGGAGGAAAGTCAAAGGAAAAAGTTTTGAACTTTTCGGGAAGAACCGGTGCGAGGGCCGGGGGATATGGTATCATGACAGCAGATAACTGGAAAAGGAGAGGATACCATGAACAACGAAGTACTGGAAGCCATGCAGCTCCGCAGGAGCATCCGCAGTTTCAAACCGGACCCGGTGCCGGAAACCGATCTTCAGGAAATCATCAAGGCAGGACTCTATGCCCCCAGTGGCAGAGGCAGCCAGGATACCATCATCCTGGCCATTACCAACCCGGCCATGGTGAAGCGGCTGAGCCGGCTGAACTGTGAAATCGGCGGCTGGGCTCCGGATTTCGATCCTTTTTACGGGGCACCGGCCGTGCTCATCGTACTGGCGGACAAGACGAAGCCCACGGAAGTGTATGACGGGTCCCTGGTCATGGGGAATCTGATGCTGGCCGCCCATTCTCTGGGCCTGGGCAGCTGCTGGATCCATCGGGCCAAGGAAGAATTCGAACGGCCGGAAGGCAAAGCCCTGCTGAAAACCCTGGGTATCACCGGCGAATGGGAAGGCATCGGCCACTGCGCAGTGGGCTATGTAAAGGGAGATATCCCCATCGCTCCCCTGCGGAAGGAACATCGGGTGTATTGGATGAAATAAGGAGCATATTGCAGAGGCAATATGCTCCGGTCGCGGGTCGCGACAAAAGGGGTGCTGCGTCAGCAGCACCCCTTTTAAAATACTTCCGATTCCGCCGTCCTCTGGTAATTCTTCTCCAGCATGGCTTTGTGGGAGAGAAAGCGGGGATCGTCGAAATATTTGGCCCCTTTGGGACAGTATTTGATGCAGGCCTGACATTTGATGCAGATGCCGGGGACTTCATCGGTGTTTTCCGGATTGATGGACCCCATGGGACACACCTGGGCGCATTTGCCGCAGTGATCGCATTTGGTCAGGTCCGTTTGGGGCTTGGCTTTCAGGAACTTGGCAGGCTGGCCGTCTTCTCCCAGAGGGATGTAGTAGGGGGCCACCGGGGCGTCTCCGTTGATGCTCACTCTTTCCAGAGGCTCTCCGCTCCGGAGTTTTCCTTCCACCCGGTCCAGCAGTTCCTGGAATTTTTCTTTGTCCTGAACCGTGGGATGATCCCGGCCGATGGCGGCAAAGGCGTGGGGAGCGGCAAAGGCACCGGCAGCGAACACCCGGAAATCCTTCTTTTCCAGTTCATCCCGAAGTTCCGTCAGAGAGCTGTCGTAACTCCGGTTGCCGAAGGTCACCAGGGCCACAGCCGGGGTCTTGTTTTCCGGATCTCCGGAAAACAGCTGCTGGACAAAGGGCAGGGCCTTGTTGGGAATCCGGCCGGCATAGGTGGGCATCCCGAAGATCACCAGGGTGGCGGGACCGAAGGTATGGAGAGTCTGCTGATCCTGGGGCAGGGTGAAGGAATGATGGGACAGGGTGACCCCTTCTGCATGGAAACGGCGGGCCAGCTGTTCCCCGAATTCCCGGACCAGGGCTTCCGTCTGACCGGTGGGACTAAAAGAAATGGCGGCAATATGGGTAATCAAGAACAAGACCTCCCTAAAGAACTGAATTTTCAGCCAATGGATTTTCTTTTTATCATACCTTATTTTCAGGAGAAAAGCCAGTGCCAGGGCCTTCCTTTCAAAAAATTTGCTACCGGTCCCGGAAATGGCCTATAATAAAAACAGCAAACCTACCAAAGACAGGGGGAATACCCATGAGTGAACTGATGATCCGGGAGGCCACGGCGGAGGACGCAGCGGCCATCCGTTCTGTTTATGCACCCTATGTGGAAAGCACGGTGATCACCTTTGAATACCAGGTGCCCAGTGTGGAGGAATTCCGGCGGCGGATCGCCCATACCCAGGAACGCTATCCCTATTTTGTGGCGGTGGAGGATGGCCGGGTGCTGGGGTACGCCTATGCCGGACCCTTTGTGGGCCGTCCGGCCTATGACTGGTCCGCGGAACTGAGCATCTATGTGGACTGCCATCTTCGGAAAAAGGGACTGGGAAAGAAACTCTACGGCGCCCTTCTGGAAGCCCTGAAAAAAATGGGGATCCTGGATGTGTACGCCTGTATCGGCTATCCGGAACAGCCGGACGAATACCTGGACTTCAACAGCGCCCAGTTCCATGCCCATCTGGGGTTTGAACCGGTGGGGCTCTTCAAAAACTGCGGCTACAAGTTCAACCGCTGGTACCATATGATCTGGATGGGGAAGAACATCGGGGAACACGGGAAGAACCAGCCGGCTGTCCGGCCCTATCCGGAAGTCCAGGCCGGGGAATAGAAAGGGAGGGGGAACCATGGAACAGCAGGTGGTGCTGGTCACCGGGGCCAGCAGCGGCATCGGCCGGGAAACCGCCATCCTTATGGCCCGGACCGGCCATGTGGTGTACGGGGCAGCCCGGCGCCTGGACAAACTCCAGGAACTGTCCAAATACGGGGTCATCCCCCTGGTGCTGGACGTGACCAAAGACTATTCCTGCCAGAACGCCCTCCAGCAGATCCTGAACCAGCACGGGACCCTGGACATCCTGATCAACAATGCCGGCTACGGATCCTATGGAGCGGTGGAGGACGTGCCCCTGGCGGAGGCCCGGCATCAGATGGAAGTGAACGTGTTCGGGGCCATCCGGCTCACCCGGATGGTGCTGCCGCTTTTCCGCCGGCAGCACCAGGGACGGGTGATCATGGTTTCGTCCATTGCCGGACGGGTCACAGGACCTTTCGGGGGCTGGTATCATGCCAGCAAATATGCTCTGGAAGCCCTCAGTGATGCCCTGCGGATGGAAACCGCCGGCCAGGGAATCCAGGTGAGCATTGTGGAACCGGGGCTGGTGCGGACGGCCTGGGGCCACATTGCCGCTGACCATCTGGCAGAGGTGTCCCGGCAGGGAGCCTGCAGGGCCTGGGGAGAGAAAATGGCCCGGGGACTCCATCGGCTCTACGACCAAAAGTGGCTGAACACCCCCCAGGATGTGGCCAAAACCATTTTCCTGGCGGCCAACGCCTCCCAGCCCCAGGCCCGGTATCTGTGCGGCAAGGGTGCCTGGCTGCTGCTTTTGGCCCATACCCTGCTGCCTACCGGACTGTATGACATGGCGGCCCGGTGGGTCATGAAAAAACTGTCCTAGGGAGGCGGTGCCATGGATATTTATCGACTGGGGAATCTCCAGCTGTCTCTCTTCCTGCTGATTCTCATTGGTCTGTACCTGCGGAAAAAGAATATTGTGGATGAACCGGGGAAACGGTGTCTCACCGATGTGTGCGTCTATGTGATCATTCCCTGCAACATCATCAAATCCTGTCTCATGCCCTTTGAAGGAAATATCTTCCTGACCTGCGGCCGGATCCTGGGGGCAGGGGCTGTGCTCCAGGTGCTCTTCATGATCCTGAACCATTTCCTGTTCAACCGGTATCCGGATACCCGGAAAAAGGTGCTCCAGTACGGCACCCTGGTGTCCAACAGCGGCTTTCTGGGCTATCCGGTGGCGGAAGGGGTCTATGGGGACCTGGGGCTGTTCTATGCCTCTGTGTTCCTGATCCCTCTGCGGCTGGTCATGTGGTCCGTGGGCACCGGATATTTCATGGCCCGGCAGGAAAGCCGGAAGGAAGTGCTGAAAAAGGTCCTGACCCATCCCTGTCTGATCGCTGTGTACATCGGGATCGTATTGATCCTGACCCAGTGGCGGCCTCCGGCTTTTCTGGACATGACCATCCGGTACATCGGGGGCTGCAATGCGGCCATTACCATGTTCATCGTGGGGACCATCCTGGCGGATGTGCCGCTTTTGACCATTTTCAACCGGGACAGCATCCTCTACAGCATCCTGCGGCTGATCCTGCTGCCCGGGCTGGCCTGGGGAGTCAGTGCCGCACTGGAGCTGGATCCGGTGGCCACCGGGATCGCGGTCCTCATGACCGGCATGCCTGCCGGAGCCACTACCGCCATTTTCGCCGCCCGGTATGGCAGCGACGCCCCCTTTGCCACCAAGCTGACGGTACTGTCCACGCTGCTCAGTATGTTCACCATCCTGTTCTGGTGCATGGTGCTGCCGGAGCCGTGAGACAAGGTGCTGTTGCATGCGCAACAGCACCTTTGTTCATCCTTTTGCCTCTTTTCTGCCTTATTTATTCTGCATCTTGGGATTATGATGTATAGTCAGTATTCTATGCATCACAGAAAGGCGAAGAAGGTATGCGTTTCCTTTGGAATTTCATCAAATATCTGGTGTTCCTGACCCTGCTGCTCCTGCTGGGAGCCGGATTCTATGCCGGGAATGCCGCGTACACCCAGCTGTTCACCCAGCCCTGGGACAAACTGCTGGCCATCGAGAACCATCGGAATGACCTGGACATGATCCATGGGCTGGAACGGAAATACGGCTGGGAACGGGTGGCCGTCACCTCCAAGGACGGTACCCGGCTCCAGGGAACCTACATTGAAAGCCCTTCAGGAGGCCATAAAACCGTCATTCTGCTCCACGGTCTGTACCAGAATCGGACCATGTGCGTTCCCTATGCCCGGATTTACCTGGCCCGGGGATACAATGTGCTGATGCCGGATATCCGGGGCCATGGGGAAAGCGGCGGCAATACCAATGACTGGGGAATCCACGATCCGGAAGACATGGACAGCTGGGTGGCTCTGCTCCGGCAGCAGGATCCTCAGGTATCCATCGGGTTCCACGGCATTTCCCTGGGTGCCGCCATGAGCCTGATCTATGCCGGCACCCCTCAGGGCCGGGACATGGCTTTCTACGTGGCAGACAGTTCCTATGGCAATGTACTGGAACTGGGCCGGGAAAAGCTCATGAACTATACGGAGGACCAGCGGATCCTTACCGGCATGGAAGTGCTGGATCCCTTTTTCCAGGCTTCCATGTACTACCATACCCGGAAGACCCTCCGGGATGTGGACCCGGCTTCCTGCGTCCAGCGGATGACCGCTCCGGTACTGTTCCTACACGGAGATGTGGACCGGCTGATTCCCCCTCACATTGCGGAAGAACTGATGGACCGGTGCACCAGTCCCCATAAAAAGCTGGTCTATTTCGAAGGATCCGGCCACGCCAACGAAATCGTGGACAATCCGGAAGGATATGCCCAGGCGGTGGGGAGCTTTTTGGAGAGCTTGTAAAAAATGGGCTGTGAAAAAATGATTCTTCATTTTTTCACAGCCCATTTTTTACGCGTATTTCTTCAACAGTTCCAGGAACGCCTCTTCATGGTCCGGATACCACTGGGTGAAGGGCTGGCCGGCTTCCAGGAGAGTCTGGTTCAGGTCCAGGAAGAACTGGGGCAGCCGGGCGGTGGCAATCAGGCCCAGAGGCTCGCTGATCTTTTCCTTTCCGTAGGCGTAGCTGCCTCCCGCGTACACCTGGAAGGCACTGGCCCGTTCCCCGTTCACCAGGGTGAAGGCCCCCCGGAAGCCCAGCGCCGCCAGGGATTGGACAGTGCAGGTGGAAGGGCAGCCGGAGAAGTGGCATTTGGGCAGATACCGGGTATCCACGCCCTTTTCCTTCAGGAAGGAGGCAATCCGGGCCAGGGTCCCATGAGAATCACACAGGCCCTGCTGGCATACAGCTGCGCCGATGCAGCTGACGGAATGTTCAAAGAGGGTGTGGGCGGTGTCCTTTTCTGTCAGGGCCGCCACCTGCCGGGCTTCTTCCGCCGTCAGGTTGATGATGTAGCAGGTTTCGTCCGCGTTGAGCCGCAG
Organism: Acidaminococcus fermentans; assembly: GCF_009696675.1. Classification (GTDB taxonomy): domain Bacteria; phylum Bacillota; class Negativicutes; order Acidaminococcales; family Acidaminococcaceae; genus Acidaminococcus. The sequence continues at coordinate 77,634 of NZ_VULN01000004.1, read as the reverse complement.
CTGGGCGCCTTCCATCTGAGAAGCTTCTCCCAGCAGCTGCCGGAACACCTGGATGTCCGGTACTCCGCCCAGGGGCTTGTATTCCACATAGTACAGCCCTTCCTGTTTCTGGCTGCGGATCCGGGGATCGGCCAGGACGGAATCGTCTTTCCCGGATTTGGTCAGGGGAGGGATGGTTTCCAGTTCCAGACGGGGGATCCCTTCTTCCCGGCACCGGGCCACTGCCTCCCGGACCGCCTTCCGGAAGGGTCCTTCGCCCATTTTGGTCAGGATGAAGCGGGAACGGGCGGTCCCCCGGTGTTCATAGTCCCCGTATTTCATATACACGTCCCGGGCATACCCCAGAATGTACCAGGACAGGTCATGGGGATCCACCTGGGTGTCGATGAGCACGCCGAACCGGCTGCCGTTGACTCCGAAGCCTCCGCCGGCATAGACATCGAAAGTGCCGCCGGGACGGGCTACAAAGCCCAGGTCCTTGAAAGTGGCATGGCCTTCATTGTCGATGCCGTTGGAGAAGCTCACCTTGTATTTCCGGGGCAGTTTCAGTTCCGGGATCTGGCTGATCACAAAGTTGGAAGCAGCCCGGATGGCCGGGGTCATGTCAAAGGGTTCTCCCTTTTCCACCCCGTGGAGCGGGCTGGCGGTGATGTTCCGGGGGTTGTCCCCGCCGGCTCCCGCACAGTAGATTCCCTGGTCGAAGCAGTCCTGGTACAGGCCCAGCACTTCCTGTTCCTGGAGATGATGGAACTGGAGGGCTTCCCCGGTGGTGAAATGGGCCAGGGAAACATGGTATTTGTCAATGGCCTGGGCCAGAAAGGCCATATGTGTCTGGTCGATGGTGCCGCCGGAGAAGCGCAGCCGGAGCATGCTGCTGCTCGCGCCCCGTTCTCCATAGGAACCGAATTTGCCGGAAGTTCCTTTATATTTTCCGGGAGCCAGCTCTTTGGCATAGAAAGCCCGTGCGGCTTCCTGGAAGACCGGGAACTGGCTTCGGATCTTCTCTTTGGCAGTTTCAGAAATCTGCGTCATGGACGGATTCCTCCTTTGTGTGCTTGTAAATCCGGATGGATGGAATAGAAAAAGAATAACACATCCTAATTCATAGTGCAATAGTGTGATATAAGCAGCAGCCCCTCCTACCGCAGGGTCAGCAGACACACGGTCTCCACATGGCTGGTATGGGGGAACATGTCCACGGGCTGGACTTTCCGGACCACGAAGCCTTTGTCCCGGAGAATGGCCGCATCCCGGGCCAGGGAGGCCGGGTTGCAGGAAACATACACCACCCGCTGGGGACGGACTTTGGCAATGGCGTCCAGCACCCGCTGTTCACAGCCGGCCCGGGGAGGATCCAGCACCACCACATCGGGGCGGCTGCCCTGGCGGACCAGTTCGGGCATTTCTTTGGCCGCATCTCCGCACAGGAACTCTGCATTAGTCACCTGGTTGTCCCGGGCATTCTGCCTGGCATCCCGGATGGCCGGAGCCACGATTTCGATTCCCAGGGCCCGCTGAGCTTTCTGGGCCAGGAACAAGGTAATGGTGCCGGTGCCGCAGTAGGCGTCGATGACCTTCTCCTTTCCTGTAAGGGACGCGTACTGGAGGGCTGTTTCATAGAGCTTTTCCGCCTGGAGGGTGTTCACCTGGAAGAAGGAATGGGGAGAAATGGCAAAGGTGAATTTTCCCAGCCGGTCATGGATTACGCCCGGCCCCCAGATCACTTTGTTTTTGGGGCCCATGATCACATTGGTATGACGGGTGTTCAGGTTCTGGACCAGAGTGGTGAAGCCGGGGATTTCCTGCCGGAGCATGGCCGTCAGATCCTTCAGATGGGGGACCTGGGGTTCGTTGGTCACCAGCACGGCCATTACTTCCCCGGTACGGACTCCCACCCGGCCCATAATGTGCCGGACAATGCCCCGCCGGGCATCTTCTTCCAGAGCCGGGATCCGGAATTTTTCCATCCAGGCCCGGACCACCTGGACGATTTTGTTGTTGGTCTGCTGCTGGATCAGACAGTCTTTCACATCAATGACCCGGTGGGTGCCCTGGGCGTAGCAGCCAATGGCCAGGGTGTGGTTCCGTCCCTGGGCAGCCGGTACCTGCATTTTATTCCGGTAATGCCAGGGGTCCTCCGCTCCCAGGGTTTCCTGGACGCAGAGTTTGGAAAAATGGCCGATCCGTTCCATGGCGTCCACCACCGTCTGGCGTTTCAGGGCCAGCTGGGCCGGATAGGACAGGTGCTGGAGCTGGCAGCCGCCGCACTGGGCGTAGACAGGACAGGGGGGCTTCACCCGGTCCGGGGAGGGCACCAGCAGCTTCAGCAGCCGGGCCTGGCCGTAGCTTTTCTTCAGCAGGGTCACCTGGGCCTGGATCCGCTCTCCCGGCAGGGCTCCAGGGACGAAGAAGGTAAAGCCGCTGACTTTGCCCACCCCTTCTCCGGAGCTGCCCAGACCGGTAATGGTCAGTTCGATGTTCTCTTTGATTTTGAAGGGTAATTTGTTTTCTTTCATAATACTGTCATTATACCGTTGTCCCCGTTCCGGTGCAATGTTTCCGGCTGAAAAGTCGGTAAAGGGAAGGAAAGAATGGAAAAAGGAAGTTTGGAAATTATTTTGAACCATTTCCAAATGAATTGACAAAATAAACGGTTTTTACTATCATATTATTATAGAAGGACGCTGGGCTTGGATTCAGCGCCCGTTTTTTCAAATTGGGGAAAAAGGGTGCAGCAGGGAGGCGTGATCTTACTGTTGTTTTTATTGAGGGGGAGAAGTTTATGATGTGGAAAGAAGATGCATTGCTGCTTGTCTATGTGGCTTTGGGCGGCGCCCTGGGATCGGTGGCCAGATACCTGGTGGCTGGGGCCCTGAAGGGAGTTTGGAGCAATCATTTTCCCTGGGAAATGGTCTTCGTGAATACTTTCGGGTGCATCCTGGTAGGCTTTTTTGCCGCCTTCCTGTATACGAAACTTCCCCATCCCCGATGGGCCATGCTGCTGTACTGGGGGTTCATCGGCGGTTTTACGGCCTTTTCTTCCTTTATCAAGGAAGGGCTCCATTTCTTCCTCCATGGGGAACATGTAACCGGGTTCCTGTACCTGCTGCTCCAGAACACCCTGGGCCTTCTGGCGGCCAGTGTGGCCTTCTGGGCAGGAAAAACGCTGTTGTAAAGGGATGATGTTCTCGTGAAATCCTTCTTTGTGACCCTGCTGCTGGTGGGACTGGGTGGCTCCACGGCCATCTGGGCCATGTACCGGGCGGGGCTCTCTTTTTTGCGGTCCTGGTGGACCCTGGTGCCTTTTTGGGTACTGCCTTTGTGTTTTGTGTTCAGCAATGTGTATCTGAATGCGGTGCCCCGGCCCCTTTTGCGGTTCCTGGCCTGGGCCGGGGGCCTGTGGATGGGCTTCCTGTACTATTCCGTGCTGGGGATGGCTTTGTTCCTGGTGGCTTTCCTTGTGGGGAAACTGAGGCACTGGCCGTTTCTGGCGTCCCGGGCAGCCCAGGTGCTTTTTGCAGGGACGGTGCTCCTGGTGGCTGTGGGTTGCTGGCAGGCCCTCCACCCGGTGGTCCGGAAGCTGGAATATGCCACGGATAAAAACATCCCTGGCCCCTATCGGATCGTGTTTGTGTCCGATCTCCATTTCGGCGGCCTTTTCGGCACCTCCTATGGGGAAACTCTGGTCCGGAGGATCAATGAGCAAAAGCCGGATCTGGTCCTTCTGGGCGGGGATATGGTGGACGGGGACCTGCCCTTTGTGCTCCAGGAAGGGAGCCTGGGCACGTTCCGGAAGCTGCGGAGTACCGACGGGGTCTATGCGGTGTTTGGCAACCATGACAAACGGCTGGGTTCCGGAGCTGTGGAACGGGAATTCCTGGAAGAGGAAGGCGTCCGGTTTGCCGTGGATGAAAACCGGATGGTGAATCCCTGGCTGAACCTGACGGGGATGGACGATTACCTGTTTGGAAACCGGCGGGCGGACTATCATCCGGAACCCGGGAAGTTCAACGTGTTCATGGAACATGAACCCCGAAGGATCCCGGAAGCGGCGGTTAAAGGATACAATCTGTATTTTGCCGGCCATACCCATGCAGGCCAGATAGCTCCCAACCGGCTGATCACCCGGAAAATGTACTTACTGGATTACGGATCAGAAATGGTGGAGGGGATGCTGGCCACAGTCTCCAGTGGCTACGGCCTCTGGGGCGTCCCGGTGAGGACGGGCCCAAAACCGGAAATCGTCGTTGTTGACATCAAAAAAGCAGATTGAGCGGCAGGCTCAATCTGCTTTTTTCCTTTGGCCGCTGACCGTTGTCCGTTGACAGCTGACGGGCGGTGCTGCTTCAAGCAGCACCGCCCCATACATCTCCGCTTTCTTTTCCAGCTTCATGGGATAGGCCCGGGAAGTGGAGGGGAGCCGGGAAAGAAGCAGTTCCCGTCCGTCCAGGGTAATGGGCAGGGTGGTGCCGGTCCGGGGCAGTTTGGGAGGATCGGTGCACTGGCCAAGGAGGATTTCCGTAGCCTTTTCTCCGGTGGTGATCAGATGGCGGCAGTCCGGGATCTGCCGGACCATGGCAGCCAGGGAGGCTTCTTCCACCACATGGAGGAATTTGTCCGAGGCATTGCCTTTCTGCCGCTGGGCCCGGAGCACCGTGGGCCCCAGGGCGATGCCCGTCCGGGTCAGGAAGGCTTTGATGGCTTCCGGGTCAAAGGCTTTTTTCGTCCCTTTCCGGAAATGGTCCGGGTCTTTGAAATATATCATTCCCATGATCCGCCAGATGTCGTTCTGGAAATTGGGATAGTAGAAATCCATGGCCCGCTTTTCCGCTGCCGGGGGAAAGGTCCCCAGGATCAGCACTTTGGCTCCCTCCGGCAGGAAAGGTGGAAAAGGATGCTCCTCCACCGGGATCCCCGGCAGAATCTTTCCTGTAAGTTCCATTTGCTCCATAGCAACCTTACTCCTTTATATCATTCAGAACCGGCTGAAAGCCGGCTTCCAACGGCCATTGACAATTGACTATTGACAGCCCTCATTCTTCTTTCAGCAGCTTGAAGCTTTCCTTGTGGTATTCCAGGAGGCCTTCCTTCTGCATCTTGCTCAGTTCGTTGCTGAGGGCACTCCGGTCCACACTCAGATAATCCGCCATCTGCTGCCGGTTGAAGGGGACGGTGATGATCTTCCGCTTCTGCTGGGCTGCCAAAAAGGACAGGTAGGACAGCACCCTCCCCCGGATGGATTTGGAGGAGGTGTGGAGGATCCGCCGGGCCAGGGACAGGTTCTTCCGGGCCAGGATGTGGAGCAGGTTGTCGCTGATCTGCTGGTGCTGGGGACAGCTCCGGGAACAGGTGTGGAACACCTTGGACAGGTCCATCATCAGCACGGTGGTGGGCTCCACCGCCAGCACATTGATCAGCAGGGGTTCGTTTTCCGCGCAGGCATAGGCTTCTGCAAACAACTCCCCGGGGCCCATCTGCCCCAGCAGGTTCCGGTTGCCCCACAGGTCGTCGTTTTCGATGATGACCCTTCCTTTCAGTACCATGCTTACCGTGTGGACCACATCCCCGGCGTAATGGATGTAGGTTCCCTTGTCGTAGGAGCGGACTACACCTCCCAGACAGTGTATCCGGACCTGGATCTCTTCCGGGGGAACATTTTTGAACAAAGCCGTTTTGGCCAGAAATTCCGTATCCATAGTTTTCCTCCGTTGTTTTAACAACATTAAATCTGTCTCCAGTATACGGCCAAAAGGAGAAGATTGCAAGGGGGAAACCTCTTGACGAACCGGGTTTTCTGTGCTAAATTGAAAGCAATTTGATAGACAAACCTGCAATGAAAAGAAGAGTACCCTTTGCAGGCCGGCACAGAGAGCTTCCATTTGGGTGAAAGGAAGAGCGGCGGAGAAGGGGAACATGGCCTTGGAGCAGATGATTGAACGGCAGTAGGTCATCCGGGGGTGCCCGTTACAGCACTGGAGCATCCGCCTTGCGTGTGCTCGAGAGGCCTGGGCAACCAGGCGAAGCCGGGTGGTACCACGATGCTTTCGTCCCTGCAGGGGCGGAAGCTTTTTTTATTCATGAAGAAGGAGTGATTTCCATGCCAATCAAAATCGACAGCCATCTTTCCGCCAAGGAAAAGCTGCGTGAAGAAAATATCATCACCATCGACAACGAACGGGCCCTGACTCAGGACATCCGTCCTTTGAAGATTCTGATCCTGAACCTGATGCCTTTGAAGAAGCCCACGGAAGTGCAGCTGCTCCGGCTTTTGGGGAATTCCCCCCTCCAGCTGGAAATCGATTTCTGCCGGCCGGTAAGCCGGGTGGGGACCCATACGGACAATTCCTACCTGGAATCCGCCTACCTGGAATTCAGAGATGTACAGGACCGGTATTACGATGGGCTCATCGTCACCGGGGCTCCTGTGGAAAAACTTGAATTCGAGGATGTGGAATACTGGGGAGAAATCGAGGAATACCTGGAATGGGCCCGGACCCATGTGTATTCCGTGCTCCATTACTGTTGGGGTGCCCAGGCCGGCCTGTACTATTATTATGATGTGCCGAAGATCATGTTCCCCCAGAAGCTCTGCGGCATCTATCCCTATGGGCTCACGGTCCGGAACCATCCGCTGCTCCGGGGCTTTGACGACCGGTATTTCATTCCCCAGTCCCGGTACACCACCGTGGATGACGCCAAGGTGTACAGCAATCCGGACCTCCAGGTGCTCAGCCGCAGCGTGGAAAACGGCATCAACATCTGTGCCACGGAAGACATGCGCCGGATCTTTGTCATGGGCCATTTTGAATATGACCGGATGACCCTCCGGGATGAATACGTCCGGGACCGGGAAAAGGGCCTGAATCCTTCCCTGCCCAAACACTACTATCCCACGGACGATACCACCCAGGAGCCTCTGTTCAAATGGTGCAGCTACGCCCATCTGTTCTACCTGAACTGGCTGAACGTGGTGTACCAGGATACTCCTTACGATCTGCACAAGCTGACCAAGAGGGAGTAGGAGGGTTTGCTGCACGGTCCGCCTGCCGCCCCAGTGGATCTTTGGAAAAGGAGAAAAAACAAGATGGCTCAGATTACCAAGAACTCGCTTGCCGGACAGACCGATGTTCATTTCATGGAAATGGCCCTGGAGGAAGCCCGGCAGGCAGCCCGGGAGGGGGAAATCCCCGTGGGGGCTGTGCTGGTCCGGGAGGGCCAGGTGCTGGCCCGGAACCACAACCGCCGGGAGCAGGACCGGGACGCCACTGCCCACGCGGAAGTGCTGGTGCTCCGGGAAGCCTGCCGGCAGCTGGGCCGCTGGCGGCTCAGCGACACTGCGCTCTATGTGACCCTGGAACCCTGTCCCATGTGCGCCGGGGCCATCTGGAATGCCCGGGTGGGCCGGCTGGTGTACGGGGCCTGGGACAGTGCCGCCGGAGCCTGCGGCTCCCAGTTCAACCTGCCTGCCCATCCTTCCCTGAATTTCCGGACCCAGGTGACCGCCGGGGTGCTGGAAGAGGAGTGCCGGAAAATTTTGCAGGATTTTTTGAAAGCACGGCGGTAAGTATGGTATAATAAAACTCTCATGGATGGGTGTCCGAGTGGTCGAAGGTGCTTGACTCGAAATCAAGTGTACCGCAAGGTACCGAGGGTTCGAATCCCTCTCCATCCGCCAGCCATGGGGCTGCTGCTCGTGCAGCAGCCCTTTTTTACTGTATAAAAACTGCAGAGGCCGCGAAAGAAGGAAGGAAGCATGAAAATCTATCAACCCATGACCGGGAAAGTCCTGGACGCACTGCGCAGCATTGTAGGAGAGAAGTATGTCTGGACGGATCCGGATCACCTGGAACAGTACAAGACCGATGAGGAAACCGACCCCCGGAAGTTCCATCTGCCGGAGGCAGTGGCTGCTCCCGGCTCTACGGAAGAGGTTTCCGCCATCCTGAAACTGGCCAACCGGGAACAGTTCCCGGTGACGCCACGGAGCGGGGGCACCAGCGTATCGGACGGGGCCATTCCTGTGTGCGGCGGCCTGGTGCTTTTAATGGAACGGATGGACAGGATCCTGAAAGTGGATCCGGAAGGCATGTATCTGGTGGCTCAGGCCGGGGCCCGTACCGCAGCCGTCCAGCAGGCCGCCCGGGAAAAGGGCCTGTTCTATGCCGGGGATCCCTGCAGCGCCGACAGTTGCCTGATCGGCGGGAACCTAGCCACCAATGCCGGGGGAGACAAGGCCGTCCGGTACGGCACCACCCGGAACCAGGTCCATGCCATCGAAGTGGTGCTGCCCAACGGGCAGATCGCCCGTCTGGGCACCCGGAGCAAGAAGAACACCACCGGCTACTGCCTGGATCAGCTGGTAATCGGCAGCGAAGGTACCCTGGGCATCATTACGGAAGTGACCCTGAAGCTGCTGCCCCAGGCTCCCTATAAAGCCGATGTGCTGGCCATTTTCACCGACCAGGCCAAGGCTACAGGCATTGTGCCCGTACTGCTCCGGGAAGGGCTGAATCCCACCAGTGTGGAATTCATGGACAATGCCTTCGTCCGGTCCGCCAGCGACTATTCCCAACTGGACCTGGGCCATTATGAGGATGGGTCCTATGTGATCCTGACTCTGGAAAGTTTCGACGAGGACGAACTGGATAAAAAACTGCTGAAACTGGACGAATTGTGCCGGAGCCACGGAGCGGTCGATGTGTCCATGGCCGATGAACGGGTGTGGACCCTCCGGAAGAACTGTCTGGAATCCGCCCGGGTGCTGAGCAAGGTCATGACCAGTGACGACTTTGTGGTGCCCCTGGACAAAATCGCCCAGGCCCTGGACGAACTGTCCGCGGAAGCCAAAAAATATCCCTTCCGGGTGTTCACCCTGGCCCATGCCGGGGACGGGAACCTTCATTTCGCCATGCTGAAGGGAGATCTGTCCGACCGGGAATGGGAAGAAGCCCTGGATGCCTTCCACGAAAAGGCCTATCAATACATCTATGCCCTGGGCGGCAAGCTCAGCGGGGAACACGGCATCGGGGCCAAAAAGGTGAAGCAGCTGGCCCAATTGGCGGACCCGGGAGAACTCTATATGATGGAAACCATCAAGCGGGCCCTGGATCCGCTGGATATTTTGAATCCGGGAAAGGTACTGGAGGTGTTTTAGGGGCTGACGCATAACCCCTGCGCACAATAAGACCCCATCTGCTTTGCCAGCTGGAATTTTGGAGCCGGGCATATACCACTATGTATTATGCCCGACTCCGAAATCCCCGCTTTCGCGCATCTGGACCTTCTTGTGTGCAGGGAAGCAATCGTCGACCGATGACAAAAAAGAGCCGCCGCCCCTTGGGGCGGCAGCTCTTTTTTCTTTATTTTCCCGGCGGGCTGCAGGGGCAGGCACCCCTGCGGCACATGGGGGTATCCGCTTATTGCTGCTTCCTTCCGGACCTGACAAGGTTCACAGGCCTCCATTGCGCAGGACCCACTCCTGCAGTCCGCCGGAAAAATAAAAGCCGCTGGACGCGGCTGATTGGATAAAAAATGGCGGAGAGTGAGGGATTCGAACCCTCGATACGGTTATCCCGTATACACGCTTTCCAGGCGTGCTCCTTCAACCACTCGGACAACTCTCCAGGTTGAATTGCTGACAGACAGCTATTCAGTTTTCAGCTGCCTGAACGACAACTGCGAGATTTAGTATAACGAATTTTACATTCTTTGTCAAGGGATTTTTGAAAAAAGAAAAGAATCCTGTTGAAAGCGTCCATGGAAAAAAGGTATAATAGCAAAGAAGCACTGCAGAAAGGATGGGAAAGATGGCATACGTAGCATTGTACCGGACCTGGCGTCCCCAGGATTTTGACGATCTGGTGGGCCAGGGTCCCATCAAGAAGGCTCTCACCAACGCCCTGGAAACCGGGCGGATTTCCCATGCCTATCTGTTTGCCGGTCCCCGGGGTACCGGGAAGACCAGTACCGCCCGGATCCTGGCCAAGGCACTGAACTGCAGGGAAGGCCCCACAGCCCATCCCTGCAACGACTGTGAAAGCTGCCGGGAAATCACCGAAGGCACCTGCCCGGATGTGGTGGAAATCGACGCGGCTTCCAACCGGGGCATCGACGAAATCCGGAAACTCCGGGAGCAGGTGTATTTTGCGCCCTCTTCCTGCCGGTACAAGGTGTACATCATCGACGAAGTCCACATGATCACCACCGATGCCTTCAATGCCCTGCTGAAAACCCTGGAGGAACCGCCGGAGCATGTGGTGTTCATACTGGCCACCACCGAGCCCCAGAAGATCCTCAATACCATCCTGTCCCGATGCCAGCGGTTCGACTTCCGCCGGGCCACTGTGGACGAGATTGCAGCCCATCTGGCCAAAGTGGCCAACGGCAGCAAAATCCAGGCGGAACCGGAAGCCCTGCGGCTCATGGCCATCCAGGCGGACGGGGGACTTCGGGATGCCCTGAGTCTCCTGGACCAGTGCAGTGTCATGGCCAGTCCTGTTACGGCGGAAACGGTCCGGCAGGTGCTGGGCCTGGTGGGCCGGGAAAAACTCCGGGAACTGGTGACCCGGATCGGCCAGAAGGATCTGTCCGGGGCCCTGGATGCCCTGGGCCAGCTGTTGGAACAGGGCAAGGAAATGGAGCAGATCCTGGCGGAACTGATGGAATATTTCCGGGCCCTGCTGCTGTACCAGGCAGACCGGGAGTATCAGGAAATTTACCTGACGGATACCCCGGAAGCCCTGGGGGAGACGGCGGCCCTTTTTACTTCCAGCCAGATTGTGGCCAGTGTGGAGCGGATCCACGAGGCCATCCGGGAAAGCAAATTCTCCCTGCGGAAAAAGATCGTAGGGGAACTGTGCCTCTTTGACCTGTGTGAAACCCGGGGCCATACGGAGGCGGCTCTCCTGGCCCGGATCGACAGTCTGGAACAGCAGGTGGCCGCCCTCCGGCAGGGAGGCATCACGGCGGCACCGACTGCAGCCCCGGTAATCCGGCCGGCAGCCGTACAGGCCTCCGTATCCCGGCCGGCATCTCCTGGCCCCACGGCTGTCAGGCCGAATTCCGGGGTGAAGGATGCCTTTGCCCGGATGGCGGCAGCCGCCCGGCAGGAAGAAGCCCGGCGGCCCCAGGAGACAGTTTCCGCTGCTCCCGCGGCGGAACCGGCTGCGCCCCCGGCACCACCGGCCCCGGCTGTACAGCCGGCCCGGCCGGAACCTGCTGCCGGGGAAGTGCAGTTTGACGGCAGCGGACGGGCCAAGGCCCAGCAGCTGTGGCAGCTGGTGCTCCAGGGTCTGAAACGGCGCCGGAAGCGGACGTTCCTGGTCTATGCGGAAATGGCCCAGGCAGCGGATTACCAGGACCAGGAACTGCTCCTGGCCGTCAGCTCCGCCTATGGAAAGGAAAAAATGGAAGAACCTTCCTTCCGGAATCTGATCCAGGATATCTTGAAGGAAGCGGTGGGGCAGCCTATCGGGCTCCAGGTGGTCCAGCAGGAAGGAGAGATTTCCCTCCACCGGCCCCAGGAGAAACCGGCGGCTGCACCGGCACCGGTCCAGGCGGCACCGCCGCCTCCTCCCGTGCCGGATCCCATGCCGGAACCTCCGGCGCCTCCGGAGGAGGAAATCCCGCTGCCCCCTGAACCGCCGGAGGAAGAGGAAATACCGGAACCTGTTCCGGCCCCTTCCCCGGCCAGCCAATCAGCAAGTCCCGCCCCTCACCCGGTCAAACCAGGGGAACTCCCTGAGGGTGTGAAGAAAGCCATGCAGGTTTTCGGCGGAGAAGTCTATAAAGAATAAAACAAGGTCCCTGTTGGGACATAAGGAGGAAACCAAATGTTCAAAGGTGGAATGGCAATGAACGGCATGCAGGGCATGCTGAAGAAAGTACAGAAGATGCAGAGCGAAATGACCAAGCTCCAGGAAGAACTGAAGGAACGGGAAGTGGAAGGCACCGCCGGCGGCGAAGCCGTCAAAGCTGTGGTCAACGGGAACAAGAACCTGGTGAGCCTGACCCTGTCCCCGGATGCAGTGGATCCGGAGGATGTGGAAATGCTCCAGGACCTGATCGTCACCGCTGTCAATGATGCCATGAAGAAAGTGGACGAAATGACGGAAAAGGAACTGGGCAAAGTGACTGGCGGACTGAAGCTGCCGGGGATGTTTTAAGGAACGGTCTCAGGCATGCGGATGGTAAAACCCCTGGCACGGCTCCACGAACAGCTGCGGCGCCTGCCGGGAATCGGCTCCAAATCGGCCCTGCGTCTGGCCTACCATGTGCTGGACATGAAGCGGGAAGATGTGGAGGAACTGGCCCGGGCTCTCCTGGACGTAAAGGACAATGTCCATCTCTGCCGTCAGTGCTTTGACCTGTGCGAAGGGGATCTGTGTGAAATCTGTCAGGATGAAAAACGGGACCGGAGCCTGGTGTGCGTGGTGGAACAGCCCCAGGATGTGGCGGCCATGGAAAGGACCCGGGGCTACCAGGGCCTGTACCATGTGCTCCACGGGGTCCTGTCTCCTCTGGACGGGGTGGGCCCGGATCAGCTGAAGATTCGGGAACTGCTGCTCCGGCTCCAGAAGGGGACGGTGAAGGAAGTAATCATTGCCACCAATTCCGATGTGGAAGGGGAAGCCACAGCCAACTATCTGGCCGGGCTGATCCGCCCCACCGGGGTGAAGGTGAGCCGGATCGCCCATGGGCTTCCGGTGGGCGGGGATCTGGAATATGCCGATGAACTGACTTTGTACAAAGCTCTGGAAAACCGGCGGGAAATCTGATCCTTTCCGGCAGGCAGAAGACTGCCTGGAAAAAACGGATTATGCAGAAAAGGCGGTTAAACAATATGGAAATATGGCTGGTGGGCGGGGCAGCCCTGGTTGTCCTGTTCCTGATCATCAATATGTTCTCTCTTTCCCTGAAGCTCCTGTGGAACGGGATCTGCGGGGTGGTGCTGCTGTGGTTGTTCAACATCCTGGGAGGCCTTTTCGGAGTGACCATTCCCATCCACTTCATTTCAGCTCTGGTGGCCGGCTTCTTCGGAATCCCGGGAGTGGTGGTCATGCTGCTGTATCAGCTGATGGGGCACTGAAATGCTCCAGAAATCCAAAAGTGAAAAGATCCGTGTCCTCTGTTATCTCTGCATCGGGGGCACGGCTGCTTTGTTTGAGTGGGCCCTGGTCTATCTGTTCAACAGTCACTGGGGCTGGAACTATCTTGTAGCCACAGCGGCGGCTTACCTTTGTTCCACGGTGTGCCACTACATCGCCACCAACATCTGGGTGTTCACCAGCGGAGTCCGTTACAGCAAAGGAAAGGAATTTTCCCTGGTACTCCTGGTGTCCACCCTGGGGCTGTTGTACAACGTGCTGCTTATGCGGCTGTTTGTAGGCAGCCTGGGTCTGCCGGTGATGGGATCCAAAGTGGGGGCTTCGGCACTGGTGACGGTTTGGAATTATTTTTCAAGGAAAAAATGGATTTACACGGAATAATGGAAGAAAAAGAGTAGGTGGAGATGCACATGCTTCGTCATAAAGTCGATATTGAAGGATTCCAGAAAGTCCTTCTGGTCCACAACCGCAACTCCGGAAAGCAGACCCTTTTCAGCGGAATCCACAGCAATGTGGAAAGCATTGCCCGGCAGCTGATGCGGCTGTACGGTGCGGAAAAGTTCCAGTATGTGACCGTGGGCACCTTTGCGGAAACCCAGGCTGTGGGAAAAAAGATCTGTGCAGAACAGATCCAGTGGGTGATCGTGGCTGGGGGAGACGGCACCCTCCGGGCCCTGGTGGAAGAATGCGTGGACCAGGACTACTGGCCCTATGTAAGCATCTATCCGGCAGGAACCGTGAACCTGGTGGCCAAGGAACTGATGCAGAAAACCGATGTGCACAACTGGATGTACCGGGTTTCCAAAGGAGTCACCACCCCGGTGTGCCTGGGCAAGGCCAACGACCGGATCTTCCTCACCGTGGCCGGGATCGGGGTGGATTCCATGGTGGTCCAGCAGGTGACCCCCAAACAGAAAAAGTACCTGTCCACCCTGGCCTATGTGCGTCAGAGCGGCCGAGTGCTGGGGAATGAAATGCTGCTCCACAACTGGAAATACCGGTTCCAGGTGATGATCAACGGGGACGGGGTGTGGCACCAGGCCAGTTCGGTGATCGTCACCAAAAGCCGGTACTATGCCGGCCGGTTCTCTCTGGTCAACGGAGGCTCCCTGTCCAATCCCACCATGCATGTGTGCCTGTTCACCAAGGGCCGCTGTGTGGACTTCCTCCGGTATACGGCACTGATTGCCGCAGACATGCTGACCCTGGACAAAAGCGTGGAAATCTATCCCGCCACCCAGGTGGATGTCCGGTGCAATGTAAGTAAATTCGCGGCGGAACTGGACGGGGATGCGGTGGTCAATTCCCCTCTTTCCATTGTCCTGCTGCCCAAATCCCTGCAATTCATATCCTGAGAGGCTGCGTTGTGAAAAAGAAAATCCTGTACGGAGTCTTTGTGCTCCTGAGTTTTCTGGCGGAAGCCGGGTACCGCTGGAACTTTTTGAAAGAAATCGTACCCTTTCCCTGGGCGGAATTCTGGTACCACACCCTGAACTATTTCTGCCGGGACCTGCTGCTGTCCTGGGTGGTCCTGTTCCTGTACGCCCAGCGCCGGCGGATCCGGGACCGGGTGAAACGGTATTTCCCGGTGGTGGTGGTGGGCACCCTGTATCTGATCGATGCGGTGTTCATGGTCAGCTATCTGGAACTGGACCCCGGGTTCATGACGGTGCTTTCGGTGCTGGCCGGGCTGTTCAACAACATCGTGTTGGTGCTGCTGGCTGCCATGTGCTACCATCACTGGCCCAACCGGGCCATGAAGGCGGTCTATTTCCTGGTCTACTATGTGACCTGCCTTCTGATCCTGGGAGACGGGATCTATTTCTGGAACACCTCCATGCACGTGGAAAGCGTGCTGTTTGACAACCTGAACATCTACGCCGCCAAAGGGATCCTGAGCACCACGGAAAACTGGCAGCTGGGTCTGATCGCTGCCGTGATGCTGGTGTTCGTCCCCCTGTTCCGGGTGGTCCATCCCCGGCGGCACAAGCCCAACCTGCCCTGGTCCCTTTTGTGCGTGGTGCTGTTTGCCATGGGCCTCAACGGCTCCTACCTGCTGCTGGCAGAAGGGGTCTACCATGCCACGGACAGCGTCAGCGGCCTGGACATCGAAGTGGATATGGAAAAGAGCCGGAAACCCACCCGGGCCATGGTGGCTTATCCCATCAACGTGAACTTCTTCCAGAAAGCCTTCTTCAAGACCGACAAGGTGGTCCATGATCCCTGGAAATACCAGGAACGGACCCTGACGGACAAGGACCAGGCAGCCCTGACGGAACTGGGGATCCTGCCCAAACAGGAAATCGTGCCCCGGAAGCAGCCGGCCTACGACCGGGTGGTGATGCTGATCCTGGAAAGCGTCCATCGGGACTACCTCCATCACTACAATCCCAACATCCCGGCGGATGCCACGCCCTATCTGGATTCCCTGGTGGAGAAGTATCCCCGGATCGATCATTACTATTCTTCTGCGGTGCCCACTACCCAGGGGCTCAACGCCACCTTCCGGTCCCAGCTGATCTATGACAAGGACCTGCCCGGCGAAAAGCAGCCCTCCCTGTTCCGGAGTCTCCAGCAGGCCGGCTACGAAGGGTACTTCATCAATGCCTCCAGCCGGTACTATGCCAACGAATACCGGGAATATCCCGCCCAGTTCGGCATGGAACACTACCTGGCCAAGGAGGACCTGGGGAACATGGGCTACAAGGGGGCCAGCGGCTGGGGCTTCCACAACGACGTAATGTACGATGTGGCCCTGAAGACCCTGGCGGAACACCGGGACCAGAAACTGTTCCTGGTGTGCAAGACCCTGGACATGCATCAGCCCTATCCCTATTACGGGTACACCTATGCAGAGATGCCGGAAGATGTCCGGGACCACGGGACCGCCACAGTCTGCGGCATGTACTGGGTGGACAAGACCATCCAGCATTTCTTTGAGGAAGCCTCGAAGCAGGGACTGATGGATGACAGGACCCTGTTCATCATCACTTCGGACCATAACCCCCATTCCGGCGGGGAATACAAGACCCTGGTAAGCAATCCCCAGGACAAACAGAGCGTGGCTCCCATTCCGGTGATCTTCGTTTCCAAAAATCTGGCTCCTCTGGCGGACCTGGATGAAACCATGTACGCCAGCCAAGAAGACATGGCACCCACTCTGCTGACCCTGCTGGGCCAGCCAGTGCCGGCAGAATTTTTGGGCCGGGATCTGCTCCAGCCAGTGCCACATCCCTATGCCCTGGGATATTTCGGAGGCAAGGCCTACTATTATTCTGCCGACCGGAATTTCGTGGCTACCCTGGACGAAGAAACCCCGGATACAGAAGAAAAAAACGCCCTGGCCAACTACATCATGTACGGCTATGTGAAAAGGCATATTGAGTTTATGAAGTGAAAAAAGAGGCTGCTGCCCGGGCAGCAGCCTTTTGATTTAAAGGAGTTGATTTGTTGACTGCAATGACCATGGCGGGGAACGGGACCTTCCGTTCCTGTCTGAAAAAGATCCTGGGGGTGATGATCCCCATCCTGATCACCCAGCTGTGCATCACCGGCATGAGCCTGTTCGACACGGTGATGAGCGGCCATGCAGGCACTGTCCAGCTGGCCGGGGTGGCTATCGGTACCAATGTTTGGATGCCGGTGTTCACCGGTCTCAATGGCATCCTCCAGGCCCTGACTCCCATTGTGGCCAATTACCGGGGCGCCCGGGAATTCCACAAAATCTCCGGCGCCGTGGTCAGCGGCCTGGCCCTGGCCTGCGCCCTGGCGGTGACGGTAATCGGGGCCGGCTCCCAGCTGCTGCCCCGGATCCTGGACACCATGAGCCTGGCTCCGGAAGTCCGTACCGTGGCCTTCCGGTATCTGGGCTTTGTGGCCTGGGGAATCCTCCCCCTGTTCTGTGCCAGCATCCTCCGATCTTTTGTGGATACCCTGGGCTACACCCAGGTGACCATGAAGCTGTTCCTGCTCACCATGCCGGTGAACGCCTGCATGAACTATATCTTCATCTTCGGCAAACTGGGAGCCCCTGCCTTGGGCGGTCCGGGAGCCGGGGTGGGGACGGCCATTACCTGCTGGCTCCTTTGCCTGTCCTTTGCCCTGCTGGTGCTTCGGCTGAAGGTGTTCCGGGATTTCCACGTGTTCCGGACTTCCGGCTTTTCTTTCCATCATGTCCGGGAACATCTCCGGATCGGCATTCCCATGGGGCTGGCCATTTTCCTGGAAACCAGCTTCTTCGGGGTGGAATGTCTCCTGGTGTCCCGGTTCGGCACCATTGCCGTGGCGGCCAACCAGGCGGCCATGAGTTTCTGCAACATGCTGTACATGGTGCCCCTGAGCTTTTCCCTGTCCCTTACCATTATTGTGGGGGCCTATGTGGGAGCCCGGGATTTTGTCCAGGCCAAGGCCTATGCGGACACGGGACGGCTGTCCAACATCCTGATCGGGGCTTTTTTCGGCTGCTGCCTGTTTTTGGGACGGGGGCTCATCGCCCGGCTCTATACCTCCGACCCCAATCTGCTGGAACCCATCATGCACTTCCTGACCTTTGCCGTGGCCTTCCAGTTCTTTGACAGCACCGCCGCTCCCATCCAGGGGGTGCTCCGGGGGTACAAGGACGTAAAAGCCACTTTCTATTCCGCTCTGGCTGCCTACTGGGGCATCGCCCTGCCCTTCGGCCTGTTCCTGGACCATGGGCTGGAAAAGGGCCCGGACGGCTACTGGCTGGGGCTCATTACCGGAATCTTCTTCTCCGCTGCCTTCCTGAGCCTGCGGCTGAGATATATGGAAAAGAAAAAAAGAGAGGCTGTCTGAGGCAGCCTCTCTTTTTCTGGTGTTTAAAAGCCAGCGGTGCTGGCTTCCTTTGCCCGTTGACAGCTGACCGCTGACAGGTCTGTCGCTCTTGCGACAGACCCTTCCAATTCACAAACCCCAGCCCGGTGAGGATATACACCGCTCCCAGGATCCCGGCGGGGCCGAAGGTCTCTCCCAGGACCCAGTGGCCCAGGAGGCTGGCGAACAGAGGATTGATGGCACAGTAGAGACCCGCTTCTTCCGGGGTCAGATACCGCTGGGCCTTGGGCTGGAAGGCAAAACCGAAGCAGCTGCACACCAGCACCTGGAAGGCCAGGGACTGCCAGGTAAGAGCCGCCTGGGGCACCGGGATCCCCCCGTCCAGCACCAGGGCCGCACCGAAGCTCATGAGTCCCATGATGCCCATCTGGAGGGTGCCCAGGGCCAGAGGGTCAGCGGAATGGGACAGTTTCCCAATGGCGATGATGTACCCGGTGTAGAAAACCGCCGCCAAAAGGGCCCAGCCTTCGCCGCCTGCCAGGGTGAACCCGGCGGTGCCGATGGTAAGGGCCGCCACCCCCAGCAGGATGAAGCCCACTCCCTGGAGGATTCGGTCACCGGGGAGCCGCCGGTACCACAGGGCCAGGAACAGGGGCACCAGGGCCAGGGACAGGTTTTCCAGGAAGGCCACGGTATGGATTTCCGCCGTAAGCAGGCTGCACATTTCGCATCCCATGACGGCAAACAGCAGGAGCCCCAGGAGCAGGCTCTTCCGGCCCAGGCTCCGGTGTTCGTCCCAGGCCCGGACCAGAGGGCGGCGGAGCACCAGGGCCATCACCAGGAATGCCAGGGTGAACCGGTACCCCAGAGCCTGGAACGGCGTCAGTTCCTCCAGGATGAATTTGGAAAAGAGAAAGGCACTGCTCCGGGTCAGGATGATCAGCGCCATAAGGATTTTGGCGGCAGTGGGTTTCATACTAAGACCTCCCTGTAATTTTTTCCTTTCTGGTTTCATTATAAAAAGAAAAAGGCGTTGCAGGAAGCGCACATTCTGCAATATACTGTTGCTGAAAACGCAATGCAAAAAGCAGAACAGGAGGGATTTCATGGATACGGAAAAATACCAGGCCCTGGTCCAGGCAGCGGAGCAGGGGAGCATTACGGCAGCGGCCCGGTCGCTGGGCTATTCTCCCTCCGGGCTGACCCGGATGCTGGACAGTCTGGAACGGGAAGTGGGCTTCCCGCTATTGGCCCGGACCTCCCAGGGGGTACGGCTGACCCGGGAAGGGGAGGGACTGCTGCCGTCCATACGGGGACTGCTCTACTGGAGCCGGCAGATACGGGAACAGTGCAACGGGATCCTGGGCCTGGACCAGGGGGAACTGTTCGTGGGCAGCTACTACAGCATTGCCTCCTGCTGGCTGCCGGGGATCCTCCGGGAGTTCCAGAAGGATTATCCGGGGATCCGGGTCCATGTCCAGGAAGCCGGGAACCAAACCCTGCTGGAGGGGCTCCGGGAACACCAGCTCAGCTGCTGCCTGTTCAGCCGCCATCCCGGGTACCAGGGGGACTGGGTGCCTCTGTATGAGGATCGGCTGGTGGCCTGGGTGCCGGAAGACCATCCTCTGGCACAAAAAAAGGCCCTCCTGCCGGAGGACCTGGAAGGCCAGCCTTTTATCGAACCCCTGCCCCAGCAGGAAACAGACACGGACCTGTTCCTGGATAAATACCAGGTCCATCCGGATTTCCGGTTCACCACCAGCAACATGTACACCTGCTGGACCATGGTGGAGGCGGGACTGGGGCTGTCCATGGACAACGCCTTCAGCAGCCGCCGGTGGAACGGAAAGGTAAAGGTGCTGCCCTTTGCCACCCCGGACCGGCTGGAACTGGGCATGGCTCTGCCCAGCCTGGCCCAGGCTTCCCCGGCCCTGAAGAAGTTCCTGGAGTATGTGAAGAAAGGGGTGGGGTGATCCTTTCTTACTGTCCAAACCCGAAGACCACGCCCACTACAGCCGAGGCAGCCAGGAAGGCGATGGGGTGTACCTTTTTGTATTTCCCGGTAAGGAACACCAGTACCAGGGCCAGAAGGAGGGAACGGCCATTCAGCACCCCGGCCAGGTCACCCTGCTTCCAGGCTTCCGGATGGAGCAGGGTCACCCGGGCCACCATGAGCCCCGCTGCGGCGATCAGACCGGCGGAAGCGGCCCGGAGCCCGTACATTACCGCTTTCACGTATTTGCTGTCCCCGAACTTCTTCAGGAACTGGGACACGATGATGATCACGATTACCGACGGGGTGATCAGGCCGAAGGTGGCGTCCACTGCCCCGGGGATCCCGGCAATGTGATAGCCCACATAGGTGGCGGTGTTCACCCCGATGGGGCCGGGAGTGGATTCAGATACGGCGATCATGTTCAAGAGATCCGTTTCTGTGAACCAGCCGGTGGCAGTAGCCAGCTTGGCCAGGAAGGGAATGGTGGCCATGCCGCCGCCGATGGCGAACAGGCCGATTTTGAAGAATTCCCAGAACAGCTGCACAAAAAGGCCCATTACAGCTCACCTCCCGCTTTTTTGGCCAAAAGACCCACCACGCCGGCCAGGACCACCAGCCAGGCGGGAGAAATGCTGGAGAACAGGTTGATCCCCATGACCAGAAGGAACAGACCTATGGTCAGTTTGTCCACCAGAGCCCCTTTTGCCAGTTTTTTGATGGCGTTGAAGATCAGCACACAGACGCAGACCCGGATCCCGGCAAAGGCATCCCTGACGAACTGGAGCTGGGCAAAGTTGGACAGGAAGGCGGCGATTACCGTAATGATCACCAGAGAGGGGAACACTACCCCCAGGGTGGCAATGATCCCTCCGGTTACCCCTTTCCGTTTCATGCCAATGAAGGTGGCCGTATTCACCGCAATGACCCCAGGGGTACACTGGCCCACCGCATAATAGTCCGCCAGTTCTTCCTCGCTGGCCCAGTGGTATTTTTCCACCACTTCCGCCTGGAGGATGGGGAGCATGGCATAGCCGCCCCCGAAAGTGACCGCCCCGATCCGGGCGAACACCGCAAACAGCTGGATCAGTTCATTCATGGAAACACCTCCGATTCTTTTCAGTGTAACACGGAGCAAAGAGCCTGTAAACAAACTGGCACCAAATGGCTGGAGGAGAAAAAGAACGGGAAGAAAAATGGAGAAAATGTCACAAAGGAAACAGGGGAACAAATTGTAGATTTTCCAAAACTGTACTATAATAACTTTGTATGAGCAAAAGTGCAGAGAAAATTTTCCAGGAAAAGGGAAAGTAAATTTCCCTGGGCGGGCAATCCGCAGAAAGGCTTGTTTTGTGAAAACGTATTTACTGGCATTGAGCATTTCCCTGATCATCAGTTGGGTCCTGACTCCTTTTGTGAAGAAGCTGGCTTTCCGCATCGGCGCTGTGGACCGGCCCAATGCCCGGAAGGTGCACCACAGGATCATGCCCCGGATGGGGGGCCTGGCCATTTACATCGGGTTCATGGCTGCGGCTGTTTCCACCATGGAACTGACCCGGGACGTGGTGGGCATCCTCCTGGGAGGTACGGTCATTGCCATTGTGGGTATATTGGATGACATGTTCCAGCTGGCCGCCAAGGTGAAGCTGGTGGGCCAGATCATTGCGGCCCTGGTGCCGGTGTTCTTCGGAGTCCGGATCGAATGGCTGAACAATCCCTGGGGCGGGTATTTCTATCTGAACTACCTGTCCATCCCTTTTACCGTGTTCTGGATCGTCAGCTTCACCAATGTGGTGAACCTGATTGATGGGCTGGACGGCCTGGCAGCCGGGGTGTCCGCCATTGCCTCTGTCACGGTGATCATGGTGGCCCTCCAACAGGGACTGTATCCGGTGGCGGTGATCACCGCGGCCCTGGCCGGAGGCATCATCGGCTTCATCCGGTACAACTTCAATCCGGCCACTATTTTCATGGGGGATACCGGGAGCCTGTTTCTGGGCTACATGCTGGCAGCCATTTCCATTTTCGGCGCTGTGAAAAGCGCGGCCACCATTGCTCTTCTGGTGCCGGCCATTGCCCTGGGGCTGCCCATTATGGACACGGCCTTTGCCATTGTCCGCCGGTACCGGAACGGACGGCCTATTTTCAGTCCGGACAAGGGACATATCCATCACCGCCTGCTGGCCATGGGCTTCAGCCAGCGGCAGGCAGTGATCTTCATGTATCTGATCAGTGCAGGACTCTGCCTTACGGCAGTGCTCCTGACGGAAATGGAGGGGATTTATGCCATTGCACTGCTGGTCTTCCTGCTGGCGGTGATCTTCATTGGCGCAAGAAAAATCGGGATTTTACAGGATAGATCATGAAATAGGGGCGAAGGAAAATGAAAAAATTGAAAGTCATGACGATTTTTGGGACCCGGCCGGAAGCCATCAAAATGTGTCCCCTGGTGCTGGAAATGAAAAAGTACCCGGATATGCTGGAACCCATTGTGGCAGTTACCGCCCAGCACCGGGAAATGCTGGACCAGGTGCTGGAGCTGTTCCAGATCAAACCGGATTATGATTTGAACATCATGACCGCTGGTCAGACCCTGTACGATGTGACCAGCCGTGCCCTTATGGGGCTGAAGGAAGTGCTGGAAGAAGCCCAGCCGGATCTGGTGCTGGTCCATGGGGATACCACTACCACCTTTGTGGGGGCGCTGGCTTCTTTCTACAAACAGATCCCCGTTGGCCATGTGGAAGCAGGACTGCGCACCGGCAACAAATATTCTCCCTTCCCGGAGGAAATGAACCGGAAACTCACCGCAGCCATTACCGACTGGCATTTTGCTCCCACCAGCAACGCCAGAGCCAACCTGCTGAAGGAAAACATCAAGGAAGATGACATCTACGTCACCGGGAATACGGTGATCGATGCCCTCCAGGCCACGGTGAAGGATCATTTCGATTTCCACAACCCCAAACTGGAGGAAGCCATCCGTTCCGACCACAAGCTGATCCTGATGACCACCCACCGGCGGGAAAACCTGGGGGCTCCCATGCGCCACGTATACCAGGCTCTGAAGGAAGTGCTGAAGGACAATCCGGAAGCGGAAGCCATTTTTCCCATGCACAAGAATCCCAAGGTCCGGGAAGTGGCAGAAGCGGTCCTGGGCAAAATGGAACGGGTCCATCTGCTGGAACCCATGGACTATGAACCCTTTGCCAACCTGATGGCCCGGGTGGACATTGTCCTCACCGATTCCGGCGGCATCCAGGAAGAAGCACCGGCCTTGGGGAAACCGGTACTGGTGCTCCGGAACACCACGGAACGGCCGGAAGCCGTTACCGCCGGCACGGTGAAGCTGATCGGCACCGGCAAGGAGGATGTGTATGCTGCCACCTGCCGGCTGCTGAACGATGAAAAATACTACCGGTCCATGGCAGAAGCCGTGAATCCCTATGGGGACGGCCAGGCTGCCAAACGGATCGTCACCTATTTGCTCCATACCCATGGGTATCCGGTGGATCTGATGCCGGAATTCCATGGGGGACAGGAAAAGTAAGACCCTATGGAAACCCTGTTCCAGCGCCTGGGCCGTCAGCTCCGGTCGCTGTTTCTGAAACAGCTGGCTCTGGGACTGGCTTTCCTGCTGGCGGTGCTCCTGCTGGGAGGAACCCTGCCCGGGGCCCTTCTGGGCTCCGCCGCCGGCCTGGCGGACACGGCCCTGTTTCTCTGGGGCGTCCGGCGGGGGATGGAAAAGGAACCGGCCCAGGCCGCCCTTTCCATGCACCGGCTCATGTTCCTGCGAATCGCCGTACTGCTGGGGTTCACCCTGGCGGCACTCCGGGGAAAATGGCAGCCGGTGCTGGTCCTTTCCGGTTTCCTGATCCTGAATCTTGGTTTGATCATCCAGCTGGCCCGCAGCCGGCCCGGATGCCGGAAACCCTGAATTGTCAGAGTTTCCTATAAAAAACAAGAAATAATACAAAGGAAGTGATAAGTCTATGGGAATTGCAGAAGCTGCCGGTTCAGAAGTCATCCACTACGGGACCACACAGGTCCTGCCGGGGGTCACCCTGAACATGCAGACCATCTATATGTCCTGGCTTACCATGCTGATTGTGGCAGCCATCGTCTTTGCCGCTACCCGGCGGGTGCAGGAGATTCCCTATGGAATCCAGAACCTGGTGGAAATGATCGTGGAGTGGCTGGAAAAACTGATGGATGCCAACCTGGGGGTGGAAGGCCGTCGGATGGCCACGCCCTTCATCCTGACCCTGTTCCTGTACATCTTTGTGGGGAACGAACTGGGCCTGATGCCTTCCCTGGGGGTCCATCTCTCTTCGCCCACCAATGACATTAACGTGGCCCTGGGGCTGTCCATTACCGTGGCTGTGGCCACCTACATCATCGGGATCATCCAGCAGGGGCCCAGCTATTTCAAGCATCTGGTGACCCCCTTTGCCCTGATGCTCCCTCTGAACATCATCGAGGAGCTGGCCAAGCCCCTGACCATGGCCCTGCGTCTTTTCGGGAATATCCTGGCCGGGGAAATCCTCCTGGCTGTGCTGTACATGCTGGTGCCCTGGGTGGTGCCCAACCTGTGGGTCGGATTCAGTCTGGTCATCGGTTTCCTCCAGGCCTTTATCTTTACCATGCTGACGGTGATCGCCCTGGCGCCGATCTTCAAACAGGTCCATTCCAAAAAATAAGAATCTGGAAAACAGAAAGGATGTAAAAAAATGATAGACAACAATACCCTGATCATCGTGGCTTCCATCCTGGGAGCAGCAATCATTGGCGTAGGGGCTTCCCTGGGGGCCACCAAAGGGGACTCCACCGTGGCTTCCAAGGCTCTGGAATGCATGGCCCGTCAGCCGGAACAGGCAGGCAGCTTCCAGGTGAACATGCTGATCGCCATCGGCCTGGTGGAATCCATCCCCATCATCGCCTCCGTTATCGCCATTGTGCTGGTGTTTGCCAACCCCTTTGTAAAATAAGAGGCATGCACCCCTTTGGGGAGAAAGGAAGCGATAGGGAATGGTAAGTATCAATTATACGCTGGTGGCCCAGGTGGTGAACTTCATCATCCTGCTGTGGGTCCTGGCCAAATTTGCCTACAAACCCCTGCTGAAGGCCATGGATGACCGCCGGACCAAGATCGTCAAGGATATGGACCAGGCGGATCATGCCCGGAAAGAGGCGGAAGCCCTGAAGCAGGAATATGTGCAGCAGCTGCAGAACGCCAAGAAGGAAGCCAACGACATTGTGTCCAAGGCCAACGCCATGGCCCAGCAGCTCCATGATGAAGCCATGGCCAACGCCCAGAAGGAACGGGAAGAACTGCTCACTTCCGGACGGCAGGCTGTGGAAATGGAAAGAAAGAAGGCTCTGCTGGACGTGCGGGAACAGATCATCGCCCTGAGCACGGAAATCGCAGGCCGGGTCCTCCAGGAAAAGCTGGATTCTGCAGAAGACCAGCAGCGGATCACCCGGATTACTGATGAAACCCTGGCAGAACAGAAAAAATAAAAGTCCCTTCAGAGGAACTGTGGAGGCAGTATCAACCTATGAACAGTAAAAACAAGGAAGCTCTGTGGAAACAGATCCTGGACCGGCTGACCCTCACCGAGGACGACCAGGCTCTTTTTGCAGGAGAGTCTCTCCTCTCCCTGACGGTGACCACGGCCCAGCCTCTGGCTCCGGAAGAAGCCCAGCTGCTCCAGGAGCTTCTGGCAGAGAAATTCGGAAAACCGGTCCGGCTCCAGGAACAGAAAGTGGATGCCCGGCTGGTGGGCGGCGTACTGATCCAGTACGGCGACCATATCTTTGATGCCACCATGAAACGGCAGCTGGAAAAGATGGATGCCCTGATGAAGGAAATCCATCTCAGCGACCAGGATCTGGACCATACCCAGAACATCACCCAGGCCCTGACCCAGGGGGTCCAGTCCTTTAAGGACGACGTGGACCTGGAAGAAATCGGCGTGGTGGAAAAAGTCGGTGACGGCATCTGCACGGCCTCCGGGCTGGGCGGTGCCATGAGCGGGGAACTGGTTGCCCTCCATGACGGGGTGTACGGCATGGTCCAGAACCTCCGGGAAAAGGAAGTGGGGATCGTCCTTCTGGGCGGCGCCACGGAAATCAAGGAAGGGGACCTGGTCCGGCGTACCGGTGAAATCATGGAAATCCCCGTAGGGGAAGCCATGCTGGGCCGGATCGTGAACCCTCTGGGCCAGCCCCTGGACGGGAAAGGGGCCATCAAGACCTACGCCCATTATCCCATCGAACACCAGGCACCGGGCATTGCCGCCCGGCAGCCGGTGGATGTGCCCCTCCAGACCGGCCTCAAGGCCGTGGATGCCCTGGTGCCCATTGGCCGGGGCCAGCGGGAACTGATCATCGGGGACCGGGGCACCGGGAAAACCGCCATTGCGGTGGATACCATCCTGAACCAGAAGGGGAAGGGTGTGATCTGCATCTATGTGGCCATCGGCCAGAAGGCCTCTTCCGTGGCCCGTCTGTTCCATACCTTTGAACAGTACGGGGCATCGGATTATACCATGATCGTGGCGGCCACCGCCGCGGATACGGCCCCCATGCAGTACCTGGCTCCCTATGCCGGGGCGGCTGTGGGGGAATATTTCATGGACCAGGGCAAAGATGTACTGATCGTCTATGACGACCTGAGCAAGCACGCGGTGGCCTACCGGGCCATGAGTCTGCTGCTCCGCCGTCCGCCGGGACGGGAAGCCTACCCTGGGGACGTGTTCTACCTCCATTCCCGGCTGCTGGAACGGGCCTGCCGCCGGAATGCCAGACACGGCGGCGGCTCCATGACCGCTCTGCCCATTATTGAAACCCAGGCCGGGGACGTGAGCGGGTACATTCCCACCAACGTGATTTCCATCACCGACGGCCAGATCTATCTGGAAACGGACCTGTTCAACTCCGGTGTCCGGCCGGCCCTGAACTCCGGGCTGTCCGTATCCCGGGTAGGGGGCGCAGCCCAGACCAAGGCCATGAAATCCGTGGCCGGCACCCTGCGGCTGTCTCTGGCCCAGTACCGGGAACTGGCGGCTTTCGCCCAGTTCGGTTCCGATCTGGACCGGGAAACCAAGGCCCAGCTGGACCGGGGCGCCCGGGTGACGGAAATGCTGAAACAGGGTCAGTACCAGCCCCTGTCCATGGCCCAGGAAGTTATTTCCCTTTACGCTGTGAACAACGGGTTCCTGGATGAGATCCCGGTGGAGGATGTGACCCGGTATGAACATGAGATGCTGGGGTATCTGAACAACCACTGTTCCATCATCCTCACCACCCTGGAAAAAGAACAGAAATTCACTGATGAACTGAAGGCCCAGCTGGACGACGCCCTGGATGACTTTGGCAAAATGTTTGCGCCCGGCAGCGCAGACGGCATGTAAGGCAGGTGATCCCTGATGGCAAATACCAGCGGCATCCGTGCCCATATGAAAACCGTCGGCAGCATCAGCAAGATCACCGGGGCCATGCAGATGGTGGCCTCTGCCCGGATGCATCAGGCCCAGCAGCGGGCTGACGCCAGCCTTCCCTATGCGGAGAAACTCAAGAGCCTGCTCCAGGAAGCCGTCAGCGATCCTTCGGTGATGGCCCATCTGGACATGAAATCCAATCCCCTGCTGGAAAAACGGCCGGTGTACCGGACCGCCTATGTAATCATGGGCTCCGACAAGGGGCTGGCAGGCCCCTACAACAACAACGTGGTGAAATACGCCGGAGTGGAGCTCCGGGGCCGGGAGGATTCTCCTCTCCTGGCGGTGGGGAAGCAGATGAAGATCGGGCTGAACCACTGGGGCTACCACATTGCCAAAAGCTGGAGCGGATTTTCCGAAAAGCCCACCTTTGAGGCGGCGGAAGACATTGCAGACACGGTGGAATCCATGTTCATCCACGGAGAAGTGGACGAAGTGGACGTGATCTTCACCTATTTCAAATCTGCCATGATCCAGATCCCCAAAACCGTGCAGCTGCTGCCGGTCCAGCCCAAGGCCAAGGACAGCCTGGAGGTACAGGCCTAGGAAGTCTGGGAGGACGATGATCCCACCGATTATCCCACCCTGATCTTCGAACCGGAACCGGCCCAGATGCTGCCCTACCTGGCCCGGTATTATCTGCGCAGCCAGATTTTCACGGCGCTGATCCAAAGCTCCGCCTGTGAACTGGCTTCCCGGATGACGGCCATGAGCACGGCCACGGACAATGCCCAGAACCTGTTGGGCAAGCTCCAGGTCTATTACCAGAAGGTGCGGCAGGCCAGCATCACCACGGAAATCAATGAAATCGTCAGCGGCGCGGAAGCGCTGAAATAAGGGAGGCACCCATCGTGTCGGAAGAGCAGAAACAAGCAATCGACAGGGCCGTTGCCCATCTCTCCGCCAAACAGCGGGGCCATGTGGGCAGAGTGGTCCAGGTCATGGGCCCGGTGGTGGATATCCGGTTCCCGGATAAGGAACTGCCGGCCATTTACAATGCAATCGTCATCGATGCCCAGGCATCGAAAAATATCCATGTGCATCTTACCGCGGAAGTGGTCCAGCACATCGGGGATGATGTGGTCCGTACCGTAGCCATGAGTTCCACCGACGGGGTTACCCGGAACATGGAAGCCAGGGATACGGGGAAACCCATTACGGTCCCGGTAGGCAAGGGCTGTCTGGGCCGGGTGTTCAACGTCCTGGGAGAAACCGTGGATGATGATCCCACCCCGGTCCAGGCAGCGGACCACTGGCCCATCCACCGGCCGGCTCCGGCTTTGGCGGACCAGGCCACGGAAACCAAGATCATGGAAACCGGCATCAAGGTGGTGGACCTGATCGCCCCGTATTCTCTGGGGGGCAAGATCGGTCTGTTCGGCGGGGCCGGCGTAGGCAAAACCGTGCTGATCATGGAACTGATCCACAATGTGGCCACCAACCACGGGGGCTATTCCGTATTTTCCGGGGTCGGGGAACGGACCCGGGAAGGGAATGACCTGTGGGGAGAAATGAAGGAATCCGGGGTCATCGACAAAACGGCCCTGGTGTACGGACAGATGAACGAACCCCCGGGAGCCCGTATGCGGGTGGGGCTCACCGGTCTTACCATGGCGGAATATTTCCGGGATGTGGGAGGCCAGGATGTACTGCTGTTCATCGACAACATCTTCCGGTTCATCCAGGCCGGGTCTGAAGTCTCCGCCCTGCTGGGCCGTATGCCTTCCGCCGTAGGGTACCAGCCCACCCTGGCCAACGAAATGGGTGCCCTGGAAGAGCGGATCACCTCCACCCGGAGCGGCTCCATCACCTCCGTCCAGGCCGTCTATGTGCCTGCCGACGACCTGACTGACCCGGCACCTGCCGCCACCTTCGCTCATCTGGACGCCACCACGGTGCTCAGCCGTGAAATCGTGGAACTGGGCATTTACCCGGCAGTGGATCCCCTTTCTTCCACCAGCCGGATCCTGGATCCTCTGGTCATCGGCCAGGAACACTATGAAGTGGCCCGGGGAGTCCAGAAAATCCTCCAGCGGTACAAGGAACTCCAGGACATCATCGCCATCCTGGGGATGGAAGAACTGAACGAACAGGACAAACTCACCGTATCCCGGGCCCGGAAGGTCCAGCGGTTCCTGAGCCAGCCCTTCTTCGTGGCCCAGCAGTTCACCGGCCAGCCGGGGAAATACGTTCCCCTGTCCGAAACCATCCGGGGCTTCAAGGAAATCCTGGAAGGCAAACACGACGATCTGCCGGAAAGCGCCTTCTACATGGTAGGGTCCATTGATGAAGCCGTGGCCAAGGGCAAGAAACTGAAAGGCGCATGATCATGGCCAGGTTAATGAAACTGGAAGTCCTCACACCGGAAAAAATTTTGGTGAAAAGGGAGGATATTTCCTATGTCTTGTTGAATACAGTCAATGGGGGAGTTGGCATCCTGGCCAACCATGGCCCCATGATTGCAGTCTTGGGGGAAGGTGCACTGAAACTGCAGGATAAAGACAATCAGGTGATCCTGGTCTATGTGGAAGGGGGATTCGCAGAGGTCAAGGACAACCAGGTTGTGATCCTGACGCCCAGAGCCCAAAGAGCAGAGAAAATCGATGTGGCCAAATATCAGCAGATCCGGGACGAGGCCCAGGCCAGACTGGACCATCCCGACGCGCTTACCGACGTGGCCCATACGGAGAAGATCCTGCGGCGGGCGGAAGCCCGGCTCAGGACGGCATCCCTGGTGGGAAAGGTACAGCCCTATCCCGTAGAAGGAGAATGATCCTGTAGCACAAAGTCACTGCAGCAGGCAGAGGGGGGATCCGCTGTGGACTTTATCAGCAAAATGGCTGCCAGTAAAATGGGGCAGCTGCGGCTGGAACTGGTCGAGCTCAATGAACGGCTGGAAGCCGCAACAGACGAAGAACAGATCCGCAAGCTACGAAAGACCATCCAGGAAAAAGAAGTCTACTACAACATCCTGGCGGATCGGCTGCGGACCCATACGAGGAATTTTTAAAGGGGGTGCCAGTAGGCACCTCCTTTGCCCGTTGACAACCGACCGTTGACGGGGCTGTTGCTTATGCAACAGCCCCTTTTTTTATTTCCCTCTATGGAAAACAGAACGTTCTATGGTATAATAATCTAGTTATAAAAATGGACAGAGAAGGGAAGTTCCGTAGACATTAAGGGGGGTGCCGTACGGTTTGTCCAATATGATTGTTTTGGTGGTCTGCTGTCTTGTGACCTGGGTGGTTTTTCTGGACAGCCACAGCATTGGCATGAAGCACAAGAACCTGTGGGTATTGGGAACCTTTCTGCTGATGCCGGTGGCGGTGCCGCTGTATCTGATCCGGCGGGCCCAGTTCTTGTATGACCATAAATTGACGCCCCGGCAGAAACGGGAAGCCCAGGAACGGGCCGCATCCCGGAAACGGCGGGAAAAGGCGGAACGGGAAAAACAGCAGTGGGAACAGCAGCAAAGGCAGCTGGCCCAGGCAGATCCGGAAGAAGTGGCCCGGGAAAAGGCCGCCCGGTATCGGGAAAAGCATGAAATGAGACTCCGTCTGGATGAACAGCTGAGCAATCAGCAGAAACGTCATGCCAGACAATGGGGCATCCATCGACAATAGAGGCAGGAAAAAAGAGGGAAGCCCGGCTTCCCTGCAGGCAAGGAAAGGTGTGGAATCAGGCGTGGAGAAACTGGTGGTAAAGGGTGGTCATCGGCTGACAGGAACTGTGCGGGTCAGCGGGGCCAAAAATGCAGTGCTGCCCATCATTGCAGCATCCGTTCTGGGGACGGAGGGCAGTACAATTTTGGAAGTTCCGGAACTGGAGGATGTAAGCACCATCTGCAAAGTACTGGAATGTCTGGGGCTGAAGGTGGATCATTCCACCCCTCATGTGCTGAAAATCGACAGCCACAACATTACCGGCTGGGAAGCTCCCTATGATCTGGTCAGCACCATGCGTGCCTCTTTCCTGGTCATGGGATCCCTGCTGGCACGGATCGGCCGGGCCAAGATTTCCCAGCCCGGAGGCTGTGCCATCGGCACCCGGCCCATCGATATCCATCTGAAAGGGTTCGAAGCCCTGGGGGCCACCATCGAACAAGGCCACGGCTACATTGAAGCCTTTGCCCCCCACGGTCTGGTGGGCACCACCATCTACCTGGATTTCCCCAGTGTGGGAGCCACGGAAAACCTGATGATGGCGGCGTCCATGGCCAAAGGCACCACCATCATTGAAAATGCGGCCCAGGAACCGGAAATCGTGGACCTGGCCAACTACATCAACGTGATGGGAGGCAAGGTAAGAGGCGCCGGTACCACTGCCATCCGCATCGACGGAGTGGAAAGCATGAAAGGCGGGGAACACGCGGTGATCCCGGACCGGATCGAAGCCGGCACCTATATGGTGGCGGGAGCCATGACCCAGGGGGATATCCTGGTGGACAATGTGCTCTGCGAACACATGAAGCCGCTCATTGCCAAGCTCCGGGAAGCAGGGGCCATTGTGGAAGAAGACATCAGCAGTGTCCATGTGGTGGGACCTAAGGAACTCCAGCCCATTACCATCAAGACCCTGCCTTATCCCGGGTTCCCTACGGACATGCAGGCCCAGGTCATGGCCATGATGTGCATTGCCAAAGGCCAGAGCTCTGTATTGGAAACCGTGTTCGAGAACCGGTTCATGCATGTGGATGAACTGCTGCGGATGGGGGCCAATATCCGGACCAACGGCGGCCGGGCCGCCATTGTGGAAGGGGTTCCCAAACTGTACGGCTGCCAGGTACGGGCTACGGACCTGCGGGCCGGTGCAGCCATGGTGCTGGCCGGTCTGGTGGCAGACGGGGTGACGGAAATCACCGATATCTACCACATCGACCGGGGCTACGAAAACCTGGTGGACAAGCTGACCGGACTGGGAGCCGACATCCAGCGGGTTGGCTGATGCGCCATGAAGCACACTGAAAAAAGCCTGTTCGCCCGGCTGTTCAATCCGGTGGACGTGGGCATCGACCTGGGGACTTCCTCCACCCGGGTGTTCATGAAAAATCGGGGGATCGTGCTGGAAGAGCCTACGGTGGTGGCCATCGATCCAGCTACCGGGAAGACGGGTGCCATCGGTTCCCGGGCCCGGGAAATGAACGGCCAGGGCCAGTGGGAAGTGGTCTGGCCCTTGGAAAACGGGGTCATTGCAGATTTCGACGCTTCCGTAGGCCTTCTGGAAACAGTGTTGGACCGGGTGGTGGGGAAGAATCTGTTCTTCAAGCCCAGAGTCATGGTCTGTGTGCCCACGGGAGTCACCGGGGTGGAACGGCGGGCGGTGACGGAAGCGGCTCTTTTAGCGGGAGCCGCCCGGACTTATCTGATCGAGGGACCTCTGGCGGCAGCCCTGGGGGCCGGGCTTCCCATCCAGGAACCCAGAGGCCGGATGGTGGTGGATATCGGCAGCGGTACCACCAGTGCAGCGGTGATGAGCATGGGACGGATCATCCAGGCAGCCTCACTCCGGATGGGAGGGGAGGCCTTCAACGAAGGGCTGATCCGTCATCTCCGGGACCGGCTGAACATCCAGATTGAACGGCCCCTGGCGGAAGAAATCAAGCTGGAAATCGGTACCGTGAGCCGGCGGGGACGCCGGAGCACCAAGATCATCCGGGGCCGGGACAACATTACCGGCCTGCCCACCAGCCTGCGCCTGTCCTCCCAGGATACGGTGGCCGGACTGGAGGAACCCCTCACCGCCATTTTGTCCTGCATCCATCAGGTGCTGGAAAAGACACCGCCGGAACTGGCAGCGGACCTGCTGGAAGAAGGCATCGTCCTTACCGGCGGGGGCGCCCTGCTGGAAGGGCTGGATGAGTGCATCGAAGCCGGGACTCACGTAAGGACCCGGGTGGCGGCCCATCCCAGGGAATGTGTGGCCCGGGGGGCCGGCATGGCCCTGGATGATCCGGGGCTGCTGGAAATTTTGGAAGGAAAATAAAGGGGGTGTTGCCTGCGCAACACCCCCTTTTTACGAAAGGAACGCGATCAATCACAATGAACCACAGTTACAGACAATGGATGGCACGAATTCTTCTGGCGGGGGTGCTGCTGACGGCTTCTCTGCCGACGGCCCAGGCGGCCCGGGTCAGCGCTCTCCGGGGCGGGGTTACCCCTAACCGGGCACGGGTGGTCATGAACCTGGACAGCCCTCTTTCTTATACGGCCCGGGTCACCGGGAACCAGCTGATCGTTGACCTGAAGGGAAAGGCGGACCGGACGGAAATGGTCCGGCTCCGGGATCCCCGGATCCAGAAGGCCTATCTGGAACCCCAGGGAAAGAACAGCCGGCTGGTGGTGGTCTTCCGGAAGACGGTGCCGGTGTACAAGATTTTCCTGCTGAAGAATCCCCAGCGGCTGGTAGTGGATTTTCCCCGGTCCGGAACCAGCACCGGTACGGCCGGAAAACCGGCGGCGGGAAGTTCCCAGTGGCTGGGAAAGGGGCTCACCTACCGGGAAAGCACCGTGAATCTGGGAGCCGGCCGGGTGAAGACTTATCTTTTGACCCTGGCCCCTTCCAGTGACTTCCGTCTGGACTTCATCCCCGGCTATGGGAAGACCATCCAGCGGGGGACCCTGTCCATGATCCAGAAACGGTCCGGGGCTGTGGCTCTGGTGAACGCCTCCTATTTCGACAGTGACATCTGGGTGGTAGGAAACCTGAAAATCCAGAACAAATGGCTGGGCATGGAAAGCACGCCCCGGACCGGGCTGGTGATTCCCCGTACGGGAACTCCTTCCATCCAGCCCGGGCTGTCCTATACCGGCACTGTAACCCGGCCGGACGGAAAAAGTTTCTCCATAGGCGGATTGAACCGGATGCGGCTGCAGAACGAACTGATCCTGTACAATGACGGGTATGACGACACGACGGACACCAATGCCTACGGCACGGAAGTTCTTCTGAATGGCGGGATTGTCCGGGATATCCGGAAAGGGGCCGGCAGCATGGCCCTTGCCCCCGGCACCACGGTGCTTTCCGGCAACGGAAGTGCCGCCGCCTTTTTGAACGGCCTGCGGACCGGAGACAAAGTCACGGTGACTCAGACCCTGGGAAACCAGGCTGCGGACAGTGCAGCTTCCGTAGGGTCCGCCGGGCCTCAGCTGGTCCGGGACGGCCGGGTCCAGGTGACCAGCGAGGAAGAAGAAATCGCCGATGACATCGCCCAGGGACGGGCTCCCCGGACCGGGGTGGGCATCAAAAAAGACGGCACTGTGCTGATTGTAGTGGCTGACGGCCGGTCCGACAGCAGCGTGGGCATGACTCTCACCGAATTCGGCCGGTACTTCGTCCAGCTGGGGGCTGACCGGGCTATGAACTTCGACGGAGGCGGCTCCAGCGAAATGGTGGTCAACGGCAAAATCATGAACGATCCCAGCGATGGCAGCGAGCGCCCGGTCCGGGTGGCTCTGGGGGTGTTCA
The DNA here is from genome assembly GCF_009696675.1 of Acidaminococcus fermentans. Classification (GTDB taxonomy): domain Bacteria; phylum Bacillota; class Negativicutes; order Acidaminococcales; family Acidaminococcaceae; genus Acidaminococcus. The sequence goes on along the minus strand of NZ_VULN01000004.1, from coordinate 42,775 downwards.
GGAAATAAGTGCCGCCAGAGGCGGCACTTATTTCAGTCTTGAGTCGGGAGTCTGAAGTCTGGAGCCGAATGATAAATTTGCAGGCAAATTTTTGAACGTGTAAATCGGTGCCGTAGGGGCTGCACGCCGGGCAGCCCGCCAAATTATCGATGATCTGCGCATTTTGCGGGGCGCCGGGCCTGCGCCCCCTACGGTTATACACAATAAGAAGAACCCGGCCGAAGGACAGGTTCTATCCAGTGGCCCGAGCCTCATGACTCGAGACCCGAGACCTGAAGAGGGGGCTGCTGCCTTACCGGCAACAGCCCCCTTGCATCTCCCCTCTCCTTCGGTATATAATAAACAAACGAAAGAAAAGAGGTGCTGATCATGTTACACAAAATCCTGAAAAACAGAAAAATATGGGCAGCAGCCTTGCTGATGGTATTGCTGGCTTTGGGCATTGCCCAGGCGGCAGGGGTGCAGCCCCAGAAAAGCAGTCTCTCCGGCCAGGTGGCAACGGTGGTTTCCGTGGGCACCCAGGTATCGGAAGGTTCTGTGCTGGTTACGGTGAAGACCCTGACCGGGACGGCACCGGCAGCCCGTGCCAACTGCAGCGGGAAAGTGGTTTCCGTGGAAGTGGCTCCCGGCAGCCAGATTGCAGCGGACCAGGTGGTGGCCACCATCCAGCCCTGATGCAGGCAGTTTTTTCCATTATTGATAATTACAGGAACCAGAGGGTGTGAAATACACAGTCACACCCTCTTTTTTACAGGAGGAATTATGCGTTGTTTCAAGTGGAAGCGGCTCCTGGTGCTGACCCTGGGCTGCCTTGTGGCGGCGGTTTCCCTGGTAAGTGCCGCCATTCCCACCATTGCCGTGGAAGAGCTGAAACCGGGCATGAAGGGATATGGGAAAACAGTGATCCGGGGAGCGGACATCGAAACCTTTGATGTGGAAGTCCTGGGGGTCACCGGTACGGAAACCGGGGGCTACAACATCCTGATCAAGGCGTCCGGCCCTCTGCTGAAGGAAAGCGGGGGCATCGCCCAGGGCATGAGCGGCAGCCCGGTGTACATCGACGGCCGGCTGGCCGGAGCCGTGGCCTATGGTCAGGCTTTTTCCGACCCCAACTACTGTTTCCTGACCCCCATCAACGAAATGCTCCGGCTCTTTGACGAGACCGATCCCCGGCCTTCCGTCTTCCTGCCCAAGAGCACCCCTCTCATGGTCAGCGGTTTTACCGCTGACGGGGTGGCCCATCTGAACGAAAACCTGTCTCCTTTCGGCCTTACCTCCTATGCCGTGCCGGGAGGGACGGAACAACTGGACAATGTGAAGCTGGAACCGGGAAGTTCCGTGGGGGTTTCCATGGTCCGGGGAGATATGGTCATCGGAGCCATCGGCACGGTAACCTGGACAGACGATGAAGGACGGATCCTGGCTTTTGGCCATCCCTTCCTTCAGCACGGGGATTCCAACTATTTCATGACCAATGCCTGGATCTTTGCTTCCGTGCCCAACATCCAGAGCGCTTTCAAAGTGGGGACCCTCGGCAAGACCCTGGGACGGATCAGCCAGGACCGTCTCAGCGGCATTGCAGGGAAAGAGGGGGAGAACGCGCCCATCATCCCCATGTACGTGTCCGTCACCGACAAGGACCGGGGACTGCACAAAAGCAGCAATGTCCAGCTGATCACCGATGAGGACCTGGTGCCCAGCCTGGTGGACGGGGTGACTTACAACACCGTCAGCATGGCCAAGGACAGAAAGGGAGGGGGCACCTCCCGGATCCGGTTCACCATCACCGCCCAGGGAGAAAAGGAAGGCCCCATCCGGCTCCGGCGGGAGAACATGTTCTACAGCGCTTCGGACATCGGGAAGCTTACCGATTCAGAACTGAACGTGGCTACGGATATGCTCATGAACAACAGGTTCGACAAGGTGACCATCCAGGACATCAATGTGGATGTGGAAACCACCTCCAGCTGTGAAGTGGCGGAAATGGTGGGAGCCTCGGCGCCTCTCACGGCAGTCCAGGGAGGGAACCTGCCCATTACCCTGACCTTTAAGCCCTACCGGTCTGAGGAAATCACCCGGACCATCAACTTCAAGATCCCGGACAAGCAGCCGGCGGGTCCCATGAACCTGATCGTCCGCAGCGGCAATGCCACCACCTGGATCAGCAAGGCCCTGGCCAAGCGGAACAGCCGGAACGGGGCCAACACCGCCCAGGGACAGGATGCAGGGGACGGCACCGGAGAGGACGACAGCGCCATGTTCCAGTCTTCCCAGCGCCAGTTCAAGGATTTCCTGACGGAATTCAATGAAATGGATGCCAACAACGAAGTGGTGGTGGACCTGATGCCCTCCTACGGGGACAGCCGGCCCAGCAGACGGGCTGCGGCCCGGGCGGCGGGAACCACCTCCGGCAGCATGAGCAGCGCCATCACCGGTCTGCTGAAAGGCAGCAAATACAAGCAGAAATTCCCCCTGGATTTCATTATAACCGGGGAAAGCAGCATTACTGTGGATGTGAAGAAACGGTAAGAAAAGGGGCTGTGAAAGAATGAGATATCATTTTTTCACAGCCCCTTGTTTGTCACTGGTCAACGGCCAGTGCCCAGTGACAAGAGACCAGTGACCGGGGGTGTGAATTTTTTCACACCCCCTTTTTTCTACATTTTTTCATCCAGATAGGTTATAATAATCAGTAACGTATTTTTGAAATCATGCAGGGAAGGAGTTGTTTCCATGGGATGTCGTGATCTTTGCCGCTGGGTGGGCCGTAAAATGGTGGACCTGTGCGCCCGTACAGGCCGGGTGGTCAACCTGTTTCTGGCAGCCTGTCAGGCGGCCGGCAGTGCGGACCGGCGGGAAGTCCTCCGGCAGATGGCCCGGCTGGGGGCTGATTCCCTGCCCATTGTGAGCATGACCATCCTGTGCACCGGTATGGTCATGTCCGTCCAGACCGCCAAGGAATTCGTCCGTTTCGGAGCGGCGGATTCCGTAGGGGGCATCGTGGCCATTGCCATGGGCCGGGAACTGTCTCCCATCCTGACAGGGGTGGTGGTGGCCGGCCGGATCGGGGCGGCCATTGCGGCGGAAATCGGGACCATGAAGGTCACGGAACAGATCGATGCCCTCCGGGTCATGGCCGTGAGCCCCATCCGCTATCTGGTGGCGCCCCGGCTCCTGGCCATTGTGCTCATGATGCCCGTGCTGGTGGTCTATGCCAACCTGGTGGGGGATGTGGGGGGCTGGTTCGTGGCGGAAAATTACGCCGGGATCAATTCCCACATGTTCCTGGAAAGCATCAAGAGCTTCATCGAACCCTGGGACATTATCGGCGGGCTGATCAAAGGCGCCGTGTTCGGAGCCATCATTGCCATCATCGGCTGCCACAAGGGTCTGAACGCCCAGCAGGGGGCTGAGGGTGTGGGCATGGCCACCACCAAATCCGTGGTGCTGTCCATTATCCTGATCTTTATCGCCAACTATTTCCTGTCGGTGATCCTGTATGTCCATGGAGGCTGAAATGGAACGACCTGTCATTGAATTCCGGAATGTGGAGATGGCCTTCGGGCCCAAGGTGATCCTGGACCGGGTGAATTTTTCCGTGGCCAAAGGGGAAACCCTGGCGGTGATCGGTCCCTCCGGTACCGGCAAAAGCACTGTGCTGAAGCTGCTGATCGGCCTTTTGAAGCCCCAGGGGGGCCAGGTGCTGATCCAGGGCCAGCCGGTGGAAAAATATACGGAAGACCAGTGGAACCAGCTGCGCCAGCATATGGGCATGGTGTTCCAGTATTCCGCTCTGTTCGATTTCCTGGATGTGGGAGAAAACGTGGCCTTCGGCCTGCGCCAGCACACCAGCATGTCGGAAGAAGCCATCCAGAAGCGGGTCAGGGACCTGCTGGAAGCGGTGGGCCTTGCCGGCAACGAGCATGTGTACCCGGCTCAATTGTCCGGGGGCATGCAGAAACGGGTGGGCCTGGCCCGGGCACTGGCTCTCCAGCCGGACATTATCCTGTACGATGAACCCACCGCCGGGCTGGACCCCATTATGGCCACCAACATCAGCCAGCTGATCCTGGATACCAAGAAAAAACTGAGCATCACCGGGGTACTGGTGACCCACGACATGGCTTCCGCCTTCCTTTGTGCAGACCGGATCCTTATGCTCAGCCATGGACACATCGTCTTTTCCGGCACGGTGGACGAAGCCAGACATACCCGGGAACCCCTGGTGCGGGCGTTCCTGCGCAGTGATATTTTGGAAGACAAGGAGTAAAATCATGAAAGCAGATGAAGTCAAAGTCGGTGCCGTCACCCTGGGGGGCATCGTGATCCTGGCCCTGATGCTCACCTTCCTGGGGGTGTTCAGTTTTGCCGGCCGGACCTACAAACTCAATGTAATGTTCGACGATGTAAACGGCCTGAAAGTGGGCAATGAAGTCCGGTTCGCCGGGGTCCCGGTAGGGAAGGTGGATGACATCATCGTGGACGGGTCCAAGGTGAAAGTGGTCATGAAGATGGATGAAAAACAGAAGATTCCCCGTAACTCCCAGTTCAGCATCGGTATGGACGGGGTCATGGGCACCAAATTCGTCACCATCGCTCCTCCCAAAATCGCCACCGGCCTGGTGTTCAAGGCAGGGGAAACCATTACCGGCCAGCAGGCAGGGGGCATCGACAAACTGATGGATTCCTCCGGCCGGGTGCTGGACAAGCTGGAAGTGGTGGTGGATGCCTTCAGCAATGTGTTCGGAGACAAGAACGTGCAGAAATCCATGCGGGAAGGCTTTGTCCAGACCGGGGAAGTGGCCAAGAACATGAACGACTTCACCAAGGCCCTGGCCACCATGGCCCAGCAGAACCAGGGTGATATCCGCACCATGGTGGGCCAGATGAAGGAAATGTCCGTCCATATGAACAGCATTATGGACAAGGCAGATGCTGATGGAGCCACCGGTCAGAACGTGGCGGCCATGGCAGCCAATATGGCGGATGCCAGCAAGAAGATCCAGAACACGGCAGAGGCCCTGCAGAATGTGGTCACCGACCCTCAGACTCAGCAGGACCTGAAGGACACCATCCACCATGCCAAATCCACCACTGTGAAGGCGGACAAGATCCTGGGAGTGGTCACCGATGCCCAGGTCCAGGCGGATGTGCTGTACAATGACAAAAAAGGCAAATGGCGGACGGACATGGGAGTGAAGCTGCCCCTGAAGGAAGATACCTATGCTTATCTGGGGGTTTCGGACATCGGGGACCGGGACAAAGTGGACTTCCATTACAACAAAAAGCTGAACAAGTACATCTGGGGCCGGGCCGGAGTCATGGAAGGAGAATTCGGCGTGGGAGCCGACTGGATCCTGTCTCCCAAATTCAAGCTGTTCACCGATTTCTATGATTTCGATGATGCCAAACTGAAAGTGGGGGCGGAATGGGCCTTCAGTCCCAAACTTTCCCTGATCGGAGAGAGCATGGACGTGCTTGATCATGGTTCCGACACCACCTACCTGGGGCTTCGGGCCAGATTCTGACAAAAAGTTTAAAAAGTGTTTGGTTGACTTTACTTTTTCAACTGATTATAATAATAAAAGCTGACTAGGTAGTCAGAAAGTACAGGAGGGTCTGATTGTGAAGCATTTCCATACCAAAAGCATGATTCTGAGCGCTGTCATCCTGAGCGCCCTTTCTATCCATACAGTGGGGGCCGCCACCCCGGAAACCGTGAACCTGGACCTGGGGAAAACCGTCCGCATGGCCCTGGACAACAACTCCAGCGTCAAGATCTCTGCTGCTGAGCTGGACGCGGCCAAGGCAGAACTGGACCAGGCCAAGGGGTCCCGGTGGGGGAGCATTGATTTCTCCCATACCAGCGGCCGTACAGAAAAATACCAGTCCAATGTCATCGGCAACAATCATTCCAATCAAGTGAGCATTACGGTGCCCATCTATACTGGAGGCCGTCTGGAAGGGGTCATCGACCAAGCCAAAAAGAACCTGGACTACTACCAGTATGGGATGAGCAGTTCCTACCAGACCACCCGGTACAATGCGGAAAAGGGGTACTATGATGTGCTCCAGGCCGCCAACACCGTGAACCTGGACAAGGAAACCGTGAACCGTCTGGATGAACATCTGAAGAACACCCAGGCCCAGTTTGCCGTAGGGGTAGTGGCCAAAGCCGACGTGCTCCGGTCCCAGGTGGAACTGGTCAACGCCCAGCAGACCCTGACCCAGGCGGAAAACAACTATGAAGTGGCTGTTTCCTCCCTGAACAACGTAATCGGGCTGCCCACTGCCACCCGGCTGAACCTGAGCCAGGGACTGGAATACAAACCCAACGACTACACCCTGGACAACTGCGTGACCTATGCCATGGCCAACCGGCCGGAAATCCACCAGGCGGAAGCTTCCGTAGGCATGGCCCAGGCCGCCCAGAAGATCGCCAACTCCGGCAGCCTGCCTCAGGTAAGCCTGGGAGCTTCCAACGCCTGGAGCAATGATACCTTCCCGGGCCAGAACCGGGACAACTGGACGGTGGGGCTCAACATCACCCAGAACATCTGGGACTACGGGGTCAACGCCGCCAAAGTCCGGGAAGCCAAGGCCAATGTGGTGAAAGCCCAGGAAAGCTACCGGCAGATCAGTGATCAGGTGCGCCTGGCCGTACGGACCAGTTACCTGAGCATGCGGGAAGCGGAAAAACGGATCAAGACCACGGAAGTGGCTGTGGCCCAGGCGGAAGAAGATTACCGTATCGCCCAGCTCCGGTACCGGGCCGGCGTAGGGACCAACACCGACGTAATGGATGCGTCCGTGGCCCTCACCACCGCCAAGAACAACTACATCCAGGCACTGTATGACTACAATACTTCCACTGCCCTGCTGGAACAGAGCATGGGTGTTCCTGTGGAAAACGAATAAAAGAGCAAAGAAGAGGCTGTTGCGCAGGCAACAGCCCTTTTCTTTTTCCCTCCATACCTGTTATACTTATGTTGTGTATGATAAATTAATTAATTTGCATTTCCCTTGTAAGCGCCGGGCAGCAGCCCGCGCTTTATATCCGCCCTTTTCAAGGGCGGGGGACCATGCGCAGCATGGTGGTGGGTTTCGCGATGAACGACCCACGATTCACGACAATCGATATGGAGGCCCTGATGGGTACCAAAGGTAAAAAACGGCTGGCTTTTCTGGCCGGAGTGCTGGTCCTGCTGTACCTGGTCCTGTGGAAGCTGCTCCTTCCTGCAGGCCTGGAACGGGCCATCCCTCTGGTGGAAAATGCCGCCGGGGAATACATTAACGGACAACTGCAGATGGAAACCATGGAAGTGAGCCCGGACCTGACCTTCACCGCCCGGAATCTCCAGCTGACCGATGCAGGAGGGAATCTGGTGGCCAAGATCCCGGCTCTGTCCCTCCAGGTAGACCCTTTGAAGTTCCTGAATGGGAGCAGCTCGGTGGGCATCCTGACCCGGATCACCCTGGATGAACCGGAATTGTACCTGGTCCAGGACGACAAACAGGAATGGAATGTGGCCCATCTCCTGAAGGAAAGCCAGAGTTCCAGCACGGATTTCAAGGCTCTCATTGCCATCCGGGACGGCCGGGTAACGCTTCAGCTTCCCTACGGCACCTGGGATGCTGGGGTGGAAGGGACCATCGATCCGGCCCGGAACCCGGACTTTGCCCTGGATCTGACGGTGACCCGGAAAAATCAGTCCATCCATGTAGCCGGTACCCTGGACACGGACCGGCAGGGAACCCTGACCGCCCAGACAGATCTCATGGGACTCCAGGATTTCAGCCCTCTGGCGGAACAGTTCCTGCCGGTGACGGAGCTTACCGGGGCTTTGACGGATGCTTCCATCACCTGGACCAACAACGCGGCAGGCAGCCAGCTTTCCGGCCGGGCCCAGCTGCGCCAGGTGGGGGCCGTCTACAGCTGGAATGGCCATGATCTGGTTCTGGGAGCCGATGGGGGCCTTTCCTTTGATCAGCTGCGGCTGAAGGCCCGGGATCTGGAAGTGACGGTGGACGGGCAGAAAATCCGTGTATCCGGGGGCGTGGATCTGACGGATCTCCAAAATCCCCGGGCGGAAAAACTCCAGGCGGATCTGGACGATTTTGACCTGTCCGCTCTGCCTCTGGACCTGCCTGTATCCGGCACGGTCAGCGGCACTCTGGCTGTGGACGGGACCAAAGAGGATCTTACCGGCAGCGGCACCTTCACCAGTCCGGCCCTGACGTTCCAGGGCTATGAGGCGGACCAGGTGACCCTGCCCTTCTCCTTCCGGGATCACCGGGTGGAAACCGATGGGGCCAAAGCCAGCCTGGGCGGGGGCACTGTTGCGGTACAGGCCTCCTACGACTGGGAAAACCAGGAGGGCCAGGCGGCCCTTACGGCAGACCAGGTGGACGCCGGAACCTTTGTGCCCCGGTTGGGCAGCCTGATCCTGGACGGTACCCTGTATGCCGCAGGAAAGTATCAGGACGGGACGCTCCAGATGGAAACCCTTTCCAGTGATCTGTCCCTTGCCTGGGGGAACCTGAAGCTCCAGCAGATTGCCCTGGATGGATCCATGGACGGCAGCAATTTCACCCTCAGCCGGATTTCCGGCTATACGGAAGAAGGGGGCGCCCTGGCCGGCACCGCCAGTCTGAAAGGGGGGCAGCTCCAGGGAGATATCTATATTACCGACCTGCCGGTGGATCCTCTCCTGGCCGCTGTGGGCCAGGAAGGCAAAGGTCTGCTTTCCACCCACCTGCTCCTATCCGGTACCGCCGACGCACCGGGAGCCTTCGGGGCCTTCTCCTTCCGGGAGGGAGAACTGCTGGGCCAGACCATCCAGGAAGCCCACGGAGCTCTGGAATGGAAGGACCGGAAAGCCAGCTTCCACAAGGTGGAAGTGAACCTGGCCCAGGGCACCCATGTACTGGACGGCAGCGTGGACCTTTCCGGCAGCGAGCCTCAGCTGGACCTGACCCTGGAAACCCGGGGCGTCCGGCTGGAGCCCTTCAGCGAAGCTTTCCATTCCCCCTGGCCGGTTACCGGGAATCTGACCAATACCATTGCCGTGAAGGGGACCCTGTCCAATCCTTCTTTCACCGGCCATGTCCACGCCTGGGACGGGTCCGTAAACAAATTCCTGGTGGACGAAGTGGACGGAGACTACACCTATGACGGGAAGCTCCTTCATCTGAAAGATTTCCATGTCCAGGCTCTGACCTGCGCTGCCCAGTTCAGCGGCACCGTCAGCCGGGACGGGTTCCTGGATCTGGGGATGGACGCCAAAAACATCAACCTGCTCCGGCTGCCCTGGCTGAAGGACAGTGTGGACCTGGCCGGATTCGTGAACTTCAGCGGCAGCATTACCGGCCACACCAGCCGGCCCCTGTTCCAGGGGGTCCTGTCGTCGGATTCCGTGCTGATCAACGGAGTGGAATTCACCGGGCTGGCCCTGTCCTTCCAGAGCCAGGCCGGCCATGTAAACACCTTCCAGGGCACCTTCCAGCAGAAAACCGGCGGGGACTATGCCCTGAAAGCCAAATTCGACTTTGACCGGAAGCTGTTCCAGTGGACCGTGGACGTAACCAAAGGCAATGTCCGGTCCCTGCTCCAGATGGGGGGCATCAAAGCGGACGTGGACGGCTATCTGTCCGGACGTATCGAAGCCAATCCGGACGGCCCCCGGACCGGCATGACAATCATCGGCAAAGTGGAAGACGGGAAAGTGGCCGGAGTGCCCTTTGCTTCGGCGGATTTCGATATTTACACCCATCTGGGTCTGTGGCAGATCCGGAAGCTCCAGGCCCGGGAAAGCGGCGGCGGGCTCCTGGCCGCCCAGGGGAACTTTGACATGCGGAAACGGACCATCGACCTGGAACTGGCCACCAGTGAGGCCAATGCCAAGCTGCTCACCGTGGGCATGGACAATCCTCCGGATGTGAACGGAAAACTGAACATTGTGGCCCAGCTGAAAGGGAACCTGGACGATCCCAACGGGAACTTCTCTCTGGAAATGAAGGAGGGAAGCATCAGCGGAGTGGCTTTTGACAATGTGTACGGCATGGTTACCCTCCGGAATGACATGTTCCATCTGGACCAGTTCCTGATCCAACGGGACGTGTACAAGATCAGTGCCTACGGCACTTTCCCCATGGACCTGCTCCGGCCGGTGTCCAAACGGAAGAATCCCCAGTCCCGGATGAACCTGGAAGTCCGTCTGGACAACGGGAACCTGGCCATCCTGCCCACCCTGACCAAATGGGTCCAGTGGGCGGACGGCCCCACCAGCGGCCGGGTGGATATTACCGGTACCCTGGAGGACTACAGCCTGAACGGATCCATTGATCTGGACGGGGGTACCGTAAAATTCCGGGGCCTGGACAATACTTTCGACAACATGAAGTTCCATGGGGAATTCAGCGGCAAGACCATTACCCTGAAGGAATTCTCCACCACTACCGGGAAAAACGGCAGCATCACCGCATCCGGTTCCTATCTTCTCAATGATGTGTCCGGGAAACCCTACCATCTGAATCTGGCCATCAAGGATGTGGAACTGGTCTCTTCCATGGTGAAGGGGAAACTCAACGGGAACTTCGACCTGGAGCACAAGGAAAACAAACCCTTCCTCAGCGGGAACATCAAACTGGACAAAGGGTATCTGGGGCTGTCCGCCATCCCGGAATTCGGGGAGGGAAATTCGGACATCGGACTGGATATCGACGTGGACCTGGGGAACAATCTCCATTTGTACAATGCAGCCTTTATGGACTTGTGGCTGAAAGGCCAGTTCCACATTATGGGCAGCACGGCCTTTCCCCAGATCAACGGCAGCATCCGGGTGAACCGGGGCAGCCGGCTGAAATATCTGGGCACTCCGTTCAACATCGGGTTCGGGGAAATCTACTGGCCCCGTCCTGGGACCTTTGTGCCCAATGTGAACATGTCGGCCTTTACCCGTCTGGGACAGTACAATATCCTGGCCAAGGCCAGCGGGCCGCTCAGCCTGGACAACATTGTGATCAAACTGTCCAGTGATCCGCCCCAGGATGAAAACACCCTGAAGCGGTTCCTGACCCTGAAAACCGACGACGCCAGCCTGGGGGACGATGCCTGGAGAGGTTTGGTGGATGCCGGGCTCCAGATGACCTTCCTGGCGGATGTGGAAGACGCCATCAAGGACGCCCTGGGTCTGGACGAACTGCGGATCTACAGCGGCAATGTCCAGAACCTGGTATCCTTCTCCGCAGATACCAACCGGGCCAACGAAGCCACCGGTCAGGAACGGCGCCAGTACAACGTGCTGCTGAGCCGGTATTTCGGCCGGAAGCTGCTGCTGGGCTATACCACCAGCTTCGACGGAGAAGAACATAACCTGTACGCCGGGTACCGGGTGGCTCCCAAAGTCCATCTGGGTGTATCCATCGATGAAGACAACAACCGGTGGTATGGGGTACAGTATCGGACGAGGTTTTAAAAGAAGGGACTGTTGCCTTTGCAACAGCCTGTGACCGGGGTGTGAATTTATTCACACCCCTTTTTTCACACTCCAGGACTGGAAATATTATCCCATAGAAGGTATAATAAACGGGATATGGTATAATTAATCGTTGATTTTCAAGTAGATACTGACAGCAAAAACCTGTACGGAGGGTACTCTATGAAAAAACATGTAAACTGGCGGCAGCTGTCCGTCGCTGTCTTGGCATCTCTGGCCATGACCACTCCGGTCTATGCCGCAGAAATCACCCACAGCCAGGAAGTGGAACTGGGGCCGCACAAAACGGCCGCCAAAGAAGGACAGGGCATCGGAACCATCGAGGTGGCTCCGGAGAGCCAGACTGCTGCCCAGCCGGCGGAAGCGGCTGCTCCAGCAGCTCCTGCTGAAGAAGAACAGCCCAGATATCGGGAAGTCCGCCGGAACGGTGTCACTTATATCGAAAAGGTCGGCAAGAAGAAACTGGAACAGGAACAGGAAAAGGCCCAGGCTGATGAAGAACAGCTGGAAGCCCGGATGACCCAGCAGAAGGAAATCCAGGAAGCCCAGAACAAGCAGCTGCCGGGCCGGAGTATCCTCCAGCAGTCCGTCCTGTCCGACTATGATATCACCACCCAGGAAAACCAGTATGCCAAAGTGGAAAAGGAATCCCTTCCCTTTATCGGCCAGACTGTCACCAAGGTCACCCTGGAAGGCGCCTCCCATGAGGATCCGGCCAAACTGGCAGACGTGCTGAAGATGCCGGCCGGCACCAAGTTCACCAAGGAAGGGCTCCAGGATGATATCCGGGCTCTCTACGAAACCGGCTGGTTCTACGATATTCGTCCGGTGTTCACCAAAGTCCCGGAAGGGGTCCAGATCAAATACCAGCTGGAAGAAAATCCTGTGCTTACGGACCTGGATATTGAAGGGAACACGGTGATCTCTACCGGGGACATTAAAAAAGAACTGGATCTGCCCATCGGGAAGGTCCTGAACTCCCGGGATGTGAACATCGGCGCCCGGAAGGTGGAAAGCCTTTACAGCCAGCAGGGCTACATCTTGGCCAAAGTGGCCGATGTGCGGATGCAGCCGGACGGACGGCTCATCGTCCAGGTGGCGGAAGGGGTCATCGAAGATTTCCGGGTGAAGGGCAACACCAAGACCAAGGATTACGTGGTTATCCGGGAAATGCGCATGAAGAAGGGCGAACCCTTCAATGCCAAGAAAGCCCGCCGGGCCATGCAGAAGATCTACAACCTGGGCTTCTTTGAAGACGTGAACATCCGTCTGAACCCGGGCCAGATGCCCAACACTGTTTCCGTGGAAGTGTCCGTGGTGGAAACCAGCACCGGTACCTTCGGGATCGGCGCCGGCTACAGTGATGCCGACGGCTTCCTGGGTATGGTCAGCATCGGGGACAAGAACTTCATGGGCACCGGGGACAGTGTCAGCGCCCGTTGGGAATTCGGCGGCGACTCTGAAACCAAGGCCAACTTCGAAGTGTCCTATGTGAAGCCCTGGATCGATGACAAGGAAACTACTGCCGGCTTCACCTTCTACAACATGACCAACGAGTACGTGGACTACAATCGGGACGGGGATGAAATCGCCCGGTACTACAAGAAACGTACCGGTGAGGAACTGTTCTTCAGCCGGGTCACCGACAACGAATTCATCACCAACAGCATCACCCTGAAGAACCGGGACGACAAATACAAGAAACCCGTCAGCGGCTACGGCACTCAGTGGTTCGAAGCCGGACAAAATGGCTATGACTATATCCACGAATATCCTGACGACTTCGATTGGGACAAACACGAACGGATGAAGAAGAACTTCGGGATCACCCGGAGCATCACCTTTGCCCGTACCCTGGATACCCGGGACAACATCTACGATCCCCGGGAAGGGAAACGGACGGCCTATTCCGTGGAAGTGGCCTCCTTCGGCGGGGACTTCAACTTCCAGAAATACCAGGCCGACTACCGGTACTACTACCGGATGGGCAAGGACAATGTGTGGGCTCTCAACCTGGGAGCCGGCTATGCCAACGGGGATATGCCTCTGTCCCAGCGCTTCAGCTTAGGCGGCAGCGACATCCTCCGGGGTTACCGGGATGACCAGTTCAAGGGCAACAGCATGGTGAAGGGATCCCTGGAATTCCGGTATCCCATCATCAAGAAAGTCCAGGGGGTATTCTTTACCGATGCAGGCTACGCCTGGAGCAAGGAATACGACGAATCCAATTACGACCTGGGCAAACTGAAGAACTCTGTGGGTATCGGTCTCCGGATCAATTCCCCGCTGGGTCCCATTAAGCTAGACTATGGCTACCGGCTGGAAAGCAGCGACCGTGGAGGCCGCTTCCACTTCAGCTTTGGCGGTCAGTTCTGATAAACAAATTGCATAACAAGGAAGCAGGGATAGTAAAATGATGGAATTGGCCCACAAGAAAAATGTCAAGGTCATTTCTCTGGCTATTGCGGCCATTATGGTGGTTGGGATCTTCGTCCTGGCCATCCAGGGCAAGAACCTGGGAGGCGGTGACGCCACCATGAATTCGGCCATCGGCAAAGTGAACTACAACCAGGTGATGGCTGCGGCTCCCGGTCTGGCAGATGCCCAGACCCAGCTCCAGCAGGCTGCTGAAGACAGCCGGAAGGAGTTTGAAGAAAAGTCCAAGAACATGAGCGATGCGGACAAACAGAAACTGGCTGCGGAATACCAGAAAAAACTGGAAGACAAGCAGAAGGAACTGATTGAACCGGTCAAGAAAGAAGTGGATGACGCCATTGTGGCCGTAGGCAAGACCAAGGGCCTCACCGTGGTGGTCAACCAGGGTGCTGTGGTCTATGGCGGTCTGGACGTTACGGCGGATGTAACCGCCCAGCTGAAAAAAGCCAAGAAATAATTCCGGGACAGGAGGGGATGGCTCATGGGCAGATGGCTCAGTCTTCTGCTGGCAGGTCTTCTTCTCCTGTCCGGCTGCGGTTTTTCCCGGTGGCAGCTTCCCTTCCGGCAGGACAAGCCACGGTTCGCCGTGGTGGACTGGGACCGGCTGGTGGAACAGCACCCCAAGTACAAGGAATGGCAGCGCCGGAAGGAACAGCTGGAAACCGCCAAATGGCTGCGGGAACGGCAGAAGGAAAACGGCCAGCAGCAGCTGGCTCTCCTGGGACAGATGAAGAAAGTCCGGGAAGCCGGCAAGGGCCAGTTCCAGTCAGCCCAGTGGTCTGCCCAGGTGGCGGAGAAACGGGCCCAGGAACAGGACCTGCTCCGGAAAAAACGGGCAGCCTTGAAAGAGGAAGCGGAAAGCCGGGTGAAGGCGGACCGGGATGCGGTGGAAGAAAAATACCGGATCCCTCTGTTCAACCTGCGGCTGAAGCTGAGCAGCGTGAAAATGAGCGATGAAGCCCAGAAAGCGCTTCTCCAGGAACAGCAGGAACTGTTGGACAAACGCCAGAAGGACCGGGCGGATGTGGAAGCGGAAAAGGAGCAGTGGCTCCAGCAGCAGATGGCTGCGGACGTGGCTGCTTCCCAGGCACGGCTCCAGGCCTTTTCCAAGGAACTGGCCGGTCAGGTGGTCCAGGAACAGACAGGGCTTTCTCTCACCGGGAAAACTCCCCAGAACCAGGAAGGCCAGCCGGAACTGGATAAACTGCTCCAGTCCATGGACAAGGAGATCCAGCAGCAGGAAGACAAGGAAAAACAGATGCGGGAGGAAATCGACAGTGATATCCTCAGCGCCATTAAGAAAGTCAATCTCAGCCGGAAATACACGCTGATTTTCCGGAATCCGAGAGCCAATATCAGCGCCGACGACATCACTGACGAAGTGAACACGGTCGTCCAGCAAATTGTTTACTAAGAGGGATGGAACAACATGAAAAAAGCAATGATTCTCTGTGTAGTGGCAGCAGCCATGCTGTCCTTTGGCTGCGGGCGGAACGCCCAGTTCGGTGTGGTGGACATGAATAAGGTCCAGACGGAAAGCCAGGTGTTCAAGGATGCCACCCAGGACCTCCAGACCAAGGGCAAGGCCATGGAAGAGGAACTGAACCAGGAAACCGCCGGCAAGAGCCAGGAAGAAGCCCAGAAGATTCTGACGGAAAAGAGCCAGAAGATGCACAGCCTCCAGGCAGAAGCCCAGGCCAAGGTGAAAGGCAGTTTTGACGCGGCCGCCGCATCCGTTGCCAAAGAAAAGAACCTGAGCGCCATCCTGGTGAAGGAAGCCGTCCCTCAGGGCGGTGTGGACGTCACCGATGACATCATCAAAGCAATGAAATAAGATTCGATAAGGGCGGACACTGTTCGCCCTTTTTCCCGTACCATCATGAAATGGAAAGGATGCTGGAAATGGAAAAAACCTTACAGGAACTGGCAACATTGTTGAAAGGGGAAATCCTCCAGGGTGACCCCGGAATGGTCCTCAAGGGGGTCAATGGACTGGAAGAAGCCCAGAAGGATCAGATTTCCTTTGCGGTGCCTCCCTATCTGGAAGTGGCCGGACGGTCCCGGGCCGGGGCCATCATGATTCCCCGGGGAGCGGAATTCAGGGGAGAACAGGCTGTACTGGCCGTGGAAAATCCCCGGGCCGCTTTTGCGGTGCTGCTCCAGATGTTCCGTCCCCCGGAAGCGGTGAAAAAGGGCATCAGCCAATACGCCTTCATCCATCCCACGGCCAAAGTGGGGAAGAATGTGGCCATCCTGCCCTTTGCCTATGTGGCGGAAGATGCGGAAATCGGGGACAACACGGTGATCTATCCCCATGTGTACGTGGGACGCCATGCGAAGATCGGTGCTGACTGCACCCTGTATTCCAACGTGACGGTGCGGGAAGACTGTGTGGTGGGGGACCGGGTGATTCTCCAGGCCGGCTGTGTCATCGGCGGAGACGGCTTCGGGTACATCACCGCCAACGGCAAACACACCAAAGTGCTCCAGACCGGGAACGTGGTCCTGGGAGACGATGTGGAAATCGGCTGCAACACCTGCATCGACCGGGCTACCGTGGACAGCACGGTGATCGGCAAAGGCACCAAGATCGACAATCTGGTCCATGTGGGCCATAATGACATCATCGGCGAAAACTGCATCCTGGTGGCCCATGTGGGCATTTCCGGCAGTGTCACTGTTGGGAACAACACCACCTTCGGGGGCCAGGCTGCTACCGCCGGCCATCTGAAAATCGGCAGCAACTGCACCTTTGCCGGCCGTACCGGGATCATCAGCGACGTGCCGGACAATGTGGTGTGGGCCGGCTTCCCTGCCCAGCCCCATGTGGACTGGCTGCGGCAGACCGCCAATGAACGGAAGCTGGGAGCTGCCCTGAAACGGCTCCGTCAGCTGGAAAAAACCGTGGAAGCACTGGAAAAAGGAAAGAAGGAACAACCATGAAGAGACAACTGACCGCTGCCCTGCTGTGTGCCCTGGCGGCGCTGCCTTTTGGGGCTGCAGAAGCCAAAACCACTCCCAGCGGCACCAGCGGCATCATCAACGCCCCTTCTGGCTACGTCCGGATGCCCGGCCATGTGTCCGCCGGACTGGACTGGACCAAGGAAGGCCGGAATGTACGGGGCAACATCGCCCTGCCTCTGGGCATCGAAGTGGCCGGCAGCCATGTGGATACCAAACATGACGGATCCTACGGCACCGTCAGCGCCAAACTCCAGGTGCTCCGGGAAACCCCGCTGACCCCTGCTATCGCCATTGGCGTGGAGGATATCGGAGACCGGAATGACCGGCGGGGCTATGTGGCTGTCACCAAGGCCCTGGCCGCCGGCTGGAAGATCCACGGCGGGGTGGGGACCGGAGACCAGTACAAGCACGGTTTCTATGCCGTGGAAAAAGAAACCAGACTCCTGGGTCTTTCCATGAATCTCATGGGAGAATATGACGGCAGCCATTTCAACTACGGCGCCGGCATCCCGGTGGGGAAATTCATCCAGGCCCAGGTGGGTGTGAGAGACCATCACCTGTACGGAGGGATGGACCTTACCTTTTAAGGAGGATGCAGGATGGCTGCGTACAAGCTCATGGAGTTCATCAGCTGGCTGGTGTGCCACCAGCCGGACTGTCTGAACCGGGCCCTGGCCTGGGTGCTGGGGCATCTGGGATGGCGGGTGGTGCCGGCCTGGCGCCGGTACATGGCCCGGGAAAACATCCGGGACTGCCTGGGGGTGGATGAAGCGCAGGCGGAACAGATTGCCCGGGAAAGCATCTACCGTTTCGGACGGATGCTCATCGAAGTGCTGAAATATCCCCTGATCACCAAAGACAATTTCCGGCAGCTGGTCCATTTCGAAGGACTGGAGAACCTGGAAAAAGCCTATGCGGAAGATAAGGGGGTGATCATGTGCACCGCCCACTATGGCAACTGGGAGATGCTGGGGGCTTCCATGGCCCTTCTGGGCTATCCCATCCTGTCCATTACCCGGAAGCAGAACAACGGGGCCATGGATAAATTCATCAACGACTACCGGCAGATGGTGGGGCAGCATGTGACCTACAACCATGGGGAAAACAGCATGCTGGCCATCGGCCGTTATTTGAAAAAGAAACATCTGGTGGGGATCCTGTACGATCAGGATTCCGCCCATACCGGAGAACATCTGCTGTTTTTCGGCAAACCTTCCCGGGTTCCCCAGGGAGCCGCCCATCTGTCTAGGATGTTCGGTTCTCCCATTGTGCCCCTGTTCATGCACAACAACCCTGACGGAACCCTGACCGCCCGGATCTATCCGGCCCTCCACACGGAGAAAACAGCTAACCGTTCAGAGGACGTCCGTGTTATAATGGAAGAACTGGTAGCCATCGCTGAGCGGGAAATCCGGTTGGATCCGGCCATGTGGTTCTGGGTCCACGACCGCTGGAAGGATGGCCGCAAACGGTATGAAAAGTATAAGAAAGGCGTGTGATTTATGACCATTGAAAAACAGCACACCCTGAAACAGGCGGCTTCCTGTGACGGCATCGGGCTCCATTCCGGGAAGCTGGTGGAAATGACCCTGCGCCCGGCACCGGTGGATACGGGCATCGTGTTCATCCGCACAGATATGGAAGGCCGGCCCCAGGTCCATGCCGTGGCCTCCAACATCACTGCTACCACCAGGGCCACCACCCTGACGGAAAACGGAGCCAGCGTCACCACCATCGAGCATCTCATGGCGGCTCTGGCCATATTGAAAATCGACAACTGCTACGTGGAAATGTCTTCGGCAGAACCCCCGGTGGGGGACGGCTCCGCTCAGGCCTTCATCGATGAGATCCTGAAGGCGGGCATCGAGGAACAGGACGGGGAACGCCAGGTGTACCATGTGGACCGGGCCTTCTCCCATTACGACGGAGACCGCTCCATTGTGGTGCTGCCCTACGAGGGCTTCCGGATCACCTTTACCTCTATCAATCCCCATCCTCTCCTGGGAACCCAGGTGATGGACGTGGAAGATAAGGGAGATAATTTCCTGAAGGAAGTGGCTTCCGCCCGGACCGTGGCCTTTGAAGATGAAATCGCCCAACTGCGGAAAATGGGCCTGGGCCTGGGAGGCAACCTGGAGAATGTAGTGGTGTTCAGCAAGGACAAGATCCTGTCCACCCCCCGGTTCCCGGATGAACTGATCCGGCACAAGATCCTGGACGTGATCGGGGACATGTACCTGTTGGGCCCCATCCATGCCCATATCATCTGCATGAAGAGCGGTCACGCCTTCAACGATAATGTGTCCCGGCAGATCGATGAATATCGGCGGCTCCATGAATATCATCCCAGACATACCCCGGTTTCCGGAAAAGAGAAAAAAGAAGTAAGGAGTAAGGATATGATTACATTAGACATTCAGGAAATCCAAAAGATTCTGCCCCATCGGTATCCCATGCTGCTGGTGGACCGGATCATCGAACTGGAACCCATGAAGCGGGCCGTGGGGATCAAGAACATCACCATGAATGAGCCCCAGTTCATCGGCCACTTCCCTGGGAATCCCATTATGCCCGGGGTGCTGCTGATCGAAGCCATGGCCCAGGTGGGCGGCGTTACCCTGCTGTATCCGGAAGAAAACCGGGGCAAGATCGCCGTCTTCGGGAAAATCGACAAGGTGCGTTTCCGCCGTCCCATCAAACCGGGGGACCAGCTGGTGACCACCGCCATCATTACGAAAATCAAAGGCAATATGGGTGTGGCCCACTGTGAAGGTACAGTGGACGGAGAGCCGGCCTGCGAAGGGGACTTCTTCTTTGCGCTGGCGGAAAATAAACAATAAAGGTGGAGTGAAACAATGACAGCAGATTCTAGTATGATACATGAGACAGCCATTATTGCACCGGGTGCGGAAATCGGCCCCAACGTGAAAATTGGCCCGTACTCTGTCATCGGTGAACATGTCAAGATCGGTGAAGGTACCATCATTCATCCCCACGTTGTGATTACCGGCCGGACCACCATCGGGAAGAACTGCGAATTCTTCCAGGGTGCCAGCATCGGCGAAGTCCCCCAGGACCTGAAATACAAAGGCGAAGATACGGAAACCATCATCGGTGATCACGTGACCATCCGGGAATGCGCCACGGTCCATCGGGCTGTGGGAGAAGGCAATGAAACCCGGATCGGCAACAATGTGCTGATGATGGCCTATACCCACGTGGCCCACAACTGCATCGTAGGCAACAACGTGATCATGAGCAATGTGGCCACCCTGGCCGGCCATGTGATCGTGGAAGACCGGGCCGTCATCGGGGGACTTACCGCTGTGCATCAGTTCACCAAAATCGGCCGGAACTGCATGTGCGGCGGCATGAGCCGGATCTCCCAGGATGTTCCGCCTTTCGTCATCGTGGCCGGGAACCCGGCCTATGTGGCAGGGCTCAACAGCGTGGGAATCTCCCGGGCAGGCATTCCCATGGAAGTCCGCCGGGAGCTGAAGAAAGCCTACAAGATCCTCTACAAGAGAGGCCTGTCCCTGTCCGATGCCATCAAGACCATGGAACTGGAACTGGACAGCTACGAAGAAGTGGAACACTTCATGCGCTTCCTGCGCACGGTGGAAAGAGGCATCTGCCGGGCTTCCGCCCACGGTATCCGGGAGTAAGCCTATGGGGAAGACCTTAGGGGTGCTTTCCGGGGTGGGCCATCTGCCGGTGGATGTGGTCCGGGGGGCGAAAAAGGCCGGTTATCGGACGGTGGCTGTGGCCCTGGTCCCCGGCACCCATGAAGACCTGGAAAAAGAGGCGGATGCTTTCTATGCCATCAACATCGGCAAAGTGGGGAAAATCTTCAAGACCCTGAAGCAGGAAGGGGTGGATGAAGTCACCATGATCGGCAAGGTGACCAAGGAAATCCTCTATTCCGGAGGTATCCTGGTCCCGGACTGGCAGGCCATCAAGATCCTTATGTCCCTGCCGGACCGGCACGATGACACCATCATGAACGCCCTGGTGGCCAAGCTGGAAGACATGGGGATCCATGTAATGGACCAGACCCTGTTCCTGACGGATCTCATGCCCCTGGAAGGGGTGCTGAGCAAACGCCAGCCCACACCGGAAGAATGGGAAGACATGAAGTACGGCTTTGCCATGGCCAAGAAGATCGGAGGCCTGGACATCGGCCAGACTGTGGTGGTGAAGAACAAGGCCATCATGGCTGTGGAAGCCATTGAAGGCACCGATGCCTGCATCCTCCGGGGCGGCAGACTGGGCAAAGGGGCCATTGTGGCCAAAACCGCCAAACCCGCCCAGGACAACCGGTTCGACATGCCGGGAGTCGGGGTGAAGACCGTGGAATCCATGATCGAATCCGGCTGTGCCGGCATCGTCATGGAAGCCGGACGGACCCTCCTGGTGGAACGGGAAAAGGCCCTGGACCTGGCCAACCGTCACAAACTGACGGTGGTGGCCATGAAGGATCCGGAAGGAAAATAAAAATGGGCTGTGAAAAAATGATCTTCATTTTTTCACAGCCCATTTTGGCTTCGGTGGAGGGGGTGTGAATTTTTTCACACCCCCTTTTTTGTTATGTGATATAATAAACTGTACATTTATGTTCAGATGAGAGAGGAGACAACAGGGTGACAAAAGTTTTCATTTCTGCGGGGGAGGCCTCCGGCGATCTTCATGCCGCTGCACTGACCCGTGCCATCCTGCAGCAGGACCCCACGGCCCAAGTCTTTGGCATGGGCGGTGATGCCCTGGCAGCAGCCGGTGGGCAAGTGGTGTTCAATTATAAAGATTACAGCGTCATGGGCTTTGTGGAAGTCCTCCAGGCCCTGCCCCGTCTGCTGGGGCTGAATAAGGCTTTCCGCCGTCTTATGGAGGAACGGAAGCCCGATGTGTTCGTAACTGTGGACTACCCGGATTTCAACATGCGGGTAGCCAAAGAAGCCAAAAAGCTGGGGATCCCGGTATTTTCCTACATCCCTCCTTCCGCCTGGGCCTGGCGCCGGGGGAGGGCCAAAGACGTGGCCCGGCTGGCCGCCAAAGTGGCCTGCATCTACCCCTTTGCAGCGGAAGTCTACAAAGCAGCGGGAGCCCCGGTGGAATTTGTGGGGAATCCGCTGGTGGATATTGTCCAGCCCACCCTGAGCCCCCAGGAGGCGGAAGCCCTGATCGGCAAACGGCCCGGCCATCCGGTGGTGCTGCTGCTCCCGGGCAGCCGGGTGAAGGAAATCACCGGGGTGCTGCCGGTGATGCTCCGGGCCCTGCCGAAAATCCGGAAGCAGCGGCCGGAAACGGAATTCGTCCTCCAGAAGGCCCCGTCCATTGACGCCGGCCTGCTCCAGTCCATCCTCCAGACCAGTCCTGTGCCGGTGAAAGTGGTGGAAGGACACAACTATGATGTGATGGGGGCCTGCGACGTGGCCCTGGCCACCAGCGGCACCGTGACCCTGGAAGCGGCTCTCTGCGGGCTGCCCAGCGTTATCTGCTACACCGCCAGTCCTCTCAGCATGTGGATCGCCAAACACATGGTCTATGTGAAATACATCGGCCTGCCCAACATCCTGGCCGGGAAGGAAATCCTTCCGGAACTGATCCAGGAAAACATGACCCCGGACCACATGGCTGCCGCCGTCCTCCACTTCCTGGAGCCGGCCAACGCCGCCGCTGTCCGGGAAGAAATGCAAAAGGCCGTTGCCAAGCTGGGTCAGCCCGGTGCCGTGGAACGGACCGCCCGTCTGATCCTTGAAACAGCAAAGGAGAATCCATGAACCTCTATCTGCGAATTTTGCGCTTTATCAAACCCTATCTGCCCCGTCTGGCCCTGGCAGGGGTCTGCACCGTGCTCACCTCCGCCGCCAACCTGTACGTGCCCTGGATCGTCCGGGACGTGATCGACAAGGTGTTCATCAACAACGATGCCCAGCTGCTGAACCTGATCGCTCTGGGAATCGTGGTGATCTTCTTTGCCCGGGGCATTACCTACTACGGTCAGAACTACCTGATGAACTATGTGGGGGAAAGCGTGGTCATTGACATCCGGGGCCTGGTGTTCAAAAAGATGATGGAACTGGATACCCGGTTCTATGACACCAACAAACTGGGCACCATCATGAGCTATGTGACCAACGACGTCCAGGCCATGCAGAGCGCCATGGTGGACAACTCGGTGGAAATCATCACGGAAACTTCCGTCCTCATCGGTTCCATCTGTGCCATGGTCTATCTGGACTGGAAACTGACCCTGTTCGCTTTCTGCACCTTCCCGGTGGTACTGTTCTTCATGGATTTCTTCGGCAAGAAGATCCGGAAAACCGGCCACCGGATCCAGCAGGCCACCGCCGACATCACCTCCGTGCTCCAGGAAACCCTGTCTTCCAGCCGGGTGGTGAAGTCCTTCGTCCGGGAGCCTTATGAAATCGCCCGGTTTGAACGGACCAACCGGAAGAACTTCGATGCCAACATGAAAAGCGTCCGGCTCATGGGTACCCTGTCCCCGGTGATCGAATTCATCGCCGCCCTGGGGGTCACCGCCATTATCTGGTTCGGGGGCCGGGGGGTGCTCAGCGGTGACATTACCGCCGGGTCCCTGATCGCCTTCCTGGTCTATGCCGTGAATATCTCCAACCCCATCAAGCGGATCGCCCGGGTGCTGGGGAACATCCAGAAAGCCCTGGCCGCTGCAGACCGGGTGTTCAGCATCCTGGATCTGGACGAAAAGATTCCGGAAAAGGCCGATGCCATTGCCCTGCCTCCTGTAAAAGGGAAGGTGGAATTCCGTGACGTGTCCTTCTCCTACAATCCGGATGAACCCATCCTGAAGCACCTGACCTTTACCGCCCAGCCCGGCCAGGCCATTGCCCTGGTGGGGCCCAGCGGTGCCGGCAAATCCACCATCGCCAACCTGCTGCCCCGGTTCTATGACGTGACCGAAGGGGCCATCCTCATCGATGACCACGACATCCGGGACGTAACCGTATCTTCCCTCCGGGAACAGGTAGGCATTGTGCCCCAGGAAACCAACCTGTTCAACGACACGGTATACAACAACATCCTCTACGGGCGGCTGGATGCCACCCGGGAAGAAGTGCTGGCCGCCGCCAAGGCCGCCAATGCGGACGAATTCATCCAGAACCTGCCCCAGGGGTATGACACCTACCTGGGAGACCGGGGCATCAACGTGTCCGGGGGCCAGCGCCAGCGCATTGCCATTGCCCGGGCCATCCTGAAGGATCCCCGGATCCTGATCCTGGACGAAGCCACTTCCGCCCTGGATACGGAAAGTGAACGGATCGTACAGGAAGCCCTGGACCGGCTCATGGTGGGCCGTACCTCTTTTGTAATCGCCCACCGGCTGTCCACCATCCAGAACGCCAGCAAGATCCTGGTACTGGATCATGGGGAAATCGTGGAAGCCGGCACCCATGAGGAACTGATGGCCCGTCACGGGCTTTATGCTCACCTACACGACATCCAGTACCGGGAAAAAGCCGAACAGGCGGAAGTCCGGAAACTGGAAGACCAGGAAACGGCACCGGCCGGGACGGAGGTCCCTGCCCGCTGATCAGCCGCCTTCCTTCCAAGCAAGCCAAGCCCAATGAAAACGAGGTCAATGTATGTACTATATTTATAACTTCCTGGCCACAGTTTTGTTCATCTTTGTGATCCTGCCCTACTTTACCTGGCGGTATTTCCGGGAAAAAGGCTTTCCCCGCCGGTTCCGTCAGAGCCTGGGGTTCATCCGGGATGAAGAAATCGCAGCCGTTGCCCATAAAAACTGCATCTGGATCCACGGTGCTTCCGTAGGGGAAATCGTGGCCACCAGCCCGCTGGTGAAAGAAATCCGCAAGGCCATGCCCGATGCCAAGATCCTGGTGTCTGCCGTGACCACCGGGGGCTACAACATGGCCCACCAGATCATCCCGGAAGCCGATGCCATCATCTACTTCCCCCTGGATCTGCCCTTTGTGTCCGAATCCTTTGTGAAGCGGATCATGCCCCGGATCTTCATGCCGGTGGAAACGGAACTGTGGCCCAACTTCCTCCGGGCCATCAAGCTGCGCCGGATCCCGGTGATGATGGTCAACGGCCGGATCTCCGACAAATCCGTGAAAAGCTACCGGTATCTGTTCGGCATCCTGGCCGACATGATGGGCAGCGTCACCCGGTTCTGCATGCAGTCCTCCATCGATGCGGAATACATCCAGCATCTGGGGGCGGAAAAACGCCGGATCTTTGTGACCGGCAATACCAAATTCGACCAGACCTATGCGGAAGTGACCCCGGAAGATCTCCAGCAGTACAAGGATGAACTGGGGCTGGAAGAGGACTACCCGGTGATCGTGGCCGGCAGTACCCATCCTACTGAAGAGGAAACCCTGTTCCAGAGCTTCCTGGACATCCGGAAGGAATTCCCCCAGGCCCGTCTCATCATCGCTCCCCGGAAGCCTGGCCGGATCCATGAAATCACCCGGCTGGCGGAAAAATACGGTCTTTCTCTGGGTCTTCGGTCCTCTCTGAAGGCCATGAGCAATCCCCGTCCCAAATACCAGGTGGTCCTGATCGACACCATCGGAGAACTGGGCCGGATCTATGCAGTGGGGGATGCGGTGTTTGTAGGCGGCAGCCTGATCAACCACGGCGGCCACAATGTGCTGGAACCGGCAGCCCATGCCAAACCCATCATCGTGGGGCCCAGTATGTCCAACTTCAAGGATTCCTTCGCCCTTTTGAGCAAAGTGGGGGCCTGTGTCCAGATCCATGACGGCAAGGAAATGACGGACATGTTCCTGAAGATCTTCAAAGACGATGCCCTGCGGAAAAAGATGGGGGATGCCTCTCTCCAGGTGATCCGGGAAAACCGGGGCGCCGCCGTGCGGACCATCGGCTACCTGAAGGAGCTGCTGGAACTCACTGCCACCGAAAGCATGGTGAACACCCATTACAAGATCAATACCCGGAACATCAACGACGAAGTGAGCCCCCGGATGCGTCCCGGGGATGCGGTGACCCAGTACCTGATCCAGCTTTCCCACGGGGAAGACAACGGGATCCTGGACTGGTGCGTCCTGGCCTTCCTCCGGATCCTCTCCGTGCTCTATGAAGCCGGGGTCCGGCTGAAGCTGTTCTGCTACAACGCCGGGCTGGTACCCCGGACCAAACTGGACTGCTGCGTGATCAGCATCGGCAACATTACCGTAGGGGGCACCGGCAAGACCCCCACCGCCCAGAAAGTGGCCCTGATGATCCAGAAACTGGGCTACCGGGTGGTGATCCTGAACCGGGGCTACCGGTCCCACTGGGAAGAAAAGATCGGGGTGGTGTCCGATGGGAAGAAAATCTACATGACCGCCTATGAAGCCGGGGACGAAGCGTTCCTCATGGCCAAGCAGCTGCCGGGGATCCCGGTGGTCATCGGCAAGGAACGGGCCATTACGGGCCAGTTCGCCGTGGACAAGTTCAAGGCGGAAGTGATCATCCTGGATGACGGCTACCAGCACTGGCAGCTGTACCGGGACCTGGACGTGGTGCTGGTGGATACCCTCAACATGTTCGGCAACGGCTGCATCCTGCCCCGGGGCACGCTCCGGGAGCCCCTCAGCAACCTGAGCCGGGCAGGGCTGTTCCTCCTGACCAAATGCGACCAGAGTTCCCCTATTTCCCGGGCCACTCTCTGCGACACCCTGCACAAATACGCTCCGGCGGCTCCCATTGCCGAGAGCATCCATAAACCCTGCGACTACATCGAGATCGCAGACTGGTACAAGAACGACATGTCCAAGGCCCTGCCTCTGGAAGCCCTCCGGGGCAAGCATGTGATGGTGTTTTCCGCCATCGGCAACCCTTCTTCCTTTGAGCAGACCATGAACGCCGAAGGCCTGAACATCGTGGAAGCCATCCGGTATCCGGACCACCACGATTACGGCATGGTGGAAATGCAGTACATCATGGACCGGGCCATCAGCCGGGGCGTCAAAGCCCTGGTCACCACCGGGAAAGATGCGGTGAAAATCCCCACAGAGTTTATTTACCTCCACCGGGATGTGCCTCTGTACATCCTGGATATGGAAATCCAGATTACCAGCGGCGAAGAAGCCTTTACCGATACCATCAAAGCCGCCATTAAAAAGGAGAATCCGTCCAAATGAAAGTACTGTGTGTAATTCCGGCCCGTTACGGGTCCACCCGTCTGCCAGGGAAACCCCTGGCCCTGATCCATGGCAAACCCGTGATCCAGCGGGTCTATGAACGGGCCGCTCTGGCCCGGATCCCTGATGAAGTGCTGGTGGCCACCGACGACCAGCGGATCCTGGACTGCGTCAATGCCTTCGGCGGCCGGGCTGTGATGACCTCCGAAGATCATCCCAGCGGCACCGACCGGCTGGCGGAAGTGGCTCTCAACTTCGAGGATGTGGATGTGATCGTCAATGTCCAGGGCGACGAACCCATGATCCCGCCCCAGGTCATCGACGACCTGGCCCAGGCCTTTGCAGACAATCCCGACCTGGAAATGGCCACCTGCAAAACGGAAATGAATCCGGAGGACTACCAGAACCCCAATGCGGTAAAGGTGGTCACCGACCAGAACGGCTACGCCCTGTATTTTTCCCGGAGCCTGATTCCCTATCCCCGGAATGAAGAACCGGAAGTGAAGGTATGGAAGCATATCGGCATCTACGCCTACCGCCGGGACTTCCTGCTGAAGTTTGCGGCGCTCCTGCCCACGCCCCTGGAACGGGTGGAAGGGCTGGAACAGCTCCGGGCCCTGGAAAACGGCGTAAAGATTAAAGTCCTGGCTACGGACTTCCAGGGCGTGGGCATCGACACCCAGGCTGATCTGGACCGGGCCAACGAAATCTTCGCCCAACTGGACCAGGAAGGAAAGGAGTAATCCCATGGAAATCGTCAAGATCGGACCCTACCAGGTGGGACAGGGTCACCCGCTGCTGATCATGGCCGGCCCCTGCGTGCTGGAAGGCTACGAACGGAGCCTGGCCATCGGGAAACGGGCCAAGGCCATCTGTGAAAAGCTGGGCCTGCCCTATGTGTTTAAAGCTTCTTATGATAAAGCCAACCGGTCTTCCCTGGATTCCTTCCGGGGCCCGGGCATCGAAGAAGGTCTCCAGATCCTGGCCCAGATCAAGAAAGATCTGAATGTGCCGGTGATCAGTGACGTCCACGAAACCTGGCAGGTGGAAAAGGCTGCCGAAGTCCTGGACATCATCCAGATTCCCGCCTTCCTGTGCCGGCAGACGGACCTGCTGGTGGAAGCTGCCCGGACCGGGAAAGTGGTCAATGTGAAGAAAGGCCAGTTCCTGGCACCCTGGGACATGAAAAATGTGGTGAACAAGATCGTGGGTTCCGGAAGCCGGAATCTGATGCTCACCGAACGGGGCGTTAGCTTCGGCTACAACACCCTGGTGACGGATATGCGCAGCCTGCCCATTATGCGGGACCTGGGCTTCCCGGTGATCATGGACGTGACCCACAGTGTCCAGATCCCCGGCGGACAGGGCACCAGCTCCGGGGGCCAGAGCAAATATGCGCCCCATATGGCCCGGGCGGCAGCTGCTGTAGGGGTTGACGGGCTCTTCATCGAAACCCACGACAACCCGAAAGAAGCCTTGTCCGACGGCCCCAACATGATTGCCTTGGATGATCTGGAACAGGTCCTGGCGGACGCCAAAGCCATCGACGCCATCGGCCGCAGGGAGGCGTAACCGGTATGTTTGAAAAAGCCAAAGAAGCACTGCAGATCGAAGCGGATTCCATCCTGGAGCTGCTGCCCCGGGTGGATGACCATTTCGGCGCCGCGCTGGAGATGATCCTCCACTGCAAAGGCCGGATCATCGTCACCGGCATGGGCAAATCCGGGATCATCGCCCGAAAAATCGCTGCCACCCTGGCCAGCACCGGCACCCCGGCCTTTTTCCTCCATCCGGCGGAAGGCATCCACGGGGATCTGGGCATGGTCACGGACATGGATGTGGTCCTGGCCCTGTCCAACAGCGGGGAAACGGGAGAAGTCCTGAACATCCTGCCCTCCATCCGGCGGATCGGCGCCAAAGTCATCGCCATGGTGGGGAATCCGGAATCCACCCTGGCGAAAAATGCGGATATCGTCCTGAACGTGGGTGTGAAACGGGAAGCCTGCCCCCTGGGCCTGGCTCCCACCAGCAGCACCACGGCAGCCTTGGCCTATGGGGATGCCCTGGCCATGGAACTCCTCAGCGCCCGGAAATTCACCCCGGAAGAATTCGCCATTTTCCATCCCGGGGGCAGCCTGGGACGGAAGCTGCTGCTTACGGTGGACGATGTGATGCACAAAGGGGACGAAAATCCCCTGGTCCATGCGGACATCAGCGTCAAGGATGCCCTGTTCATCATTACCGACAAGGGCGTGGGGGCTGTCTCTGTTGTGGATGACAACCAGCATCTTCAGGGACTTTTGACCGATGGGGACATCCGGAGAGGCATCGCCAAGGATCTGGACTGCCTGAACCGGCCGGTTTCCCAGATGATGACCCGAAATCCCAAGACCATCCTGGATCACAAACTGGCCGCCGAAGCCCTGCACCTTATGGAATCCAACAAACCCCGGCCCATTACCGTCCTGCCCGTAGTGGATCAGGACCGGAAAGTGGTGGGGCTGCTGCATATTACTGATCTGGTACACCAGGGAGTGGTATAAATGATTACAGAAGAACAACTGGCCAAGATCCGTCTCCTGGCCCTGGATGTGGATGGGGTCATGACCGATGGCAGCATCATCATCGGACAGGAAGGAGAACTGTCCAAGCATTTTGACGCCCGGGACGGCATGGGCATCAGCCTGGCCCTCCGCCACGGCATCCAGGTGGCCCTCATTACCGGCCGCCACAGCGAAATCGTTCTCCACCGGGCCATGGAACTGGGCATCAGCTCCATATACGAAAACGTGGTCTACAAAGGCAAAGTGCTGGAGCAGGCTTCCAACGAACTGGACATTCCGCTGGAAGAAACCGCCTTTATGGGGGATGATCTCAACGACCTGCCCGCTTTCGGACGGGCGGCGGTGACTTTTGCTCCTGCAGATGCCGCCCCGGAAGTCCGGGAACGGGCCATGCTGGTCTCTTCCTGCAACGGCGGCCACGGAGCCGTCCGGGATGTGATCGAACGGATCCTCAAGGCCAAAGGCCTGTGGGACGGCATCGTCCGCAGTTACGAAATCCAGGGACAGGGAGACAGACAGTAATGCTTTACGGATTTTTGAAAGGCCTGAGCCGGTTCCTGTCCCTGCTGCCCTACAAATTCGTAGTGCGGCTGGGACGGAATTGTGGTAAACTATACTGGCATATTGCCAAAAAACAGCGGGTGCGGGCGGAAAAAACCATCCAGGAACGGATGGGGGTTACGGCCCGGGAAGCCCATGCCATTATCCATCGGTTGTTCCTGAACCTGGGCATGACCGCCATGGAGATCCTCTACATGCCGGCCCTCAACAAGGACAACATCCGGGGCCTGGTCAGCTTCGACCGGCCGGATATCCTGTGGGAAGCCTTGGCCAAAAAGCGGGGGGTCGTGATGCTGGCCTGCCACATGGACAACTGGGAATGGCTGGGAGCCGCTCTGGCCCTCAACGGATTTCCCCTCAGTGCCGTGGAGAAGCCCCAGCCCAACCCGGTATACAGTGATTTCCTCAATGAGCTCCGCCGGGGGGTGGGACAGGAAATCTTCGCCCGGGGCACCAACGAGATCCTGGGCTGCGCCCGTGCCATGAAAAAGGGACGGATGCTGGGGCTCATCGCCGACCAGGACGGAGGCTACCATGGGATTTTCGTTCCCTTCTTCGGGAAGATGGCTTCCACCCCGGAAGGGCCGGCCTATTTCGCCCGGAAGTTCAAAGCTCCGGTGGTGCCCATCTTCATGGTCCGCAAACCCAGCGGCTATGGCCACCAGGTGTTTGTGAAAGAACCCATTTACTATGAAGATACGGGAAATCAGGAAAAAGATGATTATAAGATTACCCTGAAAATGACCCAGGAAGTGGAAAAGATCATCCGCCAGTATCCGGACAACTGGATCTGGTTCCAGCACCGCTGGAACACTCCCTGGAACGGGTAAAGAAAGGATGCCTCCATGCTCGCAGAAAAACGTCGTACACTGCTGGTGATTGCAGCCGCTGTGCTCCTGATGGGAGGCGTCATTGCCTGGCTCCTGAGCAGCAAGCCCACCACGGGCAAGGTCCAGGAAAACGGCAAGGACGTGCTCCAGGAAGTAAACGGCTCCACCATCCAGGAAACGAAAAACGGGAAAAAAGTCTGGGAACTTACCGTCCAGTCCCTGCTCTATGACAAAAAAGCCCAGCTGGCCCACATGAAGGGCATCAGCGGGACCTTTTACCAGGACGACGGCCGGACCATGACCGTGACTGCTGACGAAGGGGAAGTCCATATGGATACCAAGGACGTGGTCCTTACCAAGAATCCTCACGGCACCACCTCCGACGGAGGAGATGCAGTGGCGGACAAATTCACCTGGATCAACAAAGATCAGATGGTGGTGGGTGAGGGCAATGTCCGGCTGAAGAAAGACGATACGGTGGCCACGGCGAAAAAGGCAACCTTCAATGTTGCCCTGGACCAGGCCAAACTGGAAGAGGATGCTCACGTACAGAAGGGAGAATTTTAATGCTGAACGTAAAGAAAATCGCAGTGCTGGGACTCCTGGCAGGCCTTCTGTCCGTTACTTCTGCCTGCTGGGCG
The DNA here is from genome assembly GCF_009696675.1 of Acidaminococcus fermentans. GTDB lineage: Bacteria > Bacillota > Negativicutes > Acidaminococcales > Acidaminococcaceae > Acidaminococcus. Next base: position 11,127 of record NZ_VULN01000004.1, on the reverse strand, counting down.
GCGTCCTCCATCAGCGGCGATCAGGTGCAGTATGATTTCAAAAGCGGCCAGGCCGCTGCCGTGGGGAATGTGAAGATCCGCCACGATGACGGCACCGCCAGTGCGGAAGAAGCCGACTACAACACCAAGACCGGGGAAGGAAAACTTACCGGGTCCGTGGTGGCCGACCAGAAGGATGCCCATCTGACCAGCTCTGAACTGATCATCAAAAACAAGGGGAAATTCCTTTCCGCCATTGGCAACGCCGTGCTCCGGAAAGAGGACAAGACCCTCCGGGCCGCCCAGGTGGATTACGATTCCGATGCCCAGTTTGCGGAGACCATCGGATCCTGGGCCCAGCTCACCATGGATGATGGGTCCAGCCTGGATGCCGCCAACATGAAATACAACATGGGCACCGGCGTGGCCAACGCCGACGGCAACGTGCGGCTGATCAGCCCGCCCCGGAACCTGACTGCCAGAGCGGACCGGGCCATTTACAATACCAAGGAAGCCGACGGCACCATCCGGCTCATCGGCCATGCCACCGCCACCCAGAATGACGATACCGTCAGCGGGGATACCCTGACCATTACCGGGGCCGGGGGCAAAGTGGCCATGGGCGAAGGGAACGTGAAGATGGTGGTGATGCCCCAGGACAGCACCTCCCAGAAGGAGGAGAGCGGGGCACAGCCGGTATTCAGCCTGGCAGGGCTGGCCAATGTGCCGAAATTCCTGTATAAGTTTTACAACTGGCCCGGCCATCTCATGACCATCGGCCAGACTGAAATTGGATAAAGGGAGTCAAGAGTGAAGATACGTGCGGAAAAACTGGTAAAAGAATACGCCGGGCGGCGGGTGGTCAACGAAGTCAGCCTGGAAGTGGAACAGGGGACCATTGTGGGACTTTTGGGGCCCAACGGTGCCGGGAAGACCACTTCCTTCTACATGATCGTGGGTCTGGAACATCCGGATACCGGCCATGTGTACCTGGATGACGAGGACGTTACCGATCTTCCCATGTACAAACGGGCCCTGAAGGGCATTGGCTATCTGCCCCAGGAAGCCTCCATCTTCCGGAAGCTTACCGTGGAAGAGAACATTATGGCCATCCTGGAAGAAATCGAACCGGACAAGGACAAACGCCGGCAAAAGATGGAAGACCTGATCCAGGAATTCCACATCGGCCACATCCGGAAAAGCAAGGGCAGTGCCCTGTCCGGAGGCGAACGGCGGCGGGTGGAGATCGCCCGGGCCCTGGCTACGGATCCTGGCTTCATCCTGCTGGACGAACCCTTTGCGGGCATCGACCCCATTGCAGTGGCGGATATCCAGGTGATGGTGGCCCATCTGGCCAAGCGGGGCATCGGGGTGCTGATCACCGACCACAACGTCCGGGAAACCCTCAGCATCGTGAACCGGGCCTATATCCTCAGCGCCGGGAAGATCCTGGTGGAAGGCACCAGCCAGCAGGTGGCCGAAGATCCGGTGGCCCGGAAGTTCTATCTGGGCGATAATTTCAGAATGTGAGGCTGCTCATGTCCATTTTAGATAAGTACATTTTAAAACAGATGATGCAGCCCTTCCTGTTCGGGGTGGCTGCCTTTTCCACCATTTTTGTGGCCAGTTCCTTCCTGTTCCGGGTGACCCAGTACATCACCCAGTACGGGGCTTCCTATTCTTCCCTGATCCGGCTGTTCCTGTGTCTCATGCCGGAAGTGATCAACTATACCTTCCCCATGTCCATGCTGCTGGCGGCCCTCCTTACCATGGGCCAGCTGTCCAGCAACAGTGAAATCACCGCCATGCGCAGCGGGGGGCTCAGCTTCCGCCGGATCGCCGCCCCCATCCTGGCAGCCGGGTTCGTGGTGAGCCTGTTTTCCGTGGTGTGGGCCGAAAAGGTGGTCCCTCCTGCCAAAAGCGAATATGAACGGATCATCAAAGTGGAAATCAAACGGGATACCAAGCCCCGGACCCAGAACCATGTGCTGATCAAACAGGTGTCCAAGGGCCAGCTGGTACGGCTTACCTATGCCCGGACCTTCGACGAGAAGCAGGGGATGATGAAGGACATTACCATCGAAGACTGGGACAACGGAAAAGTGGCCCGGATCCAGCGGACCCCTCAGGCCAAATGGACCCAGGGGACCTGGATCATGGAAGGGGGCACCATCACCGACCTGACCGGGAAAGACGGGGTGGCCCGGACCATGACCTTTGACAAGCAGGTGCTGCCCATCAGCGAGACCCCCAAGGCCATTACCCTGGACCAGAAAGATCCGGACCAGATGACCATTGGGGAACTGAAGATGTACATCGACATCCTGAAACGCCAGTACATGCCCACCAGCAAGTATGAGATGGAAATCTACCGCCGGTTCACCGTGCCTCTGGCCAGCTTCTTCTTTGCCCTCATCGGGGTGCCGTTGGGGGTCCAGTCCCAGCGGACCGGGGCGTCCATGGGCCTGGGCTTTTCCGTGGTGATCATTTTCATCTATTATTCCATCATGACCTTCATGACCGGCCTGGGACAGGGCGGCGTGATCCCGCCCCTGTTGGCCGCCGCCACCCCCAACCTCCTCTGCGGAGCCTTCGGGTGCTGGATGATTTATAAAAAGGATAATGTATAGCAAAAAGCTGCCGGAAGGCAGCTTTTTTTGCGGTCGCGGGCCCTGAGCCGCGGGCCAATTGATCTGCAAATCCGAATGGAACGTGAACTTTTGTTCACAGTATGATATAATAAATACCATATATGGACAAGCAGCCGTACTTCCGGCTGCACCAACAAAGCCCGGGACCCACGACCTGTGGCCCGCGACCCTGCCAAGGAGGGAAATCCCATGATCCTCATCACTGCCGTCGATGATTCCGGCGGCCTTTTGTTCAATCACCGGCGCCAGAGCCAGGACCGGGTCCTTCGGGCCCATATCCTGGATCTGGTGGGAGAGGCACCCCTTTGGATGTGCTCCTATACCGCCGGCCTGTTCGACCCGCCTGCGGCCAATATCCGCGTGGCAGAAGATTTCCTGGACCAGGCCGGGCCCGGGGAATACTGCCTTTTGGAAGACCGCCCGGCGGCCCCGTACCTAGACCGGATCGAAAAGATCATCCTCTACCGTTGGAACCGGGCCTACCCCGGAGACTTTTTCTTTGACATCGACCTGAATCAGGGCTGGCAGAAGGTGTCCACCGCCGATTTTGCCGGTTCTTCCCATGACAAAATTACAGAAGAGGTATATGTAAAATGAAAAAACTCACAGCGTTCCTGTCCGCCCTCCTGGTTTCCCTGTCCCTGCTGCTCACCGCCTGCGGGTCCTCCCAGCCGGCCAAAAAAAAGGCAGCCCCCAAAAACACCGCCAAAGTCACCCAACAAGTGGGGAAGAACCAGCCCTCCTTTGACCTTTCTTCCATCCCTGCCTTTACCAACAAGCCCTATGTGGTGCTGAACAACAATGTGCCCGATTTCCCCGACAAGGACAAGACCAAAAAGTCCTTTGAACGGTACAGTGATCTGGACAGCCTGGGCCGCTGCGGCCCCGCCTATGCCAATGTAAGCCGGCAAACCATGCCCACGGAGAAACGGGGCCCCATCGGCAGCGTCAAGCCCTCCGGCTGGCAGACCGTGAAGTATGAGGGCATTGATGGGAAATATCTGTACAACCGGTGCCATCTCATCGGGTATCAGCTGACAGCGGAAAACGCCAACCCCAAAAACCTGATCACCGGCACCCGGTATCTCAATGTTACCGGCATGCTGCCCTTTGAAAATATGGTGGCCGACTACGTAAAAGAAACCAACCATCACGTGTTGTATCGGGTGACCCCGATTTTCCAGGGAAATGATCTGGTGGCCCGGGGGGTACAGATGGAAGCCTGGAGCGTGGAAGACAAGGGGGCCGGCGTCCAGTTCAACGTGTTCGTCTACAACAACCAGCCCGGCATCACCATCGATTACAAGACCGGGAAGAGCCGGAAAGGGTGATCTGATTTCTTGACTGTGAAACCCGCAGGCCGGGAAGGGCGTGCCTTTGGCGCGCCCCTACCTCGTTGGGATCAGATGTCCGATCCTACGGTCCGGGAAACGGATTTTCCGCTGCATCTTTGACACCAACGTTGTAGGGGCTCCCCGCAGGGGAGCCCGTCCCGGCCGCCCGGAGGGCAGATATGTTCAAAAGCAGATGCAGCAGCATCTGCTTTCCATCGGCCGCTGACCGCATAAAACCGGAGCTCATCCACGAGCCCCGGTTTTATGCTATAATGTACAGGATAATATACACACGAAAGGAGAGCGCATCCCATGACCGGCATTACCCTGATCCTGGTTCTGGCCCTGATGGGCGGACTGATCGCCTATCTGGGAGACAAACTGGGAAGCAAAATCGGCAAAAAACGGCTCCGGCTTTTTGGCCTGCGCCCTCATGACACCTCCGTGGTCATGACAATTGTCAGCGGCATGCTGGTTGCCGCCCTGACCATCACCGTCCTGACCATTGCCTCCAAGGAGGTCCGCACGGCCCTGTTCGGCATGAAGCAGATGCGGGCGGAAATCGCCTCTCTTACCGCCACCCGGGACAAGGCCAACGAAGAACTGTCCGCCCAAAGTGCTAAAATCGAAGAACTGGACCAAAAAATCAGTGAAGCCACCCAGGCTGCGGAACAGGCACGGCAGCAGAAGGCTGCTGCTGAAGCCCAGATGAAGGACGCCCAGGCCCAGATGCAGCAGGCCCAGGCCGACCTGGGGCAGCTCCAGGCCCGGTATGCGGAAGCCAGCACCCGTCTCCAGGAGGCCCAGGAACAGGTGCGCCAGGCGGAAGCCGCCCGTGACCAGCTCCAGCAGGATGTGAAATCCCTGGAAGACACTGCCAAAAAACTCCGGGAAGGCATTGTGGCCGTCCGGGAGGGCCACGTGGTGTTCCGCAGCGGCGAAATCCTCTATTCCGGGGTGCTGAAAAGCGGCCAGAGCGAAGAAAACACCCAGAAACAGCTCCAGGAATTCCTGAACCAGGCCAACATCCAGGTAGCCGGCCGCATCGGGGTGGATCCTTCCACACCGGTGATTTGGCTCAGCCGGGAAGCGGTGGAGAACGCTGCTTCCAACCTGGAAAAAGCCAAAGGGGACATGTACGTTCGTGTCTGCGCCGCCGGCAACATCCTGTCCGGCGAAGTGGTGGTGTCCCGTCTGGAAATGGTGGGGGACAAGGTGGTCTATCCGGAAGATACCCTGATCCTTACCCAGTCCATTACCGTGGATCCCAATTCCAACGAATCCGACTTGGCCCTCATGGCCTTCCTGAAGGCCGTGAACCGGGCAGCCCAGGCCGACGGGGTGATCCCCAATCCCATTACCGGGGACGTGGGGGCCATTACCAGCACCGAACTGTCCAACGCCAGCGAAAAGATCCGCAGCCTGGGCGGCAAAGTGGTAATCACCGCCAAGGCCCGCCGGGATATTACCGTGGCCGGGCCTGTATTGCTGGATCTGGAAATCCGTCCTGTGGGAGGTCTGCCTCGTGAAGAAAACTGAGCTTTATCTGGGGGTGGATCCGGGCCGGGATAAAACCGGTGCCGCCCTGGTGGTCGGGGATGGAACCCTGGTCCGCCAGGCCATCCTGCCTACGGAAGGGTTCCTGGACCATCTGAAAGAGTTCCTGGCTGCAGACCGTCCCGCCGGCTGCGTACTGGGGGACGGCACAACTTCAAAGACCATGTATCGGCAGCTGGCGGAGGCGTTTCCCCAGCTGCCCCTTTATGAAGTGGATGAATACGGCAGCACCCAGGAGGCCAAAAAACTCTACTGGCAGCTGAATCCGCCCCGGGGATGGAAAAAGCTGCTGCCCACGGCCCTGCTTTCTGAACCGTCCGCAGTGGATGGACTGGCAGCCGTGGTACTGGTCAAAAGATTCCTTTGTGATAAAACAGTGAAACAACGGACTGGCAAGTCACAAAAATGACTCCTGTAAAATGCGAAGAAACAAGGCACAATCAGGCGAAAGTGGAAACTTTCCCCCAGGCGCCTTGTTTCTTTTTTTTCACCATACTACACTGGCAGTGTGAAGAAATTCACGCCGTCCCGCTGATGGGCCAATGGATGGAAGAATCCGGAATGTGTACGTAGAGGAAACAAGGATACTCGCACGGAAAAATCTGGAGGATGCCGGAAAGGAAACCCGGGGGCAGGACAAATATCATTCAAGGGAGTGTTTTCCTATGAAAAAATCCTTAGTATTTGCCATGGCTATGGCTCTGGGCGTAAGCGCTACTGCTTTCGCTGCCAACCCCTTCTCCGACCTGCCTGCTGGCCACTGGGCTTACGGCGCTGTTGCCAAACTGGCTGCTGCCGGCGTAGTTGACGGCTATCCGGATGGCACCTTCAAAGGCGACAAGACCATGACCCGTTATGAAATGGCTCAGATCGTTGCCAAGGCTCTGGCCAAAGGCGCTATCGGTGCTGATGACAAACTGGTCAGCGAATTCGCTGATGAACTGGACAACCTGGGTGTTCGCGTTGCCAAACTGGAAAAGAACGCTGACAACGTAAAGATCACCGGCAACGTCCGTGCCAGCTACTACAACAATGAAGGTGGCAAGACCACCGGCAAAGCCGACAAATCCCAGTCCCGTCTGCGTACCCGTCTGTTTCTGACCGGGGAAGTCAACGACAACTGGCATTACGTTTCCATGCTGGAAAACAACCAGTACTTCCAGGGCAAGAACGAATCCGGCGATTCCGACACCTCCTTCCAGAGAGCTTACCTGGACGGCAACATCGGTGTCTGGAATATCCAAGCCGGCCGTTTCAACAAGACCATTGCTGAAGGCAATGTGTACGATGACCGTGTAGATGCGGTTCAGTTCAAAGTTCCTTTCGGCCAGGCTTATTTGAGCGCTGCCTACGGCAAGATGGCCAGCAAGGATACCTATGGCTGGACGGATGGCGATCTGGGAACCATCGCTGGCCGTAAATGGACCAAAGATGATTCCGTAGCAGACAAGTTCTGGAATGCTGAACTGGGCGGCAGCATCGGCAACCTGGATCTGGCTGCCACTTACACCAAGGCCGATGATGTAAACCCGTACATCGACAACGGCCTCACCGGTGACAACAAAATCTGGACTGTTGGGGCCAACTACAAAGCCGGCGACTTCAAGATCGGGGCCATGTACCTGAAAGGTGACGATGACACCCTGGCAAACAGCGACTATAAGAACGGCGATGATGACGGTTATGTAGTATCCCTGGGCTACAAGGGTGCTGCTGCTTCCAAACCTGGTTCCTGGGGCCTGTTCGCCAAGTACTATGATCAGGGAGCTCCCACCATCATTTACCATACCATGAACGGTATGTGGGATTCCTTCAACGGGGAAGGCTTCAAAGGCTATCAGGTTGGCGGCAACCTGACCCTGGCCAAGAACATGGTAGCTCAGGTTGAATACTACGACCTGAAGGGCAAAGAATCCGATTCTCATGCCCGGACCCTGTGGTCTCAGATGGTAGTAACCTTCTAATTCATCATTCCTCCTTGGGTATCCATCTCTTTAGGATGGGACCCAGCCAGTCCCTATATATCCGCCTTTTTAAGGGCGGGGGACCCAGCCAGTCCCTTCTATATCCGCCCTTTTTAAGGGCGGGGGACCATGCGGAGCATGGTGGTGGGTTTTTCATCACCAATATAAAAAGGACGATTCGTTGGAATCGTCCTTTTTTCGTGCTATAAATTTTAAAATATGTGATAAAAACATGAACTATAAAGAATAAAACAAATAATAATGTAATCCATAGCCAAAATAAGTTCACAAATTTGCTTTTTTCTGTAATCTTGTGTTAAAATAACATCGTGACAAGAAGTTGTCACAATAGTAATGCGAATTTCACAGGGACAGAACGCTGAAAGAGCCAGAGGAAACAAGGATACTCGCGGCAGAGGTCAGCCGGACGTTCCCGGGGAATTCACTCTGTGATTCCTAAGGAGGAATATCCCATGAAAAAATCTTTAGTATTTGCCATGGCTATGGCTCTGGGCGTAAGCGCTACCGCTTTCGCTGCCAACCCGTTCTCCGATCTGCCTGCTGGCCACTGGGCTTACGGCGCTGTTGCCAAACTGGCTGCTGCCGGCGTAGTTGACGGTTATCCTGATGGCACCTTCAAAGGCGACAAGACCATGACCCGTTATGAAATGGCTCAGATCGTTGCCAAGGCTCTGGCCAAAGGCGCTATCGGTGCTGACGACAAACTGGTCAGCGAATTCGCTGATGAACTGGACAACCTGGGCGTTCGCGTTGCCAAACTGGAAAAGAACGCTGATGCTGTAAAGATCACCGGGAACATCCGGACTCACTATGATCATACCACTGGTGACTTTGGTAAGAGCAGCGATACCAAGACCCGGTCCCGTCTGTTCTTCACCGGCGAAGTGAATGACAACTGGCATTATGTTGGCATGCTGCAGAACGAACAAACTTGGAACAACAAAGGTAAGAATGACTCCGGTGACAGCGAAACCCGTTTCCAGAGAGCTTACCTGACCGGTAACCTTGGTGTTGTGAACATGACCGCTGGCCGTTACAATGGCACCTATGCTGAAGGCAACATTTATGATACCCGTGTGGATGCTGTGAACGCCAACACCAAATTCGGTGCTACCTACCTGGGCGCAACCTGGGGCAAAATGGCTAACCAGGATTTCGCTACTAAGAAATCCAAAGCAGATGAATTCACTCAGGTTGTACTGGGCGGAGACATCGGCAACCTGAACCTGGAAGCCAACTATCTGCATGTAAAAGATTTGAATACCGCCAATGCTGATGCAAAAGTATATAAGAATGGTTGGGTGAAAGGTTCTGACAATATCTGGACTGCCGCTGCCAACTACAAAGCTGGTGATTGGAAAATCGGCGCTATGTATCTGCACGGCGATGCTGATGACAAGATTGACGGCGTAGAACCCGACAACGATGGCTGGGTAGCTAGCCTGGCTTATAAAGGTGCTTCCTCTGCTAAACCTGGTTCCTGGGGCCTGTTCGGTAAATACTACGATCAGGGTGGTGCTACCTACATTGCCCACACCATGAACGGTCATTATGATTCCTTCGGTCCTGAAGGCTTCAAAGGCTGGATGGTCGGCGGCAACCTGACTGTTGCCAAGAACATGGTAGCTCAGGTTGAATACTATGACCTGAAGGATAAGGGTGCTACCGATAACCATGCAAAGACCCTGTGGTCTCAGATGGTTGTTACCTTCTAATTACAGAACAAACCAAAAGACGGTTCCTTCGGGAACCGTCTTTTTTTTATAAAAATACATACAAAATTGTTTCAAACAGTACAATAATTAACTTCTGTAATATCATTTACCTTGCTTCGTTGCGTTCACATTCAAAATATGGTAAATTTATGAAAGATGACAAATAATTCACACTTGCTTTATCCCGGTCAGGGACCGGAATTTTCTGCCAGGAACAGAGGAAACAAGGAGACTCGCGGGAATGGAGAAAACAGAAGGAACTGCCTGGATAAAAATAACATCAGGGAGGAATCTCCAATGAAAAAATCCTTAGTATTTGCCATGGCTATGGCTCTGGGCGTAAGCGCCACCGCTTTCGCTGCCAACCCCTTCTCCGATCTGCCTGCCGGCCACTGGGCTTACGGCGCTGTTGCCAAACTGGCTGCTGCCGGCGTAGTTGACGGCTATCCTGATGGCACCTTCAAAGGCGACAAGACCATGACCCGTTATGAAATGGCTCAGATTGTTGCCAAGGCTCTGGCCAAAGGCGCTATCGGTGCTGATGACAAACTGGTCAGCGAATTCGCTGATGAACTGGACAACCTGGGTGTTCGTGTTGCCAAACTGGAAAAGAACGCTGATAATGTGAAGGTTACCGGGGCTGCCCGTATCCACAACAGAGTTGCCAGCGGAAATCGGGTCGACAAACTGAATAAAGAAGATCTTGCTGACAAATCTGACAGCAAACTGCGTACCCGTCTGTGGTTCACTGGGGAAGTGAATGACAACTGGCATTATGTAGGGATGCTCCAGAATATACAGAGCTTTGAAGGCAAGAACGAGTCCGGCGACAGCACTACTGAATTCCAGAGAGCTTATCTGACTGGGAATATCGGTGCTGTGAACCTGACTGCTGGCCGTTTCAATGATTTTATTGCCGACGGGAACGTATTCGATGACCGGGCTGATGCTGTCCGTGCCGATGTGAAATTCGGCCAGGGCTATCTGTCCGCTGCTTACGGCAAAATGGCCAACAACGTAGTATATGGGAAAGAGAATAATGAATCTGTAGCAGATGATTACTGGTCTGCAGCTTTGGGCGGCAGATGGGGCAACCTGCATGCGGAAGCAACCTACACCAAAGTGGATAATCAGGATTTCTTGAATGCATTGGATCCTGGCTATGCTTACAGCGACAACAAGATTTGGACTCTGGGTGCTGATTATACTGCAGGGAAATGGAACGTAAGTGCCATGTACCTGAAAGGTGATGCTGATGAAGCTGATGCATTTAAAGAAGGTACCGGACTGGATCTGGATGATGACGGCTATGTATTCGGCCTGAACTATGCTGGTGCTGAAACCAGCAAACCGGGCACCTGGGGCCTGTATGCCAAATATTATGACCAGAGCGCACAGACTGTAGTAGCTCACACCATGAACGGTGATTACTACATGTTCCCGTTCACCGGGTTCAAAGGGTACATGTTCGGCGGCAACCTGACTGTAGCCAAGAACATGGTTGCTACTGTGGAATACTATGACCTGAAAGACAAGAATGGCGATGCAGGGGACTTCGCCGGCACACATGCCCGCACCCTGTGGTCCGAACTGAACATCACCTTCTAATCAACCGATTGAAAGCAAAAAACGGCTCTCCCCAAAGGAGGGCCGTTTTTATGTGCCGAAAAAACAGTGCAGAGGGAAGAGTGCAGAGTGGAAAGGTGTACCATATATTTAGACAGTAGAAAGCGTGACTTTTCTGGAGGAAGGAGCGTCTTTATGAGAAGTCAAAAAAAGTACACCAAGGATTTCAAAATCCAGGTATGTAAACTTGTTTTGGATAAAAATAAGTCCGTACCGCAGTTGGCCAAAGCTGTTAACATTGCTTCACAAACTATTTACCGCTGGCTCAAGGAATACCAGG
>NZ_VULN01000034.1 GCF_009696675.1 Acidaminococcus fermentans | reverse complement strand
CTTGAACCAGTCCAACTGCCGCTGCATGACCTGAAGTTGTTCACGCAGCAATGCATTCTCCTCGGCCAGGGCCGAGTAAGAAGGCGTGTTGGAAGAGGTAGTGGAAGCCGTTGAATTCATGGCCGACATTATACCGGAAGTCCGTCTTCTATACCCCTCGAAAACGCTTGAACTGGCGGTATTTCTGCACCTCGATGCCGTCGATCAGCAGTTGCAGATCCGTCAGGGTCAGGGCTCGCTGACCGGAGGCGGATAACGGCACCCGGAACTGCCCTTGTTCCAGGCGCTTGGCCCACAGGCAGTAACCGGTGGTCGTAAAATACAGCATCTTCATCTGAGTCTTGCGCCGATTAACGAAGACGAAATACTGGCCGCTGAGCGGGTCGTGCTTCAACTGATTCCGAACCAGGGCACTCAGGCCCCGGAACGATTTGCGCATGTCGGTGGGCTCGGTGCACAGCCAGATGCGGGCCTGGCTATCGAGTCCGATCATCCGTGCTGGCTCAGCCGGAGTTCAACGCCGTTGCCCAGGCTGAGCACAATGTGCCAGCCTGGGCCGGAGGATGGGGAGTTGCCCATCAACGACGAGAGATCCAGAAAACCGGCTTCACCGGATCCAGTCGAATCATTGGTCGACGGATCGGACAGACGCTTGCGCCAATTGCAGAAACTGGCGTAACCAATGTTCCCTTGTTTGCAGAACTTCGAAGCTGACAGACCACTGTCTCGCTGCTGATTGACCAGGGCCTGCCACTGTTCGGGTGTGCGGTGCTTTCTCATGGGGGTAACCTCGCTTGGAAACTGTGAGGTTACTTTAGGGCGAATTTTAGCGGGGTGGCAGAACGTCGTGGAATGAACGCTTACACACGTACGTCAGGTCGGTCGCCCAACGCTCATCCGGCCTTGAGGCGATGGACGGTAGGCTCCTGGCCCGAGGCCGACAGCCTTGAGGCCGCTTGCGCACCTGCCATCCCTTCAGCTGAAGGATGCGCTGTATAGGCT
>NZ_VULN01000033.1 GCF_009696675.1 Acidaminococcus fermentans | reverse complement strand
TACACCAAGGATTTCAAAATCCAGGTATGTAAACTTGTTTTGGATAAAAATAAGTCCGTACCGCAGTTGGCCAAAGCTGTTAACATTGCTTCACAAACTATTTACCGCTGGCTCAAGGAATACCAGGATTATGGCGAAGATGCCTTTGTAGGCTCTGGGTACCTAAGGAGTTCTGAAGCTAAGCTTAAACAACTTCAGAAAGCTAATGAAAAGCTGAGAATGGAGAACGACATTCTAAAAAAAGCAGCAGCATACTTTGCTTCCGTCCCCAAGAGAGAGTCGAATTCGCCAAAAGCGATCTAAAGGAGTATCCGGTTAGTGAAGTATGCGAAATCCTAAATATCACCCGCGCTGCATATTACTATCAACGTCGCCAACCTTCCCGTGACAAAATAGCCTTGGAACAAAGGGTTATTAACTGTTTTAATGAGCACCATGAGGAATATGGGAAGAAACGTATTAAACACGCGCTGGCCCAAGATCCTCAGCCGGTCATGGTCAGTCTTTCTTTTATTGCCAGGGTGCTTCGGGAAAATGATCTTCATGCCAAAGCAGGCCGTAAGAAGACTAAAAAGGACAAACCAGAACCAACAGATCCCGAAATCAAGGCAAGGAATCTGATTCAGGATAAATATGTTGTGCAAATGCCTAATTACCTGTGGTGCTTTGACAACACGGAACTTCCATACAGAGGCGGAAAGTTCTATGTATGTGGAGGCATTGACGTGGCTACCAGACGTGTTGTGGGATGCAGCTGGGGATTAAATCAAAGGAGTCCATTGGCTATAGCAGCCTTGATGGATGCCTGTGGCAGAAATCCCTTCCGTCCCATTGGTGCTGTGTATCATTCTGACAATGGAGGCTGCTTCAAATCCAAGGCAATGAGCGAAACACTCGATAAAATGCACTTCCGTCGCAGTCTCTCCAGGCCAGGGCATCCAATGGACAATCAGCCCATAGAAAGTTTCTGGCATACACTAAAAACGGAAATGCCTGATACAAGCCAAATGAGTTATGAGAAAGCGGTAGTGACCGTTTTTGAATATATTATTGATTACAATGCTAATCGTATTCATTCGGGTATCGATTATGTAACCCCGAATGAAAAATACAAACAATTAGCAGGGTAGAAAAATGTCACGGTTCTATGTGTCTAAATACCTTGA
>NZ_VULN01000032.1 GCF_009696675.1 Acidaminococcus fermentans | reverse complement strand
GAAAGGTGTATCATATATTTAGACAGTATGAAGCGAGACTTTCTTGGAGAAAGGAGCGTCTTTTATGAAGAGTCTAAAAATGTACACCAGGGATTTCAAAATCCAGGTATGCAAGCTTGTTTTGGATAAAAATAAGCCCGTACCACAGTTGGCCAAGGCCGTTAATGTGCCTTCTCATACCATTTATCGCTGGATCAAGGAATACCAGGATTATGGCGAAGAGGCCTTTGTGGGCAGTGGTTATTTGAGAAGTCCTGAAGCCAAACTTAAGCAGCTTCAGAAAACCAACGAAAAACTGAAAATGGAGAATGATATCTTAAAAAAAGCAGCAGCATACTTTGCTACCGTCCCCAAGAAAAGGTCGAGTTCGCCAAAAGCGATCTAACGGCATATCCAGTCGGTGAAGTATGCAGAATCCTGGGCATTACTCGTGCCGCATATTACTACAAACATCGTCCCCCTTCCCATGACAAACTGGCCTTGGAACAAATGGTTATTGACTGTTTCAACAAGCATCATGAGGAATATGGAAAAAAGCGCATCAAGCACGCATTGGCCAAAGGGCCTCAACCCGTTCAAGTCAGCCTTTCCTTTATTGCCAGGGTGCTTCGGGAAAATGATCTACATGCCAAAGCAGGCCGCAAGAAGACAAAAAAGGAGAAACCAGAACCAACTGATCCGAAGATCAAAGCAGCCAATCTGATAAAGGATAAATATGCTGTGAAAATGCCCAATTACCTCTGGTGCTTCGACAATACTGAACTTCCATACAAAGACGGAAAGTTCTATGTATGCGGAGGACTTGATGTAGGGACCAGGCGTGTTGTAGGACTCAGTTGGGGCTTCCATCAAAGAACGTCACTGGCTATAGCAGCTTTGCTGGATGCCTGTGGCAGAAACCCCTTCCGTCCTATTGGTGCGGTGTATCATTCTGACAACGGAGGATGCTTTAAATCTGAGGAGATGAGTGAAATGCTTGATAAAATGCACTTTCGCCGCAGCCTCTCCAGACCTGGACACCCTATGGACAACCAACCCATAGAAAGCTTCTGGCATACTCTTAAAACGGAAATGCCGGATACCAGTCAGATGAGTTATAACGACGCAGTGATGACCGTTTTTGAATATATAATCGATTACAATGCAAACCGTATTCATTCGAGTATTGATTATTTAACTCCGAATGAAAAATACCAGCAATTAGTAAGTTAACGAGGTGTCTCGGTTCGATGTGTCTAAAAGCCTTGACACCTTTC
>NZ_VULN01000031.1 GCF_009696675.1 Acidaminococcus fermentans | reverse complement strand
GGACACGGAGGGGGTAATTTTTGGACATACGGTGTATACTGTACGGATAGTACGAAATTAATTATCGGACAGAAATTCTCCCTCACAGGACAGGAGGTTTGCCGTGAAGTACACAAAAGAACAGAGATTGGACATTGGCCGCCGCATTTACGACGGCGAAATCAGCCGGTATGAAGCTGCAGAGGAATACGTTATCAATGAGCAGACGGCACGGAATTACATGAGAATGTACCGGGATGCCAACCAGTTGCCGCCCAAGCAGGGACGAAGAAGCATCTGTGCGCCCTCGTTCAAGAAAGCTCCGGCAGAGCTGGATGAACTGAAGGCGATGACAAAGGAAGAACTTATCCAGGAACTAATCAAGGCCAAGATAACCGAGGCACGGCTAAAAAAAGGCTACGAGGTGAAGGGGGATGGTACTGTAATTCTGTACGGCAACAAGATTATCAAGTAATCATGGAACTATCCGGAGAAATTCCGGTGAAGCTTCTTTGCAAGACAATGGGCATCCAGAGGAGCAGTTTCTACGCTTGGAAAAAACATCTTTCTCAGCCGTCGGGCAAAGAAAAGCGCCTTTTGAGCAACGTCCTGCTGTTCCAGGAGTACCATTGGAAGTATCCATCGCACGGCTATCGCTGGCTGAACGCCAAGATACGGTTGGACAAAGAGATTGTCCTGTCCGATCCCTATGCCCACAAATGCTGTAGGATTGCGGGAATCAAGAGCAAATCCAAGCACTACAGGTACAAGAAGGCTGGCGATCCAGCGCGGATATTTCCCAACCTGCTCATGTCTGAAATGCAGATCGATGGGCCAATGCAGTGCATCGTGAGTGATATGACCGCTTTTTATGTGAAAGGCATCTACCATGAACTGACTCTTTATATGGATCTATGGAACAATGAGATTGTCAGTCATTCCCTCTCTGCAAAACGCGGTGATCGCATGACTTACATCAGCGGACTGGAAAATCTGATTGAGTGGCAAAAACGGCATCCGGAGCACCAAATGGTTCTCCATTCTGACCAGGGATCGGTCTACGCCTCCAAAGCCTACAACGAGCTATTGCCCATGTACGGCATCACCCGATCCATGTCACGTGCCGGGACCCCCACAGACAATGCCGCTATGGAGTCCATCAATGGATGGATCAAGGCGGAGCTGTTCATGGACTTGCATGTGACCGGCGAGAAACCGGTCAAGGAGGAGGTGGATGACTACATTCTTTTCTTCAATGAACAGAGGCCAGCCTATTCCTTAGGCTACCTGACGCCGAAGCAGTATCGGGAACGTCACACGCCCATCTGCTGATCTCGTCTGCATTATCGATGGCATGGTTTGTCTAACAAGCTTGAAGGATGTCAGAAAAGTTGATGAATCTTGTACATCGATTCGTTTTTTATGCCTGATTTTTTTAGTTTTGTGTCCAATTTTTGTTGACAAGTGCA
>NZ_VULN01000030.1 GCF_009696675.1 Acidaminococcus fermentans | reverse complement strand
TGGGGACTACGATCGCAAGATTGAAACTCAAAGGAATTGACGGGGGCCCGCACAAGCGGTGGAGTATGTGGTTTAATTCGACGCAACGCGAAGAACCTTACCAAGGCTTGACATTGAGTGAAAGACCTAGAGATAGGTCCCCTTCTTCGGAAGCACGAAAACAGGTGGTGCATGGCTGTCGTCAGCTCGTGTCGTGAGATGTTGGGTTAAGTCCCGCAACGAGCGCAACCCTTATCCTATGTTACCAGCACGCAACGGTGGGGACTCATAGGAGACTGCCAGGGATAACCTGGAGGAAGGCGGGGATGACGTCAAGTCATCATGCCCCTTATGTCTTGGGCTACACACGTACTACAATGGTCGGCAACAAAGGGCAGCGAAGCCGCGAGGCGGAGCCAATCCCAGAAACCCGACCCCAGTTCGGATCGCAGGCTGCAACCCGCCTGCGTGAAGTTGGAATCGCTAGTAATCGCAGGTCAGCATACTGCGGTGAATACGTTCCCGGGCCTTGTACACACCGCCCGTCACACCACGAAAGTTGGTAACACCCGAAGCCGGTGAGATAACCTTTTAGGAGTCAGCTGTCTAAGGTGGGGCCGATGATTGGGGTGAAGTCGTAACAAGGTAGCCGTTCGAGAACGAGCGGCTGGATCACCTCCTTTCTATGGAGAACCGAAGGAATCCAAGGATTCACTTCTATTCTCGTCGACGCACATCTGTCAAGAACAATATTCGGTTCTCAGGGCTCGTCCCTGAAACATGAACCTTGAAAACTTCATAGAAGAGACAAATTAAAGTCTTAGACATTGTGATGAATGTTTAAGCACCTCTGATCTAAATGCGAATTTAGAAACGAGTAACGAGAAATACCAGGGAACGTAAGTTCCTTAGTACTGAACCAGAAAATTACAAAGAGATTTTGGATGGATGCAAGGAACGCCGAGCACAGCGAAGGAGACTATACTTAAGTATGTCGACTGAGCGGAGCGGAGGCGTGACGCGGCAGACGCCAAAATATCGAAGTAATTTTAAGTCAAGCTACTAAGGGCATACGGTGAATGCCTTGGCACTAAGAGCCGATGAAGGACGTGGTAAGCTGCGAAAAGCTACGGGGAGCCGCAAGCAGGCTTTGATCCGTAGATGTCCGAATGGGGAAACCCACCATCCGTCATGGGATGGTATCCTTCGGGAGGGGAACCCGGTGAACTGAAACATCTAAGTAGCCGGAGGAAGAGAAATCAAACGAGATGCCCACAGTAGCGGCGAGCGAAGAGGGCAGAGCCTAAACCAGAGAGCTTCGGCTCCCTGGGGTTACGGACTGGCATAAACCGAGTCAGGCCTAGCCGAATCATCTGGAAAGGTGAGCCACAGACCGTGAGAGCCGGGTAGGCGAAAGGCAGAGCAAGGGGGCCAGTATCCAGAGTACCGCGAAGCACGAGGAATTTTGCGGGAAGTCGGGGGGACCACCCTCCAAGGCTAAACACTTCTTAGTGACCGATAGCGCATAGTACCGTGAGGGAAAGGTGAAAAGAACC
>NZ_VULN01000003.1 GCF_009696675.1 Acidaminococcus fermentans | reverse complement strand
GGTATTTTGAAGAGCCTCATGGCTCTCGAAAAACTAGCTTTGATTTTTTAACCTGGTTGTCATCCAGGTGACTCGATCTCATCACTAAAAGTGACTTGACCCGCACATCTGTCAACAATATTCAGTTTTCAGGGTTCCAACCTCGTCGCTCATCGGCGACTTGATTATAATATCATGGGATTATATTTTTGTCAACAGAATTTCTAAAAAAAGTGAAAAGGGATTGGCAGGATATACTCTGCCAATCCCTTCCATCGGCCGCTGACCATTGACAGCTGACCGCTGACAATCCAGTTACTTTTTCTCCACCTGGAATTTGAAGTTGTCGATTACAGGCCGGTGGTCTGCACCGCCTTCTTTCACATCTTCCGTCAGGAGAGCCTGGACGATAATGGCCATTTCCAGCCGTTTCTTCTGGATCTTGCACCCATAAGCATAGGGCTTTTCAATGGTCCCGTTGACCAGATCCGCATTGGCATGGCAGCCGCCGCTGCAGAAGAACCGGGCCCAGCAGGTCCGGCAGTCTTCCTTCTTCATCACATGCATGTGACGGAAGTACTGGACCATATCCTTCTTCACGATGCCTGTATCCAGGGTACCCATTTTGTATTTTTCCCGTCCCACGAACTGGTGGCAGGGGTAAATGTCCCCTTCCGGAGTAATGGCAAAATATTCATGACCGGCCCCGCAGCCTGCCAGCCGTTTGGCCACACAGGGCCCGTTGTCCAGAGCCACGTTGAAATGGAAGAAGTCAAAAGGCACTCCTGCCCGCTTCTTTTCCAGATAGGCCCGGGCCAGTTTTTCGTATTCTTTGTCCAGGGTAGACCAGTCTTCTTCTGTCAGCACCCAGGGTTCCGTGGTGCCCACTACCGGTTCCATGGAAATCTCAGATCCCACATCCAGCATAGCCAGCACGTCATCGCAGAAATGGGTGTTGTAATGGGTATAGGTCCCCCGCAGATAGTAGTTCTTCCCATGGCGGGATTCGATGACTTTTTTGAAGCCCTTCACCGCCGCATCATAGGACCCCACATGGCCGGGATAAGGCCGCATGTGATCATGGGTCTTTTTGCTGCCGTCCAGGGACAGGACCAGCATCACCCGGTTGTCGTTGAGATACTTGACGATCTCATCGGTAAGCAGGGTGCCGTTGGTGGTCAGGGTCAGTTTGATGTTCTTCCCGGTTTCCTGTTCCCGCTGGCGCACATAGTCCACAATGTATTTCACCACAGGCATGTTCATCAGAGGTTCCCCGCCGAACAGGTCCAGTTCCAGGTTGTGCCGCTGTTTGCTGCCGGCAATGGCAAATTCAATGGCCTTCCGGGCCACTTCCTTGCTCATGAGAGCCCGGTGGCCCCCAAAGTCTCCGGTGTCTGCAAAGCAGTAGCCGCAGCGCAGGTTGCAGTCGTGGGCCACATGGAGGCACAGAGATTTCAGCACCGGTTCATCAGAAAAGGTATCCGGCACCGGGAAATCCGGAGAAAACAGCAGACCGGCCTTCTGCAGGTCCTGGAGTTCCTCCAGGGCTTCGGCCACGTCTTCCGCCGGGTATTTGCCGGCAAAATGGGCTTTGGTTTCTTCCGGATTGGTGCCGTCGTAAAAGCCCAGCAGGTCATAAATCATGGCGTCGATGATATGCACGGCGCCGCTGTTCACGTCAAGGACCACATAATTGTCGTCCAGATGCATTCTATGGATCAGCAAGTTTCTATCCGCCCTTCTTATATTGCTTGTTTGGTACAAGAAAATAGCTCCCTGCGCATGCAGGGAGCTTCCGCGCATAATGGAATTATGCTTTTTCGCAAACCTGGTTGCCTACCGTGCAGGAAGTTTTGCAGGCAGACTGGCAGGATGCCGGGCATTCGCCGCAGCCGCCGGTTCTCAGGGTTTTCTTCAGCATTTCTTTATTCACAGTCTTGATTCTCTTTGCCATCATCGATTCCTCCCTATCTTCATGTTTATACTTCATTGTATCTGTTTTTCTGAAAGAACGCAAGTCTTTCAACCGTTTCTATCTTTCTTACAGATGGAATTTCGCCTTCAGTTCATAATACTTGTGGATGATCCAGTCTGTATTCACCCCAGTCTGATCAATATAGCTCTGGATCTGAGCCCGTTTCAAATCATATTGGAAGCATCCCAGATTCTCCGGTTTGTTCTGGAACACGTTCACCCGGTGCAGCCGCATCAGATCGGTCTTGTCCGTATTCACCCCCACACGGCCGTCCACCCCGGCAATGTACCCGGCTTTTTTCACCTGGGCTGCAATGGCATCGCTGGCGGACCCGTTGGGATAAGAGAAGGTGAGTCCTTCCGGGGGATTGTAGATGCCCCGCATGTGTTCCATGGAGCTGGTCAGTTCATAGTCGATCTGTTCCGGTGTCATGGACTGGAGGGGCTTGTGGTTGAAGGTATGGGACCCCAGGGCCCACCCGTACTTCAGCAGTTCATGTTCCTGGTGCCAGTCCAGATATCCGGGCCAGCCTTCATACTTCACGGCCATATACATGTTCCCCACAAAGCCGTATTTTTTCAGGATAGGGGCAGCGTAAGTCAGGTTGTCCAAATACCCGTCATCAAAGATCAGCACACATTCCTTGTGGAACTTCCGCCCTTCCTTCCGGCCCTTCACGTATTCCGCCAGGGTCATGGTCTTCCAGCCCTGTTCCTTCAGATATTTCATCTGTTCGTCAAACTGTTCCGGAGGCATGGTATACGGGTCGTCATGGCCCGGTTCCACCCGGTGGTAGGCAAAAATCGGCACGGTCTCTTCACAGAACCGGGGAAAATCCTGCTTCACATAAACATATCCCCCGTATCCCAGGCCGCACAAAGCCGCTACAATGGCCAAAAAAATGATCAGTTTCTTCATTGCTCCCCATCCTTCAATTTCTCTGCAATCTGTTCCAATTTCTTCAACCGGTGATTGAATCCGGATTTGCCCACATTGTCTTCCGTCAGGGCCGCCAGTTCCCCCACGGACAGATCCTGGTGATCCTTCCGGAGACGGGCCGCCTCCTGGAGAGGTTCCGGCAGGGTGCTCAGCCCCACCGTTTCTTCAATGACCCGGATGGCGTTCAGCTGCCGCACCGCCGCCTGGACCACCTTGTTCAGGTTGGCAGTTTCGCAGTTCACCTGCCGGTTCACCTTGTTCCGCATATCCTTCAGGACCCGGACATTTTCAAATTCCAGGTAGGAATTGCTGGCCCCGATCAGGGACAGGAACCCGGCAATGGCATTGCCTTCCTTCAGATACACGATGTAGGAATTCTTCCGGTCCACGATCCGGGCAGGCAGGCTGAAGCCCTTCATGATTTTCTGGATGAACTGGCCCATTTCCAGGCTGTCACAGATCAGTTCCAGATGATAGTCGCTGATGGGCTTGTTCACCGATCCCCCGGCCAGGAATACTCCCCGGAGGAAGGCCCGCTTCTCTCCTTCCTTTTTCAGCAGGGCGCTGCCTGCCTCTTCCAGAGGGGACAGGAGATGGAGCCGGCTGAGAGCCGTCCTTGCTTCGTCAGAAGGGATCACATGGACCTGATACCGGTTGTTTTTCTTCAGCCGTCGGCTCCGGGTAACGATCACTTCCGTCTGGACCGGAAAATTGTTTTTCAGCAGCCGGAGCACCCGCCGGGCCAGGGCGGCGTTTTCCGTGGTGAAGTGGATGCCCACCTTCCGGCCGCTGAGGGAAACTGCCCCGCTGATCCGCAGCAGCCCGAACAGCTCTGCCTGTTCACAGTCGTGGTTTTCTCCTTCTGACCGTGCAATTTCGTTTTTCACATCATGGGAAAAAGACATGGTCAGTTCTCCTTTTTGGCATTTTTCCGCAGTTCCTGCATGGTCTGCCGGGCAAAGAAGTAGTCGAAAAACCGGATTCCCTTGCCGAACAGCTTCAGCCGGTAGATCAGGGCGATGATGGTCTTGGCCAGCTTCAGAGGATTGTGCCGGACCAGGTCGCTGTCATTCAGCAGCTTGGCAGGCACACAGTCGATGCTCAGCTTTTCGATTTTCTCCACATCGGGAGACACCGGCATGGCCCCTTCTTTTTCGTACTTGGCCAAAATCTCCGGAGAGGCCTTCTGCTCGTTGACCACAACATAATCCAGGCACTGGCAGCCCATGTGCCGGATCAGGGCCTGGACATGCTCATAGGCCCCGTAGCCGTCGGTTTCCCCAGGCTGGGTCATCACATTGCACACGTAGATTTTCACGGCCTTGGACCGGATCACCGCATCCCGGATCCCGGGGACGATAAGGCTGGCCAGGACGCTGGTGTACAGACTGCCGGGCCCCAGGATGATGGCATCCGCCTTCATGATGGCATCCACCGCCCGTTGGGAGGCCCGGGGATTTTCCGGTTCCGTCATCAGCCGGACGATTTTGTGGGGAGAAGCGGTAATGGAGCTTTCCCCCACCACGGTACTGCCGTCGTCCATCTTTGCCTTCAGCTGGATGTTGTCCGTGGTGTTGGGCCACACATGGCCCCGCACTTTCAGGATCTCACAGGTAGCGGCAATGCCTTTTTCCATGTCCCCGCCTTCCACATCGCTCATGGCGGCGATGAACAGATTCCCCAGATTGTGGCCGCTGAGGGCGCTGCTTTTGAACCGGTACTGCATGACTTTTTCCATCAGCGGTTCCGTATCAGACAACGCCACCAGGCAGTTCCGCATATCACCGGGAGGCAGGATCCCCAGTTCCTTCCGCAGCCGGCCGGATGATCCCCCGTCGTCGGCCGTGGTCACTACCGCCGTACAGTTGTTGGTGATCAGTTTGATACCCCGGAGCAGCACGGACAGCCCGGTGCCCCCGCCGATGACCACCACGCTGGGGCCCTTGTCCAGCTTCTGCTGGGTAAAAATCAGTTCCCGGAGGGATTCCTTTTCCCCCGGCATCACTGCATTGATGATGGTCTTCACCACATGGGTGGCCCCCAGAAGCATAAAGAGGATGCCCAGGCCTACATTGAAAGCCCCCAGGGCCGTAATGGTGGACTGGTAGTATTCGCCCCCCACAGAATTGATGAACTTCAGTACCAAGGCTTCCAACAGCCCCACGAACTGATAGTTGAAGATTAAAGTGACTCCCACACAGGCCAGCACCGCGCCCAGCGCAAAAAGGAACAGCCAGCGCTTCAGGTTCAGCCCCGGGTACAACCACTTAATCCATTTCATACGCATTCACCTATTTCTTTATTAAATCCCGATGGATGACCTGCACCCCATAGCCGCATTTTTCAATGAACCGGCCCAGGGCGTTGGCTATGAACACACTCCGGTGCCGTCCCCCTGTGCAGCCCACGCCGATCATCAGCTGGCTCTTCCCTTCCTGGACATACTGGGGCAGCAGGAACTGGATCAGCCCGAACAGCTTCTCCTCAAAATCCCCGGTCACCGGTTTTTCCTGGATGTAATCCATCACCGGCTGGTCGTTGCCGCAGAGATTCTTCAGCTCCGGAATATAGAAGGGATTGGGCAGGAACCGCACATCAAAGACCATGTCGCAGTCCAGAGGAATGCCGTATTTGAATCCGAAGGACTGGACCACGATGTTCATGGGAGGCAGTTCCCCTCCCTTGCCGAAAAGCTGGACGATTTTACTGCGCAGTTCCTTGGTGCTGGTCTTGGACGTATCGATGATGGTGGTGGCCCGCTGGCGGATCTGGCTGAGGATATCCCGTTCCCGGGCAATGTCAGCACTCAGTCCGTTGCGCCCTGCCAGAGGATGGCGCCGGCGGGTTTCCTTGTACCGCCGGATCAGGGTGGCATCATCCGCATCCAGGAAGACCAGTTCATAAGGCACGCTGCTCTGGTTCAGCTGGTCCAGGACCTGGTTCAGATCCTTGAAAAATTTCCCTCCCCGGATATCCACCACCAGTGCCAGCTGGGCCCCTCCGTTCTTGTTCTGGAGGCACAGTTCAATGAATTTGGGAATAAAAGTAGGGGGAAGATTGTCCACGCAAAAATAGCCCAGATCTTCCAGGGTCCGCATTACCTGCGTCTTCCCCGCACCGGACATCCCGGTTATCAGCAACGTTCTCGCCATTTCCATCCACACCCCCTGCAAAGTTTTCAATGTTTTTATTATACAATGGAAAAAAAGTCCGTGTAAAGTCTTCCCCGGTTCTTTATACCGGTACCTCCACCTGTTCAGTCATCACCGTCCGAAGGATCCGGGCCACCCCGTTCCGGGTATTGGGAGCCGTCACCACCCGGGCCGCCTGGCGCACCGGATCGCTGGCGTTCCCCATGGCCACTCCCAGGCCGGCGTGGGTGATCATGTCCAGATCATTGTCCGAATCCCCCACACAGAGGATTTCCTCTCCTTTGATCCCTTCCCGGGCCGCCAGAGCCTGGAGGGCATGCCATTTGTTGGTGGCGGGAGCAGTGACTTCCAGGAATCCTTTGGAAGAGCTGACGATTTTGATCTTCCCGGCATATTTCTCTTCCAGTTCCGGCCGCAGGGTCTTCACCTGGTCAGAAATCACCAGCAGTTTGTGGGGAGCCTGGGACAGGTGATGGATTTCTTCCGTTTTCACTTCATAGGGCACCCGGGAAAAATGGGAATAGAACCGGGCTTCCTTACAGTCCCGAGGCACCCACAGATGGTCATCCACATAGGCCTGGATATAGATTCCCCGGCCCAGGCAGTCATCCAGAAGAGGCTGGGCCACTTCCAGAGGCAGGGGCCAGGCTCCCAGGGTCTCTCCGGTCCGGGGATCCCGGATCAGAGCCCCGTTGTAGACCACCAGAGGACGGGTAATGCCCAGTTCCCGGGCATAGGGCAGGGCCGACCGGTACATCCGTCCCGTGGCCAGGGTCACGAAATAGCCGGCAGCTACCGCGTCTTTTACCGCCGCCGCATCTTCCGGGGCAATGTTCTTTTCTTCATCCAGCAGAGTGCCATCCAGATCCATGGCAATCATTTTCAGGGACATGGGTTTCCTCCTTCTCGTTTTCCCAACAAAAAAAGGCTGCCGCTGGAATGCGACAGCCTTTCTGGCTTTTTAGGCTTCTTCGGAGAACTGGTCTTTGCCTACGCCGCAGATGGGGCAGACCCAATCTTCCGGCAGGTCTTCGAATTTGGTGCCGGGAGCAATGTTGTGTTCCGGATCACCGGCAGCTTCATCATATACATAACCGCAAACGTCACAAACGTATTTTTTCATTGTTCGTATCCCCCTCAGGATTATTTGTTTTCTTCGCCCTCGATTATACCAAAGGTTCTTTCCTGTGGCAATAGGTTTTAAAGAAATTTTTAAGAAAAATTATTGGCTAATAACTTATTTTTATTTTCCCTTTTTCAGGCTCTCCTGCCCCTGTTCCAGCAGGGCCGTTTTTTCCAGCAGGCTGCCCTGGAGAAAAGCATGGACCCGTTCCGCCACCGGCCGGGTCATGGAATCCACTGCCGCCAGATCTTCCACAGAAGCCTGGCGCATAGCATCCAGGGAACCGAACCGTTTCCACAGAGCGGACCGTCGTTTGGGCCCCAGCCCTTCCAGATGGTCCAGGACGGACACCAGGTTCCGTTTCCCCAGCCGTTTCCGGTGGTAGGTGATGGCGAACCGGTGGGCCTCATCCCGGATGTGCTGGATCAGGTGGAGGGCCGGAGACATTTTGTCCAGCAGGATACTGGTGTGGACCCCCTCTTTGAAGATTTCTTCTTCCCGCTTGGCCAAACCGATGACGGGCACCTCCTCCGGGGTGATTCCCAGGCCCCGGATCACGGCACAGGCGGAACTCAGCTGTCCCTTGCCCCCATCGATGATAATCAGGCTGGGCAGATCTTCCAGGTCCCTGTACCGCCGATACACCACTTCTTCCATGGATTTGAAGTCGTCCGGCTTCCCTTCTGTGGACCGGAGCTTGTACCTCCGGTAATCCTTCTTGCTGGGGGCACCGTTCCGGAACACCACCATGGAAGCTACCGTCTCCCGGCCCTGGTTGTGGGAAATATCGAAACAGTCCATCCGTTCCAGGGGCTTCTCCAGTCCCAGGGCCTTCTGGAGCTGTTCCGCCGCATCCAGGTCCGTCCCTCCAAAGGCATGGCCCCGGCGGAGCCGCTCTTCCAGATTCTTCCGGGCATTGTTCACCGCCATGAGCACCAGGTCGTGCTTCAGGCCCCGCTGGGGCACCAGCAGGTTCACCGGCTTTTCGCACAGACCACTGAGCCACTGGGACAGCAGGGTCCGGTCGCTGTCTGCCAGATCTTCGCTCACCAGGATCTCCCGGGGCGGCCGGTGGTTTTCATGGTAGTACTGCTTCAGGAAATCTGCCAGCACTTCTCCTCCCGGTTCCCCGATTTCCTGGTCCAGGAAGAAGCTGTCACGGCCCAGGATCTTGCCGCTGCGGATAAAGAACACCTGGACACAGACCCCGCTGTCATCCATGGCCAGCCCCACCACATCCCGGTCCCCGCTTTCCGTGGTGGCTTTCTGTTTTTCCGCCAGCTTCCGGAGGCTCAGCAGGGAATCCCGGTACCGGGCCGCCGCCTCAAATTCCAGATTGTCCGAAGCCTGCTGCATTTTTGCGGTCAGATCCTTTTCCAGCTGGGACACCTTCCCGTCCAGCAGCAGCAGCACTGCATCCACCATCTGCTTGTATTCGCTGACAGGCACCTTCCCGGTACAGGGAGCCAGGCACCGGTGGAGATGGTACTGGAGGCAGGGCCGTTTGGCATTCAGGTTTCGGCAGTGCCGGAGGGGAAACATGGTCCGGATCAGCTTCATGGTGTCCCGGAGGGCTCCCGCATCTGCAAAGGGACCATAGTACCGGGCCCCGTCCTTCTGCACCCAGCGGGTGAGCACCATACGGGGATAGGCCTCCCCTACGGTGATCTTCAGATAGGGATAGGTCTTGTCATCCTTCAGGTCGATGTTGTACCGGGGCCGGTACTTTTTGATCAGGTTGCATTCCAGGATCAGGGCTTCCATCTCGCTGGCGGTGACAATGGTCTCGATGGAGGCCACATGGGCGTTGATGGCCCGGACCTTGGGGGACACCTGGCTGGCCGGGCGGAAGTAGCTGCGCACCCGGTTTTTCAGGATCACCGCCTTACCCACATAGATCACCTTTCCGGAGGCGTCGTGCATGATGTAGACTCCCGGGGCGTTGGGGAGCACCGCCAGGGTCTCTTTGATGGCATCGTTCATTCCAGGACCTTCTTTACATACTGGCCGGTGTAGGATTCCGGCACTTCCGCCACCTGTTCCGGAGTCCCGGTGGCAATTACCGTACCGCCCCGGTCGCCCCCTTCCGGCCCCAGGTCGATAAGCCAGTCAGCACTTTTGATCACATCCAGGTTGTGTTCGATGACCACTACGGTGCTCCCGGCATCCACCAGCCGCTGGAGCACTTCCAGCAGCTTGTGCACATCCGCCATGTGGAGCCCGGTGGTGGGTTCATCCAAAATATACAGGGTCCGGCCGGTGTTCACCTTGGCCAGTTCCGTGGCCAGTTTCACCCGCTGGGCTTCCCCGCCGGAGAGAGTGGTGGCCGCCTGGCCCAGCCGGATGTAGCCCAGGCCCACGTCTTCCAGCACCTGGAGCTTCCGGAGGATCCGCTGCTGGTTGCTGAAGTACTGGCAGGCCTCGCTGACGGTCATGTCCAGGACTTCCGCAATGTTCTTTCCCTTGTACCGGACTTCCAGAGTATCCCGGTTGTACCGGGTGCCTTTGCACACTTCGCAGGGCACGTACACATCGGGCAGGAAGTTCATCTCGATTTTCAGCATCCCGTCCCCGTGGCAGGCTTCGCACCGGCCGCCCTTCACGTTGAAGCTGAACCGGCCGGGCTTGTAGCCCCGGAGCTTGGCGTCGTTGGTGGTGCTGAACAGGGTCCGGATCAGGTCGAAGGTGCCGGTGTAGGTGGCCGGGTTGGACCGGGGAGTCCGGCCAATGGGGCTCTGGTCGATGTTGATCACCTTGTCGATATGCTGGATCCCGGTGATCCGGTCGTGGGCCAGAGGCCGTTCCCGGGCCCCCATCAGCTTCTTGGCCAGGGCCTTGTACAGGATATCGTTGATCAGGGTACTTTTGCCGCTGCCGCTGACCCCGGTAACCACTGTCAGCGTTCCCAGGGGAATGGACACATCGATGTTCTTCAGGTTGTTGGCCCGGGCTCCCTTGATGGTCAGCGTCTTCCCGCTGCCCTTCCGGCGCTGGGCCGGCACAGGGATTTTCTTCCGGCCGCTGAGGTACTGGCCGGTGACCGATTCCGGCACCTGGCTGATTTCTTCTGCCGTGCCCTGGGCCACCACATAGCCTCCGTTTTCCCCGGCCCCGGGCCCGATATCGATGATCTGGTCTGCCGCCCGCATGGTGTCTTCGTCATGTTCCACCACAATCAGGGTGTTCCCCATGTCCCGGAGGTTCTTCAGGGTTTCCAGCAGTTTGTCATTGTCCCGCTGGTGGAGGCCGATGCTGGGTTCATCCAGGATGTACAGCACCCCCACCAGTCCGGAGCCGATCTGGGTGGCCAGACGGATCCGCTGGGCTTCTCCCCCGGACAGAGTAGCCGCCGCCCGGTCCAAGGTCAGGTAATCCAGCCCCACATTGTTCAGGAAGCTGAGCCGGGCCCGGATTTCCTTCAGGATCTGTTTGGCGATAAAGGCATCCCGGTCCGAAAGCTGGAGATGGTTGAAGAAATCCAGACATTCCCGTACCGGCAGCTGGCACACCTGCTGGATATTCTTCCCATCCACAGTGATCCCCAGGACTTCCGGACGGAGCCGGGCCCCGTGGCAGGTGGAACATTCGATGGCGGTCATGAAGGATTCGTAATCCAGCCGCTGGCTTTCGCTCATGGCGTCCTTCAGCCGCCGTTTCAGCACCGGAATGATCCCTTCAAAAGGGGTATTGTGTTCGTTGATTTCCCCCATGAGATTCTGATAGGAGAAGGTGAAGATTTCGTCCGGGATCCCTTCCAACAGCTGCTGCTGGAATTTTTTCGGCAGATCCTTCCAGCAGTTCTGGAGGGAGAAGCCCCGGCTTTTCAATACGGCTGCCAATTGACACAGGAAATAGGACTTCACATTGGAGCTTACTGCCGCAATGGCCCCCTGGTCAAAAGGCTTCGTCTTGTCCGGGATGATCAGATCCGGGTCGAATTCCATGTGCTGGCCCAGGCCCATACAATCCGGGCAGGCCCCGTAGGGGGCATTGAAGGAAAACAGCCGGGGTTCGATTTCCGGCAGGCTGATGCCGCATTCCGCACAGGCGAACTTTTCGCTGTACACATGGGTCTCTCCCCCGATTTCTTCGATGGCCACGGTGCCTTCCCCCAGCTTCAGGGCTGTCTCCAGGGAATCGGTGAGCCGGCTCCCCAGGCTGGGACGGGCCATCAGCCGGTCCACCACTACGGAAATATAATGCTTTTTCTTTTTGTCCAGCTGGATCTCCTCATCCAGGGTATAAATGTGGTCATCCACCTTCACCCGCACATAGCCGGCCCGGCGGACGGTTTCCAGGATGTTTTTGTGTTCCCCTTTCCGTCCCCACACCACCGGGGCCAGGATCATGAACTTGGTCCCTTCCGGCAGTTCCAGCACCTTGTCGGCGATCTGCTGGGGGGACTGCCGTTCGATCACCTTCCCGCATTTGGGACAGTGGGGGATCCCGATCCGGGCAAACAGCAGCCGGAGATAGTCGTAGATCTCCGTCACCGTCCCCACGGTGGACCGGGGGTTCCGGCTGGTGGTCTTCTGGTCGATGGAAATGGCCGGGGACAGCCCTCCGATATAGTCCACATCCGGTTTGTCCATCTGTCCCAGGAACTGCCGGGCGTAGGCGGACAGGCTTTCCACATACCGGCGCTGGCCTTCCGCATAGATGGTGTCAAAGGCCAGGGAGGATTTTCCGCTTCCGGACAGTCCGGTGATCACCACCAGCTTGTTTCGGGGGATCTTCAGGGAGATATTTTTCAGGTTGTGCTGCCGCGCACCCTGGATCACAATGGCGTCTTCATTCATGAGCTTTTCTTTGCTCTCCTTTCAGCAGGATCAGCTGGTCCCGGTATTCCGCAGCCAGTTCAAAGTCCAGCTGTTTGGCCGCTTCCTTCATTTTCTTTTCCATGGCCCGGATCTGTTTGTCCAGTTCCCGGGGCTTCAGTTTCTTCACGGTTTTGGCCGTATATCCCTTGGCGGCGGTATCGTCCTCTTCCACCTTGGTGAGTTTGATCAGTTCCACCACTTTTTTCTGGATGGTCTTGGGTACAATCCCGTGGGCCTTGTTGAAGGCCTCCTGTTTTTCCCGTCGCCGGGCGGTTTCGCTGATGGCCCGCTCCATGGATCCGGTAATGGTGTCCGCGTACATGATCACCCGGCCGTGGGCATTCCGGGCTGCCCGGCCGATGGTCTGGATCATGGCGGTGTCGCTGCGGAGGAATCCTTCCTTGTCCGCATCCAGGATGGCCACCAGGCTCACTTCCGGCATGTCCAGCCCTTCCCGGAGCAGGTTGATGCCCACCAGCACGTCGAACTTCCCGGCCCGCAGGTCATGGATGATTTCCGCCCGTTCGATGGTGGCAATGTCCGAATGGAGGTACCGGACCCGGACCCCGGCGGTGGTAAGATATTCCGTCAGGTCTTCCGCCATTTTTTTGGTCAGGGTGGTTACCAGCACCCGTTCCTTCTGGCCGGTGACCTTGTGGATTTCCCCCAGCAGGTCGTCGATCTGTCCCTTGATGGGCCGCACTTCGATCTGGGGGTCCAAAAGCCCGGTGGGCCGGATGATCTGTTCCACCACCTGGTCGGTGGTTTCCATTTCGTAAGGCCCGGGAGTGGCAGATACATAGATGATCTGCCCCCGCTGGGCCTGGAATTCGTCAAAGGTGAGCGGCCGGTTGTCAATGGCGGAAGGCAGCCGGAACCCGTACTTTACCAGCTGTTCCTTCCGTGCCCGGTCCCCGGCGTACATGGCCCGGAGCTGGGGCAGGGTCACATGGCTTTCGTCGATTACCGTAAGGAAATCCTTGGGGAAGTAGTTCACCAGGGTAAAAGGCGGCTCTCCAGGCTTCCGTCCCGTAAGGTGCCGGGAATAGTTTTCGATGCCGCTGCAGTACCCCAGCTCCTGCATCATCTCCAGGTCGTAATTGGTCCGCTGTTCCAGCCGCTGGGCTTCCAGGAGCTTGTTTTCCCCCTTCAGCACCTTCAGCCGTTCATTCAGTTCCCGGCGGATGTCTTTCCGGGCCCGTTCCAGGTTTTCATCGCTGGTTACATAATGGCTGGCCGGGAAGATGGCCACATGGGTCCGTTTGTCCACCACCTGGCCGGTGAGCACGTCGATTTCCTCCAGGCTGTTCACTTCGTCCCCGAACAGTTCGATGCGGATGGCCTTTTCTCCGTAACTGGCCGGGACCACTTCGATCACATCTCCCCGGACCCGGAACTTGCCCCGCTCCAGGGACAGGTCATTCCGTTCATAGCGGATCTTCACCAGTTTCTCCAGGATGGCATCCCGTTCCACCGTCTGGCCCACCCGCAGAGACAGGACACTGTCGTAGTAGTCTTTGGGGCCGCCCAGGCCATAGATGCAGGACACCGACGCCACTACGATCACGTCCCGCCGTTCCATCAGGGCGGAAGTGGCCGAGTGCCGCAGCTTGTCGATTTCATCGTTCATGGAAGAATCTTTTTCAATATAGGTATCCGTGGCCGGGATATAGGCTTCCGGCTGGTAGTAATCGTAATAGGACACAAAGTATTCCACCGCATTGTTGGGGAAGAATTCCTTGAATTCGCTGCACAGCTGGGCCGCCAGGGTCTTGTTGTGGGCGATCACCAGGGTGGGTTTCTGGACCTTCTGGATCACCTGGGCAATGGTGTAGGTTTTCCCGGTGCCGGTGGCCCCCAGCAGCACCTGGGTATGGAGCCCGTCCTCCACCCCTCTGGCCAGGGCCTCTATGGCTTCCGGCTGGTCTCCTGCCGGAGCAAAAGGAGCATGGATTTCAAATGGCATAATGGTTTCTCCTTGTTCTTTCAGTATCTCTATCATTATATCATACGGAAAAAGTACTGACTGGTGAGTCTAAAGTCTTTCTTTTAGCCATACAGATAGTGTATAATAAAATGATTCTGTAAGAAGGAGGAAACCATGCATTTATCGTTCAAATCGGTACTGGCTGGCGCCCTGCTGATGTTTTCCCTGGCACCGGGCGCAGAAGCCTCACCAAAGATTCTGTACGTTCCCCTGGACAACCGGCCTGTGTGTCTGGAATATACCGTGGACACCGCCAAGGCGGCCGGCTATCCCCTGACCACCCCTCCGGAAAAGGACCTGTCCGACCATCGGGGTTCCGGGGACAATGAAGCCCTGTGGAACTGGCTGGAAAAGGAAGCCCCTCATGCAGAGGCAGCGGTGCTGGCTACGGACAGCTTGAACTACGGGGGCCTGGTGGCTTCCCGGAAACACCACCATCTGGAAAAATACCTGAAGGAAAAGGTCCATCGTCTGGAAAAGCTGAAAAAGGACAACCCGGGGCTGAAGATCTATGCCTTCAGCACCATTATGCGGACGCCCCAGCAGAGCATCGGGAAAGTGGAACCTGGGTACTACCAGGAATACGGCCCCAAGATCTTTCGTTATTCCCAGCTCCAGGACAAGGAGGACCGGGACGGATCCCTGAGCTATCCGGAAATCCAGGAACGGCAGACCCTGCTGGCCCAGATTCCCGATTCCGTCATGAAGGACTGGCGGACCCGGCGGCTGATGAATTTCCAGACCAACAAACGGCTGATCCGGCTGTGCCAGAACGGCACCTTCCATTATTTTGCCCTGGGCAAGGATGACGATGCGCCCCTGTCCCAGACCCATATGGAAGCCCGGCACCTGAAATTTGTGGGCGACGGGGTTACGGAAAACCGGTTCCAGATCCTGCCCGGGGTGGACCAGGTGGGGCTTTTGCTGGTGACCCGGGCCATCAATGAGATCCGGGGGGAAAAGCCCAGGGTCTATCCCCTGTTTGCACCCGGAGCCGGCGGCGATACCGTGCCCCTGTATTCCGATGAACGGGCGGAAGATTCTGTCCGGAACCAGATCCTGGCCAGCGGGGCAGTGGAAACCAGCCACCTGAAGAAGGCGGATCTGGTGCTGGCAGTGAACACTCCGGAAGACGGGGTCTGCCTGGATTCCACCGCCAATGACAACGCCCCCTACGCCAGCCGGGCCAACCGGGCCTTCGCTGCAGAACTGGCGGACCTGGAGACCCAGAAGCCCGTGGCTCTGGCGGATATTTCCTATGCCAACGGGGCGGACAACGGGTTCATGCTGGCCATGACCGATGCCAAAGCCCTGCTGGGGCTCACCGCCTATTCCGGCTGGAACACTGCGGACAACAGCATCGGCTATGCTCTGAGCCAGGGGATCCTGGGCAAACGGATCAAACCGGCGGAACGGGAACGGCTGCTGAAGACCCGGCTCCTGGACGACTGGATCTACCAGGCCAATGTCCGGTACCGGATCAGCCTGGGCATCGACCAGCACGATTTCAAGCTGAAGTACGATCTGGGGAAATACTACAACCGGATCCTCAGCGGTACCAACCGGCTGTTCCGCCAGTACGTGGAAGACGAACCCACCCTGAAGGGCACCCATTATACGGTGGAATTCCCCTGGAACCGGATGTTCGAGGTGGATGTGAGAGTGAAGTGAGGCCAGGCTGCAGCCTGGCTGGTCACTAGTCTCCAGTCTCTAGTCTCTAGCCACTGGAAGCCGGCTTGCCGCCGGCTTTGAACAAATTTTAACTATGTATTTACAGGAGGATTTATTTATGGCCAAGAACAGCTCTTTCGACATTGTTTCCCAGATTGACATGCAGGAACTGGACAACGCTTTGAACCAGACCCGGAAAGAAATCGAACAGCGGTATGACTTCCGGGGCTCCAACGCCACCATCGAGCTCTCTGACGGAGACCTGAAACTGGCAGCGGAAGACGAATACAAACTGGGTGCCATCCTGGACATCCTGCGTCAGCGGATGGCCAAACGGGGCCTGTCTCTCCGCAGCCTGGACCCGGGCAAAGTGGAACCTGCCGCCAAAGGCACCGTCCGGCAGACCGTAAAGCTGAAACAGGGCATCGACAAGGAAACCGCCAAAAAGGTCATCGCTGCCATCAAAGCCGCCAAGATCAAGGTGACCACCCAGCAGCAGGACGATCAGATCCGGGTGTCCGGCCCGAAAAAAGACGACCTCCAGGCCGTGATCCAGCTGGTCAAAGGACAGGATTTCGGAATCGATATGCAGTTTATCAATATGAGATAAGAAAAGGGGATGTTGCACGTTCCGTGCAACACCCCCTTAGCTGTAGAGCCGCATAGCGGCTCAAGTCTGGAGTCTGAAGTCTGGAGCCCAATGTTAAATTTGCAAGCAAATTTTTTTGAATGTGTAAAACCTTTGGACGAAATGCCCTATCAGGTTGATTTCGATTCTGGTTTTACAGAATCAAAAGGATCCGCCCAGCCAGGCGGATCCTGTCCTGAGGCTTCCGACTCCAGACTCCCGACTTCCGACTAAGGTGCTGTTGCGCATGCAACAGCACCTTTTTTATTCCTTCCCCCTCTTCCTCCTCTCCATGGGATGGATCAGCTGCCAGCGGAAGCGGACAGCGAAGAACCGGAGGGCAATCACCATGAAGGCGCCCAGCCAGGGGGCCAGGTCCTGGCTTTCGTAATGCCAGCACAGGCACATGACCAGGCTGCCGGCCAGGGAGGCGGTGGCGTACACATCGGTGTTCAGCACACTGGGCACCCGCTGGGCCATCAGATCCCGGAGCACCCCGCCTCCCACCGCTGTCAGGAGCCCCAGCATAATGGGATACACAAAGGTGTGGGGCTTGCCCTGGGACAGGCCGGTGAGGGTCCCGGTCACCGTAAAGGAAGCCAGTCCCACCGTATCCGCCGCAATATAGAAAAAAGTCACGATCTGCCGTTTCCGTCCCGCGATCCGGTAGGAGGCAAAGAGCCAGGACATGGCCAGAGCCGTAAGCACCGCCAGCAGCAGGTTTCCCGGGTTCTCCAGAGCCATGGGAGGGGTATAGCCTGCCAGCACATCCCGGATCATCCCGCCTCCCACGGCGGTAAGCACCGCCAGCACCGTGATTCCGAACACATCCATGTTCTTCACCATGCCCACAATGGCACCGGAAGCCGCAAAAGAAACAGTCCCGGCGATTTCAAACAGATTCCACAGCTGCAGCATACATCCTCCCTTTATCCCAACACTCTCAGCAGTTCTTCTCCGCTGGTCTCTCCAGCCAGTACCTTGTCCCGGCCGTCTTCCCGGAGGGAACGGAAGCCCCCTTTCCGGGCCTCCTGTTCCAGCCGTTCTTCACTCCATCCTTCCAGGATCCCCCGGCGCAGCCCGCCGTCCATCACCAGCACCTCCTGGAGAGGCAGCCGGCCGGCATAGCCCGTATGACGGCAGTGGGGGCATCCCTGGGCCCGGTACAGGGTCCGTGGCTCTTCCAGCCCCAGATACTTCCATTCCCAGTCCCTTTCCGTTACAGTATACGCCTTTTTGCACTCCCTGCACAGTCTCCGGACCAGCAGCTGTCCGGCTACGCCCTGGAGAGCAGAAGCCGCCAGATAGGGCTCCACTCCCATGTCCAGGATCCGGTTCACCGCCCCTGCCGCCCGGTTGGTGTGTAGGGTACTCAGTACCCGGTGTCCGGTAAGAGCTGCCTGGATGGCCATGGCCGCCGTTTCTCCGTCCCGGATCTCCCCGATCAGGATGCAGTCCGGGTCCTGGCGTAGGATGCTCCGGAGGCACCGGGCAAAAGTCAGCCCGATTTTAGGCCGCACTGCCACCTGCCGGATCCCCGGAAGCTGATACTCCACCGGGTCCTCCACGGTGATGATGTTCTGGTGCTCCCGGTCCAGGGCCGCCAGAGCCCCATACAGGGTGGTGGATTTGCCGCTGCCTGTGGGCCCGGTGACCAGGAACAGTCCGTGGGGCTGCCGGAGACACTGGGACAGCCGCTGCCGGTTGGCATCACTGAACCCCAGCCGGGACAGATCCAGGGGCAGAGCCTCCTGGTCCAGCAGCCGAAGCACCAGGTTTTCTCCGAACAGGGTGGGCAGGGAGGACACCCGCACGTCCACCGGCCGGTCCCGCCACCGGATCTGGAACCGTCCGTCCTGGGGCAGCCGTTTTTCTCCAATGTCCAGCCCGGACAGGATTTTGAACCGGGAAAGCAGCGGATCCTGGAGGTTCCGTTCCACCTGGCAAAGGGGCTGGAGCACTCCGTCCACCCGGCAGCGGATCGTCATCCGGTCTTTTTCCGGTTCCAGATGGATGTCGCTGGCTCCCCGTTCCAGGGCCTTTTCCAGCACCTGCCGGGCCAGACGGACAGCCGGCGATGCCGTATCCTCTCTTCCTCCTTCCAGAGGATTGTTCCACCGGTTTCCACCGGAAACACTGCCATAGGGATGCCCGAACATGGCTCTTCTCCTTTCTGACTGACCGTTCACTGTCTCTTTTCCTCCGTTCATGACCCGAGGGGTAGGAAAATTTCCTGAAATTTCCTATAATGGAACCTGAATCCATTTCATGAAGGAGGTTCCCATGTTTTCCTTACCGTTTTCTTTTTCTTCGCTCCCCGCTCTGTCCTCCCGGCTGGGACTGGGCCTGATGCTGGCAGCCGCCGGCACCGGTTCCGCCCTGTATCTGTTCCCTTCTCCCTCTCTGCCGGATTTTCCGCCCCTGCCTGCTCTTGCAGAAGAAGAAACGGCGGAACCATTGAAAAAGCCGGTCCGTCCCAAGCCTCTGCCCCGGCGGGACCCCTTTCGGCCTCTGGATCATCCGGTCGGGACCCTTGCCCCCGGGAAAAAAGTTCCAGCCGTCCCGATTCCCTCCGGAATCCCGGCGGCTCCGGCTGCTTCCCAGCCGGCTCCTTCCCTCCAGGTCTGCCGTCTCTTGGGGATCCTGGAAATGAACGGCACCCGGAAAGCTCTGGCGGCCCTGCCGGAAGGACACCGTCTCCTGGGCAAAGGAGATGAACTCCCTGGCCTGGGTTCCATCACCCAGGTCCTGCCCTCTGCCCTGGAATGCGGGGCCCGTCAGATCCGGATCGGGGAGGTATGGCCATGAAAAGACTTTCTGTCATTTGTTTCTGTATTTTCTGCTTTTTTACACCGGTCAAATGGGTTCTGGCCGCTTCTCTGGAAGATCCCATTTCCCTTTCCGTGGAAAATGCCCCCACCGGTGCCGTGCTCCAGAGCATTGCCCAGCTGTCCGGCCGGAGCCTGATCCTGGACGAGCCGGCCTCCAGCACCCTGTCCCTGGAGCTCCATGAGATGCCCCTGTCCCAGGCGCTGGAAGCCGTCACCCGCAGCCAGGGGCTCTGCTGGAACCTGGAAGGAGATACCCTGTGGGTGGCCCGGCCGGAACGGATGGACGCCCTGGACGGCCGTCTGTCGGTGCATCCGCTGGAATACATCTCCGCCCGGGAAACCGCCGAATCCCTAAAGCCCCTGTTTTCCGCTCCCCTGGCCTGGTCAAAAGGAGCCAACGCCATTTTGTTCCACGGATCCCCGGGAGAGGAAAACCGGCTGAAGGAGGCCCTGAAGGCCCTGGACCGGCCCACCCGGCAAATCACCCTGGAAGCCCGGATCCTGTCCCTGGGGGAAACCGCCTCCCGGGAACTGGGGCTCCAGTGGGACTGGAGTCCTCTGCCGGCCGGCAAAGACCAGGGAGAAGAAAACATGGCCGGCCGGATCCATCTGGGCCACGGGTACGGAGCCAATTTCCAGGCCCGGCTCAGTGCCCTTTGCCAGGAAGGAAAGGCCAAGGTGCTGGCCACCCCCCGGATCATCACTCTTCCCGGCCGGGAAGCCAGTATTTTCATTGGGGACCATATCCCGGTGGTGACGGAAAAGGTCACCAACAGCACCACCACCAGCACTACGGAATATGTGGATGCGGGGATCCGGCTTTCCTACACTCCATACCTGAGCCAGGACGGACTGATCACCGCCAAAGTCCACACGGAAGTGAGCACTCCCACCCTGATCGCGGAACTGAAAAACTACCGGATCACCAGCCGTACGGCGGATACCCATGTACGGCTCCGGGAAAAGGAAACCCTGGTGATCGGCGGGCTGATCAGCGAACAGGAACAGCACCGGCTGGAGGCCATTCCCCTGCTGTCCAAACTGCCCCTTCTGGGAGAGCTTTTCAAGTTCCGGAGCCAGAGCCGGAACCGGACGGAGGTATGCATGATCCTGACCCCCTATCTCAGTGATCCCGGTGTGCTGCCTCCGGAAGGATCCCTCCCTGCCGGACCCGTTCCAGGAACTGATGGAGGATCCGGCCGGTAATGCCCCAGATGATCCGCTTCTTCCAGGGGTAGAAGAACACTTCATAGCCGCCCCGGATGTTCCAGCCGTCCTGGAAGCCATAGGCCCACTGAGATGGAAATCCCGGTTCCTGCCGGCTGGCCAGGGACAGTTTCCCCACCACCGGATGGATGGCCAACAGGTCCTTCAACGGGACGGAAAACACTTCCCCCACTTCCTGCTTGTCCAGCTGGAGAGAGACCTGGCTGGGCAGGATCCCGGCAAAGGGATAGATCATGGGACCGGAATAGCCGTAGAAATAGTCCAAAGGCCCCAGTACCTGGATTTTGTCTTCCGGGATGCCCAGTTCTTCCCGGGTCTCCCGGAGGGCAGTGGCGCAGAAGTTGGAATCCGAATCCTCCCGATGGCCTCCGGGAAAGCAGATGTCTCCCGGCTGCCAGCTCATGTTGGCGGCCCGGACCTCAAAAAGGATTTCCCACCCATGTTTGGTCCAGCGCAAAGGCAGCAGCACGGCGCTTTCCCAAAGCCGGAGGGTTTTATCCACCCGCTGCCGCTGGTCCGGCCAAAGCCCGGCCAGTTTCTGCCGCTGTTCCATTTCCTGACTCATACCCGTTTCTCCCTTCGTTTTTGTATCGAACATAACAGAATTGTACAATATTTTTAGGAAATGGTAAAGGGGCTGTTGCTTTCGCAACAGCCCCTTTCTTTTATTCCAAATGCTCCATGATCCGGTTGATCAGTTCTTTTCTTGTGGTATGACTGGTAGAACTGTAGGTCATGATCTGCTCGTCCCCCAGGCCGAAGGTCTTCTGGTACAGGGCCTTCTGGCTGGCCACGGCGCCCTTGCTCAGCTTGTCGCTTTTGGTCAGGATCACCATAATAGGCAGTCCCAGGCTCAGCAGCCACTGGTAGCAGTCGATGTCGCTTTCCATGGGTGCATGGCGGATGTCCATAAGCACACAGACCAGCTTCAGGTACTGGGAATTCTCCATGTACTTGCAGATAAAGGCGGACCACTGCTCCTTGTTCCCTTTGCTGGTCCGGGCAAATCCGTACCCCGGCAAATCTACTGCATAGTAGGTGTGCCGGTCCACTTTTTCCTCCTGCTGGCGCTTGGCCTGGAAGGAATAGAAGTTGATGGTCTGGGTCTTGCCGGGAGAGCTGCTGACCCTGGCCAGGCCCTTCCGCCGGGCCAGGGAATTCAGCAGGGAAGATTTTCCCACATTGCTCCGTCCGATGAACGCCACCTCGTCAATGGTATCCTGGGGATACTGGGTGGCCTTTACCGCCGAAGCCACATAGGAAGCACCGATGATGTCCCACTCTTTTCCTGCCATGTTATGCCTCCAGGGCCAGTTTGGTCACCTGGTCCATACTGTCCACAGGGATAAAGGTCATGTCATTCCGGACTTTTTCCGGGATTTCCTCCAGATCCTGCTGGTTCTGCCGGGGAATCAGCACCGTCTTCACACGATACCGGTGAGCTGCCAGGACCTTTTCCTTCAGGCCGCCGATGGGCAGCACATGGCCGGTGATGGTGATTTCCCCGGTCATGGCCAGGTCCGCCTTCACCTTCCGTTTGGTCAGGGCACTTTCCATGGCCGTGGCCATGGTAATCCCCGCAGAAGGACCATCTTTGGGAATGGCCCCTTCCGGCACATGGATGTGGATATCCACTTTCTCATTGAAATCCGGATCCAGCCCCAGTTCCTTGGCCCGGGAACGGATGTAGGTAAAGGCCGCCTGGGCGCTTTCCTTCATCACATCTCCCAATTGCCCGGTGAGGACCAGTTTGCCCTTGCCTTCGCAGACCACCACTTCGATCTTCAGCAGTTCGCCGCCTACACTGGTCCAGGCCAGACCGGTGCAGACCCCTACTTCGGACCGGGCCCGCATGTCGCTTTCCAGGAAAATGGCTGGTCCCAGGTAATCTTTCAGATGGGCCGGAGTCACACTGACTTTGGCCACTCCGTCTTCCACGATTTTCCGGGCTGCCTTTCGGCAGACAGTGGCAATCTTCCGTTCCAGGTTCCGGACCCCGGCTTCCCGGGTGTAGTCCCGGATGATGTGCTGGATGGAAGCAGCCCCCAGGCTCAGCTGTTTGCCGGTCAGGCCGTTGGCCTTCCGTTCCTTGGGCAGCAGGTGGAGCTGGGCGATCTTCAGCTTTTCCTCGTCGGTGTAGCTGGACAGTTCGATCACTTCCAGCCGGTCCAGGAGCGCCGGCGGGATGGTTTCCACCGTGTTGGCGGTCACGATCCAGAACACGTTGCTCATGTCATAGGGGAATTCGATGTAGTGGTCGCTGAAATGGCTGTTCTGTTCCGGATCCAGCACTTCCAACAGGGCAGAAGCCGGATCTCCCCGGAAGTCCGCCCCCATCTTGTCCACTTCATCCAGCAAGAACACCGGATTGTCGGTGCCGCAGTCGATCATCCCATTGATGAGCCGGCCGGGCATGGCCCCGATGTAGGTCCGCCGGTGGCCCCGGATTTCCGCTTCATCCCGGATGCCCCCCAGGCTGATCCGGGTGAATTTCCGGTTCACAGCCCGGGCAATGCTCTGGGCCAGACTGGTCTTCCCCACGCCGGGAGGCCCCACCAGACAGATGATGGGCCCCCGGTTGCTGTGGGTCAGGGCCCGCACTGCCAGGTAGTCCAGGATCCGTTCCTTCACCTTTTTCAGGCCGTAGTGGTCCTTGTCCAGCACCGCAGCCGCCTTCTTCAGGTCGTAGTTGTCCTGGGTCATCTTCCCCCAGGGCAGGCTCAGCACCGTGTCCAGATAGTTCCGGATCACTGCGCTTTCCGCCATCATGGGAGGCATCTTGTACAGCCGGTCCAGCTCCTTGTCCAGCTTTTCCTTCACATCGTCAGGAAGCTTCACCTGCTGCATCTTTTCCTGGTATTCCTTGACTTCGGAGCCTTTTTCGCCTCCTTCGTCCAGTTCTTTATTGATGGCCTTCAGCTGTTCCCGCAGGTAGTATTCCCGCTGGTTCTGCTCGATCTGCTTCCGGACCTGCTGGGAAATGTCCTTTTCCAGGTTGACGATTTCCAGTTCCTTGCACAGATACCCATAGAGCAGGTGCAGCCGTTCCTTCACATCCACTGCTTCCAGGAGTTTTTCCTTTTCCTCCACATCGATGGTCAGGTACCCGGCGATCATATCGGCGATTTTCCCGGGATCCGGCTGATCCTTAAAGGTGAGCAGCACTTCCGTGTTCACTTTCTTGCTGGCCAGCACCCACTGTTCGAAGGTTTCCACCAGCATCCGCTTCAGGGCTTCCACTTCGTTGGAGTGGTCATTGATGTCTTCCCGTTCCGCCACATAGGCTTCCAGGTTCATCCCTACCGCGTCCACCACGGAGATTACTTCCACCCGGGTAAGGCCTTCCACCAGGATCCGCATGGCCCCGTTGGGCAGCTTCAGCAGCTGTTTGATTTCCGCGATCACCCCGAAATTGTACAGGCTCTTGGCAGTAGGATCATTTTCTTCCGCAGACCGCTGGGTCACCAGCAGGATCCGCTTTCCCATATTCATGGCGCTTTCCACCGCCCGGATGGAACGGTCCCGTCCCACATCCAGATTGATGATCATCCCGGGGAACACCAGGATCCCCCGGAGCGGCAGCAGCGGCAGTCTCATAGTATTGGCATCCAACATCTTGTTTCACCGTCCTTGTCGAATAGAGAAAAAGGGAAAAGGGATGCCGGCACCCCTTTTCCTTTTCTCTAGGCATTCTTTCTTGTATCGTTATCTTCCTGCTTCAGCAACAGCTTGGGTTCCTTGTGCTTGGTCACCACATCCGCTGTCACGATGCATTTTTCCACATTGTCCCGGCTGGGCACCTCGTACATCACGTTCTTCATGATGCCTTCGATGATGGCCCGCAGCCCCCGGGCGCCTGCATTCCGGGCCAAAGCTTCGTGAGCGATGGCCTTCAGGGCTCCCTCGTCGAAATCCAGTTCCACATGGTCCATGGCCAGCAGATGTTCATACTGCTTGGTCAGGGCATTCTTGGGTTCCGTCAGGATCTTGATCAGGGCCTTTTCGTCCAGGTTGTCCAGGGTCACCACCACCGGCAGCCGTCCTACGAATTCGGGGATCAGGCCGTACTTCACGAAATCCTCCGGCAGTACGTGCCGGAAGGGGTTTTCGCTCTTCTTTTCCGCCTGGGTGGGGATGTCCGCCCCGAAGCCCATGCTCTTCTTCCCGGTCCGGGCGTTGATCACGTTCTCCAGGCCGGCAAAAGCGCCGCCGCAGATAAAGAGGATATTGGTGGTATCGATCTGGATCAGTTCCTGATGAGGATGCTTCCGTCCTCCCTGGGGAGGAACATTGGCCACCGTACCTTCCAGGATCTTCAGCAGAGCCTGCTGGACCCCTTCCCCGGACACATCCCGGGTAATGGAAGGATTCTCGGACTTCCGGGAAATCTTGTCGATTTCGTCGATATAGATAATGCCCCGTTCAGCCCGGGCAATATCATAGTCTGCATTCTGGATCAGCCGGAGCAGGATGTTTTCCACATCTTCCCCCACATAGCCCGCTTCTGTCAGGCTGGTGGCATCCGCAATGGCAAAGGGAACCTTGAGGATTTTGGCCAGGGTCTGGGCCAGCAGGGTCTTGCCGCTGCCCGTAGGCCCCAGCATCAGGATGTTGGACTTCTGAAGTTCCACATCCTGGTGGTGTCCCTGTTCATAGTTGATCCGTTTGTAGTGGTTGTATACCGCCACAGCCAGGGTCTTCTTGGCCTCTTCCTGACCAATTACATACTGGTCCAGGATGGCCTTGATTTCCTTGGGCTTGGGCAGATCCGTAATGGTTTCTTCCGCCGGAGCTTTCAAATCCTTCTCCAGCATCTCATTGCACAGGGCAATGCACTCATCACAGATAAACACATTGTGGCCGGCGATCAGTTTCTTTACCTGGCTCTGCTTTTTCCCGCAGAAGGAGCAGGTATAGTCCGGACCCTCCAGGCCGTTGTTCTTGTCATCGTAACCCATCTGAAACCCTCCTTACAGCCAGGGCAAGATGGACACTTACCCCTTATTTCTGGGTCTTGATCTGATGGACCACCTGGTCGATCAGACCATATTTTGCGGCTTCCTCAGCGGTCATGAAATGATCCCGTTCCGTATCCAGACGGATCTGTTCCGGGGTCTGACCGGTGTGGCTGGCCAAAATCTGGTTCATCTCTTCCCGGATCCGCAGGATTTCACGGGCATGGATCTCAATGTCCGTGGCCTGTCCCTGGGCCCCTCCCAGAGGCTGATGGATCATCACTCTGGAATGAGGCAGGGCATAGCGTTTTCCTTTGGCGCCGGCTGCCAGCAGTACGGAAGCCATGGAGGCCGCCATTCCCACACAGATGGTGGAAACATCCGGACGGATGTACTGCATGGTGTCATAGATCGCCAGCCCGGCACTGACACTGCCGCCCGGGCTGTTGATGTAGAGATGGACATCTTTGTCCGGATCTTCG
Organism: Acidaminococcus fermentans; assembly: GCF_009696675.1. Classification (GTDB taxonomy): domain Bacteria; phylum Bacillota; class Negativicutes; order Acidaminococcales; family Acidaminococcaceae; genus Acidaminococcus. Next base: position 191,375 of record NZ_VULN01000003.1, on the reverse strand, counting down.
GACTCCAGGAACAGCAGTTGGGCAATGATCAGGTTGGCCATGTGATCTTCGATTTCCCCGGTGACGAAGATGATCCGATCCTTCAGCAGCCGGGAATAGATGTCATAGCTCCGTTCGCCTTTACTGGTCTGTTCTACCACAATAGGCACATAGCTCATGCCGTCCACCTCCTGGGATTTTATTTTTCTTCAGCAGCTTCTGCGGCCTTGGGAGCGTTTTTGGCGCTGTCAATGACCAGACGGGCAGCTTTCCGGCGGGCAATGTTGCTCACCAGCACAGCCAGGGAACCGTTTTCTTTCACGATCTTTTCCACCTGTTTCAGGGTAGCACCGTGCATGGCACCCAGCTGTTCCATTTCGCTGCGGATTTCGTCTTCGCTGACTTTAATGCCTTCCTTCAGGGCAATGGCATCCAGGACCAGATCGGTCTTGATGTTTTCCAGAGCCACCGGTTTCTGTTCATCCCGGTAGGTCTTCACATCCTTGCCCAGGTACTGCAGGTACAGAGGCAGGCTCATTTTGTGAGCTTCCAGGTTCATGGCCAGTTCGTCCATCATCTGGTTGGCCCGCTGGGTCACCATCACATCAGGCACTTCGAATTTGGCATTTTCTACAGCCTTTTTGATCAGGTTGGCTTCGTAGTCGGACTGAGCCCGCTGAGCTTCGGCCTTTTTCAGACGATCCATGGTCTTTTCCCGGAATTCAGCCACGGTCTTGCTGTCGCTATTGGCAGCAATCAGTTCGTCGTTGACTTCGGGAACTTCCTTCACTTTCACATCCTGGACAGTGACTTTGAACACAGCCTTTTTACCGGCCAGTTCCTTGGAGAAGTAGTCTTCCGGGAAGGTTGCGTTCACATCCGTGGATTCACCCTTTTTCAGGCCAACCAGCTGATCTTCAAAGCCGGGGATGAAGCTGTTGCTGCCCACTTCCAGAGGATAGCCCTTGCCTTCGCCGCCTTCGAAAGCTTCGCCGTCAATGGTGCCGGCAAAGTCGATGATGGCCAGGTCACCTTTTTCCAGAGCCTTGCCTTCCGGAGCTTCCACCATCTTGGAGGCCCGTTTCTGCAGGTTTTCCACTTCCTTGTCCACATCAGCGTCGGTAATTTCCTTTTCGTCCTTCACTACGTCCAGATCTTTGTACTGGCCCAGTTCCGGTTCCGGACGCAGGGTGACCACCAGGGTCATTTCCATGGGCTGACCTTCTTCGAACTTGGAATCTTTGATTTCAGGATCGGAAACGGGAACCCACTGGTTTTCTTTCAGGGTTTCTCTATATTCACTGTTGGCAGCGATTTCGAAAGCTTCTTCTTTGATGGCGTCTTTGCCTACGTGCATTTCCAGCACACGACGGGGAGCTTTGCCCTTACGGAAGCCAGGGATCGTTACCTGTTTGTTGATCTTGGCAACTGCTTTTTCAAAAGCCTTGGCTACGTCTTCAACCGGCAAAGTGACTTTCAGAGTTGCTTCATTACCTTTTCTTTCTACGGAAACGCTCATTTAAAAAAATCCTCCTCACATGCTGTCAGCCATTTTTATTTGTCTCATGCTTAACAGTCTGTCGTAATTGCTTAAAAAACCGCTCATATAGCATAGCACAAAAGGTGGAAATAAGCAACCAAAAGTCAGACAGACAGGAAAAAGGCAAAAGAAAAACTCCCCCTGTGAGGAGGCAGGGAGAGTTTGGTTGTCCGGAATTATTTCCAGTAATCCAGCTCGGATTCGTCCAGACCGATATTGGATGCCTTGAATACCGGGTTTTCCACTCCGGCATCCAGCTGTTTGCCGTAATCGTCCATCACTGCAATGGCCGTGCCGTTCAGGGCCAGGATGGAAGGGATGTTGATCAGGCACATGAAGGCCATGCAGATATCAGCCACAGCCCAGGCGTTGTCCATGGACATGCCGGCGCCCACAAAGATCACCAGCACCGCCAGCAGCCGGAAGCCCTTCATGAAGCCGGCACTGGGAGTCTTTTTCCCGTTCAGGTAGGCCAGGCAGTTGTCCACATAGAACAGGTTCCCAATCAGGGTGGTAAAGGCAAAGAGCACCATGGCCACGGTGATCATAATGGGACCGAAAGCCCCGAAGTCTGTCTGGGTGGCAGCCTGTACATAGGGAGCCCCGGCCATGGCCTTGGTGGGTACCACCCCGGAGAATATGCACATGAGGGCGGTAGCCGTGCAGAGCACCGTATCGATGAACACGGACAGCATCTGCACCAGACCCTGCTGGGCCGGATGGGCCACATCAGCCGCAGCGGCGGCGTTGGGGGCGGACCCTACACCGGCTTCGTTGGAATACAGGCCCCGTTTGATGCCATACATCATGCAGGAACCGCTGATACCCCCCAGGATCTTCTGGAAGTCAAAGGCATCGGCGAACACGGCGGACAGCACGGAGGGAATCATCCCGATGTGCATCACAATGATCACCAGGGCCAGGATTACATACAGAACCCCCATAAAGGGCACCAGCACTTCCGTCACCCGCATGATCCGTTTGCCGCCGCCCATGAGACAGTAGCCCACCAGCACAGCCAGGATGGCCCCGATGACCCAGGAGGTGACCCCTTTTTCATAGAATCCGTACACGCTGAAGGTGGACTGGAGGTTGTAGGAAGCCAGGGCATTGAACCCGCCGGCATAGGTGATGATCAGGAAGAAGGCAAAGGCCCCTGCCAGCAGTTTGTTGTGGAGAGCGATTTCAATGTAGTAGGCCGGTCCGCCGTAGCTGTCCCCGTTGGCATCCCGGCGTTTGTACACCTGGGCCAGAGTGCTTTCGATGAAGGCCGTAGCACCGCCGATGATGGCAATGGCCCACATCCAGAACACGGAACCGAAGCCACCCAGGCACAGGGCGGTGGAGATACCGATGATGTTCCCGGTGCCCACCCGGGAAGCGGTGGAAACCATCAGAGCCTGGAACGAAGATACGGACCCTTCCTTGCTGGGCTTCTGCATGACCACTCGGATGCATTCCCGGAACCAGCGGAACTGAATCAGTCGGGTCCGAACCGTAAAGAACAGGCCGGCTGCCAGCAGCACGATGACCAGGATGGGATAATACAGTACGTCGTCCATGGTGGTAAGTATTTGTGACATTGACATTTGTCCTCCCTTTCAGGGCTTTTTCCTGTTCCTCTGCAGAAAAAAGCGTAATATGATACTTTACATTATACACTATGGACAAGAAATTGACACGTTTCCGTAAAAATAATGTACGAAAATGGGGTGCGAAAGAATTCACACCCCATTTTTACAACATTTTCAATTCATACACATCCGGCCGCCGGTTGTCCAGGGTAAAGGTGCTCTGGCGGACTTTGGTCACGTAATCCAGGTCGATTTCGGCGGTGATGACCCCCGGCTTGTCCGACGCCCTGGCAATTACCGTGCCCCAGGGATCCACGATCAGAGAATTCCCGTAGGCGGTGAACCGGGGCTTCTTCCCCATCTGGTTGGGAGCGATTACGTAACATTCATTCTCGATGGCCCGGGCCCGGACCAGCACTTCCCAGTGGTCCTTCCCGGTGTTCACGGTGAAATTGGCAGGGACAGCAAAAATCTTCGCCCCTTCCAGGGCCATGATCCGGAACATCTCTCCGAACCGGACATCGTAGCAGATGGCCAGGCCCAGTTTCCCCCATTCCGTATCCCCCAGGGCAAGGGTCTTCCCCGGGCACACCCGGTCGCTTTCCCGGCTGGTTACCCCGTTGGGCAACACCACGTCAAAGGGATGGAGCTTGGCATATTTGGCGGCCAGGGTTCCGTCCGGGCGCACCAGGAAGGTGGTGTTGAAGGGACGGGCCGGGTCTTCCGGATTGCTTTCATAAATGCTCCCGGCTTCCAGCCAGATCCCCAGTTCCCGGGCCAGTTCCGCCATCTTCCGGAAGGTGGGACCTCCAGGGATGGTTTCTGCTTCTCCGGCCATATCCCGGCCGATGTAGTTCATGGATTCCGGCAGCACCACCAGACTGGCTCCCCTGGCGGCCGCCTCCCGGATATAGCCTTCGGCCGCAGCCAGATTGGCATTTTTATCATCCTGGGAGTCCATCTGGACAGCAGCAGCAATGAATTTGGTCATGTGGGTCTCCTCTTCACTCTTCACTCTTCACTCTTCACTCTTCACTCTTCACTCAACATGATAATACTCCCGGTACCACTGGGCGAACTTCCCCAGCCCTTCGGTAATGGTGGTGCTGGGCCGGAATCCGAAGTCACGTTCCAGTTCGCTTACGTCCGCATAGGTCTGGTACACGTCCCCGGGCTGCATGGGCAGGTATTCCTTCTCCGCCGTTTTTCCCAGGGCCTTTTCCAGGGTCTCGATGAAAGTCATGAGCTTTTCCGGGTGGTTGTTCCCGATGTTGTAGATCTTGTACCGGTCCCCCTCCTCATTGGCCTTGGGAGGATGGCACAGCATGTTCTGGATGCCGGTGACAATATCGTCCACATAGGTGAAGTCCCGGTACATGTCCCCCTGGTTGAAGATGGTGATGGGTTCCCCCTTCATGATCTTGTTGGTGAATTTGAAATACGCCATGTCCGGCCGGCCGAAAGGCCCGTACACCGTAAAGAACCGGAGGCCGGTGGCCGGGATCCCGTACAGATGGCAGTAGGTATAGGCCATCAGTTCGTCAGATTTCTTGGTGGCCGCATAGAGGCTGATGGGATGATCCACATTGTCCGTGGTGGCAAAGGGGGTCTTCTTCTGATTCCCGTATACGGAGGAACTGGAAGCGAACAGCAGATGTTCAGGCTGGAAATGCCGGCAGGCCTCCAGAATGTTGAAGAACCCCACAATGTTGGAATCGATGTATTCCCTGGGATGGTCGATGCTGTAGCGGACCCCGGCCTGGGCCGCCAGGTTCACCACAATGTCCGGCCGGAAATCCCCAAAGGTCCGGTCCACCGTTTCCTTGTCCGCCAGGTCTCCCTGGGTGAAGGAAAAGGCCGGGTACAGTTCCAGCCGGGCCAGCCGGTCCTTCTTCAGCTGCACATCGTAATAGGCGTTCATGTTGTCCAGTCCGGCCACCCGGGCCCCCAGGGACAGCAGCCGTCTGGCCAGGTGATAGCCGATGAAGCCGGCGGCTCCGGTGATCAGGATTTTCTTGTTGGCGTCAAAAGGTTCCATAACTGCTCCTTAGTCCCGGTCAAACAGGTCCCGGGTATAGACTTTGTCTTTCACATCCGCCAGATCCTCTGACCAGCGGTTGGCCACGATCAGGTCACATTCCTTTTTGAACTGGTCCAGGTCCCGGCACACCGGGGACCGGAAAAAGTCCTTTTCTTTCAGGGTGGGTTCATAGACCACCACCGGGATCCCCTTGGCCTTGATCCGTTTCATCACACCCTGGATGGCGGAAGAACGGAAATTGTCCGAAGCGCTTTTCATGGTCAGCCGGTAGATTCCCACCGTTTTGGGATTCCGGGCCAGGATTTCGTCAGCAATGTGGTCCTTCCGGGTCCGGTTGGCCGCCACAATGGCGGAAATCAGGTTCTGGGGCACATCCTGGTAGTTGGCCAGGAGCTGTTTGGTATCCTTGGGCAGGCAGTAGCCCCCGTACCCAAAGGAAGGATTGTTGTAGAAGTCCCCGATCCGGGGATCCAGGCAGACCCCTTTGATGATCTGGGCCGTGGACAGTCCCCGGATTTCCGCATAGGAATCCAGTTCATTGAAGTAGGCCACCCGGAGAGCCAGATAGGTGTTGGCAAACAGCTTGATGGCTTCCGCTTCCGTAGAGCCCGTGAACAGCTGGGGGATGTCCTTTTTTTCCGCCCCTTCTGCCAGGAGAGCCGCAAACTGCCGGCCCCGGGGAGAATCCTCCCCCACTACGATCCGGGAGGGATGGAGATTGTCGTACAGAGCCTTCCCTTCCCGGAGGAATTCCGGAGAGAAGATGATGTTGTCCGTATGGTACTGTTTCCGGATTTCTTCCGTATAGCCCACCGGCACCGTGGATTTGATTACCATCACCGCTTCCGGGTTGATGGCCAGCACTTCTTCAATGACTTTTTCCACGGAAGAAGTATCGAAGAAGTTTTTCTGGGGATCGTAGTTGGTGGGGGTGGAGATAATGATATAGGAAGCTCCTTCGAAGGCGTCCCGGGGATCCAGAGTGGCCCGGAACCGGATATCCTTCCGTTTCAGGAAGCGGGAAATATCCGCATCCACCAGAGGGGACCGGCCTTCGTTGAGCATCTGTACTTTTTCCGGCACAATGTCCAGCGCCACCACTTCCTGGTGCTGGGCCAGCAGGAGCCCGTTGGAAAGGCCCACATAGCCGGTGCCTGCAATAGCGATTTTCATAAAAACGGCTCCTTTCCTGCAATAAGAATATTATACCATAAAAAAAGGGGGTGCCGCACATTGCGTGCGGCACCCCGTCAACGTTCAACTGTCAACGGTCAGCAGACATTGGAAAAAACTTGCAGGCAAATTTTTAGAAATAAAAACGCAGCCAGCGGCTGCTAACCCACCACCATTGCGCAAGCGCAACGGTCCCCCGCCCTTGAAAAGGGACGGATAGTGACGCTGGAGCTCAGGCTGCGTGTCACGGGGGCAATGGGCGTTAGCCCAAGCGTATATCCGCCCTTTACAAGCGCAACGGTCCCCCGCCCTTGGAAAGGGACGGACAGTGGCACTGGAGCTCAGGCTGCGTATCACGGGGGCAATGGGAGTTAGCCCAAGCGTATATCCGCCCTTTACAAGCGCAACGGTCCCCCGCCCTTGGAAAGGGACGGATAGTGACTCTGGAGCTCAGGCTGCGTGTCACGGAGGCAATGGGCGTTAGCCCGAGCGTATATCCGCCCTTTACAAGGGCGGGGGTATCCATGCGCAGCATGGGTGGTGGGTTAGCAGCCCATAGGGCTGCGTTTCCCTTCAGAAGGAACCCACAGCTGTGGGTTCCTTCCACCGGCCGTTGACCGCTGACAGATTTTATCTTTCCAGCACCTCCGGATGCCGGACCAGATAACCGGTGAGGTCCATCCAGGCTTCCCTTTCTTCCGTGTAAGGTTTGGGGCCTTCCTGGAGGTCTTCGGGACCGTACTGGGGCCCCAGGGGCTGATAGAAGTCCTGGCTGTAGCTGCCGTAGGCGTCTTTCCGCAGCCAGTGGTAAGGCGATACCACATGATCGATGGGTTCCAGCAGAGAAGGATACAAGGAATAATAGGTGAACCCCTTGGGGGCGATCAGTTCGAAAATGGTGGGGGCAATGTTCATGTGGCTCCCGATGGTATTCCCGGCCAGGCTGTGGGGATTCAGCTCCCGGTGGTTCACCAGCAGCACCGGGCTGTGCCGTTCCCGCAGGTTGCAGTCCCGTCCCATCAGAGAGGTTTTCCCCAGCACCGGGCTCATATCGATGGAATGGTCCCCGGTAAGGATGAACAGACAGTCCGGATAGGCTTTCCGCATGGTCCGGATGAATTTCCCCAGGGCCTGGTCCGAGAACCAGAAGGTCCCCAGGTTTTTCTGGATTTCCTTGTTCCGCCGGATGTCCCGGGGCGCCTCAGGCATCACCTTTTCCGGGTCATACCCGTACTCCTTCAGGGGAATCTTGAAGGGGCCGTGGTAGCTGGTGGTGTACAGGAAATGGAACTGGTAGGGCCCGTTGGCCTCTTCCTGCTGGAGGATCAGTTCCGCCGCCTTTTCCAGGAACACATTGTCATAGACCCCCACCCAGGTCTTGGGAGCGTCTTTACCACAGAAATCCGTGGCGGTCATCACCTGGTCGAAGCCGCAGGCGGGAGCAAACTGGTTGAAGTTCCCATAGGTTACATTCCCACCGTACCAGTAGGTGGAATGATACCCCAGTTTTTTCAGCTGCCGGGGCAGGGCCGTGGGCAGGTTGTTGCGCCAGAAGCTTTCTTTTTCGTTCAGTTCCAGCCCTGCATCGAAGATTCCGCTCATCAGGCTTACAATGGAAGGCCGGGAGATGATACCGGCAGAAAGAGCACTGGTCAGGGACGCCGTATGAGGATCCTCCATCAGCTGCCGGCCCCCTTCCACCAGGTTCAGACAGGCGAACTGGGGATCAAAGAACTGCTGGAGATAGGTTTCTCCCACAAAAAGGAAAATATGGGTGGGTTTGGTGATCCGGGCCCCTTTGGCCGTCCTTTTGAACCCATAGGCCGGGTTGGGCAGCTTGTCCGCCGGGACCTTTTCCGTAAGGAAGGGCTGGATGGCTTTCAGGTCCTGGGCATCGGTGTGCTCATAGGCCGGATTCAGTTTGTGCTTCATCACCTGTTCCAGGGCCACCAGATCGTCCACCGTGGCCTTGGCAAAGAAAATGTCCTTTTTTACCACACTGGGGATGGTATCCCATTCCGGCTTGTCGTCATGCCAAAAAGTCCCCCCGTACCGGAACCAGTAAAAAGCCGCCACAGCCCCCAGGACGATCACCGTGTTGTAGGCGTACTGGAGCACCGGGCTGAAAAAGATCAGATACTGGAAGCTGGGCAGCTGGAGCAGCTTGTGGATGCAGAAGTCGCACACCCCCAGATAGGGCAGGATGCCCAAGAGGATCCAGACCCCGTGGTCCTGATGGAAGAAAATATCCACCAGGTTGTGCTTTTCCGCTTTGGCCCCCAGCTTCATGGTCTGGTTGAAGATATCATGGAAATGCTTGTAGAACAGCATCTTCCCGGCAAAGGCCAGGTACAGTACCAGGCTGTAGGTAAGCCCTCCCGCCATCCGCAGCAGGTCTCCTTTCCGGTACCAGTCGGTAAAAAAGGCCCCGGGAATGGACAGTACCACCAGGGGAATCAGGAACACATAGGCGTTGAAATCCATCCCCCACCAGAACCCGTACCGGAAACAGTGCCAGATTACCTTCCCCTTGCCTTTCAGGCTCCGGTACGGATTGTACACAGCAATGAAAATCAGACGAAAAACAGCACACAGAATGGGAAAGAACAAAAACAGCTTTCCATCCTGCTGCAGCGATGCGTAGAATAGACTGAACAAAATTTCCCTCCTTTTGGATTACTGCCGCTGGTACCGGGTACCCCGGCCTTTGCCCACTTTCAGCACGGCCTTTTTCCCCACCAGCCGGTTCAACAGACGGATGACTTTGGTCTTTTCAAAACCGGTGGCCTGTTCGATTTCCTGCCGGCTCAGCAGGCCATTTTCCGGAAATACGGCACAGATTCTTTGCTCCTCCTGGTCCAAGGGCGGCATGGCATCCACCAGAGGCAGGATCACCTGAATAATATGATCCGTTACCTGAAAATCCGGTTTGACCCGGCTTTGGCGGTAGGCATAAAGGATCCGCTGGATGCCCGTTCCAAAGGCTTCAATATACCCCAGCCGATAGAACACATTGGCCAGTTTGGGATTCCGCAGAATGGAAATCTGATGATGGAGATATTCTTCCTGGCTGATGCCTGCCGGCAGTCCTCCCGGCGAGGTAATTTCCACCTTGTCCGGATACATGGCCACCCGTATAGCAGTGGGAATATCCCAGGTACGATGTACCAGAGCGTTGGCCATGGCTTCTCTGATGGCCTGGCCGGGAATCTTCTCCACCATCCGCCGTTCCACTCCATCGATTTTCTCCACCTGGTATTCCCGGGCAATCCGTTCCACAGCCTGGTGGAACAGCGACAATACGGAACATCCATGGATTTTGATCCGTTCCCGGATTTCGTTGATGGACCGGCCAAAGACCATCATATCCACCCCCGGAAAGGTATTCTGATCAGAAAAAAGTTCCGCCACATGGGAGAACTTGCCTCCTGCCGTATAAAATCCCAATGTTTTCAATACATCCGTATCCACCTGAGAAACCCCCAGTTGTTTTTCCATTTCCCGGGACAGGACGGAAAAGGTTAAAGAAGAATCCTCTGCTGGCAAATCTTCAAAATACCGGTGGGACCCTTCCAGGATCAACCGGTTCAAAGCCAGGCGGTCCAGCGTATTGCTTTTTCTTCCCAAAAACTTCGCCCCCTTTCACAGTTCTGTGATTTGCGTTGCATCAATTATAATAAAAAATGCAACGCAAATGCAACGTAAATTTTGCGTTGCATTTGCGTTTGCAACGAAAAAAACCGCAGGAACTGTACAGCCGGCGGCCCGCAGAACACATGAACAAACGATGTATCTGCGGGCGGCCGGGTCTGCCGCCCCTACGGTTCCGATTTATACGCTTCTTTTTCTACCTGGCATCGCCTATTTTATCCAGCCAGGACTGGAGCAGCGGATCATACTGGCGGATCCGTTCCACCACCGCTTGGGCAAAAGTTTCATCATAGGTATGGGAGGTCAGATTCCGGTCATCTGCCATCTGCAGGGCTTCCTGGGTCTGCCCCTCATCCAGCAGCCCCAGTTCCCGGCAGCACCGGATGACCTTTTTAGGAGACGCCGCATCAATCCCTTCTTCCACATAAAGGTATTCTTTGGCGCATTTCCAAAGCAGTTCAAAAGAAAATTCGAACCGCTGGATCAGGGCATCCCGTTCCACCTCGGACAGATCCGGTTTTACGGCCAGTTCGTGGAGTTTGGTGAGGATTTTTTTGGCTGTCTCCATCCGTATCTGTAAGAGATTTTTAGATGCCATCTTCTACTCCCCTTTTACCAACATTCAACAAATTATTTTTTCTTGATTTTAGTAGAAATATATTGGATAAACCAGTACACACTATCAAAATATTTTCCCTGTCTCCATCGGGCACGGGACATATAATGCATTTCCCGGTAATTTCGGGGTTGCTGCAGCGATTCATCTTTCCAGGGAGACATCTTATAATATTTTATAAAATATCTTTTCAGGGGAAAATCCAACCAGCAATACCACGGCTTCGTCCCTGCATAATGAAGAAATACCGCGTTATCTGGGACTTCAGTTTCCTCGGCAGAAAGTGGAATAAAATTATATTCCCTTCCTACCATCAGTTTCTTCTTTTCCAACACTATATTCAATGCATCCTGATCTAAATAATTCAATCTCTCTTTATACTCAAAACATACATCAAGAAATTTCTCGGAGATTTTTTCCTGCCGCCATTGAACCATGTTCATAAAAATCATTCCAGCATTAAAATACTGCTGCAGCTGAAACTTTTTTTCCTGCTTTCTGGCTGTTGCTGGTACATCTTCTACCACCATTACCGTTTTCCCAGAAAAATCTCTATGAATCAGATTCTGAATTGACTGAAGGCAAACGATATCTCCATCCAAATAGAGAATTTTCTCCACTGCAGGATCCAAAATCTGCCCCAAAAACACCCGGATATAGGTTGCTTTGCCAAGGGCAAACATAGGCAGACCATCAATAATGCTCAAATCTGTAAAATGAACTTGTACTCCACAATTTGGATATCTAGATGCTATGGTTTTCAGTTGGTTAATACTCTTCTCGCTGATATTTTCCGTCAGGATATGAAAAACAATCGGCAGTTCCTTATTGTTTTCCAAAACAGAAATCATGGAAACGCCCATAGGCATCACAAAATTCTCATCTGTTCCGTACCCAATATGCACTGATTCTTTTCCTGCCAGTACATCCGGACTGCCAAATTCAATTTTTTGGGTTTCTATTGTTGCCGTAATTTCCATATTTCTCCCGCAGTACTAAACTGCTTCTCCTTCTTATTTCATTTTTTATTGATTGTCGGAACCTACGCCAGGATCATCAGCCAGGGACTTTGTCCCATGGCAGGTTTTTCCTTGCTCCAATGGAAGAAAATACTGATCTGAAGCAATGTCTTTTGTTTCCTCTCTTCCAGGCAGATTCTGAATTCCCATCAAGTCGATCAGTACATCATACAGTAAATCATTGGTCCAATAATCCTCTTTATGCTTTACCAGATTCTGGAATGTTGCAGGATTCCTTTGGCAATAGTTCTGGGACAGAAAAACGACAAAAGGAATCCGTGCCATAGACCAAGTGAATTTTGTCACTTCATGGCTGTGCTGCATATCTTCTCCATGATCAGAACAGTAGACCATTCCCTGGAACTCATCTCTTGCTCGCATTATATCATAAATCTGGTGCAAAACCGCATCCGTATAAAAGACGGTATTATCATAGGAATTGATTCTTCTTGTTTTCTTGTCTTTCACTGAGAACTTCTCTTGCTTTTTGGGATATCTTTCCTGATAATCGGTATGGCTGCCCATAAGATGGATAATCACCAGATTGTTTTTCTGGGAATCGAATTTGATTTGACGCAGCTTATTAGCCAATTCACCATCATTATAATTCGTCCAAGTAGTATATCCAGAATTTCCGTTAATCCAAATTTCCTGATCTGCCGAGCTTGCAATAGCGGCTATGGGAGTATCATAAGCCCCATATTTAACTTGATTGCTGATCCAATAGGTTCGGTATCCGGCTGCTTTTGCCACTTCTATAATAGAATAAGCCTTTTCCAAAGGCACCGCATTATATTGATTCTTTTCAGTCAAAGCATATGTCAAGGTGGGAACTGTATGCGTATGATTGGAATATGCATGGGTAAACAAAATATTTTCAGGCTGCGAAACAGCCTGATCCAACCAGGGTGTCGTCTCCCGTTGATAACCATAAGCATGCATATGATCCCGTGATTCAGACTCCCCAATGACCAACACAAACGTACCGCTCTTTTGAGAATCGACAGACAGATGTATTAGTTCTTTCAGATTTTCCTCTCTTCGCCGTTTGGCATTGGTGTACTCTTTATATTGTTCTAAACTCTGGCTGGTTTGTTTTATCAGACTGGTAACCGATGCATACCTGACTTTGGCAACGCCCTTGGTTCCACAGAGAATTATTGCCGCCAGCAAAACTACTGTAAAACCTGGCGCCAGTTCTTTATTAAGTACCTTATCTGCCGTCCGATTCAGCTGATAGATATAGATTCCCGCAATACTGAAAACAACTGCAAAAGACACCCCCCATAAAACAGGGTTATCATTTTTCAGATAGGACACCGCTTCATGAAGATTGGTTTGAAAAAGAGTCAGCACAATACTGGATGTCAGCAAATGACCACTTAAAAAGTAGTAACCAATCAGCCCCAGCGGTGCAAAAATGACCGCCAAAGCCAGTAAATTCCAGGCAGCACCAACTATCCGCCGAATTTTTCGATTAGAGATCCAGTGAATGGCAACCAAACCACCACTGATAAACGAATACAGCGATGTGGCAAGACAGTAAGTATCGGTTATCTCATCCATGCTTAATGGACTTCCTACTGATAACTTTATATAAGCTGGAACCTCATAAAGTAAAAGCATTAAAATCCAACAAACAAAAGCTCTTTTTCGGAAGTCCATTAGGGTCACAGCCGATAAAAAGCAGACAGCTGTAATTCCTATTATGTCTTTATACCGAAGATAAGAATCATAAACAGTAGATGGCAGCCGGGAGATAAGCAGTATCCCCAGAAAAACAATTAATGATACGAGAATTTTATGTCCATACCCCTTATATTTTTCAAAACTGTTTTTTCTATCCAAAATAATCCATCTCCATCATCTCAGTAGTACATATAATTATCTTTACGGATCAAAAGAATAAATAAAAAGCGTCACCCTCTCTCCACCTGTAAAAGGGTGACGCACGGTTACAGCTTATACCGCATTTTCAAAATTGCATACCAGCCCATTCCCCACAGATAATCTGCCAGGCTGTCTTTTTTCCGGTATTTGGCCCACTGTTTGAAGTCATGGTAGTTTTCCGGCTTCTTGATGGGCAGGGTATTGGTGATGGTCTCCCAAGGAGACAGGGCATTGTACTGCCGCCACTGGGCATCGAAGGGGGCCAGTACCATCTGCCAGGGCTTCCGCCGGCCGGTCCAGTGGATGATCACTCCCTCACCCTTGTCGTCTTCCCCACCTCCGAATTCGTTGTACACCGGAGGCAGGAACAGATTGGTGCCGTCAAAAGTCAGATTCAGCACGTCCTGGCTCTGTCCCAGGAACCGTTCCCGGGGTTCCTTCTGAAAGGAAAAGGCTTTTTCCGTAATCCCCTGCTTTTCCCATTCCGGGATATTGATCACCATGATTCCGTCGTTGAAATACTTTCCGTTCTTCAGCTTCAGATAGCCGCCCCGATAGGCCGCATCTTTCGGCCGTTCGGAAACAGCCCCCATAGCCTCGCCCTCCATGGAAAGACCAAACAGATCCTCCAGGGAACGGATCACCATGGTATCCGCATCCAGATACAGGAACCGGTCCGTTTCCCCCTTCAGAACTTTGGCCATATAGAGCCGGCCGTAGGTAATCCGGGAAAATCGGGCCACTTTTACATGGAAATCCTGGAAGGGTGCCATATCCAGTTCATATAGAGTGCACCGGCAGTGCCATTTTTCTGCCAGCTGCCGGACTTTGTCCCCGTTTTCCCGGCTGTAGCCGTCGGTAAACAAGTGGAACACAAAAGGATGGGCCGGATTGTTTTCCAGCACCGAAACCATAGAAGCCCCCATGATCTGGAAAAAGGGGTCGTTCACATTGTAAGCCATATGCCAGGGTTCCCCAGAATGGGGATCCAGAAAATCGAAGGTTTCCTGCTTCCGAATAAAATTCTCCAGGGCAAAAAAGCCCGGTTCAAATGTTTTCATGCTGTCTCCTGAAATAATGTCTCTATGGCCGCTTCCGCCATGGGAACGGTCACTGCATCCACACAGTCGGATTTTGTACACCGGCTGGGACCGATGCAGATATGTTTGCCAGAACAGGGCAGATGCCCGCTGACCCCGACACAATGTTTTCCCGGCGCCCGATAGATCACCGGGGAATTGAAGGTAAAGAGGGTAACCACCGGACAACCTGCCGCTGCTCCAATATGAGCAGTCCCGGTATCCAGGGTCAGCAGCAGGTCCATATGGGCCAGAAGAGCCGTCAGTTCCAGAAAGCTGGTTTTCCCGATCAGATCCACCACGGCCTCCCGGTGTTTCATTTCCTGGAGGATGGCATTTCCCCGTTCCCGGTGGGCAGGAATGCCCGTCAGGTACAGGGTAGCTCCATAAGTTTCTGCCAGCCAGTCACAAACCTGGCTGAACTTTTCCGCCGGCCAGTCCTTGGTCCGGGAGGTCGTCTGGATGCACAAGGCAATCTTCTTCCCGGCGGCCGGCGCTTTCTGCAGCAGCTTCTGTGCCCATCGTTCCTGTTCCGCCGCCATGGGTTTCAGCCGGGGCGGCACGAATTCCTGGGAAGGATCTCCGAAAAAGCCCCGCATCATCTGCTGAAAGCTGGCCGCCATGGAATGTTCCTGATAGGACCAGCCTGCAGGCAGTTCCAGGTCCCGGGTATAGAACCATTTTTCCCATCCCAGTTTCCAGCCCAGTGCCTGTTCCATGCTGATCCGTTCCGGAATCCGGGCAAACCATTTCATCAGCGTTACCCGTTCCCGGGGGTCCAGGGAAATCCCCAGGTCAAAATGACGCTGGGACAGCTGCCGCCCCATCCGCCACACATCCCCATACCCGCCTCCGCTGGCATAACGGTAAGGGATCACTTCATCCACACCCTCCAGCAGTTCTGCCACAAAGGCCAGGTTGGCGCTGCAGAGATACGTAATCCTAGCCCCGGGGCAATGCTTCCGAAGCACCGGAAACACAGAGGCGGTCATAATCATATCTCCCATATGCATGATACCATCAACAAAAATATTTTTGTAAGTCATTTATTTTCCTTGTCATAGTACATTTCCATAAAATGACGCTGAATTCTTTTCAGTTGAAGTATACACCGTTTCCAGATTGGATACCGGAAATATAACGTCATGAAATGTTCTTTTTTATATTGATTGACATATCTTGATGACTTTCTTTCTTTTTCGGCAACCTGTTCAATAACAGAGTTCCGCGAAACATTTGAATCCAAATAGCCAAACTCATGATTTATGCAGTATATGGTTAAATAACCTAATTTATAATACAGATTCCAAGCATCAATTTCAAACTGTATGGGATTCTGTGCCTTTAGCAAGTTTTCTGCCGCTTTTCGATTGATTGCATATCCATGAGCAGCTGTTCCAGCCAACGCATGAAGAATTTTATATCCATTCCCCAATGAAAAAACGGTTTTTGTCGGAGCCTTTACTCTATAAAGAAGCAGTACTGCCGGTTTAGTCATCTGATTCAAAAATTCCTTGATTTTAGGGAAATATTGGACAAAGTCCGGAGATAGGCGAACATCATCTTCGAATACAAAAACATAAGGTTCTTCACTTTTCAACAACTGCCTGTAAATTTCAAGATGGGAAAGGGCACAGCCAATTGCCCCTTTATTTAAAATATTATGTTTTGCAGTGAATTGCTGCAACTCCTGTTCAGTCAGCTGATTCCCCATAATGGCGTTAAAAAAATTGGGTTTTATTCCATATTCCCTAAAATTTTTATCAATTTGAGTCCGTCTCTGATATGCAACTGGTGAACTGATTATATAATGATAAATTTCCATCATCCCCATGACTCACCCCTGCTATTTAATCGTACGATAATCAGCCTTACCCTTCGAAGAAGTCTGTATACTGCAGCCAATGCCCCACATGGCAAAATATAATCTCATAGTTGATTTTGAGTAAAGGGTATTGTCCACCATTCCATGAATAAGATTGGCAAGGCAAAGCCACAATACAGCATAACAGACATATTCCTCAGAGTGCAGTTGTATGGCTCTCATCATAAGAAGCAGAGTCCCTGCCGCAAAGCAAAAATATCCAACTCCCCCCAGTAATCCAGCAGTAGATAAAAAAGTCATAAAATTATTGTGAGGTACGGGCAAATCCGGTTCCTTTGCTTCCGGCAAAATATATTTTGCCTTGTAAATTTTACTCCATTGTCCAAATCCCACACCGATAACAGGATGATCAAGCCACATGGAATACGATGATTTCCACAGCAGCACCCGTTCGCCATCATACTTGCGACGGGCTAAATTCACAGTGCCAAATGCTGTACAGATTCCCATACTGGTAAGGAACAACAAAAATATGGCTATCTGTTTTTTTGCACTCCATTTTCGTTTTATGATCCAATGATACACAATAACAATAGCCATTCCTGCAAAAGCCCCTGCAATACCTCCTCTGGAACGAGTCATCCACAAAGCAACAATACTACAGGCAAAAGGTATAATTCCAAGCCACTCCCATTTTGCAGTTTTTTCCCCTTTCCAAGTGTCCCAAAGAAGCCAGCCCTGAAAAGGAAGAAGACATTCCAGAGCCAGTGCGAAATTATTGGGATTGGGAAAAGGCCCTTGGAGCCGGGCAGGGAAATTTTGGAGAACATGCTGATAAAAAGCAACCCCGCATAAAACCAGAGACCCACCCCAAAGGCCCCACTGCGCATATGCCCTGATGGGCTTCTCCTTGTACTGGAGAGCCATCACCAAAACCCAAAAAGGAATCGTATAGAAAATAAAATTCATTGCACTTTTTATGACGACAGTCTTTCCCGACGCTACCGCCGCCAGAAAAATAAGCCCCATAAATAAGCCGTAACACAAAAGCCATACTTTGTGGACCGGTATTGCGATTTTTTTCTTCCGTTTCCAATAAATCAACATTACAACAACAACCAATCCCAGACTGATGCTGTACCCTGCATTCCATTTTGTACTGCACAGAAAGAACAGATACAGATTGGTAGCTGCCATCAGCAGCCACTGCAGCCGATTGTCCGAAATCATTCTTTCAATTCTCCCCCAACTTCCCTAGAACAGTTTCTTCCACAATTCAGCCAGCTTCAGCCGAAGTTCCTGACGGGTTACGGATTTTCCCCTCATATCCGTTCCCGGCTGGGGCATTTTTGCCCCGGCAAAGGCTGTGCTGGCCAGGTAGGTATAGTATTTTTCGTTGAAATGGCCCTTGGGCGGAAACTCCCAGGGTTTGTACCGGCCGGCCCAGTGGAACACCCCCGGCCGTTCCAGGGCCTCCAGGGCCAGGTTCCGCCAGCGGGATTTTTTCAGCACTTTCACCGGCAGGGTGAACACCGGCGGAATCACATTCCACCGGAGGGGCAGGGGCTTCCAGTTGTCCCGGAACACCTTGTTCAGCCCGTCCTGATCATGATGGCGGAAGTTCCCCTCTTCCACACACCGGATCACCTGGGGCCCATACTGGTTTTCCCGCCAGGCCTTCAGATCCATTACCATCACCCCGGAATTGAAGTACAGCTCCCCCTCTTCAATTCCCAGTGTTTCCTCTTTCTGCCGGCGCATCCGGGAAGATGCCAGGATTCCCAGATCGGGCACCGCCCCCAAAGGTTTCCCTTCCAGGTCCATCTCCCACAGTTCCTGGATGTCGTCCAGCACCACCAGGTCCGTATCCAGATAAATCACACGGTTTACGTTTTCCGGTACCAGTTCCGGGATCAGCAGCCGGAGATAGGCCGCCCGGTTCACATGGCCGCTGGTATGGGCCTGGATTTCCTTCTGGGCAGTGGGAATAAAGGTGATGGTTCCCCTGCCCTTTGTCACCGTGGCGGCGATCCCTGCCTGCTTTTCCTCACTGATTCCATCCTCGAAATAGTAAAAATGGATGGGGGCTATTCCCCGGTGGTTGGCCAGGATGGAAGCACAGGCTACAGCCCCATGCTGGGCATAATTGTCATCAGAAGCCAGTACAATGGAAATTTCGTCCATTTCTGTCACCTCTTTTGTTTGATTTATGTCTTGTCACTTTTTCCTGCAAAGTTCCGCCAATTTCATATATTTCATGGCTGTGTAGATGCCGTGCTGGAGGGTGGCCACAAACCCCATGCTCCCTTCCAGGAAGCCCCCTTCCAGCACATAGGCCTTCACCATTCCCATCAGGGCGTGGCCGGCAGCGGTCCCTGCGGTGGCCTTTTTCCCCCGGCCATAGGCTTCTTCCGCCCACAGGGTGGTATAATGCCCGGCCTTGTTCCACCACTGGGCAAAGGTGTCGTAGGTATAATGCTCCAGAGGTTCTTTCAATTCTGTCACCGGCAGGGGACATTCCGGCCGCTCATGGACCTTCCCCACCCAACAGACCTTTTCCCGGGGAAACAGCCGCTTCACCCGGTCTGGACTAAAGGCTCCGTGGTGGAATTCATGGCCGAAGGCGATGTTGATCCGCCGGAACCCATACTGATGGTCCAGGCTGCCGGCTTTGATGGCGTTGATTTTTTCCGCCAGGGCCGGAGTCAGCCGTTCGTCTGCATCCAGGTACAGGATCCAGTCTCCTGCAGCCTGGGCCAGGGCAAAATTCCGCTGGGCGGCAAAATCCTCGTCCCATTCCCGGAAAGCAATGTCCGCCCCGGCTTCCCGGGCCAGGGCCACCGTATGATCCGTACTGCCGGAATCCACTACCAGCAGCTGGTCGGCACAGGGCCGGGCAGAATCCAGGGCCGCCAGGATATGTTTTTCCTCGTTTTTCGTCAGGATAACTACCGTACAGGTTCCCATGATGAATCTCCTTTTCTCATTCAACCTTTAGTCTACCGTAAAGGGGGAGGAAAGGCAAGACGGCAAGGTGGATTTTGTAAAAATCCACCCTTTCAGCGGTCAATGGTCTGCGTCTTCTGGAAACCGGCTTGCTGCCGGCTCTGAATAAAAACAAGGGCCGTTGCAGTCAGCAACAGCCCCTTCATTTCGTTATGGAGCGGAAAACGAGATTCGAACTCGCGACCCCCACCTTGGCAAGGTGATGCTCTACCACTGAGCTACTTCCGCAAATGGATTACTTGTATAGTATATTACAGTATTTAGCTTATGTCAAGGGAAAGAACCTTTTTACGGGCCGCCCGGCGTGCGGCCCCTACGGTATCGTATAAGTCGACGACCCGGCTGACAAGGGCCGGCGGGCCGCCCGGCGTGCGCCCGGCGGTACCGTGTAAGTCGGCAGGAATCCCTTGGAGCTGATTTTCACTGTTTCATTCCGTTGCAGTACCGTTCCAGTTCTTCCAGATCCCTGATGAACAGGATTCTTTCCACCCATTCTTTCCACACGAACCCTTCTCCCGCCATCCGGTCCAGGAGGGCCTTCATGGGCTGCCAATAGCCTTCGTAGTCCAGGAAGGCAAAAGGTTTGGACACCATGTCCAGTTTGTTCAGGCTCATGATTTCGCTGATTTCTTCCAGGGTCCCGATGCCTCCCGGGAAGGCCAGGAACAGGTCCCCCAGTTCCAGCATCTTCTCTTTCCGCTGGGCCATGTTTTCGGTGACGATCAGCTCTGTCAGGCCCTGGTGCTGGAGTTCTTTTTCCATAAAGAACCGGGGTTCCACCCCGATCACCCATCCGCCCTGCTCCAGAGCGCCGTCGGCCAATTTCCCCATAAGTCCGGTACGGCTGCCTCCGTAGATCAAAGTATGGCCATGACCGGCAATCCATTGTCCCAGTTCATACGCATAACGGGCATATTCCGGACGGTTCCCCGGATTGGCTCCCAGATAAACAGTGATGTTCATTTCCTCTCCTTTTCATAAAAAAGGAGCTGCTCCAGGCAGCTCCTATCCTTCAGCCATCGACCATTGACAATCAATTCTCAGAAATCCCCCAGTACAAGCTGAGAAATATTCTTGCTGTGGTCGCTGACCCGTTTCATGTTGATCAGCAGTTCCAGCATCACAAAACCGGTTTCCGGGGTACAGACCCCTTCGTTCAGCCGTTCCACATGGCTCTTCCGCATGGCTTTCTGTTTCAGCTTCACCTGATGGGAGAAATCCAGGGATTCCCGGGCCAGATCTTTGTCATTGGTTTCCAGGGCCTTGATGGCCTTGGTGGCAGCGGCTACCACCAGCACTTCCAGCTCCTTCATTTCCCGGTTGGCTTCCGGTGAGAAGGTGGTTCCGTCTTCTCTCATGTTCCGGACCCGTTTGGCGATGATTTCCGCATGATCCCCGATCCGTTCAATATCGTTGCAGGCATGGATCAGACCGGTGTGCAGGTTGGACATTTCCTTGGTCATGTTCTTTTCGCTCATCTTGGTGAGATACACGGTAATGGCCTCTTCCAAGCTGTCGATGACCGGTTCATGTTCCAGAACGAATTCCACGTCCTTTTTATTGTAGTTATCCACACAGGTAAAGGATTTCCGGATATTTTCCAGAGCCAGGTCCCCCATCCGGACCACTTCCTTAGTAGCCAGTCCCAGAGCGACCGCCGGAGTGTTCAGCACGTTCTTGTCCAGATACTTGGGCTGATAGGAAATATCATTGTCTTCCCCAGGCATGATCTTTTTGATGAACCGGGTGAAATATGGTGCCAGAGGCAGGAAAATACAGGTGTTCACCACGTTGAAGGTAGTGTGGGCGTTGGCGATCTGTCGGCCGATATTCCCAGCCGGAGAAATATCCTTTACAAAAGAAATGAAGAAGGGCAGCAGAAGCAGAGCAATGATACTGCCGCACAGATTGAACATGACATGGGAACAGGCTACCCGCTTGGCGTTGAGACCGCTTTGGAGGGTGGCGATGACAGCGGTGATACAGGTACCGATGTTATCACCCAGGATTACGGGAATGGCCCCTTCCAGAGGGATCAGCCCCTGGCTGGCCATAGCCATCAGGATACCGATGGTTGCGGAGGAGGACTGGATTACCAGGGTCATGCCCAGACCGGTAAGGAGCCCCATAATGGGATGGGTGGAGAATCTTCCCAGGATATCCACGATCCGGGGATCCTGGCGCAGGGGAATGACGGAATTGCTCATCATGCTCATGCCCAGCATCAGGATACCAAAGCCCAGGAGCACGGAACCCAGGTTCTTCAGGGTCCGTTTTTTGCAGATGATCTGCATCACAAAGCCAATGGCAATGATCAGGGTGATGTAGTCGGTCAGGTTGAAGGCAATGAGCTGTGCGGTCATGGTGGTCCCGATGTTGGCCCCCATGACGATGCCGAAGGCCTGTTCCAGGTTCATCAGTCCGGCGTTGACCAGCCCCACGGTCATAACCGTGGTGGCACTGGAAGACTGGAGCACTGCCGTAACCCCGGCCCCCAGGGCCACCCCGTAGATGGTCTTCTTTGTCAGCTGCCCCAGGATTTTCTGGAGCTTGGCCCCAGCCGCCTGCTGCAGGCCGTCGCCCATCAGCTGCATACCGTACAGGAAAAGAGAAATGCCGCCTAAAAACAAGAATAGCTGAACCAAAATAATCTCCTCCGCAGTTTGCGTTTTCAATTGTACTTATAGATTGGTGGAATAGCGATATGACTAAATTTTACCACATATCTCCTGTTTACACCAGTTCATAATGGAAATATGCAACATTCTGAACATTATTAAAAAAAATCTCCTGTCACTTTCGTGACAGGAGATTTTGAAGAATCGAGACTTATTCAGCGTCCAGTTTTACATAGCCGGCCAGACGTTCTTCAGCGTCTTTCTTGGTCTTGGCATACAGATCTTCTGCAATGTCAGGGAACCCTTTGGCCAGGGATGCATACCGTACTTCGCCCTTCAGGAAGTTTTCGAATTCATCGAAGTTCGGAGTCTTGGTGCTGTCCAGGAAGAAGGACTTCTTGCCTTCAGCCTTCAGAGTCGGGTTGTACCGGAAGCAGCTCCAGTAACCGCAGTCAACAGCAGCCTTGGCTTCCAGGAAGGAGTGGTTCATGCCTCTCTTGATGCCGTGGTTGATGCAGGGGCTGTAGCAGATGATCAGGGAAGGACCATGGTAAGCTTCAGCTTCCCGGATGGCCTTCAGAGCCTGGTTCTTGTCAGCGCCCAGGTTGATCTGAGCTACGTATACATAGCCATAGGTCATGGCCATCATGCCCAGATCCTTCTTCTTGGTCCGTTTACCGGAAGCGGCAAACTGAGCAACAGCAGCTTCAGGAGTGGACTTGGAGGACTGTCCGCCGGTGTTGGAGTAAACTTCGGTATCGAATACCATTACGTTTACATCATCGCCGGATGCCAGTACATGGTCCAGTCCGCCGTAACCGATATCATAGGACCAGCCGTCGCCGCCGAAGATCCACTGAGAACGTTTCACGAAGAACTGTTTGTTTTCGTACAGAGCTTCCAGTTCCGGTTTGCCGGCTTTTTCAGCTTCCAACAGTTCAACCAGTTTTTCAGCACGGGCACGAGAGCCTTCGCCTTCGTCCTTGTTGGCAATCCAGTCTTCCATGGCAGCCTTCAGGTCAGCGGAAGCAACAGCTTCAGCAGCCTTCATTTCGTCAACCAGACGATCCCGGACAGCCTTTACGCCCAGGTACATACCCAGACCATATTCAGCGTTGTCTTCGAACAGGGAGTTGGCCCAGGCAGGACCATGGCCCTTGTGGTTGGTGGTGTAAGGCATGGAAGGAGCAGCAGCAGCCCAAATGGAGGAGCAGCCGGTAGCGTTGGCGATCATCATACGGTCACCAACCAGCTGGGTAACCAGTTTGGCATACGGGGTTTCGCCGCAGCCAGCGCAGGCACCGGAGAATTCCAGCAGGGGCTGTTCGAACTGAGAGCCCTTCACAGTAGCCGTGGTCATGGGGTTGGCTTTCGGAGCAACCTTGTTCACCACATAATCCCAGATGGGAGCGCGGCCTTCCTGAGTAGCGAAAGGTTTCATGGCCAGAGCCTTGTTGCCTTTCATGCCCGGGCAGGCATCCACGCAGTTGGAGCAACCCTGGCAGTCCATGGGGCTCACGGTGATGCAGAAGTTCAGGCCTTTTGCACCCAGAGCCGGTTTGGTCTTCAGGCCTTCCGGAGCGTTCTTCACTTCTTCGTCAGTCAGCAGGAACGGACGGATGGCAGCGTGCGGGCACATGATGGCGCACTGGTTGCACTGGATGCAGTTTTCAATGTTCCATTCAGGAACGTTGATGGCGATACCGCGTTTTTCATAAGCAGCAGTACCGGAGGGGAAGGTACCATCGGCCTGGCCCATCAGAGCGCTGACCGGCAGCTTGTCGCCTTCCTGTTCGTTCATGGGGATCATGATGTTGTCAACGAAGGCGTTGCCAGTCTTCTTGTACAGGTCTTCGTCTTTTGCATCAGCCCATGCAGCGGGGATTTCCACTTTGTTGATGGCATTGACGCCCTGATCAACAGCGGCATTGTTCATGTCAACGACCTTCTGGCCTTTCTTGCCATAGGAAGTAACAATGGATTCCTTCAGGTACTTCACAGCATCATCCACAGGGATTACGCCGGTCAGTTTGAAGAATGCAGCCTGCATGATCATGTTGATACGGCCGCCCAGACCGATTTCAGAAGCGATCTTCACAGCGTCAATGGTGTAGAACTGAATGTCGTTGGTTGCCAGGTAGCGTTTCAGCTGGCCAGGCAGTTCCTTGTCCAGTTCTTCAGCGTTCCAGGGGCAGTTCAGCAGGAACACGCCGCCTTTTTTCAGGCCGGAGGCTACGTTGTAACGATGTACATAAGAAGGATTGTGTACAGCAACATAGTCAGCGAAGTTGATCAGGAACGGCATATGGATCGGAGTATGACCGAAACGCAGGTGGGATACGGTGATACCGCCGGACTTCTTGGAGTCATAAGCGAAGTAGCCCTGTGCGTACATGTCGGTCTTGTCGCCGATGATCTTGATGGCGCTCTTGTTGGCACCAACGGTACCATCGGAACCCAGGCCCCAGAACTTGCAGGAGATGGTGCCTTTCGGGGTGATGTCCAGGGTCTTTTCCTTCGGCAGGGAGGTGTTGGTCACATCATCCACAATGCCTACGGTGAAGTGGTCTTTGGGTTCAGCAGCCTTCAGGTTGTCGAACACAGCCAGAGCATCGCCAGGATAGAATTCCTTGGAACCCATGCCGTAACGGCCGCCGATGATCAGAGGACGGTCAGCCTTGTTGTAGTAGATGTCCCGGACATCCAGGTACAGAGGTTCGCCGTTGGAGCCAGCTTCCTTGGTCCGGTCCAGAACAGCAATCCGTTTTACGGTTGCAGGCATGGCCTGGAAGAAATGTTTGGCGGAGAACGGACGATACAGATGTACGTTCAGCACGCCGACTTTTTCGCCCTGAGCGTTCAGGATCTTGGCAACTTCTTCCACGGTCTGAGCGCCGGAGCCCATGATTACTACAACGTTTTCAGCATCGGGAGCACCGGTGTAGTTGAACAGCTTGTAGTCACGGCCGGTCAGCTTGCTGATCTTGTTCATGTAATCTTCTACGATTTCCGGCAGGGCTTCGTAGTATTTGTTTACAGCTTCACGGGTCTGGAAGTAGATATCCGGGTTTTGGTTGGTACCACGGATTACAGGATGATCCGGGTTCAGCGCATTTTCACGGAATTTCTTCAGTTCATCGTAGTCAACCAGTTTTTTCAGTTCATCATAGTCCAGCAGTTCGATCTTCTGGATTTCGTGAGAAGTACGGAACCCATCGAAGAAGTTCAGGAAAGGCACATGGCCTTTGATGGCGGACAGGTGAGCAACTGCGGTCAGGTCCATAACTTCCTGAACGCCGCTTTCTGCCAGCATGGCAAAGCCGGTCTGACGGCAGGCCATAACGTCACTGTGGTCACCGAAGATGTTCAGAGAGCTGGTAGCCAAAGCTCTGGCTGCAACGTCGAATACGGCGGGCAGCAGTTCGCCAGCGATCTTGTACATGTTCGGGATCATCAGCAGCAACCCCTGGGATGCAGTGTAGGTCGTGGTCAGAGCACCGGAAGCCAGAGAGCCGTGCACAGCACCGGCAGCACCTGCTTCAGACTGCATTTCCATGATCTGTACCGGGCGATCGAAAATGTTCTTCTTGCCATGAGAAGCCCATTCATCACTTGCTTCTGCCATAGGAGAAGAAGGAGTGATCGGGTAGATCGCTGCAACTTCCGTAAACGCATAAGAAGCATATGCGGCCGCGGTGTTGCCATCCATTGTCTTCATTTTTTTCATTTAAATAGCCCCTCTTTCTAAGAGATACTGACTACGATAGTAAGACTTCCATAGTCCCCCTAGTCGCCTATAATTATATATCAAAATGAACAGAATCTCAAATAAATTTTTTCTTATTTGTAGACAATTTATTGCGAATTGTCTAACATCTCGTGGTTACTGGCTTTGCGGGCCATAAACCACCGATTGTGCAAAAAATGAGCATAACATAAAACTTCACGCTTCCCCTGTAAGCCGTCCAGACCCGATGAAGAATCGGGCCTTTTTTATTTGGGTTCTTCAACGCTTCCACAGGGAAAAGAGAAATTTTCACTTTTAGAAGCAACTTCCCAAAAACGTGACGTCACGGTGATGTCACGTGACGGTCACGCCATGTCACGCCGCCGAACATCATGCGGGGGAATCCATGCGGCACTGTATAGAATGTGACAAATCTGTGAAATTTCTCATAAGACCCGCCGCCGTGCGCCCGACCCTCGCACATTGAAGGCCCGAACCAGTACCTTGACGAAATCGGGGACGGTTCAGCTACAGGGATTCCCTCTTACTGGTTCATGGAAGCCGCCGCTTCTATCCCAATGGGCTTTCGTTGTGTTCTGTGCAAGGGTTTATATATCCCCATGATTTTCTTCTTGAAAATGGGGCGTATACTCGATGATTTTCCTCATCATGAATAAGAGGGGGCCGCAAATCACAGCCCCCGCATTGGCCAGGACGAACAGCAGCGCACGCCCTTTTGGGAATTTGCCGCACTTCTGGCCCCCGATGGTCTGGCCTTCAAGCAGAACGCCGAACGGTTTTGCTTCCTTCTTCTCCCCATAGACAGGAAGGGGTTTCCTTGTGGAATGGTCTACAACTCATGGTTCCAATGGTTGTTGACATCTTCAATGGTCATACAGGGGTGTGGTTGTGGTGGTGGTTCATGCCCCATCTGTTTGCTTATGTGTGATAAAGAAGCAATAGAAGTGCAAAAAATTTTGCCGTTCCTATCCGACACTTGGCCATTGTGTCGGATAGGTCGGGCGGTTATTCGGGCAAGTCAATCTTGCCGACAAAGCTGTAATAAATCTCAATGTCCTGCCTGCGGGTGCCGTTCTCATCATAGCTGCACTCATGCACCACAATTTTCTCGATCATTTCCCGCAAGAGAGTGGGGGTCAGTTCTTCAAAGGCAAGGTGCTTGCGGACAATGCCCATAAATTTCTCGGCGTTGACGGTAGCTGCCTGTGACTTGTCCAGTTCGGCTTGCAGGGCGGCGGCTCTCTTTTTCAGCTCCGCTTGCTCGGCTTCGTAGTCAGCCGACAGTTCCATGAAACGCTCATCGCTGATTTTGCCGTTTACATTGTCCTCATACAGCCGCTTGATAATGCGGCTGATTTCAGAAATGCGTTCCTGCGCCTGTTCAAGCTGCTTGATGGCTGCGGCGGTCTTTCGCTTGCCGCCGATCTCGTTCTGCTGGACAAGTAGTTTCACAAACCGGCTCTCATGCTTGGCTGCGTATTCGGTCACTTGCCGGAGATTTGCCAGGACACCAGCGGTCAACAGATCGGTGCGGATAAAGTGCGCCGTACAGTTGCGGGTGCGCTTCTTGTAGCTGCCGCAGATGTAGCAGTCCTGTTTGCGGTCTTTGTTCTGATACCGCTGCTGATACAGCACATGGCCGCAGTCGGCGCAGAACAAAATCCCGGAGAACAGCCCCACTTCATCGTAGCGGTTCGGGCGTTTGCGCTGTTTGCGTAACTCCTGCACCCGTTCCCATGTTTCCTTGTCGATGATCGGCTCATGGTGGTTCTCGAAAATGGCCTGCTTCTCGACGGGGTTCTCTATGCTGTGCTTGACCTTATAAGAAGGCTTTTCCGTTTTGAAGTTCACCAGACATCCGGTGTACTCTCGGTTTTCGAGGATATGAACGACGGTGTTGGTCGCCCATTTGCACTCATAGCCTGGGTGATAACGGCGGGTGCTGCCTGTCCGCTGATATTCCAGCGTCCCCGGCGTGGGGATTTGCTGCTCCGTCAGCATACGGGCAATCTTGGTCGGGCCGTTCCCGGCAAGGCAAAGCTGGTAAATCTGCTGCACCACCGGGGCGGCTTCCTCGTCTATAATAAAATTCTCGTCCTCGTCCATCACATAGCCGTAAACCGGCTTGCTGGTAACAGGCTTGCCGCTCATGCCTTTTGACTTTTTCACTGCCTTGATTTTCTTGCTCGTATCTCTCACCAGCCATTCATTGAACAGATTTCGCAGCGGGGTAAAATCGTTGTCCATGCCCTCGCTGGCACTGTCCACATTATCGTTGACAGCGATAAAACGCACACCCTTTTGAGGGAACAGCATTTCCGTGTAAAACCCTACCTGCAAGTAGTTTCGCCCTAACCGGCTCATGTCCTTGACGATGACCGTACCCACTTTCCCGGCTTCAATGTCCGCAAGCATGGCTTGAAATCCGGGCCGCTGGAAGTTCGCGCCGGAAAAACCGTCGTCGGTGTACCAGCGCAGATTGGTAAAGCCGTTCTGTTTTGCGTAGGTTTCGAGTATCCTTTTTTGGTTCGATATGGAATTACTCTCGCCTTGCAATTCATCCTCGTGGGACAATCTCGGATAAAGGGCGGTAATGAGGTTTTGGGTGGCTTGTCTTAACATAAAATCCTCCGTTTCCGACAGCCAGCCCCACTATTCCGTGGTTTCATTGTACCACGGAACGGCGGGGGCTGTACAGCGGCAAAAGCGTTAAATTTGCTTCTTTACAGCTTTTCAATTTTCCGATTTTTATGGTATGGGTTGTCGTCCCATATTTGCAGTAGAAAAGTTCATAACTCCGTGGTATACTCTGATTTAACAAAAAAATCAGAAGTTAAAGGAGAAAACATGAAGTATACAATAGATGAATTAACCGCGGCCAAAAGGCAAATTGATTCAACTCTGCACAAGCTAAGAGAAACAGTAAAAACATTTGAATCAAAGGATAATTCCGAGCGTTATAAATCACAAATCACATTGGCAAAGAGAAGAATAAAAGCCTTTGAAATTGCAAATTATTTTATAGAGAATGAGATTAAGAATTGCTAAAGCACTTCCGATTTTCGTTCCAGCGGTCATGCTCCCTGGCATGGCCGCTTTTCCATGCCCCGGTTCACGCCGGATAAGTCGGCTCCTGTGTAGCAGCGGCTTCCGCTTCCAGTACCCGCGCCATTTTGTCGGCGGCTGTGGTTGTGGTGTCTTTCTTGAAATAGCCGGACACGACAAGGACGGAATTGCCCATGCGGATTTCCGTCACACAGTCAGGGCGGCGGGTGGTGCGGGTGTCGTGCTGCTTGTTATCTGCCATAGGCAATACTCCTTTCAGTCGGTAATCAGTTTCTTCATGCTCTCCATTTTCCGCTTGGCGGTTTCCTGCCGGAAGTTGTCGCCGGTAAAGCGTACCGGGACGCACATGGAAAGCAGGCGGTCATAAATCCGGGAATGGGCGGTGTCCTCCGGGTTGTGCAGGTCGTCCAGCGTAAGGTTGGTCGTGACGATCAGCGGCTTGCCGCTGCGGTAACGGCTGTCAATCACATTGAACACCTGTTCCAGCCCGTATTCCGTCCCGCGTTCCATGCCGAAGTCGTCAAGGATCAGCAGCGGATAACGACAAAGGCGGGAAATGTACTCGTTGCGCCCCTCAAAGCTGGCGGCAAGGTCATTGAGGATAAGAGCAAAGTTCGTCATGCGGACGGGGATTTCTTTCTCCATGAGGGCGTTTGCGATACAGCCTGCAAGGTAGCTTTTGCCGGTGCCTACGCCGCCCCAGAACAGGCAGCCGATATTGTCTGTCCGCATATCTTCCCAATGCTCCACATACCGGCGGGCAAGCCCGGTCTGCGGGTTCCTGCCGTTGTCGTTCTCGAAAGTCCAGTCCCGCATGGTGGGGTCGGTAAAGCCCCGGCGTTTCAGTTCTTCCACGGTGTCAAGGTGTCTGCGCCGCTTTTCGGCGGCTTCCCGTTCCTCGCGGGCGGTTCTCTGGCAGTCGCACTCTGCCGGGTGGCGGTCGCGCCCGAAGATAGCGGCCTTATCCGGCGCAAAATAGGCTTCTTTCGGCTTGCGGCACTTGCCGCAGTACAGTAAACCGTCCTCGCCGGTGTAGTCCTCCGGCTCCGGGATGGTGGTCGTCATATTCTCCAAAACCGCGTTGATTTCATTCTTCATAAACTCTCGCCCTCCTTGCATGAGTAGTCTGGTATGCCCTTTTTAGGGGCTTCCTTTTTGTCGTTCCCCGCCCATATCCGCAGGGCGGCGGCATAGTTCTGGTAGCTTTTCCCGTTGGCGGCAAGGTAGCGGCTCATTTCCTCGATGAACCGTTCCAGCCTGTCAGGGTACTCTGCCTGCAACTCGTCGTATTCGGTCTGTGACAGAAAAATATTTCCATATCGGCCATAGGGCGCGGACGGCCCCCCACTCACTCCCTTTGTTTGGCTCTCTGTAAGGTTGTTTATAGTAGTTTGGTTAGGGGACGGTTTTCCGACCATCATAAGGTCGGTTTTCTGACCATCAGTAGGACGGTTTTCCGGCTCTATGAGGGGCGGACTTCCGGCCATCAGTTGGTCTGAAAACTGTACCTGTGGCACTGGCGGTACTTTGACATAAAGCCGGTTCGGTGCGGAGAAGCCGCCCCGTTCCCGTTCCAACAGCCCCGCCGTGTCCAGTTCATTAAGCGCCCCCTTGATGGTGGTGCTGCCTTTATCCAGTATTTCTGCTATCTCCGCGATGGGATAGATAATATAAATCCTGCCCTCGTCGTCCAGCCACTTGTTTTTCTGGGAGAGGGTGGAACGGTCTAACAGCAGCGAATACAGCAGCTTGGCGGTCTGTGAAATCTCCATTTTCAGCAGGAAACGGGGATACGGCAGATAGGCGGGCAGCCGCGTGTCTGCCCTGATATAATCAGCGATAGGATCACCTCCCTGTGTTCGGGTTGATTTTGGCGTATTGTCACGCATTAAAACGCCGTTTCCGGGGGAAAAGGATAAATGTATCGCGTACCCTTTGACACCCACGAAAAAAGCCTTGATTTATGCGGGTTTGAAAGGCTCTAAAGCGTGACATCTCTGCCTTTGTTTCCGCTTTCTCTCGGCGGCTTTGATTTTCTTCATGCGCCCGGCGCAGTCGGGGCAGTATTTTCCCCGGTTGGATTTGGGGACAAAGGCCGCCCCGCAGACGGCACACCGTTTCCGGCTTCCCCGGCACAAGAGGGCTGCGGCCAGCTCCCCGTCAAGGGGCAGGACAGCCACACGGAACCAGTGGCACATGAGGGAAAAGGAAATGCTCTGGACGCACACGCAAGGCTCCCCGTCGTCCAATAGCAGGCAGTTCCCCTCATCGTAGTTACAGCACTCATGTACCAGCCGCCGCGCCCGCCGGTGCTGGCGGTAGTCCATGTGGGGCAGGTTATCGCTCATGGCTCTGCTCCTTTCTGCGGTGCGGCTCGTCCCGGCGCAAAATCTGGTCGATGTTCCGCTTGACGGTCTGCAACTCCTTGAACCGCTGTTTCTGTTCGTGATAGGTGTTATACAGGCCGTCTTTCTCGGAGATAAGCTGCTCGATCTCGGCCTGCAACGCTTTCCGGGCGGGCAGCTTGGTAATGCCATGCGCCTTGAAATACCGGGCTGCTGCGTCGGCTATGATAAAATCGCTCTCATGGGCCTGCCGGTATGCGGCGCGGGCTTTCTCGGATTTCTGTGCCCGCAGCCCGTCGCGGGCGGCCTTGGTCTGGGCGTAGGCCAACACCTGCCGCTGCAACTTCTTTTTCCCTTGCAGCTTCGTTTCCAGTGCTTTCAGTTCGCCGCTGGTCTGGCGCATTTTCTGATAGGCGGTGTCAACGGCGGCTTCTAACTGCTCCGGGGAAGTAAAGCCGTATTGCTGGTAGACGGACAGCGTTTTGGCGGCCTGCTTCAGATTGTGTATCTTCGCCCAGCGTTCATAGCCCCGGCCTTTGCCCTCGGCCATTTTCTGCTCAATGTCCACAAGCCGCTGCACTCCGTCCTGTTTCGGGGCGGCTATCTCGGCTCTGGCAACCTGCAAGCGGTCTTTTATGGTGCGTGGGGGATCGGGGGATCTGGCTGGCGCTTCGGCTGCTCTGGCGGCGTTTTGCTCTAAAACGGCAAAGACAGCGGCGCGGTCAAAATCGTCGCCCAGCTTCCGGGCGGTAATTGGCTTTGTCCTGTCCGGCGTGAGGTAGGAAAGCCGCCCCCGGCTCTCCTTGACGGTCACACCCTCCTGCAGCAACAGAGAGGAAAACTCGTCAAAGCTGGCGGCGGTGGCAAGGGCTTTCCGTAGGGTCTGCCGCAGCTTCTCCTTGTTCGTTTCAAACTTGGTCTGCCGGGGCGTGATACTATCGGCAATCATGGGGGCGTTCTGCTTGTCCAGCGCGGCCTGTCCCTTTTTCTGCGCCCAATACTCCCGGTCGGTGACGCGGTTCTTGCTGCCGTTCAAGAGGTCGATTTGATAAAGCCCCTCCCGGTGGCACATCTCCATGACTTCGGATTTGAAGTAGCGCAGGGCAGCGTCGGTACATCGGTGCTTGCAGCCGACTTTCGTATCGGCCGGCCTGTCCATGTAGGGCAGGAACGGCACTTCCTCAATCCGCAGGCTGTTTATGACGATATGCACATGAATGTTGCCGCTGTGGTTATGCCCGTCCGGGTGGGTGCAGACAAGGGCCTGGTGGCCGGGAAAATGCTCTTTACAGAATTGTTCCCCCAACGCCTGCGCCCGGTCTACGGTCAGGCCGTTGTCCGGCCCGTCCCGCGGGTCAAAGCTGATGATGTAGTGGTGGCTTTTCACATCTTCCCGCCGCTGGTTTTTCTGATAGCGGAGATTGGCCCGCATACACGCAACGGCAAAATCCTCCCCGTCGCAGTTCAGCGTGGACAGCCGGTAGTCCTCGCGGGGGATAAGCCTGCCGGTTTCATCAAGGACGGGCTTCATGGTAAACTCGTCATGCTCAAAGAGAAGATATTGCTCGGCGGCTCCGTAGTCGGCGTTTTTAGAGTTGATATGCTTGAGTGTTGCCAACCGCGTCACCTACTTTCTTGAGGACTTCATACTTGAGGACGGCAAGGTCGGATATGGCGGCGCGTACCTCGCCGGAAAGGGTGTTGTAGGGTACGCCGTATTCGTTCAGATACCGGGCAATCTGATTGAGGTTGCCGCCGATCCTGCCGTACTCGGCTGTCAGCTTCCCGACAGCGGAAAGCAACTCGTCATTGACCGACGACACATGGACAACCGGGCGTATGGTCGCCCGCCGTATCGCCTGCCGGAGAAATTCGGACTGGCTGATACCATAGGGCGCAAGCCGCGCTGTGAAGTCGGCATACTCATCTTCGGACAGCCGGGTTTTCACAACGCGGCTGCGGTGGGGCGTGTTGTATTTCTTTCGCATGGTGTGACCTCCTTTCTCGCCCGTAAGGGCGCATGAGCAGGGTTTGGGGAAGGCACTCCCCAACAAGTTTCCCGCGAGGGGCAAAACTGCAGAATTGCGGATTTTGGCACCGTGGTAGAAACTTGCTCTCCGTGACTGCAAACTTTCTCTCACTTCCGTCCGCCACTTTTTTGGAAAACTGCAACCACAAAAGTTTGTTTCTCTTTTTCTGCTACTACTAATCCTGTAAAGGGCATTCCTGCCCGCTTTCGCTAAAATGACACCGGACGCAGTGGTTTCTACCCGGTGTTGGAGAAATCCTTTCTCTTTGCCCTCTACTACGGGTAAATGCTCCAAATGCCAAACACCAGGGCAGAAAAATTCCCTCCTCGCTTACTACTACAACCGGCAGGGGGCAAAATGGCCGGGAGCGGAGCCGGACAACAAAAAAAGCAGTAAATCTTTTTCAAGACTTACTGCTTTCGCTGGCCGCGTCGGTGGCGGCTGGTATTCAGTTTTTATGACTTGTCCGGTGGTTCGTCAAGCCGGAACTTGAATTGACAGTCAATTAACCGCTGCTTTACATAGTCCTCCACCTCGGCGTTGACCTGCCCGTTCACTTTTTAGAAATAGCGGATATATCCGGCGTAGTGGAGCAGGACAGCGTTCACGGCTTCTGGGTCGCCCTCACGGGCTTTGAGGATTGTTTCATAGGGGAGAAGTCTACTCATACCGGCTCACCCCCATTTCTTCGCGTAGCCGCTGCAAGGCAAGCTGGATATGCCGCCCCGCTGTGCTGCGTGACCGGCCAATACACGCGCCGATCACGCGCTGCGGCTGGCGCAGAAAGTAATAGCGCAGGATTTCTTCCCGCGTCTGCTCCGGCAAAACAGAGATCGCGTCGGCAAGGGCGGCGTTGCAGAGCAGGACGGTCTGACCGCAGACGGTAAATGGGTATTCCTCGTCCGGCTCCGACGCGGCAAACTGGACAAACTTCTCGTTCATCAGATAGTCAAGGGAAACTTGCCGTTCCCATTGCCGTTTAAGCTTCAAAATCTTGTCCAAGGCGGCACAGCGGATAACAGTCTTGCAAAAGGCGTTGTACCTGCGCTGGATATATTCTTGATAGGCTTTCTGGTCTGTCATGGAAATTCCCCCTCTCTGAATAATAGTGCGGGGCGGCAGCACTCCTTGCTGTCGCTCCTTGACTGCCTAACTGCGAAACCGGGCGGGGCTGTCAACGGTGGGCGAAGCCCGTTCATCTTGACCGCCCGCTGGCTCGGCTGGCTTTGCTATTTACCCGACAAACTTGAATTTATTGTAAGGTATCACGTTTTACCTTCTTAAGCCTTACTATCATTACCATAGGAATTTCTTTGTTGGTTTTGAAACATTCTTCATAAAATCCATCAATGACAAATCCAGCTCTAAAACAAAGGTTAAAAATATCTTGTATGGAACGATGATAATAAATCTGCTCTTTCGGTTGCCCTTCAATCGCTATATCATAGTAACTGTGCGGTGTCATATATTTTTCAGTCAACGTGACAAAACAAGGGTGTTGCGTTGCAAAGACAAAAATTCCGCTTTCCTGCAACAGTTCATAAACAGCCATAAGAAGTGGTTCAATATCCGTAATATCCATAATTGCCATATTAGAAACTGCTTTCGTAAAGGCTCGATTTCTTTTTAATTCTAATATACTTTTTCTATTGGTCGCATCCGCCACACAAAATTCAATTTGTTTTGCATATTGTGATTGCCGTCTTTTAGCCAATTCTATCATTTTTTTGCTGTAATCAAAAGCGACAACCGAAGCGCCTCTTTGTGCAAGATACGAAGAATAATTTCCATTGCCACACGCAATATCCAAAATATAATCCGCAGGATTAGGAGATAGAAGTTCCGTTACTTTGGGACGCACTACCTCTCTGTGAAATTCATTAGATTCGTCACCCATTGCATTATCCCAAAATTGTGCGTTCTCCTCCCAGATTTTTTTACTTTCCTCTGTTCCCATGTTCTCTCCCACTCCCAAAATTTGCTTTTTTGCTTCCATTAAATCTTCCTTACGATATTCCATTGTTACCCTCCATAACTTCTGATTGTTGCCGTCTTGACGATTATGTATCTTTACATTACCTTCTGAAACATATGGCGCACCTTGTCCAGGCGGTTGTTTGGACGGCGGGGCTGGATGACCGGCTGGCCGACAGCGGCCTGATACCCTTTTAGCTCTGTAAGGCATACGCTCTGCCCGTTGGTGTAAAAGGCCAGATCAGTACGGTATGCCTGTATACAGCGGGCGGGAATCTCGCCAGTAAAGACAACTTCATCCTTTTTTACCTGGGCCGTTTCGATGGTGGCACAGTATTTCGGTGCATCATGATAAGCCCTGGAAAGGTATTCCTGGGGCGCATAGAGGGTGAAGGAGAGATAAGGTTCCAGCAGCTGCGTCCCCGATTCCTTCAATGCCTGTTCCAATACAATCGGGGCCAATGAGCGGAAGTCCGCCGGCGTGCTGACTGGACTGTAATAAAGCCCGTATTCAAAGCAAATCTTACAGTCCGTTACGTTCCAGCCGAACAAGCCCTGCTCCAGCCCGTAACGGATACCATCCCTGACAGCGTTTTGAAAACTCTGGTTCAAGTATCCCAGCGAAACCCGGCTCTCGTATTGTACGCCGGAGCCAAGCGGGAGTGGTGTAACAGACAGTCCGATAGATGCCCAAAACGGGTTGGGCGGCACCTCGATATGGATGGTGTGGCTGGCTGCTTTGAGCGGCCGCTCCATATAAATGACGGTGGGTTCCTTTACCACTGTTTCAATCTTGTATTTTTCCGACAGCAAAGCGGAAACGACCTCCAACTGCACCCGGCCCAAAAAAGAAAGAATGATCTCATGGGTGATGGAATCCACTTCGCAGCGCAAAAGCGGGTCAGTATCCGCAAGTTGCGTAAGAGCGTCCAGCAGCCGTTCTCTTTGCGCTGCCGTTTTCGGCGCAATCGTCGTCCGCAGCATGGGGAGGGGGGCCTCGCGCCACCTTTTACGAGGGAGCCGGGTTTGATCCCCTAATACATCGTTTAACCTCACGCTGTCGCTGGGAAGGATAACAATTTCGCCCGGATAAGCGGTGTCTGTCCGAACAATTTCCCCTTTGGATGGAATACGCATCTCTGTGATTTTCAGCTTTTCTCTCCCGGCCAGGGCCACCGTATCCCGCAGGCGCAGCGTTCCGCTGTATAGCCGCAGATAGACACGCCGCTGGCCGCAATCGGTGTACTCAACCTTGAAAACGCTGCCGCATAGGGTGGCGCTCCCCTGTTCCCCAATCGGTTGGAACAGTCCTGTCACCGCATCCATCAACGGTTGAATGCCAAGGCCCTTTTTGGCGCTGCCATGATAGACCGGAAACAGGGAGGCTTCTTGAACCCGCCGCTGTTCCTCCCGCGCAAGTTTTTCCTGGCTGATTGGTTCTCCTGCGATATACTTTTCCAATAATGCATCGTTATTTTCGATGACCGCATCCCATGCTTCTATGTCGGTATTTTCCTCCAGGACTATTTCCGGGGACAGCGACACCGTCTGCTTGATGATAATATCGGCGGAGAGCTTATCCCGAACAGACTGAACCACGCTCTGCAAATCAACGCCAGCCTGGTCGATCTTGTTGATAAAGATAACGGTGGGAATGTTCATTTTCCGCAGGGCATGGAACAGAATACGGGTCTGGGCCTGCACGCCATCTTTAGCGGAGATCACCAAGATGGCCCCATCTAAAACAGCCAAAGAGCGGTACACCTCCGCCAAAAAATCCATGTGGCCGGGCGTATCCACAATGTTAACTTTACATCTGTGCCACTGGAAGGAAGTGACTGCCGCTTGAATGGTAATCCCACGCTGCCGCTCCAAAAACATGGTGTCCGTCCTCGTTGTCCCTTTTTCGACGCTCCCCGGTTCTGAAATGGCTCCGCTGGCATATAGCAGGCTCTCCGTCAAGGTCGTCTTTCCAGCGTCTACATGGGCAAGAATTCCAATATTGATTATTTTCATGTGATTGTCCTCCCTTTACAGCCCCAAAGGGCATAAAAATCCCCAGCAGTAAAATACTTTTACCACTGGGGATTATAAGTTGCGGACATACACATATACAGCATACACCTGTTTGTGATTGCTGTTTTTGGGGATATGTCAAAATTGATAAGGCAAAAGTATTCTTAAATTGGGTACAAAAAACTAAGCCCCTACAAAAGGAGCTATCATAATCCTTTGTTCCCACTATTTGATTATAGTTTTATTTAAGAATCCCTTGCCGCATATTTTTTACTCCTTTTCTGGATTAAATCATTATATCACATCAGTTTTAGGAAAGCAAGTACCTAAAAGAAATTTTTCTTCCCCTTATATGTAACAATCATACCGGCTTCCTAGCGTTCAGAATGTTTTCTGCTGTCTGCTGTGGTGTTTGGTTGGAATTGTCCAACCAAAAGCCGATCCGTGGTGTTGTCTGCATTTTACTAAATACAAATTCAATGTATACAGAAAGATATAAGGAGTGGGAGGGATTCCGCCGTAGTTGGCATTGTAGGAAAATCCAAAAGTTTAGATTTTCCCACAATGCTTATCTTTTGGTCTTTGGTTCGGAATAGTGTAGTGCTGGCGGTCTATCTCTTGTTTTCGGTTGCTTGCTTCCTTACCGTACATGAGCATTTCAACAGGGTGACAAACATACAACCACTAAATAAGCCCCTAGCCATGGTTATATTATTATAATATCTGTCTGAATTCGGTACACCCCTTGTCTAAAATTGGTACGGCACAAGAAACAGCCTACAATCCCAAAAAGCTAGGTTTCATGCGGGGTTTCATCATTTCCGGAAATTGTAATATCCATTTTAGGAAGGGGCTGACACTCAACATCGGGTGCGCCAACGTTGTTAGCCGTACCATTTTTAGACAGTAGCCGCCCCCATTTCAGACAGCCGTTTAAAGGATTCCACTCTTTCCACCAATTCACCATCTTGTATTTTGATTCAACTCGTTGATTTTTTCCGCAAAACGTGCAGACTATAAAGCCGTGGCTTATTAGTTGTTCTTTCGCTTTTTGGAACGTGCTTCTGGTTATTCCATATTTACTAAACACAGACTGAGGGAAAACGAATTCTGATAGACCATTATTTTTAGCATAGTTCGCCGCACGGCACATCTGTTCATATGTAAACTTTGCTGAGTATGATAAATCTTTAAAAGCGGGATGAGTTGCAAGGCTTACACCAACTTGTATGAAGGAATCTTTCTGCTCTGGTCGGTTTGCTGTCAACCACGGGTTCAGATTATTTTTCTTATTTCGCTTCTTGCCCAAATTTATCACTTCCTTGTAGAGTTGATTAGAATGGAAGAGGGGCCGCACAACGGCAGCCCCCACGGGTTTCAGTTCCCCCAACGCTTCAAGAACTTTCTGGACATCCTCATGGTAATAGCCGTTTGGGCAATCCTGTATTCACGGATTTTGTTGTACTTCGCCACATCCGCCCTTGTACGGGGTCGGTAGTAGCCGCCGCCGTCTTTCGTAATACTATTGATGAAGTGATGTTCACGCTCTTTCTTGACCTGTTCAACAACCTGTCGTTTGCTGAGTCCAGTCGCTTCAATCAGTTCATCTGTAGTGACAGCCGTTTCGGGGCTGTCAGCATGACGGGATTTTAAAATTTGATATATCATCAAATTCTCCTTTCACTTGTAAAATGTAACAAATCGTGTTACAATAGAAAAAACAGATACTTCTTTCCCGTTGTACTGTTCCAATCCGCTTCGTGTTTTTGTCCTTCACAGAGCGGATTTTTTTATTACGTCATTGCCTTGACTGGCAAATCTCTTTGCCGCCGTTGCGGGGCGCACCCCGAACCGAAACGCATACAGGGGACAGCGTTCCAGAGCGCACAATTTCACTTCTACGTTGCTCCCCCCGCTACACTCTAGGCAATATTCACGAATGGCCCGTATCGGCGTTTTTTTCGATTCAGTAACAATGATTTTCTTCTTCATGAAAAATCGTCCTTTCCATCAGCCGTGGTATTTCCG
This sequence comes from Acidaminococcus fermentans, assembly GCF_009696675.1. Classification (GTDB taxonomy): domain Bacteria; phylum Bacillota; class Negativicutes; order Acidaminococcales; family Acidaminococcaceae; genus Acidaminococcus. The sequence goes on along the minus strand of NZ_VULN01000003.1, from coordinate 152,157 downwards.
TGTCATCTATTTGGTGCATGGAATCTATCACGGCTGATTTTTTATTTTGAAAATCTGGCCCCTTGCTCGCTGTTTTTGGGCCTTTTCCGTCCATGTTCTTCCGTGATACCCTTGCCGCCGTCTGTCTTCACCCCCTCATGTAGTTTCGGTTACGGTCTTGCAGGTATGCGAGGAAATCCCGCCCCTTGATGAGCGTGGCACGGGGGCTGACATGAAGAATGCTGTTCTTGTACCGTGGTTCGGTTTCCATGATTCCCACGAACTTCCAAATCGTGCTACGTGTCAGAGAGAACATCTTTGCAAGTTGGGTCGTCCGTAACCATTGGTTCCCATCAAAATCGATGGGGGCGAACTGACGGAACAGCTTGCCGCCGATTTTGACCATCTCGTTCTCCTTCATGGAAATCATCTCCTTTCCATTAGACAGATTTTGTCGGGTTCAACCCCATAGAGTTTGCAGAGTTTCCAAAACCCTTCAAGGGTCGGGGTTGATTCACCCCGTTCCCAACGCCGCAAGGTGGTGGAAGTCACCCCGATGATAAATGCGGCCATGTCTTGTGGAAGGCCCAACTGTTCCCGTGCCTTCTTCAATGTGTACTTTTCCATACAAATATCTCCTTCCCGATTCGTTGAACTGTCCAGGCTGACGGCTTACAGGGGCAGCGTAGTCAGCATTTTATTTTTGGATGAGTTCGAGGGGCGGAACATCGAGTGCGGCGGCAAGTTTGCCAATCGTGTCGATACGCACACCCCTCTTCTGTCCTTTCAGCACGTTGTTTATGGCTTGCCTTGTCACGCCCGATTTTTTGGCGAGGGCGGTTTGGTTGACTTCCTTCTTTGCCATTGCGTCCAACACGGCGTAAACGTTGATTCTCATGAGGAACACTTCCTTTCTCTAGTGTCTGAACATTTGGAACAGCATTTATTTTTACTATTCCATTTGGTTACATTTATACAGTAGCACACTTTTTCTAAAATTACAAGGGGCGACCATAATAGAAATTACGATTCAGTTGTTGACTAGGGTTAAACGCAACTGTATAATTGAGATGAGGTGATAAAAATGGTCGCAACCGCTAAAGATGATTCATTTGCAGGTAAATTGGGAAAGGCAATCCAGTTCTACAGAGAACGTGCCGAACTGACACAAGAAGAACTTGCACACGGGGCCAATATTTCTAGGCAAGCCCTCATAAATTACGAGGGTGGAAGAAGAACACCGTCCATTGAAATCTGTTGGAAAATCGCAAGGGTGTTGGGATTATCGCTTGACAGGCTCATAGATTACGAACCAGAAAGCGAGAAAGAAAAACTTGTAAACTTTTTGGAATCCTATGGGTATCGTTTGCAATTTCTCGAAAGAGATGGTTCCACGACCGTTGAACTTCTTTCTACTGAAAGCGTTGAGGGGTTTCCGTTCAGAATGTCGGATTCTAAAGACCGTTCTACCAAACTGTATGCGCCGCCCGTGCAATCCTACTATTTACCATATGAAAGAGTTGTTGAAATCGTCAGTCTTTTACAGTCAAAGGGCAACCATGTTGAACGGCGGCAACTGGATAACGCCTTCCGTCTTCTACAGGAAGAATCACTCTACCCCGCTATGATGGAGTTAGATAAAGACCCAAAATACAAGGAACTGAGAGCGAAATTCACTTCACTGAACCCGAACTTTTTCGATGTTTGCGAATATCTGGAAGAGCGGTATCACCCGTTCGACCTGTCCACAGTTCCCAAAAAATAACCCCCGTCCATGCGGGGGCTGATACCTTTATCCCATGTCTGGCGGCTTACAGGGGCAGCGTGGAACGGGAAAGAGGTATTGTATATGTGGATAACTGAAACGAAAAATTCGAAAGGTACACGGTATGTCTACCGTGAACGGTTCACCGATGAGAATGGGAAGACCTATTCCATTGCCGTCACCCTTGCCAAACACACGAAACAGGCTGAGGGCCAGGCACGGCGGATGTTGTTGAAGAAGTACAACGTCAAGAGGATGGCCAAACCGAAAAGGGCTGAAACGATAGCCAAAACGTTGACCATGCGGCAACTGTTGGGCGAATGGCTCGACTCTGTGAAAAGCGAGGTAAAGCCGCAGACACAACAAAATCACATCAATCAAGTTCGCAAGATTCTCTCCTTGCTTCCCGATGGGATTTTGTTCCGTGACGTTACCCCCGCCCTTGTGGAAAGGGCCATAAAATCCATGAACGCAAATTCACGAGGGTACTGTAATGCAGTGTTGGGAATCATCAAGAATTCCATGCGCTATGCGAAAAAGGCCCACTATATCGACAATATCAACGAATTTCTGGAAATCCGACTTCCCCGCCGTCCCATGACGATGGAAGAAGAAGGCAAGACCGCCAACAAGTTTTTGGAACGGGATGAATTGAAGGATTGTCTTCACCAACTTGTAGCGATAAACGAGAGAATCGGATACGCTATGGAGTTCATCAGCTTGACGGGGCTGAGGATTGGGGAACTTCTGGCCTTGCGGCGGGAAGATATCGACCTTAAAAAGAAGGAAATCCATGTCAATGGGACAATAACTCGTGTAGAATACGAGGAATTGCCCACCCGCCGTAGCACTCCTAAAAATGCGACTTCCTGTCGCACCGTGGCAATCAACTCCCGTGCCGTCAGTATCCTTGAATGGTTCATCACGGATGATAAAAGGAAATCTCTGTGGACGGACGGTTACAAGGACAAAGGTTACATTTTTACGGGTCGCTCTGGTTCTCCCTATGACTATAATACCATTGAATCGACTCTCAAAAAGGTTCGGGTCAATGGCAAGCACATCACTTCTCATATTTTTCGTCACACCCATATCAGTATGTTGGTAGAAGAAAACTTCCCCCTCAAAACCATTATGGCAAGGGTCGGACATTCCAACCCGCAAACCACGATGAAGATTTACACCCATGTCACCAGTAAAATGAAGGAAAAAGAACGGGAAGCCCTTGAAAAACTGACCATCTAAAAATGTGCAGAAATTGTGCAGAGCGTTGTTATTTTTACGGATTTCATCGAACATAAAGAAGGTGACGAAAAAGCCGAAAACCCGCATGGATTCTACGTTTACGGTCTGTTGCGAACATAAACGCAATTAGGCCGCCTAGATTTATTGTGAATTGTCTAACTACTCAGAAGTTAGCAATTTGAATTTTTCCTGTTGCATTCTTTTCTATTTTTTGTTAAAGTTGAAGCATCACTAGGGGCGCTATCGCTGAGAGACCTGACGGTCGACCCTTTGAACCTGATGCGGTTAATACCGCCGAAGGAAAGTGGTGAGGCTGTTTTGTCGGGCCGCTTTCCTTTATGTCAGGAAAGCGGCCCTTTTTGTATCCATGAAGGAGGATTTGTTTTATGCTGACCCAAAGACAAGCTGCACTGCAGGGTAAAATCACTGACCAGATGGCGGAAGTGGCCCGCCAGGAAGGAGTCACCCCGGAATTCATCCGGGACGGAGTGGCCAAAGGCACCATCTGCATCCCCGCCAACATCAACCACAAGAACCTGGTCCCCCGGGGTGTGGGCGAAGGCCTTTCCACCAAGGTGAACGCCAACATCGGGACTTCTTCCGCTTTTCCGGATCCCGCTCCGGAACTGGACAAACTGAAAGCAGCCATCGACGCCGGAGCTGATGCGGTGATGGATCTGTCCACCGGCAACAACATCGACGCCTCCCGGAAGGCCATCATTGAACATTCCACCGCCATGGTGGGCACCGTACCCATTTATCAGGCCACGGTCCAGGCCATCAAGGCCCATGGCAAAGTGACGGAAATGGACAAGAACGACATTTTCACCGTAGTGGAACAGCAGGCCAAGGACGGGGCTGACTTCATGACCATGCACTGTGGCCTCACCCGCCAGTGCCTCCACAACCTGATCAACGAAGGCCGGGAAATGGACATTGTCAGCCGGGGCGGTTCTTTCCTGTCCGGCTGGATGCTCCACAACGGGAAGGAAAATCCCTTCTACGAATTCTACGACGAAATCCTGGACATCTGTGCCAAATATGATGTAACCATCAGCCTGGGCGACGGCTGCCGGCCCGGCTGCCTGGCAGACGCCACCGACCGGACCCAGATCCAGGAACTGCTGAACCTGGGCGAACTGACCCAGCGTGCCTGGGCCAAAGGGGTACAGGTGATGGTGGAGGGCCCGGGACATGTTCCCTACAACCAGATTGCCACCAACATGCAGCTCCAGAAACGGATCTGCCACGGTGCTCCCTTCTATGTGCTGGGGCCCCTGGTCACCGATATCGCTCCCGGCTACGACCACATCACTTCCGCCATCGGCGGTACCCTGGCCGCCTTTACCGGCGCCAACTTCCTGTGCTATGTGACTCCGGCCGAACACCTGGGCCTGCCGGACATCAATGACGTCCGGGAAGGGGTGGTAGCCGCCCGGATCGCCGGCCATGCCGCCGACGTGGCCAAAGGCCTGCCCTCTGCGGTAGCCCAGGATCTGGCCATGGCCAAAGCCCGGAAAGTCCTGGATTGGGACAAACAGCTGAGCCTGGCCATCGATCCGGAAAAAGCCAGAGCCATCCGGTCTGCCAAGAACAAGAGCAGCGAAGAATACTGCTCCATGTGCGGAGACTACTGCGCCGTGAAGATCATGAACGAATACATGGACGAAGTCAAGGCGAAGAAGAGCAAATAAAAAACAGGGGCCATCCAGGCCCCTGTTTTTTATGTCAATGGTCAATTGTCAATGGTCAATGGCTGAAGAAAAGGATTCGTTGGATATGCAAAAAACGAGGGTATTGCACAGAATGTGCAATACCCTCGTTTGAGGTTTCCATGAACCGGAACGGAAAATTACCGTTTGGAGAACTGGGAAGCCTTTCTTGCTTTTTTCAGACCGTACTTGCGGCGTTCCTTTTCCCGAGGATCGCGGGTCAGGAGACCGGCTTTCTTCAGCAGAGGACGGAAATCAGCGTCAACTTTCAGCAGGGCGCGGGCAATACCATGACGGATTGCGCCAGCCTGGCCGGAGATGCCGCCGCCAACAACGTTGGCCAGTACATCATATTTGCCCAGGGTTTCGGTGGTGTCCAGCGGCTGCCGAACAACCAGTTCCAGGGTCTTCAGGCCGAAGTATTCACTCAGTTCACGGCCGTTTACAACGATTTTGCCTTCGCCCGGAACAAGGCGAACACGGGCAACGGAGCTTTTGCGGCTGCCAGTTGCATCATACGTAACTTTTGCCATTTTCTAGTTCTCCTCTCCTCTTAGCGAATATCGATGGTCAGAACTTCAGGCTTTTGTGCAGCATGAGGATGTTCAGAACCAGCGTATACATGCAGTTTCTTGATGATCTGATTGCCCAGACGGTTGTGGGGAACCATACCCCGAACAGCCAGTTCCACCATTCTTACAGGGTTGTTCTTCAGCATATCCCCTGCTTTGGTGTATTTGTCGCCGCCCAGATACCCGGAATGACGGAAGTAAACCTTCTGCACCAGTTTTTTGCCGGTCAGTTTCACCTGAGCAGCGTTGATGATGATCACGTGATCACCGGTATCCATATGCGGGGTAAAAGTCGGTTTATTTTTACCGCGGAGCACTTTGGCAACTTCTGCAGCCAGACGGCCCAGAGTCTTGTCAGCGGCATCCACTACATACCATTTGCGTTCAATGGTAGCCGGGGTGGCCATGTATGTTTTCATCCTTATTCCTCCTAATAAAAACTCAATCTTGAACTGTATCCAGTGATGAGTCTTTGGGTACGGGCCGGGGCTAACGGCGCATGCTCAAAGTGATACCGTAATATTGTACAGTATATTACAGCTGATGTCAACTTCTTTTCTTTTCTCTGGCCAGGAAGTTGTATAGGGCGCCGATCAGCCCTGCATCATTGCCCAGGCCCGCAAAGGCCACGGTGGTCTTGTCCAGTACCACCGGCAGCAGTTCCTTTTTCAGGCTGTCCTGGAGCATGGGTTCCAGCAGGTCCTGCTGGGCCATGATGCCGCCCCCCAGGATCACCCGCTGGGGATTCATCATGTAGCAGATGGCCGCAATTCCTGTGGCCCACTGGTGGACGGTTTCCCGGAGCAGCCGGTGGAGAGGTTTGTCCCCGTGGCGGACCATTTCACAGAGGATCTTCCCGTTGAGGGTTTCCGGATCCACTCCTTTCAGCCGGGCGGCTTTCTGGACCAGAGCAGTGACGGAAGCGGCGTCCTCCCAGTGGTTCCGGCCACCCAGTTTGGCCTGTCCCACTTCCCCGGCAGTGAAGGAATTCCCGGGCCAGAGTTTGCCGTCCAGTACAAAGGCGCCCCCGATGCCGGTGCCGATGGTGATGCAGAACAGGCTTTTGGCTCCCCGGCCGTTCCCCAGCCAGTATTCCCCCAGGGCTGCAGAGTTCACGTCATTTTCCACCCGGCAGGGCAGCTGGAGCTTCCGGGATACCAGTTGGACCAGATTGGTGCCGGTGAGCCCGGGAAAATGCGGAGCCGCATGGAGCACTTCCCCGTTCTGGGGATTGATCATGCCAGCCATGGAAATGGCGGCCCCCTGGATCTTGAAGTATTTCTGGTAGAAGCCGATCAGCCCCAGCACCTGGTCCAGGAAGGCGTCCACTCCGTCTTTGGCAATAACATTGGGGAGACTGTCCTTGTTGAACAGTCTCCCTCTGCTGTCTGCCAGGCCGTATTTGATGGCGGTGCCCCCAATATCCAGGCAGATGTATTTATCCATGGGTTCAGCCCTGTGTCTTGATGAAGGCGATGGCTTTTTCCAGCCGTTCCAGGGTCTTTTCCCGGCCCAGGAGCACCATCACGTCGAACATGCCCGGGCTGAAGGTCCGGCCGGTCAGGGCCAGACGGGTGGGATGGATCACTTTGCCCAGGGACAGGCCCAGTTCTTCCGCCAGCTTGTTGTAGCATTCCTCCGTAGTCTTCAGATCGAACACTGGCAGGGCTGCCAGGGCATCATGGGCTTTCTGGAGCAGGTCAGCGGCTTCCGGCTTGAAGGACTTGGCCACGCCTTTGGGATCGTAGCTGTCAAAATCCTTGAAGAAATAGCTGGCACCATCCGCCAGTTCTTCCAGGGTCTTTACCCGCACCCGGACCACATCCACCAGGTGGTCGAAGTATTCCTGATGAGCCGGCAGATAGCTGTCATCGATGAGTCCGGCTTTCTTGAAGAAAGGCACGGCGGCATCGGCGATTTTCCGCAGAGGCAGGTCGGACAGATACTGTCCGTTGAGCCAGGTGAGCTTTTTCACATCGTATACGGCAGCCTTTTTGGACATTTTGCTGAAGTCAAAAGCTTTCACCGTGTCTTCCAGGGTGAAGATTTCCTGGTCATTGCCGGGTGCCCAGCCCAGCAGGGTCAAGTAGTTGATAATGGCTTCCGGCAGGTACCCTTTGTCCCGGAATTCTTCCACAGAGGTGGCTCCATGCCGTTTGCTCAGTTTGCTCCGGTCCGGTGCCAGGATCATGGGCATATGGCCGAATTCCGGTGCTTTCCAGCCCAGGGCATCGTAGATCACCAGCTGTTTCGGGGTATTGGTCAGGTGTTCTTCCGCCCGGAGCACATGGGTCATGCCCATGAGATGGTCGTCCACCACTACGGCAAAGTTGTAGGTGGGGATCCCGTTGGTCTTCATAATGACGAAATCATCGAACTGGTTCCAGTTGAAGGTCACGTCCCCGTGGATCATGTCATGGACGGTGATGGTGCCTTCTTTGGGCAGTTTGATCCGGATGGAATGGGCTTCTCCCGCTTCCACCCGTTTCTTGGCTTCCGCCGGATCCAGGTCCCGGCAGGTGCCTGCATAATGGAAAGGCTGCTTTTTCTTCCGCTGTTCTTCCCGCTGGGCTTCCAGATCGGCGGCGGAGCAGAAGCAGTAGTAGGCCTTGCCCTCATCCACCAGCTGCTGGCAGTATTTCCGGTACAGGTCCAGCCGTTCAGACTGGTAGTAGGGGCCATGGTCCCCGCCCACTTCCGGTCCTTCATCCCAGTCCAGGCCCAGCCATTTCAGGCTGGTAATGATCTGGGAGACGGAATCTTCCTTCAGCCGGTCCCGGTCGGTATCTTCGATCCGCAGGACCATCTTCCCCCCCTGGCTCCGGGCAAACAGCCAGTTGAACAGAGCCGTCCGGGCCCCGCCGATGTGCAGATACCCAGTGGGACTGGGAGCAAAACGTACACGTACTTCACTCATGGTTAGCACCTCTCCATTTCAATGATTGATTATTTTTCTTTGGGTTTCTGTTTCCGGGACGCTTCCGCATATTTGGTTCCCCGTTTGTTGGGACCTACAGCGCTTTTGCCCCGTTTGGGCACCCGTTTCTTCTTGGGACGCACCGGCTTCACCGTCCGGCGGACCTTCTCCCCGGCCAGATTCTGCCGTTCCAGGGTGATGTTCAGCTTCTTCTCCAGGTTCTGGAGCCAGCGGGTCTCATCCGCCGTATAGAAGGTGATGGCCGTGCCTTCGCTGCCGGCCCGGCCCGTCCGTCCGATCCGGTGGACATACCAGTCCGGATCGTGGGGAATGTCGTAGTTCACCACCTGGGTGATACCTTCCACATCCAGGCCCCGGGCGGCAATGTCGCTGGCCACCAGGATCTGGAGCTTGGCCTTCCGGAAGTTTTCCATCACCTGGCGCCGCTTGGTCTGGGACATGTCCCCGTGGAGCACATCCACATTGAAACCTTCCCCATAGAGCCAGTCGCTGAGTTCGATGGCCCGTTCCTTGCTGCAGCAGAACACCAGCATCAGGAAGGGGTTGTACCGGCGGATCAGGGAAGCCAGGGCCTCTGCCTTGTGGTCTTCGCTGACCTTGATGCAGATCTGATGGATAGTGGAAGCAGTGGCTTCCCTGGGGGCAATGTCGATGACCAGGGGATTGGTGGTCAGCTGCCGGCCCAGTTTCCGGACTTCCTCATCCAATGTGGCGGAACACATCATGGTCTGGTGGGGCTGGGGCATCAGGCTCAGGAGGGTTTCGATATCCTCCCCGAAGCCCTGGCGGAGCATTTCATCCACTTCGTCCAGCACCAGGTATTTCACCCCGCCCAGGCTGGTGTTCCCCTTCCGCAGGTGATCCAGCAGCCGGCCGGGAGTTCCCACCAGCACCTGGGCCCTGTGCCCGATTTTCCGTTTTTCCTCTTCAAAATCCCGTCCGCCGCTGACCGTCAGGGTATGGATTCCCGTATCCCCGTCCAGTTTCCGGATTTCCCCGGCCGTCTGCTGAGCCAGTTCCCGGGTGGGGGAAAGGATCAGGGCCTGGACAAATTCCTTCTTCGGGTCCACTTTATCAAACAGGGGGATCACAAAGGACAGTGTCTTCCCTACCCCGGTCTGGGCACGGGCGATTACGTCCCGGCCGTTCAGAAGGGCCGGGATGGCACGCTCCTGTACAGGGGTGGGGATGTCCTTCCCCGTCCGATGGAGCTTCTCCACCATCGCCTCGTCCACTTTCAGCTGGGCAAAACCTGCCGCCATGGAATCATCTCCTCTCATTTTTCAATCGTACCCTTTATTATAGCGTAAAAACCGGAGGAAGGGAAGGAAAAAGGGGGATGGGGCGGCGAGTAAGAAGAAATCAGACCGTATCTTGTGGGTCTATCAGAAGTCAGCTATCAGCTTGGCCCGCAATAAGCAAATCTGGCCTGCTGCTGTATCGAACAACGCTGACATCTCAAAGCCCGGCAGGTTTCCTACTATGCCTGGCGGGATCTGGTGTATGTATCCCATCCCAAAAATGCAGACTATGAAAAGATGAACATTTTCATTCCTTCCGCCTATCTGGAGGGAAAATCCGTCAACCGCCTGGGGCAAAGGCCACGCGGGAGACTACGATCTGGAAGAATTGTTTGCCTGGATCGATTCCATTTGCAAATAAAAAAAGACCGCTGCCTGGGCAGCGGTTTTTTTTATTTTCTCCCCGGATACTGCTTCAATCCTTCCGCCAGGATGTGCATGGCTTTTTCCAGGTCTTTTACGTTCAGTACGTAGGCCAGACGGGCTTCGTCCTGTCCTCTGGTTACATCAGAAGCATAGAACCCGTTGCCGGGGGTGATCATCACAGTTTCCCCGTCGATGTCAAAGTCTTCCAACAGCCACTTGGCAAATTTTTCCGTATCGTCGATGGGCATTTTCACCATGACATAGAAAGCCCCTTTGGGATCGGAGGAAATCACGCCGGGCATCTGGGCCAGGAATCCCTTGATGGTATCCCTTCGTTTGGTATATTCTTTCTTCACATCTTCCCAGTAAGATTTGGGGGTGGTGTACAGAGCCGCAGCTCCCAGCTGCACAATGTCCGGACAGGAAAGCCGGGCCTGGCAGCATTTCAGCAGTTCCTGCTGGAGAGCCTTGTTCCGGGTGATCACGCAGCCGCTCCGGGCGCCGCAGGCGCTGTACCGTTTGGAGACGGAATCGATGAGCACCAGGTTGTCATCCAGTTCCCGGAGCCGTCCGAAGCTGGTGTATTGTCCATCATAGACGAATTCCCGGTACACTTCATCGGCAATGAGAGCCAGATCATATTTCCGGACAATCCGGGACAGCATGTCCATTTCTTCCCGGGTGTAGATTACCCCGGTGGGATTCCCCGGGTTGGAAATCAGGATGGCCCGGGTCTTGTCATTGATGTATTTTTCCACAGTTTCCTGATCCGGCAGATGGTAGCCGGTGTCCGGAGAGGTGGGAACCCCGTTGATTTCCACATTGTAGGCCCCGGTAAAGCTCTTGTAGTTGGCATAGAAGGGCTCGAACATGAGCACATTGTCCCCCGGGTCACAGGTGGTCATAATGGCAAAGGAAATGGCTTCACTGCCCCCGTTGGTGACAAAAATATCGTCCAGGGCATAGTCCATATCCCAGGATTCATAATATCCCTGGATGGCTTTCAGCAGTTTGGCATCCCCCTGGGATTTTCCATAGGCCACCACTTTGGGATGGTAGGAGGCCACCCCTTCGAAGAAACTTTCCGGGGTGGGGATATCCGGCTGTCCGATATTCAGATGATAGATCTTTTTGGTCTTTTCCACCCGGTTGGCAATAGGCGCCAGTTTCCGGATGGGGGATGTGGGAATGTGCAGCGTCCGTTGGGAAATGTGCATGGTTCTTGTTCCTCCTTACAGTAAATCTCCAAAAATCGAATGGCCAATGAATTCCCGGATAATGGAGTTGTTGGGAATGGCCTTGTCGTCTATGGATTCTACGATCTGCAGCATATCCAGGAAATTGCGGGCAACCGGATATTCTGCTGCATCCCGGGGAATCTGTTCCAGCAGGGGGCAGGCATATTTTTTGAATACGGCCAGCTCATAAATGAGGGTGGTATTGAACATAATGTCCGCTTCTTCGCTGAAGGGAAAAATGTTCCGTTCTTCTCCCTGACGCACCTTGTGCCAGTTCTGGATGGTCTGGCGGGCATCATGGGAGCGGAACTGGGAATCCCGGACCATCCGGCGGAGCAGCCGCATATCGGTGGTGGGAATCCGGTTGTAATCATCAAAAGAAAGAGGCGTCAGGGCGCTGATGTAGATCTTCAGCTTGTTCCTGCGCCGGACCCGGGCGGAAAGCTTCTCGTTCATCCCATGGATGCCTTCCACTACCAGGACTCCGTCATCCCCCAGATACACCTTCTGGCCCCGATATTCCCGGTGGCCGGTCTTGAAATTGAAGTAAGGGATTTCCACGGTTTCGTCCCGGAGCAGCCGTTCCATATGCTCATTGAACAATTCTGTATCCAGGGCTTCAATGGATTCAAAATCGTAGCTGCCATCCGGCAGACGAGGGGTCTGCTCCCGCTCCTTGAAATAATTGTCCAGGGAAATGGGAATGGGCCGCAGGCCGTTCACCCGCATCTGCACTGCCAGCCGCTGGGAAAAGGTGGTCTTCCCGGAGGAAGAGGGGCCGGCGATCAGCACCAGCCGTACATTCCGTCCATCCGCGTCGATTTCATCAGCGATCCGGGCAATGGATTTTTCATGGTAGGCTTCGCACATCTGGATGATGCCCCGGCTGTTCCCTTCCCGGATGTACTGGTTCAGGGCTGCCACCGTAGGACAGTGCATCACCTGGCCCATTTTTTCCGACTGGGCATAGACTGCCGCCAGCTTTTTCCGTTCCACATAGGGTTCCAGACGGTCCAGCTGGTCCTGGCGGCCGTACCGGAGCAGGATCCCGGACCCCATCCACACCAGTTCAAAGGCCTTCAGGCAGCCCAGATTGGGCAGCAGGGGCATCACCGAATAGGCAAACCGGTCCCCCACCCCGTAAAGGTTGATCCGGTAATCCTCCGGCAGGGCATCCAGCAAAGGAGCCTCATCCTGGAAGAACTGGGGCTTCACATAGGACCGGGCTTCATCCCGGCTCAGCTGCCGGATCTGGACCGGTTCCTGATCCCGGATCATCTCTTCCATGCAGTGGGTCACATCTTCCAGATCATATTTGCTCAGGAAGATCTTGTTCTTGACCGAACAGAAAAGGCCATGACCAAAGGTGTTTTCCACTTCCAGCTGGATTTCCGGCCGTCTCCGGTTCATGGCGGCAATCAGGGCAAACTGGAAGGTGGCAATGTAGGACCGGTATCCCTGCTCACTGTCCAGGGGATAGAAGGTCACATGATCCCCGTCCTGAGGACACAGCTGCAGCGGCTGGGGCTGGCCGTTCACCACCCCCAGCGCCACGGGACTGCTGTAGAGCTGTTTGTAGGATTGGGCGATGACTCCGAGAGGCGTCCCGTCCTGAAATGCTTTTGGTTTTCCGTCTGGTCCTGTAATCTGCATCTGTTCCGCTCCCCTTTTCTGTTTTCTGGATCTGTCAGCCCGCAGGCTGCCTGTGCTGCTTTCCGGCTCCTTTTGTTTTTTAGTCTTCTCCCACTTCGTCCATGGCTGCTTTGATTTTGGCTGCCATGCCGTAGACTTTATGCTTGGGCACTCCGCATACGGCTACCCGGACCCCGGCTGCCAGAGGCACGCAGAAAATATTGTCTTCATGGAGCCGGTCGCAGACCGCTTCCGGATCCTTGGCGGGAATGGACAGGAAGAAACCGGAAATGTAGGGCAGCATCTTCAGGCCGCACTTTTTGGCTTCATCCGTAAAGATGTCTCCCCGTTCCTGGATCATGCTGTAGTAATGGGCCCGTTCCTTCTGGATGGTTTCCAGCAGTTCCGGATCACTGTAGATGGTGTCCAGGGTATCCATGGCACCCCGGTTGCAGTTGGACCAGCAGGCCCGGCTGGTGTATTTGTTGGCGTTGATGAATTCCAGGATCTGTTTTTCATCACTGGTGACCCCGATAAGAGCTCCGCAGCGCTGGCCGTACATGGTGAAACTCTTGGACAGGCTGTAGGCGATCAGGCCAAAGATGTTTTTGGGCAGGTTGGACAGCTTCCGGAAGATTTTCCGGACTTCTTCCCGTTCCCCGGCATAGTCGATGTAAGCCACATCCAGGCACAGAGCGGCGGTTTTGTCGGTACCGGCAATGGCGGCTTCCAGCATCTTCACCACATTTTCAATGTCTTCCGGAGTCAGGCTGAACCCGGTGGGATTGTGGGCCGGAGTATTGATAATCAGCAGGATCCGGTCCTGTTGGGCCAGGATTTCCCGGACTTTGGCTTCACAGCCGGCCAGGTTGAACTTGTGTTCCGGGGTGGTCATGGGATAAGTGGCCAGGTGACGGTCCATATCCTCGCAGATCTGGTTGTAGGCTCCCCAGTACCAGGCAGAGGTCAGAACGGTATCTCCGGCTTCCGCATAATTCCAGACAGCATGATGGATGGCCCCGGTGCCTCCGGCGGTGGCAATGGCTGCCGTAAACCCTTCCGGACGGGACTGGCTGAAGCAGGCGTTCTGAACCAGTTCCAGATATTCCGGCAGGCCCATGATGGGGGCATATTTAAAATATTCCGCGTCTTTCAGGCTCCGGTATACTTTGCTGACTGTGGGCAGCACCACAAAGTTTTCATCATTGTCCAGGATGCAGCCGATGGTGGCATTGATCACCGCATCTGCGCCGATTTCGCTGATCCGTTTCTGGGCCGCTTCGCTGGCTCCAAAAATACGGTCCTTGGACGGCTTGGTCTTCTTCTGGGCATGTGGTGCAACACAGCTGTTCATCATAATAATAGGTCCTCCCCTCAGTAAAAAGCGAACGTTTTTAAAACGAGAATAATCGTTGTACATTCTATTATCTCATTATTAACGAAATCGGTCAATAAGAAGTGTGTATTTCTCCCGATTTGGAACTTTTCACAGGGCCTGTTATGAATTTTCCGTGAAACAGCACTTTTTCCCCTTTTTCCCGGGCCTCCAGCCGCCCCTCCCGGGTCCACACCCCGGGATACCGGGCTTCCCACCAGCGGAAAAAAGTCACCAGCCGGGGATAGGAGCCTTCCAGTTCCGCTTCCAGGCCAGCCGGATCCTTTTTTCCTTTCGGAGTCAGGGGAGCCAGTCGGATCACCTGGAGCCCGTTCCGGGCAGCGGCAGCTTCCAGGGCCCCCAGCCAGGCTTCCGGAGGCAGGGAGGGATTCTCCCGTTTTCCCTGTTCCAGCAGACTTTTTTCCCGGGCCTCCTGTTCCGGATCCCACCGGGCTGCAAAAAGGGCCAGCTGCTCCAGTTTCTCCTTCCGGACCTCATTCTGTCTTTTCACAGTCAGCAGTTCCCGGCCCAGAGGGAGCACCAGCCAGGTCCACAGGCACAGTACGCCCAGGCCTAGCAGGGCTCCCTGGAACGGATCCTCCCGGAGCCGGGAAACCAGCGGTTTCTTTTCATCCATGAGTTTCCTCCTCTTTCAGACGGATCTGGAGGGCAAAACCGGTCAGATCTGATTCCCTTTCTTCCTGTTCCAGCCGGTCCAGTTTCACCTGGATCACTTCCGGCCGCTGCTGGAGGCGTTTTACCAGCTGGAGAGCCCCATTCCTTTTCAGGCTCCGGCCTTCCAGATGCAGGACCTTTCCCTCCTTCTGCTGTTCCACCCGGGTAAGCCAGCAGTCTGACGGCACCTGGTTCCCCAGGAGAGTCAGGAAATCCCCCCAGTTCACCTGCTGCCGGATCCGCTGCTTTTTTTCTTTCTGCTGCCGGGCCAGCTGTTTCCGCCGCTGCTGCTGTGCCTGCCAGAAGGTTTCCCAGCCGGAGACCTGCTGCAGCTGTAAGATGCACCGTTCCTGTTCCTTCCGGGCCAGGAAAAGGCATCCGGCCAGCCATAGACAAAGGATCAGGGAAACCGCCGCCAGTTTCTTTCCCAGGGCCGACCAGGAGATCCGGGACAGCCTTCCCGTTCCCTGCCGGAACAGGGAAAAGCAGAAACCACTCTCCCGTCCGGCCCCCAGGATCCCTCCCAAAACACCCCACAGGCCAGCTGTAAGAACCGCCTGCTTTTTCTCTTCATAATAGGGAGCCCATTGGAAGCGGGGTTCCAGTTCCAGGACCTGAGCAGGGCATTCCCACTGCTGCCGGAAGAATTCCAGCCAGGCAGCCTGTTCCTGTTCCGTACCGCCGGCCAGATACAGACCGGACGGCCCGTCCTGGAACCGGTCCCGGACCCCGGGAGACAGATGTTCCCACAGGGTTTCCACCGCCTCGTCCCGCTGGTCCCGGAAAGGTTCTCCCCGACCGGATCCCGGCAGGTTCCGACAGGCCAGGAGACGGCCCCGGGCATACCAGGCCCCCTGGAGGCCTTCTTCTCCCAGGATCAGGAGAAATCCCGCCTCCTCTTTTTCCAGCCACCATCCCCAGGCCGCCGGAGCCCCTTCCACCTGCAGGATTTCCCAATCCAGCTGCCGGCTGATGACCCCTACGGTATCCAGCAGGGCCAGGGGCACGGCTCCCGCCAGGATTTCTTCCTTCCGGTCCGGACAGGGTTCCGTCCCCAGGGCAAAAGAACCCGGGGGATAGGGGATCTGCTGTAGGATCTCCCAGGATGCCGCCTGGATCTGTTCCTTCCGGGACAGACCGGGCAGGGACAGATTCCGGAATTCCAACAGATCCGGCCCCAGGAGCCACAGGATAGATTGGGCTGTAACCCCCCGTTTGGCACAGACTTCCTGGAGCCACAGGGCCGGTTCCTCCCCCTGCTGCCGGTACAGGGCCAGCCGGATCCGTTCCGGCCAGGCCAGTTCCTGGTACCGTTCCACTTCCCAGGCTTTCTTCTTTTTCCGGACCTGAACCAGAGTCACCCGGTCTCCGCTGATTTGAACACCCAGCAGCTGCCGGGGCCAGGGAGACAGCCGGCGCCGGAGCCACCCTGCAGCCTGGCCCAGCCGGGCTTTTCCTTCTTCCAGCCCCGGTCCTGCAAGCCCAAGGACACACAGCAGCATCCTGTCCGGTTCCATCAGCCCAAAGACAGAACGGAACCGGAGCAGCAGTCCGGCCAGGACGAAATAGGGAGCCAGGGGCACCTGTACTGGTGCCTTGTCCCATCCGTTGTTTTCCGGATTAAAGGCAAACAGACAGACGGAAACAAAAGCAAGGCCGGCAGCCAGGAAAAGGCCCTGGAGCCCTGTCCAGGGTCCCAGCCACAGACCCATCACCGCTGCCAGTTTGGGATCCCCGGCTCCCATGCCCTGGGGATACCGCCAGTGGATCAGCTGGAGCAGTCCCCCCAGCAGTCCGGCCCCTGTCAGAGGAGACAAAAAATCTCCGTCCGTCAGTCCGTGGAGAAGCAGGAACAACAGTCCCAGGGGAAGGAAAAAAACTTCGTACAGCTGCATTTCGTCCCTGTCCGTCCAAGCCATAAGGAGCAGTAGGCTCACACAAGCCAGCCTCAGAGCCAGTACCGCCGGAGGCCCGGGCATCCGGGAAAGGAGCAGGAACAGGGCTCCGGCTTCCGCTTCCCGCCAGAACAGGGATACGGTCAGTTCTTTGCCGCAGTGCCGGCATTTTCCCTTCTGGCGCAGATAACTGACCAGAGGGATCAGTTCTCCCGGCCCCAGGATATGGCCGCAGCTGTCACAATGGGACCGGCCCCAGATAATGGATTCTTCCCGCCGGAGCCGGTTGGCGCACAGATTCAGGAAGCTGCCCAGACAGGAGCCCAGGGCGAACCAGAAAAAGGAAATGAGCAAAGACAGCCATGGAAGGGAAATCATGGTTCCGCCCTCCTATCCCTGGATGCTGGTCCGCAGCTGGATGGCTTCGCCCAGATGGAACGCCGTGATGTCCTCACTGCCGGCCAGATCCGCAATGGTCCGGGCCACTTTGATGATCCGGTCATGGCTCCGGGCACTGAGGCCCAGGCTGACGAAATATTTTTCCAGCAGGGCTTCCGCCTGAGGTGTCAGAGGACAGAAGGCCTTGACCTCCCGCCGGCCCATACTGGCGTTGCAGAACAGGTGGGTGCCTTTCAGCCGTTCCCGCTGGACCTGACGGGCTGCCACCACCCGTTCCCGGATGGCCGCGGAGCTTTCCCCCTTCTTTCTGCTTTTCATTTCCTGGTACTGGAGCCGGGGCACGTGGATCTGGATGTCGATCCGGTCCAGGAGGGGCCCGGAAATCTTCTTCTGATACCGGGCGATGTCCCCGGGCCGGCAGGTGCACTGGTGAAGGTTGTCCTCTTCTCCCCAGAACCCGCAGGGACAGGGATTCTGGGCCGCCACCAGGATGAACCGGGCGGGATAGGTGAGAGAGGCCTGGACCCGGCTGATGGTGACCATCCCGTCTTCCAGGGGCTGCCGGAGCACTTCCAGGGCGCTCCGGGAAAATTCCGGCAGCTCGTCCAGAAACAGGACTCCGTGATGGCTGAGGGTCACCTCTCCGGGATGGGGGATGCTGCCCCCTCCGATGAGTGCCGACTGGGAAACCGTGTGGTGGGGGCTCCGGAAAGGCCGTTCCACCATAATGCCGTGGTGGCCTTTCAAAAGGCCGGAGATGCTGTAGATCTTGGTCACTTCCAGGGCTTCTTCCTCGGTCATGGGCGGCAGGATGGAAGGCAGCCGCCGGGCCAGCATGGTCTTCCCGGCTCCGGGAGCCCCCACCATCAGCACATTGTGGCCTCCCGCCGCAGCGATTTCCAGGGCCCGCTTGGCCACTTTCTGGCCCTGGACGTCTGCAAAGTCCACGGTATCCTCCAGGGGTTTCTCCAGTTCCAGCACCTTTTTGGCCAGAGGCTCCAGAGGCTGCTTTTCCTGGAAATGGTCCACGATCTGCCCCAGGTTGTCCGCTGTATAGACCTGGATACCATCCACCAGTTCCCCTTCGGTGGCGTTGCCGGAAGGGATGAAAATGGCCGGCAGCCCTTCGTCCCGGGCCCGGAGGATCATGGGCAGGATCCCGTTCACCGGGCGCAGGGATCCATCCAAGGCCAGCTCTCCGGCAAACACGGGCATGGGGTCCGGCAGTTTCACATACTTCTTGGCAGCCAGCACCCCCAGGGCAATGGGCAGATCCAGTCCGGCCCCATCCTTTTTCAGGTCCGCCGGAGCCAGGTTCACGGTTATGTGGGTGTCCGGGAACCGGAAGCCGGAATTCTTCACCGCAGCCTTCACCCGCTCCCGGGCCTCCTTCACTGCCGTATCCGGCAGCCCCACCATTTCAAAGGCAGGCATGCCGTTGGTCACATCCACCTCCACTGTAACCATTTCTCCGTTGATCCCGCGGGTGGTTTCCCCCCAGGTCCGTGCGTACATGGAATCAGCTCCTTTGTCGTGTATCGTGAGTCGTTCATCGTGTGTCGTTTGCCGTGATTGGAGAAACCACCGATTTCTTCATCCAAAGCCACCCACGCTGGCATCCATCGGCAGTTGACCATTGACAGATTTTATACTTAAAAGCAATTCTTCAAATGATTCAGAGAAATTTTCCCATACAGATCCAGGATCTCGATAATATCGAACCGGCTCCTGTACCGGATCACCGGATTCTCCCGCAGGTAGCACCAGGCGGTTTTCCGGAGGCGGATCTGTTTGTCCCGGGTCACGGCGGCGGCAGGGCGGCCGAATTTCAGACTGTGCCGGGTCTTTACTTCCACAAAGGCCAGCACTCCCCAGTGCCGGGCAATGATGTCGATTTCTCCCCAACTGCTCCGGTAGTTCCGGTCCAGGATCTCATATCCCTGTTTTTCCAGATAGCGGACGGCCGCCTCCTCCCCCCAGTTCCCGAACCGGCGGCGTTGGTGGACCATACTGATTCCCTCCTTTTTTGTTCAATGTCAGCTTTGCTGACTTCCTTAAGCCGTTGACAGCTGACCGGGCTGTTGCCCTGGCAACAGCCCCCTATTTCAACTTCAGCAGTTTGTTTTCACTGACGGCGGGTTCTTTCAGATCCATGGACTTCAGAGGTTCGAAGCTTCTCCGGTGCCAGGGGCTGGGGCCGCAGTCCAGGATGGCCTGGATGTGCCGGGCGGTACCGTATCCCTTGTGTTTGGCAAATCCGTACTGGGGATAGTCCCGGTCCAGGTCTTCCATGATATGGTCCCTTGTGACCTTGGCGATGATGGAAGCGGCCGCCACCGCTGCACTTTTGCTGTCCCCCCGAACCATATCCTCCACAGGGATCCCCGGAATCTCCAGGGGCATGGCATCGGTAATGGCCCCCTGAGGGTGCACCTTCATATGGGTCAGACACAGGGTCATGGCGGTTTTGGCCGCCTGGTAGATGTTCAGCCGATCGATTTCCCTGGGTCCCAGGATGCTGACGGTAACGCTAACCGCCTGTTCCAGGATCTCTCCATACAGGGTTTCCCGCCGGGCAGGAGTGACCTTTTTGGAATCGGTAAGACCGGGCAGCCAGATTCCGTGAGGCAGGATCACTGCCGCCGTCACCAAAGGTCCGGCCAGCGGCCCCCGGCCCGCTTCGTCGCAGCCGGCCACCTGATCCATACCCCGTTCCCAAAATTCCCGTTCCAGATCCTGGAGCCGTTCCAGCCGTTCCCGTTCCAGTTTCCGGGCTGCCTGTTTCCGGTCATAGGCTTCCAGCAGTTTCCGGACACCGGTCCGCCCATCCTTCCGCCAGCGTTCCAGTTCTGCTTCTTCCGGCCCCAGTTTCAGCTGTTCCCGGATTACCTGGATGCTCTCTTTTTTTTCCATGTCAGGCCTCGTCCCGGGGAGCGGCTTCCAGGGAGAAGGATCCCAGTTTCCCGGTCTTGAAGTCACGGAGAATCATCTGGATTGTTTTATTCATATCCAGGACTCCGCCGGCTTTCAGGCAGCCCCGGGCCCGGGCGATTTTTTCCTCCGCCGCTTCCACGGTATCTTCCGGTGTCAGTTCGATCCGGTAACTGGCGGACAATTCCTGGGGATACAGCTTCATCAGCCGTTGGACCAGGATATGGACGGCGGTTTCCTGATCAAAGACCTCTTCCCGGATGGCACCGGTCACCGCCAGGCAGAACCCGGTTTCCGGATTGTCGAATTTGGGCCACAGGACACCGGGGGTATCCAGCAGTTCCAGCCCCTTCCCCAGGATCACCCACTGAGGCCCCCGGGTCACCCCCGGCTTGTTCTGGGCTGCGGCTTTGTTCTTCCCCAGCAGCCGGTTGATCAGGGTGGATTTCCCCACATTGGGGATTCCTACGATCATCACCCGGATGGACCGGTTCCGTACGCCCTTTTTCCGCCATTTTTCCAGGGTGGGTTCTCCGGCTTTCTGGATGGCATTCACCAGGGCCTTGACTCCCTTGCCTTTCTGACAGTCCACCTCCAGGGCCGTAAAGCTGTGCTTCTTAAAATAGGCCAGCCAGTCCCGGGTCCGGTCCGGATCTGCCATGTCCGTCTTGTTCAGCACCACGATTTTCTGCTTGCTGCCGATCAGCTGCTGGAGCATGGGGTTGGCACTGGACCGGGGAATCCTGGCGTCCAGCAGTTCCACCACCACATCCACCAGTTTCAGGTTGGCTTCCATCATCCGTTTGGCCTTGGTCATATGGCCGGGGAACCACTGGATATGGAATTTCTTTCCGCCGATTGTATTTTCCATGGGTACATCCTTTCTTATCCAAACAGGCAACGCCTGTCAATATGCATAGGCCCCATTATACCATGCTTCCCATTCAGAAGCGAATTGTGGAAAAAGCGGGGCATTAACGGGAATTTGGTGCAGTAAAGGGGCTGTGAAAAAATGATCTTTCATTTTTTCACAGCCCCTTTTTTTCAAGGCAGTGCCCGTATCTGTCCCAGGGGCCAGAAGATCAGGCTGGCTTTGCCTTTCACCAGGCTCAGATCCACAAAGCCCACATCCCGGAACCGGCTGTCTTCGGAGTTGTTCCGGTTGTCCCCCATAACAAAGATATGGCCGGCAGGGACGGTGGTCTTGGGCAGGTTGGTGTGGAAGGGTTCCCGGATATAGCTTTCATCCAGGGCTTCCCCGTTCACATAGGTCTTCCCGTCCCGGATCTCGATGGTGTCCCCGCCCACGGCGATGACCCGTTTGATGAAGTCCCGCCGGGTGTCACTGGGATACTTGAACACGATGATTTCTCCCCGTTTGGGCTGGCGGGTGTAATAGACCAGCTTGTTCACCAGCAGCCGTTCCTGGTCCTGGAGGGTGTTCATCATGGAAGGTCCAGAGACCATATAGGGTTCCACCAGGAAGGTACGGATCCCAAAAGCCAGCACCACGGCCACAATGATGGAAATCAGCCAGTCACTGACCGTATCCTGCCAGGAGCCGGATTTCTTTTCTTCGCTCATGCCTTCTCCTTTGCAATAAAAAAGGCAGTTGCCGGAGCAACTGCCTCATTGATCCGATTACCGACGTTCTCTGATACGAGCGGCTTTACCGGTCAGTTTACGCAGATAGTACAGTTTTGCTCTGCGTACCACACCTCTGTGGGATACAACGATTTTTTCCAGACGCGGGGAATGGACAGGGAACATTCTTTCCACACCAACGCCGGAAGCAACGCGGCGAACAGTGAACATTTCCCGGGCACCGGAACCGCTCCGGGCAATGCATACGCCTTCAAACAGCTGAACCCGTTCACGGGTGCCTTCCACAACCTTCACATATACCTTCAGGGTATCGCCAGGACGGAATTCGGGAATGTCGGAACGCAGCTGTTCCTTTTCAATTGCTTCAATAACGTTCATTATTAATTTCCTCCTCAGAATCCAAGACGTTCATGTCTAGCCACGTGCTAACAGCGGACCGCCCGTTAATGCATACGCTGTATTATACCATACAGCCGGCTCCCGGTGCAACCGAAAAAGTCAGGATTCCCTGCTTTTCCCGGCCGTCCGGGACTTCTCTTTTTCTTCTTCTTCCATGGCCAGGAACAGTCTCCCGTCCCCCTTCTGCCACTGCATGGTCCGCAGCAGTTCCGGGCGGTGGAGGAAGGTGGCCCGCAGGCTCTCCTTTCTCCGCCACTGGCCGATTTTACCGTGGTCGCCGGAAAGCAGGACTTCCGGCACGGCTTTGCCCCTGTACTCCACCGGACGGGTGTACTGGGGGTATTCCAGCAGGCTGTCATGGAAGGAATCTTCCTCGGCGCTTACCTGCTTGCCCAGCACCCCGGGAATGAACCGGGCCACTGCATCCATGATGCACAGGGCCGCCAGTTCTCCTCCGGTCAGCACAAAATCCCCGATGGAAAGCCGGAGATCAGCTTCCTCCAGGATCCGTTCGTCAAAGCCTTCATAATGGCCGCAGAGCAGGATCAGATCCTGCCCGCTCCGGGCCAGTTCACACACCCGTTCCTGCCGGAGGGATTCTCCCACCGGGGTCAGGGCCGCCACCAGGGCTCCCGGTGCCAGCTCCCGGGCCCGTTCCAGGGCCGCCAGATAAGTCTGGGGTTTCAGCACCATCCCTGCTCCGCCGCCGCAGGTGGTATCGTCCACGCTCCGGTGCCGGTCGGTGGCATAGTCCCGGGGATCCACACAGTCCACGGACAGGAGCCCTTCCTGAGCCGCCCGGCCCAGGATGCTCCAGCTGCAGGCGCTCCGGATCATCTCCGGGAAAAGAGTGACAAATACGAATTTCATCTCAGATCCACTCCGGCAGCACCACAGTGATCTGCTTCTTTTCCCAGTCGATGTTCCGGATATTGTCCGCAATGGCCGCCACCAGGATATCTTCCCCCTGGGGCGGAGCAATGACGAACACATCGGTGGAACCGGGGCTGATCACATCCTTCAGCATCCCCACCGTTTCCCCTTCCGGAGTCACGGCGGCAAAGCCGATGATGTCCCGGACATAGAACTGGCCTTCCGGCAGAGGAGGCAGTTCTTCCGGCCGCAGGACGATGGTCCGGCCCCGGAGGGTCTCCGCATCGTTCATGGTCTCAATGCCCTCCACCTTCATCAGGTACACATTCTTGTGCTGACGGAGGCTTTGGACCGTGTAGTCCCGGCCGTTGTCCAGGGTGATCTTCTTCATTTTGGCGTACCGCTCCGGATGATCCGTCTGCGGCATAATGCGAAATTCGCCCCGCACGCCATGCGGGGCGACAATTTTGCCAATCACGATATGCTGTTCCATAGGCTTATTCTCTGAAGCCGACGACTTTGCCGTCTTCCACGACGATTTCCGCCCCCATAAGGGCTTCCAGGTCGCTGCCTACAGCGATTTCTACAGAACGTTCCAGTGTACCATGACCGACTTCACTGCCGATTTCCAGGTTTTCAGCCCGTTCCAGCTTGTCTTTCAGTTCCTGGAGAGCATGGCCCCGCTGGGCCTTTTCATACTGGATCTGCTCCTGGAGCCCCCGGACAGCCTCCGGACCGGCAGCGGACTGTTCATTCAGCGCCCGCTTGGCATTGAACTGGAACTGTTCGAAATCCAGTTCTGCCGCCTGGACCTGACGCTTCATATCTGCAATGATCTTGGCTTTCAGGTCTTCAGTGACCTTGGCCTTGATGACTACAGGCACCCGAACGATCATTTTATCCATGGTAACCACCTTTAGTCGATATCAACGATGACTTTCACGTTTTCGCGGGTAGCAGCTGCTTTCATCACCAGACGGATGGCCTTGGCAATGCGGCCTTGTTTGCCGATCACTTTACCCATATCTTCAGGCGCCACGTGGAGTTTCAGGATCACGGAAGATCCGGTCCTTTCTTCCTCCACCTGGACCTCGGAGGGATTATTCACGATAGCCTTAGCAATCACTTCAACTATCTTTTTCATAGTCATCCTCCTTATTTGGCTGCTTTTTCGCCAGCCAGTTTCGCCATCAGACCCTGTTTGCTGAACATGGAACGAACCGTATCAGTCGGCTGTGCGCCCTTTTTCATCCAGGACAGAGCTTTTTCTTCGTCGATGGTAACCACGGCGGGATCAACAGTGGAATCGTAGGTACCTACGGTTTCGATGAAACGGCCGTCACGGGGAGCCCGTTCGTCAGCAACGACGATACGATAGAAGGGGCTCTTTTTGGCACCCATACGTTTCAGACGGATTTTAACTGCCACAACATTCACCTCCTTACCAGATTGGTTTTATTGCATGAAAGGCAGTTTGAATCTGCCTTTCCGTGCATACTTGTTCATACCCTGCATGGTCTTCATGAGCTTCTTGCTCTCTTCGAACTGCTTCAGCAGCCGGTTCACATCCTGGACCCGCTGGCCGCAGCCGGCTGCAATGCGCTTGCGCCGGGACCCGTTGATGATCCGGGGATTCTGCCGCTCCTGAGGCGTCATGGAATAGATGATGGCTTCCAGCCGGCGGACTTCCTTGCCGTCCAGATCCACCCCTTCCAGCTGCTTGGCAAATTTACCCATGCCGGGGATCATGCTGAGAATGGATTCCAGGGACCCCAGTTTCTTGACCTGTTTCATCTGGTCCAGGAACATGTCCAGGGTGAATTCATTCTTCTTCAGGGATTCCGCCATTTTTTTGGCCGAATCCACATCGATGGCTTCCTGAGCCTTTTCGATCAGGGAGAGCACGTCCCCCATGCCCAGGATCCGGGAAGCCATACGGTCAGGATAGAAGGGCTGGAGGGCATCCAGTTTTTCTCCCATCCCTACAAACTTCACCGGACAGTTGGTCACTGCCTTGACGCTGAGTACGGCGCCCCCACGGGCGTCACCGTCCAGCTTGGTCACAATCAGCCCTGTAATGCCCAGGGCTTTGTTGAAGGAATCGGCCACCGTAACGGCGTCCTGGCCGGTCATGGCATCCACCACCAGCAGGATTTCGTCCGGATGGACCGCGGCTTTCATGTCTTTCAGCTCATTCATCAGGGTCTCGTCCACATGGAGACGGCCGGCGGTATCGATGAGCACGGTATCGCACAGGAGGGCATTGGCCCGCTTCAGGGATTCTTTGGCGATTTCCACCGGAGAAACCTGGTCTCCCAGAGAGAACACCGGCATATCCAGCTGTTTGCCGATGACTTCCAGCTGGGTAATGGCGGCAGGACGGTACACGTCCCCGGCCACCATCAGCGGCTTCTTCCCGTTTTTCCGCAGGTAGTTGGCCAGCTTGCCCAGAGTGGTGGTCTTGCCGGCGCCCTGGAGCCCCACCAGCATGATTACCGTAGGCGGATTGGCCGCCTGGTTCAGCTTGCTCTGGGTGCCCCCCAGGAGCTCGATGAGCTCCTCATGGACGATCTTCACAATATATTGGCCTGGAGTGAGATTGGGGTCAACCTGCTGCCCCATGGCCCGCTCCTTGATCTTGGCGGTAAATTCTTTGACGACCTTGAAGTTCACATCCGCTTCCAGCAGGGCCAGCCGGACTTCCCGGAGGGTCTCTTTCAGATCCTGTTCGGAAACCGTCTTCTGTCCCCGGAGCTTCTGGATGGCTGCCGTCAGTTTGTCGGTTAGGATTTCAAAAGCCATAGTTACCTGCTTTCGTCAATGATGCTTTTCAGGATATCTTCCACCTTCCCCAAACGGGGATCGGTGCTGTCACTGATCCGGCAGGCTTCCAGGAGTTTTACCGCTCCCCGGAGCTTGAACTGCCGTTCCTGATCCTGGTGCAGCAGGTGAAGTCTGTTTTCGTACTTTTCCAAGGTCTGTTCCACACGCCGCAGCAGATCATAGACCGCCTGACGGCTGGTCTGGGTATTTTCCGCGATTTCTCCCAATGACAGGTCATCGTAGAAATACTCTTCCATGATTTTCTGCTGTTTCTCCGTGAGCAGCCCGCCGTAGATGGCATAGAGCTGACCGAACCGGATCCTTTTTTCAAAGCCTTCATCCTGCATGAATATCACCGGGTGCTATTGTACTATAAAGAGAAAAACCTGTCAAGGATTTTTCCTTGACAGGCAAGGTTTTTTTCTCAGAAGAGACTCTCCTGGTCCGGTCCCTTCTTTTTGGGGGCTTTCCGTTCCTCACCGGATTTGGCCGGCTGGGGAGTAAACAGGTCCCGGTCCCCGTAAAGGACTTTTTTCTGGACTTCCAGGTCCTCCTTTTCCCACCGGACTGCATGGCGGGTGTATTTTTTCAAAAGAGGGGACTGGGGATGGGTTTCCTTGTTCAGGTTCACCAGATCATAGGCTTCGGTGATCATCCGGCCCAGGACGGAATTCACACCGTTGGGGCTGCTGTCCCGGACCAGGGCCTGGTATTCCTCATAAAGCTCCGGGTCCTGCTGGAGGAACAGGAACACCTGGTCCGTCAGCTGCCGGGTGAACCGGGACAGGAGCTTCTTCCCCAGTTTTTCCGTTTTCAGGTCGCTTGCCATGGCTGCCTCCCGTCACTGCTGCCGGGCCTGGATTAGGGCCTTCATCCGGCTGACAGCAGCGGTGATGTCAGGAGCTCCCAGAATGGCGCTGATCATGGCACAGCCGGCGGCACCCTGGTCCAGTACTTCCTCCATCCGGTCTTCCTGGATGCCTCCGATGCCTGCAACCGGGATCCGGACCGCCTGGACGATTTTTTCCAGCATCCCGGCAGGCAGCAGGGAGGCATCCTTTTTGCTCCCGGTGGGATACAGGGCCCCCACTCCCAGGTAATCGGCCCCCTGGGCCTGGGCTTCCAGGGCTTCCTCCAGATTGTGAGCGGAAATGCCGATGATGGCGTCCGGCCCCAGAGCCGCCCGGGCCTTCTGGATGGCCTCGTCTTCCTGGCCCAGATGGACACCGTCTGCTTCCAGGATTTTGGCCGCTTCCACATTGTCGTCCACCAGGAAGGGCACCTGGTACTTCCGGCACAGGGCCTTTACCTTTTTCCCTTCCGCCACCAGGTCTTCCAGGCCCAGATGCTTTTCCCGGAGCTGGAGCAGGGTCACCCCGGCCCGGAGGGCTTCCTCCACCGCTTCATAAAAATCCCTGCCCTGGAGACAGTTCCGGTCAGTGACCAGGTACAGGCTCAGATCAAATTTTTTCATGATGCATCACTCCCAGCCGGCATGCCGGTACAGATCCACGAAATGGTGGATGGGCCCGTGGCCCTTGCCCACCGCCAGACCGTTCTGGATGCCCAGGGCCACATAGGCCTTGGCCTTTTCCACGGCTTCCGGAAGTGGCTGACCGGCGGCCAGTTCCGCGGCCAGGGCAGAAGACAGGCTGCAGCCGGTGCCATGGGTATTGGGGTTGTCGAACCGCTGGCCCGGGAACCATTTTCCCTTCAGCCAGTCCCCTTCCCCGGGATACAGAAGGTAGTCATCGGCCGTATCCGCCAGATGGCCGCCTTTCAGCAGCACGGCCCTGGCCCCTTTCTGGCAGATCACCGCCGCAGCCTTTTCCATGTCATCCTGGCTGCGGATGGAAAGGCCGGACAATACTTCTCCTTCCTGCATGTTGGGAGTGATCAGGGTGGCCAGAGGCAGCAGTTTTTCCTGAAGGTCCTTCCGGGCCTCTTTTTCCAAGAGATAGCTGCCGGAAGTGGCCACCATCACCGGATCCACCACCAGCACTTTGGGAGCGTACTCCTCCATTTTCCGGGCAATGGCCCGGATCAAAGCGGAATTGGACACCATCCCTACCTTGACCCCGTCCACCCGGATATCCTGGAATACGGCATCGATCTGGGCTTCCACCACTTCCGGGTCGATGTTCTGGATGGCGGTGACCCCGGTGGTGTTCTGGGCAGTCACGGCAGTGATCACGCTCATGCCGTAGCAGCCATGAGCGGCAAAAGTCTTCAGGTCAGCCTGGATGCCGGCTCCGCCGGAAGAATCCGACCCGGCAATGGTCAACAGATGGAACATGTTTTCTCCTTCTTTCTGAAAAAGGCTGCCGCCTGAGCGACAGCCTTTTTCATCCAATCACTTCAGTTTCTTCACCATTTCCACCACATGGTCCACGGTGAAGCCGAATTCTTTGTAGACGGTCTTGCCGGGGGCGGAAGCGCCGAACCGGTCGATGCCCAGGACTCTGTCCTCGCTGCCGGTGTACCGGGCCCAGCCGGTGCGTACTCCGGCTTCCAGGGCGATGGCAGGCACATCCTTGGGCAGGACTTTCTTCTTGTAGGCACTGCTCTGCTGTTCGAACACATCCCAGCTGGGCATGGACACCACATTGACCCCAATGCCTTTTTCTTCCAGGGCTTTCTGGGCATCCAGAGCCAGATGGACTTCACTGCCGGTGGCAATGATCACAGCCTTCACCTTGTCTTTGGCGGAGGGGCTCAGCACATAGGCCCCTTTGGCCGCACCCTTGGCAATGGTCTTTTCATACCCATGGAGCACCGGCAGACCCTGACGGGTGAGCAGCAGGCAGGTGGGCTGCTTCCGGTTTTCGCAGGCGGCTTTCCAGGCCACAGCCGTTTCCAGGGCGTCCGCCGGGCGGAACACGGATACGTTGGGGATCAGCCGCAGGCTCATGGTCTGTTCGATGGGTTCATGGGTGGGCCCGTCTTCCCCTACGAACACGCTGTCATGGGTGTAGACGAACACGCTGCCGATGCCCATGAGAGCCGCCATCCGCACAGCCGGCCGCATGAAGTCGGCGAACACCAGGAAGGTGGCCCCGAAAGGCAGGATACCGCCATGGAGGCACAGACCGTTGACGATGCAGCCCATGGCATGTTCCCGGATGCCGAAGTGGATGTTCCGGCCGGTCCGGTCTTCGGCGGAGAAGAAGCCTTTGCCCTTCATTTCCGTTTTGTTGGAGGGCCCCAGGTCAGCGCTGCCCCCGGTAAGAGCAGGAATCTTGTCAGCCAGCAGCTGGAGTACGGAACCGGAGGCGGCCCGGGTGGCCACACTGTCCGTATCCTTGAAGGCAGCCATCAGGTCTTTCACATCCAGATCCATTTTCCCGTCCAGCCGGTCAGCCAGTTCCTGTGCCAGTTCCGGATAAGCCCGGCCGTAGTCTTCCAGCAGTTTGTTCCAGTCTTCTTCGTTTTTCCGGCACTGGGGCAGTTTGTCCGCAAAATGTTTCTTCACGGCTTCCGGCACCACAAAGGACTGGCTGCCGTCCCAGCCGGCGGCTTCCTTGGTCTTGGCCACGTTTTCCGCCCCCAGGGGTTCCCCGTGGGCACTGGCCATATCCTGCCGGGGGCTGCCGAAGCCGATATGGGTCTTCACGATGATCAGGGACGGTTTCCGGGTTTCCTTCTTGGCGGCTTCAATGGCTTTGGCCAAAGCTTCCACATCTTCAGAAGAAGCCACCCGCAGCACCTGCCAGCCATAGGCTTTGAACCGGGCTCCCACATCTTCCCGGAAGGCAATGTCCGTGCTGCCTTCGATGGTGATCTTGTTGTCATCATAGAGGAAGATCAGTTTTCCCAGACCCAGGGTACCGGCCAGAGAAGCGGCCTCAGAAGCCACCCCTTCCATCTGGTCTCCGTCGGAGGTGATGCCGTAGGTGTAATGGTCCACCACCTTGTAGCCTTCCTTGTTGTACCGGGTGGCCATCATTTCTTCCGCCATGGCCAGTCCCACTGCCATGGCAAAGCCGTGGCCCAGAGGACCGGTGGACACATCCACCCCGGGGGTCACACCGTATTCCGGATGGCCCGGAGTCTTGCTGCCCCACTGACGGAAGTTCTTCAGATCTTCCAGGGACAGATCATAGCCGGCCACATGGAGCATGGCATAGAGCAGGGCGCTGCCGTGGCCCGGGGACAGGACGAAACGGTCCCGGTCGAACCAGTTGGGGTTTTCAGGATTGTATTTCATGAACCGGTCCCAAATGGTGTACATCAGGGGCGCGGTTCCCAGAGGAAGGCCCGGGTGACCGGAATTGGCCGCCTGCACCTCATCGATGGACAAAAAACGCAGGGTGTTGATGCTTTCATTATCAATATTTTGCATGAAAAAAATCCCTCCATAGCGGATGTAAAAAAGTGGTATACACAGTCATTCATTCTGATTATAGGCCATTTGAGGGGGTAACGCAAGGGGTGCTGCTGCAAGGACAGCAGCACTGTCAACGGTCATCTGTCAACCGCCCTTCTTCTCACTGTCTCAGCAGCAGCACGCTCCCCAGCACAATCAGGCTGCCGCCCACCCAGGAATACCCAGTCAGGACTTCGCCCCAGAGCAGAGCTCCCGCCAGGATATGGAACAGGATGCCGGTATACATGAGAAAGTTCACCATAGTAGGATGGATGTGGGTGCACCCCCAGGTGAGACACACCTGCCCCATCAGGGCGGACAGGGCCATTTCCAGGATCCATCCCCATTCGGCCCCTGTCGGCAGGGTCCACCGGTCCATACCCATGAGCACCAGTCCTCCCAGAGTGCTGTACAGTTGGAAATACAGCACCAGTTCCGTCTGGGTGTGGCCTCCCCGCTCCGTCATCTTCCCGATGCACACGTAAGCGCTGGCTGCAAAGAAGGCGGACAGGATTCCAAACAGGGCATAAAGGTTGAACGAGTGGAAATTCCACACCTGAAGGACGATGGCCGCTCCCAAGGCGATCACCCCCAGCCAGGGCACCGACCGCTTCTGGAGACTGCCCCGGAGGAAAATCGGGGACAGGAGACACATGAAAAAGGCAGAGAGCTGAGTGAGGATTTCCGCGTCCCCCAGTTTCAATCCATTGAGGCAGTAAAAAAAGAACAGCAGGCAGGCACATCCGAACAGGCCCCGGAGATGGAGCAGCCCCCGGTCCTTCCCGGAAAACACCGGCAGGGTTTCCATCCGGGCCATAAAGGGCAGGAACAGCATCCCCACCAGTCCCCGGAAGAAGGTGATTTCCCCGGTGCCCAGGTGGAGCAGTTTCTTGGCTCCCACATCCATGGTGGTAAAGAACACCGCCGCCAGGATGGAAGCCAAGATGCCCTTTTTTTCAGTAGTCAGTGTCACATCCATTCCTCCTTGTACAATCGATCCCTTTCAGTTTACACAAAAACCGGACCTCCGGCAATGGCCGGCAGGTCCGGTAAACGCATATTTTTACTTTTTGGCGGCTTCTGCCTTGGCTCTGGCTTCAGCAATGATCTTGTCCGCCATCTTGGGAGGCACGTCTTCGTAATGGTCAAACTTCATTTCGAAGGTCCCGGTCCCCTGGGTCAGGGCCCGGAGATCCACAGCGTAATCCAGGATTTCCGCATAGGGCACCTGGGCCTTTACCACAGCCCGGCCGTCTTCTGCAGACTGCATCCCCAGGATCCGTCCCCGTTTGCTGTTCAGGTCGGAAATAATGTCCCCGGTCATCCGTTCGTCACAATACACATCCAGGTTGTAATAGGGTTCCATCAGCACAGGCTTGGACTGTTCCGCCGCTTTCTGGAAGGCCATGTGGGAAGCCACTTTGAAGGCCATTTCCGAAGAGTCCACCGTATGATAGGACCCATCCAGCAGGGTGATCTTCAGATCCACCACCGGATATCCGGCCAGGATCCCGTGTTCCATGGATTCCTTCATGCCCTTTTCCACCGCCGGGATGTACTGCCGGGGCACGGCACCTCCGAAAATCTTGTCCACGAACTCAAAACCGCTTCCCGGAGGCAGAGGTTCCATTTTGATGACCACATGGCCGTACTGGCCGTGGCCCCCGGTCTGTTTCTTGTATTTGCCTTCCACTTCTGCAGAACCCCGGATGGTTTCCCGGTATTCCACCATGGGCGGTTTCAAAACGGCTTCCACCCCGAATTTCCGTTTCATCCGTTCCATCAGGATGTCCAGATGCTGGTCTCCCATGCCGCTGATCAGAGTTTCCTTGGTCACCGGGTTCCGGCTGACGATAAAGGTAGGATCTTCGTCCATGAGCTTGTTCAGAGCCGCCGCAATTTTGTCCTCGTCCCCTTTCTTTTTGGGAGCGATGGCCCGGCTGTACATGGGCAGAGGGTATTCAATGGGTGCAAACTGCACCGGTGCCTCCTTGGCACTCAGGGTATCCCCGGTCATGGTGAACTGGAGACGGGAGATCACCCCGATATCCCCGGCGGTAATGGCCTTCATGGGGATCTGGTTCTTGCCCCGGAGGGTACAGATGGCCCCCACCTTTTCCATTTCATCCCGGCTGGCGTTATACACAGTGCTGTCGGCGTTGATAACCCCGGAGAACACCCGGATGAAGCTCATCCGTCCCACAAAGGGATCGGAGGTGGTCTTGAACACCAGAGCGGCCAGCGGTGCGTTGGAATCCCGCCGTTCCACTTCTCCGGTTTTCAGGTTGGTTACATGGTATTCGTTCAGGATGGCCGGGAAGGTATAGTCCACAATGGCGGACAGGGTCCGGCCCAGGCCGATGTTCTTGAAGGCGGAGCCGCAGAGCACCGGGAAGATGATTCCCTGCCGGATGCCCTTCACCAGACAGCTCATCACTTCTTCATCGGAAATGGTTTCCCCTTCCAGATACCGTTCCATGATTTCGTCATCGGCTTCGACCGCCGCTTCCACCATTTTGTCATGGGCATCCTGGACCCATTCCTTCAGATCAGCAGGGACCTCGATTTCGTCGGCCCCGTTGCCGTTGCCCCGGTAGGCCTTCTGGTTGAACACGTCGATGACCCCGCAGAAATCCGCTTCCTTGCCCAAAGGCAGTTCCAGAGGCAGGATCCGTTTCCCGATCTTGGCCCGGAGATTGTCCAGGATATTGTCGTAATCAGCGTTTTCCCGATCCATTTTGTTCACGAAGATCAGCCGGGGCAGACCTGCTTCTTCCGCCAGCTTCCAGCACTGTTCCGTCCCGATCTGGACCCCGCTGGTGGCGCTGACCACGATCAGCACGCTGTCCACCGCCCGGAAGGCCCCTTTCACTTCCGCCACGAAATCCGCAAACCCCGGGGTATCGATGAAGTTGATCTTCACATCCCGCCATTCCACCGGTGCCAGGGTGGCGCTGACAGAAACCCCTCTTTTGATTTCTTCCGGTTCAAAGTCCGTAGTGGTCTGGCCGTCTTCCACCTTGCACATCCGGCTGATGGCCCCGCTGCGGTAGAGCAGAGCTTCCGTCAGGGAAGTGGTGCCTGCGCCTCCATGACCTACGATTGCCACGTTTCTGATTTTATCACCTGTATACTCTTTCACTGTACAGCCCCCTTTGTTCCGTATGGTGCAGGAGGTACCGCTGCCGAAACAGGGTCCTCAACAAGTCTGATGGTACTCTTTTTCGGGGAAAGACAGCCTTTTTCCTGCTTTTTACAGAAAACTTTTGAAATTCTCCCAAAAGAAAAAGGAATGTGTAACGATAGATACACATTCCTTCTGCAGCTCTTTCTCAGGCCCGACGTTTCCGGTACCGGCTGTACAGCAGCGTTCCGTAGACCAGGAGCACCAGAGTCACCAGGATGGCCAGCCGGTCCATATGCTGGCGGAAATGGACGATGTCGTGGCCCACCACCACTTCCAGGGCCGTGGAGGGCAGTTTCCCGATAAAGGTGGCAATCACATAGTCCCGGAACTTCATCCGGCTGATGGCTCCCAAGCAGGTGAGGATCCCGGAAGGGAAATAGGGCAGGGTCCGTGCCAGTGCCATGGCCACCAGGCCGTTTTCACTGCTCATCTCGTCCAGTTTCTGGAGATTGTTGCTTTTGGCAATGACGGTTTCCGCTGTGGACCGGAGGAAATACCGCATAATGAGGAAACTGAGAATCACCCCCACGCTTTCCGCGGACCAGGATACCAGGATCCCCACCGGCAGCCCGAACACCACCCCATTGGCCGTAGACAGGAAAATGGAGGGAAGACAGCCGGCGGCGTTGATGAACACATCCAGCAGGAAACTGATGACTACGGCCCAGGGGCCGAAGGAGCGGAGAAAGTCCACGGTTTCCTGGATGTTCCCACCCCGGGCCAGGTGGACGATCTGGTGATAGAATCCGGGGTCCAGAAAATGGATCAGGACCAGGACCCCCAACAGCCCGGCAAAAGCCAGAAGTTTGAAAGTCCGTTCCGAACAGCGGTCTTGGGCAGGATATTGCGGTTGTGATTGTACAGGTGCTTCCATGATACGGCTCCTTATGACAAAATCAATGAAAGGTCAATAGTGGATTTTATTTATTATAGCCGGAACTTGTTACAGAAATGAAAACTGCATGTAAAGAAAGGTGAAAGAAGGGGGCCGCTGACAGCGAGGGGAGCTGCACGCAACGTGCAGCTCCACCTTATGCATTGAATATCCTCTCGAACCGTCCGTCGAACTGGGTGGTGGCAGCGGCGCGGATCACTTCCTGGGCCGTGTCCGGGTCTCCCATGGCCCACTGGGCCGCTTTCCGGGCTTCCACCAGGGTATCCGTATCCCGGAGGATGTCCGCTATGTACAGGTCGCTGAGGCCGTGCTGGCGCAGGCCGAAGAACTGGCCGGCCCCCCGGAGTTCCAGATCCTTTTCCGCCAGCAGGAACCCGTCGCTGCAGCTGCGCATGATCTGGAGCCGTTCCAGGGTCACCGGATTGGTGGAAGCGGTAAGCAGCACGCAGTAGGACTGGGCGCTGCCCCGTCCTACCCGGCCCCGGAGCTGGTGCATCTGGGCCAGGCCGAACCGGTCCGCTCCCTCGATGACCATCAGTGTGGCATTGGGCACGTTCACCCCCACTTCCACCACCGTAGTGGTGATCAGCACCTTGGTTTCGTTCCGGGCGAAACTTTCCATCACCGCATCCTTTTCTTCCGGCTTCAGACGGCCGTGGAGGAGCCCGCAGGGGATCCCCTTCAGATAGGTGGAAGTCAGTTCCTCGTAGAGTTCTTCCGCCGCCTTGGCGTCCACCCCTTCGCTTTCCTCGATCAGGGGGCACACCACATAGGCCTGGTGGCCTTCCTGGATCTGATGGACCATCCCCTGGTACACTGCCGGCCGTTTGTCCTCGGTGTAGCACAGGGTCCGGACCGGTTTCCGTCCCGGGGGCATTCCTTTCATCAGGGACACGTCCAGGTCCCCGTACACGGTGAGAGCCAGAGTCCGGGGAATCGGGGTGGCGGTCATCACCAGCACATGGGGCGCATACTGGCTCTTGGCCTGGAGTTTGGCCCGCTGGGCCACCCCGAACCGGTGCTGTTCGTCCGTAATGGCCAGGGCCAGGGAATGGAACACCACCTTGTCCTGGATCAGGGCGTAGGTCCCCACCACTGCCTGGATGGAGCCGTCTGCCAGGCCTTCCAGCACCTGACGGCGTTTTTTGGCAGTCAGGCCTCCGGTCAAAAGGGCCGTCCGGATTCCGGCCGGTTCCAGCACCTTCTGCATTTCCTGGTAATGCTGTTCCGCCAGGATCTCTGTAGGAGCCATGAGACAGCCCTGGTAGCCGTTTTCCACTGCTTTGGCCAGGGCCAGAAGGGCCAGGGCCGTCTTCCCGGAGCCTACATCCCCCTGGACCAGCCGGTTCATGGGTTCCGGGCTCTGCATGTCGTCGTCGATTTCCTGCCAGGCTTTTTTCTGGCTGTCGGTAAGCGCAAAGCCCAGACCTTCCCGTACCTTCTGCACCAGCTCTCCGGACCGGGCCATCTTGATGCCCCGGCTGTCCTTCTTGATTTCCACCCGGTGATGGAGCAGCCCGCACTGGAGAAAGAACAGCTCTTCAAAAATCAGCCGCTGCCGGGCCTTTTCCAGCAGTTCCGGACTTTTGGGAAAGTGAATGTTCTCCAGGGCTTCCAGCCGGGGCAGGAAATGCTTGGCCTGGAGGATCTTTTCCGGCAGGCACTCCGGCAGTTCCTTCCGGGCCAGGGCCAGAGCCTGGCGCACCGCCCCCCGGACCTGGTTCTGGGTCAGGCTGCCGGTCAGGGCATAAGTGGGCAGGATGCCGGGGGCCTCCGCCTTTTCATCCTTTACATGGGACAGACTGGCGCTGGTGACACTTTTGGCGGTGCGGCCCAGGTTCACCTTGCCGATGACCAGCACCTCATCTCCGGTATGGTACACCCGGGTCATGTAGGTCTGTGCCCCGAACAGGACGATTTCCGCAAAGCCCGTGCCGTCCCCCAGGGTAATGGTGGCGTATTTCATGTTCCGGGCACTCCGCCGGTTGTTCAGCCGGACGATGGTCCCCCGGAACAGCTGCATTTCCCCACCGGTGGTCAGTTCTCCGATGGTCCGGATGTGGGAATAATCCAGATAGCAGCCCTGCCGGGGAAAATGATTCAGCAGGTCGCCGATGGTCTCTACGTTGATATTTGCGAATTCCAGGGCCTTTTTGGGCCCGATGCCTTTGAGTTTGCTTACAGGTTCCTGCCACCACATGGTCATTTTCTCCTTTTCTCATGGTTTTCTACTTGCAATTATAATCCAATTTGTGTTAAAATAGCTACATTGAGTTTTAAAAATAAAGCATTGCCTTATAACTTGAAGGAGGTGGGACCATGGCATGCATCTGTGAAATCTGCAACAAAGGTGAGCTGTCCGGCAACAACGTCAGCCATTCCAATAGACATGTAAAACGTTCTTGGAAACCTAACGTTCAAAAGGTTAAAGCGGTGGTAGACGGTGAAGTGAAGAGCATCAACGTGTGCACTCGCTGCTTACGTTCCGGCAAGGTAACCCGCGCCATCTAAGCTATAGGTTACAACATAAAAAAGCTGACTGCTTCGGCAGCCAGCTTTTTTGTTTCTCTCTACAGCTTCGCCCCGCAGAAGGGGCAAAAGGCCACGTTTTTGGGCAGCGCTGCATGACACTGGGGACAAATCCGCTGATCCAGGTAAGCCTGGGCCTTTTCCTCGAACAGGGCCACAAATTTATCCGTTTCCCGGTTCTGGGGCTTCAGGCTGTACACTTCCATGCGTT
Organism: Acidaminococcus fermentans; assembly: GCF_009696675.1. GTDB lineage: Bacteria > Bacillota > Negativicutes > Acidaminococcales > Acidaminococcaceae > Acidaminococcus. The sequence continues at coordinate 115,246 of NZ_VULN01000003.1, read as the reverse complement.
TTTTGTGGATGTCCACGATTACATTGCAGCCCTGTTCCAAAGGCTGTACGGCAAAAACGATTTCCTTCCGTTTGGGTTTCCCGAACAGGAAGGATTTTTCTTCCGACACCAGGGAGCCGTTCAGCAGCATCCCGGCATCATCCTGTTTTTCGATTTCCACTTCCATTTCCCGGCATACCTGAAGCCCCAGTTCCCAGGCCACTGCCGGTGCCAGGTTGTAGACCTGTTCCACAAAACTTCCGCCGCTGCCGTTTACTTTCATGGTTCCTTCCCCCTCAGTTCAGGGTAATGGTCAGGACAATGTCCTTACCGGCCGCCACCGGTCCTGACTGTGCCTTTTCCATCTTCCCCACCTTATCCCCATTGGTGATCACCATGGGGGTAGTCAGATTGCAGCCGCAGCTTCCCAGTTTCTCCCGGTCGAATTCGATCAGAGGCTGGCCGGCCTTTACCTTGTCCCCGGTTTTAACCAGGGCCTTGAAGCCCGCCCCATTCTGGGCCACCGTATTGAGTCCCACATGGAGCAGGATTTCCAGTCCGTGGCCTTCCGTGAGGGCAATGGCATGGGCCGTATCCGGCACATAGGAAATGGTTCCGTCACAGGGGGCTGCCAGCCGTCCTTCTTCCGGCCGTACCGCCACCCCGTCTCCCAGCATTTTCTGGGCAAAAGCCTTGTCCGGCACCTGATCCAGGGACACCAGTTCCCCGGTCAAAGGAGCCAGCAAGGTCACTTTCGTCTTTCTGAAAAACAATCCCATAGTATGATCTCCTTGTTTCCTGTGTGTACCATATTATTGTAACATGAAAAAAGGGGTGCTGCACAGCAGCACCCTTTTTTCTTATTTCAAGCAGGCTTTCCGGGACAGGTTCAGCCGTCCTTTGGAGTCGATTTCCACCAGCTTCACGACGATTTCGTCGCCTACGCTGACTACATCTTCCACTTTTTCCACCCGTTCCTTGGCCAGCTGGGAAATGTGCACCAGCCCTTCCCGGCCGGGCATGAATTCCACAAAGGCCCCGAAGTTCATGATCCGGGTGACTTTGCCGGTGTACACCTTGCCCACTTCCGGTTCTGCCGTGATGTCCTGGATGGTCTTGATGGCCGCATCGGCGGATGCGCTGTCGGCGGCGGCAATGTACACGGTACCGTCATCGTTGATGTCGATCTGGGCACCGGTATCTTCCACGATCTTCTTGATCACCTTGCCCCCAGGTCCGATGATGTCTTTGATCTTCTCCGGGTTCACCTTAATGGTGGTGATCTTGGGTGCGTATTTCTTCAGCTGCTTCCGGGGTTCGGAGATGCATTCCAGCATCTTGCCCAGGATGAAGGCACGGCCTTTCTTGGCCTGGGCCAGGGCCGCCTGGAGGATGTCTTTGGTCAGGCCGTCCACCTTGATGTCCATCTGGATGGCGGTGATACCCTTGGAGGTACCAGCTACCTTGAAGTCCATATCCCCGTTGGCGTCTTCCAGGCCCTGGATATCGGTAAGGATGGTGAAGTTTTCTCCTTCCTTCACCAGGCCCATGGCCACCCCGGATACCGGAGCTTTAATGGGCACGCCGGCATCCATCAGGGACAGGGTGCTGGCACAGGTGCTGGCCATGGAGGAAGAACCGTTGGATTCCAGCACTTCAGAAACCAGCCGGATGGTATAGGGGAATTCCTCTTCCGAAGGAATCACCGGCAGGAGAGCCCGTTCCGCCAGCGCCCCGTGACCGATTTCCCGACGGCCCGGGCTGCGCAGAGGTTTGGTTTCGCCCACACTGTAAGGCGGGAAGTTGTAATGGTGGATGTACCGTTTCTGGATGTCCCCGGCCAGGGTTTCCAGGTTCTGGGCTTCCCGGAGCGGAGCCAGGGCCAGGCAGTTGAGCACCTGGGTCTGTCCCCGGGTGAACAGGCTGCAGCCGTGAGGACGGGCCAGGAGCCCCACTTCACAGCTGATGGGACGGACTTCATCCAGGGCACGGCCGTCCGGACGGATCTTGTCCACGGTGATGATGTGCCGGAACACCCGTTTCACCAGTTTGGCCACCACATGGGCAATATCGATTTCATTGTCCGGATACAGTTCCGTAAAGTGGGCCAGGATTTCCTCCTTGGCTTCGCTGACCATTTTGTCCCGGTGCAGCTTGTCCGGATCCATCAGGGCATCGTGGATCTTGGGTTCCCCATAGGCTTCGATTTCCTGGGCCAGTTCTGCGGGGGGAGTGTAGACTTCGAAGTCCATTTTGGGCTTGCCCACTTCGGCCTGGATCTTTTCCTGGAATTCCACCAGTTTCTTGATTTCGCCGTGCGCAAACCAGATGGCATCCAGCATCACTTCTTCAGAAACTTCCTTGGCGCCGGCTTCCACCATCAGGATGGCGTCTTTGGTACCGGCCACTGCCAGGTTCAGTTCGCTGACCTTGGCCTGTTCCACAGTGGGTTCCACAATGAACTGGCCATCGATGAGGCCTACCCGGACCCCGGCGATGGGGCCTTCAAAGGGGATATCAGAAATGGACAGGGCACAGGAAGCGCCGATCATGGCCGGAATGTCCGGGGCATTGTCCGGATCCACGGAAACTGCCGTGCACACGATCTGTACATCGTTGTGGTAGCCGTCCGGGAACATAGGCCGAATGGGCCGGTCGATGAGCCGGGACGTGAGGATGGCCGTTTCTGCCGGCCGCCCTTCTCTCCGCAGGAACCCGCCGGGGATCTTGCCCACTGCGTACATCTTTTCTTCGAAATCCACTGTCAGCGGGAAGAAATCCACCCCTTCCCTGGGGGTATCGGTACCCGTCACAGCCACCACTACAGCCGTTTCGCCGTAGCGGACCAGAACAGCGCCATTGGCCTGTTTGGCAATCTTCCCCGTTTCAATGGTAAGGGTCCGACCTCCAAAATCCGTGCTAAAACTATGCATCCTCTGCATCCTCCTTATGTTTCACTCTTGACATTATGGGTAGATTATACTACACCAGCGGGGAAAAAGCTATAAAAAAGAGGGCTTTGCCCTCTTTTGTCAATTGTCAACAGTCAATTGTCAATGGCTAAATGATAAAATTTGCCAAAGCAAATTTTTGAATATGGTATACCAACCTTTTCAAAGAATACTTGTTTCCTCATCAAATATCCTATGGATTGCCAAATAAAAAAGAACCCGTCCAACAAGGCGGGTTCTTTTCTCTGGCAATTGACCATTGACAGGGCCATTGTGCTGCGAAACAGCACCTTATTTATTCTCTTCCTTCTCCAAAGCATCCTTCAGGGTATGCCAGGCCAGGACGGCGCATTTTACCCGGGCGGGCATGTTGGAGATATTTTTCAGGGCGATGGCGTCGTCCAGTTCTTCCAGTTTCCCGTCATCGGTTTCTTCCCGCTTGATCATGGCCAGGAACAGATCCACCAGACGGAGGGCTTCCTTGACGGATTTCCCCCGGATCAGGTCGATCATGATATCCGTGGAGGCCTGGCTGATGGCGCAGCCGTGGCCGGTGTAGGCGGCATCTTTGATGATCCCGTCCTGGATATCCGCCTGGAGGGTAATGTCATCCCCGCAGCTGGGGTTGTGGCCGTGTTCCTGGAGATTGTGGGGATCCAGCTCATGTTTGTTGGCCTGGTCCTGGTTGTGCTCCAGAATAATGTCAGAGTACAGTTGGTTCATGTCTTCCATTATCATTCACCTGTTTCCATCAATCTTTGAAGCCCATGACTTTCCGGACTTCCGGCAGTTTGGACAGGAAGTAATCCACTTCTTCCAGGGTATTGTAGATATAGAAGCTGACCCGGTTGGAAGCTTCCACATGGAGATGAGCTCCCAGAGGCTGGGCACAGTGGTGGCCGCTGCGGATGGCAATGCCGAAGCTGTCCAGGATGGTAGCCGCATCGTGGGGATGGACCCCGTCGATGGTGAAGGAGATCACCCCTGTCTTTTCCTTGGGATCGGTGCTGCCGATAATGTGGATGTGGGGCATTTTCAGCATCCCTGCCAGGCACCGGTCGGTCAGCTCCCGTTCGTGTTCTTCCACCTTATCCATGCCGATGTCATCCAGGTAGTCGATGGCCGCATGGAGGGCCACGGCTCCTTCCACGTTCTGGGACCCGGCTTCGAACTTGTAGGGCAGTTCATTGAAGCTGGTGGTCTGTTCCTGGACGTATTCGATCATGTCCCCACCCAGCAGGAAAGGTTCCATTTCTTCCAGCAGAGCCTTTTTCCCGTACACCACACCGGTGCCGGTGGAACCCAGCATCTTGTGGCCGGAGAATACATAAAAGTCGCAGTCCAGATCCTGGACATCGGTCTTCATGTGAGGAGTGGACTGAGCCCCGTCCACAATGGCAATGGCCCCCACTTTGTGGGCCCGTTCCACCACTTCCTTCACCGGCCGCACCATGCCCAGCACGTTGCTCACCGCAGCAAAGGAAACAATCTTGGTCCGTTCATCGATCTTGGCCAGATCCTCTTCCGTAAAGTGCCCGGTTTCATCCAGGTACATGTAAACCAGTTCCGCTCCGGTCTTCCGGCAGGCTCTCTGCCAGGGCACCAGGTTGGAATGGTGTTCGGAAATGGGGATCACCACTTTATCCCCCGGTTTCAGATGGGTTTCCCCGTAGCTCCGGGCAATCAGGTTCAGCCCTTCGGTGGAGTTCCGCACAAAGATCACTTCTTCGAAGTGCTTGGCGTTGATGAACTTCCGGACTGCTTCCCGGGCCTGATCATACAGTTCCCCGGCTTCGATGGACAGCACATGGGCCCCCCGGTGAGGGTTCCCGTTGTGATGTTCCAGCAGATCCACCATGGCGTGGATCACCTGATAGGGCTTCTGGGTGGTGGCTGCATTGTCCAGGTACACCAGAGGATGTCCATTGTGGACTTTAGTCAAGATGGGGAAATCTCTGCGTACATTTATCATGGCAATTTCCTTTCTGGTGGCAGAACTGCATCTTCGTCCGTACAGCCTGGAGCGCCTTGTTTTCCAGTGTTTCATCTCCCAGCTGGTCGATGACAGGACGGATGTTGCTTTCCACGATGATCAGCTGGGCCCCGGCTTCATTGAAGCCCCGGCTCATGAGATAGAACAGCATGTCCTGGTCGATCTGGCCGGAACTGGAAGCATGGTTGCCCACCACATCGTCCTCCTTGCACAACAGCAGAGGCACGGAAATGGAGTGGACGCCTTTGTTCAGCAGCAGGCACACGTCAGATTCGTTGCCCACCGCCTTCTTGCCGCCCCGGAGGAAGTCGATGGTCCCCCGGAAATATTTCCTGCTGGTGCCCATAAGGGCCCCGGTGGTCAGGATATCCGTATCGGTCTTGCAGCCCTTGTTGGGCACCCAGTAGGAGTAGTCGAACAGCTGATCATCGCTGCCCAGATACATGGAAGCGCTCTTGAACCGGGCTTCATCATGATCCAGGTCCGTGCGGACATACACCAGGTTCTGATGGCCCCCCACTTCGGCGCTGACGAACTTCACCTGGGATTCTTTCCCTTCCCGGGTCAGCCGCTGGTCGATGTGCCGGACCTTCTCCCCATGGATTTGGACCTTGCTGATGGTAACCTGGGCGCCGTCTCCGGCTTCCACAAACTGGAGCAGGTTCACCAGCCCGTTTTCTCCGTCACCGTCAAACAGTTCATACACATGGAGACGGCTGTTCTTCCCGGCCTGGATCTTCAGCTGGCCCACCAGGCGGGGCACATCCTCGGTGACTGTGTAGGTGACCCATACAGAGGCTTCTTCCCCATCGGCCACCGTAACGCTGCAGTTCACATTGCCGCCTTTTTGGGCTTCTGCCAGGGCTTCCCGGCTGGCTCCCTGGAAATCTCCCAGATCCGGCAGCCGGTTTCCCTCATAGGTTTCCACCTGGACGTTCCCTTCCTGGCGCACCGCCAGTTCCACCGGTTTCAGGTCCTGGGCCGCCAGGGGATCCAGTTCCAGATGGTTCACTTTCATCCACCGGAAGGTGGGACGCGGAAGTTCATTGAATTGTTCTTTGGTCATAATCTCCGCCTCCCTTTTACATGGAACCTTTCAGTTCCAGATTGATCAGATTGTTCATTTCTACAGCATATTCCAGAGGCAGGGCCTTGGAAACAGGGTCCACAAAGCCCCGTACCAGCATGGCCCGGGCTTCGTCCTCACTAAGGCCCCGGCTCATCAGGTAGAAGATGGCTTCGTCAGAGATCCGGCCGATCTTGGCTTCATGGCCCAGGTCCACATTGTCGTTCTTGATCACAATGGCCGGAATGGTATCGGACTGGGACTGTTCATCCAGCATCAGGGATTCGCAGCTTACGTTGGATTTGGACCCTTCGGCACATTCGTTGATCACCACGCTGCCCCGGTAGATGCACACCCCGCCGTCCTTGGAAATGGACTTGGAGTTAATGTTGCTGGTGGTGTGGGGAGCATTGTGGACCACCTTGGACCCGGTGTCCAGGTACTGACCCTTGCCGGCAAAGGTGACCCCGGTGAATTCACAGTGGGCCCCTTCCCCGTTGAGGATGCTCATGGGGTACAGGCAGGAGGTGTGGGACCCGAAGGACCCGGTGACCCAGTTGATGGTACCGTTTTTCCCTACAATGGCCCGTTTGGTGTTCATGTTGTACATGTTCTTGGACCAGTTTTCAATGGTGGAATAGGTCAGGGTGGCGTCATCCCCGATGAACAGTTCCACCGCCCCGGCGTGGAGGTTGGCCACGTTGTACTTGGGGGCGGAGCAGCCTTCGATGAAATGGACCTTGGCGCCCTTTTCCACAATGATCATGGTATGTTCGAACTGACCGGCTCCCGGTGCGTTCAGCCGGAAATAGCTCTGGAGGGGAATGGACACGTCCACCCCTTCCGGCACGTACACAAAGGATCCGCCGGACCATACTGCCCCGTGGAGGGCGGCGAACTTGTGGTCCGTGGGAGGAATCAGCTTCATGAAATGCTTCCGGACAATGTCTTCATATTTTTTCACAGCCGTATCGAAGTCGGTGTAGATGACACCCTGCTTTACCAGTTCGTCCTGGATGCTGTGGTACACCACTTCGGAGTCATACTGGGCTCCCACCCCGGCCAGGGAGGTCTTTTCCGCTTCCGGGATTCCCAGACGGTCAAAGGTGTCCTTGATGTCTTCCGGCAGATCGTTCCAGTTGGCACTCATCCGGGCATTGGGGCGTACGTAAGTGACGATGTTGGCCATATCCAGGCCGCTGATGTCCGGACCCCATTCCGGGTAGGGGATCTGATAGTACAGATCCAGGGATTTCAGACGGGCATCCAGCATCCACTTGGGTTCATTCTTCTTGGAAGAAATCTCCCGGACCACATCAGGAGTCAGGCCGGCTTCCGTCTTGTATTCGTGGTTGGAGTCCTTCTTGAAATCATACATATTGCTGAAATCCGTCAGGGCGTCAATGGTCTTCCGTTCCTTCTGGAGTTTCTGTTCGTCAGCCGCGGTTTCCCGGGCCAGCGTATCTTTTTTCTCTTCCGTCATTCTGCTCACCCGCCTGTTATTTCTTGTAAGCGTCGTAGCCGTTGGCTTCGATTTCCCCGATCAGGGAAGCATCGCCGGTCTTGACGATCCGGCCGTTGATCAGCACATGGACCACATCCGGATGGAGCTTCTGGAGGATTTCGCTGTGGTGGGTGATGATCAACAGGGAGTTGTTTTCGTCATGATACTTGTTTACAGCCTGGGAAACGATCCGTACCGCATCCACGTCCAGACCGGAGTCGATTTCATCCAGCAGGGTCAGTTTCGGTTCCAGCATGCACATCTGGAGAATTTCATTTTTCTTCCGTTCCCCGCCGGAAAAGCCGTCATTCACATACCGTTCCGCATAGCTCCGGTCCATGGACAGAGCGTCCATTTCCTGATGGAGTTTTTTCCGGAAGGGCATGATCCGCTGTTTTTCCCCGGAAATGGTGCCCTTGGCATTGCGGATGAAGTTTTCCACAGTGATCCCCTGGACGGAGATGGGAGCCTGGAAGGCCATGAAGATCCCGGCCTTGGCTCTTTCATTCACCGGTTCATGGGTGATTTCCTTGCCTTCAAAATAAATGTGGCCTTCGGTCACAACGTATTTGGGGTTGCCCATAATGGTGTTGAACAGGGTGGATTTGCCGGCACCGTTGGAGCCCATGATCACATGAGTTTCGCCTTTGTTGATGACCAGATCCAGGCCTTTCAGGATTTCCTTACCTTCAACGGCAACTTTCAATCCTTCCACGCGTAATAATTCACTCATACTAACCTCTCCTACCCACAGGCCCTTCAACGCCTGTGTACTGAATTTGTATCTTGCTGTATCTTACCGCTCCGGATCCCTGCCCTGCGCATGGGAACGGGTCCGGGGGAAATAAGAATAGGGATCGGATTTCCGGTTCTACTGTAATCAAAAAATATTCACCTGAAATCCTTTCCCTATTATAAATGATTTTCTCCAGTTCCACAATATATCATAGTGCAAACAGGGGAATTTTTTTGTGATTTTTGAAAAGGTTTTTGTTACGGGTGAAACAGAAAAAGGGGGTGTGAGAAAAAATCCACACCCCCGGTCGCAGGTCGCGACCCGCGACCAAAAGGGGATGTTGCATGTTCTGTGCAACACCCCAGGTCTCATGAGCCGCATAGCGGCTCGGTCTCGAGTCTCTAGTCTCGAGCCGAATGAAAAATTTGCAGGAAAATTTTTGAACGTATTAAATCTGACCCGTTCTCGATGAGATATCCGTTTCTATATCCAGTACGACCCTGGTTCTGTACCTTCAAAAGAACCTGGCTGAAGGACAGGTTCTATCCAATGGCCCGAGACTCACAACTGGAGACCCGAGACCTCAAAAAGGGGCTGTTGCATATGCAACAGCCCCTTTTGCTTACCCCAGAATCAGATACAAAATATACACATTGATCATAGCGGCAATACCGGTTACCAGGGTTCCCATGGTCTGGGCCCGGTAGCCGTCCTGGACCTCCATGTCCCCGAAGTTGGTGACCACCCAGAAATAGGAGTCATTGGCATGGGACACGGTCATGGCACCGGCGCCGATGGCGATAACCGTCATGGCGGCCATCATGGGTGTACCCAGTCCCAGGGTCCCCATCAAGGGCGCCATGATCCCGGCGGTGGTGGTAATGGCCACAGTGGAAGAGCCCTGGGCCGTCTTCAGGATGGCGGACAGCAGGAAGGGGAAGAAAATCCCCAGGTTGGCCAGAGTGTTGGAATTGGCTTTGATGAAGGCCACCATGCTGGTGGAGGCAATGACCTTGCCCAACACCCCGCCGGCGGCGGTGATGAACAGGATGGGTCCCACCACTTTCAGGGTATCATTGGTAATATCGTAGAAAGCCTTCATTTTGTCCGGAATGGTGCTCTGCATCAGCACCAGGATCCCCAGGAGCACACCCACGCTGATGGCGATGATGGGAGTCCCCAGGAAGGTGATTACGTCCGTTTTGGTGCCGGCCATGGCCATGGCACTGGACAGTCCCATGAGGATGATGGGGACCACAATGGGAGCAAAGCTCATGAACGCACTGGGCAGCTGGCCATAGCTTTTAATCAGGTCTTCATAGGTCTGCTGGGTTTCAGCCGGGTCGGCACTTTCCGCCCGTTCTTCCTTGGATTTCACTTTGGTGCCGATGTAGTTGGCATAGAAGTACGCGGCGATCATGGGCAGGATGGAGGACGCGGTGCCCAGCCCGATAATCAGGATCAGGTTGGGTTCCAGGCCCATCCCTTCATAAATGGTGTTGGCGGCTGCAATGGGCCCCGGTGTGGGCGGAATGAAGCAGTGGGAAATATACAGCCCCATGGACATGGCCACGGCGGTGGCTACGGCAGAGCAGTGGGTCCGGCGGACCAGCGCCTTCCGGATGGGGTTCAGGATGACGAACCCGCTGTCACAGAACACGGGAATGGATACGATCCACCCCATGATCAGTACGGCCAGACTGGTATTGTTCTTCCCTACCAGACGGACCACACAGTCGGCCATTTTCAGGGCCGCCCCTGTTTTTTCCAGAATGGTGCCGATCAGGGCCCCCATAATGATCACAATGCCGATGCTGGTAAAGGTACCGGCGAATCCGGCACTGACCACATCAGCAATCCCCAGCACTTTCCCATGCTTCACCAGAGGAATCCCGCCGATCAGGCCGAAGATCACGGAAACTCCCAGGATTGCCAGGAAAGGATGGATGCGGAATTTGGAAATGGCTATGATCATAACGATAATGGCAATGACAAAAGCAAAAATCAACGGTAAGCCTGTCAATTTCCTCACATCCCCTCAAAGTATTTTGAATATTTCGGCCTCTCGCCTTATAGTATACGCTGTTCGCTAAAAATGTAAACGGTATTTTTTCTAATGGCCACTCTCTTTTCTTCTTTTATCTGTTCCCTTTTCTGCCCAGAAAGGGTATGATAAAAGAAAAAGCCCAGGGAGGATGTGCCATGACCAAAGGGATCAACCAGAAACTGAAAATGCTCTATCTGGAGGAAATCTTCGAAAAGGAAACTGACGACGACCACAGTCTCACCCTCCAGGAAATCACGGAAAAGCTCCATGAAAAAGGCGTCAACGCAGACCGGAAAACCCTGTATACGGATTTTGAAGAACTGCGGAATTACGGCCTGGACATCATCTGTTCCAACGACGGACGGAACTGCGCCTATCATCTGGGGAACCGGCGGTTCCAGATCCCCGAGCTGAAGCTGCTGGTGGATTCCGTCCAGGCGGCCCGGTTCCTGTCCGACGAAAAGTCCCACAAGCTCATCGGCAAGCTGGAAGGGCTGGCCAGCCGGGAACAGGGGAAAAGTCTCCAGTGCCAAGTGGTGATCGCCGGACGGGTCAAGACCCCCAACGAGACTGTTTACCTGACTGTGGACCGGCTCAACCAGGCCATCAATGCCAATGTCCAGGTCCGGTTCCACTACAACCGGTGGAATGCCAAAAAGCAGCTGGTGCCCCGGAACAACGGGAACTGGTTCCAGGTCAGCCCCTGGCTGCTGATCCTGTCGGAAGAAAACTACTACCTGGCCGCCTACTATGCGGAAACCGGGGAAATCCGCCACTACCGGGTGGACAAGATCACGGACCTGGAACTGCTGGAAGGCCAGCCCCGGGAAGGACAGGAAGCCTATGACCAGCTGGATATCCCCAAATACACCGATGTGCATTTCGGCATGTTCAACGGAGAACAAACGGAAGTGGAGCTGAAGATTCACAATGAGAAAGTGGGGATCTTCATCGACCGGTTCGGTCAGAACATCATGCTGGTCCCGGATGGACCAGATCAGGTACGGCTTACGGTAAAGGTGGACGTAAGTGCCCAGTTCCTGGGGTGGATCATGGCCCTGGGCCCGGGGGTGGAAATCACCCGGCCGGAATGGGTCAGGGAAAAGATGGCCCAGGAAGCGGAGCGGATTTTGGGAGTGTATAAGTAGAGGGGGGGCGCCAGGCGCCCCCTCTTTGTCAACAGTCAGCGGCCGAAGGAAGGCAAATGCGCCCCATTTGCCTTTGAACAGAAAGAGCGGGCCGGGGTACGCCCGTCCCGTTATGCAACAACAAAAAAAGCACGCTGTTTCCACAGTGTGCTCATTCTTTGAATGGTGCGGGCAAGAGGAATTGAACCTCCACGGGGTTGCCCCCACTAGCTCCTGAAGCTAGCGCGTCTGCCAGTTCCGCCATGCCCGCATATGAAATTTGTTGTCGAGCCCTCTCGCTTTTCCCCCGGTATTGGAAAGTTGGTGCGGTTGGCGGGACTTGAACCCGCATGAGGTTTCCCTCACCAGCCCCTCAAGCTGACGCGTCTGCCTTTCCGCCACAACCGCAAAGTTGTGTGATTGCTGAGGTGAAAAGTTTGGTGCGGGCAAGAGGAATTGAACCTCCACGGGGTTGCCCCCACTAGCTCCTGAAGCTAGCGCGTCTGCCAGTTCCGCCATGCCCGCTTGTCTGTTTCTCAATCGGCAACAAAGAAATAATACCACAATCAGGAATCTTCGTCAATAGTTTTTTAATGTTTTTTTATATAAATTTTGGTAGTTGTCCCTGTCGTTCAAAACCTTCTGCACATAGGCCCTGGTATCACTGAAGGGGATCTGGGCAGGATTGTTGAAATCATAATCCCATCCATAATCCTTCATCCATTCCTTCACCGTGCCCCGGCCGGCGTTGTAGGCGGCCAGCATCAGCACCTCATTGCCGTGGAATTCGCTTTCCAGTTCCGCCAGGTACCAGCAGCCGAATTTGATGTTCAGCTCCGGCTTCAGCAGCATGGAATCCCGGAAATTGGGAAAATCCGTGCATTTGGCGATCCAGGCCCCGGTTTCCGGGGTGATCTGCATAAGTCCCATGGCTCCGGCTTTGGACTGTGCCTCCGGTTTGAAGTTGCTTTCGTTTTTGATCACAGCCACCGCCAGGAAGGGATCCACCCGGTACTGGGCGCTGTACAGATGGATTTCCCGGGCATAAGGCCAGTTGTAGACGAACTTCCGCTGGGCAGTATCCGTCTTCCAGCCAAAATACCCAGCCACCATCAGCAGCAGGAACACCAGCACCACCGGCAGACACCCGGGCCGCTTTGTCTTTCTCTTCCGTTCCAAAACAATCCCTCACAATAAATCTATCTTCCGCGCTCTTCCGGAAAAGTCCCTGCTCTTCCGGAAGGCGTCCATTTCTTTTTTCCTACTATCATATCAAATCTGCCGGCGGTGTTTCAACTGTTCTTTGCAACATTACGGCAAACTCAGAGAGAGAGCCGGTCCAGTTCCCGGTCCACCTGCCGGTACAAATCTTCCAAGGTACCCCGATTGTCCAGCACCACCTGGGCCTGTTTCCGTTTTTCTTCCAGGGACAGCTGCTTCCGGATCCGGTCTTTTACCTCTTCCCGGGTCATGCCGGACCGGGCCATGGCCCGGCGGATCTGCTCCTCTTCCGGAATATACACCAGCCATACGGTATCCGTCACCTTTTCCCAGCCGCATTCCAGGAGGAGAGGGGCATCCAAAATCACCACGGGGTCCTGCCGGTGGGCAGCCAGAAAAGCATCCCGTTTTTCCTCCACGGCCCGGTGGACAATGGCATTCAGCTGCCGGAGCACCGCCGGGTCATGGAAGGCCAGCCGGGCCATTTCCTTCCGGTCCAATTCCCCTTTCTCCGTCAGGATGGCCGGCCCGAAAACCTCCACCAGTTGCCGGAGACAGGGGGATCCGGCCTTTTCCACTTCCCAGGCGGCCGCATCCGCGTCGAACACCGGGATTCCCTTTTCTTTCAGATAGGCACTGACCGTGCTCTTCCCGGAAGCAATGCCTCCGGTGAGTCCGATTACCTTCATGGTTCCTCCTTATTTCTGGCACCGGGGACAGTAAACACTGCCCCGGCCGGCCACTTTGATCTGCTTCAGCAGGGTACCGCAGTGTTTGCAGGGCAGGCCCTTCCGATGGTACACCTGGAGATACAGGCTGTTGTCCCCCATGTGCCCGTCCGCATCCTGGTAGTTCCGGAAGGTGGTACCATGGTGTTCCAGCCCCTGGCGGATCACCCCTTTGATGGCCATAGCCAGAGCTTCCCAGTCCTTCCGGGTCATCCGGTTCACCCGGCGGGTGGGGCAGATCCCGGCAGCAAACAGGGCCTCATCGGCATAGATGTTTCCCAGGCCGGCAATAATGGTCTGGTCCAGGATGAAGGCTTTCACTACGGCGGTCTTTCCCCGTGCCTTTTCCCGGAGATACTCCGGAGTCAGAACCGGATCCAGAGGCTCCGGTCCCAGGCTTTCGTACCCTTTGTCCTTCCATTCATCTTCCCCCACCAGGGCTGCCACTCCGAAGGTACGGATGTCACTGAAGTACAGGTTTTCGTCTCCGGACAGATAAAAAGCCATCCGGGTATGGGGCGGTTCCGGAGCGGTTTTGGGCAGGGCCAGCAAAGCTCCGGTCATCCGGAGATGGATCAGCAGCCAGTCCCCTTTTTCCAGGTCCAGCCGCAGGTATTTTCCCCGGCGCTCCACTCCGGTGAACCGGGCTCCCTGGAGCTTTTGGACAAAAGTTCCCGGATCCGGATGGAGGATCATTTTGGGCAGATCCACCCGGACCTTTTCGATGGTTTTTCCTGTTATATGAGGAAGCAGGCTGATCCGTACCTGTTCCACTTCCGGCAGTTCCGGCATGGTTCCTCCTTACTTGGCCTGAGCCCAGTTTTTCCCGGTGGCTACATCCGCCACCAGGGGTACCGCCAGTTCCACCGCGTGTTCCATGGTGTCCTTGACGATTTGGGCCACCTGGTCCTTTTCTTCTTCCGTGACTTCCAACACCAGTTCGTCGTGGACCTGGAGCAGCACCCGGCTTTTCACCTGGGCTTTCTTCAGGTTTTCCGCTACTTTCAGCATGGCCACCTTGATGATGTCCGCCGCCGTTCCCTGGATGGGAGTGTTGATGGCAGTCCGTTCCGCAAAGCTCCGGCGGTTGAAATTCTTGGCGTTGATGTCCGGCAGGTACCGGCGGCGTCCGAACAGGGTCTCCACATAGCCCATTTCCCGAGCCTTCTGTTTTTCCCGTTCCATATAATCCTTCACCCCGGTGTACCGGGCAAAATAGCTTTCAATATACTGGGCCGCCTCTCCCCGGGGCACCCCCAGCTGCCGGGCCAGGCCGAAATCGCTGATCCCGTAGATGATCCCGAAATTCACAGTCTTGGCCTTGCTCCGCATGTAGGGTGTCACCTGGTCCAGAGGCACCCCGAAGATTTCCGAAGCGGTCCGGGCATGGACATCCTGGCCGTGACGGAAGGAATCCAGCAGCAGTTCATCCTGGGCAATGCTGGCCATCACCCGGAGTTCCACCTGGGAATAATCGCAGCTCATGAGCAGATCGTAATCTTTCCCGGGCACGAACATTTCCCGCATCCGTTTCCCCACTTCTGTCCGGGTAGGGATGTTCTGAAGGTTGGGTTCCGTGCTGGACAGCCGGCCGGTCACTGTGGCCATCTGGTTGAAATGGGTGTGGATCCGGCCGGTGGCCGGGTTGATCAGGGGATGGAGACCCAGGAGATAAGTAGACAGGAGTTTGGACAGCTGCCGATATCTGATCAGAGTCTCGATGATGGGATGTTCCCCCTGGAGAGCTTCCAGTACCGACACATCAGTGGAATAGCCGGTCTTGGTCTTTTTGATAACGGGCAGCCCCAGTTTTTCAAAGAGCAGGGCCCCCAGCTGTTTGGGAGAATTCAGGTTGAACTGTTCCCCTGCCTGGTCAAAAGCCTGCTGTTCCAGAGCCTGTACCTTTTTGGTCATTTCTTCGGTGACTTCGTCCAGCATGGCCTGGTCGATGGTGATCCCGTTCCATTCCATTTCCGCCAGGTTTTCCGTAAGGGGCAGTTCGATGGTTTCATAGAGCCGGGTAAGTCCCCGTTCCTGGAGCCTGTCCCGGAGCACCGGCACCAGGGCCGCTGTATCCTGGGCGGCTTCTCCGCTGGCCGCCGAGAGGAATTCTTCTCCCAAACCCTGGATCCCGTAGCTGCTGGCTCCCGGTTCATAAAGATAGCCGGCCAGGGAAGGATCGTCGGTGACTCCCTGAAGGGCTTTCCCTTGTCCCATCATATATTTGTACAGCTCCTTGGGATCTGCCACCGCCTTGGGCAGATCCGGATTCTCAAGAAGTGCCAGCACCGCCTGTTTCCCCGCCTGTTCCGGGTGGAAGACATAATGCTTTCCGGCAAAGACCAGGTCCAGCTGTTCCAGCCGCTGGCTGGGCAGATTGCCCTGGAGAACATAGGCCAGGGCCACCTGGTCCCCTTTGGCCCGGATTTCTTCCACCAGCCTGTCTCCCTGGGCATCGTCGCTGATTTCCACCCTTTCCAGGGTATCTGCAGCTACCGGCTGACCGAACAGGGACAGAGGATCATCGTTGGCCCCTTCCGTGCCTGCTGCGCAGCCCAGTACCGGTACGAACCGGTCCCACAGGTTCTTGAACTGGAGTTCCTGCATCAGTTTCCGGCTTTCTTCCGTCAGACCTGTGAGAGGATAGGCCGCCGGATCCTTTTCAATGGGTACCTGGAGACAGATGGTGGCCAGGTCTTTGGACAAAAGGGCCTGATCCCGGTTGTTCCGGAGCTTCTCCTGAAGGGCTTTTCCCTTCACTTCTTCCGCATGGTCCAGGGTGTTTTCCACGGTGCCGTACTGGGCAATCAGCTTCAGGGCCGTTTTGGGGCCCACTCCCGGTACCCCGGGGATGTTGTCGCTGGTATCCCCCATGAGCCCTTTCAGGTCGATGATCTGCCGGGGTTCCAGTCCCTGGTATTCTTCCCCGAAGGCCTTTTCGTCATAGACGGCAATATTGGAAATCCCTTTTTTGGTGAACAGCACCTGGACATTGTTTTTGATCAGCTGGAATTCATCCCGGTCCCCGGTGACGATCCGGACCTGGACACTGTCCGGAGCCCCGCTGGACAGGGTGCCGATAATATCATCCGCTTCGTAGTTGTCCACTTCCAGGGTGGGGATCCCCATGGCCTGGAGCAGTCGGATGGACAGAGGGAACTGTTCCTTCAGTTCCGGAGGCGTAGCCTTCCGCTGGCCCTTATAGTCCGGGAATTTTTCCGTTCGGAAGGTTTTCCGGGATTTGTCGAAAGCCACCAGCATGTAGCTGGGTTTGATCTCCTGGAGCAGCTTCAGGATCATATTGCACAGGCCGTACACCGCCCCGGTGTTGACCCCTTTTTTATTGGTCAAAGGCGGCAGAGCAAAGAAAGCCCGGTGGATCAGACTGCTGCCGTCAATAAGAAGGAATTTTTCGTCCATTGCGCACCATCCTCAGTGTTATTCTAATCATATTATTATACCATATTTGAAAGGGACAGGGGGAGCTGTTGCGGGGGCAGCAGTTCCCGTCAACGGTCAGCGGCCGTTGCCTGCTGATAAATCCATACTACATTACTGTATTTTTTCTATTCTTCTGTTTTTGTATAGAACTGTACAGAAATAACTCTTTAGGACTTTTGTATACAATATATTAAATGCATTTTCTTGACGGTAAAAATCAATAGTGATAGCATTTTCTAGGATACAATGAAATTGGTACTGTCCTGAAAAGACAGCTGATTTTGGGGGAGGTTTTTATTATGGAATACAAATTTGCCAAACGGATGGCCGGGATGCAGGCTTCTGCGGTCCGGGAAATCCTGAAAGTGACCCAGCGTCCGGAAGTGATTTCTTTTGCCGGGGGGCTGCCGGCACCGGAACTGTTCCCGGTGGAAGAAATCGGCAAGGTGTGTCAGGAAGTCTGCGCCGCTGAAGGCCACAAGGTGCTCCAGTACGCCACCACAGAAGGCCGTCCCACCCTCCGGGCCAAGATTGCCGACCGGATGAACCGGAAATACAAATCCCATCTGAAAGCGGAAAACATCCTGATCACCACCGGCTCCCAGCAGAACCTGGACATGGCCGGGAAGATTTTCTTTGACGAAGGGGATGTGGTGCTGATGGAAAGCCCCACCTACCTGGCTGCCATCAATGCCTTCAAGGCCTACCAGCCGGTGTTCAAGGAAGTCCCCACTGACGAAAAGGGCATGATCCCGGAAGAACTGGACAAGATCCTGGCGGAAACGCCCCGGGCCAAACTGATCTATGTGATCCCGGATTTCCAGAACCCCACCGGCATCTGCTGGAGCCTGGAACGGCGGCAGAAATTCATGGAAATCGTCAACAAATACAATATCCCGGTGCTGGAAGACAATCCCTACGGGGAACTGCGCTATGAAGGGGAAACCCTCCCCTCCCTCCAGAGCATGGACACCAAAGACCTGGTGATGGCCATGGGGACCTTCTCCAAGACCTTCTGCCCGGGGCTGCGGATTGGCTGGCTGGCCGCTCCCACCACCCTGATGAAGGAATTCGTCAAGGTAAAACAGAGTGCCGACCTGCACACCTCCGCCTTTGACCAGGCCATCATCGACCGGTACATGGATGAATACAGCTTGGATGACCATGTGGCGGAAATCAACAAGCTGTACAAGCACCGCCGTGACCTGCTGCTGAAGACCATGGAAGAAACCTTCACCGACGGCACCACCTGGACCCATCCGGAAGGGGGCCTGTTCCTGTGGCTGACCTTCCCGGAAGGGGTCAGCGCCCGGAAGGTGTTCGACAAGTGCATCGAAAAGAACGTGGCCGGTGTACTGGGCGAATTCTTCTACCCCAACATCAAGAACGACCGGCACATGCGGATCAACTACTCCAACATGCCTGATGACCGGATTGTGGAAGGGGTAAAACGGATGGCTGAAGCATTGAAGGAGATCAAAGAAGGGAAGTAAAAAATGGGGCTGTTGCATAAGCAACAGCCCCATTTTTGGGTCGCGGGTCGCGAATCTTTCACCCCCTTATTTTCTCGGCCAACAGGGGGTATCAATGCCCAGGATCTTTTTTCCGTCGAAGGGTTCAGGGCTTTCGCTGACAAAGTGGCGCTGGGCTTTCAGCACGTACTGGAATCCCTTGTACAAAAGGGGCACGTTGCAGTAGACCATGATGATGTTGGCCAGGTCGGAGAAGGCCCACAGGTTGCTCAGGTCATAGCCGGCAATGTTCACCAGGATGCCGAAGGCGGCCACCAGCAGGCACAGGCACCGGACAGTGACGATCACCTGGGGATTTTTGCTCAGACGGGCAGCGGCGATTTCCGAAAAGGACACCATTCCGATGAGACAGGTGTAGGCAAACAGGCAGAAGCACAGGGTAAGGGCCAGGTTCACCGCCGTATTGATCCCGGCAGTGGGCGTCAGCTGGGTCACGGAAAGGAGATATTTGGGCAGCTTCCCGGCGGCTTTCCAGGCGGCAGGATCCTGGGTCCAGGCATGGGCCATGATCACAATGAACCCGGTCATGGTGCAGATGATGTGAGTGTCCAGGAACACCCCGGCAGCGGACAGGAGCCCCTGTTCGCAGGGATGTTCGTCATCGGCGGATGCGGCGGACATGGTAATGGTCCCCTGGCCCGCTTCGTTGCTCATCAGCCCCCGTTTCACTCCCTGGACCAGGACGGTACCGAACACCCCGCCGAAAAAGGCTTCCGGCCGGAAGGCTCCCGCAAACACCGCTTCAAAAAAGTAAGGAACGGACCGTACATTGCCCACAATCAGCAGCACCGTAGTGGCCACGTATACCACCGCCATCACCGGAACCATGGCATTGGTGGCCTTTGTCACCTTTTTGATGCCCCCGAAGGCCAGCAGGGCAGTAAAGACCAGTACCACAGCTGCCGTGCCGTAATAGAAGAGGGAGTTGGTGGGAATCTCCGTACCGCTGACCATGGACCCGATGGCCCCTACAGAAGAAACCACATTGTATCCCTGGGCCGGCAGACATCCCAGGGCATAGAAGATGTACAGGAGAGAAAGGAAGATGCCCACACCCTGGCTGCCTCCGAAAAGAGCCCGTCCGTAAAAGGGCAGTCCCCCTACAAACTGTCCCTGACGTTTTTCCTTGAACAGCTGGGCCATGGTCCCTTCCACAAAGGCGGTAGCCATGCCGAAGAACGCAGATACCCACATCCAGAACAGGGCTCCCGGTCCCCCTACGGAAATGGCCCCGGTGACCCCCAGGATGTTCCCGGGGCCCACCCGCATGGCGGAACTGAGCATAAAGGCCGCCAGCGGCGAGATCCCGGTGGCGGCACTGCGCCGGTGGACCAGCAGCCGGATGGCCGTTCCCATATGGGTCAGCTGGATACAGTGGAGCCGGCAGGTGAAATAGATGCCGGATCCTACCAGCACAATAATGGCGAACGAAAAGCTTCCCAACAGGGGCAGGTTTTTGTACCATGCAAACTGGGTAGGAATGTCCCAGAAGAAGTCGGACAGGGGGCCGACGAACTTCAGGACAGAGTTGATCCATGCAAACAAATTCTCCATAAGCATCTCCCTCATTCATATTTTTATTCTTTTACTATAACATAGTCTGAAAGTTTTTCAACAAATTTCGTCGTCTTTGTGAAATGACGGTAGAAATATGATAAAATAAAACATATTTTTTCCAAAATCAATCTATACCCTGTAAGAAAAGGAGTCAATTATGGAACCTGTAGATGTGGGGATCCTGTCCCTGCTGCCCCCGATTATTGCCATTTCTCTTGCGCTCATCACCAAAGAAGTGATTTCCTCCCTGATGCTGGGGATCCTGTCCGGCGGTCTGATTTATGCGGCCGCTTCCGGCGGAGGCCTGGTGGACATGAGCTCCGCCGCCTTTGAGATCATGTCCAAAACCGTCGGTACTCCGGACAAGTTCAACATCATCCTGTTCCTGGCCCTGCTGGGCTCCCTGGTGGCTGTGGTGAACAAGGCCGGCGGTTCCCAGGCCTACGGTCAGTGGGCCACCAAAAAAATCACCAGCCGCCGGGCTGCAGAACTGGCCACCAGCATCCTGGGGATCCTGATTTTCATCGATGACTATTTCAACTGCCTCACCGTAGGTACGGTCATGAAGCCGGTAACGGACAAGTACCGGATTTCCCGGGCCAAGCTGGCCTACATCATCGATACCACCGCCGCCCCCGTGTGCATCATCGCCCCCATTTCCAGCTGGGCTGCTGCCGTAGGGTCCACCCTGTACGAAACCGGCGCCTTCCCCAATGAAATGTCCGCTTTCTTCGCCACCATCCCCTACAACATGTACGCCATCCTGTCCATCCTGATGGTCACCGTCCTGTCCGTTACGGACCTGGAATTCGGGCCCATGGCCACAGTGGAAGACCTGGCGGAAACCAAAGGAGAACTGGGCGCCATTGATCAGAAAGCCCGGGAACAGCAGCAGCCGGTGACTGCCAAAGGCACCGTGTATGACCTGCTGATCCCCATTGCCGCTCTCATCGTCTTTACCATCCTGGCCATGCTGTACAACGGAGGCTACTGGTCCAAAGGGCTCTCCTTCCAGGCCGCCATCGGCAACAGCAATTCTTCCGCCGCGCTGGTGCTGGGCGGGTTCTGGGCCCTGGTGGTGGCCTTTGTCCAGTTCGTTCCCCGCAGGCTCCTGAGCTTCCGGCAGTTCATGGACAGCATCGGTGCCGGGATCAACACCATGGTCCCTGCCTACATCATCCTGACCCTGGCCTGGACCATCGGCACCCTGTGCCAGAACTACCTGGGCACCGGGAAATACATTGGCATGCTGGTCCAGACCAGCCATCTACCCATGGAACTGCTGCCGGCCATTGTATTCCTGGTGGCAGCCGGGCTTTCCTTCTCCATCGGTACTGCCTGGGGCACCTTCGGTCTGTTCATCCCCATTGTGGTGTTCATCTGCCAGTCCGCCACTCCCACCATCATGACCGTGACCCTGTCCGCCACCCTGGCCGGCTCCGTGTTCGGGGACCACTGCTCCCCCATTTCTGACACCACCATCCTCTCCTCTTCCGGGGCCGGATGCAGCCACATCCAGCATGTGGGAACCCAGATCCCCTACGCCTGCCTGGTGGCCGCCTGCTGTTTCATGGCCTACCTGGCCGCCGGTTTCTCCGGGGGCAGCGTGGTCCTGACCCTCATCACCGGCATCGGTCTTCTGCTGCTGGCCCTGTTCCTGCTCCACAGACGGGCCAGAATGAGATTGAAGAAAAAAGGGGTGTGAAAAAATTCACACCTGTAACCAAAGGGGGTGTTGCACCTTATGTGCAACACCCCCTTTTTATTCCCGCGTTTGGAGTTGTGGCCGGTTCCTTCTTACTTTACGATGGTCACCGGGCAATGAGCGCTCTGGGATACCTTGGTACTGACACTGCCCAGGAAGAACCCTGCCAGTACACCCATACCCCGGTTGCCCATGATGATCATGTCCACATCATCCTTCTCGGCTTCCCCACAAATCCGTTCTGCCGGATCGATGTCAACCACTTTCTTGAAGGTGATGGTGCTGTAGGAAACTTTCTTGGCTTCCCGTTCTGCTTCTTCCAGCGGAGTGGGAGCAGCCGCTTCCAGCGGGATGATATTGCCGTTTTTGTCCTTCCGGGGAGGTTTGATCCGGCTCAGGTCATAAGGCACGTCAATATTGATCACAATGATCTGGGATCCGAATTTGCTGCCAAGTTCCATGGCAAAATCCAGAGCCCGGAGGGCAATTTTCGAACCGTCTACAGGAACCAGGATTTTGTTGATCATAAGATATTCCCCCTTTTCCGGAACAATCTTGGGTTATTTCACAATGAGCACCGGCACATCGGCATACTGGGACACCTTGCTGCTGACGCTGCCCAGGAAGAATTCCGCAATGCCGCTGAGGCCCCGGCTGCCGATGACGATGGCGGAACATTTCTTGTCCTTGCATACGGCCAGCACCCGTTCAGACGGATGGCCCACTTCCAGGTCGAATTCTGCCTTGCCTTTGAAGTCCTTCAGCTTTTCTTTGGCTGTATCCAGGACACTGTTGCCGATTTTCGTCAGTTCTTCATTTCCCTGACTGATGGTTGCCTGATCCAAAGGCACCACCAGCATGGCCGAATTGTTGTAGGGCTGGATTACGTTCACCACCAGCAGTTCTCCCTTGAAGGCTTCCGCCAGTTCCCGGGCTTCCGCCAGGGCTCTCCAGGACGTTTCAGACCCATCCACCGGAACCAAGATTTTTTCAAACATACAACCACCTCCAACGCATTTTTCGTTACAATTTTTTCTTTCTTATAGAGTATATTCACCGAAAGATTGTAAATTCCTGCTTTTTCCGAAAAAAAATTGCTGCCGAAGCAGCAATTTTTTTGTCAGGTTATTTCACTACCATAACAGGGACTTTGGCATACTGGGACACCTTGCTGCTGACACTGCCCAACAGGAATTCCTCCACTCCGCTGAGGCCCCGGCTGCCGATGACGATGGTATCGCAGCCCTTGCTCTTGCAGGCGTCCAGGATCAGTTCCGCCGGGTTCCCGGTTTCTTCCACATATTCCACTTCACCCTTATAGCCGCTGAGTTTTTCCTTGGCCAGTTCCAGGGTGGCAAAACCGGCTTTTTTCATAGCTGCATTGTTCTGATCGATCAGGGTCTGGTCCAGGGACATCTGGAGCAGGCCGCCGGCCCCGTAGGGCAGCATCACCGTAATGACCACCAGGACGCCGTCATATTTTTCCGCCAGGGATTTCCCCGTTTCCAGAGCCTTCCAAGAAGTCTGGGAACCATCCACCGGCACCAGGATTTTTTTGAACATAGAATCTCCCCCTTTATTTCACTACGAATACAGGTACTTCCGCATACTGGGACACTTTGGAGCTGACACTGCCCAACAGGAATTCCGTGATCCCGCTGAGGCCCCGGCTGCCGATGACCACCGAGTCACAGCCGTCTTCCCGGGACTTCTCCAGGATCAGTTCTGCCGGATTTCCTTCACCGTCTTCATAGGAAACCTTGCCATGGAAGCCATATTCCGTGAGTTTTTCTTTGGCCGTATCCAGGACCGCCAGACTGGCTTTTTTCATTTCCCGGTTGCTGCGGTCCATGAGGTTTTGATCCAGGGTAATCTGGAACAGGCTGAGGCTGTTGTACGGTTCCATAACAGTGAATACCCGGATTTCTCCCTGAAATCTGGACGCCAGCGCTGCCGCTGTTTTCAGGGCCTTCCACGCCGTATCCGATCCATCTACCGGCACCAAGATTTTTTGGAACATATACATTCATCCCCTTCCTTGCTCTTTATGGATATTATTCGCCTTTTTGCGAAAAATCCCTTTTATTTTTTGCTTTTTTTCTGATTTCTTTTCTGGTACCGGCGCATTTTCCGATCCGGGGTAAAGCCGTTCTGTCTCCGGGCCAGTTCCAGCGGTTCCGGATCCTCCGCATACTTTTTCCGGGCGTAGAGGAAAAGGGCCGCCAGGGCAGCAATGGGCAGAAGCCCCAAAACCCACCGCATGGTCTGGTCCTGGATTACCACCAGGAAGTCCCACCCCACCACTGCCAGAGGGGTCAGAATGTACCGGGCCAGTTTGGATCCGTTGAAAAACCGCATGGTCAGTCCATAGCAGAGCACAGCCATGGAAAAAGAAACCAGGGTCAGAAGCAGTACAAAAAGAAAAAATTCCATAGGGTCAAAACCTCTTTCTTGAAAATTTGCAGGGATTACAGCTGCACATGATTGGCATCGGCGTTTTCGTGGAGGGCCTGCATTTCTGTAAGGACCAGATTGGCCAGATCCACATGGCGCTGTTCTTTGAGATAGTCATGGTAATGGGACGGTCTGGCGCCAGCTCCCGTATTCAGCATCCCCGGGACCACTTTTCCCTCCCCATCGAAGGAATATTGGGCATAAACGGGAATTACATGGCTGGTTCCATCCCAATACCCGGCTTTTTCATCGTCGCCTGGCTGCTCGCTGAGGACCCGCATCTGAAAGGTGACAGGAGGCAGGTTCCCGGTACGATGATTGATGAACTGGTACAGCCTGGACGTGGCATCCACAAAAGCCTTCTGGTGATTTTTTTCATCAATGACCAGCAGCCGGCGTCCCTTGCCCCCGATCAGGCTCAGACTGCCGTTGGGATCATGACCATAGGAGGTGGCCATCACCTTTCCGGAAAGACCTTCCTGATCCAGGATTTTCTGGACGGTCCCGACAGGGTCTTTGGTTTCCTGTGGCTCCGCCGTTTTTTCCGTCTTTTCCGTTTTGGCTTCCTGAGCCGCCATAGTTGCTGCCTGGGACGCTTCCTGGGATTTCTGATGCTGGAAGTAAAAGGCTCCTCCGCCCAGGAGCAGCAGGACGACAAGCCCTCCTGCCAGGATCCTGTTCCTGTTGGCAGAGGCAGGGTTCCCTCCCGCCGGTGCAGACGGCCGGGTGCTCTCTGCTCCCTGGCTCTGTATTTCCGGAACCGCTTTCCCGCAGGAAGGGCAGAACCGTACCCCGGGCTCCAGTTCCTTCCCGCAGTGAGGACAAAATCTGATCATCTTTTCCAACCTCCTGTCTTATCCATACTGTTTATTATAGCAAAAAGAAGGGGCTGTGAAAAAATGAGAAATCATTTTTTCACAGCCCCTTTCTGTCACTGGTCAGCGGTCACTGGTCACTGGCCGAGTGACCGGGGGTGTGAATTTCTTCACACCCCCCTCTTACCCCAGAACCACACTCCCGATGGGATATCCCACAAAGGTCATCACCAGAATGGCCAGGAGGGCGAAGATGCCTCCCCAGATGAACATATCCCGGGCGGTGGTCCAGCCGGACCCGATGGCCACGGTGTTGATGGTGGACTGGCCCGCCGGGGTCATGTTGCAGATCCCGGCCCCGAAACCGATGAGACACACTACCGCCCCTACGGAAATCACTCCCGCCGGCAGAGCCTGGCACACAGAAAGGGCCACGGCGCTGACTACGGTGGTAGTGACGATATTGGAGGAAAAGTTGGTCTCCAGTACACACCAGGCAAAGAAGAACAAAATCAGCCCCAGGACCGGCAGTCCGCTGGCTACCGGCGCCAGCATGCCGCTGAGCCAGGCCTTGATGCCCATTTCGTTGTGGGTCAGGGCGGACCCCAGCATGGTGGCGGCCCCGGTCATGACGATGGAAGCCCACAGCACCCCTTTGGTCATCACTTCTTTGAAGTTCATAATGGGTTTCCCCTCATGGCGGGCAATGAACAGGATGATGCACCCCAGAAGAGGCGGCATGGCAGTGGTCCAGCTGCTGATCATTTTATACAGGCCCGGATTCCAGCCTTTTACCAGGCTGGGCCCCACCCACAGGAGCACCGTCAGGGCCATGGTGGCCAGGATGATCTTTTCCCGGTTGTCCGCCCGGGGTACAGTGCCCCGGAGTCCCATGGCCTTCTGAGGGTCGATGGCCTGGATATCCGCCGGCCGGTACAGGAACTTGAACACCAGCAGCAGCAAAATCACCAGCAGCACCCCGGTGGGGATCCCCATGGCCATGTACTGGAACTGGTTCACATCCCGTCCGGTGGCTGCCGTATAGTACCCCATGGCCATAGTGGGCCACACATGGCCGATGGCGGTCATCCCAGAGGACAGGCTGATGCAGAAGGCCGTCCCCAGCATGATCATATTGGCAGAAGGGCTCCCCTTCTTCAGCTCCAGCACCTGGAAAATGTCTTCCAGAAAAGGCATGAAGGCCACAAACAGCACGGAAGGAGAAATGAACAGCCCCATGAAAGTCACCGCAAAGAACAGGAAGGTGACAAAAGACCAGGGGCCCCGCCGGGCAATGGCGTTGGTGATGAAGGTCACCGTGCAGCGCCGGACAAAATGGGTCTGGGACAGGGGATACACCAGCATGAAGGTGAACAGCAGGAAGGCCACGGTGGTGTTCCCGAAGGTTCCCTTCAGGGTGTTCCCGAACCCGAAATGGGGCAAAAAGCCCAGAAGGAACACGGTGATCAGACTGGGCCAGTCAATGGAAATGGTGATCCACATCATGAGGGAGGTGAGGAAGATGCCCAGCACCGCCAGCCCCTCCTGGGTCAAGGGAGCCGGTGCCGGCAGCAGTCTTACGGCAAAGCCGGCGGCCAGGGAAGCCGCCAGCCAGAACAGATCTTTTTGGGATTTAGTCATGATTCCCTCTTATTCGTTTTTCAGGATCCGGAAATCCTGGCTTTCCTTGGACAGCTGGAACATAAGCTTCTGCATGTTGGTTTCGCTGAGATCCCCCAGGATGGTCAGGTCGAAAGTGACGGTTTTTTCCGGTTTATTGAAATGGAGCAGTTCCATGTACTGCATGTTGTACCCGTAATCCCCCACCATGTTCAGGATACTGCTCATGGCATTGGGCTGATCCGGACGGGTGAGCCGGACCACCACCCGGGTGCCTCCGGAGTGGATGTCAATGTCTTTGGCCAGCTGAGCAAACAGTTGGGGATTCCAGTCAAAGAGCATGCCGTATTGGTACATCCGGCTGGTTTCCATGATCTTCCGGACCACCGCCAGGTATTCCGGCAGCCGGTCTTCCGGCACGCCCTGGGAGAGTTTTTCCAGAATGGCCTGTTCCCGGTCCGCCCGGTAAATGTTGGTCTCCCCGGCTTCCTGTTTGGCTTCCGCCACCAGTTTGGAACAGTCCAGCCGCTCCATGAGAAGAGCCCGGATCTGAGGATCGATGGCATCGATTTTGGCACGCACTTGGTCAAGTTTCATAACAATCTTCCTTTCCTACCATGCTTCTTGGATTTTTCCCCATTATAGCAAAGGGGTGTTGCCTGCGCAACACCCCTCTTTCACACTGCCGTACAGGGCTGGGCCCCCAACAGTTCTTCTTTCTCTTCTTCCACCTGACGGGCGGGCACCCGTTCCAGCCATTTCAGATCGTAGGGCTCGAACTTGCACCGGGCGTAGGCGTCCAGATCCATTACCGTGCCATCCCAGTCCGAATCGATCCGTCCATTCTGCTTGATCAGGATATCGTACAGGATGGCATAGGTTTCCCCGTCTGCCGGATCCTTTTCCACAATGGTGCTGTAGGGCAGGGTCTTGTGGTACACCAGCTCCAGATCCTTGTATTTGAAATGGAACCCGCAGCGCATCCGGCAGCCGTCCAGACCGGTGTAACAGGCCACCTGCTTCAGGTCCCGGAGAATCTGGTCATGGGGTTCGTCATACAGGTTTTCCGGGGTGGTCTCCGTATAGTCGAACCGGAACTGGATGGAAGGGGCGTGGACCTTCCGGAACCGTTCCATAAAGGGAATCAGCTGATCCTTGGGATACTTCTTGTACAGGACGCAGTTGATCCGGAACCGGACCGGCAGCCGGGCCAGGAGTCCGTCATTGGATTCCTCCACATAGTGCTGCATGTGCCGGCTGATATTGAGGCAGGTGATTTTCCCGGCATTCTTCTCCAGGAAGGCCAGCACTTCCTCTTCGCTCTGTTCCCGGCTTACCGGCAGGGTGGTGTTGATGTACACTTTATGGGTATCGGACACCTGGTCCAGCATCACCTGGAGACTTTTCAGGTTGGCCAGGGGCTCCCCTCCGGTAAAGACAAAGTCGCAGTAAGGAGTCAGGGCATCCATTTTCCGGATGCTTTCACAGATGGCCTCCAGGGAAAATCCCGTCATATCGGCATACTCTTCTTTATTCACACAGAACGGGCAGTGGTTCCGGCAGTCATAAGGCACAAAAACAGTGACCGTGGCCCCGCCGTTGCGGGTCTTGTACGGGTGTCTGGCTGCTTCCACTGCGGTTTTTTCTCTCTTGATCATGGTCAATCCCCTCGAACTTCTTTTGCAGCTCTCCCAGGAGCCGCACGCTAAAATCACACACAAACCTA
This sequence comes from Acidaminococcus fermentans, assembly GCF_009696675.1. Classification (GTDB taxonomy): domain Bacteria; phylum Bacillota; class Negativicutes; order Acidaminococcales; family Acidaminococcaceae; genus Acidaminococcus. Next base: position 87,044 of record NZ_VULN01000003.1, on the reverse strand, counting down.
GCTTATATTTTACCATAAACTGTGAAAGTGTTCCAATTTTTTCAGCAAAACTTCCGTGTTATAATGATGTCATGTCAAAAGGAGGGGTTTCCATGATTTCCATCATCCCGGAAGGGTTCAACGATTTTGCCTGCAAAGGAGGGTCCTGCCGCCATACCTGCTGCCAGGTGTGGGAAATCGACATCGATGAAGACACGGCGGAATACTACCGGCAACTGCCCGGAAAGCTGGGGGACGACCTGCGCCGGTCCATGGTCCGGGAAGACGGCACCTGGCATTTCCGGCTGAATCCCCAGGGATACTGCCATCTGCTGGATCCGGACGGACTGTGCCGGGTGATCAAGGAACTGGGGGAAGACGCCCTTTGCGATATCTGCACCGTCCATCCCCGGTTCTTCACCTATGTGTATGAATACATTCTCTGCGGCACCGGCCTGTGCTGTGAGAAGACCTGCGAGGTCATGGCGGCGCTTCCGGGGCCCCTCCACTTTACCCAGGAAGAAACCGGAGATGTTTTCACCTTTCCGGAACTGCTGGAAGAAATGGGGCTGGAGGACCTGCCGGAAGCAAAGCTCCATTTTTCTCCGGATCTGACCCGGAAAGAGCTGGAAGTAATGATCCGGGAACTTTCCGCCACAGAGCCCATCGACCAAGCCTGGACCCGGGACCTCCAGAAAATTGAAAGGGACCTGGAGGGGGCCCTGGACCGGTACCATACTTTTGCGGAGAATGCTCCCCTGCTCTTCTTCGACCGTCTGTACCAGTACATTTTCTATCGGCAGCTGGACAAGGAAGCCTCTTACGGCATGGATATCCTGGCCCGTTACGCCCAAAAGAGCACCCAGTTTATCCTGCTCCAGGCCGCCCGCACCGGAGACCTGCTGGAAGCCCCCCGCCGCTGGTCCGAGCAAATCGAGTATGATACGGAAAATGTGGGGATTTTATTGTCCCTTTGGGGCAATAAAATCAGTCACTAGTCACTAGTCACTAGCCAATGGAAGGAACCTGCGTTTGGCAGGTTCCAGAATAAAAGAGGGGCTGTTGCATGTGCAACAGCCCCTTTTGAGGTCTCGAGTCGTGAGTCTCGCGGCTGGAGACTAGAGACTAGTGACCGGGGCAAAGCCCCCCTTCACTTCTTATGAAACTCTTCCAGCTCCAGGGAAGTATCCGCGTGGAGCATTTCCTGTGCCAGTTTGTCCGGGTAGGGATTGGCGTAGACAATCCGCTTGATCCCGGCGTTGATCAGGATCTTGGAACACACCACACAGGGCTGATGGGTGCAGTACAAGGTGGCGCCCAGGGTGGATACCCCGTTCACCGCCGCCTGGATCACCGCGTTCTGCTCTGCATGGATGCCCCGGCACAGCTCATGGTTCTGACCGCTGGGCACATGGAGCTTTTCCCGGAGGCATCCCACCACTTCACAGTGGGGCAGCCCCTTTGGAGTCCCGTTGTACCCGGTGGCCAGGATCTGCCGGTCCTTCACCAGCACGGCCCCCACCTTTCTCCGCAGGCAGGTGGACCGTTTGGAAACCACTTCCGCGATTTCCATGAAATAACTGTCCCAGTCAGGTCTGTCCATACCTTATTCCACCGTCCCGAACACCCGGTCCCCGGCATCCCCCAGCCCGGGCACAATGTACCCGTGCTCATTGAGATGATCATCCAGGGCCGCTGTATAGATGGGCACATCCGGGTGCAGTTTGTTCACCAGTTCCACCCCTTCCGGAGCGGCCACCAGGCACATGAACCGGAAGTGCTTGTAGCCATCGGCCTTCAGCATGGACAGGGCTGCAGCGGCACTGCCGCCGGTGGCCAGCATGGGGTCGATGAGGATGATTTCCGCATCCTTGTCCTTGGGGATCTTGCAGTAATATTTGATGGGCTCCAGAGTCTTTTCATCCCGGGTCAGGCCGATATGCCCCACCCGTGCTTCCGGGATCAGGTCCAGCACTGCATCCAGGAATCCCAGCCCCGCCCGGAGGATGGGCACCACGGTGATACCGGTGATGTCCAAGGCATACCCGGTGGTTTCCGCAATGGGAGTGGTCACCGGCACTTCCCGGATGGGCAGGTCCCGGGTCACTTCGAACAGCAGCAGCTGGGCGATTTCATCCAGCAACCGGCGGAAATTCCGGGGAGCCGTCTTTTTGTCACGCAAGTGGGTCATTTTTTCTTTGATCAGAGGATGGTTCACAACATGGATTTGCATGGTTTCAGGTTCCTTTCCCAATTACAGATTCGGATAGAGAGGGTATTTTTCACACAGGGCAGCCACCCGGGCAGCGGCTTCTTTCTGAGCTTCTTCTTTCCCAGGATTGCTGAGCACCAGGCCGATGATCCGGGCCACTTCCCGGAAGTCTTCTTCCAGGAATCCCCGGGTGGTGGCAGCCGGCGCACCCAGACGGATGCCGCTGGTCACAAAGGGGCTGGCCGGGTCGTTGGGGATGGTGTTCTTGTTGCAGGTGATGCCGATGGCATCCAGCATGTGTTCCGCGTCCTTGCCGGTAAGGCCTTTGGACCGGGTATCCACCAGTACCAGATGGTTGTCCGTACCGCCGGAAACCAGCCGCAGACCCTGTTTGGTCAGTTCTTCCGCCAGGGCAGCGGCATTTTTGATGATCTGTTTCTGGTAATCCTTGAATTCCGGTTTCAGGGCTTCGCCCAGAGCCACTGCCTTGGCGGCGATGATGTGCATGAGAGGGCCGCCCTGGGTGCCGGGGAACACCGCCTTGTCGATCTGTTTGGCGTATTTTTCCGGGCACAGGATCATGCCGCCCCGGGGTCCCCGAAGCGTCTTGTGGGTGGTGGTGGTCACCACATCCGCATAGGGCACCGGGCTGGGATGGAGTCCTGCCGCCACCAGACCGGCAATGTGTGCCATGTCGATCATCAGGAAGGCCCCCACCTTGTGGGCGATGGCCGCCATCCGTTCGAAATCGATGATCCGGGGATAGGCACTGGCCCCGCCGATGATCATTTTGGGTCGGCATTCTTCCGCGATTTTTTCCAGCTTGTCATAGTCGATCCGTTCTGTTTCAGGATCCACTCCGTAAGGGACGATGTGGAAATACTTCCCGGAGATGTTCACCGGGGATCCGTGGGACAGATGGCCCCCTTCGGACAGATTCATGCCCATCACCGTGTCTCCCGGCTGGACAAAGGCAAAGAAGGCGGCCAGGTTGGCATTGGCCCCGCAGTGAGGCTGCACATTGGCGTGTTCCGCCCCGAACAGCTCACAGGCTCTCTGACGGGCCAGTTCTTCCACCTTGTCCACGTATTCACAGCCCCCGTAATACCGGTGGCCGGGATACCCTTCCGCGTACTTGTTGGTGAGGACGGTCCCCATGGCTTCCATTACCGCCGGGGACACAAAGTTTTCCGAAGCAATCAGTTCGATTTTGTGACGCTGCCGGCCCAGTTCCTCCCCGATGGCCGCCGCCACCTGGGGATCTGCCAGGCCCAGTTTCTGGTTGTTCATCTCGTTTTCTCCTCGCTGGATTGATACGGATCGGCTCTTTTCAGGGTCTTCCGCTTATTTGTACACAGCCCGTTCCCCACCGATGAGAGGCGGCCGGGTCCGTGCTGCCGTCAGTACCGCATTCCCCAGTTTTTTCCGGGACAGACGCACCGGCACCGCCACCCGTTTCAGGTGCATGCCGATCAGGGTCTGGCCGATATCCAGCCCCATGTCCGCCTGGATTTCTTCCACCACCACCGGGTTCTTCAGTTCATTGTAGGCCGTGGCTGCAAAAGCCCCGCCGGCATGTTCGATGGGACGGACCGTCACCTGCTGCCAGCCGAATTTCTCCATGGCCTTCTGGTCCACCACCAGGGCCCGGTTCAGATGTTCGCAGCACTGGGCGGCCAGGATCATCTTGTGTTTCCGGCACACTTTCCGGAGGGTGGTGTAGAGCACCTTGGCCACTTTCATGGAACCACCGGTGCCGATTTTGTTTCCCAGCACCTCGCTGCTGCTGCAGCCCACCACCAGTACCTGACCGGCTCTGCCCTTGGCCACACCGATCAGTTCTTCCGCATCTTCCTCGATTTCCTGTGCAAGTGCCTCCAGATTCATGGTCTCACCTTATTTCTCCAGGTCCATGATCTTCTGTACCCGTTGGGTATGGTAGCTGCCCAGGAAGGAAGCCCCCAGATAGGCATCCACGATCTGTTCCGCCAGGCCGGTGCCCAGCACCCGGGCCCCCAGGCAGAGGATATTGGCATTGTTGTGTTCCCGGGCCTTTTCCGCGCTGTAGCAGTCTCCGCACACCGCGGCCCGGATGCCGTGGATCTTGTTGGCGGCAATGGACATGCCCAGGCCGGTGCCGCAGATCAGGATGCCCTGGTCCGCCTTGCCGGCAGCCACCCCTTCGCCCACCTTCTTGGCGTAGTCCGGATAGTCCACCCGGTCCGGGGTGTAAGCCCCTGCATCTTCCACTTCATAGCCCTTGTCCGCCAGATATTTCTTCAAAACTTCCTTCAATTCAAAACCGCCGTGGTCACAGCCGATCATGATTTTCATAAGTTTTGCCTCCCTACTCCAAAGTAAAATGCGTTCGCCGCATATCATATTTATTGTAACACACCTGTTATTCTATTACCATTCCCTGTAAAAACTCCGGCACCTGGCCGCTCTGTTTTTTGTACAGCCCCCGGTCGTAGACCAGGATGTTGTGACCGGCGCTTTTCCGCATCCGGTTCATGATGGCAAGGCCCAGTCCCTGGGTGGAGACCCCTTCTCCCAGGATGATGTCCACCTGCTGCCGGTCGAATTCCCGGAGTTCCGTGTACAGGTTCTCTGCCAGATCCTTCAGATCCTTTCCGGCATCACAGATCACCAGATGGGGCGTATGGGGCAGGTGTTGGACCGTTTCGTCCAGGGCCAGCACCCCCACTTTCAGTCCCCAGGCTTCCCCCATAATGGCCGCCCGGATCACCCCTGCTCCCGCATCCGGTCCTTCGATGAGCACCATGGGGGCCTTGGGCGCATAATGGCGGTACTTCATTCCCGGAGCCTTGGGCTTCTGGTCCGGGCTCACCAGTCCCGGGTCCAGTTCCACGGCCCCCATCACCTGCTGGATCATCTCTTCGGTGATGCCCCCGGGACGGAGGATCACCGGTTCTTTCCCGGTAGTGTCGATGATGGTGCTTTCCACCCCGATGTCACAGGGGCCTCCGTCCACCACTCCTCCGATGATGCCCTCCATGTCCTGGAGCACATCCTGGGCGTTGGTGGGGCTGGGCTTCCCGGATTTGTTGGCGGAAGGAGCCGCCAGAGGCCGTCCGGTAAGCCGGATCAGGGCCCGGGCCACAGGATTGCTGGGGAACCGGACCGCCACCGTCTCCTGACCGGCAGTGACCACATCCGGGATGATCTCCGACTTGGGCACAATGAGGGTCATGGGTCCGGGCCAGAAGGCAGCCATGAGTTTTTCCGCCATGGGGGAAAGCCCGGACGTAAGGGGCCGGATCTCTTCCATTTCGCTGATGTGGAGGATCAGGGGATTGTCCGCCGGACGTCCCTTGGCGGCAAAGATTTTCCGGCAGGCCTCTCCGTTCAGCCCGTCCGCCCCCAGGCCGTACACGGTTTCCGTGGGAAAGGCCACCACTTCTCCCTGCCGGAGCAGGGCAGCCGCCGGTTCCAGCTGGGAATCCAGCGGTTCATCGTTCTTTAATTTCCAGCACTGCGTTTCCATAGACAGAACCCCCTTTGGCGGCAAAGACCATCCGGTCCTTGTCCCCGTAATCTTTCCGTACTTTCACACAATCCAGGCCCGCTTCCCGGCACAGCCGGGCCACGTCCTCTCCCTGGTCCTGGCCGATCTCGAAGGCCGCCAGGCCCTGGGGATCCAGATACTCCCAGATATCCTTCAGGATCCGCCGGTAAAAGTCCAGGCCATCCCGGCCCCCATCCAGGGCCCGCCGGGGTTCCCGGTGGACTTCCGCCTGGAGCCCGGCCAGATCCCCTTCCGGGATGTAGGGCGGGTTGGAGACCAGTACCTGGAACTTCGGTTCCTTCGGGACCTTTTCATACAGGTTGGACACCACCGTATCCAGCCGGTCCTCCACCCCCAGGCTCCGGGCGTTTTCCCGGGTCACTTCCACGGCTCCCGGGCTGATGTCCACCCCGGTGCCATGAGCCTCCGGCAGTTCTGCCAGCAGGGAATCGACAATGGCCCCGCTGCCGCAGCCCAGATCCAGGATCCGTAACGGACCCCGGTCTTTGGTCAGGCTCACCAGCTGTTCCACCAGAAGCTCCGTTTCCGGACGGGGAATCAGGGTGTCCTGGGTCACCTTGAAATCATACTGGAGGAACCCTTTGTGTCCCAGAATATAGGCCACCGGCTCCCGGGCCGCCCGCCGGGCCACATAGCTCCGGTACTGTTTCAGTTCCTGTTCTTCCAGGGGCTCATCGAAATTGGTGTACAGCTGGATCCGGCTTTTGTCCAGCACAGCACAAAGCAGCACTTCCGCATCCAGGCGCGGATTTTCCACGCCTTTGGAGCTGAAGTACTGCTGAGTCCACTGAAGGATTTTCAATATGGTCCAAACGGTTCTTTGTTCCTGCATCTTATTTCACCTGCTGGAGTTTCTTGGCCTGTTCCGCCATCATCAGGGCATCCAGGAGTTCATCCAGGTCCCCGTTGATGATGTCCGGCAGCTTGTGGAGGGTGAGCCCGATCCGGTGGTCGGTGACCCGGCCCTGGGGATAGTTGTAGGTCCGGATCCGTTCACTCCGGTCTCCGGTGCCCACCTGGCTTTTCCGTTCCGCCGCGGTGGCCGCCCGCTGTTTTTCCTGTTCCGCTTCCAGGATCCGGGACCGGAGCACCCGCAGGCACTTTTCCCGGTTCTTGGCCTGGGATTTTTCGTCCTGGCACTGGGCCACGATCCCGGTGGGGATGTGAGTCATCCGGACGGCGGATTCGGTTTTGTTCACGTACTGGCCCCCGGCCCCTCCGGCCCGATAGGTATCCACCCGGATATCCGCCGGGTTCAGTTCGATATCCACTTCCTGGGCTTCCGGCATCACCGCCACGGTCACCGTGGAGGTGTGGACCCGGCCCTGGGATTCCGTATCCGGCACCCGCTGGACCCGGTGGACCCCGCTTTCAAACTTCATGTGGCTGTACACATCGGTGCCGGACACCATGAACACCACTTCCTTGAAGCCCCCCAGGCCAGTGGGACTGGAATCCATCAGTTCCACCTTCCAGCCTTTCTGTTCTGCATACCGGGTGTACATCCGGAACAGGTCCCCGGCAAACAGGGCCGCTTCGTCTCCCCCGGCTCCCGCCCGGATCTCCATGATGATGTTCTTTTCATCGTTGGGATCCTTGGGCAAAAGCAGCAGGGTCAGTTTTTCCTCATAGGCCTCCAGCTGAGGCTGGAGTTCCTTCATTTCCTCTTCCGCCATGGCGGTGAGTTCCTGGTCTTCCCTGGCTTTGACAATGGCTTCATCGTCCTTCCAGGTGTCCACCAGTTTTTTGTAGTCCCGGTACACCGTGACGATCTCCGTCAGTTTGGAATGGGCCTTGGTGTATTTCAGCCACTCCTCCTGCCGGGCGATCACTTCCGGATCGCTGATCTTGGCTTCCAGGTCCAGGTACCGGTCTTCCAGGTCCTGGAGTTTATCCAAATTCTCAAACATAGGCGTTCCCCGTCATTCAATGATTTCTTCCGGCGGCAGCACCGCTTTCAGGGAAGCGATGGCCACTTCGATCTGGTCGTCGTCCGGCTGCCGGGTGGTCAGTTTCTGGAGGGCCAGCCCCGGCAGTATGGCGGCCCGTACCCAGGCCTTGTCCATATGCTTTCCTGCAAACCGGATGATTTCGTAGCTGATCCCGGCCACCACCGGCATCAGGAGGATCCGGGACAGGATCCGCTCCCACAGGCTGGGCCAGCCCAGAAAGGCAAAGATGAAGATCCCGATGAGCATGACAATCATCAGGAAATTGGTGCCGCACCGGGGATGGAGAGTGGAAAAGGGCCGTACGTTCTCCACCCGCAGAGGCAGCCCGTGTTCATAGGTATAGATGGTCTTGTGCTCCGCCCCATGGTACTGGAACACCCGCTGGATGTCTTTCTGCCGGGAAATCCCCCAGATGTACAGGAGGAAAATGGCCAGCCGCATAAGCCCTTCGCACAGGTTCAGGACCATGGGCCCCACTCCCTGGTTCTGGAGCAGCTTCATGGCCCCGGTGGGCAGCACCACGAACAGCAGCACCGCCAGTCCGATGGAAACCGCCATGGTCCCTGCCATTTCCAGGCTGCTCATGGATTCTTCCCCGTCCTCTTCGTCCCCGGATACCTGGGCGGAAAAAGACAGAGCCTTCATGCCGTACCCCAGGGATTCCACCAGGGAAACCACCCCCCGGAGGAAGGGCTTCTTCAGGATGGGATACCGGTCGCTGATGCTTCCTGCAGGCTTCAGGTCCACGGTAATCTCTCCGTTGGGTTTGCGCACCGCTACGGCAATCTTCCCCGGTCCCCGCATCATCACTCCTTCGATGACCGCCTGGCCACCGACACTTAATTTTTTGGTCATACCATGACTCCCTGGATACAAGAAAAGGAGTGCTGCAATGTCTGCAAGTCACTCCCTGTTCAAGCGCATTTTTTATTTTGCGTCTTTGCCGTACCGTTTGTTGAATTTTTCGATCCGGCCTCTGGCAGACATATCACGCTGCTTACCAGTGAAGAAAGGATGGCATTTGGAGCAAACGTCCACCCGCAGTTCCTTTTTCACACTGCCAGTTTTGAATGTATTCCCACAGCCACAAATCACGGTGCATTCACCGTAGTTAGGATGGATACCCTTTTTCATTATGAAACACCTCTTTCTGAAATTGCATTAATATATCCCGACATTAACGCTTGACAATTATATCATACTCCCCTTGTCCGTGCAAGAGTCCTTCTCCCTATTCCAGGAAAAATCCGGGGGGTTCTCCCCTTTGTCCGGAGGATTCTCCCGGAGTGCCAGCCGGAGGAACACTTTCATGGCCTGGGTCAGCCATTTGTCCTTGTGGTAGAACAGCTGCCGGTACATGTGCATGTGGAAATCCTTCACCTGGAGGATCTGCAGCCGGTCCCGGTAGGGGCTGTTTTCCACCACGTACTGGGGCAGGAAGGACAGGCCCAGTCCCCGCTGGACCATATCCAGGATGAATCCGGTATCGCTGACTTCCAATATAGGGTTCAGGGCCAGCTGCCGGGCCGCCAGCTGCTGGTCCAGGCTCAGCCGGTAGTTGTCTGCCTTTTCCGTCAGGAAAAAGGGTTGGCGGATCACCTGGTCCAGTTTCAGGTCTTTTTCCCGGGCCAGCGGAGAATCCACAGAACACACAAACACAATATTCTCCTGTTTCTGGAAAACCTTTTCCCATTTTCCATCATATAAAGGCTTGTCCAGTACATACACCAGATCCACCTTGTTGTGGTTCAGGGCGTCCAGCAGCACACTGGGCGAATCGATGGTGATGGTGATATGGAGCTGGGGCAGGTTCCGGCATACGTAATCCATCACCTGGGGCATGTGGGCCTTGCACAGGCTTTCGATCATGCCGATCCGCAGGGCTTCTGCCGGCGGCCGGTTGTGCATCACATTCTCCAGTTCCTCCACCTCCTGGAGAATGGGCAGTACCCGCCGGGCCAGCTGCCTGCCAGGAGGAGTCAGAGTTACCTGCTTGCCCAGCCGGTCAAAAAGACGGACCCCCAGCTCATTTTCCAGAGAATGAATTTGTACACTGAGGGCGGACTGTGAGTACCCCAGTTCCTTCGCCGCCCGGGAGAAACTTTCCAGTTCCATAATTTTCAGAAAGCTTTTTAATTCTCTTAGTTCCATTTTGTCAACAGCCCCTTGTTGTTATTAAAAATTTTCATCGATTAAATCGAGTTTATTAATTTGCTTTATGAGTACAACCATAGTACACTGAATAAACAGAAAAGTCAAACGCAAGCTTCCCAGCCGGCGGGAAGCGGTTTGTCAAGTTCAGGGGAGGTTAGTTTTCATGAAACTCGGTCTTGTACCAAAAATCATCATCGCCATTATCATTGGTATCCTTATTGGGCAGTATCTGCCGGAAGATGTCTGCCGTACCGTCGTTACTCTTTCCGGCATCTTCAGCAATTTCCTGAAATTCGTCATTCCTTTGATGATTCTGGCCTATGTGACCATGGGCATCGCAGATCTGAGCCAGGGCGCAGGCAAGCTGCTCCTGATTACCGCCATTATCGCCTACGGTTCCACCCTGATTGGCGGGACCTTCTCCTTTACCGTAGCAGACACCCTGTTCCCGTCCTTCATCAGCGCCGGGGTGCTGGAAGAACTGGCCAAGACTGCCGGCAAGAGCCTGCCGCCCTTCTTCTCCATTTCCATTCCGCCCATCCTGGACACCATCTCTGCTGTGGTGCTGGCCTTCATCGTGGGCCTGTGCCTGTCTTCCCTCCGGGGCAAGGAAATCGGGGATACCCTGTACAACTGCTTTAAAGATTTCTCCAAGATCATCGACCAGGTCCTGACCCATGCCATTGTTCCCTTCCTGCCGCTGTACATCTGCGGCACCTTTGTGGACATGACCCGTTCCGGCAAGACCTTCGTGATCCTGAGTGTTCTCTGGAAAGTTTTCCTGGTGGTCATCGCCATGCATCTGATTCTGTTGTTCGTACAGTTCATGGTTGCCGGTTCCTTCAGCGGGAAAAACCCCTTCACCCTGATGAAGAACCAGATCCCGGGCTATACCACCGCCCTGGGGACCCAGTCTTCCGCAGCCACTATTCCGGTCAACCTGGAATGCTCCAAGGCTGACGGCGTCTGCGAACAGATCCGCAACTTCGTGATCCCTCTGTGCGCCAACATCCATATGTGCGGTTCCATGATCACCATTACTGCTTGTGCCACGGCGGTCTGCCTTATGTACCAGATCCCCATCCACCTGGGCACGGTCATTCCCTTCATCATGACCCTGAGGGTTGCCATGGTGGCTTCTCCGGGTGCTCCCGGCGGTTCCATCATGACGGCCCTGCCCTTCCTGTGGATGATCTTCGGGAAAGAACAGGGCGACCCCAACGGCCCCATCTGCGCCCTGATGGTTGCCCTGTACATTACCCAGGATTCCTTCGGGACCGCCTGCAACGTATCCGGGGACAATGCCATCGCCGTAGTGGTGGACAAAATCTACAAAACCTGGATCAAAAAATAATTTCCGTCAAAAGCGTTCCATCTCCATCTGATCCCCTTCTGCAGTTGTCTGCTTGACAAGATTCAGGCACCATGGGTATGCTGTCAGGGAAACATCCGACAATCCTTCCTGTTTTACCGGATTTCCCTGACAGCCTGCTCCCTGCGTCCGGTTCCGGTCAGACAGAGAGAATGGAACGTTTTTTTATTTCACTTTCAGGAGGTTCATCATGAACATTTTCGATATTATCGGGCCGGTGATGATCGGTCCTTCCAGTTCCCACACTGCCGGTGCCGTCCGTCTGGGACGGGTGGCCAACAAGCTGCTCCAGAGCGAGCCCAAGGACATTAAAATCGAACTGTCCGGTTCCTTCGCCAAAACCTACAAAGGCCACGGCACGGACAAGGCCCTGCTGGCCGGGATCCTGGGGTACCACAGCTATTCTGAAGAGATCCGCAGCATCTTCTCCATTGCGGACAAAAAAGGCATCCATTACACCTACATCCCCACGGAGATCCCCAATTCCCATCCCAACACCGCCCGGATCCAGGTGACCTGTGCTGACGGCAGCCAGCACACGGTCCAGGGAGCCAGCATCGGCGGCGGCAACATCCGGGTGGACTATGTGGACGGCATGAAGGTGGACTTCACCGGGGAACGGAATACCATCCTGGTGCCCCATTACGACCGGCCGGGGGTCATTGCGGCTGTAACCAATATTATGTGGCAGAAACACAAGGACATCAACATCGGCAGCTTCCGGCTCACCCGTCCCGTCAAGGGCGGCATTGCCATGATGACCATCGAAGTGGACGGGATGCCCCCGGCGGATGTAATCGACGCCATCCGTTCCGTCCAGTACGTTACCAACGTAATCCTGATCCGTGCCATTTAAGGAGGAAACCATGTTTACCTATACATCCATTGCTGAACTGGTGGAAGCCGCAGAAAAAAGCGGCAAAAAAATCAGCGAACTGGTCCTGGCTGACCAGGCGGAATCCATGGAACAAAGCCAGGCAGAACTATTCGACCGGATGTCCACCGATCTGGACGTAATGATCGATGCGGTGAAATTCGGAGAAAAGAAAGACCAGAAGTCCACTTCCGGACTCACCGGCGGGGAAGGCTGGAAAATGAACGACTACACCGCCCGGACCAACGGCGGCCTCTCCGGCACCATCATCGACCACGCCATTGCCCGGGCCCTGTCCGTAGCAGGCTGCAATGCCTCCATGGGCCGGATCGTGGCCACCCCCACCGCCGGCAGCTGCGGCATCCTCCCTGGCTGTCTCCTGACCATGATGGAAGAAAAGGGCATGGACCGGAAGAATGTGATCATGTCCATCTTCACCGCCGGCGCTTTCGGTATGGTCATCGCCCAGAACGCCTGCATCGCCGGGGCCCAGGGAGGCTGCCAGGCAGAATGCGGCAGTGCTTCCGGCATGGCAGCGGCAGCCCTGGTGGAACTGGCCGGGGGCACTCCCCAGATGGCGGCGGACGCCTGTGCCATGGCCATTGCCAACCAGCTGGGCCTGGTATGTGATCCGGTGGCCGGACTGGTGGAAATCCCCTGCATCAAGCGGAACGCCAGCGGGGTGGTCATCGCCTTCTCTGCAGCGGACATGGCCCTGGCCGGGATCCGTTCCTGTATCCCGGTGGATGAATGTGTAGAAGCCATGCGGGCTGTGGGCAGCGCTCTCCCCGCCTCCCTGAGAGAAACCGCCGGCGGCGGCCTGGCCGTCACCAAGACAGGGAAGAGATTGAAAGAGCAGGTGTTTGGGAAGGAATAAAAAAAGGAGCTGTTGCGCATGCAACAGCTCTTTTTTTATATTCTCTCAAACACCCCGATGAACACGGCCATCAACGTCAGTCCCACTCCCAGGGACCAGGCGCAGAGTTTTTTCTCTATGGGCTGGAGGGGGAAGTATTCTTCTTCGTCAGCCTCCAGTTGGGCGGCATGGACTTTGGCCCCGGTGGGACGGACCACCTGTCTTTCATAATACTGATCGGCGGTGGAATGGACGTTGGTAAGGATTTCGCTTTCCATATTATATCCCTTCTTTCTCACAAAAAGATCTTACAGGGTAGGCGGCAGGATGCCGTGATAGAAAATGTAGGAGATGCCCAGGCCCACCCAGATGATGAACCCGGCCAGGGCTACGGAATAGACCCCGATCACCCGGCCCAGGCCGGCTTTCCACAGCTTCCGCACATTGGTCACCAGGCCGATGGAGAAGAAGCACAGGCCGAAGAACACCGCCCGGAGCAGGTTGGCCTGACCGGCACCGGCTTTGGCCCCGGCCACAATGGAGGGATGGGCCCAGCCCGCCAGGAAGATCCCCACCAGAGCCAGGACGAAGCCCAGGATGAATTTGGGGAACCGGTTCCAGATTTCCTTTTTGGATACCTTTCCGCCGCCGGCAGCAGCCTTGGGATCATTCAGATGGTACACGGACCAGACCACCGCCAGGATAAAGGACCAGACTCCGATGAAAATGTCGATGAACACTTTGGAAGTGGTGGCCGCCATGAGGATCCATCCTTCCTGGTACCGGACCCCGAACAGTTCCAGGGCACGGCTGCGGATCAGGCTGTCGGCAATGGCCCCGGAGGCCACGGCCCCGCCGTCACTTTTCACCACCAGCCCCAGCCAGGAGCCGGCCACCATGGGATCCCCCGGCAGGAAATAGGCGGCGGCAAAGGGCAGGATCAGCAGTTCAACCGCCACGAAGACGATGATCACCGACGCCAGGATGGTGGGGATGATCTGCCGGGCCTTGATGGCGCTGCCGGTGGCAATGGCGGCAGCCACCCCGCAGATGGAGATGCCGGAAGCCATGGGAGCGGCCCATTCCGGCGTGAATTTGAAGAATTTCCGGGCCACAAAATACACCACCGGCCAGTAGATCAGATAGGCTTCCACCACAGCGCACAGCCCCCGGAGGATGACGGTGCTGGCCAGGCCCAGGGCACTGATGGCCTGGATCCCGATGTTGGCCCCCAGGATCACGATGCCGGTTTTAATGTACCACTCCGGTTTGGCCGCATGGGACAGGTACCGGGCCAGACCCGGGAAGAAGTTGCCGATCACCAGTCCGGCCAGCAGGGCGAACACAAAGCCCAGTTCCCCCAGGCTCAGGGACCAGCCGATGTGGAAGGCTTCCCGTTTGTTGGGGGTGGCGGCCAGATAGGCGTAATTCCCCAGGATGTTGGACAGGATGGTGATCCAGTAGATCACGGAGAATCCCCCGGCGAACTTCTTCACATCCGCCTTCATGAAATGGGCGCCCAGGGAAGTGACCCCCAGGGTGAACAGCCAGGTGGCCGCCAGCGCTCCGGCGCTGCCCAGCCAGGCATAGGCCTTGGATCCGGTGCCCACCGCCTTGGCGGGATCGATCCACACCCCGAAAGTGGCGGCCCAGCCCAGCAGGTCAAAGCCCCAGATCTTCCCCAGGCCCAACAGGGTAATGAACAGGCCCAGCCATACCGCCCACCAGTCTTCGCTGCCCAGCAGTCCCGTGGGACGGACCGCCGGAATCGTTTTTTCGTTTGTCATCATGAACCACCTCATCTGCATTTTTTTCAGGAGGCGTAAAAAATGCGCCACCTGTCCGACAGATGGCGCGCAAAAAAATCAACCATGGGTCTGCACAGACTCATCTGCCGGGCTATTTCCCGCTGGCAGCACCATCGGAACCATGTTCCATCGGCGGCAGCTTCCCAGGGGCCAGTCCCTCCGCTGCGGATGATTTTCTGTGCAGTCTTTTCACTTGTCCGGATGCCGGTTACCGGCCTCCCGTTCCGCTGTGGCTGCACATTCGGCAACAACAGCAGCACATGTTCAGAATTCCCATGATTTCTTCTCCCCATTTCCAGATTTGTAATTCCTATGATTTCAATATGCATTTCTCTGCATAGGGAAAGTATAGTTAATTGGTGGGAATTTGTCAAGAAAAAAATGGGCCGTAAAAAAATGATTTCTCATTTTTTCACGGTCCATTTTTGTCAGCAGTCAACGGTCAGCTGGACCCAGCCCCTCCATCTTCTCCAGGAAGATGGCCAGGATCAGCAGATCGGCACAGCCGCCGGGGCTGATGTTCTTCTCCACGAAGCTTGCGTTCAGATCCCACACCGCCTGGATCCCTTCCGGGGTGAAGGCACCGCCCCGGTCCAATACAGCCCGGGCTTCTTCCTGGGCCTGCCGGAGGGTGGCGGCATCGGACCGGCTCAGGATGTTGGTGTCTTCCACTTGGCTCAGGAGCAGCAGCAGAGTCTGGATATAGGCCTCGTTGTCCGGTCTCCCTTCCTGCCGAAACTTCCGCAGAGCCGGCAGGGCGATTTTTGCCACCGCCGGGAACCCGTCCATGGCTTCCCCCCGGATTCCCCGGCACCCCTGTTCCACATAGAGCACTTCTCCGTGGGTGTGGGGATGGTACCGGTCGATTTTGGCAAAATCCCGTTCCAGAAGAGGTGTCACCGCCGCTCCGATTTCCCGGAGCACCGCCTCGCTTTCCACCTTTCCGGTCCGGGCCAGGTGACGGAGGGTGAAGCTGGTCACAAGGCCCAGGGAAAAGATGATTCCCTTGTGGGTGTTCACATTCCCGGTAGCCCGGAACATGGCCTTTTCCGCCGCCGCCCCCATGGGCCGGAGGGCGGCAAACAGGGCTTCGTCCTCCCCTTCCCAGTTCCAGCCTTTTTCAGCCATCTGCCGGAGATGGGGCACAATGGCGTCAGTACTCCGGGCAAAGGTGTGCCAGTCCATGTCCCGGTGAGCGCCCGGATTGTCCCGGTCCACCAGCCCCGGTTTGGGAGTGGCATCCACTTCTCCCTGGAGTCCCTGGCGCAGTGCCTGTTCCACCCGGTCCATGAGAAAATTTTCCAATATCCGGTGGATGTTCCGCACCAGCACCGGCACACTGTGCTTCCGGCTCCGGGCGCAGGCCTGGGCCGGCTGGGAGCACACCAGGCACAGCCGGCCGGGGAGCCCGATGTCCGTCCGGGAAATCTTGTGCCCGTCTTCTGCCAGCACATCCATGTCATAGAGCCGGCCCAGCCGGTCCTGTCCTTCCATGGTGCAGGCGATTTTCTTGATACGGAGGGCATCCCCGTCCAGTACATAGTATTTTTCATAGCCGGTTTTCCAGTCAATGATCTTCTGGAACAGGATGGGGATCCCGGCTTCTGCCAGGGCCTTTTCCAACCGGCGGATTCCCTCCAGGAACCCCAGATGGATCAGGACAGAAGTCTTCACCGGCCCCGGGATGTTCTGGGTGAAGAACAGCAGCGGCTTGTGATACCGCTCCAGCAGTTTTTTCTGGGCGGCAGCACGGCCGTCCCGGGCCAGGAGCATATCCGGCACTTCCACAGCCGGGCCGGCCAGATGGATTACAGGTTCTTTCATAGAGTCATGGTTCCTTCCTTGTTTTCCCCAGGGTCCGGATCAGTTCGATGAAGGCCCGGGCATAGGGGCTGAGATAGGCGTCCTTCCGGCAGCATACATAGCAGTACCGTTTGTTGGCCACGCCCAGTAAAGGATACAACACACACTTGTCCTGTGACAAGAAGTAATTGTCCAGATACACATCCGGGCAGATGAACACTGCCTCCATGGCGGATACCAGCCGTTTCCCCACTTCGATGCTGGAGGTTTCCAGGATCACATTGGGTTTGATTTCATAGACGCTGAACAGGGTATCCTGGACCCGGCGTACATTGTGGCCTTCGGTAATGGAGACGAATTCCTCGTTCTTGGCTTCGGTGATGTGGATGGGGGTCCCGGGCTTCACCCGCTGGGCCAGGGTGGTCATTTTGTTGGCTACCAGCACCACGTCTTCCGTTTCCACCAGTTCATACTTCAGTTCGTCGTTGGTGGGCGTGGTGGTGAGCACAGCCAGGTCCACGCCCCCGTTGAGGACTTCGTTTTCCGTAATGTTGCTGCCCGCTTCATGGATCTGGAGCTTGATATGGGGATACCGCTGACGGAACACCGGCATCACTGCGGGCAGCATCTGCATGGCCCGCTGGACCGGGATTCCCAGCCGCAGGGTGCCGTACCCTTCATATTGGATATCCGCCACCTCATGGAGCAGATTGGAGCTGATGGTGATCACCTGTTTCACCGCTGCAATGTATTTTTTCCCCGCTTCCGTGAGCACAATGGGATTGGTGTTCCGCAGGAAGATGGGAGCCCCCAGGTATTTTTCCACCGCCTTGATGGTCTGGCTCAGGGCCGGCTGGGATACGTGCATGGTCTTGGAAGCATTGGTGATGCTCCCTTCCTTGATGATTTCCATAATATACTGCGCATGTTTCAGGTTCATAACACCCTCCGTTTCCTTTTTTTTTCCCAAAAATTCCCCTATTTCCAAAGAAGTTTTAATTTCTTATATTTTGACACAATTGCACAAATCCCCGTACCCCGCATGGAGTGGGAGTTTCTGCCGTTTGATAAGGAATGACTTATACAGATTATATCATTATTTATATTCGATTTCCAATTTTTCCTGTGATACTATCAAAGTGCATCATAATGTACAATGTACGATTTTCAGAAGGAGTGATTTTAATGGAATTGAAGAAGGCAGCCATGGCTGGCACTGTTGAGTCTTCCGATGCCCAGATCACGGTAGAACCCGGGACCAACGGCATTGAGCTCACCATTGAAAGCAGCGTCATCCATCAGTATGGACGGCAGATCAAGGCTGTTGTCCTGGATACCCTGAAGAAACTGGACGTAACCAATGCAAAGGTTTCTGTTGTGGACAAGGGCGCTCTGGACTGCACTTTAAAAGCACGCGTGGAAGGCGCAGTGTTCCGTTCTGTCAACGAGGATCCTGATACGCCGAATCCCTGGGAGGTGCTGTAAGATGGTTATCAATACGAATCCGAACTTCAAGCGTCTGAGAAGATCCATGATGTTCCTGAACGCTCAAAAACCGAGCCTGGTCAAAGACCCGTATGTATACAAACCCGATTCCATTATGCTGGACCTGGAAGATGCCGTTGCAGAAAACCAGAAGGATGCTGCCCGGTACTCCCTGTTCCATGCCCTGAAAGAAATCGATTATCATGGCTGTGAAAGAGTGGTCCGGATCAACGGTCTGGAAACTCCTCACTGGAAAGAAGATATCCGTGTTTCCGTTGCCGGCGGCTGCGACGCCATCCGTCTGGCCAAGACTGAATCCGGCAAGGACATCAAGACTGTGGAAGAACACATCCTGGCCGCTGAAAAGGAATTCCACCGTCCCATCGGCAGCACCCTGATCATGGCTGCCATCGAATCCACCAAAGGGATGCTGAACCTGTATGACATCTGCACCTCTTCCGACCGTCTGTTCGGGATTGCTCTGTCCGGCGGGGACTACACCCGTGACCTGCAGACCAGCATTTCCAAGAGCGGTGTGGAACTGATGGGCGCCCGTCAGCAGATGGTAATCACCGCCCGTGCCACCGGCCGTATGTGCTTCGATACGGTGTACACCGACCTGGACGACATGGAAGGCTTCCGCAAGGATGTGGAAATGATCAAACAAATGGGCTTCGATGGGAAATCCATCATCAACCCCCGTCAGATCCCTGTCTGCCATGACGTGTTCACCCCGACTGAAAAACAGATCCGCTGGGCGGAAGCTGTGGTACGGGAAATCGATACCAAGAAAGCCATGGGTATCGGTGTATTCCAGCTGAACGGCAAGATGCTGGATATCGCCTTCTATGACGGCGCCAAGAGAACCATTTCCATGGCCAAGGCTGCCGGTGTGTACAAGGGGGATTTATAAGATGAAGAACGCAGTAGGTAGAGAGATTCCTGAAGAAATCCTGAAGCTGACCGGGAAAGACGCTTTTGCCGGCAGCTATGCCAAACATCAGAAAGTATACCAGGCCGCAACCCACAAAGTTGCCCCTGTGATTGACCCCAACTACAGCAAAGTAGTGGATTCCATTGAAGAAGTCCTGAAGAAATGCGGCATCAAAGACGGCATGACCCTGGGCTTCCACCATCATTTCCGTGAAGGGGACTATGTGGTGAACATGGTTATGGAAGCTGTCCACAAAATGGGCATCAAAGACCTGACCATCTGCGCCACCTCTCTGGGCAAGGCTCAGAACGCCATCGTTCCCATGATCGAAGACGGCACCATCACCAACATCCAGGCTTCCGGCGTACGGGGCAAGATCGGTGAAGCCATCTCCAACGGCAAACTGAAAGGCCTGGCCATCATGCGCAGCCACGGCGGCCGTGTCCGTGCCATCGAATCCGGCGAAACCCACATCGACATTTCCTTCATCGGTGCTCCCAGCGCTGATGACATGGGGAACTGCCGTGCAGTAGGCAGCCAGAACGGCGCTGACTGCGGCGTGCTGGGCTATGCTGCCGTAGACGCCCAGTATGCGGACAAAGTGGTTGTGGTTACCGATACCCTGGTACCCTTCCCCAACGTGCCTGCTTCCATCGACATGACCAACGTGGACTATGTGGTCAAAGTGGACGCCATCGGCGACCCCACCAAGATTGCCACCGGTGCTGCCAAACCCACCACCGACCAGAGAAAGCTCCTGATGGCCAAGTATGCCGCTGACTTCATGGTGCACACTCCCTGGTACAAAGACGGGTTCATCTACCAGACCGGCGTAGGCGGTGCTTCCATTGCCTCCACCAAATTCCTGGCAGAACATCTGCGGAAAGACAACATCCACATCGGGGTTGCCATGGGCGGTATTGCCCAGGCCATCTGCGAACTCCAGCATGAAGGCCTGATCGACAAGATTGCCGACACCCAGGATTTTGACATGGCTTCCATCGAAGACATCAAAACCAACCCCAACCATTACGAAATCACCACCTCCCAGTATGCCGATCCCTTCAACAAGGGCGCTTATGTGAACAAGCTGGATTATGTAATCCTGGGCGCACTTGAAGTGGATACCCACTTCAACGTCAACGTTGTGGTAGGTTCTGACGGCGTGATCACCGGGGCTCAGGGCGGCCATCCGGATACCGCTGCCGGTGCCAAATGCACCATCGTCATCGCTCCGCTGCTCCAGGGCCGTATCCCGGCTATCTGCACCGAATGCACCACGGTCACCACTCCTGGTGAAACCGTTGACGTGGTTGTCACCGACTACGGCATTGCCATCAACCCCCGCCGTCAGGATATCATCGATGCTGTAAAAGACACCGATCTGCCCATCTGCACCATCGAAGAACTGCGGGATACCGCATACAAGATGGTAGGCACTCCTGACCCTGTACAGTTCGGCGACCGGATCGTGGGCATCATCGAAGCCCGTGACGGTTCCGTTATGGACGTAGTCCGTCAGGTTAAGAAAGCGGAATTCTAATTCCATAAGTGAAAAAGCCATCCTTTCGGGGATGGCTTTTTTTTATTCTCCGATCCCTCACCCCCTTTTTTAAAATATTCTTAAATTATCTCTATTTATGTTCAAATGAAACAATTTCGCTTTTCTTCTGAAACCCGCATACAGCCTAGGGTTGCACCGTTTCTATAAGTATATGCTTATGGGATTTATTCCGATTTTTATATTCGTTTTCAATATGTTCATATGTTACTATGTATGAGTGTTATGCACTATTTTCCGGTTCCCGGACTTGCCCGTCCAGGGAACACCCCATTTTATTTCCAAAGGAGGAAATTGCACTATGTTTTTGGGCGTTGTTGGTTTCTTGATGGTTGTCATCATTGTGGCAGCTCTGATCCGTGGTAAATCCAACCCGGTTCCTCTGTTCGTGATGGTTCCCGTCATCGCTGCTCTGATCTGCGGGTTCACTCCTGTACAGATCTTCGATTTCGTAAAGGCCGGTGTTTCCAAGACCTGGTCCACCGCAGTACTGTTCATCTTCTCCATCGTTTACTTCTCCATGATGGGTGATATGGGCCTGTTCGATCCTATGGTAAACTGGCTGGTGAAAAAAGCCGGTTCCAACATCGTAATGGTTACCATTGCCACCGCCTGCATCGCCGTTATCTCCCACCTGGACGGCGCTCTGGCTTCCACCCTGCTGATCACCATCCCCGCCATGCTGCCGATCTACAAGAAACTGCACATGCGTCCTGTGGTGCTGGTGTGCATCATCGGTGCGGCCATGTCCATCATGAACCTGCTGCCCTGGGGCGGTCCTGTAGCCCGTACCGGCGTAGTGCTGAATGCTGACGTAAACGCTCTGTGGCAGCAGCTGCTGCCCCTGCAGGGCGTTGGTCTGATCATCCTGCTGGTATTCGCCGCTTACATGGGCGTTATGGAAAAACGCCGTGGAGCTGGTCTGAACCCTACCGGCAAAGCCGCTCAGCTGTCTGACGACGAAGAAGACAAATCCGCTGACGATGATCTGTCCGCTGAAGATGCTGAATTCATGCGCCGTCCCAAGATGATCTGGTTCAACGGGATCCTGACCCTGTTCGTCATCGGCCTGCTGTGCTTCACCAAGATTCCTCTGTACGGTGCTTTCATGTTCGGTCTGGCTGTGGCCCTGGTTGCCAACTTCCATTCCGCCAAAGACCAGGCTCGTGCCATTAAGATGCACGCTGCCACCGCTCTGACCATGCCCATGATCCTGCTGGCTTCCGGCGTATTCCTGGGTGTGCTGTCCAAGACCGGTATGATGAAGGCTATGGCTCAGATGCTGATTGCCATCGTTCCTACCGCTCTGGGGCCCCATCTGCAGGATGTATTCGGGTTCTTCGCCGTGCCTATCGGCATGATGCTGGGTACCGACTCTTACTTCTTCGGCCTGCTGCCTCTGGCCATCGGTGTTGGTCAGCAGTTCGGCGTTGATCCTCACAACATGGCTATGGCCATGCTGATCGGGAAGAACTACGGCGTTATGGTTACTCCTCACGCTGCCACCACCTTCCTGGCCTGCGGCCTGGCTGGCATCTCCATCAAAGAACTGCTCACCTTCTGCGCACCGCGCCTGTGGGTCCTGTCCTGGATCTCCCTGGCCTGCGGCCTGATGCTGGGTCTGTTCCATCTGTAAGATTCATAAAAAAAGCCACCCCTTCGGGGGTGGTTTTTTTGTTACTGGTCCGCGTTTTCCCAAGAAGTTTTTATTGCTGTGAAAGTCTGAAAATTATATCCATTCCCCGAGCCCCTCATGGCACCTTGTTTCTGGCCTGTTTTATAAGAATTTTCTTATATATCGCATATTCATATTTATATTAGTTTTCAGAAAGTTCATATGTTACCATGGTGGCGTAAGGAAAAGGATTCATCTTTCATCCGCTCCCGGATGCCTGCCCGCTCCGGAGGCAAAAATCCATTCAAAGGAGGAAATGCATTATGTTCTTGGGCATTGTTGGTTTCCTGATGGTTGTGATTATCGTGGCCGCTCTGATCCGCGGTAAATCCAACCCGGTACCTCTGTTTGTGATGGTACCTGTGATTGCGGCTCTCATCTGCGGGTTCTCCCCTACGGAAATCTTTGGCTTTGTAAAAGCCGGGGTGAGCAAGACCTGGTCTACGGCTGTACTGTTCATCTTCTCCATCGTTTACTTCTCCATGATGGGTGATATGGGTCTGTTTGATCCCATGGTGAACTGGCTGGTGAAAAAAGCCGGTTCCAACATTGTGATGGTTACGGTGGCCACCGCCTGCATCGCTGTTATTTCCCACCTGGACGGCGCTCTGGCTTCCACCCTACTGATCACCATCCCCGCCATGCTCCCCATCTACAAAAAGCTCCACATGCGTCCTGTGGTGCTGGTGTGCATCATCGGCGCGGCCATGTCCATCATGAACCTGCTGCCCTGGGGCGGTCCTGTAGCCCGTACCGGCGTGGTGCTGAATGCTGACGTAAACGCTCTGTGGCAGGAACTGCTGCCCCTGCAGGGCGTTGGTCTGATCATCCTGCTGGTATTCGCCGCTTACATGGGGGTTATGGAAAAACGCCGTGGAGCTGGTCTGAATCCTACCGGCAAAGCGGCTCAGCTGTCTGACGACGACGAAGACAAATCCGCTGACGATGACCTGTCCGCTGAAGATGCTGAATTCATGCGCCGTCCCAAGATGATCTGGTTCAACGGCATCCTGACCCTGTTCGTTATCGGCCTCTTGTGCTTCACCAAGATTCCTCTGTACGGTGCTTTCATGTTCGGTCTGGCCGTGGCCCTGGTTGCCAACTTCCATTCCGCCAAAGACCAGGCTCGTGCCATTAAGATGCACGCTGCCACCGCTCTGACCATGCCCATGATCCTCTTGGCATCCGGTGTGTTCCTGGGGGTTCTCTCCAAGACCGGCATGATGAAGGCTATGGCCCAGATGCTGATTGCCATTGTTCCCGCAGCTCTGGGGCCCCATCTGCAGGATGTGTTCGGATTCTTCGCCGTACCCATCGGCATGATGCTGGGTACCGACTCCTACTTCTTCGGCCTGCTGCCTCTGGCCATCGGCGTTGGCCAGCAGTTCGGCGTTGATCCTCACAACATGGCTATGGCCATGCTGATCGGGAAGAACTACGGCGTTATGGTTACTCCTCACGCTGCCACCACCTTCCTGGCCTGCGGCCTGGCTGGCATCTCCATCAAAGAACTGCTCACCTTCTGTGCTCCCCGCCTGTGGGTTCTGTCCTGGATCTCCCTGGCCTGCGGCCTGATGCTGGGTCTGTTCCATCTGTAAGATTCATACAAAAAAGCCACCCCTTCGGGGGTGGTTTTTTTGTCAGCTGTCTGTTGACAGAATGGGCCCGCCTCAGCGGGCCCATTCCTTTACCATCTTCCTCAGCCGCTCTGCCAGTTTCTCTGTCAGCTGGCCTTTTTCCAGCTTCCACTGCCAGTTCCCGGTGGGGGTGCCCGGGGTGTTCATCCGGTATTTTCCCGGAAGGGCCAGCAGGTCCTGGGCAGGGACGATGGTCCAGCGGGCGTTCCGGCTGTACAGATACCGGATCAGGGGCTCCACCAGTTCTGCAGCCCGCTTCCGGTCCGACACTCCGGCTTCCCGGGGCATTACCATGGCCCAGATTTTCTGGAAGTCATCCTCCTCCAGGTCTTCCTGGAGCCACCCCACCAGGGTGTTGTTGTCATGGGTTCCGGTATAGGCCAGGCACCCGGGTTCCGTGGCAAAATCCCTGATTCCGTCCTCACGGGTCCGGCTGTGGAACTGGAGGATCCGCATTCCCGGCAACCCCAGTTTTTCCCGGAGCTCTGTCACATCCCGGGTGATGATCCCCAGGTCTTCCGCCACAAAGCCCAGGTCCGGCACGGCCTGCTCCACGGCTTCAAAAAGAGCCGCTCCCGGCCCCGGGATCCACCGGCCTTCCCGGGCATCCTGCGCACCGGCTTTCACCCCCCAAACCGCTGCAAACCCCCGGAAATGGTCGATCCGGACCCAGTCTGCCTCTGTGGCCAGCACCTGGAACCGTTCCTGCCACCAGCGCCAGTTTTCCTTTTCCATAGCCTGCCAGTTGTACAAAGGGTTCCCCCACACCTGGCCCGTCCGGCTGAAATAATCCGGGGGTACTCCGGCCACTTCCGTGGGATATCCGTCCCCGTCCAGCTGGAACAGTTCCCGGTGAGCCCACACATCAGCACTGTCTGGTGCCACAAAGAGAGGCATATCCCCCAGGAGGGTGATGCCCCGGTCCCGGGCGGCCCGGCGGATCTGCTGCCAGGCTTTCCAGAACACGAACTGCCCTCCGGCGGCCCTGGTCATCTGGTCTGCCAGCTCCCGGCGGGCTTTCTCCAGGGCCTCCGGCTCCCGGTTTTTCAGTTCTTCCGGCCAGGTCTGCCAAGACTGCCCGGGAAACCTGCCCTGGAGAGCCCGGAACAGGGCATAATCCTCTAGCCAGTACCGGTTCTTCCGGCAGTATACGGCAAATTCCGGGTCCTCTTTCCGAGGCAGCGGGAAGGCCCCGGCAAACAGAGCTTCCTGACCTCCGAAAGCAGACTGGGACAAATAGGGAGAATCTCCCAGCCCTGGCGGATTGAGGGGCAGGATCTGCCAGATCTTCTGGCCGGCAGCCTGGAGGAAATCCAGGAACCGAAGAGCAGAAGCCAGGATCTCCCGGCCGTTTTCCCCGGGCAGGGAAGTGGGATGGAGGAGCACCCCGGCTCCCCGTTCCACCGGCCTGCCAGGGGCCTTCTCCGGGGCTTTTTCCCGGCACCGGTACACTACAGCGCTCCAGGGCGGCAGTTCCAGTACAAAGGAACCTCCCGTAACCAGCACCGGTTTTCTTTCCGTCTGCGTTGCTTCCAGCCAGTCCCCCAGGTTCCATACCGGTTCCAGTTCTCCGTACGCCAGGCCTTCCGTATCCACTTCCGCCTGGAGAGGCTGGTCTCCCCGGTTCAGGGCGATTACAAAGACTCCGTTTTCACCCGGCTGGCCGAACACGTCCCGGCCCCCTTCCAGGAACCTTCCATACACATACCCGTCTCCCTGGGCCCGGAAGGTCTGGAACCGTCCGGTGGACAGGGCAGTATGAGACCGGCGGAGCTGGATCAGGCTCCGACAGCAGCCTTCCAGCTGTTTGTCCTCCTTCCCCCAGGGGAAGGGCTTCCGGTTCTCCGGGTCCCTGCCCCCGGTGAGCCCGGCTTCATCTCCGTAATACACTGCCGGAGCCCCGGGAAGGGTCATCTGCCAGGCCCGGAGGAGTCCGTTGAGCGCCCGGGCCTTTTTCGGTTCATACCGGGCTTCCAACAGAGTCCGGAGCCGCTCCACATCATGGCTCCCCAAAAGATTCAGCATGGCATACAGGTTCTCCCGGGGATAGTTCTCCACCTGCTGCCAGTACCGGCGGTCCGCTCCCTGGGCGTCCGTTTTCCCCAGGGCAAAATCCAGCATCAGGTTCCGGAGCACATAGTTCATCACGCTGTCCAGTTTCCCCCCGGACAGGTACTGGCGCTGGATTCCGTAGCTTTCCTTGTTGGAGGCGTCTTCCCACACTTCCCCGATAAGGGCCGCCTCCGGCTCCTTTGCCTTCAGTTCCTGGTAGAAACAGGTAAGGAACCCGTCGGGCAGTTCGTCGGCCACATCCAGCCGCCAGCCGCTGATCCCGGCATTCAGCCAGTGATGGAGCACGCTGTCTTTGTCCCGGATGATGAAATCCAGGTAGGAAGGCTCCGTTTCCGTCACTTCCGGCAGGGACCGGTCCCCCCACCAGCAGCCATAGTCTTCCGGATATTCCCGGAAATGGTACCACTTGTAATAGGGAGAAGCGGATCCCTGCCAGGCGCCCAGGCCCTTATAGGTCCCGGCCCGGTTGAAGTACCGGCTGTCGGCCCCGGTGTGGCTGAACACCCCGTCCAGGAGGATCCGCATCCCATGGTGCCGTGCTTCCCGGCACAGGATCCGGAAGGTTTCTTCAGAACCCAGGAAGGGATCGATGGCCTTGTAGTCCCCAGTATCGTACCGGTGGTTGCTCCGGGCCTGGAAAATGGGGTTCAGGTACAGACAGTTCACGCCCAGTTTTTCCAGATAGGGAAGCTTTTCCAGGATTCCCTCCAAGGTGCCTCCGTAGAAGTCGTAGTAGGCCACCTGGCCCTCTTTGTCCTTTACATAGCAGGGATTCCCTTCCCAGGCGCTGTGGATCAGGGCTCCCGGCTTTCCCTGGAACCGGTCCGCCGGCACCTTTCCCCGGCAGAACCGGTCCGGAAAAATCTGGTACACCACCGCCTGTTTCAGCCAGGCCGGCGTCACCGAGTCCCGGTCGTAGACGGTGATCTGGAAGGAAGGGGGCTCCCGGTCCCACAGCTGGCCCATTCCTCCCTGTTGGGCCTCATTGTTGCCGTACCAGCAGGTTTCCTCTCCCTGTCGGATCAGAAAATAATACCACACCAGGCAGCCCCGTTCCGGCACGGTGAAGGTGATTCCGTACCGGCGGGACCTGACTTCCGGTTCCTCCCCCGGCTGCCGGGCTTCCGCCCTCTCCGGGGCTTCTTGTTCTTTCTCTGTGCAGTCCATGGGCAGGAGGATTTCCCGTTCCTGTTCCCAGAGACGCAGAAAGACAGCCTCCGTCCCCCGTCCCTGCACCACAAGATGCAGGGTTACGGCAGTCCCTCCCGGAACCGCTCCGAAGGGGAAACGGCAGGCTGTCTGATGAGAATCATGATAGGCTGTAATTTCCACGATAATCGTCCTTTTCTGCTCCAGCCGGATTCCCGGAGTCCCTTACCGGAACTCCGGTTTTTTCCGGACGGCTTTCCGGACCGGCGTCTTCCGGGCCGTCTTCTTGTGGGCGGCGGTTTTCCGGAGGGCCCGTTTCCGGGTGCCGGCAGCTTTGGTCCGCAGCCCTTCCCCCGGTGCCTCTTCCGGCAGTTTTACCGCCACATCTCCCAGGGTCAGCTTCACAGCCGGGGCCGGGGCTTCCTCCGGTCCGGCGATTTTTTCATACAGAGCCTTGTAGGCCCGGGCGGACTTGTCCCAGCTGTTGTCACTGTGCATGGCATTGAGCACCAGCTTTTCCCACACCGTGTCCTCCTCATAGTCGCTGAGCCCCCGTTTGATGGTGAACAGCAGCTCATGGGCGTTGAAGTGGGCAAAGGACAGGCCGTTCCCTTCCCCGGAGAACTTTTCGAAGTTTTGGACCGAATCCCGCAGGCCTCCGGTGGCATGGACCACAGGAATGGTGCCGTATTTCATGGAGATCATCTGGCTCAGGCCGCAGGCTTCGTACCGGGAGGGCATCAGGAAAAAATCCGCCCCGGCATACACCCGGTGGGCCAGATCCTCGCTGAACAGGATGTTCACGGACACTTTGTCCGGATACCGGGAGGCCAGGTCCGTAAGGGCCTGTTCATAGGCTTTGTCCCCGGTGCCCACGATCACCAGCTGGATGTCCTCCTGGAGCAGTTCGTCCATAATGCAGGTCAGAAGATCCAGCCCCTTGGCTTCCACCAGACGGGAGATCATGGCAAACACCGGCACTCGCCGGCTCACCGGCAGTCCCAGTTCCTTCTGGAGGGCTTCCTTGTCCAGGGGCTTCCGGATGAACACGTCTTTGTCCGTATAGCCATAGGGGATCCGGGGATCCTCCGCCGGGTCATAGGCCTTTTCATCCATGCCGTTGAGGATCCCGGTGATCTTCCCCTGGCACAGCCGCACATAGCCGTCCAGTCCTTCCCCGAAATAGGGATACCGGATCTCTTCCGCATAGGAGGGACTTACGGTGGTCACAGCGTCCGCATATTCCATCCCGGCCTTCAGGTAGTTGACGCAGCCGCCGTTTTCGATTTTCCCACTGTCGAACAGGCTCCGGGACAGCCCCAGTACATCCTCCACGATTTCCGGCCCGTAGATGCCCTGGTATTTCATGTTGTGGATGGTGAACAGGCTTTTGATGCCCTGGTAGAAGGGATCCTTCTGGAAGTCCTCCTTCAGGTACACTCCCATAAGCCCCGTATGCCAGTCGTTGCTGTGGATGATATCCGGCCGGAACCCGATATGGGGCAGCATGGCCAGCACCGCCCGGCAGAAATAGGCGAACCGCTCCCCGTCGTCGAAGAACCCGTACAGGCCCTCCCGTTTGAAATAATATTCGTTGTCGATGAAGAACACCGGCACCCCGTCTTCCAGGGTAATCTTTTCCACCCCTACGTACTGCCGGCGCCAGGCCAGATCCACGGTTCCCTGCCACACCTGTTCCATCCGGCCACCGTATTTTTCCGCCACCTGGGCGTATTTGGGGATCACCAGGGCTGTTTCCACCCCTTCCCGGCGGAGTTTGGCCGGCAGGGCCCCCATTACATCCGCCAGGCCCCCGGTTTTGATGAAGGGCACGGCTTCTGAAGCTGCCAATAACACTTTCATGGGAATCACCTTCTTCTTTCTTTACCCGGGAGATTGACTTTCTTGGTTCCGTCCCCTTCGGTTTTCCTGATTTTTTTCAAATAAAGCACACCCAGAGGCGGCAGGGTCAGCACCAGGGACTGTTCCCGGCCGTGGAAAGGCACCTTTTCCGTTTCCACCAGCACCCGGCCGTCCTCCCGGAGCGTCCCGCACCGGACTCCGCTGCCGCCGAACTCTTCGGCGTCACTGTTGAACACTTCTTCCCAGGCCCCCGGTTCCGGGGCCCCGATCCGATACTCCCGGCGTACCACCGGGGTGAAATTGCACACCACAACGGTTTCCGCATCCGGATCCTGTCCCTTCCGGACAAAGGCAATGACGCTGTTGTCCCGGTCGTCGCAGCTGATCCACTCAAAGCCGGTCCAGTCGTAATCCACCTGCCAGAATTCCGGGTGGTCCAGGTAGAAATGATTCAGCGCCCGGCTGTAAGCCTGCAGTTCCTGATGCTTGGGATAATCCAGCAGCAGCCAGTCCAGCTGCTCCGCATACCGCCATTCGATGAACTGGCCGAATTCCCCGCCCATGAACAGCAGCTTCTTCCCGGGATGGCTCATCCAATACCCGTAAAAGGCCCGGAGCCCGGCAAATTTCTGCCAGTAGTCCCCTGGCATCCGGTCGATGAGAGATTTTTTCCCATGGACCACTTCGTCGTGGGACAGGGGCAGGATGAAGTTTTCCGAAAAAGCATAGTACAGGGAAAAGGTGATCAGGTCCTGGCACCCTTTCCGGTACAGGGGATCCGTGCTCATGTACTGGAGCATGTCGTTCATCCAGCCCATGTTCCATTTGTAGTTGAAGCCCAGGCCTCCCTGATCCACCGGCCGGGACACCAGAGGCCAGGTGGTGGATTCTTCCGCCACCATAAGGGCCTGGGGCTTTTCCCGGAACACCGCCGTGTTCAGCTGCCGGAGGAATTCCACTGCTTCCAGGTTCTCCCTTCCCCCGTATTTGTTGGCCTGCCACTGGCCGTCCTTTTTCCCGTAGTCCAGGTACAGCATGCTGGCCACCGCGTCGATCCGGAGACCGTCGAAATGGTATTCCTCCAGCCAGAACAGGGCACTGGATATGAGGAAGCTCCGTACTTCCGGCCGGCCGTAGTCGAAGTTCATGGTGTCCCAGTCCTTGTTTTCCGCCAGCAGGGGATTCCCGGATTCGTATAAAGGCTCCCCGTCAAAGAACCGGAGCCCGTGGGCATCCCGGCAGAAATGGCCGGGGACCCAGTCCAGGATCACCCCGATGCCGTTCCGGTGGAACTGGTCCACCAGATACATGAGATCTTCCGGCTTCCCATACCGGCTGGTGGGAGCGAAATACCCGGTGGCCTGGTACCCCCAGGACCCGTCAAAGGGATATTCACACAGGGGCATGAATTCCACATGGGTATAGCCCATGTCCTTCACATAGGGCACCAGGGCATCCGCCAGTTCCCGGTAGCTCAGGAAGCTGCCGTCTTCATGACGCCGCCAGCTGCCGGCGTGGACTTCGTAGATGTTCATGGGCCCATGGTAGGAATCGTATTTTGCCCGGCTCTTCTGCCAGGCTCCGTCCCGCCACCGGTAGTTCAGGGAAGCCACCACCGAAGCGGTGTCCGGCCGCAGCTGGGCCCGGAATCCATAGGGATCCGCCTTCAGGATGGTTTCCCCGGAAGCGGTGATGATGGCATATTTGTACAGGGTCCCTTCCGGCAGATCGGGAACAAAGGTTTTCCAGATTTCCCCGTCTTCTGCCCGTTCCATAGGGTTGGCTTCCGGATCCCAGTGATTGAAATCCCCCACCACACTGACCTTTTGGGCATGGGGAGCCCAGAGGGAAAAACGGACACAGGGTTTCCTGCGCCATACGGTCCGGTGGGCTCCCAAGAGACGGCAGCTGTTTCCGTTGGTCCCATTGTGGAACAGGTACATACTGTATGAATCAATGGCACTCAGACGCATAAGGGCTCCTTTCCATGGTTCAGACCCGTACGGGCTTCACCTTCCAGATGTCCCGGGCATACTGGGACACGGTCCGGTCGCTGGAGAAATGGCCGGACTGGGCAATGTTCACCGCCGAAGCCCGGAGCCAGCCCGGCCGGTCCTGATACCGGCGGAGGATTTCCTGATGGGCTTTCCGATAGGCATCGAAATCCTTCAGGACGAAGTATTCATCGTTCCGCCGGAGCAGGTCTTCATACAGCTGGCTGAACAGGGGATTGGCCTGGAAGATTTCCAGTACCCGGCGGATTTCCTCATCCTGCCGGTACAGTTCCCAGGAGGAATAGCCCCCCTCCCGGTAGAACTTCTGGACTTCTTCTGCCCGGAGGCCGAAGATCACGCAGTTGGCGTCCCCCACCAGCCGGCGGATTTCCACATTGGCTCCATCCAGGGTCCCCAGGGTAATGGCCCCGTTCATCATGAACTTCATGTTGCCGGTTCCGGAAGCTTCCTTGCTGGCGGTGGAAATCTGCTCGCTTACATCCGCCGCCGGGAACAGCCGCTGGCCCAGGGACACATTGTAGTTTTCCAGGAACAGCACCTTCAGTTTTTCCCGCACCCGGGGCTCTCGGTCGATGAGCTGGGAAACAGTATGGATCAGCTTGATCACCACCTTGGCCTCCCCGTAGGAAGCTGCCGCCTTGCCGCCAAAAATAAAGGTCTGGGGCAGAGGCACCGCTTCCGGGTCCTCCAGCAGACGGAGATACAGGGAATACACATGGAGGATGTTCAGCAGCTGCCGCTTGTACATGTGAAACCGCTTGATCTGGATGTCAAAGACGGAATGGGGATCGAGGGTGATCCCTTTGGTCTCCTGGACCCACCGTGCCAGGGCATCCTTACGGTCCTGCTTCACCTGTTCCAGTTTTTCCTGGAAGACAGGGTCGTCCCGGTAGGCCATCAAGTCCTTGAGTTTTTTCGGGTGCCGGATCCACTCCGTGCCGATGGTGTCAGAAATGAGAGAAGCCAGGGGTGGATTGGATTCCAGCAGCCACCGGCGGTGGGTCACCCCGTTGGTCTTGTTGTTGAACCGGTCCGGGAACACCTCATAGAAGGGATGCAGAGTGCTTTCCTTCAGGATTTTCGTGTGGAGCTCCGCCACCCCGTTGACACTGTGGCTGCCCACCACTGCCAGATTGGCCATGCGCACCTGGCCGCCCCAGAGGATGGCCACCTGTTCCGCCTTGTCTTCCCGTCCCGGAAATTTCTTCCGGTAGGCGGCCAGCCACCGGCGATTCAGTTCTTCCACAATGAGATACACCCGGGGCAGCAGGCTCTGGAACAGGGGAATGGACCACCGTTCCAGGGCCTCCGGCATAATGGTGTGGTTGGTGTAGGATATGCTGGATACCGTAAGATTCCAGGCTTCCTCCCACCCCAGTCCCTCTTCGTCCAGAAGGATCCGCATCAGTTCCGGGATTAAAAGGGCAGGATGGGTGTCGTTGATGTGCAGGGCTACATGCCGGGGGAATTCCCGGATGTCCCGGTGGAGCCCCCGGTAGTGGCGGACAATGCTCTGAAGCCCGGCGGACACGAAGAAATATTCCTGCATCAGCCGCAGCTTCCGGCCTTCTTCCGTGGAATCATCCGGATACAGGAACCGGGAGATCTGCTGGGTGGTGTCCTGGTACTGGAGGATCTTCCGGAAGTCCCCGCCCTGGCTGGGGCTCAGGATCCCGTCCGGGGCATATTCCGCCTGCCACAGCCGGAGGGTGTTCACCGTATGGTTCCGGTACCCGGGCACCGGAACGTCATAGGGGATGGCCAGCACCGAGCTGTATCCCTCATGGACGCATTCCAGCCCCCCCTTGCCGTCCGGGCGCATGTAGCAGTTCCCCCCGAACCGGACATGGACCGCCTTGTCCGACCGTTTGGTTTCCCAGGGGAAC
This sequence comes from Acidaminococcus fermentans, assembly GCF_009696675.1. Lineage (GTDB taxonomy): Bacteria > Bacillota > Negativicutes > Acidaminococcales > Acidaminococcaceae > Acidaminococcus. The sequence goes on along the minus strand of NZ_VULN01000003.1, from coordinate 54,206 downwards.
CCGTCCTGGAGCCAGGTGTCCGGCAGTTCCACCTGCTGACCGTCCACAATATGCTGTTCAAAAAGACCGTACTGGTACCGGATGCTGCACCCGTGGCCCGGCAGCTGGAGCGCTGCCATGGAATCGATGAAGCAGGCCGCCAGACGGCCCAGGCCTCCGTTCCCCAGCCCCGGATCCGCCTCCTGGGGCAGGATGGCATCCAGGTCGAACCCCAGTTCCCGGAGTCCTTCCCGGGCCAGGTCCTCCATGCCGCAGTTCATCAGGTTGGCATCCAGCAGCCGGCCCAGCAGGAACTCGATGCTGAAATAATACACCTGCTTGGCCTGCCGGGAATCGTACCGCTGTTCCGTAGCCAGCCAGTCATCATAGATCAGGTCCTTCACCAGGTTGGCCAGCACCAGGTACACCTTTTTGGGACTCAGGGCTTCCGGTTCCTCATTGAACAGGACCTTGGCCTTCTGGGTGAAGAGACTGACAAATTGTTTTGGATTTTTCCAGGTTTTCGTAATGACCCCGCCTTCCTTTTCCGCAGCCGGACAGGTCAGAGGATATCATACTGGATCACGCACAGGGGCGCATCCGGCTTTCCGTTGAGAAACGCTTCCGGCTGGACTTCCTGGTTCTTGTCGCAGATTACCCGGTCCACCCGGGCTTCTTCGCCGATCACCGTGTTCTGCATGATGATGGAATTCTTCACCACCGCATTCCGTCCCACCCGCACCCGGCGGAACAGGATGGAGTTTTCCACGGTGCCTTCGATGACACATCCGTCCCCCACCAGGGAGTTGGTGACTTTGGCATCCGCCATGTATTTGGCCGGAGCCTCATCCTTCACCTTGGTGTAGATTTTCCGGTCCGGCCGGTACACGGCCTTCCAGTTGTCCAGGTTCAGCATGTCCATATTGGCTTCGTAATAGCTTTTAAGAGAATGGATCCGTTTGGCATAACCCCGGTATTCATAGCCGTAGATTCCGGGATGGGACACGTTCCGGGCCATCACGTCCATAAGATACTGGTTGGGATCCTGGGCAAAGGCCCTGCGGACCATGGCCACGAACAGCCCCCCGTCCAGGAGCATGCTCCCCAGGTATATTTTGTCCCCCTTCTTCAGGGTTTCTGATTTCACCAGTTTGGTCACATGGCCGCTTTCGTTGACGGATACCACATATCCGTCCCCTTCACAGTCCGCTTCCAGGGTCTTGTACACCAATGTCACATCCGCATTCCGGTTCCGGTGATAGTGGAGCAGCTGGTTGTAGTCGATGTTGTGGACCACATCGCAGCCGGAAAGGAGCAGGTAGTGGTTCCGTTCCCGTTCCACGAACCTCAGATTCTTGTAATAAGTCCGGATGTCCCCGGTCTGAGGATTGGTCACTTCCCGGGCCTCGTCCACCGGCAGGTAGAACAGACCGTGCTGTTTCCGGGCCAGGCTCCAGTCCTTACCGGACCGGACATGGTCCAGTACGGAACGGCTGTGGAAGGGCAGCAGCAGCCCCACCGTGTCCACCCCGGCGTTGACCATGGTGGACAGGGCAAAATCGATGAGCCGGTATTTCCCGGCAAAAGGTTCAGAAGCCATGGGCCGTTTCCTGCTCAGTTCCGCCATGTAATTGGGCCCCTGAAGATTGATGAGCCCGATGATGTTGTTATCCATTGACCACCGCTCCTTTCCCGTCCTTCTTTCTGCTGGGGCCTGCCGGCTGGACCTGTGCTTCCAGTCCTTCGCTGCCGGTGACCACATGGTCGTTGCCGAACACTTTGATGCTGCCGGCGGCGCCCCGGATCACTGCGCCAGCCCGTACCCGGCACCGTTCACCCAGGATGGCATGGTCCACCACCGCGCCTTTTTCCACCACCGTACCGGGCATCAGCACCGAATCGGTGACCGTGGCCCCTTCTTCCACCGTTACATTGTAGAAAATCACGGAATGGAACACGTTCCCCAGGATTACCGCCCCTTCCCCGGTGAGAGAACTGATCACCGAGGCATTGGGTCCCACATAGTGGGCGGGCAGGGACTGGTTCCCGGAATAGATCCGCCAGTCGGGGTCGTTGAGGCTGATGGGCGGGTTGTCGGACAACAGGTCCATATTGGCCTGCCACAGGCTTTCAAATGTCCCCACATCCTTCCAGTACCCTTCGAAAGGATAGGCGAAGGTGGGCACTTTGTCTTCCAGCAACCGGGGGATGATGTTCTTCCCGAAATCATGGTCCGAATCCTCCCGAGCCGCATCTTCCATCAGGTACTGTTTCAGCACATCCTTGTCGAAAATGTAGATGCCCATGGACGCCAGGTTGCTTTTGGGCTGGGCGGGTTTTTCCTCGAATTCCCGGATGCTCATATCCTCATTGGCGTTCATGATCCCGAACCGGGACGCTTCGGAAAGGGGTACCCGGAAGGTGCTGACGGTGACCTTGGCCCGGTGCTTTTTGTGGAAAGCCAGCATGGTGCTGTAATCCATGGAATAGATATGGTCCCCGGACAGAATCAGTACATACTGGGGATCGATCATGTCCAGGAAATTCAGGTTCTGGTAGATGGCATCCGCCGTGCCTTGGTACCAGTTGGAGGAATCCTTGTCGTTCATGTAGGGAGGCAGCACAAAGGTGCCCCCGCTGTCCCCGCTGTCCAGGTCCCAGCTGCTTCCGTTGCCGATGTACCAGTTCAGTTCCAGAGGCTGGTACTGGGTCAGGATCCCCACGGTACCGATCCCGGAATTCCGGCAGTTGCTGAGGGTAAAGTCAATGATCCGGTATTTGGCGCCGAAAAGCACCGCCGGTTTGGCCACGTTTTTGGTCAGGACTCCCAGACGGCTGCCCTTGCCGCCGGCCAGGATCATAGCCAGACATTCTATTTTCCTCAAAATCATCGCCTCCTGTAAAGATAGGTGCTGCATGTTTTTCGTATACAACTGTCTGCAAGCTGGTAAGAACAGGAAAATATACCCCTGCAGTCGCTGTCTCTTTGTCTATTTTACCATATTTATGAAAAAAAGGGGCTGTTGCATGAGCAACAGCCCCTTTTTAAGGTCTCAAGTCGTAAGGCTCGGACCACTGGCTAAAACCTGTCCTTTGGCCAGATTCATTTGAAGAAAAACGCAGCCAGTGGGCTGCTAACCCACCACCATTGCGCAAGCGCAACGGTCCCCCGCCCTTGTAAAGGGCGGATACTATCACGCAGGCTGCTCTCTCGTGTCACAAAAGCATTGGGCCGAAGGCCCAAGCGTATATCCGCCCTTTTCAAGGGCGGATACTATCACGCAGGCTGCTCTCCCGTGTCACAAAAGCATTGGGCCGAAGGCCCAAGCGTATATCCGCCCTTTTCAAGGGCGGATACTATCACGCAGGCTGCTCTCTCGTGCCACAAAAGCATTGGGCCGAAGGCCCAAGCATATATCCGCCCTTTTCAAGGGCGGGGGACCAGCCGCAAGGCTGGTGGTGGGTTAGCAGCGTCAGCTGCGTTTCCCATCCCGGCCAAAGGCTAACTGCGTTTGGCTTCTACTTGTTCCGTACTTCAGACGCCACACAGGAAGATGCGGTGCCTGATGGGCCGCCTCTTCCGCCGCTCAGCCGGTCCGCAATGAGCAGGATGGCGTTCCCTGCCCAGAACAGCATGCCCAGCTGACTGTTGAACAGGGTATGGTCAGTAAGGCCGCTGATAAAGATTCCCACCAGGGAAGCCATGTACCCGCAGGCCACCCCCCTCAGCCAGGGCAGGGTCCGGTTCCGGTGCCGGATTTCCCGGGCCAGCAGGAACAGCCGGACCATCACACAGAGAAACAGCAGCAGCCCTGGTATCCCCAGTTCTGCCGTTACGTTCAGCAACAGGTTATGGCTGTGGTACATGAACACATCTTCCGAAATGAAGAAGTTGTAATCCGGGAAGGCATAGCCATATCCATACCAGCCCACTCCGAAAGGATGGTCCCGGATCATGTCCAGGGAGCTTTCCAGGTAGAAGAACCGCAGTTCCGCGGACGTGTCATGGACGGAAAAAATGGACATGAGCCGTTCCGCCAGCTGGTTCCAGAACAGGTACAGCACCCCCAGGCCCCCTCCGATGAAGGGCAGGAAAGCCTTGTGATAGAACGCTCCGGCAAAGATGAACAGCACCCAGAAATAGGCCACCCAGTTGCCCCGGGAAAAGGTCAAAATCAGGCAGGCGGTGGAGAGAAGGAAGATCCCCACCAGGGCCCACCGGGTCTTTCCTCCCTTCAGAGGAGCGAAAAGCCCTTCACAGTAAGCCACCGTGGACACCAGGAAGGTGCCCAGGATGTTGGGATTCACCAGGGTGGAAATGGCCCGCCGGGACAGATGCTTGAAAGCCTGGTGGTCGATCCATTCCATATTCTGGAGACTGGTGCCGAAGAAATACTGCCAGATGCCGAAGGCCGCCACGATCCCGGCAGAGATCATGAAGATCTTGGTCAGGAACAGGGTCCGGCGGCCGGTACTGGCGTACCGGAGCACCAGGTAGAAGATCCCCGCCTCCTGGCCCACCACCCACAGCCAGTTCAGGGCGCAGGCGGCCGGGTTTTCCGACCACAGGGTGCTGACCCCGCTCAGGATGAACAGGGCCCACAGGGGCCGGCTGATGGTCCGGGGAATCTGGATGGCCGGCCAGAACTGCCCGGTCTTCCAGATGTTCACCAGGTTCAGCAGGAAACAGATGCTGAACACGATTCCCGCCCCCAGCTGATGCAGGGGCAGGATGAAAAACAGCAGAGAAAGGACCCCGAAAATAATCTGATTCAGGTTCCAGGATGCGGGGAGACCCCAGCCTTGCGGTCTTCCCATGATCTTACCGGTCCAATCCCAGTTCCTTGAAGGTGCCGATGAGATACAGGGACCCACAGACGATCACCACGTCCTCCGGCCCCGCTTCCGACACCGCCCGTTGGTAGGCAGCGGTGAGATCCTCCATGGGAACCGCATTCTTGTGGAGCCGCTGGGCCAGTTTTTCCGGTTTCTCCGACCGGTCTCCCTCATGGGCCAGCACCGTATAGATGGTGTCTTCCGGACGGAACAGGATGTCCGATACCTGGCTCACGTCCTTGTCCGCCATCATACCGAACACGTAGATCCGCCGGGCTTTGGGATAATACTCATCCAGAGCCTTCCGGAGCACCGTCACCCCGGAGGGATTGTGGGCCCCGTCCAGGATAATGTCCGGGTTCCGGTGGATCCGCTCCAGCCGTCCCGGCCACCGGGCTGCCTCCATCCCCCGGAGCATGGCCGCCTCATCAGGCACCCCGTGCTTGTCCCGGAGGATCTCCGCTGCCGTAAGGGCCGCCGCCCCGTTGAGGATCTGGTGTTCCCCGGGCAGGTGGATGGCCACTTCCAGTTCCTTTTCTCCCAGCCGGTACAAAAAGGTCTGGGTGTCCATGGAACTGGTGAGTTCTTCGGTGGAAAAATCATCCCCATATACATACAGAGGGGCATGGTTGGCTTCCGCCGCACCCCGGATCACTTCCAGAGCCTTCCCTTCCGCCTCCGTCACCACCGGCACCCCCGGTTTGATGATTCCCGCCTTCTGGGCGGCAATGGCTTCGATGGTCTTCCCCAGCCGTTCCGTGTGTTCCAGGGTCACATTGGTGATCACGGACACCTCCGGGGTAATGATGTTGGTAGAATCCCACAGGCCGCCCATGCCCACTTCGATCACGGCACAGTCCACCTGCTTTTCCGCAAAATACAGGAAGGCCATGGCGGTGATGAATTCAAACTGGGTGGGCTGTTCTCCTCCCTGGGCCAGGAACCGGTCCAGAGCAGCTTTGGTCTTTTCCGTTACCGCGGCAAAGTCTTCATTGGAAATCTCTTCCCCGTTGAGGCAGATCCGCTCGTTGTACCGGACAAAGTGGGGGGAGGTGTAGCTCCCCACCTTCAGCCCCGCCTGCTGGAGCATGTTGGCCAGAAATGTGGTGACACTGCCTTTGCCGTTGGTCCCGGTCACATGGACGGTCCGGATCTTCCGTTCCGGATGGTCCAAAAGGGCTGTAAGCCCCTGGATCCGTTCCATGCCCAGATGGATGCCGAACTTGCCCAGGCTTTCTACATAGTCTACTGCGTCCGCATATTCCATAGTCTGCTCCTTTCCCTTTTACAGGCTGCGCAGGGTTGCCATCCGTTCCTTCAGGCCGTCGATCCGCGCCAGGATCTCCGTCTGTTTGGTCTTTTCTTTTTCCACCACTTCAGCAGGTGCTTTGGCCAGGAAGTTCTGGTTGCTCAGTTTCCCGGCAGCCCGTTTGGCTTCCTTTTCGGCTCCGTCCAGTTCCTTCTGGAGACGGGCCAGTTCCTTGTCCACATCGATAAGGCCCTTGAGAGGCAGGTACACCTTGGCTCCGTTCACCACGGCCGTCATGGCGTTTTCCGGAGCGGCGTCATCCATGGCCCCCAGGGTCAGGTTGTCCACCGTGCCCAGCTGCCGGATGTAATCCCCGTTGGCGGCGAACACGTCCCGGAGGTCGGCATCCACCAGCACCGTGGCCGGAGCCTTGTGGCCGGGAGCCGCGTTCACTTCCGCCCGCATGTTCCGGATGGCCTTGATCACATCCATCACCGCAGTCATCTGTTTTTCCACGGTGTCGTCCATCATCCCTTCATCCGCCACCGGCCAGGGAGCGATCATGATGCTCTGGCCTTCATGAGGCAGGTGCTGCCAGATTTCTTCCGTAATGAAAGGCATGTAGGGATGGAGCAGCTTCATGGCGTCTCCCAGCACCCGGCACAGCACCGTCTGGGCCGTAGCCCGGGCAGCGGCGTTTTCCCGGTCGTAGAGACGGGGTTTGGCCAGTTCGATGTACCAGTCGCACACTTCGCCCCAGATGAAGTCATAGATCAGCCGGCCCGCTTCGCCCAGTTCGAATTTTTCCAGGTAGTTGGATACATCCCGGATGGTGTGCTGGAGCCGGGACAGGATCCATTTGTCCGCCAGGGTGAGCGGTGCTTTTTCCGCATCCTTGTCATAACCGTCCAGGTTCATGAGAGCGAACCGGGAGGCGTTCCAGATTTTGTTGGCAAAATTCCGGGTGCTTTCGATCCGGTTCCAGTAGAACCGCATGTCGTTCCCCGGAGTATTGCCGGTGATCAGCATGAACCGCAGGGTATCCGCTCCGTACTTGTTCACCACTTCCACCGGGTCGATGCCGTTGCCCAGGGATTTGCTCATCTTCCGGCCCTGTTCGTCCCGAACCAGTCCGTGGATGAACACGTGCTTGAAGGGTTCCTTCCCCATGAATTCCTCACCCATGGTGATCATCCGGGCCACCCAGAAGAAGATGATGTCATAGCCGGTGACCAGCACGCTGGTGGGATACCAGTGTTCCAGTTCTTCCGTCTTTTGCGGCCAGCCGAAAGTGGAGAAGGGCCACAGGCCGGAGCTGAACCAGGTGTCCAGGCAGTCTTCTTCCTGATGGATATGGGTGCTGCCGCATTTGGGGCAGGCGGTGAGATCCGTCCGGGAAGCAGACACTTCCCCGCAGTCGTCGCAGTACCATACCGGGATCCGGTGCCCCCACCAGATCTGCCGGGAAATGCACCAATCATGGATGTTTTCCAGCCATTGGAGATAGGTTTTGGTGAACCGGCTGGGAACAAATTCCGTATGGCCTTCGGTGACGCATTTAATGGCTGCTTCCGCCAGGGGTTTCATCTTCACGAACCACTGGGTGGACACCATGGGTTCCACCACATGGTGGCAGCGCTGGCAGTGGCCAACGGAGTGGGGAGCATCTTCGATTTTCACCAGAAGGCCCATGTCCTTCAGATCCTGGACAATGTGCTTCCGGCATTCATACCGGTCTTCCCCTTCGTATTTGCCGGCCTCTTTGGTCATTTTCCCGTCCAGGCCGATGACCACGATCTGTTCCAGGTTGTGCCGCTGGCCCACTTCATAGTCGTTGGGGTCGTGGGCCGGGGTGATTTTCACCGCGCCGGTACCGAATTCCAGGTCCACATATTCATCGGCGATAATGGGGATTTCCCGGTTGGTGGTGGGCAGGGCGATCTTCTTCCCCACCAGTTTCCCGTACCGTTCATCCTTGGGGTTCACGGCCACGGCAGTATCTCCGGGGATGGTTTCCGGACGGCTGGTGGCGATGGTCAGGTACTGGTCCTTTTCGCCCACAATGGGATAGTTGATGTACCACAGGGCACCAGCATCGTCCTGGTGTTCCACTTCCACATCGGACAAAGCCGTACGGCAGTTGACGCACCAGTTGATCATCCGGGTGCCCTTGTAGATCAGGCCCTTTTCATAAAGGCTCACAAAGGCTTCCCGGACCGCCTGGCTCAGGCCTTCGTCCATGGTGAACCGCTGCCGGTCCCAGTCGCAGGAAATCCCCAGGCTCTTCAGCTGCCGGACGATTTCGTCCCCGTAGGCTTCCTTCCATTTCCACACCCGTTTGATGAATTCTTCCCGGCCCAGATCGTACCGGGTCAGGCCTTCCTTCTTCTTCAGTTCCTCTTCCACCTTGATCTGGGTGGCCAGTCCTGCATGGTCATAGCCCGGCAGCCAGCAGGTGTTGTCCCCCATCATCCGGTGCCAGCGCACCAGGATGTCCTGGAGGGTATTGTCCAGGGCATGGCCCATGTGGAGCTTGCCGGTAATGTTGGGAGGCGGGATCACCACACTGAAGGGTTTCCGGCTCTTGTCCACCGGCTGATGGAAAAAGCCGTGATCGATCCAGTATGCATACCATTTCTTCTCCACCGCAGCCGGATCATAGACCTTGGGGATGTTGTTTTCTTCTGCCATAACTCTGCCTCCTTAAAAAAATAAACCCGTCCTGCTGTATAGGACGAGTTGTTCGCGGTACCACCTACATTCTCAATTGCTTGAGCACCTTAAAGCGGCGTAACGTGCCGTGACGGACAGGGCTTTCCTCCTGCCGGCTCCAGGACGACTTCCAGCGCATTGCCCGGATGCTTCCACCACCCGCATCCTCTCTGCCGGTGCAAGGGGCGCTGTACTCCTTCCCATCATCGCCTTTGGCTGTATGGTTGTATGGAGTCATTGTAACAAGGGGGCGCGGGATTGTCAATGGGGTGGACCCTTTCAAATCCCCGTCAACGGTCAGCGGCCGTTGAGTACCGACAGAAAAGGGGTGCTGCACAAAACGTGCAACACCCCCTTTTTCACAGCGCCTCGATCTGCCGGCACAGCATCTTGCCTACGCTGTCGGCCATTTTATCCAGATCCCGGACTTCCACACAGTCTTCCCCGAAGATCTTCCGGGCATCTTTCATGATGTGCTGATTCTCTCCGTTGATGAGCCCGATAATCCGGATCCCTTCCCGGCGGAGGCTGGCGGCTTCGTCAGCGGTGTTGGCCACGGCTTTTTCATCCCGGTATTCCGAAGAGCTGAACAGCCCGTCTCCCACCAGAGGCTTGTCGTCGTTGGGCTCCGCATCCGTGAGCATGATGAGGATCTTTTTGGTCTGGGTAAAGTCCCCCATCAGCTGCCGGGCTCCCCGGAGGGCCAGCCCGTCCCGGTTCCACCCGGTGGCCACATAGTTGAAGATATTGGTGCACCGCTTCTTGTCCGCATAGTCCTTGAACAGGGTGAGTACCGTATAGTTCCGCAGAGTGCAGAAGGAATACACCTGGTAGGGAATCCCGCACTGGCGGAGACTTTCGGCGATCACATAGGCCTGGGAGGCGATTACCTGCTGATACTCCCCCCGGGAGGCGGAAGCATCCAGCATCAGATCCACGGTGAAATCCGGGCTGGAGACGGTCTCCCGTTCGAAGAACACCCGGCTGTCATTCACCTTCAGGGCCCGCCACACCAGGTCGGGTACCAGTTTCCCTTCCTTGGCGGGCACCGGCAGCCGGGTCTGGGCCATGCGCATGACGCTCCGGAGCTGGCTGGTGAGCCGGGCTATGCTCTTCCGGCACTGTTCCCCGTGATCCTTGTAGTAGGCCAGGTTCTTCACCCGTTGGGCGTGAGCTCCCTCAAGCCAGCGGGAAGCTTCCCCGGTGGCCCCTTTGCTCCCCAGCCGGCCCCGGGTAAAGTGGAGATGGCACCCCTGATGAGGCCCGTTGCACCAGACTTGGTCAATATCCAGCATTTTCCGGGGCGGGTAGATGCTGGCGCCGAAACAATCGATGATATAGTTGTAGTTTTCCGACGCCGTCTGGCCGGTGATAATGGCCATGAGCCCGTTGTGGGCGTTTTTCCCGGCCAGGATGTCCATGGCCTGCTTCTTGGAATAGAGAAAATTGAACACGCTTTCCTGCTTCCGGAACACATGGGGCAGCAGCCAGTCGATAAAGTCCCCCAGGCCTTTGCTGATGATGACTTTTTCCAGGCTTTCCCGGACCAGGAAATGGGAGACGAAGTACTTTTTGGTGATCTTCCGGAAATGGTCGCACAGCTGCTTGGTATCCCAGGCCGGATCGAAGCAAAGATTGGCATAGAGCCCCTTGGCCCAGGGGTCATGGAGATCCAGTCCCTCCCCCAGCACCTCGTGCCACCGTGCCGCCTGCATTTCGTGGGCCACTCCGGTTTTGTCCAGTTTGGTGCCGTCAAAATAGGCCCTGGCATGCTGCTGCCGGAGATAGGGCAGCACCGGCCGCACCGGAGCCTCCTTGGCGTAGGTGGCGTATTCCAGTCCCAGCCAGAACAGGTCCGTAAAGGTATCCCGGAGGGCGCTGTCTTCCATTTCCTCGAACATCTGGTGGATCAGCTTCACATCATAATATTTCCGGGTGAAGCCCACCACCGCGTTCAGATACAGATCCGGGGTACCCTGTTCCGTATAGGCCAGGAAATCGGGATCGAACCGGTAGTCCCAGGACACGTCCCATACGATATTCAAAGCCCGGCGGCGTTTGGCATCGTACTTGAGTTTTCCCATGGTTCCTCAGTCCTCGAAAATGTCCTTTTTGGTATAGTTCCCGGGAATGTGGAGATTGATCACGTCCCGGATCAGCCCCGGTTCATATTCATCAAAGGATTTGTTCACGATTCCCAGATCCAGGGCCTTGTGGGCTTCCAGCCCGGCTTCCATCAGGTGGATGGCATCCAGCATCCCCCGCAGGTCCAGGGCCTTTTCAGAGATTTCGCTTTCCTGGCATTTCTTTTCCAGGTCCTTGAAGATCTGACAGAAGGCCTTCCGGGGTTCCTTCCGCAGTCTGGGGAATTCGTCCTGGAGCAGCCGGTCCAGGGATTCCATGGAAATGGGCGGCAGCTGGATCACCGCAAACCGGGAAGCCAGGGCTTCGTTCAGTTCCCGGGTACCGGAATAGCCGTAGTTCATGGTGGCGATGAACCGGCAGGCCTTGTGGGCATGGAGCAGGTCATAACCGGGAATATCCACCGTATGCCGGAAGTCCAGCAGAGAATGGAGCACAGCCATGGCTTCGTTCCGGGCCATGTTGATTTCATCGAAGACCCCGAATCCCCCTTTCACCGCGCACTGGTACACCGGTCCGGGACGGAATTCCACTTCCCCGTTTTTGAAGGTATCAGTGCCCAGCATCCCGGTGGCATCCATGTTGATGTGGAAGGACACGTTCCACATGGGACGGCCGAACACCGCTGCCAGGTTCTCCGCCAGCACGTTCTTCCCGGTGGCCTTGGGTCCGGCCAGCAGCAGATTCTGGCCGCACAGAAGGGCCGCAATGGCCTCTTCCCACACATCCTTTCCATAATAATGGAAATGGGGCACAGGGACACGGGCCGTCAGGTCTTCCGGGGTGGGAAATTCCTTCCGGTACGCCCGGATCCCCTGGATCAGTTCCGGGTTGATTTGTTCACTCTCTAAAAATTCCAGCATCATAAGGGCTCCCCTCGCTTGACATTTGCATCAGTAATTATTATAGCACAAAAGGGGGCATTGCACGTTACGTGCAATGCCCCCTGATCGTCAGCGGTCAGCTGCCGTTGACAGTTCTGCTGCTCCTGCTGCAGAACCTTATTCCGGCACTCCTCCGAACCGGTTGGCTCCGCTGTCACCTTTTTTCACCATCAGGTAAATATACGTGGCCAGGTTCAGGATGGGCACCAGGAACAGCAGGGTCCACCAGCCGCTCATGTCCATATCGTGGAACCGGCGGGCCAACAGAGACAGGCCGCACAGGAACATCACCAGATAGGTGAGCATCCACAGGCCCATGAGAGCAATGGCCCCCACCCCGCTTTCAAACAGGGTGAAGATGAACACGCAGCCCATGAGGAAAAAGGTCAGGCAGCTGGCCCCACCCAACAGGAGAGCCCCCCGGAGGGCCAGCTCCACCCGGCCCAGACGGCCGTGGAAATTCAGATACAAATCCAGGAGAGACGCCCAGTCCCGGGGAATCTGCCGGGCAAAAAAGTGCCGTTCCATCCACTGATAGGGGGAAAGTTTTTCATTTTTTATCGCAGAAGTTTCAACATGCAAATCCATACAGCCTCCTTGCCATCAGCGATTCCTATGTTTTCAGTCGAAAGATATTATATCTATTTTTGGCGAGAAAAGAAAGAGGCCAGGACACAAAAAAAACGCATTTCACGACAAAAACCTTTTCCGTCCTGAAATGCGCCTCTTTTTATTTGCTTTCTTCCGGCCCTTCCGCAATCAGGAAACCGCCTTCCTTCAGGCTGTCCCGGATGGCTTCCAGTTCATCCTGGGAATCCGCGGCCACGGTCAGGGTATGGACCCCCTGGGAAAGGGTAGCGATCAGAGGGATGTTGTATTTTCGGAAATTGTCCAGATACTGCTTCACATCCCGCCGGTTCTTCAGGTTCAGGAACGCCTGGATGGGCCCGCAGAAATCCGGCACCAGGGTAATGCTGGCAATCATGCCCCCGTTGTCCACCACAATGTTCAGTTCATCCCGGGCGCTGTCCGTATCCATGGCTTTGTATCTGCATTCAAAGTCCATGCTCAGGCTCCGGCCGTTGATCTGATACCCCCTCCGGGTGGAAACAATGGCCGTACCGGCGCTCCGCAGGAGAGCCATATCCAGAACAATCACCTGTCGGGATACATTCAGGTCCTTGGCCAGCTGATCCCCAGTCACCGGGCCATTGCTGCTGCGCAAAATTTCCAGGATTTTCTTTCTGCGTTCTTGATTCTTCATAATACCCCTCCCGTTTAGATTCTTTCTTTCGGATTCCCTGGACCGGTTCAGTTGCATAATCCATCTGGCAGGGCGTCAATCCTAAAGCAATTCAGCTGTATTGTATCATATTTAGTTATGATTGTCTAAATAAAATTCGTTTTAAGTTGTTTTTTCCAAACTTGCTTCCATCAGGAAAATCCGGGGTATAAGTTTATTATTTGTTTATGAATATTTTATGAAAATCTTTTATTTTCATTTGGAAAAGGGAGGTGCCTGAGAGGTACTCGTTCAAAATCAATTTGCAAAAATTGATTTCCTTCGGCCGTTGACCGCTGACAAAAAAAGAGGATACTGCATGATTTCTGCAATATCCTCTGCACTTTCACTTGGTGACCCTGGAGTGATTCGAACACTCGACACACGGCTTAGAAGGCCGTTGCTCTATCCAGCTGAGCTACAGGGCCAAATAAAATGGAGCGGGTGATGGGAATCGAACCCACGTAACTAGCTTGGAAGGCTAGGGCTCTACCATTGAGCTACACCCGCATGAGAAAAATTGGTCGGAGCGACAGGATTTGAACCTACGACCCCCTGCTCCCAAGGCAGGTGCTCTACCAAACTGAGCTACGCCCCGTCGCACGTACAGGCCAACTTGGTTATAAACAAAAAAAGGTAAAAAAAATATGGTGGGCGCTAACAGGATCGAACTGCTGACATTCTGCTTGTAAGGCAGACGCTCTCCCAGCTGAGCTAAGCGCCCAAAAGAAGTGGTGACCGGAGGGGGAATCGAACCCCCGATACCGCCGTGAAAGGGCGGTGTCTTAACCGCTTGACCATCCGGCCACTTGGCTCCCCGAGTAAGACTCGAACTTACAACAACTCGATTAACAGTCGAGTGCTCTACCATTGAGCTATCGGGGAATTCTTGCGACGCTCATGCGCTGCGAGTGTTATTATATAAAAGATGGTACAAAATGTCAACAGGTTTTTTAATTTTTTTTGGAGAAAAAGAAAAAACAGTCAACGGTCAATGGTCAGCTGCCGAAGGAAGCCAAATACCAGGCACTTGGCTTCGAACAAGGGACGGGCGAACCAGGCGGCGTTTTCCAGATCCCGGCAGGGCGGCGGCTATGGTTTCCGCCACCTTCCGGTTGTTGCCGGTACGGCTGGAATACAGTACGATGGTTTTTATGGGCATCCTCCTTAGAATTTCCATTCAGCGCCGGCTCTCCAGACCCGTCCGTCGGTCCAGATGCTGTCGCTGCTGTCGAATTTTTTGTTGAACAGGTTGTCAATCCCTGCGTACAGGGACAGGCTGCCGATGTCCTTGGTCACCACGAAATTGGTAAGGCTGTAGGAATAGGACTTGTTGTCGGCGCTGGTGAGATAGTTCTGGTACCACTGGTTGTACAGGGTGGCAGTCCAGGGAGCCTTTTTGGCATCGGTCCAGGACAGTTCCACAGTGCCGGTATTCAGGGCCCGGCCGGTGAGCCGCTTGTTGGTGTTCCCATCCCGGGCATCCAGGTAGGTGTAGTTGGCCCGGGCGCTCCAGTGTTTGTCGAACTTATACCGGGTTTCCGCTTCCACCCCGTTAAAGGTGGCCTTGTCCACGTTCCGGTACTTGTACAGGAAGTTCCGGATCCCGCCGCTGAAGCTCAGGGACACTCTTTCCGAATCAATCAGGTTGGAGATCTTGTTGCGGAAGTAGGTGAGTTTCCCGGTGGCCTTGCCCTTTTCCCCTTCCAGGCTGATGTCGAAGTTGGTGGATTTTTCCGGCTGCAGATCCGGGTTCCCTTCCACGATCACCCGCATGGAGGCAATGGGGGAATGGATCATCTGGGAGTACAGTTCGAAGATGGTGGGAGCCCGGAAGGCCTTGCCGTAGTTCACTTTCAGCCGGCTGGCCTTGCTGAAGCTGTAGGTGAGCCCGGCCCGGGGGGACCATTCGCTGCCAAAGCTGTCATGATGATCGAACCGGACAGAGGGAACGAACAGCAGCTTGTCTCCCAGCTTCATTTCGTCTTCCAGATAGAAGGCATAGGAATTCTGGCTGGCAGACCCGTAGGGACTGGTCATGCCCAGATACCGTTCGATCCGGGTGCCCCCGCCCGAGTTGGCGAACCGGGTGCCCCCGGCTTTCTGGTTCTTCACTTCCATGCCGTAGGTAAGGGTGTTGTTTTTGTCCATCTTGTAGGTGTTCTTGGCTTCGTTGACCCAGGTGGAATACCGGGCATGGTTGAAATCGTCCCAGGCGGCTGTCCGGGTACGGCCCACTTTCCCCAGCCGGCTGTAGTAGGACTGGATCTCCCAGTCGTTCTTCCGGTCGAAGCCGTAGTACTTCACATGATAGTCGGACCGGTTGTTGTCATAGTAGCTGGTGGTGGTGCCGGCGGTGGTGCTGCCGGACAGGCTGGTGAGCTGTTCTTTCATGAAACTGGCCCCGAAGTCCAGGCCGCTGTGATCATTGAACCGGTAGTTCCCATTGAAGGAGAAATTCCGCCGGGGGCCGTACATGTTGGTACTGCCGTTGTTGTCCTCCTTCCGGACCTTGGTCAGGTTGAAATCGAAGTTCATGTTCAGCTTCCCCATGTCCCCGGTGGCAAAGCCTCCGTACACGGAAGATTCCAGGCTGCCGGTGCGGGTGCCCGCATAGCCGCCCTGGGGCTTGTTCTTTTTGGTGATGATGTTGATCACGCCTCCGGTGGCATCACTGCCCCAGACGGCGGAACCGGATCCCCGGAGGATTTCCACCCGGTCGATCTGGTTCACGTTGATCCGGTCCAGCTCGTAGGCATTCATGGTGCTGGCGGAATCTTCTCCGGCAATCCGGCGGCCATCCACCAGGATCAGGGTTTCCGTGGTTCCCATGCCCCGGACGCTTACCTTGTTCCCCACCATGGAGGTGCCGTTCCGGGACACGTCGATGCCCGTGGCGTTCTTGATGGCGTCCCGGACGTTGTAGGCCCCTTTCTTTTTCATTTCGTCAGCCTTGATCACCTGGACCGCCATGGGGACCTGTTTTTCCTCCAGCTTGGTACGGGTGGCGGTGACCACCGTCTCTCCCAGTTCCAGATTGTCCATCGCAGTATCAGATGCCTCTGCGGCACTGCACAGCTGGGCACCGCCCAGTACGGCTGCCAGGCTTACCGCCAGCAGGATTCTTCTTTTCAGCCACGTTTGATCCATGGTAACGCTCCTTTACACTGTATTTTGCAGGTCATTCCTTTCCGCATGTTTCAGATTCCCCCGTGAGACCGGTCCGCCCGAAAGCCGCGGCCGGTCTCCCCGGTCAGTTCAGCCGGAAGGTAAATGTTTTTGTCGCATAGCACCGGACCGGGTATCCTTCCTTGTACGCCGGTTCAAAAGCATAGCCGTAGGCCGCATCCAGGGCTGCCTGGTCCATGGGACCATAGCCGGAACTGGACACCACCGAAGCGCTTTCCACGGAGCCGTCCTTCCCCACAATCATCCGGACCCGGACGGAGCCCTGGATCCCGTGATTCCGGAGCGCATCAGGATATTCCGGCGCCGGCCCTCCCAGGAAGCTGGCGGATACATCGGACTGGACCGCTTCCGTGTCGAAGCCGGGGCCATCCGCCCCTGCCGGGCCCGGAGGTTCTCCCGGGCTGCCTGACGGATTGCCCCCATTGGAGACTCCGTCAGGACTACCCCCTTCCAGATCCCCGGCAGCCTGGCCGCTGGAAGATGCTTCTCCGCTGCCGGTCAGAGCCGAACTGGCATTTTCTGTCGGTACAGGGGCTGCCGGGCTGTTCTGGGCAGCGGTCCGTTCTTCCGGAATGGCATCCGGGGCCGTCATCCGGGGCACCGCCGGAACCTGGGGACGGGAAGCAGCAGTCATCGGCTTTTGTCCTGCTGCAGGAGCCGGAGGGTTCCCGTTCCCCAGCCGGGCCCCGGGCACTTCCCCATACCCATGATAGGGACTGCCGGAAACGATGTTTACGGTGTAGACTTTATCCTGTTCCTGCTGTTTCTGCCAGGCCTGGAACCCGACGCTTCCCAGAGCCAGGAACACCGCCAGATGGACCCCCAGGGACACCAACAGCCCCTTCCGGCTGTCACTGCTGCCCATGGTCCGCCGCCTTTTCCGCCGCCAGGCCCACCCGGAGGATCCCGGCGGCCTTGCAATCGTCCAGGAGCCCCAGGACCTTTTCATAGGGCACCTGCCCGTCCCCGTAGATTACCAGGGAAAACTGGGGGTCTTTGGCCGCAGCGGCTTTGGCCTGGGCGATGAGGGCTTCCCGGGTCACCGGTTTCGTCCCCAGGTACAGACTGCCGTCCGCCTTCACCGCCACATTGAACCGGGCCTCCGGCTGGATCCGGGTCTGGGTGGCCGCTGGCAGCTGGACCGGCACCGTTTCCACTTCACTCATGTTCATGGTGGTAACGATGAAGAACACCAGCAGCAGGAAACTCATGTCGATCATGGGACTGATCATGATCCCCAGGTCGTTTTTTTTCCGGTCCTTCAGCTTGATCATGCCCGCCTCCGTTCCGAATGGCAGCATACGCTGCAGGTTTCCTTCTTCCGCACCGCTTCCAGAAGGGTGTTGCCCATTTCCTCGATGTTCAGGGTGATGGTCTTCATCCGCCGTTCAAAATATCCATGGAACACTACGGCGATAATGGAGATGCACAGGCCAAATACCGTGGTAATCAGGGCTTCCGCCAGGCCGGAGGTAACTCCCATAGGGTTGGTCATCCGCTGGGTCAGGTGGGTGAAGGCTCCCATCATCCCGGTAACAGTACCCAAAAGTCCCAGCACCGGAGCCAGGGTCACGATAATGTTCAGATAGGGCAGGTTCTTCTCGAATTTGTCCAGGGCCCGTTCCGCCCGGTAGCTGATGAAGTTTTCCAGGTACCCGTAATTGTCATGCCGCTCCATGACAATGGTGGCCAGCTTGGCGATTTCTCCCTGGGTGTGGTCCGCCAGTTCCTTGGCCTGGTACCAGTCATTGTTTTCCACATAGGTGCAGAAGGCCTTGGTGAATTCCCGGCCGCTGTCTGCCCTCCGGAAGAACAGCATCCGTTCCACCCCGATGGCCAGGGCGGCAATGGAACAGAAAAGCAGGGGCCACATGACCCAGCCCCCTTTGATGAAATAATCCACGCCTGCAGTCAGTATGTTCATGTTTCCTCTCTCTTTCCAGCCGCATTGTCTCCGGTTTCTTTCTTCCATAAGGCATAATACAGGCCCCGGCGAGCCAGCAGTTCTTCCGGAGGGCCCTCCGCGTATTTCTTCCCGTTCTGGATCACCACCACCCGGTCGCTGACTTCCAGAGCCTGGCCCAGGTCATGGAGAACCATGACGATGCCCATACCATTTTCCCGGTTCAGCTTCTTGACCAGCTGCATCACTTCCACCTGGTAGGAAATGTTCAGAAAAGCAGTTGGTTCGTCCAGGAACAGAAGATCCGGCTGCTGGGCCAGCACCGTGGCGATCCACACCCGCTGGGCTTCGCCTCCGGAACAGTCGCAGAAATGTTGCAGGGTTTTCACATAAAAAGCAGGCTGACTCCCTGCTTTTATTGATCCATCCGTACCTTGACTACGATTTTTTTAACCTTTTCCGCCTTCCCGTCAAAATGGCAGTTGGGCCGATGGACTTCCCAGGGGTAGAAAATGGCGAAATCCCGTTTTTCCAGCTTCACCACGTTTTCCTTTTTCACCTGACCGTAGAACACCACGTCATTGGCTTCCCGCCGGTCTTCGGTGATCTCTCCGGCGTTTTCCACGTCGGTGTAGCCGATGGCTTCCCGTCCGACACCCAGGATCTGGATGTCGATGTACTGAAAGTGTTTTTCCGGCCGCCGGTCCCGGGCCGGTTCCGTTTCATACTCGTTGACGCTGGCAAAGATGTCTTCTCCGGCCAGCAGTTTCTTTCCCACCGGCAGCTCCGTTACATCCCGTTCCGCCAGCAGTTCCAGGGCCTTTTTCACCGGCCCGGTAAGCTGGCCTGCCAGCCGGTCCAGATGGTCCAGATTTCCTGTAATCATGCGTTCTCCTCCTTAGGCAGGAGCCCCAGCAGCTTGGTGTAGACCCGCAGGGCGTTCCTGTAGAAAAATTCTTCGTGGTGGGCTTCCGGCACCACCAGCTTCATGTTGTCGATGTAACTGTGGATGTTGATCAGCGGCCAGTCGGTGCCGTAGATCACCTTGTCGTACCGGTCCACATAGTCCAGCCACATCCGGATATAGCGGAAATAATCCCGGTGCTTTTCGTAGAAGATGGCCCCGTCGAACTTCCCTTCCAGGAGCCCGGACAGGTCCACATACACATTGGGATTCTTGGCCACCACTTCCATGGCATCCAAGATCCAGGGATTGCCGCAGTGGGCGATCACGAACTTCACCCGGGGGAACTGGCCCGCCACTTCGTCGATGGTGAGGGGATGGGCATATTTCAGAAGCCCGTGGCCCCCGGCGGTATCTCCCGTATGGAACACCACCGGCACCTGATAGGCTTCCGCCAGTTCATACAGGGGAAAATGCCTTGGATCATAGGCGTACACCTGGTTGTAGCCGGTGTAGATCTTGATTCCCACACAGTGGGGGTTCCGGACCACCGGTTCGAATTCCTGGGCAGTCTTTTCGCAGTTCTCTTTGGTAAGGGCGTTGCTTTCCAGCCCGGCACAGAAGGCGATTTCCGCCGGCTGGTTGTAAGGATCCAGGGTGCAGGGGCCCGCCAGATCCGGCACCCGGGGCACCACCCCTCCGAACCGGCTGGGCCCCAGAGGTGCGTTGCCCATGGCCACCGACAGCACCACGTTGTTCTCCCGGCAGGCCTTCAAATAGTTCTCCACTGTATTTTCATGGCCGGCGGCTTTGGCCACCTGGTCGAAGCCTTCATACCGGAAAAAATGCATATGGCCGTCAATGATTTTCATTCAAATTCCCCTCTTCCCGCAAAAATATCCACAATGGTTCCTGCCTGTTGGCTTCCGGCAGGACGTTCTGTACTTCTTTTTTCTGTTCTTCCCACAGGGTCAGCAGGCTCTGGAGTACTCCCTGCTCGAAGCGCACCCGGGTACTGCCTGCCGTCACCCTGTGGACTCCGCCAGTCCCCAGACCCAGCACTTCCTGGCCCAGCTGGATGGACCATTTGTCGCTCTGGCCCACCCGGTGCCGTTCCACCTGGGCCACCACCAGGATGTCCGCCCCGGCCTGCCGGGCTTTCTGCCGGATCTCTTCCTGGGACCAAAGGTCCTCGCTGCCGGCGGTGTGCCGGTACTCCAGCACCACATACCGGGGCAGCAGGCTCCGGTATTCATCCAGCAGGAACTGGCCCAGATCCGGGGAATACCGGGTATCCGCCCCGTTGTCCCGGCTCAGGATCACCAGGGCCGTCAAGGGACCGGTACCCTCCCGCTGCTCCCGGGGTGCCGGGGGCCAGATTCCCGCTTCCACTGCTTTCTGCCGTTCCTGATAATAATCCCGTACCGCCAGGTCCAGATAATAGGAAATGGGATGCTGGTAGTCCGTGTATTTTCCCGATAGGGCATATTCTTTCTTTTCTCCGAGCTGCTGATACCCGGACCGGGTCACGGTCTGGAGCGCCCCGGGCACTGGGTCCAGAGAGGTCACCGCCCGGAGCAGGCTGATCTTCGTTCCGTATTCCCGGGCAAAAGCCCGGTTTCCCACCGCCGGGGCCCCGAAGGTGATCACCGGGATCTGGGCCCGGGATACCCCCTGGGCCGCCAGTTCTTCTCCCACCAGGGTGGCCCCGGCTCCGCCCAGGCTGTGGCCGGTGAGCAGCAGCCGTTCCCTGGGATGGGTTTTCAGGTAGTCCCCCAGATTTTCCGTCTTCCCGTCCCCATCCACATCCAGAGGCTGGGAAAGAGCCGTCCGGGCGTACTGGAGGAAGCCTTTGTGGACTGCCGGGCTGGCCGTTTCTCCGGCAGCCGGTTTCCCGGAAGGATAGTCCACCGTCTCCATCTGGAGATTCAGCTTCCAGTCCCCTTTGGAGGCACTGCCCCGGAAGGCCAGCACATTCCAGATTTTCCCCCGGATGGGATCCGGTTTCCGGGCCAGGGTGAAGTTCACTTCCGTTTTCCCGTCCTTCAGGGTATAGGGAGTGAGCTTCCAGCCGTAATCTTCCAGATACCGGACTTCTTCACTGTTTTCCGGGTGATAGCTGCCGGCGCACACGGCCGCCGCCATGGCCGTCATGGCCGCCTGCTTCACCGGACGGTCCGGCGCCGGCTGAGAGGCTGCCCAGGCCGCCCGAGGCAGCACCAGCAGGGCAGCGGCTGCCAGAAAGCGGACCAGCCATCCCCCTTGATTTCTTTTCAGGACCATCTCAGGCCCGGGGATTCCGGGTGTTCAGGTCCCGGAGGTCCGGCTGGCTCAGACGGATGTACACCGGACCATCCAAGAGAGTTCCCAGTTCGTCCGTCTGGAACAGGATGGAAATGCTCCCGTCCTGGTTCAGGAAGAAATCTTCCGGCACCCGGGTCACCTGTTTAATGGGATGGATCTTCACATCGCTGCTGTTGTAGCACTGGTTGGCCAGGTATCCGTTCAGGTCGGCCACCGTCACCCGTACAAAGGCGGACAGAGGCAGCCGCTGGCCGCTGGCCAGTTCATACACCACGGCACTGGTCCGGACCTTGTTGTCGCTGCCCTGGGTCCGCAGATCGCTGAGCACCAGGGAAACCAGCTGGTTGTCCTCGTATTTGGTTTCATACCAGGTCCGGCCGGAGGTGAACTTCCGGTCCACGAACCCGGCCCGGAAATCATCCATAAAGGTCTTGATGTCCTTGTTGATCATGGTATCCGCTTTTTTGTTCTTGGTATGTACCACCGGCCAGGTCATTTCCAGGTTCCCCACCTGGGCCTGCTGGCTTTCCACCTCGGCAAAAGCCGGGACGGACAGGCTGAAACAAAGGGCCAGAGCCGCCAAAGCCGCTTTTTTAAACATGGTTCCACGCTCCTTTTTTCCTTAATATTCCTAGTATAACATAAAAAGATGCGGTTGGATAAACAACCGCATCTGGTCGGAAGAGGGAATTGCAAGACAGATAAAAAAAGAGCTGTTCTCTGTAAAATACAGGTAACAGCTCTTTTTTTCTTATTTTGATGATTATTGAATCTTTTCAATGGAAATTACAGTTACATTTTCTTCTGCAATGCGGAACTTTACATTCCATGCTCCGAAGGCCATACCGTAGATCCGGTCCGGATCTTTCTGATAATGGGGCCGGGGGTCCTGGGACAGGATCCCCAAAAGGGGCCCCCGCTGGTCTTCCGGCAGTTTGGCCAGAAGGTCCGGGGAACACCGGACCTCCAGGGTGCTGTCCGCCCCCTGGGCGAAGCCGCTCCGTGCGTCAGGACGGGCATCGGCGTAGGGCACGTAGGGCTTGATGTCATAAATGGGGGTACCGTCCATCAGGTCCGCCCCCTTCACCCACAGTTCCGGGCCATGGGGGCCCTCCCAGATGATTTTGTCCAGTTCCACCAGGGACAGGCCCAGGGGATTGGGACGGAAGGGGGCCCGGGTGGCGAAGACCCCCAGACGGGTATTGCCTCCCAGCCGGGGCGGCCGCACGGTAGGCGACCAGGTGTGGTTCTGGGAAAAGCCCCAGATCAGCCACAGGTGGGAGAACCCTTCCAGGCCCCGGAGGGCTTCCCGTTCCCGGAACCCTTCCGCCATTTCCACCCGTCCTGTCAGATCCGGCACCAGGCCGCTCTGCCGGGGCAAGCCGAATTTTTCCGGCAGCAGGCCCCGGTACCAGGCCACCGGCCGGAGGGTCAGGAGGCCCTGTTCCTGAGTTTGCAATTCCGTCATTTCACCACCGTGTTCACATTCAGGTCCTTATCCACATAGAACCGGGTGCCCTTTACGGTAAGATCAGCGGCCAGTCCCTTGGTGGTCACCTGGTACATCCACATGCCCGGTGCCACCTGGAAGGAACCTTCCAGGGCATCCCCGTTGACCCCGTCTCCGGCAGCAGCCACCGCTTCACCACCAAAAGTCCATCCTTTGGTAATGAAAGAATTGAAGGCGTCTTCATTGCCGAACACAAAGATGATGTTGGACTGCCGGACCCCCAGGCCCAGACCCACTTTCATCTCGCCCATTTTCATGAACACTTCCCGGCCGCTGTGCTGGTTGATGGCCCGTCCCCGGCCGTGGCCCCCACCTAAAAGACCCACGCTGTAGCTGGTGTCCACGAACACTGCATAGCCAAAAGCATTCTGGATGGCCTTCCGGGACTGGGGTTTCCGTTTGTACAGATCCAGCAGGGCCTTGTAGGTCTTGGTCCGCAGTTCCGCCCGTTCCCGGTCTTCTTTGGTCAGAGGAGCCGTCTGGGCCGTTTTATCACTGGCCGACTGGGCCGCAGCCCCCGTGGCAAAGCAGGGAGCCGTCAAAGCCAGAGCCGCCAGCAGAGACGCCGTGATTTTTTTCGTTTGTTTCATGATCAGACCCTCTTCACTCTTTACTCTTCACTCTGCACTCTTATTTCTCCGGCTTCAGATACCCGCCGCCCTGGAGTTCGTAGGTCTTGCCGCCCAGCCAGGCGTTGGCGGCACTGCTGCTGTTGTAGTACAGGGTGTGGCCGTTGCCCTTCAGGTTGGTCAGGGCCGTGGTCCCGTCGGTGAACCCGTCCACATGGCTGTCAGCGGTCAGGGACCAGCTGGAGGAGGCGTCCAGGTTCACGTCCACCTTCTTGCCGGTGTTATCCGTATTGATGGCTCCGGACCAGTGGCTGCCGTTCTGGAGGTCCATCAGGATGGTGCTGCTGGCGTCCACGGACACATTGCCGTAAAGCCCCTGGTTGTTGGCCATGAAGGTCAGGTCACCGCCGTTGGTCCCGGCGTCCCCGAACTGGTTGGCTTCCACCCGGATCAGGGTGCCCCCCAGATACTGCATGGTGGTCATTTCCGAATAGATCCGGGCTGCGGTGTTGGTCACGTAGAACAGGGGGCCTTCCTTCAGGCTCCGGAGAGCGGACCCTTTGGCGGCGAACCGGCCCAGGGCCTTGCCGTCAGGGCCGTTGTCCCGGGTCTTGTTCTGATACAGCATCACCCCGTGGCTGCCGTTGCCGGACAGATCCACATATTCCAGATGGATGGAGTTGTTCCCTTCCACCACGGCGATTTCACTGGCTCCGGCGGTGCCCTTTACTTCGCTGACCTTGATGGTTCCCTTGGAATACACCAGGGGAGAGCCTTCTCCGGAAGTGTTGATGGTGCTCTTGCTCACTGTCACGCTGGCTCCGGAAGGTTCCGTTGCCAGGGCCGCAGACCGGATACCGGTGGTACCGATGTTGATGTTGTCCGCCGTAATGGTACCCCCTTCGGTGGCATCCAGGCCCCGGGAAGAAGCCCCGGTGGTGCGGATGTTGGAATCGTGGAGCTTCACGCTGCCTTTGGACCCTGTGGCGAACACGGCGTTGGCCCCGTCCGCTTCCGTCCGGATGGTGCACCCGTCCATGGCAAGGGCTCCGTCTGCAGCCAGCACTGCCGCATTCTGGCCGTGGAACTTGCTGCCCAGCACGTCAGTGGTGGCGCCGCTTTTGGTAATGGCCCCATGGGACAGGGTCACGTCCGCCCCGTTCTTCACCAGCAGGGCACTTTCGTCCGCCACCAGAGCCGCATAGCTGTCAGCCAGAGCGGTCTTTTCGCCGCTGACCATCTTGGCGGCACTGTAATTATCCGCCGGCAGCGGTTCTGCCGCCGTGGTTTCTGCAACTGTCGTTTCCGCCGGTGCAGTCTTTTCAGTCGTTTTTTCCGCCTTGGCAGCGGCTTTTTCGGCCTTGGCCGGTTTCGCCGTTTCCGTCTGGGCCGAAGTGGCGGCAGCAGCCGCCGTGGTCTTATGGGCCGCCCAGGCGCAAGGGGTGGACAGCAAAGAGGCCAGGATGGCCAATGTTAAAATCTTGGAATTTTTCATGGGAATCCCTACTTTCCTGTATATACTTCTACATAATATAGTATACCGCAAAAGGGTGCCACCGT
This sequence comes from Acidaminococcus fermentans, assembly GCF_009696675.1. Lineage (GTDB taxonomy): Bacteria > Bacillota > Negativicutes > Acidaminococcales > Acidaminococcaceae > Acidaminococcus. Next base: position 29,183 of record NZ_VULN01000003.1, on the reverse strand, counting down.
AAACGATGGCACCCTTTTGTCACGAATGAGGGTATGAGAACGCCAGACTCTCCTTCACCTTCTTGTAATCCACCTTCCCCACTCCCGTAAGGGGCAGCTGGTCCAGCTGTTCCCACCGGCCGGGGATTTCTCCCGGGAGCAGGGTTTTCCGGAGGGCTTTTCGTACCTGGGGCAGGGTGATCCCCGGTTCCAGCACCACACCAGCGCCCAGGTCTTCTCCCCGCTTTTCGTCCCGGACGGGCACCACACAGGCATCCCGTACCCCGGGCACCTGCAGCAGGGCCTGTTCCACCCGGCTGCAGCTGATGGTAAGGCCTCCCTTGTTGATCACCTGACCCCGGCGACCCAGGAAGATCAAATATCCGTCCTTATCGAAATATCCCATATCCTCCAGGGTACAGGGCCGGGGCAGACCAGCCACATGGTAAGGCGTATCGATCCAGATCATCCCCTCCCGGAGCTCCACCTTCACCCCGGGGCAGGGCTTTCCCACGCTCTGGGGATGGGCCAACAGCTCCTCATAGGTGAGCCAGGTGATATAGTCCAGTTCGCTGGCCCCGTAATACAGCAGGACCTGGCTGGAAGGAAAATGCGCTTTCAGGGTCCGGGCTGTTTCCCCATCCAGCAGCTGGGACCCTGCCAGCACCGTCTTCATAGCCGGATAGGACCGCTCCAGCACCTGGAACAGCAGCTTCAGCTTCACCGGCACCAGGTACAGCAGGGTCACCGGGTACCGGTCCAACAGAGCCTTCCACCGGGTGCTCCGGAGACTGGAGGCCATCACCAGGGTGGCACCGGCATGGAGCAGCTGGGCCCACACATTCAGGTTCCCGGTAAAGCTCATGCTCCCTTCACAGAAACCCACCGTGTCCCGGTCCACCTGGAACTTCCGGTCCTGTTCCGGAAAGAAATCCCCCCAGCTGCCATAGGTCCGGAACATCAGCTTGGGCAGCCCGGTGGAGCCGCTGCTCAGGACCCCCATGCACAGTTCCCTGGCCGGCACTGGAGCCTCCAGGCATCCGGGCCGCAGGGTTCCGTCGTCGATCCACCCGATCTGCCGGACCCGGGCCAGTTCGTCCGCCGCCTCTTTTGACAGGTCCGGATGGCCCAACACCGGCACCCAGCCTGCCAGTTCCGCGCCCAAAAAGGCTTCCAGCTGAGCCGCCGGTCTGGGCCGGATGATCAGAACAGTTTGCCGGGGAATCCCCAGCTGCTTCAGGCTGTCCCTGTACACCCGGGCCTTCCGGGCCATTTCCCCATAGGAAAAGACCTGCTCCTCTTCCACCAGGCAGGCTTTATCCGGCTGGACCCGGGCCCATTGTTCCAGTATCGTTCCATAATCCATGGCTGATTCTTCTTTCTGCTACAAAGTTTCCAGGAGCACTCCGGCTCCTGTGCCTCCGGCCCCGGCAATGGCGCACAGGGCCTTTTTCCCTTCCTGTCCCTCCAGAGCTGCCAGGGCATGGAGCACCAGCACAGCACCGCTGCATCCATAAGGATGGCCGTAGGCCAGAGCACCCCCCAGAGGCAGGTACCGGTCGGTACAGGTGGGATACTGCCGGGCAAACAGGGCGGAGATCACCCCGAAGGCTTCATTGTATTCAAAATCGTCGATGGCTTCCACCGGGAGCCCGGTTTCTTCCAGGATCTTTTCTCCCACGGTCAGGGCGCCCAGAGGGCTGAACCGGGGATCCACGCCCGCTTCCGTACCGTGGAGGATCCGGGCCAGAGGCCGCACCGGTTTCCCGGCCCGGCGCCAGGCAGCCCGCTGCCGACCGGAAGCCAGCACCAGGAAGGCTGCCCCGTCCTGGGTCAGGCAGGCATTGGCCGCAGTCAGAGTGGGGGTACAGTCTCCCGCCAGGTTCCGTTCTTCCGGGGTCAGCAGGGCCGCCGTTTCCTCCCGGGTGAACAGGGTGGGCATCCGCCGGGCCAGTTTCCCGTTCATCCGGGGCCGGATGCTTTCATCTCTTGTACTGCCGAACAGGGACACCACCCAGGGTCCCAGCCGGCCTTCTTCCGCCGCCTGGGCCGCCCTCCGGTGGCTGCGCACGGCCCAGCTGTCCAGTTCCTCCCGGGGCACCCCATACACCTGGGCCGTCCGTTCCGCTCCTTCCAGCATGGCCCGGGGGCTGTGGGTATCCGGAGAGAACTGGGCGGTCATGTAGCCTTCCGGGGTGTACCGGCTGTCCCAGGGCTGGTACACCCGCCGGGGCTGCATGGAGGAAGATTCCACCCCCCCGCACAGGACCACATCCAGCTGGCCGCTGGCAATCTTCCCCCAGGCCAGGGACAGGGCCCCCAGAGCGGAAGCGCACTGCATGTCCAGGGTAAGGGCCGGCGTTTCCACAGGGAATCCGGCAGTGAGGGCCATAAGCCGGGTCAGGTTCCCCCCGCTGCCTACGGCATTGCCTCCCAGGATCAGCTGGGCTTCCCGGGCTGCCGGACAGCGGATACAAAGCTGCCGGAGAAGGGCAGCACCCAGTTTCTCCGGCGGTACATTTTTAAAGATTCCGTTCTGGAGGCCCAGATGGCTCCGGAGGCCTCCCACCAGGAACACGTCCTGGACCCGTCTCTCAGAACCCATAGCGCTGGAGCCGGTTGGCCAGGAAGGCAGCCAGGACCACTTTCAGGGTATCCCCGATCAGGAAGGGGAACACGGCCATCACCAGGGTCTTCCAGACCCCTACTTTGGCCACCAGATACATGCTCAGGCAGCCCCCCACATAAATGATGGGCATGCCCACACAGATGCCGATGGCCACCAGCTTCTTAAAGGACCGGGTGTTCCCCCGGACGGCGCTCATGGCCACAGCTGCCGCCAGGAAGCCCAGATTGAAGCCCCCGGTGGGTCCGATCAGCTTGTGCAGTCCGGAAGTGCCCCCTACGAACACCGGAACCCCCACGGCTCCCAGCAGCAGATAGATTCCCAGGATGATCGCTGCCTGTTTCGGCTTCATGATAAAGGCCACCAGGTTCACCATAATGGTGAGAGCTGTCACCATGGCCGGGGTAAAAGGCAGCGGAAAAGAAATGTACGCCGACACTGCCAGCAGCGCTACACAGACGGCGCTGCCGGTCATGAACCGGATCTGTTCCCGGCTGCCGGTTGCGGCCACAGACGGATGCAAATTCTCTCTCATTTCGCTCATTGATTGTTTCCTCCCTGCAGTAAATCATTTCTCCCCCGTGGACGGGGGCTTTGAACAACATATGGATGCTTTCCGGTTCTCCCAGGTGCCGGAACAGGCTCTGCCACAGGAGCAGCCCCTGGACCACCGGCCGGCCCTCCAGATGGATGGGATTGGTATCCCCGGTGCGCCGGGAAAACTCCCTCACTTCTTCCGGGGAAAAGGCCCGCCAGGGCCGGTACCCTTCCGGAGGTCCGGAGTCCTGTTTCAGTAAACCTACTTTTTCCGTATGGTTTACCTTTGAGCCGGCAAAAAGCAGTTCTACCTGTAATGTCCCCACCTGGCGGTCTCCCTCCCAGGCTTCCGCCTGGAGCAGCTGGCTCCGGGTCCGGTCCTTCAGACAGACGCACCGGAACCGGCAGTCCGGCCCGGCTTGCCGGACCCTGGCATAATGGATCCGGGCAATGAAGCTGTGGTCATAGCGGCTGCCCTGGAACTGGCCCAGGGCTCTGATGTATCCTTCGGTGTATTCTTCCATAATGGTTCCAGTGTACCGGATTTGGGCGGATTGTTCAACCTCTTTTATATATGGGTTAACGTAAAATCCATGAAGCAGAAATTCATACGTCCTGGAGGGACACTTGATAAAGAATCTGACTCTTTCTTGTATTTTAAGAAGGAAAGTTCTATAATTTGTTCATGTTCTTATTCATACTCAGTTAGGGGGACTTTTTATGACAACCGCAAACCGGTCGGGCCGTTCCGCCCTGGCCAACTATCGGGATCCCATTATCCTGATCACCTTCTGCATCCTGGGGGCCATTCTGGGCCTGGTACTGGGAGACAAGGCTTCCTTCCTGAAGCCCATTGGACAGATTTTCCTGAACCTGCTGTTCTGTCTCATCGTACCACTGATCTTTTTCTCCATTGCCGGCTCCATTGCCGCTACCAAAGATACTGGTAAGGTGGGGAAAATGATCGGCTATACCCTGATCATTTTCGTTCTCACGGCCACCATTTCCGGTGGCCTGATCCTGCTGGTGACCCATTTCACCGGAGTGCCCACCTCCTTTACAGCTCCTGCGGCGGCAGCAACCCAGGCAGCGGCCAAACCGGTGACCATTGCGGACCAGATCGTCAACACCCTTACGGTGGGAGATCTGCCGCTCCTTATTTCCCGGTTCCATGTGCTGCCCCTCATCATCCTGACCATTTTCTTCGGCATCTGCGTTTCCCTGATCGGGGAACCTGCCAAACCGGTGGTGGAATGGATGAACGCCATGAGCCTGGTGTGCTATAAAATGGTGGCCATTCTCATGAAGGCGGCTCCCATCGGCCTGGGCGCCTATTTTGCGGATCTCACCGGCACCTACGGCATCGACCTGCTGAAGACCTACGGCAGTGCCATGGTGGTGTTCTACACCGTGGTCTTTGTATACTTCTTCGTGTTCCTGGGATTCTATGCCTGGCTGGCCGCCGGCACCTGGGGCGTGAAGAACTATTTCCGGGTGATCCTGGCTCCGGCCCTGACGGCTCTGGGCACCCGTTCTTCCGCCGCCACCATCCCGCTCCAGATGGAAGCCTGTGACAAGCTGGGGGTACCCCGGGACATTTCTTCCGTAGTGGTATCCATGGGAGCCACCTGCCATATGGACGGTGCCTGCATCGCCGTGGTCTATTCGGAAGTGCTGGCCACCACCCTGTTCGGCCATCCCCTGGCGGGCTTTGACTTCATCCTGGCCCTGTTCCTGGGGGTTGCCGCTTCCGTGGCCACTTCCTCCGTACCGGGAGGCGGGGCTGCCGGGGAAACCATGATTGTTTCCGTATTCCACCTGCCGGAAAGCGCCTTCCCCATCCTGCTGATGGTCATTGAACTGTTCGACCCCGGGTGCACTCTGCTGAACTCCTGCGGGGATACGGTGGTATCCATGCTGATTACCCGGATCTTCCACGGAAAAAACTGGTACAAAAAGAATCTCAACGGAGACGCTGCTGGAAAGGAAGCTTTGACTTATGAAAATTGATGCCCGTTATGTGCTGGAAGAGCCCGATTACCAGGATGCTCCCCTGCCGGATTCCCTGGAACTGGACCTGCCCATTGACGGGGACCGGGTGCTGGGGGAAATCTACCTGCCCTCGGGGATCTATGAGGCACCCCACCCGGCGGTGGTCCTGTGCCACGGTATCCCGGGCACCAACAACAATGACGACCTGGCCCAGTGCCTGCGCCGGATGGGCTGTGTGGTGATCCGCCCCTACCACCGGGGAGCCTGGGGCAGCGAAGGTACCTATTCCTTCTCCCACTGCATCGAAGACGCAGTGGCCCTGGCCCGGTGGGCCCGGGAAGAGGTGGCCAAAGCCTACGCCATCGATCCGGCCAACATCTTCCTGGTGGGCCATTCCAATGGGGGGAACACGGTGCTGAACGCTTCCCGGTTCCTGCCCTTTCTCCGGGGCACCGTGGCCTTCTGTCCCTACGACCACCAGGCGGGGCTGGAACACGTGCCTCACAGCCAGCTGAAGGAGCTGTTTGCCCAGGCGGCCGCCGTGCTCCATGTGGGGCGGTTTGAGGATTTGTGGCAGGACAGCGTCCAGCACGCCCGGCAATGGAGCTTCGTCCAGAACGCCCACCGGTTCCAGGACCGGAACCTGCTGCTGATCGGAGGCAGCCGGGATACAGTGGCCCCTCCGGAATGGATGGTGGAGCCCCTGTGGAAAGAGCTGGAAGCCCTTCCGGGTACCGGCCATCACAAAAAAGTGATCCTCCCCAGCAACCACGCCCTGGACACCGTCCGGCTGGAACTGGCCCGGGTGATCGGGAAGTGGATCGAGGAGACCATTGACCGCTGACAGAGAAAAAGAGACTGATGCTCAGGCACCAGTCTCTTTTTTCTCTATCCACTTTTTCAACACAACCGCATTGTTATGCTCCTGGTCTTTGGCTCCGTACAGCAAGGTTACGTTGCCCTGGGCCAGGGCTTTTTTTATTTTTTCCACAAAGGGTCCCGCTTCCGGATTGGCTTCCAGCTCCTGTTGGTAGCCGGCGGCGAATTCCGGGAACTTTTCCGGATCGTGGCCGAAGGACCGGCGCAGTCCGTTGGTGGGAGCAATCTCCTTGTCCCAGCCGGTAAGGGCTGCGTTTTCCTTTTTAATGCCCCGGGGCCACAGCCGGTCCACCAGGAACCGGCTGCCGTCCGTTTCAGCGGGGGCTTCGTAAATCCGTTTTACTTGCAGCTTTCCCATGGAAAAGCCTTCTTTCTTGTCAGCGGGCCTGCCGTTTTTCCCTCTCAGCCACCTGCTCACAGGCGGTCAGGGGATATTCCTCCGAATTGTGGTGGAATTCGATGCAGGGCTCACAGTCCTTGTACCGGGGGCAGTGGGTATGGCTGCAGGGGCAGGTATCCGGATCGTACAGTTTGATCATGGCTGATCAGGCTCCGAAGAACAGTTTCATGTCGTCTTCCACGTTGGTGATCCCGGCAATGCCGAAGTTCTTCACCAGCACATTGGCCACGTTGGGGGACAGGAAGGCAGGCAGGGTGGGTCCCAGATGGATGTTCTTCACACCCAGGTACAGCAGGGCCAGCAGGACGATGACGGCTTTCTGTTCGTACCAGGCAATGTTGAAGATCAGGGGCAGTTCGTTGACATCTTTCAGGCCGAAGACTTCCTTCAGTTTCAGGGCGATCAGAGCCAGGGAGTAGGAGTCGTTGCACTGACCGGCATCCAGCACCCGGGGAATCCCGCCGATGTCACCCAGATTCAGTTTGTTGTATTTGTATTTGGCGCAGCCGGCGGTGAGGATCACCGTATCTTTCGGCAGAGCCTTGGCGAATTCCGTATAGTATTCACGGCTCTTCATCCGGCCGTCGCAGCCAGCCATGACCACGAACTTCTTGATGGCGCCGGATTTCACAGCATCCACCACTTTATCAGCCAGGGCAAAGACCTGTTCATGGGCGAAGCCGCCTACGATGCTGCCGGTTTCGATTTCAGTGGGAGCCGGGCAGGTCTTGGCCTGGGCGATCAGTTCGCTGAAATCCTTGTGGCCGTTTTCGTCAGCGTCAATGTGACGGCAGCCCGGGAAGCCGGTGGCACCGGTGGTCCACAGACGGCCCTTGTAGCTGTCTTTGGGGGGAACGATGCAGTTGGTGGTCATCAGGATGGGTCCGTTGAAGCTTTCGAATTCTTCCTTCTGTTTCCACCAGGCGTTGCCATAGTTGCCGGCGAAGTTCTTGTATTTCTTGAAGAACGGATAGTAGTGGGCAGGGAGCATTTCAGAATGGGTGTATACATCCACGCCGGTGCCTTCGGTCTGATCCAGCAGCATTTCCAGGTCTTTCAGGTCATGGCCGGAGATCAGGATGCCCGGGTTCTTCCGGACGCCGATGTCCACAGTGGTGATTTCAGGGTTGCCGTAAGCGGTGGTGTTGGCTTTGTCCAGGAGAGCCATGCCCTGTACGCCGTATTTCCCGGTTTCCAGAGTCAGAGCCACCAGGTCATCCACGCTCTTGCTGTCGTCCAGAGTGGCAGCCAGGGCCCGCTGGATGAAAGCGTCCACTTCTTCGTCGTCCTGAGCCAGCACGTTGGCATGCTTGCTGTAGGCGGACAGGCCTTTCAGGCCGTAGGTGATCAGTTCCCGCAGGGACCGGATGTCTTCGTTTTCGGTGGCCAGGACGCCTACGGTTTTGGCTTTGGCATCGAATTCGCTTTCGTCCCCGTTCCACAGAGCGGCAGCAGGCAGGCTGGAAGTGTCATCCAGCTGGGTCAGCAGATCAGCTTTCACAGCCAGGGTTTCTTTGATCCGGGCAATAATGGATTCCCGGTCGAAGTTGGCGTTGGTGATGGTGGTGAACAGGTTCACGGTCACCAGATGGTTCACGTTCCGGCTGACGGATTTGCCGGCGGCACGCAGGGCGGTAGTCACAGCGGACAGACCCTTGGTGGCGTAGATCAGCAGATCCTGCATGGCAGCCACTTCCGGCTTCTTGCCGCAGACCCCGACAACGGTGCAGCCTTTGCAGCCGGCAGTTTCCTGACACTGATAACAGAACATCTTGTTTTCCATAGGTATACTCCCCTTTTCTTATAAAAACTTCAACAGATTGTTTTCTCACTCGATGGCTTTATTATAGTCCGGAGCAGGAAAAGAATCCGTTGTTTAAACAACGCATAGAAAATTTTATGATTTTCTCTACCCCAGTGCCACATCCAGGGTCATCATCACTGTGAACCCCAGGGCGAAGGTGAGGACTCCAATATTGGAATGTTCTCCTTCGGACATTTCCGGAATCATTTCCTCCACCACCACATAGAGCATGGCCCCGGCGGCGAAACTGAGGAAATAGGGCAGCAGGTGGCCGATGACCCCGGAGGCCAGGATGGTCCCCACCGCCGCAATGGGCTCCACGATGCCGGACAGTACCCCGCCCAAAAACGCCCGGTGCCGGTTCATCCCTGCCGCCTTGAGAGGCAGAGAAATGATGGCCCCTTCCGGGAAATTCTGGATGGCGATCCCCAGGGACAGGGCAATGGCGCTGCCCAGGGAAATGGATCCGGGATCAGTGAGGAACCCGGCGTAGATCATCCCCACCGCCATCCCTTCCGGGATGTTGTGGAGGGTCACCGCCAGCAGCATCATGGTGGTCCGGGCCAGATGGCTCCGGGGCCCTTCCGGTTCATCGGTGTTCATGTGGAGATGGGGGATCACCACATCCAGCAGCAGCAGGAACAGGATTCCCGCCCAGAAGCCCACCACCGCCGGTACAAAGGCGAAATTCCCCAGCCCGGCACTTTCCTCCAGGGCCGGGATCAAAAGGCTCCAGATGGACGCTGCCACCATGACACCGGCGGCAAAGCCGGTGAGCCCCCGCTGGACATTCCGGTGGAGCTGTTCCTTCATAAAATACACGCAGCCGGCCCCCAGACTGGTTCCGGCAAAAGGGATCAGGATCCCTTTCCAAACTTCAGGACTGATCATCATTCACCTCCTTCAAATCAAATCTTTCCCCTCCATGGTCATGGCCAGGTTGCTGAGGGCGTACTGGATTTCTTTTTCCGGATGGACTGCCAGGGCGATATCCGTAGTTTCCACCTTCCGGAGCTTTTTCTTCATGTACTTCCCCGGATCCTTCCGATAAATGTACATATCCGCCCCGGACACCACCCGGAGCAGGGTATCCGGTCCGTCATCGTCCCAGCCTCCCAGGAACATGGGCTGGATGTAGAATTCGTCCATGGCCCGGACCACCAGGAGGGACACCACGGTGGCTCCCGTTTTGTCGGCAATCTTATCCAGGACTTCCTTTTCAATGGGGTACCCGTCTCCTCCGAACTGGAGCAGCACCTCATTGGCCCCTTCCGCCGCCTGGGCATCAGGGAGGAAGACATACTTCGCCCGGGGATAGGCCTGGCGTACCTGGCGCTTCCACACTTCCTTCATGGAGGCAGTGGCTTCTCCCGTATGGTCATAGACCACAAAGGCAATGGTCTTCCGATCCAGCAGGTCAGGGGCGGCCGCCTGTTCTGCCGCCTCTGCCGGCACCATCAGGAACAGGCCCGTCAGGACGAAACAAAGGGTCAGCAGCAGCTTTTGGAATCTTTTCATTTCAGCACCTCCTGGGCTTTCCCCCGGGCCAGTTCCAGTCCCAGATGATGGGCCAGGATCTGCCCTGCATCACTGTAGGTATCCATGGGTTCCAAGGGCCCGGGCTTCACTTCCGGTCCGAAGAACAGCATGGGCACGTGTTCCCGGGTGTGGTCCGTCCCTTTCCAGGTGGGGTCGCACCCGTGGTCCGCAGTGACCAGCACCAGGTCTCCGGGCTGGAGCCGGGCCGCCAGTTCCGGCAGCCGCCGGTCCACGGTCATAAGCCCTTCCCCGTAGCCTTTGGCGTCCCGCCGGTGGCCGTAGGTGGAATCGAAATCCACGAAGTTGGTGAACACCAGACTCCGGTCTCCGGCAGCGTCCAGGGCCTCCAGGGTGGCGTCGAACAGGGCGTCCAGGCCGGTGGCATGCCAGGCCCGGGTTATCCCCCTGTGGGCGAAAATATCTGCGATTTTCCCCACCGCATAGACCCCACCGGCTTTTTCGTACACTTCATCCAGCAGGGTCTTTTCCGGCGCCGGTACTGCATAGTCGTGGCGGTTCCCGGTACGGGTGAATTCCCCGGCCTTTTCCCCTACAAAGGGACGGGCGATGACCCGGGCGATGTGGTAGGGCTGGACAAGTCTGTAGGCAATCTCACAGAGTTTGTACAGATTCTCCAGTCCGAAGGTCCGTTCATGAGCGGCAATCTGGAGCACCGAATCAGCGGAAGTGTAGACAATGGGCTTGCCGGTACGCATGTGCTCTTCTCCCAGTTCCTGGATGATCACCGTGCCGGAAGCGTGCTTTTCCCCCAGCACACCAGGGAGATGGCCTTCCCGGATCAGCCCGTCAATGATGTCCTTCGGGAAGCAGTGGGGCTTGTCGGGAAAATAGCCCCAGTTGAACATCACCGGCACTCCTGTCAGTTCCCAGTGGCCGCTGAGGGTATCCTTGCCGCTGCTGATCTCTTTGGCATAGGTATAGGCCCCGGCCAGGGGTTCCGGACTGCCGATGGAATGGGCCAGGTCCTCCCCGGTACTCCTTTTGTGGGCCAGTTCCAGCCCATACCGGGCCAGGTTGGGCAGGGCCAGGAAGGACGCTCCCGGGGCCTGCTCCTTCTGCCGGGCAAACCAGCGGGCAATGTGGCCCAGGGTATCCGCTCCGGCGTCTCCGAATTTTGCCGCATCAGGGGCGCCCCCGATGCCAAAGGAATCCATCATCAGGATGATGCACCGTTTCATTTCTTTTCCTCCCTTCCCAACAACTCGTTCAATGCCCGGCGGACAATGGTCTGGAACCGGTTCTCCGCCAGCCGGTAGATTTCCGGCAAGGCAATGCTTTCGCTTTCCGTCCGTTTGGCCACCACCCCGCACAAGCTGGCCGCCTTCAGGCCCAGGGCCTGGGAGGTGACGAACACCGGGGCGGTTTCCATTTCGTAGTTGGTGACCCCCAGCTGCTGCCATTCCTTCATGCTCCCCTGGAACCGGCGGAGTACATAGCCGGTGAAGCTGTCGTACCGTTCCTGGCCGGGCCAGAAGGTATCCGAGCTGCAGCAGATGCCCACCTGATGGGGCACATTTTCCACCAGGGCCGCATAGGCCAGTAGCTGGGTCAGTTCAAAATCCGCCACCGCCGGGAATTCCAGAGGGGCATAGTGGGAGCTGGTGCCCTCCAGCCGGACCGCGGCCTTGATGATCACCACATCTCCCAGTTCCAGGCCGTCCTGGATGGAGCCGGTGGTCCCCACCCGGATCACCCGTCTGATCCCCAGCCGGGCCAGTTCTTCCAGGCAGATGGCGGTGGAAGGTCCTCCCATGCCGGTGGAGCACACCAGTACCGGCCGGTTCTGGACCTGGGTGAGACAGCTGGTGTATTCCCGGTGGCTGGTCAGATCCACCGTAGGACCCATGGCTTCCGCCAGGGACCGGACCCGTCCCGGATCCCCGGGCAGCAGGGCCGTATCCGCTCCCATCAGCCGTTCCCGGGACAGCTGGGTATGATACATGACTTCATGAGGTTCCGCATAATGACGATCCATGGTATCACTTCCTTGGTTGCAGTTCTCTTTCTCTTTATTATACGAAAGAGCAGGACCCCTGTTCAAGGCCCCGCTCCCCCTGTTTTTGGCCCTTCAGGCCTTTCCTTCTTCTTTTTCCATGGTTTCCCGCACGGTTTCCTCACAGGACCGCATGGCCAGGATGCTCTGTTCGAACAGTTTGTTCAGATCCCAGCCCAGCATGTCCGCCCCCTGCTGGATCACGTCCCGGCTGCAGCCGGCAGCAAAATGCTTGTCCTTGAATTTTTTCTTCAGGGACTTCACTTCCATATCCTGGACGCTTTTGCTGGGGCGCATAAGGGCCGCTGCCCCGATGAGCCCGGACAGTTCGTCCACCGCATAGAGGACCTTTTCCATTTCCTCCCTGGGTTCCACATCGCTGCACCGGGGCCATCCGTGGCTGGCCACCGCATGGATCAGCCGGTCGTCCCAGCCTTTTTCCTTCAGGATCTCCGCTTCCTTCCGGCAGTGCTGTTCCGGATATTTCTCAAAATCCAGGTCATGGAGCAGGCCCACCATGCCCCAGAAGTCTTCCTCATCCCCATAGCCCAGTTCCCGGGCAAAGTACCGCAAGCAGCCTTCCACCGTCAGTCCATGCTGGAGATGGAAGGGTTCCTGGTTGTATTCTTTCAGCAGTTCCCAAGCTTCTTCGCGCGTATTGGCCATTTCTGTCTCTCCTTCCAACGTCATTATCCCCAGTATACCACAAGGAGTGGATGAAGGAGAAACAAAAGTTCCGGAAGAAGCACATTTTTCTTTCAAAAACGTTCAAACCGTGTATTTTTTCACAGGAGGGCCGGCGCTATAATAAAAAGCTATAAGGGAGTTGATGAAATTGCAGGAACAGCAAATACGCAAACTGACACTGGCAGGGATGTTCGCCGCACTGGCCTTCGCCTGCTTCTCCTATCTCCGGATCGAGATTCCCATGGGTCTGGGACTGACCGGGAAAATCTACGTGGGCCACGCCTTCATCCTGCTGTCCGCCCTGGTGCTGGGGGCCAGATACGGAGCCCTGTCCGGGGCCATTGGCCTGGCTCTGGCGGACCTGCTGGCCGGGTACACCACTTCCGCCCCACCCACCTTCCTGGCCAAGTTTCTCCTGGGCTGGTCCACTGCCTGGGCGGCTCAGCACCTGTGCCAACTGGACCGGCTCACGGAAGACAGAGCCCGGCTCCGGGCCGCGGCCCTGGCCTCCATCTTCGGTTCCATGGTGAACGTGATCACCGAGCCCCTGATCCGCTACAGTTTCAAAGTGTTCATCCTGGGCCTGCCCCAACCAATCGCTTACGTAAGCGCCATAAACTGCGCCGTCAGCATGGCGGTGAGCAATGTGGTGTCCGTGGTGCTGGCAGTGGTGCTGTATCGGGTGATGGAGAAAAGCATAGGGCTGTGACCCACAAATAAAAAAGGACTGTTGCCCATGCAACAGCCCTTTTTTATTTCTACTTCGCATAATCCACTGCCCGGGTTTCCCGGACGATGACCACTTTGATCTGTCCCGGATATTCCATATCCTCTTCGATCTTCTTGGCCACATCGTGGGCCAGGATGGTGGCGGCATCGTCGTCCACCTTTTCCGGTTTCACCATGATGCGGATTTCCCGTCCGGCCTGGACAGCATAGCATTTCTCCACGCCGTCGAAGGATTCGGCGATTTCTTCCAACCGCGTCAGCCGTTTCAGATAGGTTTCCAGGGTCTCCCGACGGGCTCCCGGCCGTGCCGCAGAAATGGCATCGGCGGCGGAAACCAGCACTGCCTGGACGGATGTGGGTTCGCAGTCTCCGTGGTGGGACATGATGGTGTTGATGACGATATCGGATTCGTGATACCGTTTGGCCACTTCCGCCCCCAGGTCCACATGGGACCCTTCCACTTCGTGGTCCACGGCCTTGCCGATATCGTGGAGCAGCCCGGCCCGTTTGGCCGAGTTCACGTCCACCCCCAGTTCGGCGGCCATCAGGCCGGCCAGATGAGCCACTTCGGTGGAATGTTTCAGCACGTTCTGTCCGTAGCTGGTCCGGTATTTCAGACGGCCCAGCAGCTTGATCAGTTCCGGATGGATGCCGTGGACACCCACTTCGAAGGTAGCCTGTTCCCCGGCTTCCTTGATCTTCTGATCCAGTTCCTTCTGGGCTTTTTCCACCATTTCCTCGATCCGGGCCGGATGGATCCGGCCGTCGTTGATCAGTTTCTCCAGGGCGATCCGGGCCACTTCCCGGCGTACCGGGTCGAAGCCGGAAATGATCACCGCTTCCGGCGTGTCGTCGATGATCAGATCGATACCGGTGAGAGTTTCCAGGGTCCGGATGTTCCGGCCTTCCCGGCCGATGATCCGGCCTTTCATCTCATCGTTGGGCAGAGGCACCACAGTGACCGTGGTTTCCGCCACCTGGTCGGCAGCGCACCGCTGGATGGCCAGGGAAATGATTTCCCGGGCCTTCTGGTCCGCGGTATCCTTGGCTTCCTGTTCCATTTCCTTGATCAGGCGGGCTTTGTCATGTTTGACTTCCTCCCGGACATTGTCCAGGAGTTCCTGCTTGGCTTCTTCACTGGTGAGACCGGAAATCCGTTCCAGTTCCACCATCTGCTGGTCGTACAGGGCATCGACTTTGGCCTGGGCTTCCCGCAGGCGGTTGCTTTGTTCCAGAAGTTTTTCTTCCTTCTTTTCATAAGCATCCATTTTTTTGTCGACGTTTTCTTCCTTCTGGACCAGACGCCGTTCATTTTTGCTGAGTTCCGCTCTTCTTTCTTTATTTTCCCGTTCCATTTCGGACCGGAGACGGTGGATTTCTTCCTTGGCTTCCAGCAGCGCTTCCTTCTTCTTGGCATCGCCTGCTTTCTTGGCATCTTCCAGGATCTGTTTGGCTGTCTCTTCTGCAGAGCCGATTTTCCCTTCAGCTACATTTTTACGAGCCAGATATCCCCCTCCAACGCCTAATAAACAAAGGACTACAGCAATAACTACACTCATGGGATCTATGATGAGCACCTCCTCTTTTGCGAATTTTTCATAAAACCCTACTCATACAACAAATAAGGCAACCAGAGGTCGCCTTAACACCCAATGAACGCGATTGGACAGAAATATTTTATAGTATTTTCACAGAGGTGTCAATAAAAAGGGGCTGTTGCCTGGGCAACAGTCCCTTTTTAGTCTCTAATCACTAGTCCCTAGTCTCTAGCCAGTGGAGGGAACCCGGTCTCGGGTTCCTGGAATTCCATTGAAAAATCTTCCAGGGCCATGGCGATGGGGCCGGTGCCGAAGCCCCGGCTGGCCAGCATCCGGGCCAGAGCGGCTTTGGCCTTTCTGGGGTCTTCCGGATATTTCCGCCGGATCTTGTCCCCCTGGGCCTGGGCCAGGGCCAGAGCCCGGTCCGTTTCTTCCTCTTCGGTGACTTCCCCCAATGCCTCCCGGGCGTCCTCTCCGGACAGGCACCGGCGGGTGAGCATCAGCCGGAGATACTGCTTTCCGTAGAACTTCTTCCGCCGCCAGGCATCCAGCACCGACCGGGCACACCGAGCATCATCCACAAAGTGATGGTCCGCCAGTTTCTGGAGCACCTGGTCCTGGAGTTCTTCCGGGCAGCCCCGTTCCCCCAGCTTCTGCCGCAGTTCCCGGGTACTGTGGTCCCGGAGGGCCAGCTTGTCCAGGCAGAAGTTGTAGGCTTCCGCATGGGTGGTCAGCAGCTTTTTGGATTTACTCCACATGGTCTCCGTCCGTTTCCGGAGTCATGACCAATTCATCCGGTTCCTGGGCGCCATCCTGTGCCTGGACCGGTTTCCCGTCCGCCGGCAGGCCGGCTGCTGCCCGGATCCGGGCTTCCACTTCAGCAGCCATATCCGGATGTTCCTTCAGGAAGGTCTTGGTGTTTTCCCGCCCCTGACCGATCCGCTGGTCTCCGTAGGAATACCAGGCACCGCTCTTGTTCAGGATGTTGTACTGGACACCCAAGTCCACCAGGCATCCTTCATGAGAAATCCCTTCCCCGTACATAATGTCGAATTCCGCCTGTTTAAAGGGAGGCGCCACCTTGTTTTTCACCACTTTCACCCGGGTATGGTTCCCGATGATGTCGTTGCCGCTCTTCAGGCTTTCCACCCGGCGCACATCCATCCGGATGGTGGAGTAGAACTTCAGGGCACGGCCCCCGGTGGTCACTTCCGGATTCCCGAACATGACCCCCACCTTTTCACGGATCTGGTTGATGAACACGGTCGCCGTACGGGACTTGGCAATGACCCCGGTGAGCTTCCGGAGGGCCTGGCTCATAAGCCGGGCCTGGAGCCCTACATGGGAATCCCCCATATCCCCTTCGATTTCCGCTTTGGGCACCAGGGCCGCTACGGAGTCGATGACGATAATGTCTATGGCACCGCTGCGCACCAGGGCGTCACAGATTTCCAGGGCCTGTTCCCCGGTATCCGGCTGGGAAATCAGCAGGTTGTCGATATCCACGCCCAGGTGCCGGGCATATTCCGGATCCAGGGCATGTTCCGCATCAATGAAGGCCGCGTAGCCGCCCCGTTTCTGGGCCTCGGCGATCATGTGCAGGGCCACGGTGGTCTTGCCGGAAGATTCCGGTCCATAGATCTCGATGATCCGGCCCCGGGGAATCCCCCCTACCCCCAGCGCAATATCCAGGGACAGGGCCCCAGTAGGAATGGTTTCAATGTTCATTTTGGCGCTGGCAGCCCCCAGCTTCATGATGGACCCTTTGCCAAAGTCCTTTTCAATCTGTTTCAGAGCCGCATCCAACGCTTTATTCTTATCCGCATCCAAACTCATGGTATCATCTCCTTGTACTGCAGTTGCTTCTATTTAGTATATAAACATTTGTTCGTAAAGTCAAGGTTTTCTGGGGAGATCTTTCAATTCCTGCTGGGTAAACACGTAGGATTTGTTGCAGTACTGGCAGTGGACCTCGGTCTGAGGGTCCTGGAGGATTTCTTCGAAATCCTTTTTGGGCAGGCCGCAGAGCATGCCCGCCACTTTGTCCCGGCTGCAGCCGCAGTGGAAGGAAACCGGATGGGATTCCAGGATCTCCACAGGCAGCCCCTTGGCCACCTTCCGGATCATTCCTTCGGCATCCAGACCGGTCTGGAGCAGTTCCGTCACATAGGGCAGGGTCAGGATGTTGTCTTCCAGGGTCTTGATGGTCTCTTCCGAAGCATCAGGGAGCAGCTGGACAAAGTATCCGCCGGAAACGGCCACGGAGCCGTCCTTCTCAATGAGTACCCCCAGGGCCACGCTGGAAGGGGTCTGTTCCGATACCGCCAGGTACCGGGTAAGATCCGCGGCGATTTCCCCGCTTTTCAGGGTGGAGACCCCGGTGAAGGGTTCTCCCTGGAGAGGGCACCGGGTAACGGTGACCACCCCATAGTGGCCCACCCCGCCGCCTACATCCAGCTTGCCGTTTTTCAGAGGCAGCATCACTTCCGGGTGCATTACAAAGCCCCGGACCTGATAATCCCGGGCATCGGCCATCACCTGGCCCAGGGGGCCGTCCCCCTTGAACCGGACCGTCACCGCTTCCCCGGCCTTCATGGTGGCCGCCAGCAGCAGGGCTCCGGCGGCGGTACGGCCCAGGGCTGTCGCTGCCAGAGGGCTGCAGTGGTGGATCTCATTCATGTGCTGGGTCAGGTGGGTGGTGGTCACGGCATAGATCCGGGCATCCCCGGCGGTGGCCTTGACTAACACATCTTCCATAGGCACCTCTTACAGCTGTTTGGCCAGGTTGACCATTTCGATCACGGCCATGGCCGCATCGGAGCCCTTGTTCCCGGCTTTGGTGCCGGCCCGTTCCACGGCCTGTTCGATGTTTTCCGTAGTGACCACCCCGAAGGCAGTGGGCACTTCCGTTTCCATGTTCACCAGGGCAATCCCCTTGGACACTTCGTTGCATACATAGTCGTAATGGCTGGTGGCACCCCGGATCACAGCCCCCAGGGCGATGATCCCGTCATACTTGCCGCTTTTGGCCATTTTCTTGGCGATCAGAGGGATTTCAAAAGCCCCGGGCACCCAGGCCACGGTAATGTCATCCCCATTGGCCCCATGCCGGCGCAGGGTGTCTTCCGCCCCGCTGAGCAGCTTGCTGGTGATGAATTCGTTGAAACGGGATACCACGATTCCGATTTTCAGCCCTTCCGCTAACAGTTGTCCTTCCAGAATTTTCATTTTACATCCTCCACATCTTCATGTAATTCATGGCCCATGCGCACCTGTTTGGTGACCATGTACCGATGGTTGTAGCAGTTGTCTTTCATGATGATGGGCACTGTTTCCGTAATGGTGATTCCATAGCCGGAAAGGCCTGCCCGTTTGGCCGGGTTGTTGGTCATCAGCCGGATGCTGGTGAGCCCCAGGTCCGCCAGGATCTGTGCCCCGATGCCGTAATCCCGCATATCCGGTTTGAAGCCCAGCTTCACATTGGCGTCCACCGTATCCATTCCCTGATCCTGGAGTTCATAGGCCCGGAGCTTGTTGGCCAGGCCGATGCCCCGGCCTTCCTGCTGCATGTACAGCACTACCCCGCAGCCTTCCTTTTCGATCATCTTCAGGCTGGTGGCCAGCTGGTCCCCGCAGTCGCAGCGGAGAGATCCCAGGGCGTCCCCGGTCAGGCATTCGGAATGGACCCGGACCAGCACATTCTTTTTGCCGGCCACATCTCCTTTGATGATGGCCACATGGCATTTGTCATCCAGGTCGTTTTCATAGCCGATGGCCCGGAAGGTACCGTATTTGCTGGGCAGGGCCACATTGGCGATCCGGTGGACCATTTTTTCCGTCTTTTTCCGGTAGGCGATCAGATCCGCCACGGTGATGAAGGTCAGATTGAACTTCTTGGCAAATTCCATCAGTTCCGGAGTCCGGGCCATGGTGCCGTCATCGCTCATGATTTCACAGCAGATGCCCACCGGTTTCAGCCCTGCCAGACGGCACAGGTCCGTGGTGGTTTCCGTATGGCCCGTACGCCGGAGCACCCCGCCTTCCCGGCTGCGGAGGGGGAATACATGTCCCGGCCGCCGGAAGTCTTCCGGTTTGGCGCTTTCGTCGGCGCATTTCTTGATGGTGTAGGCCCGTTCCACGGCAGAGATCCCGGTGGTGGTGTCCTTGTGGTCGATGGATACGGTAAAGGCGGTTTCATGGTTGTCCGTGTTGTTGGCCACCATGGGTTCCATCTGGAGCCGGTCCAGGATGGCCCCGTCACAGGGCATGCAGATCAGGCCCTTGGCATGGGTGGCCATGAAGTTGATGTCGTCGGGAGTCACATACTCCGCACTCATGATCAGATCCCCTTCGTTTTCCCGGTCGGGATCGTCGGTGACCAGGACCATTTTGCCGGCACGGATGTCCGCAATGGCCTGTTCGATGGAATCAAACTGAAATTTTTTATCCATGGTTTTCACTCCTTAAAAAAATCCATTTTCGAAAAGGGTTTCCTTGGTAAGGCCCCCGGTTTTTCTGGTTTCCAGCATCCGTTCCACATATTTCCCCAAAATGTCCGTTTCCAGGTTCACCCGGTCTCCGGTCTTTTTGAAGCCCAGGGTGGTGAACTGGACGGTAAGGGGAATCAGGGAAACGGAAAACGTGGTGTCCGTCACTTCCGTAATGGTCAAGCTGATGCCGTCGATGGCGATGGAGCCTTTGGTGACCATGCCCCGGAGCAGGTCCGGGCTGCAGCTGATGGTGGTGACCTTGGCGATCCCTTCAGGACGGATCTTCACAATGGTCCCTACCCCGTCCACATGGCCGCTGACAATATGGCCGTCCAGACCGTCTCCCACATGGAGGGTCCGTTCCAGGTTGATCCGGTCCCCCTTCTTCAGGGAACCGATGGTGGTCCGGCGGGCGGTTTCCGGCATTACGTCCACCGTGAACCGCTGGCTGTCGAATTTCGTCACCGTCAGGCAGGCCCCGTTGCAGCAGACGCTTTCTCCGATTTTCAGAAGGGGCGGGATGGTCTGGGCGGCAATGGTCAGCCGGTAGGAATTCTGTTCCCGGCGCAGGTCCTCCACCTTGCCCAGTTCCGCAATGAGTCCCGTAAACATGGGATCAGCTCCTTTCCAACAGACCGGTGACCATCAGGTCCGTGCCGAAGGCCTCGTAGTGAGGTTCCAGGAGGGTCACCCGCAGGTCCATGTTCCGGGCGCCCCGGCCTCCGATGGGGCTCAGGTTCCGTTTTCCCCCGATCAGGCAGGGCGCAATGAAGGCATAGATCCGCTGGGCCAGTTTCCCATCAAAGAAGGCACCGTGGACCTGGCTGCCCCCTTCCACCAGGAGGCTGGTCTTTTCCTGCTGGCCCAGTCTGTCCAGCAGGATTCCCAGATCCAGGGCCCCATTCTTTTCCGGGATCTGCCATACGGTCACCTGGTCCAGGGCCTGGAAGGCCGCCACCTTTTCCCGGTCCGCCTTCAGAGAGGTGACCAGGAGGGTCCTGGCTTCCCCATCAGTGAACACCTTCCGGTCCATAGGCAGCTGACAATGGCTGTCCAGGACGATCCGAAGGGGATTCTTCCCTTCCACCAGACGGCAGGTCAGGGAAGGATCGTCGTTGAGCACCGTGTTCTTCCCCACCAGGATGCAGTCGTAGATGCTCCGGAGCCGATGGGCATAAGTCCGGGACTGTTCATTGGAGATCCATTTGGAATCCCCGGAAGCCGTGGCGATCTTTCCGTCCAGTGTCATGGCGTATTTCAGGGCCACAAAAGGACGGCCCGTCTTCATCCAGTGCATGAACACCTCGTTCTGCCGGTTGGCTTTGTCCGCCAGCACCCCCCGGACCACTTCCACCCCTGCTTCCTGGAGCCGGGCAAAGCCCCGTCCGGACACTTTCGGGTTGGGATCATCGGCGGCGGCCACCACTTTTTTGATGCCCGCCTTGATCAGGGCTTCACAGCAGGGGCCGGTGCGGCCGTAATGGGAACAGGGCTCCAGGGTCACATAGGCGGTGCAGCCTTCCACCTGGTCTCCCGCATCCCGCATGGCCATGATTTCCGCATGGGGCTGGCCAGCCTTGTGGTGGTAGCCCTTCCCTATGATCTTCCCTTCCGGGTTGACAATGACGCAGCCTACAAGGGGATTGGGACTGGTGCAGCCCCGGGCTTTTTCCGCCAGATCCAGGGCCATCTGCATATATTCTTCGTCTGTCACAGGTTCACCCGCTTTCAAGATTACAGTAAAAACAAAAGCCATGCCATCCAGGGGAGGATAGCACGGCAAATACACTTTTCCGAAACTGTCTTTTCTCATCCAGACTGTACTGTCGGTATCGGAATTCCACCGATTCGTGCCGAGGCTCGCGGACTTTACCGCCGGTAGGGAATCGCACCCCTCCCCAAAGACAAAACTTATGCTGTTGTTTCGGGATTATTATATCATATCTGGGAGGGAATGCAAGAAGGGGGCCACAGAGTGGCCCCCTTCTTGCACTAGTCTCTCGTCTCCAGCCAAAGGAAAAAATTTGCAGGCAAATTTCAGCAATGGACCGTTAATTCCTTCCGTCCCGCTCTGTACTCTTCACTCTGTACTCTTCCTTTTTTGTTGTCAGAACGAATATTCTACCCCGACGATGATCCGACGGCCGGGCATGGGATAGATATCCTGGTTGTTGAATACACCGCTGTATTCTGCATAGGCTGCGTTGTTCAGGTTGTAGAAGTTGGCAAAGCCGGTCCAGTTGTGGGTGAACTTGTACCGGGCAGCCAGGTCCAGGGTGAAATAATTGTGTTCCCCGTACTTTTCGCCGGACAGACCGGAACCACCCCGGCCGGTCAGGGACACATTCCATTTGGTGTCATGGTACCGGACACCGGCCTGGTAGTAGTTGGGTGCATAGCTTACATCCTTCACATAGCCCTTGCCGTCGTTCTTGTCGTCTTCCACCTTCACATAGGTGTAAGCGGCATTCAGTTCCCACAGCTTGTTCAGGTGGTGGGTCACGGACAGGCTCATACCCCGTTTCTTCTGCTTGTTGATGTTTTCCGCCTGCCAGTAGTACCCATAGTCGGCCCACCGAATGGCGTCATTCAGCTGGCTGTAGAAGCCGGTGATGCCCACATCGGTTTTTGGATCGATTTTGAAGTTGTACCCGGCACTCCACACATTCCCGGTTTCCGGCTTCAGGTTTTCATTTCCCCGCATGAAATCATAAGAATCCCGATAGAACAGATCATCGGTGGTCGGGGCTCTGAACACGGAATTCCAGCTGATATAGGCATTGCTGTCCTTGCTGAACTTTTTGTTCACGGCCACACTGCCAGTGGTCCGGTTGCCGGCTTTGCTGTGGTCATCATACCGGACGCCGGTGTTCAGCTGCCAGGTGGGAGCAAATTTCCACTGATCCTGGAGGAATACGGCTTTGTTGTTGTATTTCCCATCCGTATAGATGCCCACGTGGTCCACTTTTGCATTCCGGTATTCCAGCCCAGCCACCAGGGTATTGGTATCGCTGAGGACGAAATTCTGCTGTCCTTCCAGACCCCAGTCCGTTTCATTCATATCCCCGTCATTATAAGAGAATGTCCCGAAATTGCTGTATGCGTAGTAATTTCTGTAAGCCTGCACATAGCCGGAGTTCCCGGCATCCCGGTTCCAGTCATACCGCACGCCCACATTGTTGGTCTTTTTCGTTGCATGACGCTGGTCCATATTGGGCATGCCATAGGTGTACAGCCCGGAATGGAAATTCCCATCCAGATTGGAGTAATCGTAGTTCACCGTCAGGCCGTCACTTTTGGTGAAGTCCTGGGTCAGTTTCAGGGAAATGGCATCCTGGGTGTAATCGGACTGGCCGTCCCATCTTTTGGTATCCCCGTTGGTATCCTTGTACTTCAGGTAAGAAGCCTTGTTCCGATTCACCCCTACCTGGAACCCGGTCTTGTCCTGCTTCCCGCCGAAAGAAACCCCCAGGTCCTGGGTTCCCCAGGAACCGTAGCCCACATGGACCGTCCCGGTGGTTTCTTCCGGGGTCTTGGTGATGATGTTGATGACGCCGCCTACAGCATCGGCCCCGTACAGGGTGGAAGCCCCGCCTTTCACCACTTCGATCCGTTCGATCATGCTGACCCCGGGCAGGGTGTTGGCATCAAAGGTGGATTTCCCGCTGGTCAGTCCCATACTGTTGTTTACCCGGCGGCCGTCCACCATGACAACCACCCGGTCGTCCCCGTTCAGGATTACCCGCCGTTCAAAGGCCGGACCGCTGGCATCCAGGACCCGTGCCCCGGGCACATCCTCCAGGGCGTCGGTAACGGTCCGGTAGCCCCGGTCGGTGATCTGCTGGCTGGTGATGACCGTTACATCGGCAGGAGTATCTGCCTTGGTGTTCTTCAGCCGGTTGGCGGTAATCACGATGGTTTCATCCTTGCCGGTTTCCGGTGCGTCTGCAGCCCAGGCCACCCCGGTACTCCCCAGCGTCACCGCAGCCAGAACGGCCCCGGTCACTTTCCGTTTCCAAATTTTCTTCATCTTAAAACTTCCTTTCTTTTTCACGAAATATTCACCTAACAGTGTACTGTAAAAAAGAACTTCCCGCCAATAGGAGGAAGTTATGGGTTGCTATAGGTTTAAGTTATAGCAGAGGGAGGATTCTGTACATTGCGTCCAGCATCCTCCCTCTGTCAGCGGCCCCTAATACCTTACCCTTACCAGATACAGCCCCTGGGGCGGAGCGGCCATGCCGGCCTGTTTCCGGTTTTTGGCGGCCAGGACTTTGGCGAAGTCTTCTGTATCCCATTTTCCCGTGCCCACCCGGACCAGGCAGCCTACGATGTTCCGGACCATCCGGTACAGGAACCCATCCCCGGTGATGGTAAAGGTGTACAGGTCCCCCTCCTGGACCCACCGGGCTTCTGTCAGGGTCCGCACCGGGGAAGTATCCTGGCTCCCCTGGTTCTTGAAGGAGGTAAAGTCGTGCTTTCCCAGGAGCAGGGCCGCAGCCCGGTTCATGGCCTCCACATCCAGTTTCTCCCGGATCTCCCAGGTGGTGTTCCGCTGGGTAGGGTCCGGCAGGGGGGAATAGTAGATTTTGTACTGGTAGGTTTTGTCCACCGCATCGAACCGGGCGTGGAAATCGTCCCGGACCACTTCCGCCTCCCGGATGGCAATATCCGGCGGCAGATGGGGCTCCAGGGCCCGGCGGTAGTTTTCCGGAGGGATCCGGGATTCGGTGGCAAAGGAAATCACCTGGCCCAGGGCATGGACCCCCGCGTCCGTCCGGCCGGCAGCCTTGATCAGGATGGGCTCCTTCAGCACCTCTGTCAGGGCCTTTTCCAGCACCTGCTGGACCCCCACCCCGTTTTTCTGCCGCTGGAACCCCTGGTAGTTGGTCCCGTCATAGGCTACCGTAGCTTTGATGGTCCGCTTCATGCAGGGAGCCCCCATCTCAGGAAGGCCAGCAGGGCAAAGAGTCCCAGCATCACCAGACCGGTGAGAGCATCCCCTTTGCCGTAGACCAGTTCATGCATCCGGGTCCGGCCTTCTCCGCCCCGGTAGCACCGGGCTTCCATGGCCAGGGCCAGTTCGTCGGCCCGGCGGAAGGAGGAGATGAACAGAGGGATCAGGATGGGCAGCATGTTTTTGGCCCGCTTCATGATGTTCCCGGAAGAAAAGTCCGCACCACGGGACATCTGGGCCTTCATGATCCGGTCCGTCTCTTCCAGCAGGGTGGGGATGAACCGGAGGGCAATGGTCATCATCATGGCCAGTTCATGGGCGGGCACCCCGATTTTCTTGAAGGGCCGGAGCAGAGCCTCGATGCCGTCAGTAAGCACAATGGGCGAGGTGGTGAAGGTCATCAGGGAAGACACCAGGAGCAGCAGCACCAGCCGCAGGGACATCTTCACCCCCAGTACGATCCCTTCTTTGGTGATGGTGATGAATTTCCACTGCCACAGCACTTCCCCCGGGTCCGTGACAAAATGGATCACCATGGTAAGCAGGATGATGATCCACAAGGGCTTGATGGACCGGAGCAGGAGTCCGGCCGGCAGTTTGGCCAGGGCCGCCCCCACCACGATGAACCCGATGAGGATCCCGTAGGAAAGGGGCGAATTGGCCAGGAACACCATGACCATGTAAAACAGCACCGCCAGGATCTTGGTCCGGGGATCCAGCCGGTGGATACAGGAATTCCCGGGATAATACTGTCCCAGGGTAATGTCTGTCAGCATGCTTTCCACCCCTTTGCTTTGTCAATGGCCCGGATCAGTTCGGCTTTGGTAATGGGCGTCCCTTCAATGGGGAGTCCCTGCTGCCGGAGTTCTTCCGCCAATTTCACGCTTTCCGGCACATCCACGGAAAGAGCTTCCAGTTTTTCCCGTTCATGGGTGAACAGTTCCCGGGCCGGGCCGTCCAGCTGGAGCCGGCTGTCGCTCATGACCAGGAGCCTGCTGGCGTACTGGGCTGCTTCTTCCATGCTGTGGGTGATCAGCAGCACCCCCATTTTCCGTTTTTCGAAAATCTTCCGGAGCTGGCCGAAAATGCTGTCCCGGCTGATAGGGTCCAGACCGGCACTGGGTTCGTCCATGATCAGGTAATCCGGTTCCATGGCCACCACCCCGGCAATGGCCACCCGGCGCATCTGTCCCCCGGACAGCTGGAAGGGGGACCGCTGGGCGAAACTGTCAAAATCCAGGTCCACGAATTCCATGGCGCTGCGGACGGCTTCTTCCACTTCCGGTTCCGTCTTCCCCTGGTTCCGGGGACCGAAGGCAATGTCTTCATAAATGGTTTCCGCAAACAGCTGGTGCTCCGGATACTGGAACACCATACCCACCCGGTTCCGGGCGGCTTTGGCTTCCGGTGTCTTGGCGGCCAGGTCCACCCCGTCCACCAGCACTTTCCCGGCCATGGGATGGAGCAGCCCGTTGAGATGTTCCGCCAGGGTGGATTTGCCGCTGCCGGTGTGGCCGATGAGAGCCACGAATTCCCCTTTTTCCAAGGTAAAGGACACATCATCCAGGGCTTTCTTTTCCAGGCTGGTGTGGGTCATATAGGTATAGGAGATATGGTCTACTTGGATGGACATAATGCTTCACACAACTCCTTGTGGGTAATGATGGGCGGCAGCTGGTGCCCCTGTTTGTCCAGGGCATCGGCCACTTCTGCCGCCAGGGGACATTCCAGCCCCAGGCCCCGGATCCGGTCCACCTGGGTGAAGACTTCCTTGGGAGTCCCTTCCAGGACGATTTTCCCCTTTTCCATGGCGATGATCCGGTCCGCCAGGATGGCCTCCTCCATTTTGTGGGTGATGTACACAATGGTAATGTGCTTCTCTTTGTTCAGTTTCAGCACGGTGGAGACGATTTCCTTCCGGCCCTTGGGATCCAGCATGGCGGTAGGTTCGTCAAAAACGATGCACCGGGGTTCCAGAGCCAGCACCCCGGCAATGGCCACCCGCTGTTTCTGTCCTCCGGACAGCCTGTGAGGGGCCCGTTTGGCGTAATCCAACATGTCCACTGCCGCCAGGGCCTGTTCCACCCGGGGACGGATCTCCGGCCCGGGAACCCCGATGTTTTCCAGCCCGAAGGCCACATCTTCTTCCACAATGGCCGCCACGATCTGGTTGTCCGGGTTCTGGAACACCATGCCCACCGTCTGGCGCACCGGCCAGAGATTTTCTTCTATGGCGGTATCCAGACCGCCCACCAGACAATGTCCGCTGGTAGGGGTCAGGAGACCGTTGAAATGACGGGCCAGGGTGGACTTGCCGCTGCCGTTGGTCCCGATAATGGCGACAAATTCGCCGGGGGCAATGGACAGATCGATACCCTGGAGCGCGGTCATTTCCTGATTTTGCCCATCCACATAGGTATGGGTGAGATTTTTCGTTTCAATGATCGGTTCCATAACTTCCTCCATAAAGTTAAATTATAGCTTTGTTTACCGGAATCAGTCAATAATAAAGGGGGGTGTCGCACGTTCCGTGCAACACCCCCTTAGCTGTAGAGCCGCATAGCGGCTCAAGTCTGGAGTCTGAAGTCTGGAGCCGAAGGTTAAATTTGCAGGCAAATTTTTTGAATGTGTAGAACCTTTGGACGAAATAATCTCTCAGATTGATTGCGATTCTGGTTTTACAGAATCAAAAGGATCCGTCCAGCCAGACGGATCCTGTCCTGAGACTTCCGACTTCAGACTTCAGACTAAGGGGCTGTTGCGCATGCAACAGCCCCCATCAACGGTACAGCATTTTTTCTATTCTTACAGCACTCCCGCCGGCAGGGCCATTTCCACCCCCGGCCCGATGGGCAGCCCCAGGGTCATCCAGCCAATCAGGAAGATGATCCAGGCAATCTGCAGGCAGACGGCAATGGGGATCAGGTTGGACACCAGGGTGCCGATGGCCGCCTTAGGCATGTATTTTTCCTGAGCCACACTGAGGATCATCCACAGATAGGGATTCATAGGGGTAAAGCAGTTGGTGGGAGAATCCCCCAACCGGTACAGCAGCTGGGTAAAGCCGGGATGATACCCCAGCAGCATGAACATGGGAATGAAGATGGGGGCAAAGATGGCCCACTTGGCGGACCCGGAGGACATGAAGATGTTCACCAGGCTGGTAATCAATACAAACAGCACGCACATGGGCAGGCCCGTAAAGCCCACATTCTTCAGGAAGTCAGCCCCACCGATGGCCAGCAGGGTCCCCAGATGGGTCCAGCTGAACAGGGCCTGGAACTGGCCGCAGAAGAAGCAGAACACCACAAAGGCGCCCATGCCGCTCATCTGATGGACCATGGCCTTGTTTACATCCTTGATGGTCTTGAAGGACCCGGTGGTGAACCCGTAAGTGAGCCCGGCCAGGCTGAACATGACGAACAGCAGGGGAATCAGCCCTTTCAGCAGAGGGGATCCTACGAAGGTGTGCCCGTCCTTGGACAGGACTCCGGCGAAGAATCCGGCCACCAGCACCAGGATGTAGGCCACCACAACCAAAGCGGCCCGGTTCAGCCCCTTCACTTCGATGGGCTTCACTTCTCCCAGTTCCTCATCGGCTCCCGGACCGTCATAGACCCCGAACCGGGGTTCCACGATCTTGATGGAAACCAGAGCGATGATAAAAGCGCACAGGAAGGTGGAGGCAAACATAAAGTACCAGTTGCAGGTCACATCCACCGCAAAGACCCCGGCCTTGCCGAAGAACCCGTCAATGGCCTGGTTGGTGAGCCCCTGGAGCAGGGAGTCGGTGCCGGCAATCATCAGGTTGGCCCCGAAACCGGCTTCCGCACCGGCAAAGCCCACCATCATCCCCACTACAGGATGTTTCCGGACCCCGATATATGCCACAGCCGCCAGGGGCGGGATTACCACCATGGCCGTATCAGAGGCGATGTTGCCGCAGACCCCCAGGAAGGCCACAATAAAGGGCACCAGGGACGGAGGCACCCCTTTCATGCACCGGCGGAGGAGAGCCGCCAGCATACCGGATTCTTCACAGAATCCGATGGCCAGAGTCATGGTGATTACCAGGCCCAAAGGAGCGAATCCGGTGAAGTTCTTCACCAGGGTAGTCAGCAGCCACTGGATGCCGGCGGTGGTGAAGAAGTTCTGGGAGGTTACGATTTTGTGGGAAGCAGGGTTTTCCAGAGCGAAGCCTGCCTGGGTGCAGATGGCCCCCACCACGGCGGTGATTACAAACAGGATGCAGAACAGAATGGCCGGGGGCGGCAGTTTGTTGCAGACCCGCTCTACCGTATTCAGGAAGCGGTCCAACAGACTGTTTTTTGTTGCGTTCTTGGTTTCCATTGAGAGTCCTCCTTTGTTTCGGTTCCACTGGAAAGAGACAACATTTTTCTTTTTCCAAAAGGATCCGGATGTTCTCTGAAAAGAAATTCAGAGACATTGTCAAGAATATTACAAGATTTCTCCCATATTATATCAGAAACCAGGACAAAATTGTTGAATTTAAAATAATTTTCTGAAGAAAAGTCCATTTTATGCGGACATTCTCGGGATATTTTTCATTTTTTGTTCCGACTTTCCACTCCAATTCGTTCCAGTCTCCTTGGTTCTGCAGCAAGAACATAGTTTGCTGATTTTAACAGAAAATTGCAGATTCTTTCTTTTCCATACTAAAGTGTATTCCCCCATCTCCAAAACAGAACAGCCCCATCCGCCTGCACCGTCCCTGCCCTTTCTATCCGGATTCCTTACTGGCACTGACAATGAGAAGTATCGTTCGGATGCCCTCCTTTCAACTGCCGTATTCCCCAATAAAAAAGAACCCGTCCGTTTGGGACGGGTTCTATCCATCGGCCCGAGACTCGAGACCCGAGACCGTGGAAAGGTGTATCATATATTTAGACAGTATGAAGCGAGACTTTCTTGGAGAAAGGAGCGTCTTTTATGAAGAGTCTAAAAATGTACACCAGGGATTTCAAAATCCAGGTATGCAAGCTTGTTTTGGA
>NZ_VULN01000029.1 GCF_009696675.1 Acidaminococcus fermentans | reverse complement strand
TTTCATCTAACGGCCCGATTTAAGTCAAGCCCTCGACATATTAGTACAGGTCAGCTTAACATATTGCTACGCTTCCACACCCTGCCTATCAACCTGGTAATCTTCCAGGTGTCTTACCAGCTTACGCTGTGAGAGATCTCATCTTAAGGATGGTTTCACGCTTAGATGCTTTCAGCGTTTATCCGTTCCGGACGTAGCTACCCAACTGTACCCCTGGCGGGATAATTGGTACACCAGCGGTCCGTCCACTCCGGTCCTCTCGTACTAGGAGCAGCCCCCTTCAAATCTCTTGCGCCCGCGATGGATAGGGACCGAACTGTCTCACGACGTTCTGAACCCAGCTCACGTACCACTTTAATGGGCGAACAGCCCAGCCCTTGGGACCGACTTCAGCCCCAGGATGTGATGAGCCGACATCGAGGTGCCAAACCTCCCCGTCGATATGGACTCTTGGGAGAGATTAGCCTGTTATCCCCAGGGTAGCTTTTATCCGTTGAGCGATGGCCCTTCCACTTGGATGCCACCGGATCACTAAGCCCTACTTTCGTACCTGCTCGCCGTGTTTGGCTCGCAGTCAAGCTCCCTTCTGCCTTTACACTCCGCGCGCGGTTTCCGTCCGCGCTGAGGGAACCTTTGGGCGCCTCCGTTACTCTTTGGGAGGCGACCGCCCCAGTCAAACTGCCCGCCTAACACTGTCCCGGCGATCGTTACTCGCTCGGTTAGAATCCCGATAATTGAAGGGTGGTATCCCAACAGTGGCTCCGGCAATCCCAGAGGACTGCCATCCGTGCCTCCCACCTATCCTGTGCATCAAGTATCAGAACCCAATATTAGGTTACAGTAAAGCTCCATGGGGTCTTTCTGTCCAGTCGCGGGTAACCTGCATCTTCACAGGTATTTCAATTTCACCGGGTCCCTCGTTGAGACAGTGCCCAAATCGTTACACCTTTCGTGCGGGTCGGAACTTACCCGACAAGGAATTTCGCTACCTTAGGACCGTTATAGTTACGGCCGCCGTTCACTGGGGCTTCAGTCGAATGCTTTGGGTCGAACCCGGACATCCTTCTTTAACCTTCCAGCACTGGGCAGGTGTCAGCACCTATACTTCAGATTTCTCTTTCGCAGGCACCTGTGTTTCTGGTTAACAGTCGCTTGGGCCTCTTCTCTGCGACCACACCGGGCTCCGGGAGCAAGTCCCTTCACCTTTGTGGCTACCCTTATCCCGAAGTTACGGGTACATTTTGCCGAGTTCCTTAACGAGGGTTCTCCCGCGCACCTTAGGATTCTCTCCCCGCATACCTGTGTCGGTTTACGGTACGGGCGGCAGCTTTCTCACTAGAAGCTTTTCTCGGCAGCGTAGGCTCAATCCCTTCGGGAACAAGTTCCCTCCGCATCACGCCTCAGCCTCAGTTACCGGATTTGCCTGGTAACCAGCCTGCACGCTTGCACACGATCTACCAATCTCGTGCGGACCTGCCTTCCTGCGTCACTCCTTCGTTCAAACGATCACTGCCGGTACTGGAATATCAACCAGTTGTCCATCTCCTACGCTCTTTGCCTCGGATTAGGTC
Source organism: Acidaminococcus fermentans (assembly GCF_009696675.1). Taxonomy (GTDB): domain Bacteria; phylum Bacillota; class Negativicutes; order Acidaminococcales; family Acidaminococcaceae; genus Acidaminococcus. The sequence goes on along the minus strand of NZ_VULN01000029.1, from coordinate 978 downwards.
CCGACTTACCCTGAGACGACGATCGTTGCTCAGGAATCCTTATGCTTTCGGTGGAATGGATTCTCACCATTCTTTTCGCTACTCATGCCAACATTCTCACTTCCCACCAGTCCACCGTCCCTTACAGGACGACTTCAACCCGATGGGAACGCTCCTCTACCACGCATACTTACGTATGCATCCATAGCTTCGGTTCCATACTTTAGCCCCGGGAATCTTCGGCGCAGGGCCTCTCGACCAGTGAGCTATTACGCACTCTTTAAATGGTGGCTGCTTCTGAGCCAACATCCTGGTTGTTTATGAGACCCCACATCCTTTTCCACTTAGTATGGCATTGGGGACCTTAGCTGATGGTCTGGGCTGTTTCCCTTTTGACAACGGGACTTATCTCTCGTAGTCTGACTCCCAGGCTCTGCAGCATAACCATTCGTAGTTTGACAGGGTTCGGTAACCATTACAGTCCCTATCCCGATCAGTGCTCTACCGCCTATGCTTACTGCCTGAGGCTAGCCCTAAAGCTATTTCGAGGAGAACCAGCTATCTCTGCGTTCGATTGGAATTTCACCGCTACCCACGATTCATCCGAAAGTTTTTCAACACTCACCGGTTCGGTCCTCCACACGATTTTACCCGTGCTTCAACCTGATCATGGGTAGATCACTACAGTTTCGGGTCTACGAACACCAACTATCCGCCCTTTTCAGACTCGGTTTCCCTACGGCTCCGCATTTCCTGCTTAACCTCGCTGGTGCCCGTAACTCGTTGGCTCATTCTTCAATAGGCACGCCGTCGCTTGCGCTCCGACTGCTTGTAGACATACGGTTTCAGGTTCTCTTTCACTCCGCTCCCGCGGTTCTTTTCACCTTTCCCTCACGGTACTATGCGCTATCGGTCACTAAGAAGTGTTTAGCCTTGGAGGGTGGTCCCCCCGACTTCCCGCAAAATTCCTCGTGCTTCGCGGTACTCTGGATACTGGCC
>NZ_VULN01000028.1 GCF_009696675.1 Acidaminococcus fermentans | reverse complement strand
TGAATATATTATTGATTACAATGCTAATCGTATTCATTCGGGTATCGATTATGTAACCCCGAATGAAAAATACAAACAATTAGCAGGGTAGAAAAATGTCACGGTTCTATGTGTCTAAATACCTTGATACTTTTCAGAATCTGAACCTGGAAGCTGACAAAAATGGAGAGATTGGGGCAACGCCTCAATCTCTCCATTTATATATCCGTACTCTTTTCTTCTTCTCCACCTCCGTGGCCTTTTCCTGCACCTCCTGATCTTCTTCCGAATCCCACAGCAGTTCGAACCGGGGATCATTTTTCAGGTTCACATACAGGGGGTCCAGATCGGTGGTGAGAAAATGGGTGAAGGGATACCGGGTGACAAAATCCCGATAATCCAGTTTTCCGGAAATCAGGGAACAATATTCTTCCATCACGTCTTTCTGGTGGTTCAGTTTGGTCTTGAAGACTTCGGCCCGGGTATCCATGTAGCAGGGAATTCCCTGGAATTCTGCATAGGGACCATCGTTGTATCCTGTCCACAGGCAAATGGGACTTCCATTGGCGTCCTGTTGAATCACATCCACGCTTTTGGCAAGAACGAAATCTTCTCGGGGCAGTTGGAGTTTTGCTATGGAAAAAGGAACCAGCAGCAGTAAAGCAAGAGCTGCAAACAGTGTCCGGAGGTTTGGACGCAGTGTAAGGGGATTCAACCGCTCTTTCCAAAGTATCCGGAAATTCCATACTGCCATCAGCAACAGGATTCCAAAAGCACCCAAAAAAAGAGGGCAGCGGTCGGAGGTTACCTTTGTTTGCTGAAACAGTGCCCAAGTGCCGAACAAAGCCGCCGTTCCCAACAGAAGAACCATCCGGCGGGTTTGGGGCCAGGAAGAAACACTGACAGTGGCATGGAAATCTTTGTGATCGGCCAGAATGTCAGCCAAGGGAAAAAGTCCGGCCACTAAGAAAAGAAAGGAACTCCGGTTGGCCTGAAGTGCCATGAACCCAGTGCCCAGAGCCAGCAGCTGCTGCCGCAGAGGAAGAGAATGGCGGGCATAGATGGCGGTGCAGAAAAACAGAAGAACAAGTATTATGACCAGATAGGGGAATCCTGGATCCATACTCAGGGGATGCATCTCGGATACCAATTGGTTAATGTCCTTATATCCATAGGAATTGAAGGCATAGGTCATGGATTCTGTTCCATACGGGCTGCAGAAGCCGCCTGCCACAATGGCGGCAAACAGCAACAGGAAATCTTTGGCTTTCCAGGTCAGTTCCCATTTGCTAAAGGGAAGATGGGGACCCACCAAGGCTTCGAAGGTATAGGGCAGCAGGAAAACCGTAAACATGGGCCACATGGCTCCATGGAGGTTGACCAGGAGAACGGACAGCAAAAAGAACAAAGGAATCAGGACCCGGGGCACACGGGGCTGGTTGACAGATCTTTCCAGCAGATAAATTTCCAGAAGAAAAATCAGGCCGGACATGGTCTGGGGACGCTGGAACAGATAGCCTGCGGACAGCAGGAGAAGCCAAAGCAGCAGGAAAAAACGGACAGAGCCCGAAATTTGTCTGATTTTCAACTTTACCAGCCGGACATAGACAAAAAAGAAAAGGGCTGCCATAATCCAGTTGTAAGCAATCATGGCTTTCAGACCGCCCAGCTTGTACAGTTTCCACAACCCCAGATCAAAGAGCCATTGATGCATGACAAAATGGAAGTTCTGATGGATGGTAAAGGGCTCCACATGGGGGATGCCAAATTGTTCCACATACCGGCCGCTGTTCAGCAGAAACCAGCCATCATTGTCAAACCGGTTGGTGAAAATCACTACAACCAATAGCATCAGAAAAGCATAGACCAGAGATCCCATCTTATTTTTCATGGTTCTGTCCTCTCTGTGTTTCCGTTTCCTGGTACTCCTGTTCCGTATTCACCTGCCACAGAGCAGTTTTATTGGTTTCGCCCTGGCGAATCAGATCCACGGCAGTGAGGGCGGAGAGCATGGAATGGTCCATGTTGTTGTACCGGTGCTGGCCGTTCCGGCCCATGCAGTAGAGATTGGGGATGGTGTCCAGTTCCTGCCGGAGCCGGGGAAAATCCCGGTAGCTGCCATAATAGGCCGGGTAGGCTTTTTTCATCCGCACCACATGGCCTTCCTGTACGGCACCGGGCCGGATCACCTGGATGGTTTCCAGTTCCTTGGCGGCAAAGGAAATAAAATCACTGTCGGTCATGGACCACAGGGCGTCCCCTTCCTGACAGAAATATTCCAGGCCGATCCACAGGGTGTGGAGGGGATCCCGGACCAGGTAGGGGGACCAATTGTTGAAGATCTGGAGCCGGCCCAATTTTACGTACGGTTCCTGGACATAGATCCAGCAGTCCGGGACAATATGGTTGAGGGTGGGATGGTCCGTTTCATTTTTCAGTTCCAGCCGGTCCACCAGGAGCCCGGCCGTCATAAAGTCCCGATAGGGGAGGGTGGCAGCGGTTTCTCGGGCTTCCGGGGAGAGCCAGTCCTGGGGCAGCCCCGCAGCCAGGTCTTTTACCGGCATGGTGGAGAGGACAATATCCCCGGGCACCTGGTGCAGCTTCCCCTGCTGATCCCGATACTGGACGGCGGACAGGGTCTTTCCCGGGCCGCTGGTGAATCCGGTGACTGTGGCTCCCATGCGGATTTCCCCGCCCAGACGGAGCACTTCGTCCCGGAGGGTTTCGTAGAACTGGCCGGGGCCGAATTTGGGATAGAGGAACCGTTCGATAAGGGAGGTCTGGACTTCCTTGGGCTGGATGTGGAAGGTCCGCTGGAACAGGTCCTTCAGCACGGCACCGATGGAAATGCCCTTGATCCGCTGGCTGCCCCAGTCGGCAGAGAGGTTTTTGGGAGAAAGGCCCCAGACCTTTTCCGTATAGCCGGCGAAAAAGGTCCGGTAGAGTTTTTCTCCGAACCGGTTGATCATGAAATCTTCCAGGGTATTCTCCGGCCGTTTGTGGAAGCAGGAATACAGGTAGGAACAGCCGATTCCTGCCATGGCAGGGATCCCCAGGTTCCGGATGGTGGTCCGGTTCAGGGATACCGGGTAATCGAAGAATTTGTGCCGGTACAGGATCCGGGATACCCGCTGGCGGTCCAGGAATACCTGGTCCGTCTCTTCCGGATCCAATCCCTGGGGATCCAGGGTGCAGGAACGATGGAGCAGCCGGTCGTCCAGAGCCGGGGCGGAGGCACGGGGCATGAGACTGTCCCACAGGGCCTGGACACGGGAGTCTTTGGTGAAGAAACGATGGCCGCCGATGTCCATCCGGTTGCCGGAAAAGTTGACGGTACGGGAAAGGCCGCCCACCTGGGTATCGGATTCCAGAATCAGGGGGTGAATGGATGTGGTGCGCAGAAGTTCATAGGCAGCCGTAAGCCCCGCCGGCCCGGCCCCAATGATTACAGCCTGTTTTGTCATGTGCGGTCCCTCTTTTGTCAGTGATTTAAATAACAGTCAAAACTGTTTTTATTATATACGATTGTGGAAGAAGAAGGAAGAGGGCCCTTTTTCATACGATTCCTCAGCCAAACAGTGGTACAACCGGTGTAAATGTGGTAAAATAGAGAAAAATATTCACAATTCGGTCACGTGACCATTTGTGACGGATAGGAACAGGAGGAGGACGGTTTGGGGATGTTGCCGTCTTTTTCCGGGGAACGAAGGGGGAGCATTGTGAAGAAGCTGGAGAAACTCACTGAAATCATCGAAAAAATGTCGCCTCGGAAGCTGCTGCTTCTGTGCGGATCCGCAGCACTGGCTGTGTTCCTGCTGCTGTATGTGATCCTGTCCGCCCTGTTTCCGGACCAGAACAATGGAAAGGTGGCGGCAGGGAATGTAACCGTGGTGGAAGCGGCCCGGGACATCGCGCCTCAGACCGTCCTTACCGACGATATGCTGAAAACCGTGGAAGTGCCCGCCAACCTGGTGCCCGCCGGTGCCCTGACGGACAAGAAACAGGCTCTGGGCAAGAAAACCGGCATCGACCTGTTTACCGGGGATATCCTGACGGAACGGAAGCTCACCTCCCACGGGGGCGGCTTTGTAGGGATGATCCCTGACGGTATGCGGGCGGTTTCTTTCGGGGTCAATGACGTGACCGGGGTTTCCGGCTTCGCCAAACCCGGGGACAAAGTGGATATCCTGCTGGTGACGGACAAGGAAGGAAACGGGATTGTTTCCAAGACCCTGCTGAAGGATGTACTGATCCTGGCAGTGAACAAAAGCTCCGACCGGCCCCAGGGTACCACCACCCAGACCAGCGGCAGCAACGGGAAACAGACCATGCCCAACGGCAGCCAGCCCACCGGGAACACCGGCAGCACCGGATCCATGGGGACGCCTTCTGTGGTGACCGTGGCCCTGACTCCTTATGATGCAGCCAAACTGATCGGCTCTTCCCGGATCGGCCAGCTCCAGATGATGCTCCGGCCGGCGGACGGCTCTGCCGAAGACAAATCCATTGGATATTATGTGATCCCTCTGCCCAACAGTCCGGCCAGCGCCCCTGCGCCGGCACCGGCACCGGCTGTCCAGCGTGACTATACGCCCCGGCCGGTTCCCCAGGCACCGGCAGCTCCTTCCGGAGACGGCGGGGGAGATGCTGACGGACTGTCGGGAATTGAAGTCATCCGGGGAACCAGTGCTACCAGGGGGAAATGAACATGATCAATTACAGTAAACGCATGGGCCTCCTTGTTACGGCGGCCATTCTGGGAATGACGGGACAGGCGTTGGCTGCCACCACCCTGAGTGTGGCGGTGAACGGGTCCCGATATATGGAAGCCTCCGGGATCACCCGGCTGGCGGTGGGGAATCCGGAAATCGCCGATGTGCGGCTCCTGTCCGGGAACGATTTCCTGCTGGTGGGGAAAAAGCCCGGTTCTACCACTCTTTTGGTGTGGAGCGACAACGGCCGGGAAGAATACAATGTATTTGTCTCCGGCAGTGATGCAGGGACGGCCCAGGCCATCCAGGAAGCCATCGGCTATCCGGAGGTCCAGGTGCAGATGATGAACGGCAAGGTGCTGCTCCGGGGCCGGGTCCAGAACCAGTATGAACACGATTCCGCCATCAAGGTGGCCCAGATGTATCTGGGCAGCGGGGGCGGCAGCACCTCCACCGCTCAGGCGGGAGGAAAGGAAGGCACCACAGCCCAGGGAGGGAGTACCGATTCCAACATCATCGATATGCTGGATATGACGGAGCCTACCCAGGTGCGGCTGGTGGCCCAGATCATCGAAATCAACACCTCGGCGGAAAAAGACCTGGGAATCCAGTATTGGTCTCCCACTCTGGGGGATAATACTACCGGTGACAGCAATTCCTCGGATATTACCCGGGGGACGCCCGGTCTGTTCTACGCCGGGGAAAACTTCTACAAACAGCGGGGGAGCTTCGGCTGGTTCGGCAGCCATCTGTCCAACCTGAACGCTTCTCTCCAGGCCCTGGTCACCAGCGGCAAGGCCCGGATCTTGTCCCGGCCTTCCATTACCACCATGAGCGGCCAGAAGGCCAAAATCCTCATCGGGGGCCGGATCCCCATTCCCACCTCTGCCGGTGACGGACAGATTGCCATTGACTGGCGGGATTACGGGGTGAAGCTGGACATCGAGCCGGTGGTGGACGCGGACAACAAAATCACTTCCAAGGTCCATGCGGAAGTATCCACCCTGGATTACGGCCACAGTGTGAAGGAAAACGATTTTTCCATTCCGGCCATTGCGTCCCGGGAAGCGGAAGCCATGATCAACGTCCGCTCCGGCATGACCATGGCCATCGGGGGCCTGCTGAATTCCGAAGACAGCAAGTCCGTTTCCAAAATTCCGCTCCTGGGGGATATTCCCATTATCGGCCAGTTCTTCCGGCATACTTCCACCACTCGGGACAACCGGGAACTGCTGATCCTGATCACCCCGCTCCTGGTAGGGGACGATTCCCCGGTATCCATGAGCCAGCGGATGAAGGAGAATTACGAGGCATCCGAACGGTATGAACGGAATGCGGAAAAAGTGGATGTGAATACCCCTGTGAAACCGGGGAACGACAAGCAGGAACGGGATATCTGGGGCGGCCGTCCGGAGGAACATCCGGATACGGAGATCCTGGAAGAAAAGAAAGCACCGGAACCACCTTCCCGGCTGCTCCGGACCACTGACGAAAAGGGCGAAACCGTCCTGGTGCCTCTCTCTGAAGATGATTACCAGCTGCGGAAAGAAAACCTGAAAGTGGTAGGGGTGGAAAAACCCAACGGGGAAATCCAGCTGGACGAACCGGAAGCCCGGGAAGCAGAGAACAAAGGACGGAACACCGGAAAAGAACCCCTGCTGGTGGAAAAGAAGAAGCCGGAACCTCGGCGGACCACCAGCTTTAGGGAACGGGTCCGGAAGCTCCAGCAGGAGTACCGTGACCAGTGGCAGAATCCCACCCGGCCCTGAATGATTGCATGATAAAGAACCAGAAACAGCAGGAGGCTTGAAGCTATGGAAGGCAGGAAAGGGACCCTATTTACGGTTTTCAGCACGGCCTATGCCGTGGGCAAAACGCTGCTGGCCATCAACATTGCAGCGGAACTGGCCCGGCAGGGACTGAAAGTGTGCCTGGTGGACCTGGATCTTCAGTTCGGGGATGTGTGCTATTATCTGAAGCTGAACCCGGAACGGACCATTGCAGACGCCCAAAAATCCATGGAAAAGAATCCCAAGGATACGGTGGCGGTGGAATACCTGACCCGGTACCAGGAAGGGAACACCGGGTTCGATGTGCTGGCCAATCCCAAACTGCTGGAAGAGGCCTACAACATGGACAACAATATCATCAAATCCCTGGTGCTCCAGCTCCAGCTGGAATATGATTATGTGATCTTGGACACCACCTCCACTTTCAGTGCTTTGAATCTGTCCATAATGGACCTGTCCACCCTGATCAACTTTGTGGGGATCGTGGACTTCATTCCCACCATCAAGAACATGAAGCGGGGATCGGATACCCTGAAGGAACTGGGATATGACGACAGCAAGATCCGCTATGTACTGAACCGGAGCAATGCCAAGACCCGGATCGATGTGGAGGATGTGGAATCCATTCTGGGGAAGCATTTCGATTATGTGCTGCCCAATGATTTCCAGACTGCCCAGGAATCCATCCGCACCGGAGTGCCCTGTATTTTGGGCAGCCGGCATACCCTGCTGGCCCAGGGAATGGCTTCCATGGTGGATGGGTATGTGCATCCGGAAAACGAAGCCCGGGACAGTCGGGGGGACAATTCCGGAGGCGGCTGGCTGAGCCGTATCTTTTCCTGAGGAGGCATGAACCGTGGGTTACAGAACCGTCCTTATTGAAGAAAACCAGGTGATGCAGGAGAGGCTTTCCAGCGTCATCCGGAATACGCCGGGGTTCGAGCTGAGCGCCCGGTACCGGAATGCGGGGGATGCCCTGGGACAGATGCAGGCCTTCAAGCCGGAACTGATCCTGCTGGACATCGACCTGGACCGGAACAGCACCCTGCTGCCGGATCTGAAAAAAGCCTATCCACATACGGTGATCATCGGCATGAGCCGCCGGTGGGATGCAGAGGCTCAGTCACGGCTGCTCCAATCCGGGGCCGGGGGCTTTATGGTGAAGCCTTTTTCCGGGGAAGAGCTCCAGGAAACCCTGAAGAACCTTCAGAACACTTCGGCTTCCAGAAATTCGGAAGTGATCGCCTTCTTCAGCCCCAAGGGGAAAAGCGGGAAAACCACCCTGATTGCCAACCTGGGGGCGGCCCTGGCCCAACAGACCGGGGAGCCGGTGGCCATCATCGACGGAGATCTCCAGTTCGGGGATATGGGGGTGTTCTTCAACCTGACCCCCCAGAGCACCATTGTGGAGGCCATCCGGGATATTTCCTTCCTGTCTCCGGTTACTTTGAAATCCTATTTCGTCCCGGTGAATGAGGAACTGTCCGTATTGTGCGGGGCGGCCAAACCGGACCTGGCGGAAACGGTGACCATGGAAGGCATCACCAGCCTGATCGAAATGGCCCGGGGAATCTTCCGGTATGTGCTGGTGGATCTGTCTTCGGGATTTTCCGATGTGGCCTGCACTGCCTGCGAACTGGCGGACAAGACCCTGGTAATGGCCATGGTGAACGGGGGCTACGAAGTGGAGCATATGAAACGGGCCCTGGAGATTTTCAAAGCCTGGGAGGATTGCGACCGGCGGGTGAAGCCGGTGTTCACCCGGGTGAATCCCTGCACGGAAGAAGCCCGGAAGGAATTTTCCCAGGCCTTGGGCTTCCCGGTGTTCCAGGTGCTGCCCAACGAATACCTGGCAGTGTCTTCTGCTGCGGACAATGGCCGGCTGCTGCTGACCCAGGCCCCGGAGAATCCCTTCTCCCAGGCGGTGGAGCAGATGGCCGGGACCATAAAAAACTGGTGAATTTTCTTCCATCTTGACAGTTGTGAACAGGCTCATCCATGGTATAATACAGATAGAAAGGAGTAAAAAAGCATGATTGGTCTGGTAGCTCTGCTTTTTGCCTTTCTGTTCTTCCTGGTGCTTTACGCCGGTCTTTCCGTCTATATCCAGCGGCGGCGGGAAGTGTCCCAGCGGATCCAGCAGTATGCAGGATATACCCCGGCGGAGGTCCGTCGGGCAGGCTTTTTGGAAATCCTCCGGACTAAGTTCCATGAACTGTTTGCGGAACGGGTCCGGCGGCCAGGGCGTCCCTGGAACCGGAAAAAACTGGACCTGATGATGATCCAGGCCGGGCTGCCCCTGTTGGGGAACGAATACTTGGCCATTTCCGGGGGACTGGCGGTGCTGGTGTTCCTGGTGACAGCCCTTATGGGCCGGAGCCTGGTGACCGGGCTGCTGGGAGGTATCCTGGCCATCTTCGGTTCCCTGATTTTCCTGAAACGGCGGATCAATCGCCGGAAAGAAGCCTTTGAACGGCAGCTGGCGGATTGCCTTACCCTGGTATCCAACTCCCTCCGGGCCGGGTTCTCCTTTCTCCAGACCATGGAGATCATCTCCCGGGAAATGCAGCCTCCCATGTCCACGGAATTCGCCAATGTAATGCGGAACACGGCCCTGGGCCGGACTGTGGAGGATGCTCTCCAGGAAATGGACCAGCGGGTGGGGAACGAGGACTTCTCATTGGTAATCACCGCCGTATTGATCCAGCAGCAGGTGGGGGGCAACCTGGCCACCATCTTGGATACCATCCGGGAAACCATCAGCGAACGGATTCGGCTCCGCCGGGAAGTGGGGACACTGACGGCACAGGGAAAATTCTCTGGAATTGTGCTGACCTGTATTCCAGTGGCTTTGGGATTATTTTTTGCGGTAAGTTCTCCGGAATATCTGAAACCGCTCCTGACCACCAGTATAGGAAAAATGGCCATCGGCGTTGCGGTGGTGATGGAAATCATCGGCTATCTGCTTATCAGCCGGATTGTGGACATCAAGATTTAATATGTCCCCTGAATTTTGGTAAAAAGGGATTTCCCCTTTTTATAAATATTGCAATTGTACCAGTTCACTGAAGGAGGTGAAAACTATGATTTGCACTTGTCAACAAAAATTGGACACAAAACTAAAAAAATCAGGCATAAAAAACGAATCGATGTACAAGATTCATCAACTTTTCTGACATCCTTCAAGCTTGTTAGACAAACCATGCCATCGATAA
>NZ_VULN01000027.1 GCF_009696675.1 Acidaminococcus fermentans | reverse complement strand
AAAGTCGGCCCTGGCGGGGAGATAAAAGGCAGACACCGGGGGTGTGAATTTTTTTCACACCCCCCTTTCATTCCACCCTATCATGCACAATGGTGTTCCGTCCTCGGTTCTTGGCTTCGTACATGTATTTGTCTGCCCGCTGGATGATGGAATCCGGAGTATCTCCCTCCTGGACGGCGGTGATCCCCACGCTCATGGTAATGTGGAGAGGGTGGCTTTCGTGGTGGATGAAAGCCTGTTCCACCATGTGCTGGAACCGGTTGGCAATGGGGATGATATCCGATCTGTTTTTGATGGGGTAGATCCCGATGAATTCTTCTCCGCCCCAGCGGCCCAGGGTGTCCGTGGACCGGATGGAGTGGGTGGCGGCGTCGGCAAAGGCCTTCAGCATCCGGTCCCCGGCCGGGTGGCCATACTTTCCGTTGAAATCGTGGAAATGGTCGATGTCCGCAAACAGCACCGCAAACAGCTGATGGAGCCGATGGTACTCCGAAAAACGCATTTTCAGCAGGGGATCCAGGAACTTCCGGTTGGGCAGGCCGGTGAGAGTGTCATGGTAGGCCAGAGAATACAGATTCTGGATGATCAGGCTTCCCCGGTCCAACAGGCTCACTTCTTCGAACTGCTCCGCCACCAGCCGGATTTGGCCTTTTTCATCAGCAAGAGGCACAAAATGGGCCTGGATCACCCCCATGGTTCCGTCTTTATGGGTAAAGACCAGCTTTTTGGACAGGGGCTTTTTCTGGTCCATGGAGGCCAACAGGGGACAGTAGGTCCTGCACAGAGGCCGACCCTTTTCATCCATATGATCCAGCTTTGTTTCCGGACAGCGGAGACCGATCATCTCTTCTGCCGTATACCCGGTAATCTGTTCCGCCGCCCTGTTCCAATAGACGATGGTCCGGTCCGGGGTCACCATATAGGTGCCGAAAGGTGCAAGCTCCGCCAGCTGACGGAAATCTTTATCCTGGATCATACACACATTCTCCTTTCCAAAAACATGGAACTGTCTTTATTCCCTTTATTCCAGTTGCTTCTTCATCCACTGGTGGGGGACTCCTTCATCCGGTTCCACCGGTCCATAGGCCCGATACCCCAGGGTCTCATAGAAATGTTCAGCCCGGACCTGGGCGTGGAGACGGATTTCCGTTCCTCCCAGTTCCTTTACGGCTGCCTCGGTGCCTTTTACCAGAAGGCTGCCGGCGCCTTTGCCACGGAACCGCTTTTTTACGGCAATCCGTCCCAGGATCCAGATTCCCGGTTCCTCGCCGGGGAAGAAACGGCAGACACCCACGGCTTCTCCCTGGTCATCCCACAGGAGACCGTGATGTGAGGCCTGATCCTGGCTGTCGAATTCCTCCTGGAATCCCTGTTCCTGGCAAAAGACTTCTTCCCGGAGGGCCTTGGCCTCCGGAGGCAGTTGGGTGTAGGTGGTAAATTTCATTATGAGATTCTCCTGTTCATTGATGATTTTGCGGGCGTCCGTGGCTGCCGCCCTCTGTCTTTGTTAGATTTTCGGGGGAGTCCTGCGGGGTACCCTGGTCAGCTGGTGGATTTTCTGCCGGAACATCAGGTTTGTCCGTCCAGAATCAGGCGGGCCAGGGCTTCATCCAGCAGCCGGACCGGATCCGTCAGCTGGAAATTCAGCCGGGAATAGTAATAATATTCCTCTATTATACACCAGAACAGACAATTTATAGGAAGATATTTTGGCATATACCACTGACGGCGTCTGTCTGTTTCTTTTACCAGGTACAGTGTATAATAGAAGAAATGCTATGATACAAGAAAGAGAGGAATCAATGCCTTGGCTGCTTCGCAAATCAACATGCTGGAAGGCTCTTTGACAAAGCCTTTGTTCCAGTTTGCCATCCCGGTGGCTCTTATCGGGATCCTCCAACAGATGTTCAATACGGCGGACATTATGGTCCTGGGCCGCTTTGTAGGGAAGGAGGCCCTGGCGGCAGTGGGGAACAATGCTCCGGTGATCGGGGTCATGGTCAATCTGTTCCTGGGGATTTCCCTGGGGGCCAATGTGCTCATTGCCCGGCGGCTGGGAGGAAGGCGGCTGAAGGAAGCCTCCCAGGCCATCCACACCACCGTGCTCATGGCCCTTCTGACCGGGCTGTTCATCCTGGTGGTGGGGGAAATCCTGGCCGGACCTCTCATGGTCTGGATGGGCGTGCCGGAAGAGGTCCGGGCTGCTTCGGAATTTTACCTGCGGATCTATCTGCTGGGCATGCCGGGGATGACTCTCTACGACTTTTTGTCCGCCGTATACCGGAGCCACGGGAATGTGCGGACCCCGCTGCTGTCCCTTATCACCGCCAGCCTGGTGAATATTGCAGGGAATTTCCTGGCAGTGTTCCTGGGGTTCGGGCTGGCCGGGGTGGTGGTGGCTACCGCCGTGTCCAATTACGTCAGTTCCGGGCTGCTGCTGCGGATGCTCCGGTATGGACACGGGGTGCTCCATTTTTATCCGGGAGCCATCCGTTTGCGGCTGGATGACATCCGGGAAATCCTCCGGGTGGGGGTGCCTGCCGGGATCCAGGGCATGGTGTTCAATCTGTCCAATATGGTGATCCAGTCCGCCATCAACAGCGAAGGGGCCCTGGCCATGGCGGCTTCGGCTGCGGCCTATGTGCTGGAAATCAACACCTATCCCTTTATCATCGCCTTTGGCCAGGCCATTACCACCTTTACCAGCCAGAACTTCGGGGCGGGGAACCTGAAACGGTGCCGGAAGGTGCTGGGCCGGGGCCTGACGTTGAACTTCCTGTTCACCTGCGTTTTGATCGGTCTGGTGTTCCTGGTGGCCCGGCCCTTCCTGGAGATCTTCGGACTGGAGCAGGAAGCGGTGGATCTGGGGGTCATGCGGATCCATCTGATCATCGGATTCTATTTCCTGTCAACGATTTACGAAAGCCTGTCCGCCTCCATGCGGGGGTTCGGCAACTCCCTGACCCCGGCCCTGGCCATGCTGGTGAGCATCGTGGGCACCCGGCTCCTGTGGCTGGCCACCGTCTATGCCGCCAACCCCACCTACCGGAACATCATGTACTGCTATCCCCTGAGCTGGCTGGCCGCCGATGTGCTGATCGGTGCCCTGTTCTGGAGAGACTGGAAGCGGGGGAAGCTGGGAGGGACTGGAATAGGGCAGAGTGCAGAGTGAAGAGTGCAGAGCAGGTTGGCAGCGGCCGGAGGAACCTTTGCTTATCCGTAAGGGCAGCAGGCCCGGCCGCCTGCTGAATAGGCCCCAATGGACCGCACGGCCCAAAAAGTCCGCCCCGGGAGGGGCATAAGCAGGCACCCGACGCTTCAGCGGCGTTGGTGGTCGCTTATGCCGCAGCTGGGGACCGTGCGGAGCACGGTGGTGGGGGCATCGGCGATAGCCGATACTTTGCAGGTACGATAGACAACAGCAGTACAATAAAATAGGTGCACAGCCAAAAGTCCGCCCTGCAGGGGCGGGGGACCATCCGCAAGGATGGTGGTGGGGGCATCGGCGGCAGCCGATATTTTGCAGGTACGATTGACAACAGCGGGGTGATCGGCAGGAGCAAGATCTTCATATCCGCAGGTCTCATTGCTGGATTCCAGGACGGTTGAACCGTACCCCCGCCAAGGTATTCGGTCCTTTCAGGACCTCATGCCCCCACCACCATTGCGCAGGCGCAACGGTCCCCCGCCCCTGCAGGGCGGACTTGGCCTCTGGCCTTGCTGGTACTTTGTACGAGTATACATCGATTCTCCGGGAGCCGGGAGGGGACCCCCTACCCGCTGACGCGGGTCCTTTCCCCCTTTCAGGGGGACACATCTGGATTCCTTGGTTACGGGATAACATCGGGTGTTGTCGCTCCTGGGGTGGAGCACGCGGGCGATGGGGTCCGGCTTCCTGGTCCGTAGCCGCAGCCTTTGACCGTCAGGGCAAGGCGATAGGCTGTGAGCCTCCCGCCAGGGACGAACGGGTCTGCCCTCCCGGCGGAGAGCCCTCGCGGGTGTATGGGTATAGAAGTTTTTGCCCTCTGGGCGGCCGGGACGGGTTTGCCTGCGGAACCCCCTACCCGTGCAAGCACGGGTCCCTTCCCCCTTGCCAGGGGGACACATCTGGACCACTCCTGGTTCGGGTCAGAGAATCGTACATCTGGCGAGCCGCTGGTTGTGCGGCCTCTACGGGCCCATGCTCTGCACTCTTCACTTTCGGACATGAATGAATAACGATACTGTGATGAAGGATTTACCGAGAACTTGTTGACACATACGTCGGCCCGACCCTCCCCTTGAACAAATTCCTCCAATCTGCTATACTTGTAACGATCGAGGGGGAGCGCCCTGGATCGGTATTCATTTTACAGCGAGGGAGCCCGTGTGCCGGGTTGAGAGGGTACCACAGTACCGACCGTCAGGATTGGCTTTTGCCATCTTTTTTGGCGCTGTGGAATGGATACGGCAATGGAATCGATTCCACTCCCGAAGGATCGGCAGACCGGTCCAGTAAGGAGTGGAGTTTTTTTATGGAAAGCAAACAGCAAAAAGTCCTGCGCCTGGTGTTTTTGTCCATGATGATCGGCCTGGGGGTTGTGATTTCCCCCATTCTCCGGGTGGAAGGCATGTGCCCCATGGCCCATCTGATCAACATTACCTGTTCGGTGATGCTGGGGCCCTGGTATTCTCTCCTGTGTGCCACCCTCATCGGCATCATCCGGATGACGGTGATGGGGATCCCGCCTCTGGCCCTGACCGGGGCGGTGTTCGGGGCCACCCTTTCCGGAATCTTCTACCGGGCCAGCGGGGGCAAGATCATTGCCGCCTGCCTGGGTGAAGTGATCGGCACCGGGATCATCGGGGCCATGGTGTCCTATCCTGTAATGGAAATCCTCATGGGCCGCACTGGCCTTTCCTGGATGTTCTACGTGCCCAGCTTCATTGCCGGCACCCTGATCGGCGGTTCCATTGCCTTCGGGCTGCTCACCATCCTGTCCCGGAACGGGACCCTGTTGGAATTCCAGAGAAAATTGGGAGTGAATATCTATGACCGGGGAAGTCATCAGCAAGCTGCCCGGAACCTTTATGGACATCATGTCCAGGGTGCGGGAAAATGAACCGCTGATCCACTGCATGACCCATGCCATCACCATGAATGACAGCGCCAACGCCATCCTGGCTGTGGGGGGAAGTCCCACCATGGCCTCCCATCCCCAAGAAGTGGAAGAGATCGTGGAGGCGGCAGATTCCCTGGTGGTGAATCTGGGGAACATCAATGAGGAACGGCTGGAAGCCATGAAAATCGCCGGGGAAAAGGCCCATGAAAAAGGCATCCCCATCCTGCTGGATGCCGTAGGGGTAGCCTGCAGCACCCTTCGGCTGGTGTACGCCCAGCAGTTCATCGAACACAACCGGCCCGGGATCATCAAGGGGAACAGTTCGGAAATCCGGACCCTCTGCGGCCTTTCCGCCCATGCCCACGGAGTGGATGCCGGGGCGGCGGATGCGGTGACCAGGGAAAACTTCGCCGCAGATGCCCGTGCCTTCGGCCAGTATGCCCGGCAGCACGGAGCAGTACTCCTGGTCACCGGGGCAGTGGACCTGGTGACGGACGGAGAGACCGCCTTCGGCATTGCCAACGGGACGCCCCTTCTGGGCCGTCTCACCGGCACCGGCTGCATGGTGGGGGCTCTGGCAGGCACCTGGCACGCCTGTGGATCCTCCCTGGCCGCCGCGGCCCTGGGCACAGCGGTCCTGGGTATTGCCGGGGAAGAAGCCGCCAAGGATTGTCCTGGGCTGGGCACCTTCCACATCCGTCTGCTGGATGCCCTGTCCAACCTGACCGGGGAGCAGGTGGCGGAGAAAGTGAAGATGGCAGAGACCGTTGGGTAAGCCTCGGTCTCTTTTTTGTCCCTGTAAAACGGACAGGATTCCATCTTTTCTATGGAACTCTTCACAAATTCTTTTCTTTGCTATAAAATAATGGAAAATACCGTAAACACAAAAAATTCAGACTAGACAGACAACTTTTTATCCCTTATAATGGGGTCGACAATATTCTGCTTCGAGGTGATCCCATGGCAAAAGAAAAGAAATCTCTCATGAACCGCCTGATCGACATCATCGAAAAAGGCGGCAACAAACTGCCCCATCCCTTTATCCTGTTTGGTATCCTTCTGGTGGCAGTCCTTATTTTATCCTTTGTTTTCAGTCAGCTGGGGACCAGCATCACCTACTACAGCGCTTCCAAAACCGCTGGAGCTGCGGGGAAGGAAGTGACCGTAAAAGTGGTCAATCTTCTTTCAGCGGACAATTTCCGGTATCTGATTACCAAGTATCCGGATATCTATGTGGGGTACACACCGCTGAAACTGACACTGATCATGATGGCCACCACGGCTTTCATCGACAAGACCGGTTTCTTTGAAAGCCTGATGAAAAAATACCTGCTGAAGGCTCCCAAATCCCTGATTACCTTTGCGGTGGCTTTTATGGCGGTGAACGCCAACCTGATGAGCGACGCCGGGACGTATTTCTCCCTGGCCATCGGGGGCGTAATCTTCCACGCCATGGGACGGAACCCCCTGATCGGGGTGATCCTGGGCTATGCGGGCTGCAGCGGGGGCTTTACCGCCAACCTGTTCCTGGCCGGCACGGATGCCCTGCTGGCCGGGATCACGGAAAACATCGTGGAACAAATGGGCCTGCCGGTGGCCATCAACCCGGCCATCAACTATTTCTTCATGGCGTCCGCCACCTTCTTCCTGGCCATTACCCTGACCTTGTTTACCGAGAAGGTTGTGTGTAAAATGGTAGGGGACGGGGAAGGCATCGTGGACCGGTCCCTTCTGGAACAGTACAAACCTTCTCCAGAACAGGAAAAAGGCCTTCGATGGGCCGGGTACGGCTTCCTGTTCTTTGTGGCGGTGATGGCCCTTCTAACCGTTCCTTCCGGTGCCATCCTCCGGAATCCCCAGGGAGGCTTCCTGCCCAAATCTCCTCTGTTCCAGGGGATTACCATGATCATCGCCTTCCTGTTTGTGAGCACCGGCATGCCCTATGCCTTTGCCACCGGACAGATCAAGAAAGGACGGGACCTGGCGGGCATCCTGAACGCCGGGCTGAAAACCGCCATTCCTCTCATGACCACCACTTTTATGGCCTGTGTGTTCATCGACATGGTGAACAAGTCCAACATCTTCAAGATTGTGGCCATTGCCGGGGCGGAAGTGCTGAAAGGGGCCGACGTAGGGGTGCTGCCCCTGTGTCTGATGGTGATCTTTGTCACCACCCTGGTGAACCCCTTCATGACCAGCGGTTCTTCCAAATGGCTGCTGATCGCCCCCATGGTGGTGCCCATGTTTGCCATCCTCCACGTGCATCCGGCCTATGCCCAGCTGGCCTACCGGATCGGGGATTCCTGCACCAACATCTGTTCCCCGCTGCACTCGGCCCTGCCGGTGATCATCGGGCTCCTGGAAGAATACCAGAGTGAAGGGCTGATTCCCCTGCGTCCGGGAGAAACGGAACAGAGGGACATCGGTATGGGGACCATCTTCTCCCTGACCATTCCCTATTCCATGGTGCTCCTGGCCACCATGACCACCATGTTTATCGTCTGGATGGTCCTGGGCCTGCCCATCGGGCCGGGGGTGACGCTGTATATCTGAGTGAAGAGGGATGAGTAAAGAGTGAAGAGTCCTGCTGGGAAGGGGACCGTCCGAAGGACGGTGGATGGGTTTCCCCGGAGGGACAACGACCAACGATGAACGACTCACGATGAACGATACCAAGGAGGCAAATAATATGCTGATCCGCAATGCCAATCTGTTGAACCCCGGTACGGAACGGGGAATCTATGACATCCTGATCCGGGAGGGGAAAATCGCCCAGATCGCTCCCCACATCGACGCCGAAGAAGAGGTGGAAGTGGATGTCCAGGAAATGTATGTGACGCCCGGCCTGGTGGACGCCCATACCCATCTGGGGCTGAAGGCGGATTCCCAGGGGGAATTCTATTCCGACCACAACGAAAAAAAGAGTATCCTGTCCCCGGAAATGCGGGCCATCGATGCCATCAATCCTCAGAGTGTGAACGTGAAAGAAGCCCGGGAAGCCGGTATCACCACCTGTGCCAGCGGTCCCGGGTCCCTGAACGTGATTGGCGGCCAGTACGCCTGCATCAAGACCGTAGGGGATGTCATCGATGACATGGTGCTGGATCCTTATTTTGCCATGAAATGTGCTCTGGGGGAAAACCCCAAGAAAGGGTATGAAACCACCCGGATGGGGATTGCCGCCACTCTGCGGAATTTCCTGTTCCAGGCCAAAGCCTATGCAGAAGACCCCAACCACAAATTCGACATGAAACTGGAACCTATGATCCCGGTAATCCGTGGGGAAAAGGCCCTGAAGATCCACTGCCATGAAGCCATTGACATTGTGACGGCTGTGCGGATCTGCGATGAATTCCACCTGAAATTCACCCTGGACCACGTGACCTGCGGAGCCGAGGTGCTGGACTTCCTCCGGAAACGGCCGGAAATCCCTCTGCTGCTGGGACCTACCCTGGGCCATCGGGGCAAGGTGGAACTCCACGGGAAGAGTTTCGAAAATGTGGTGAAGCTGGCGGAAGGCCGGGATGTGTGCTTGATCACCGATGCGCCGGTGATTCCCCTGGAATACCTGCCTGTATGCGCCGGCCTGGCCATTGCCAAAGGGATGCCCTATGAACGGGCTCTGGAAGCGGTGACTATCAATCCGGCAAGGGTCATGGGGGTGGAAAACCGGGTAGGGAACCTGGCTCCCGGCAAGGACGCGGACCTGGTCATCTGGAAGGACAAGCCCTTCGTGGTGATCCAGGATCCGGTAGCGGTATTCATTGACGGGAAAAGGGTGTGAAAAAGGGGGCTGTTGCACGTGAAAAATATGCGTGCAGCAGCCCCTTTGCTATTCTTCCAATATCTTCCGGAACACCTGATGGTCTTTCAGGGCGGCCCGGCCCAGTCCTATGAGATCGGCCTGACCGGTGGCCAGGAAATGTTCTGCCTGATCTCCTGTGACGATGCCTCCGGTAAGGAGCACCGGGATCCGGGCCGTTTCTTTGGCGGCCTGGGACAGTTCTGCAAAATAACCGGGTTCCGGGTGGCCGGGACGGAAAAAGATGCACAGGCCGCCGGACAGGCTGATGCCGTCCAGGCCTTCCTGCTGCAGCAGTTCTACAGCCTGGGGCAGTTCTTCCGGCCGGGAGCCGCCTTCCATGTAGTCTCCGCCTCCCAACCGCAGGGTCACCGCAAAATCAGCCGGGACGGCGGCCCGTACAGCCTGGATCACTTCCCGGAGATAACGGGTACGGCCTTCCAGGGTGCTTCCGGTATAGGCATCCGTCCGTTTGTTGGTAAGGGGAGAATAGAACTGGTTCAGCAGGTACCCGTGGGCAGCGTGGATCTCCACTCCGTCGTAGCCGGCTTCCCGGGCCCTGAGGGCGGCTGCGGCAAAGGCGTCCCGCACCCGGACCAGGTCTTTTTCCCCCATGGGACGGGGCAGTTCCGGCTGGCCGTAGGCGGAAGCGGTCCGGGCCGGGTTCAGGACGGCGCTGGGCCCCAGAGGCTCCTGTCCTGTCAGGGCCTTATGGGCTGCACTGCCTGCATGGCTCAGCTGGGCCAGGATGGGGACATGATGCTGGTGGACGGCGGCGGTGATCCGTTTCAATCCGTCCAGATCCGCCCTTTCATCAAAGGCAATTTGATGGACACTGGCCCGGCCTTCAGGAGCAACGAAGCAGTGTTCCTGGATGATCAGGGCTGGCCCGCTCTGGGCCATATCTCCATAATAATCCACAAGGGCCTGGGTCACTTGGCCCTCATCCGATTTTTCTGTAGCCATGGGAGGCAGCACCAGACGGTTCTTCAGGGTCAGGGAACCCAGGGAGATGGGCTGGTGGAGCAGGGGATGGTTCATGAGAAAATCCCTCCTGTAATCGTTTTGTATACATTTGGCATTATACAAGAGAATCAGGGGAAAAGCAAGGCGGGTGTAAAAGTCGGTAAGATTGCATTCCTCCGGTTAGCTTGCTACAATAAATAAGAAGAAGACAGGAAAGGGGACAGAACAATGCCTTGTACCACATTATTAGTAGGAAAGAATGCAACCGTTGACGGATCCACCATGATGGCCCGGAACGAGGATTCTCCTTCCGGACAGTTTACCGCCAAGAAGTTCATCGTGGTCCGGCCGGAGGACCAGCCCCGGCACTACAAAAGCGTGATTTCCCAAGTGGAAATCGAACTCCCGGACAATCCTCTGCGCTATACGGCCATGCCCAATGCCCAGGCCACGGAAGGGATCTGGGGAGAAGCGGGGATCAACGCCGCCAATGTGGCCATGACGGAAACGGAAACCATCACCTCCAATCCCCGGGTATTGGGGGCGGATCCCCTGGTGCCGGGAGGCATTGGCGAAGAGGACCTGCTGACCCTGGTGCTGCCCTATATCCGGTCTGCCCGGGAAGGGGTGCTGCGGCTGGGGAGCCTGCTGGAACAGTACGGCACTTATGAGATGAACGGCATCGGGTTTCAGGATGTGAATGAAATCTGGTGGCTGGAAAGCATCGGGGGCCATCACTGGATCGCCAAACGGGTGCCTGACGACGAGGCGGTGGTCATGCCCAACCAGCAGGGCATCGATTTCCTGGACCTGGCGGACGCCCTGGACCAGGGAAAGGACAACCTGTGCTCCCGGGATCTGGCGGAATTCATTGAAGACAACCACCTGGATCTGACCCTTGCGGAAGACCGGGAAGGGCCGGTGGCGGAAGATACGGCCTTTGACTGCCGGTCCGCCTTTGGCAGCCACGATGATGCGGACCATACCTACAACACACCCCGGGCCTGGTACATGCTCCGGTGCCTGACTCCCTTCAGTGTCCAGTGGGAAGGACCGGAAGCGCCGTTCCATCCGGAAGACGACGATCTGCCCTGGTCCGTGGAACCGGACCGGAAGGTGACTGTGGAAGACGTGAAATACATCCTCAGCAGCCACTACCAGGGGACTCCCTACGATCCCTACGGCCACAAAGGGGACGGGAGCCTTCGGGGGAAATACCGTCCCATCGGCATCAACCGGACCAACTTCCTGGCTCTCACCCAGCTGCGGCCGGACCTGCCGGAAAACCGGCGGGCCGTGGAATGGATCGCCGAAGGATGCAATGTGTTCAATGCCTTTGTGCCTTTCTACACCAATGTGGACAAGACCCCGGACTATCTGGCGGTTACGGGAGAAGAACCGGATTCCAATCAGTTCTATTGGGCTAACCGACTGATCGGGGCCCTGGCCGATGCCCATTTCGGCGCCTGCGCCAATCTGATCGAACGGTACCAGAACAAAGTGGCCGCCCGGGCCCATGCCCTGCTGAAGGAAGGAGACCGGGGAGAAGCCGGAGAGAATGTAAGCCGGTATCTGGAAGCCCGGAACGAAACCATGGCCGCCATGGCCAGAGAAGAGACCCAGAAAGTCCTGGGCCAGGTCCTTTACGCCGCCAGCAACGGAATGAAGAACGGATTTGCCCGGT
>NZ_VULN01000026.1 GCF_009696675.1 Acidaminococcus fermentans | reverse complement strand
GAACCAATTTCAGCAACTATGCCTAAGATTTAAGCCCTAGGCCGAAGTGTATTCTAAGTTGTTGATCGTACCACATATTTAAGAATGGCGATTTCAATTGGGCTGAATTTGGCTAATTCAGCTGGGCCCTATTTGGCGATTTCAGACGGGCTCTAACACTGTCTAAATATATGGTACACCTTTCTCTTCTCCTCGTTCTTTATTCATGCTTCTGTATCATCTTTATGATGTTCATCTGTATCTCAAAATCCTTGCGGGAATTGACAGCGGTTGTATCCAGAATCAATCCGCAAAAGAAAGAAAGCAATGCCGTAATCATGAAAAATCCACTAGCGATAAAAGTAGGGAATCTGGGAACCAACCTTATCCGTATATACTCCATAAGAACCGGAATAAACAGGGTAATCCCACACAAGAGAAAAAGCAATGCAGCACTTCCGAAAAAAGCCATAGGTCTATAATGGCGATACATATTAAAAATTGTTAGTAAGACCCTGGCTCCGTCTGTATAAGTATTTAGTTTGCTTTTGCTTCCTGTTGGACGGTTTCGATATTGGACAGGGATACTTTCAATTAACAGGTTCTTATCCAGAGCATGAATGGTCATTTCCGTCTCAATTTCAAACCCTTGGGACAATATGGGGAATGTTTTAACAAACAGGGGGCTGAAAGCCCTATATCCTGTCATAACATCTTCGATCCGATTTTTGGGTTGCCATAAAATATTGATGAATTTTCGTACAAGTTCATTTCCAAAATTATGGAAGGGCCTCTTATTTTCATTAAAATACGTAGTGGACAGGCGATTCCCTATGACCATATCAGCCTTGCCCTCCAAAACAAGCTGACACATCTCCTGGGCATTCTCAGCAGGATACGTATCATCTCCATCTATCATCAGATAACAATCCGCATTGATATCGCGAAACATGGAACGAATCACATTGCCCTTTCCCTGACGATACTCAGGCCGGACAATTGCACCATTCTGCTCAGCGATGAGAGCCGTGTTATCCGTTGAATTATTATCATAGACATAGATGCACGCATCCGGCAGTGCATTATGATAATCAGATACCACTTTCCCAATTGTTCTGGCTTCGTTATAACATGGAATCAGTACGGCTATTTTCTTCATATAAAAATCCCCATTCCAAATCTATTCATTCATTTTCCATATTATAAAATCTTTATAGACGGACAAGCTGCTGCTGTTTAAATAATTCATTTTTTTTATCATATCTTCACCATTCGTAGTGATAATCAATTTTCCCTTTAAATCAGCAGTTAATTCGTTACTTTTGCGCAGTACATTTACCGTGACATTTTTTAATAAAAGATATTGCAGATCGATAGGCGCAACCCACCAATAATCCAATCGATTTATATCATGGTCTGGTGAATAAAAATATACCGTATGTTCATCAGGTGATAAATTTTCTACTACACCTTGCGAAACTTTCATCATAGTATCATACCGCATGTTTCTGACAGACCCATTCACTGTATTTAAAAAATTGCCAACCAAAAACATGGTACCCAGAAGAACATACGATACGGTGAGCACATTGTCCGACTTTCTTACTGTAATCAAAATGAGAAGTCCCGTAACAATAAAAAGCGAGCTGTAATAGTAAGAATAGGTATTCCCCACTTTAAAAAACAAGAAACCCACTTGATAATTTCTAATCCCATCGACTCCCTGATAGTACTGAATAACATTTTGAAACAATAAAATGATATACACAGTAACAACAAAGGATGAGAGCAATAATCTTGTTTTTTTATTATGCAAACAATCAATTACTGCCACCAAACCAAATGATACCATAACCGCACCCATTGATGCTTCGAAGTATCGGCTAAAAGTAGCAAACACCAGGCCTTGTTCATTTGAATTGGTGAAATACAGAACGCTCATCAGCAAAGACAAAACAGCCGCTGCTGAAGTGGTAAAATAAAATATCTTTTTCTTAAAGTCCTCTTTGTTCCGGAAGAATTCACACCATGAATATATCATACCTAAAATACTAAAGCCAAAAGTTGAAACAACTATATAATAAAGGTGGCCTTCCAGAATCCGAAGAAATTCCAAGATGCCTTTTGCAGAAAGCAAAGCTTTCAGTTTATATAAATTGCCAGATAGTAAATTTCCTCCATTTAGTAAATTTCCTCCCTGCCCTAAATAAAGGTACACGGAATCCAACAGGTAATATTTTAAATACAAATTACCTGCAAATAAAACACCGATCAATCCTAAAAATAACATCAGATTGTAATCGATTGTTTTTTTCTGACGCCAGACCCATCCAGCATTTAAAAGCAATGCCCCCATAACAGAAACTATGATTGGTACACTTCTTGTGTGTACTGCAAACATATAACCTAAAATCAAAGCTTCTAAAATATAATATCTACGTGAACCTTTCTCCAAAATAGCAATCAGTAAATAAAAAGAAAGGATTCCCAGCATCATTAACAAGCATTCTGGCTGGGTGGTTTCAGTATATAAGGTATAAGCAGGATATGCCATAGAAAGTAAAGCAAAGATAAAAGCCTGTTGTCGATGATTTGACGTAAAAACATACTTAGAAACAAGGATCTCATATAAAAAATAAAATGATACACAATTAAACAGTGCATTCAGAATCATTAAAGAACGGTAGATAAAAAGCGGCGAATCAAAAAAATACATAAAGACAGCAATGATAAAAGAATAACCGCCATTATAGTATAATGGATTCTTCAACGCTGACCAATCCATCCCTATATAGGCAGCTGCATTGGCCCAATACCCCATTTCATCTGGAGTGAAATAAAAGATATTGCACGTTGTCATCGTATATAGATGGAAACAAAATAAAAAAGCCATTGCCAGGAAAATACGTTTATTTTCACTTAAATTCAAAAATATTTGGTTCATCGTAAGACTCCTATATTGGGACAGAAATGTAATATATTGTCTTCTTTATTATACAGCATAATAAATTGATAGAAAAGGTGATCGTTTAAAATGTATGTATGGACAACAATTTAATGATACCATCTGCTCACGGCAAATACTTTTGACTAAAAAAGCAGACCAGGTGTTTTTGAAACCATTGATTGCACAAAAAGGCCGCCGGAAATTCCGGCGGTCTTTTCCATTTTAAAGCAGTCCGTGCAGTTTTCCCAGTTTCTGGATCTGTTCCAGGGAGTAATGGGTGATCCGGGAAATGGTTTCCATGGGGATTTTCTCTTTCAGCATGCCAAGAACGTTGGATTCGCGTTCCTCCTGCATTCCCTGTTGCATCCCTTGCTGCATCCCTTGCTGCATGCCTTGCTCCAATCCTTCTTTCAAACCTTCCTTCCGGCCTGCCTTCCTGCCTTCTTCTTCTGCTTCTTTCTGGCGCCTTCTGATTTCATCGCTTAAAATCATATATTCTCGCCTCACTTTATCCATGCTCTTCACAAGATGGACTTCCTGATCCAGACTTTCCACAAAATTCCCTTTTGCGGCTTTTCCGTCCACGTAACGGAGAAAAGCAGCAACGTCAGGATCAGCTGCATTTTCGCTGCCCTTACTGTTCAGAAACATTCTGGTCTCTTCGTCCTTTAATTTTACCCTGTTATCTTCCTGACAGCAATGGGTAAATGTGTAAATCGGCAGATTCCGATGAAACGGATCGAAAGTGCAAATAAAGATTACATAGGACGGGTTCAATTCTTCGTACGGCTTGCCCTTATCCAGCAGTTCCCCATCAATCAGGCTCTGATAAAAACGGCTGCGCTTGGCCAGGTCGTATTTGGGGGAGTTGGAGCACTGCATCTCGATATCGTAGACACGACCTTCCTCATCCTCCACATAGACATCCAAACGGACACTTTTGCCATCCAGCCGGAGGTCGATGGTCTTTTCGAAATCCTGGTAATGCAGAGAACGGACTTTGATTCCCACAATCTTTTCAATCAAATGGGTACAAAGCCGTTCATTGCGCATGACATGCTGGAAGAGAAAGTTGTCACGGATGGTTAGTTCATCAAAGGTTTTGATTCTTTCCATTAATCTGCCTCCTTGTGAAGTTGGTATAGAAATACCTTTCGACAGGAAACTGATAATTCCTTCCCAAGTGGAAAAATTGGGGCATGAATGGAACAAACTATTTTGAAAGAATGGAAATGAGAGGTTTTCTCATCGGGAGTACGATGAAAACCAGCCCCCGCACCCCACCGAACCTCCGACCGTGACGGCGTTGGGGTCATGGGTCCGCGTACTGATGGTTGGACGTGGTTGGCGTGGGGACGTGCAGGCGGGGCGCCGGGCCTGGGTCCCCTACGGTTCCAGAACGGATCTGTCGGCCCGGCCGTCCCTGCTCTTCACTCCTCACTCTGTACTCTTCACTCTGCACTGGTTTTCTCACCACAGGCTGTTGTCCACCAGCCGGGGTTTGACGGCCGGGGTACCGCTTCCGCCGCCACTACCGGGAAGAGAGAACTCTTCAAATGTGAAATCACCATGTGTTGCATTAAATTCTATCTCGTTGGCATAAATAGAACCATGGAATTGTTGCTTAGGTAGTACGTTCCCATGTTGGTCTTTTTCTTGTTTATCAAAATTAAACGGAGATAATGATGAGCCTGGCACATATAAACTACCTCGGAAGTCGTAAGTATTGGCATCAAATTGCACGTTCGTAATGGGATTCTTATTCCAATTATTTATTTCTTGATGGCCAAAATAACAGATTATTATAGGCCGCCTTATATTGCTTTGTAAAGAAATATGTAGAAGAGATAGATCATCATCAACATAAAGATATACAGGATCATTAGAATTCAAAGAATTATCACTAAGATTAATGTTCATATTTTGAACATTAGAGGCGAGCCTATACATAGACTGGCCATTGTCAGAAATTGTTATTGTATAGTTTTGATCATTTTCTGTTTTGGGAATATCTTTGAATGCATCTTTAACAGCTTGCTCACTAGCTGAAACCTGTTCATTATAATATTTTTCGGGATTGGAACCATTAGGAGCTACTCCTGCAGATGGATATTTATACATTCCTTGACTTATAGCGGTTTCTCTGGATTTCCCATATGCCTCTCTTGTGTACAACATATATCTTCCCTGATTGTTTTCTTTATAATAATTTCTCCAATCCCAAACAACAACATCTCCTTCAAAAGTAGCACCTCCAATCTTATCACTATTATTATTATTGTAAAAAGATCCGTCAAACCCTCTTCTTCCAAGTCCTACATTCACAAGATTCCCCAGCTTAATTCCCCCACCTCCACTGGTCCCTTCCTTCCCAATCAGCGCCACGGCAGTGGCCTTTACCAGGAACGTGGGCCGGTGAAGCCAGGCGGCGGTGGCCTGGATCAGGGGGATTTCTTCTTCCAGATGGACCCGGTAGTAGGATTTTTCTCCTTCGCTGCCGGTGACGGCTTTGGTTTTGGCCTGGAACTGCTGGAGATTGGGGCTGCTGGCCAGGTTGTGGCCCAGGTTGGCGGTTACGTACCGGTCGGCGAACAGGTCGGCATTGGGATGGGAATTGATGGTGTCCCCGTTGACGAAGTTGGCGGCTCCGGCCAGGGCGGCGGCGTCGGCAGCGTTCTGGAGCTTGGTGTGATAGGCCCAGATCCGGCCGATTTCGCTGACCAGGGCCACCAGCAGCAGGAACACGGGCAGCAGTACGGCAAAGAGCACCAGGAAGGCCCCTTTCTGTTTCCGGTTATGAGTAAAAGGCTTCATGGGAAGCGCCTCCTTCAAGGACAGGAAAATGAGATGTTACAACCCCCGGACCAGCATCAGGGCCAGGGCGGTGAGCATGAAATAGGGTCCATAGGCAAAGGAACTTTTCCGGTTCTTCTGCCCGGCCAGGAGCATCACCAGGGCGGACAGACCTCCCAGGACGGTGCCGGCGGCGGCAGTAAAGGCCAGGCTCTGGGGGCCCATCCACAGGCCCAGGGCGGCCAGGAGCTTGATGTCTCCCCCGCCCAGGGCACCCCGGGACAGGATTCCCAGCACCAGGAACACCAGTCCCCCAGCCAGGCCGGCCAGCAGGTGGCTCACCAGCATGTCGGGATAGGTGGCCAGCATCACCAGGGCGGCCAGGGCAAAGGGAAGCATCATGGAATCAAACAGGCAGTACTGTTCGAAATCCGTAACGGTCATCCACAGGAGAAAAGCGGTGAACACCAGCATGAGCACCAGAGGCAGACCGGAGGCAAGCTGCAGCAGCCGCAGTCCGCAGCCCAGGAACCCGATAAAAAGCAGGGGTTTCCGCCAGCGGCTGCGGGAGGCAATGGCGTCGGGGAAGGTAAGGATGGAAAGGTTCCGGCCATAGAGCCGGTCGATCCAGAAAGACCCGCCCCAGGCCACCCCCAGAGCAGCCAGGAGCAGCAGAAAGACAAAGAAAAGTGTCATGGCAGGTGTACGCTCCTTTTTAGTACTATTATACAGGAAAAGCGGTCAGCTGTCAGCTGTCAAGGGTTAAAGGAGACCATCTGCCGCAGGCAGATGGTTTTGAATGGAAACGCAGCTGACGCTGCTAACCCACCACCAGCCTAACGGCTGGTCCCCCGCCCTTGCAAAGGGCGGATAAAAACTCGGGACACAGGTCCCTCGTTTTGGGACACGCAGGTTCACAAGCCCTGGTACCATAAGCAATGGGCCGATTGCCCGAGCGTATATCCGCACCGAACCGTGGTCACTGCGAACACCGACAAGCAGCAATGGGCCGAAGGCCCGAGCATATATCCGCCCTTTTCAAGGGCGGGGGACCGTTGCGCCTGCGCAATGGTGGTGGGTTAGCAGCCCTGGCTGCGTTTCCCTTCAAGGGCGGGCGGCAGCCGGGCCTCCTTCTGCACAAGGGCTTCTGCCCGCCGTGCCTTTATCCGCCCTTTGCAAGGGCGGGGGGATCCATGCGCAGCATGGGTGGTGGGTTAGCAGCCCCAGGCTGCGTTTCTCTTCAAAGCCAGCGCAGCTGGCATCCGACCGCCGCTGACAAAAAAGAGGGGCCCTCGCCCCTCTTTTTTCACTCTCTATTCTTCTTTAACATACCCAGCAGCAGGGCACCCACTGCTGTCCCTACGGCCAAGGAGGCCAGGTACATGGGCCAGTTGTGGACTACGCCGAACACGAAGATGCCTCCGTGAGGGGCCGGGATGGTGCAGCCGAACACCATGGACAGGGCCCCGGCCACGGCGGAACCAATGGCACAGGCGGGAATCACCCGGGAGGGATCTTCCGCTGCAAAGGGGATGGCCCCTTCGGTGATGAAGCTGAGCCCCATGATGAAGTTGGTCACGGAAGAGTTCCGTTCCTGTGCCGTGAACTTCTTGGGGAACAGCCGGCAGGCCACGGCAATGGCCAGGGGCGGCACCATGCCCCCAATCATCACAGAGGCCATAAAGGGAGAGGACACGGCCTGTCCGTCAGCCCCGGCCAGGGAGGCAGTACCGAACACATAGGCGGCCTTGTTGAGAGGCCCGCCGAAGTCGATGCTCATCATACCCCCCAGCACCAGGCCCAGGAGTACTTTGCTGCCCCCGCTCATGGCGGTAAGGCCCCCGTTGACCCAGTGGTTCACCGCACCCATCACCGGGTTGATCAGGACCACCATCAGGGCCCCCATGATCATCAGCCCCAGCACCGGGTACAGCAGGATGGGTTTGATGTTTTCCAGGGATTCCGGCAGGAAGGCCAGGGCCTTCTTCAAAGCCAGGATCAGATACCCGGCGGCAAAGCCCCCCACCAGGGCGCCGAAGAAACCGCTGCCCCCGGCAGAAGCCATGGCCCCGGCCACGAACCCGGCCAGGAGCCCGGGACGGTCGGCGATGCTGGCGGCAATGAACCCGGCCAGCATGGGCATCATGAAGCTGAAAGCCAGGCCTCCCACGTTCTTGAAGAAGGCGGCCAGCGGGGTACTGGACCCGAACTGGGCGGTACCGGCGGCTCCCATGTCGAACAGGAAAGCCAGGGCGATGAGGATGCCCCCGCCGATGACGAAGGGCAGCATGTGGGATACCCCGTTCATCAGATGCTTGTAGGCCTTCCGGGCGCCGCTTTCTTCCGCCGCCGTTTCTCCGGCTGCTTCCCCGCCGGCTTCCCCCTGATAAATGGGAGCCTGACCGCTGAGGGCTTCGTCCAGCAGCTGGTCGGCCTTGTTGATGCCGTCGGCCACTTTCACGATCACCACCGGTTTCCCTTTGAACCGGTTCATGGGCACGTATTTGTCCGCGGCCACGATGATCCCGGTGGCCCCGGCAATGTCTTCCGCCGTCAGGGCGTTCTTCACCCCGCTCTGGCCGTTGGTTTCCACTTTAATGGAAATGCCCCGGCGGGAGGCGTGCTGTTCCAGGCTTTCGGCAGCCATGTAGGTGTGGGCGATGCCGGTGGGACAGGCAGTGACCGCCAGCACCTGGTACCCTTTGGGGGCTTCTTCCGGGGCAGGGGCTTCTTCCGCCGGCTGTTCTTCCCCGGCTTCTTCCGGGAACTTCTCTTTTTCTGCCTTGCCGATCAGTTCATAGAGGGCATCCACACTGTCCACAGCCATGATCCCGTCGATGAAATCCGGATCCATGAGCAGGGTGGACAGACGGCTGAGCACATCCAGATGCACATTGTCCTTGGTATCCGGTGCGGCGATCAGGAAGAACAGTTTGGCAGGCTGTCCGTCCAGGGAATCGAATTCCACCCCGTCACTGCAGCGCATAAAGGCCAGCCCCGGACGGGTGACCGCTGCCGTCTTGGCATGAGGAATGGCTACCCCTTCCCCAACCCCGGTGCTCCCTTCTTCTTCCCGGGCAAAGACCTTTTTCCGGTATTCTTCCGGATCGGCGATGTTCCCCTGTTTCACCATAAGCTGGATCAGTTTGTCCAGCGCTTCTGCCTTGCTGCCGGCGGAACCGTTCAGTTCCACACTTTCCCGTTTCAGTAGATCCGTGATCTGCATATCAATTCCCCTTTACCAGTTGTTCAATGGCTTCCTTTTCCGCCAGATGCATGGTGAACGCCGTGGCGCTGCCGGCGCAGATGCCCCAGTGGAGGGCTTCTTCACAGTTTTTGTTCCGCAGGTATCCTGCCAGGAAACCGGCCACCATGCTGTCGCCGGCTCCCACCGTGTTGACCATGGTCCCCTTGGGGGCCAGGTGACGGTGGACTTTCCCTGTTTCGTCTACCAGGAGGGCACCGTCGCCCCCCAGGCTGATGAGTACGTTCCGGGCTCCCTGCTGCTGGAGTTCCCGGGCCCCCTGGATCAAATCCTGCTCCGTGGGCAGTTTCCGGCCCAGCAGGTCTTCCAGTTCTTCCCCGTTGGGCTTTACCAGGAAGGGATGGGCCGAAAGAGCCCCGGCCAAGAGTTTGCCGGTGGCATCCGCCACACAGGGGATGTGCCGCTGCTCCATGGCCCGGGCAATGTCCCCGTAGAGAGAGGGGGCACAGCCGCTGGGTCCGCTGCCGGACAGGACCAGGATATCCTCGGACGTAAGCTCCCGGAGCTGGGCCTGGAGCCGGTCCAGGTCGGCGGAAGTGACTTCCGGCCCTTTGCCGTTAAGGGCGGTTTCTTCTCCGGCCCGGATCTTTACGTTGATCCGGGAAAAGCCGTTTGCCACAGGCAGCAGGCTGCAGGGAATGCCCCGCTCTTCCACCAGGCGCTGGATTTCGTCTCCGGTGAACCCGGCTTTAAAGCCCAGGATCCGGGTGGGGACCCCCAGGTTCTGGAGGATCCAGGACACGTTGATGCCCTTGCCCCCGGGGAAGATTTCCTCGGCCTGGTTCCGGTTGATGGCCCCCACCTGGAGGCGGGACAGGGTCACCACGTAGTCCAGGGAGGGATTGAAGGTGATGGTATAGATCATTTTGGATGGTGTTCCTTTCTGTGCAGGATGGAAAAGGGCACGTCGGGCCTTGGGGCCCTGGTGCAGAAGGAGGCCCGGCATCCGCCGGCCCCTGAAGGTAGACGCAGCCGGGTGGCTGCTAACCCACCACCAGCCTTGCGGCTGGTCCCCCGCCCTTGTAAAGGGCGGATATAGGGGACGCGGGTCTTTCGCTCTTGTACCTTACTATATTGCGTCTAAAATCAGCAGTGAAAAACACAACATGGTTTCAATTATTACGATGGACGCTAAGCGCCAGCCCGAGAGTATACCCGCCCTTTGCGTTGGCTGCTATACCCTCGTGGCTTCCGGACCCTTGTTTTTTTGCACAAGGATGCTTGCCCGTGTGCTTATATCCGCCCTTTGCGTTGGCTGCTATACCCTCGTGGCTTCCGGGCCTTGGTTTTTGCACAAGGGCGCTTGCCCGTGTGCTTATATCCGCCCTTTTCAAGGGCGGGGGACCGTTGCGCCTGCGCAATGGTGGTGGGTTAGGCGCCGCTTTTTGTTCGGCGCCGTTTCCTTTTTTCTTTTTTACAGGTCCCTGAAATTCTGGACCGTGATATTCTGCTCTTTTACCAGCTGGAGGATTTCCTGATCGGTTACAGCGTCCAGTTCCCCTTCGAAATCGTGGTCCCACTGGGTGGCGGGGATCAGGATGCCGTTGCTGGTGCCCGGGTGGAGCATCACTTCAGTGGTGCCTTCCTTCAGGTGGAGCAGGATGGTCCGGAGGGCTTTTTTGTCCACCGCTTCCCCGGCCACAAAGCCCCCGAAATGATCCGGAGTGCGGATTCCCTGGGCGTGGGCCTTCTTCCGGGCCCGTTCCGCCAGCACATGGAGACCGGTACGG
The DNA here is from genome assembly GCF_009696675.1 of Acidaminococcus fermentans. GTDB lineage: Bacteria > Bacillota > Negativicutes > Acidaminococcales > Acidaminococcaceae > Acidaminococcus. The sequence goes on along the minus strand of NZ_VULN01000026.1, from coordinate 4,793 downwards.
CCCACCTGTTCTCCCAGGTTGGAGGGCCGGGTGGCCAGAAGGCTCACCGGGATGGCCGGGATCCGCACCGCCGGGATCCCATGGTCCAGGCACAGGTCCAGGATGATGTCGATGATCCCGGGAAGCACGTGCATGTGCTGATGGCTGTCGGCGTGGGTGGGCACCAGGCCCGTATCCAAAAACCGGTCCAGCTGAGCGGTGCATTCCCGCTGGACGTCCTGGAGCCGGATTTTGCCGGTCAGGAACCGTTTCACGAACGCACCATGGTCCGGGTACAGTTCCCCGGTGGCCGGGTCCACCAGGCTGGGGATGTCCGAGGCCGGCAGCACTGGTTTGGCGTTCACCAGGGTGAAATGGATGCCCAGGCCCAGGGCGGGAGTACGGCGGGCCAGGGCCACCGCCTCCTCAAACGCGGCGCCGGTGACCATTACCGTGGCCGACCGGATCAGTCCCTGTGCCACCCCCCGTTCCACCGCCCGGTTGATCAGGATATGACGGCCAAAATCATCAGCATTGACAATCAGTTGTTTGGACATGACAGAGATCCTTTCAAAGAAAAACAGCCAGGATTGGCTGGAACGAATGTTGTTGTGACTATTTATTATATCAGATGGGGCAGGAAATTTGTAGGGGATTCAGGAGTTAGGTGGTTAGGTGATTAGGTGGATGGTTGGGTGGCTGGTACCTCGTTGACATCCCCCACCCCTTTTGTTACACTGGACTTGCTCTTATTTGGAAAGGAGATTTTCCCATGAATCGTGCTTTGACTCCCCGGGCTATGGTTTTTATTGCAATACTGGGGGCTTTGTCTTCTCTTTTGATGGCTTTTGAGTTTCCCCTGCCGTTTGCCCCGGCGTACATGAAATTCGAGATTTCGGACCTGCCGGCTTTGTTTGCCGGATTCTTTATCGGGCCTCTGGCCGGGGGCCTGACGGAACTGCTGAAGATCCTTATCAAACTGGTGCTGGTGGGAAGCTCTACGGCTTTTGTGGGGGAAGGGATGAACCTGTTGTGTGCCCTGGCCTATGTGCTGCCCTCCACGGTGTTCTATCACCTGCACCGGACCCGCCAGGGTGCCATGACGGCACTGGTGGCCGGCAGCCTGGTGGCCAGTGTGTTCGCGGTTCTGGCCAACAGGTTCCTGGCCATCCCGCTGTACGTAAAGCTGTACAAAATCCCTCTGGAGGCGATCCTGAAAATGGCCAGTGCCACCAATCCCCTGGTCCACAGCCTGACGGATTTCCTGCTGCTGACGGTGCTGCCCTTCAACCTGCTGAAGTACGCGGTGGTGTCAGGGATTACGTATCTAATCTATAAGAAGGCCAGTCTGGCGCTGACGGAGATCATTAAAAAGTAAATAAGGGAAGCCCGTCATCTGCCGGGCTTTGAACGTGGACGCAGCCAGAAGGCTGCTAACCCACCACCAGCCTTGCGGCTGGTCCCCCGCCCTTGAAAAGGGCGGATATATGGCACGCGGGCTATCGCCCTGGTGCCCAAAAAGCAATGGGCGTCAGCCCGAGCGTGTATCCGCCCTGAAAAAGGTACTGATAAACAGCACCCGTTACTATCCTTATAAAAAGCAATGGGCCATAGGCCCAATCGTATATCCGCCCTTTGCAAGGGCGGGGGACCGTTGCGCTTGCGCAATGGTGGTGGGTTAGCAGCCCCCTGGCTGCGTTTCCCTTCAGAACCATCTGCCCCCGGCAGATGGTCTCCTTCGTCCGCTGACCGTCCCTGTATCCAGTATACATTTTCAAATGTCCTTTCAGCTGTCACAGAACCATGCTACAATAGATTGGTAAGGGATTCTATTACTGCCAAATCAAGGAGGTTCTGCCATGATTGAAAAAAACGCTGTAGGCATCGTCGGTGTTGGCCATGTGGGCGCCCATGTGGCTTATTCCCTGGGAATGATGGGGATCGCTGACGAGATTCTGCTCTGCGATATTGATGACAAAAAACTCACCAGCGAATGCAATGATCTGAACGATGCTGTCCCTTTCATGCCCAACCGGGTAACCTACCGGACCACGGACTATGCCGGTCTCAAGGACTGTGCCATTATTGTGATCGCCGTGGGGGATATTTCTCTGTGCCGGAACTTCAACCGGGACGATGAACTGAAAAACAGTGTGATCCAGGTGGCCCGGTTCATTCCCCGGATCATGGATGCCGGGTTCGATGGGATCTTTGTGAACATCACCAACCCCTGTGACCTGATCACCGGGGAAATCGCCAATCTGTCCGGTCTCCCCCGGTCCCAGGTGCTGGGTACAGGGACGCTTCTGGATTCGGCCCGGCTGCGCCACGCCATCAGCGATTTTACAGGGCTGGACAGCCGGAGCTTCAGCGCCTTTATGCTGGGTCAGCACGGGAATTCCCAGTTCGTCCCCTGGTCCCTGCTGAATTTTTCCGGGATGACCGTGGATCAGTATGAACAGCACACGGGACGGAAGTTCGACCGGGCCAAAATCCAGGAACAGGCCATCAAAGGAGGCTGGGTGACGGTCTCCGGCAAATGGTGCACGGAATACGGCATTGCCGGCGCGGCAGCCACCCTGGTGCGGACCATCCTCCGGGACGAAAAGCGGGTGCTCCCCTGCTCGGTGGAACTGGACGGGGAATACGGCCAGCAGGACCTGTTTATCGGCGTACCGGCGGTAATCGGCAAGGAAGGCGTGGAAAAGGTCCTGGACCTGCCCCTGACCCCGGAAGAACAAAAGCAGTTCCAAGCCTGTGCCGCCGCCATCCAGGAGAATGTGAGCAAGGCGTATGACATTATTTTGAAGGAAAAAGAAAAGGTGTGACCGCGGTCACACCTTTTCTTTTTCTCACGTTTTATCCAAAGAACACTGTAATCAGATCTTCCAGCGCCTTCTGGTCGGCGGCTCCCATGGTTTCCCGGGCGCTGTGCATGGCCAGAAGGGCCACACCGATATCCATGGTCCGGATGGGAGTCAGGGCCGATGCCATGGACCCCAGGGTGGATCCCCCTTTGATGTCGCTGCGGTTCACAAACAGCTGGCAGGGAATCCCGTTGGCGGCGCAGAGGCCTTTCACAATGGCCACCGCTTCCGCATCCCCGGCATACGCCTGGCTGCAGGCCTGTTTCAGCACCACACCCTGGCCCAGTTTGGGCTTGTTGGTGATGTCGCATTTGTCCGTATAGTTGGGATGGAGGGCATGGGCCACGTCCACGCTGAGCATGAACCCGTTGGCCATGTCTTCATACAGGGCTTCTTCCGTCAGGCCCAGTTTGGTGTAGATCCGGTGGAGCAGGTTGTTCAGCACCAGGGAATCGGCTCCCTGTTTGGTGTTGCTGCCCACTTCTTCGTTGTCAAACAGGCAGGCCACCCGCAGTCCTTCGGTGCCTTTACCGTTCATGATGCCCTTCAGGCAGCCCATGCAGGAAGTCAGGTTGTCCAGACGGCCGGAGGAGATGAATTCATCCTTCAGCCCGAAGGTGCAGCCTTCTTCCACCGGATAGGTGGACAGTTCAAAGGACAGGATATCTTCCGGTTTCACCTGGAGTTCCTTGGCCAGGAAGTTGGTGAAGAAGTGCTTGTCTTCCGGGTCCTCGCCCAGCATGGTGGCTAGGGGCAATACATCTTTCTGTTTGTTCCATTTGTAGCCGTCATTCACTTCCCGGTTCATGTGGATGGCCAGGCTGGACATGCTCAAAAGCGGCCGTTTGAAATCCACCAGATGGGTCCGGGGCTTGAAGGGATCGGCGGTCCGGGTGACGATTTTCCCGGCCAGGGACAGAGGCCGGTCCATCCAGGTGGATACGATCATGCCGCCGTAGCCTTCCACGTTCAGGGTGCCATAGCCCTGGGTATCCACTTCCGCCGCCGGTTTCAGCCTGAAGCAGGGAAAATCCGTATGGGCGGCTGCAATCTTCAGCCCCCGGGATCCTGCTTTACCGGTACGGAAGGCAAACAGGGATGAATCGAAGCATGTGACAAAGTACTTGCTGTCCGGGGCCAGGGTCCAGTCCCCGCCCAGGGGGAGTTCAACAAAGCCGTCTGCCAGCAGCAGGTCACGGCTGGCCGCCACCGTATGGTACGGAGACGTGCTCTTTTGGATCAGGTTCAGTAAATCTTTCGTAGTTTGATTCATTTCGACACCTCCTGTTGACATTGTATCATAAGGTACAAAATTGTTCAAAAACTTTTTTATTTAACTAGCCAGATAATACCGCTGCATGATATAATGGAACCATCTTTTGTAAAGGAGGCTTTCCAATGGCTGAAAAAGAAAAAACACTCAACAATGGAAGCAACAAAGTTTTATCCTGGCAAGCGCTGGGCCTGATGACCTTTACCTCCGTGTGGGGGTTCGGGAACATCGTCAACGGCTATGCCAACCAGGGTCTCAAGGCCGTAGTGTCCTGGATCCTCATGTTCGCCCTGTACTTCATCCCTTATGTGCTCATGGTCGGTGAAATGGGTTCCACCTTCAAGAACAGCGCCGGAGGCGTATCCTCCTGGATCCGGTCCACTTCGGGCGCCAAGCTGGCCTACTTCGCCGGGTGGACCTACTGGATCGTCCACATGCCCTACCTGGCCCAGAAACCCCAGAACATGCTCATCGCCTTTGGCTGGGCCTTTTTCCAGAACGGATCCCTGACGAAAATGATTTCGCCCCTGGTCCTGCAATGCATCGCTTGCACTTGTCAACAAAAATTGGACACAAAACTAAAAAAATCAGGCATAAAAAACGAATCGATGTACAAGATTCATCAACTTTTCTGACATCCTTCAAGCTTGTTAGACAAACCATGCCATCGATAA
>NZ_VULN01000025.1 GCF_009696675.1 Acidaminococcus fermentans | reverse complement strand
AATCGATTACAATGCAAACCGTATTCATTCGAGTATTGATTATTTAACTCCGAATGAAAAATACCAGCAATTAGTAAGTTAACGAGGTGTCTCGGTTCGATGTGTCTAAAAGCCTTGACACCTTTCCACTAGTCTCTAGTCTCTAGCGGCAGGAGGGAACCCACCGGGCGGGTTCCTGGGAACGTATAAAAAACGGAGGCCGGGACGGGCGGGCCTGCGGCACGCCCCTACCTCGTTGCAATTGAACGTCCGATTTAGCGGTCACAGGAACGGATTTTTTGACAACCCCGTTTCTCTGATTTTCTGTTGCATCTCTGACCCCAACGTGGTAGGGGCTCCCCGCAGGGGAGCCCGTCCCGGCCGCCCAGAGGGCCAATGCGTTTAAAGACAAATGCACCAGTATCTGGTATCCAAAACGATAAATGACTAACGGCACACCTGCCAGGGGTCCGTCCTGCTTATTATACGAACAAGCTGATGGCTGACGTCTGAAAGGTCGGTTTGACTTCTTTTCTACCCAAGGCTTGATGGCTTTGGGTATGATGCTGACTCGATCTTTATTCTGGTAAAAGCCTACTGTTCAATCAGAGGGTTGTGCGGATTTTTTTGAAACAACCTGATTGAGCATAAAAAATAAATCTGTACTGAAATTTGTATAGATAACCTGATAAAATGTAATTGAGCAAGATGGTATTCCTTTCTGTAATGAAGTATCCAGTTTCTTTTGACTATACAAAGATGCGAATTCATAATATAATGAAAAATATGATTATAATTTTCCGGTGGTGTAATGATGAGACAGAAAATTGTGGTTCCAGAAGCCCCCATACTGGTTGAATCTACCCGTTCCATAGGATATTCCTTTGAGGCGGCTCTTGCAGATATTATTGACAACAGTATCAGTGCAGGTGCTGGTAAAATTCGTGTTGATTTTCAGGCTCTGCCCGATCCTTATGTATGCATTGCAGATGATGGCTGCGGGATGAGTCTTTCGGAACTTGAAAAAGCCATGCGGTATGGAAGCCAAAGTTCTACGGAAAAAAGAAGCAAAAAAGATTTGGGACGATTTGGCTTGGGAATGAAAATGGCATCTCTGTCTCAATGCAGAAGAGTAACCGTAATCAGCAAAAAAAATGGTGAAATTCATGCTGCAGCTTGGGACTTGGACTATATAGTTTCCACTCAAAACTGGTCACTGCAGGTATATTCAGAAGACGAAGTCAAAAGGTATCCAGGAGTTGAATATTTGCAGTTCGTGGACAGTGGGACTGTGGTGGTCTGGCAGAATTTTGACCGCTTAAAACAGGAATCAGACAATTTCAGCAAGGCCTTCAATGACAGACTGGTTCTTACCAAAAAGCATGTCTCCTTGGTATTCCACCGGTTTTTAAATGGTGATGTTGGAGTCAAAAACTACATCAAGATTTATTTCAATGGGGATGAAGTTCATGGAATCGACCCGTTCCTGACTGACAATCCGGCTACACAACCTTTGAGTGAACAGCAGATTCGGATTGGCGATGAATTCATTACGGTAAAACCATATGTACTGCCTTTACTCAGCAAACTAACGACGAAAGAAAAAAAAGCCAGGGGAGAAAACAGTGAACTGCGTCTGAAACAGGGGTTTTATATTTATCGGAATAAACGACTGATTGTCTGGGGGACCTGGTTCAGACTCATCAAACAGAATGAATTGGGAAAATTGGCCATGGTACGGGTTGATATTCCAAATACACTGGATTCCATATGGGAAATTGATATAAGAAAATCAAAAGCCAACCTTCCCTATATGATCAAGAAAAATCTGGCCAATATAGTGTTGAAATCTGTGGAAAAAAGCGAAAAGGTATATCGGTACAGAGGACGCAAGGTAAGGGAAGACAATATTATCCATACTTGGGATGTTATCCAGAATCGCGGAAAGTACGAATACAAGATCAACCGAAATATGCCAATCCTGAAAAATCTGGAGAATTCAATGGATGAGGATCAGATCAATCTGCTGGAATCCTATTTGAGCCTTATTGAAGAAACGTTTCCTTATGGAGATGTTTACTGCAGAGTGGCTCAAAATGAAATGGATCTGGAAAAAAAGGGAAACAGTGAAAAAGAAGAGGTATATCAATTGGCTGACAACACGGTTCAGCAATTACTGCAAATCCATGGAAATGTGGATCAGTTCATCGAGTCGATGAAAATAATGGAACCTTTTTCCAATTACCCTGATGTCATTGCCAGAATAAAAGAGGTATATGCAAATGAATGAAAACCAAGAAAGAGTTTTAAGCTTTGTTATACAGCAACTGGATGGGGAAGAAAAAGTTGAATCAGAAGATATTATGAATCTAATCAATGTTTTCGCTCAAATCAATCCCCTGACGGAAGAGCAGAAAAAGGAAGTGCTGAGAGATGTCCAGACCAAAATTCAAATCAGTATAGACAAGGGTGTTCTGATAACGGAAAAAAGTCATTTGCCTTGGTACAACAGTGCCAAAGGCAATATAGCACCTAAATTCTGGAATCGGTACAAACTTTATTTGAGACACCAGGGATGGAACAATGCTGTTTTGAATGAAATGGATGATGCCACAGATGCCATTATGGATCTGTTGGGGAATCCAGCTCAGAAAGAAGGATTCAATCGCAGAGGATTGTGTATTGGGGAAGTTCAGTCCGGTAAAACTTCCAATTATATTGCTTTGATCAACAAGGCTGCTGATGCCGGATACAAGGTCATTATTCTTCTTACCGGCGTTATGGAAAAACTTCGTGCACAGACGCAGGAAAGGGTGGATCAGGGATTTACTGGAACGGACAGTGATGCCTTTCTCAAACAACAGAAAGGCACCGAAAGGAAGGTTGGTGTTGGGAAATATGACAAGGAATCAGTAGCTTGGTCAGTGACCAGCATATCTTCTGATTTTAAGCAGAAAACGGCTTCCAGCCTGATTCCGCATTTGGACAAAATCAATGTTCCCATTATTTTTGTCATGAAGAAAAATCGTTCTGTTCTTCATAATTTGAGTCAATGGCTTGAACTGGCAGATGCCGGAATCATTGATGTTCCCATGCTTCTTATTGATGATGAAGCGGATAATGCCTCCATCAATACGCATAATGCAGATACGGATCCCACTGCCATCAACAAGGCTATCCGCGAACTGTTGAACAAGTTTTCCAAGTCCAATTATCTGGGGTTTACGGCAACGCCATATGCCAATATTTTCATTGATCCGGAAACAGATGATGACATGTTCAATGAAGATCTGTTTCCCAAAGATTTCATTTACTGTCTGCCGTCGCCTTCCAATTATATTGGTCCTGATGCCGTTTTTTCCAGTGAAGGGAAATACCAGAACATGCTTCACAACAATGATGATTGTGAAGACTATGTTCCCATGAAACATAAAAAGGATTTTTTTCCCAATCCTCAGATGCCGGAAAGCCTGGAAACGGCAATTTGTTCCTTTCTGCTGATAAATGTTATTCGTGATTTAAGGGGAAACAAAAAAGCTCACAGGACCATGATGATCAATCTTTCCCGGTTTATAGCCGTTCAGGATCGGGTTAGAAGACAAGTGTCCAGTCTGGTCAAGGAATATCAGGATGCCATACAGAACTACTATCTATGTGGAAATAAAGCTCTTCAGTATCCCGAATTTCAAAATCTGAAACGGGTATTTGAAAATTACTTCAGTGGCTGCCCTGGTTCAGATGGAAAGACTCCAATTACTTGGGACGAAGTGCAAAAAAACCTGAAAAATGCCGTTATGCCTATAAAAGTCGCTTCGGTTAACGGCGGTAATGCTGTTCGTATCCTCAATTATGATAATTATGCGGATACTGGTCTGCGTTTGATTGCTGTTGGAGGATTGAGTCTTTCCCGTGGACTTACACTGGAAGGTTTATGTGTAAGCTATTTTCATCGCAATTCTAAAATGTATGATACCCTTATGCAGATGGGAAGATGGTTTGGATATCGCAATGGCTATGATGATTTGTTTCAAATCTGGATGCCGGACACGGCAGTTGACTGGTATAGGCAGATTACAGAAGCCACGGATGAACTGAAGGAAAAAATTCAGATGATGCGTGATCAGAACCGTACTCCAAAAGAATTTGGCTTGTGCGTGCGGCAGGATAGAGGCGCTCTTCTGGTAATTGCACGAAACAAGATGAAAACAGCAAAAACCTACGTTCAGGCAATCAATCTGAGTGGGGAGGTTATTGAAACAGCTTATTTGCCAAGCGGAAGAATTGAAAATTTAACCAACCTGAAAGCCACCGAAAAATTCTTGGAATGTTTAAAGTTGAATTATCATCCGGCGGAAGAGAAAAATTTGGCACTGAAAGGTGTCTTGCAGTTTAAAAATGTGTACTGGGAATATATTCAGCAGTTTTTACAGGAGTACCACTGCCACAATGCCAATAGAATTTTCAGAAATGAAGATATTGAGAATGCGTTGTTCCCAGAGCCAAAAAAATTTACTGAATGGGATGTTGCTGTTGCCAATAAAGGATATGCAAATGAAATTCAAATAGCTGGAATGAAGATTCGTCCTGCAAAAAGAAGCTTCAGGTACAACCGAGCTATTCGGGCTTTGCAGATTTCCGGCAAGAATTCCCGGTTGGGTTCCAAAAACATGTCTGCAGCAGGACTGACAGAAGAACAAGTTGATGCAGTCAGTAAAAAATTCAACAAGGAGAAAAACAGTCTAAGCGGGACCAGTTATTTTCGGGCGGGACTTGAGCGGAATCCCTTGCTGATCATTTATCCAGTTGTTCTGCAACCTGGAAGAAATAATCCAGACAAGGATACCCAAGAGATTCTGGATCTTTACCATGATTCCAGCAAGCCATTGATTGGACTTGCCATTGGCATTCCACTAACTGACGAAAAACCAATTCTGCATACTTATAAAATGAATGCAGTTATGCAGAAAGAACTGTTTGGTATGGATGCAAATGACAACGACTTTGATGAAGATGAGGATGACGGTGGGAACTAAGAAATGAGAGAATACGTGAATGAAATATACGGGTGATGTTTTTGAAAAATTTGGCTGTGGCAAGTATAGTCGGGTGGATGCACAGCACAAGCTGAACTTCTTTTATGGCAGGAACAGCGAAGGGAATGCATCTCTTCTTCTTCAGACTGCCTGCAGGGTAGAGACGCTTCCTTCCACAAACAGCATTACAGTGGAGACTGGTTGGAGAGAAAAAGACCGGATGTGGACAATATCATTCAACCTGAAACAGGAAGAACTGATGAACATCTTTGTCCGTTTTTGTGAAGACATTGTGGAAAGCTCAAGAGACATTGAAAGTGAGCGCGACGGTGTTCAGTTTGTGGAAAACCGCTATCTTGAATGGAGATATCTATTGTCTGCAGGTAAGTCAGACTATCTGAGTCAGTCAGCCATCAAGGGACTTTTGGGGGAAATGAAATTTTGTCTGGACGTTCTTGTTCCTGCCTGTGGTGCGGAAAATGCAGTATTGTCCTGGCAGGGGCCCCTGAAGAAAGATCAGGATTTTGTCTTTGAAAATACTTGGTATGAAATAAAAACTCTGTCTCCAGGCAGTGTTGATGTTGCGATTTCTTCCCTTGAACAGTTGGACAATCCTTTACAGGGGCACTTGGTTGTACAAACCGCAGAAACCACAACAATTACCAGTTCCGTTGGCATAACACTGAATGAGGCGTTTGAACAGTTGGATGGACTGATGAAAGAATATCCTCAGACTAGAAGAACCATGCGGGGAAATTTACTTTCGTTGGGATATGTACCAGTTTCCTATTATGATCAGTTTAAATTTATATTTTATGACAGGTGGAGTTACAGAGTGGACGGGCAATTCCCGGCACTTAGAAGAAACCGACTTCCGGCAGCCGTTTCAGAAGTAAAGTATAAACTGTTGCTGGCTTTGCTGGATGATTTCAAGGAATAGAGGGAACCTCAATGGCTAATGAAATGGAAACATACAAGAGCAATCTGATGTCTGAGATTCATCTTTTGGCTGAACAGAATGGGAATATGCCCCGTGAAGAATTCATTACGCAGATTACAGAAAATCTGATAGATGCGGAAGAGTTCTTGGAATTTATTCCGTTGCAGTTTGAAAGTGTGGGGAGCAGGAACTCAAAAATTCAGATTGATGGGTACTTCTACGACAATTTGGAAAACTGCTTGGCATTGTTTATTTGTGATTTTGTTGAAAGTGATGAAGTGGATAAGCTGACCAACACGGAAGCGGTGAATCTTTTCAAAAGAGAACAAAATTTTATAGTCAATTCCTTGAATGGCTTTATCCTGGAAAAGGGGGAGCCCAGTAACCAGGGATATGATTTAGCCTATGACATCTGCAACCGGTTCAAGAACGTAGACAAATACAGGATGTACATCATTTCCAACCGCGTTATGAGCACCAGGGTACGAAAATTTGAAAATGACATCCTTTGCGGGAAAGAGTGTGAGTATACGATTTGGGATATGGGACGTCTCTATGAACTGGCAAAGTCCAAAAGCGGAAGGGAAGAAGTTGAGATTCATCTCGCAGATTTTGGGGCAGCGGGAATTCCCTGTCTGAAAGCTGGGCAGAGCAGTGAATATACTGCTTTTCTCTGCAATATTCCAGGGAAAATTCTGGCTGATTTATACAATGAATATGGAGGTAGACTCCTGGAAGGAAATGTGCGCTCCTTCCTGTCCACAAAGGGAAAAATCAACAAGCAGATCAGGAACACCATTTTGAATGATCCCAAGAAATTTTTCGCTTACAACAATGGAATTGCGGCGACTGCTTCCTATGTTAAAACAGAAATGACACCTTACGGTTTGCTGTTGACGGATATCCGGGATTTGCAGATTGTGAATGGTGGGCAGACCACTGCCTCCTTGGCCAATGCACTTGTCAAGGATAAGGATCGGGCAAACGGTTTGAAAGACATATATGTTCCCATGAAACTTTCCGTTGTAGAACCGGAAACCGCCGCCAGGCTGATTCCCGATATTGCCAGATATGCCAACAGTCAAAACAAGGTCAGTGAAGCTGACTTTTTCTCCAATTCACCTTTCCATATTCAAATGGAACAGATTTCCAGAAAACTGCTTGCTCCGGCCGTCAATGGGAATCAGTATGGTACACACTGGTATTATGAACGGGCACGTGGTCAGTACAGACAGGAAACCGCCGGAATGACTCCTGTCCAGAAAAAACGGTTTGAAAAGGAAAATCCCAAAAAACAGGTAATAACCAAAACGGATATGGCAAAGTTTTACAACATCTACAGTATGAAGCCGGACTCTGTATCTACCGGAGCACAGAAGAACTTTATCAAGTTTGCAGGATGGGCTTCTGAACAGTGGGATAAGGATAAGGATCAGTTCAATGAGCAGTTCTACAAGAATATTGTTGCAGTGGATATTCTATTCCAATCCGTGGACGGCATTGTAAAGAGATCTTCCTGGTATGACGGCGGTTACAAGGCTCAGGTGAATACTTATGCGTTGTCGTGGCTTTTCTGGCTGATTCATCAACAGTGTCCCAATAAGGAGATGGATCTGAAGAAAATATGGCAGAAACAGGAAGTGTCTTCGGAAACGGAAAAACAGCTGAGCAGGCTGGCTCAAGTAACATATGAGTTCCTTACATCCCCTGATCGTGGTGTTCAGAATGTGACGGAATGGGCTAAAAGAGCTGAGTGCTGGGCAAAGATGAAGAAAATGTCTTTTGCTCTTCATTCTGCATTTGTGGAAGAACTGATTGACATCGAAATTGTGAAGCATGATGAACAGGAAGCCAAAAAGGAACAAAAGGAAATCAACAAAGCGAATGCCATGATTGACACAGTTCAATACGGAATTGACAAATGGGAAAAGGTGATAGCTTGGACAAGAACCAATCCCATACTGACACCCAAGGAAACTTCGATACTAACGAGCTGTGTGCAGGGTATGAAAAAAGGAAGAATTCCTACTGACAGACAGTGTGTCTGCCTTATGGAAATTTTGAAAAAGGCTAGAGATGAGAGTTATCCGGATTGATGGACAGCTGAGAGTGAAGTTCTTTTACAAGGTTGGCCGTGAGATTTAAAAAGTTGTGTTTGATTTCGCATTCCCACAAAACAATAACATGCCATCCTGACTTTTCAAGTTGTTGATGGTGTTTCGAATCATTTTGCACGTTTGCCTTGAACTTTTTTTGCCAAAAGGCCTGATGAGTGGAGGGAGTAGCAGCATATTTACAGCCCGGATGACGGTGCCAGAAACATCCGTTGATAAAAATGACGGTTTTGTATTTTGGGAGAACAATATCCGGCTTTCCTGGGAGAGATTTTACGTTCTTCCTGTATCTGAATCCTTGGGAGAAAAGATATTTGCGGACTTTGATCTCAATGGATGTATCACGAGACTTTATTCTGGACATATTTTCGCTTCTTTTTTCCTTTGAAATTTTGTCCATAGCACAACTCCTTTAACATAACAGCTTGAGTGGACACAAATTGTTCTTTACCGAACAGATTTTTATTGTTATAATATTTTTTTAACATGATAGAAAGGAGGGTATTGCAATGACCAGATATCTGGACCTTTTTGCTGGCGCTGGCGGATTGTCTGAAGGCTTTAAAATGGCTGGATTTGATCCGGTCGCCCATGTGGAAATGGACCAGGCCGCATGCAATACTCTAAGGACCAGGGTTGCATATTACTGGCTGAAAGATCATGATATGCTGTCCGTGTATGATGCCTACCTGAAAGGGGAAATTTCCCGCAGGAACTTTTATGGAAAGATTCCCGCTGAAGAATTGAATTCAGTATTGGAGTATACGATTTCCCAGAATAATATTCAGGATATTTTTTCCGTTGTTCATGACCGGCTCCATGGAAACAAATTGGATCTGATTATTGGCGGTCCACCCTGTCAGGCATATTCTCTTGCCGGAAGAGCACGGAGCAGAGACCACATGGTGGGGGATGCAAGAAATTATCTGTATAAACTTTATGCGGAGTTTCTGAGAGAATTTCAACCCAGGTATTTTGTTTTTGAGAATGTTGTCGGGCTGCTGTCCGCCAAAGAAAGGGGAGGAGAGCGCTATTTCGACAAGATGCGCCTGTTGTTCAAGGATTACGGATATACTACTGAGTACCGAATCCTGAACGCTCATGATTATGGTGTGCTGCAAAACCGGAAACGGATTATTCTGATTGGTAAACTGAATGGTGAACATGGTTTTTATCCTCTGATACCCAAAACGGATACCAGTGCGTACAGAGTCCATGATATTCTGGATGATTTGCCTTTCATTCATTCTGGGGAGGGAATTCCTGGTCCGGTGGCAACAAAGAATCACGCCAGTTCCTATCTTTTTAAAGTCAAAATCAAGGAATACCAGACGGAACCTGTTACTGAGCATTATTCCAGACCCAATAATGAGCAGGATTTGAAAATCTACCGGATTGCAGTCCAAAAATGGAATGAGTCTCATGATCGGCTCAGTTATAGAGAACTGCCGACTGAACTGCGGTCACACAAAAATATTACCGCATTTTTGGACAGATTTAAAGTTGTTGCAGGGGATTTGCCTTTTTCCCATACGGTGGTGGCACATCTTTCCAAAGATGGGCATTACTATATTCATCCGGATATTCGTCAAAACCGTTCCATCACTCCCAGAGAAGCGGCAAGAATCCAGACATTTCCCGACAATTTTTATTTTGAGGGAAACAGCGCAAGAGGATCTCAAACACAGGCATACAAACAGATTGGCAATGCCGTTCCTGTCTATCTTGCTTACAGCATAGCTCAAGCCATGAAATCCTGTTTTGAGAATCCGGAAGGATATCAGAGGGATAGAGAAGAGAGCAGAAAAGACGGAGTGGAAGAAAATCTGTTTTCTAACCAAGTAAATACGCATTATAAAGATCCGACTTGATTCAGGTCGGATCTTTTTTGTTTTGATCATTTCTGCGAAGCTGCTATAATGAAGAAAAATATTCATTCTGGGAACTGAGAGGCCTGAATATGGGGAAAATGACGGAAGATGCCATCAGAGTGTTGTTTGATTATGGAAAGAAAGTGCATCAGGGGGAAATCTCTTTGAGGGAAGCAGCTGAAAAAGTGCATGACGAATGCCCGGAAGTTGCTGTCTCCTCCGCCAGACATTACGTGAAATGGTACGGAGAAATGAGAGCAGGGGAAATCCTTACCTGGAATTCCAATTCAGAACTCCTGCTGTATTATGCAGAACGGATTATCCGGGAAAATGGTGCGGAAGCGGGAAAAGCAGCCTGCCAAAGTGTTTTGAAGTTTGCAGCCCATGCCAACCGCATGGAACTGGCTGATGAAGTTTACAAACTGGCAGAAAAATATCATCTGAATCTTGATAAGAATATGAAGGACAGGAATAAAGTTTCAAAAGAAAACAGCAATCTTCTCACCCCCTCCGCCGCTCTCCAGCACATCCAGTCCTACATCGCCCAAAAAGGGTTCTCCTATGAAGAGGGCCTGATCACTAATTTCTACCTTTGTCTCAAAGCCAAACCATTTGTGATCCTGGCGGGGACTTCGGGCACGGGGAAGACCCGGCTGGTACGGCTTTTTGCAGAGGCGGCGGGGGCCACGGCGGCCAATGGGCGGTATCGGCAGGCGGCAGTGCGCCCGGACTGGTCGGATCCTTCAGATCTGTTCGGCCATGTGGACCTGAACGGGAATTTCGTCCCGGGGGCGGTGACGGATTTCCTGGAAAAGGCTGCGGAAGATCTGGACCATCCGTACTTTCTCTGTTTGGATGAAATGAACCTGGCCCGGGTGGAATATTATCTCAGCGATTACCTTTCTGCCGTAGAGACCCGGGAGCTGAAAGGCGGCTGTATCGCGGCGGATCCCATCCGGGTGGAAGGCCATGGAGACCTGATCCTGCCGGAAAACCTCTATGTGGTGGGGACGGTGAACATGGACGAGACCACCTTTCCTTTCAGCCGGAAGGTGCTGGACCGGGCCAATGCCATCGAGTTTTCTTTTGTGGACCTGATGCCGCCGGAGGAGGATGGAGAAACGGAAACAGCGGAACCTCTGGAACTGGATAACGGATTTTTCCGGAGTGAATGGCTCACCCTGCGGCAGTGCATGGGAGGAGAAGAGGAGGAGAGTGTCCGGAAATGGTGCGGGGTGCTGTGCCAGTGCAATGAAATCCTGAAAAAGGCTGATGCCCAGGTGGGATACCGGGTGCGGGATGAAATCGTTTTCTATCTGCTGTACAGCCGGAAAACAGGCCTGATGGAGGAAAAAGAAGCCATGGACCGGGAAATCCTCCAGAAGATTTTGCCCCGGATCCAGGGCAGCAGCGGAGCGGTCCGGGATATGATCGGGGAGCTGTTCCAGTTCTGTGCGGGGGATTATGAAGGGCTGCGGACGGATTCCGGGGAAATCAATCGGAAAATGGCCCGGCTGCTGGAAGAGGATGGGAGCCGGGTGCGTTTCCCCAGGAGTGCGGCCAAACTGGCTTCCATGATGAGGAGATATGAGGAAGATGGGTTCACTTCATACTGGCAGTGAGGAACTGGTCTTTATCCAGACACCCCAGGTGACGGTGACGGTGAAGGGCCGGGCCCTGTATCCCCGGGCGGCTGTGCTGGGGACGGAGGAAGATACGGCCTGTTTTGAGGTTTCCTGCCGGGAAGAACCGGAAGAGGTTCGGTTCCTGGGCGAGAAAAAGGAGCCCGGAACGGGAAAAATGCCGGTGAAGCCGGTGTTTTATGAGCAGACGCATTATGAGCTGGTGATCGAGAACCGGGGGAATGGGGAAATGACCTTCCGGCATGCCAGCCCGGCCATCCGGGAGTGCATCACTCCGGTGGGGAGCAGCGGGCGTCTCCTGACCGGGGTGGTGGATTTTGGCAGCGACATCGGATATTCGGATTTCGTCATCTGCCTGGACGGGCAGGAATATCTCCGGTTCACGGTGGAGGTATTCCCGGAAAAAATCAGTTACCGGAAGGATTATCTGGCCATTGTGGCGGATGTGACGGAGGAACTGTACAGCCTGATCTTCGATTTTCTCAAAAGGACCTATTCCGGCTGGGGGCAGCAGGGAAAAAGAAGGGGCAGTGCGGTGGAATTCTACGGGGTGATCTGCCAAATCTTCGAGGGATATCTGCGGGCCCTGGACCGGATCCTCCGGCAGCCCCACCATGAGCTCCAGACTGTCCATCGGGTGATGCAGGGGTACAAGGCCAGACGGACGGACCGGCAGACCCTGCGCTGGCTGGAGCGGCATCCGGGAGCCGGTGTGCGCCAGGGAGAAAAGGTGCTGGCACGGAAGGTGCTGGCCCTGGAAAAAAGAAGCACCTGCGATACCCGGGAAAACCGGCTGACCCGGGCCATGGTGGATTCCACCATCCGGCGGATGCGGGACTTCCGGGAACGGGTGCAGGCCCTGGGAAGGGATGGAACCGGGGAAGTGACGGAACGGATCGACGGTATGCTGGGGCAGCTGGACTGGCGGGTACGGCGGTCGTTCCTGGGGAACCTGGAGGAAACCGGGGGAGGCACAGGGATGTCCCTGGTGTTTTCCATGGCCCCGGGTTACCGGGAACTGTACAAGTATTATCTGATGCTGGAACGGGGACTGGATGTGACGGGGGATGTGTTCCGGATGTCCGTAAAGGATCTGGCCCAGCTGTATGAATACTGGTGCTTCATCAAACTGAACCGGCTGCTGAAGGAGAAGTATCAGTTGGTTTCCCAGGATATCATCCATACGGAAGGGAGCCGGCTGTTCGTGACTCTGGTGAAGGGGCGGGGCTCCCAGGTGGATTATCTGGATCCTGTTACCGGGGAAGCCATTGCCCTGCGCTACAATCCCGCCAGACGGGATCTGCCTACGGTTCCACAGAAACCGGACAATGTGCTGACCCTGGTGAAGAAAAGCCTGGACAGCGGGGAGATGACCTGTCGGTACGTGTTCGATGCCAAGTACCGGATCGATCCTGCTCTGCCGGGGAGTTACTATTACAACGTAATCGGACATACGCCGGGGCCCAAAGAGGAAGACATCAACACCATGCACCGTTACCGGGACGCCATTGTCTGCGAAGCGGGGGAAGAGGTGTTCCGCCGGACCATGTTCGGGGCCTATGTGCTGTTTCCCTACGGGAATGAGGAAGAGTACCGGCATCACAAATTTTACCGGAGCATAGAAAAAGTGAACATCGGAGGGCTGCCCTTCCTGCCTTCTGCCACGGAGCTGGTGGAGCAGCGGCTGACGGAGCTGGTGGATGACTCCCCGGAAACGGCTCTGGAAGAAACAGTACTGCCGGCGGGCATCGAGGAAAAGCTGGCCAGGGTGGACTGGTCCCGGCGGGATGTGCTGGTGGGGACCATGAAGGATGGACGGCAGCTGGATGCCTGTCTGGAGGGAAGGTTCTACTATATCCCGGCATCCCGGTTGGGAGAGCAGAATCTGCCCATCCGTTATGTGGCTCTTTACCAGTCGAAAAGGATTTTTGGAGATCGGAGCGGAATACGGTATTATGGAGAAGTAATCCGGACGGAACAGGTGAAGCGCCGGGAAATCCGCGAAATCCCCAAAGACTCCGATGAACCGTATTACCGTTTTGCGGTGAAGGAATGGAAAAGGCTGGAACGGCCTATCGGAGTGCGGGAAATGGGACCCAGGGTACAGGTGATGACCAATCTGTTCCTTCTGCTCCACAGCCGGGAGGTGCCGGACCTGCTGATCCGGTCGGAAGAAGAATATCGGCTGTACACAGAACTGCGCCGACTCACCGGGGACAGATTGGAAGAAACGGATGACGGACCTCTCTGCTGCCGCTGGCAGAACTGCCTCCTGGACGGTCGGGGCGGAAAACTGCGGCTGATCCGTGACGGGAAGATCGTACTGGCGGTGGATAAAGAAAAGTTCCTCCGGCATCCAGGGAGGGTGTTCAGGGGAATAAGGGACAGGGCGCGGTGAAAAGCGGCAGGGCCGCTTTTCCGTCTCAAGATGGTCATGAGCTGACAGTCACTAGTCACTAGTCTCTAGCGGCAGGAGGGAACCCGCCGGGCGGGTTCCTAGGAACGTATAAAACCCGCAGGCCGGGACGGGCGTGCCTTTGGCCCGCCCCTACGCCGTTGGGGTCGGATGTTGGATACAACGGTCAGAGAAACGGATTTTTTGAAGACCCCGTTTCTCTGATTTTCTGTTGTATCTCTGACCCCAACGTGGTTTTGAATTTGTAAACCCTCAGGCCGGGATGGGCGGGCCTCGGGCGCGCCCCTACGGCGTTTGGTGTCATATGTTCAAGCCGATGGTCACAGAAACGGAATCTTCGATAACTTCGTTTCTGTGAATTTCCGTTGGTCCTCTGACCTCAACGTGGTAGGGGCTGCCCGCAGGGAAGCCCATCCCGGCCTCCGGTTTTTTTTATGTTCAAAGGTAGATGCGTGAGCATCTGGCATCCGAAACGACTCACGATGAACGACCAACGATGCACCAAAAGGCCGCCGGATTTTCCGGCGGCCTTATCATTGGGAAGGAAAACGCCCTGGGCGTTTTCCAACCTAAAGAATTCCATGCAACTTTCCCAACTTCTGGATCTGGTCCAGAGAGTAATGGGTGATCCGGGAAATGGTCTCCATGGGGATCTTTTCTTTCAGCATGGCAACAATGTTGGATTCCCGTTCTTCCTGACGGCCTTTCTGTATGCCTTGCTGCATACCTTGCCGCATACCTTGCCGCATGCCTTCTTCAGCTGCTTCTTTCTGGCGTCTTCTGATTTCATCACTTAAAATCATATATTCTCGCCTCACTTTATCCATACTCTTTACCAGATGGACTTCCTGATCCAGGCTTTCCACGAATTTCCCTTTTGCCGCTTTTCCATCCACGTACCGGAGAAAAGCGGCAATCTCAGGATCAGCCGCATTTTCGCTGCCTTTACTGTTCAGGAACATCCTGGTTTCCTCATCTTTTAATTTTACCCTGTTATCTTCCTGACAGCAATGGGTAAATGTGTAAATTGGCAGATTTCGATGGAACGGGTCGAACGTGCAGATAAAGATTACGTAGGACGGGTTCAGTTCTTCATAGGGTTTGCCTTTATCCAGCAGTTCCCCATCAATCAGACTCTGGTAGAAACGGCTGCGTTTGGCCAGGTCATTTCTGGGGGAGTTGGTGCACTGCATCTCGATGTCGTACACGCGGCCTTCTTCGTCTTCCACATATACATCAAGACGGATGCTTTTGCCGTCCAGCCGGAGGTTGACGGTCTTTTCGAAGGCCTGGTAATGCAGGGAGTGGACTTTGATTCCCACAATCTTTTCGATGAGGTGGGTACAAAGCTGTTCATTGCGCATCACATGCTGGAAGAGAAAGTTGTCACGGATGGTGAGTTCGTCAAAGGTTTTGATCCTTTCCATTAATCTGCCTCCTTATAAAATTGGTATAGGAATACCCTTCGACATCCAACAGAAAGTTCCTTCCCGAGTGGAAAAATCGGGGTATTAACGGCAAGAATCTGCAGGGAATGAATTTGGAGGGCGGGAAAAGGGAGCAGAGGAAGGGGAAAAGCGGCAGGGCCGTTTTTCTGTCTCACGCAGACAGAGACCATCTGCCGGGGGCAGATGGTCATGAGCTGACGAAAGGTGTCAAGGCTTTTAGACACATCGAACCGAGACACCTCGTTAACTTACTAATTGCTGGTATTTTTCATTCGGAGTTAAATAATCAATACTCGAATGAATACGGTTTGCATTGTAATCGAT
>NZ_VULN01000024.1 GCF_009696675.1 Acidaminococcus fermentans | reverse complement strand
ATCGATTACAATGCAAACCGTATTCATTCGAGTATTGATTATTTAACTCCGAATGAAAAATACCAGCAATTAGTAAGTTAACGAGGTGTCTCGGTTCGATGTGTCTAAAAGCCTTGACACCTTTCCGAGACCTGAAGAGGAGGCTGTTGCTTTTGCAACAGCCTCTACATTTTCCACCCAAAATGATCCGTGTGGAGGAGTTTTTCTGCTTTGGGGCTCAGGGGGTTGCCCAAAAATTCCCGGTACAGCCGCTGGACCTGGGGATTCTGGTGGGAGAACCGGAGATGGCTGTGCTTGTCCAGGGTCCGGAGCTCTTCTCCCCGGACGCCTTCCAGCTCCACATCCTCCTGGGGAATGGGCTGGCCGCCTCCTCCGGCACAGCCGCCGGGACAGGCCATCACTTCCACGAAATCGTAATGGACTTCTTTCCGCTTCAGAGCCTGGATCAGCTGCCGGGTGTTCCCCAGGCCGCTGACCACGGCGCAGCGGATTTCTTTGCCGGCCATGGTGTACACCGCATCCCGGAGCCCGGTGCCGTTCCGCAAAGGAGCAAACAGGTCCGGATCGGGATTTTCCCCGGTCAGGGTGGCGTAGGCTGTACGGAGAGCCGCTTCCAGTACCCCGCCGGTGGTGCCGAAAATGGTCCCGGCTCCCGTAAAGGTGCCCATGGGGTCATCCAGCGGTTCTTCCGGCAGGAGAGCCGGATCCAGGTGGTCCGCCCGGAGCATCCGGATGAATTCCCGGGTGGTGAGGGCCAGGTCCACATCGGGTCCGTAAGGCCCCTGCATGGTGGGCAGGGCACATTCCGCCTTTTTGGCCAGGCAGGGCATGATGGAAACGCAGTACAGCTTTTCCGGAGGCACCTGGAGCTTTTCCGCCAGCCAGGTCTTGGCAATGGCCCCGAACATCTGCTGGGGGGATTTGGAGGTGGACAGCCGTCCGGTCAGTTCCGGATACTGGCCTTTCAGGAACCGGACCCAGCCGGGGCAGCAGCTGGTGAACATGGGGAACTCTTTGGTGTCCCCGGCCTGGAACCGTTCCAGGAATTCATTGGCTTCTTCCATAATGGTGAGGTCCGCCCCGAAGGTGGTGTCGTACACATGGTCGAACCCCAGCTGCCGGAGGGCCGCCGCCATTTTTCCGATGGTCCCCTGCTCCCGGGGCAGGCCGAAGGCTTCGCACCAGGCCGTCCGCACCGCCGGAGCCACCTGGACCAGGGTCACTTTGTCCGGGTCCGCCAGGGCTTCGTAGAGTTTGTCCGTATCGTCCCGTTCCCGGAGCCCGGCCACCGGACAGTGGGTGATGCACTGGCCGCACAGGGTGCAGTCCGAATCCTTGATCACCCGGTTCCCGGACACATCCACCGTGGTCCGTCCCCCGGTGCCCGCCACGTCCCAGATGTGCATGGCCTGGATCTTGTCGCAGACCTGGATGCAGCGCATGCATTTGATGCATTTGTTGTAGTCGTGGAACAGGGGGTAGGTGGTGGTCCAGGCCCGGCGCAGGCCTTTGGGCAGCTGTTCCTCATAGGGATTGTCGTGGATCCCCAGGCTGTTGGCCAGGGACTGGAGCCGGCAGTTGCCGCTGCGGACACAGACGGCGCACCGGCAGTCGTGCTGGGACAGGATCAGTTCCACGTTGATCTTCCGGGTTTCCCGGACCCGGGGAGAATGGGTGTGGACCACCATGCCCTCTTTGACAGGACTGTTGCAGGCGGTGATCATCCCCGGTTCTCCTTCCACCTCCACACAGCACACCCGGCAGGCGGCGATTTCGTTGAGTCCTTTCAGATAGCACAGGTGGGGGATCTGGATCCGGGCCTGCCGGGCCGCTTCCATAATGGTGGTCCCTTCCGGCACCTGGATGATTTTGCCGTCAATGGTACAGGTTACCATTCCCGATTCCTCCCTCCTTTAAAGCTGCCGTAGCCAAAGTGGTCACAGCGCAGACACCGGCTGGCTTCCTGATGGGCTTCTTCCGGGGTCATCCCTTCCGCCACCAGACGGAAATCTCCCACACAGTCCGGAGTGCAGTGGTGCTTCAGGTTCACCCGGCCGCAGGGAGGGGTCTGGGTGAAGTAGGCGTCGGGGATCTCCACCTGGCAGGAAATCCGGTGGTGGCAGCCGAAGAAGGAATCGATGTTGTCGGCGGCCACTTTCCCGGCGGCCACTGCCCGGATCACTGTGGCGGGACCGGAAACCGCATCCCCGCCGGCAAACAGGTTCCCCAGGCCCGGGATGCTGGTGGACAGATCCGCCTGGATGGCCCCCCGGTGGGTGGTGACCCCGATGGCCTCAAAAGGCTTGGTGACAATGGACTGGCCGATGGCCACAATCAGGATGTCGCAGGGGAACCGCCGTTCCGGCAGATCCGCCTTTATGGGGTTTGGCCGGTCCTTTCCATTGTAGGGGCCGATATGCTGGGGCTGGGTCCAGATGGCCGTTACCTGGCCCGCTGCGTTGGTTTCAATCCGGCTGGGGGCTTCCAGGGTGACGATTTCGCAGCCTTCCGCCATGGCCGCCTGGATCTCTTCCGGCAGAGCGGTCATATCTTCCAGCCGGCGCCGGTACAGGCACTGGACGGAAGCCGCCCCCAGCCGTTTGGCCGTGCGGGTGGCGTCCATGGACACGTTGCCGCCTCCGATGATGCAGACCCGTTTGCCGGTGAAATCCGGAACCCGGCCTTCCCCAATGTCCCGGAGCAGCCGGACGGCGCTGTACACCCCCTGGGCGTCTTCCCCGGGGATATGGAGCTTCTTGTCGCTGTGGGCCCCGATGGCGATGTACACCGCATCATACTGCTGCTGGAGCTTTTCCACCGGTATGTCCGTCCCTACGGAAACTCCGGTGCGGACCTGGATCCCGGTGGTGAGGATGTAGTCCAGGTCCCGGTCCAGCACTTCCAGGGGCAGACGGTAGTCCGGGATCCCGTACCGGAGCATGCCGCCCAGCTGGGGCCGCTGTTCGTATACGGTGACGCTGTGGCCCATAAGAGCCAGATAGTAGGCTGCCGTCAGGCCTCCCGGGCCGCCTCCGATCACCGCCACGGTCTTGCCGGTGGCAGGGGCGGGCTTTGGCGCCCGGGCCGGCTGGGCATGGTCCACGGCAAACCGCTTCAGCCCGCAGATGTTCACCGGGGCGTCCACCATCCCCCGGCGGCAGTGGTGTTCGCAGGGATGCTCGCATACATAGGCGCAGGCGGCGGGGAAGGGATTGTCCTTCCGGATCAGTTCCAGGGCGTCTTCATACCGGCCTTCCCGGATGAGCGCCACATAACCGGGAATATCCACATGGGCCGGGCAGGTGGACACACAGGGCACCGGGTGGCTCAGACCGCAGATGCACCGGCCGGTGAGCACGTGCTCCTTATAATCCTCCCGGAAGCCCCGAACCCCCTTCAGAACCATATAGGCCGCCTCGTAGCCGATGGCACAGTCCGAAGAAGAGGCGATGCTCCGGGCGGTCCGTTCAATAAGGTCGATGGTGTCCAGGGTGGCCGTCCGGTCCAGCACCCGTTCAATGAGCACCTCCAGCTGGCCCAGGCCCACCCGGCAGGGCACGCATTTGCCGCAGCTCTGGGCATGGCAGAACCGGAGAAAGTTCAGGGCCATGTCCACCGGGCACAGCCCTGGAGAACTGGCACTGATCCTTCGGTGCATATCCTGATACAAACCGTTCAGGACCGTCTGGGCCCGTCCCGGCGTTTCGATCTGTAAGCGACGCACGATTTTCTCCCCCTCCATGAATTTTCAGTATGGAATCCGAAAACAGAATGAACAGATACGATATTATTTTACCGTTCAGAAGCAAAGAGTGTCAACCGATTCGGCAAAAAAATCTGATAAATCGGGGAGATGTGAAATTCCTAAAATTTACTAGGAATTAACCTTTCCTTTTGGAAAATTCTATAGTACAATTATAGGAAATTATTCTTGCTGCGAGGAGGAACCATGAAAATCTCTACCAAGGGACGGTATGCCCTGCGCCTGATGATCGATCTGGCCATCAACGGCACCGAATCCTATGTACCTATTAAAAGCGTCTCTCAGAGACAGGAAATCTCAGAAAAATACCTGGAACAGATCATTACCCAGCTCTCCCGCGCCAAACTGGTTAAAAGTGCCAGAGGAGCCCAGGGAGGATACAAACTGGTCCGTGATCCCAAAGACTATACCGCCGGAGAGATCCTCCGGGCCGTGGAAGGGTCCCTGGCTCCCGTGGCCTGCCTGGAACCCGGCCACGCAATCTGCAGCCGGGCCGCCCACTGCGTCACCCTGGACCTGTGGAAAGAAATCCAGGATGCCATCGACAACATCGTGGACAACACCACCCTGGCAGATCTGGTGGAAAAGCAGGAAAAGAAGGGGATGTGAATTTTTCACACTCCCCTTTCCGATTTTTCCTTGCACACTTCTCCCGGAAGCGCTATAATACTACGTATTGGGGCACTAGCTCAGCTGGGAGAGCGCAAGGTTCGCAATCTTGAGGTCAGGGGTTCGATCCCCCTGTGCTCCACCAATTATTAAGCCGAAACGGTGAAATGTTTCAAAGTGTTTCAAACCGTGTTTCCATGCGGGGTTTGCGGTTTTCAAGACAGTTTGAAGCGTTTCAAACCGTTTCTTTTTTTTACCCTTTTTTGCCAACTTTTTGCCAACTTTCCTAAAATCAGCATGAGAAAAATTTGCCAACTTTTTTCAAAGCCGGGGGGCCGCTTCCTGTCTAGGGTTGCGGCCTTTTTTGCTGATTTTTTTCAAAGGGCATTGGGCCAAATTTGCCAACTTTTTTACACGGTAATTTTTTCCAGGCATTCGTCAAGCTGTTCCTTCATCTCTTGTGTGACATGGGTATAAACCGACAAGGTAACTTTTGGATCTGAATGGCCTACCCTTTCCATAATTGCCTTTACAGGTACCCCCATGGCCGCAAGCATGGAAATATGCGTGTGTCTGAAAATATGGGTGCTGATATGCTTCCCCGGGATCTGCACAGCCCGTAACAGGCGGTTTATATATTGCCGATTCAATGGAAACCCCGTATCCGTGGTAAATATATAGCCCCTGTCCTTGTACTTGCTGCAAAGGCTGTTCCCTTGCTTCCCCCATCGTTCCATGCGCTTGTTGTCGGTATTGAACCATTCCAGGATCTGAACAGCCCGCATACTTAAATCAATGGTACGATAGGACGTTCTTGTTTTGGGCGTCCCCCTCTGAATGGATTCCCCGTTTTTGGCTGTTACCAGAATAGTTCCCGTGACTGAAAGTTGCCGCTTATCCAGGTTCACGTCTTGACGGCGCAAGGCAAGCATTTCCCCGCACCGTAGCCCCGTGAGTGAAATAAATTCCATGGCCAGGCCAACACGGAAGTTCCGTTCTTTGAGTTGATCCAGGCAATTTTTTAATTCTTCCTTGTCCAGGAACTTGTTGTTCTTTTTGGCCAGTTCTTCCGGGGTATCCGGGCGGCGTTTCAAGTCAATTTCTTCAAAGTCGGTTACATTGTCGGTGTAACCGGCTTTTTTAGCATACCGCATAATCGCTTTTACAGTAATCAGCAGGGACTTGCAATAGTTAAAAGAAAGTTTGTCCACGTAGTAATAACGGAACAGCATTTTTTCCGCTATTGGGGCGGTGAAGTCTTTGAACAGGATCCCTTCCGGCAATCCGGCCAGGATCTTCCGTATATACAAGTCATGGTTTATCCTGGTTGCTTCTTTGATCCGCATATCCGTTATTTCTTGCCATTCCTGCAAGACGGTAGAAAGGGCCAGGGATTCAAGGCGGCTAGCCTTTCTAGCTTCCCCCTTGTCTGCTTTTTCTTCAAACTTTTCCCGCAGCATTTGCGCTGCCACCTTTTGGGCATGGGCGTTCTTGCTGTTCAAAGTAACAGAAACAGTTAATTTAAGCCCCGTTTTCTTATCTTCAAACCGTTCTTGATAAACATACCGTGTTCCCTTGCTGTTCGTTCTTTTGGTTATCCACATATAAAATACCTTCTTTCCCGTTACTCATTGTGCCCCTGTCAGTGCTTATTGAGCCGGGAGAAAGAAAGAAAAATTATTTTTGGTATTCTTGTACCAGTGCATGAAATTGTTTAGCCAGTTCTTGTTCTGTTTCTTTAGTCAAATTTTGGCTTTTATGTACACATTCGAACAGCTTGTCAAAGAAATCTTTGCTTGCATTTTGCCTTTTTGTAATCTTTTCCTCTACTTCTAAAGGCAAGGTACCCCGTTTCAACGCTTCAATATTAACATTCGAAAAACCATCTTCTTTAGCATATTCCCGCAATATGCTAGCGTATAAATACATTTTCAATAAATCCTTTTGGGCGGCCTGATAATTGGGATTGTTTATTCCTTCTTTGACGGCTGTAATAAATCCCGCTTCTGTCACAATGGGAATACTTGCGGGCATAGGGGTTCCCTTTGTACGGGCCTGTTGGGCCTGTTCAAAGGTTTCTTGATTTTGATATACCCCAACAACACCGTTATTCAATGCTTGAACATGAAAGGGATCAATAATAAGGCCTGCATTCCTACAAGTATTTATACACTTTGTTAGTTCGTCCTGTTCCGGATCATATCCCAGCAGTTCATCTGTTGATACGTGCAATGCCTGGGCAATGCGCAAAAATATATCAACGGGCGGGACTCTTTCCCCGCGCTCATAGTTCCCCAGGGAAATTCGGGAAATATGGGCGTGTGTTGCCAAATCACCTTGTGTTAATCCTTGTTTTTCCCGATATGATCTAATCCGTTTTCCAATTTCCATAGAAATATACCTCCATGATGAAATTATACAACACCCCAGAGAAAAAGAAAACATTTGAAATAAATTTGGAAATTGAAAACCACAATGTTGACATTGAAAACATTCGATGATAACATGTAATTGTAATGATTCAATCATTTTCAAGGAGGGAATTTCATGAAACTGAATACTGAAAAATTGTGCGTTCTTATGGCACAGAACAAACTCACTCTTTCGGCAATGGTAGAAAAGGCCAAAATTAGCCGCAGTACCATGTGGCAAATTTTGAACCGAAAAAGAAAGCCAAATCTGGAAACCGTTGGCAAGATTGCCGCGGCCCTGGATGTATCCCCGGCCGACATTATCGAAAAATAACAAGTACCCTGTCAGTGCTTATTGAGTCGGGAAAGGAAGGATGAACATGTTACAACTCAAAACGGTTTGCGTTGATGATTACGGCGAGCGTTGGTTGAGCCGCACAGAGATTGCGGAAATGCTTTCTATTTCAAGGCCTACTGCCTGGCGGCTATTGAACAAAATGCGGGCAATTCCGAAATACCGGGGCGCGTTCCTGGATTTAAGCAGCACACTGAAACGTGTTCGGGAACGGGATCTAAAGAAATTTCTGGAAGAACAGAACCTGGCGTATTTGAAGAAATAAACCCCATTTTTCGGCAACGAAATAAAGCCCCTATGGGATTCCACCCGGGGCGGGGATTTATTGGCATTGCGGCGGCTTTAACCCGTTGCAGATTCACACAACAAGTGGAAAGAAGGTGAAACCATGAGCAAGAAACAAACGGTTGTAATTTTGGACGTTAAAACCCCTTCAATGGCCCGGGCTATTCGGGCAAAATGTTTAAACTGTTCTGGTTATCAGCGGGCGGAAGTCCGGGATTGTGTTTTGACAGATTGCCCCCTGTTCCCCTATCGGTTTGGCAAGGGGCCAAAGGCGGCCAGAAACAGCCTGGAAAAATCCTACACGGTAAAAGTTGTAAAAGGAGAGTGTGCAGCATGGAAAGAATCAGAGTAACGCGGGAACAGATGAAAGCCGTAACGGATTACGTTGAACAGGTTCTGAAATCGGCGGAACTATGGAATACCATGGGGGACATTGCGGGCAATGAGAATTACCCGGAAGTTGTCGAATTCATGAAGAAAGTAGGAGAACGGGAAGATTTAAAGACAGACAGCATGAGAAAGGCCCTGTTTGAAATCGTTGAAAAATAAAAACAGCCGTCATGAATGAGCGACCATTCACAACGGCAAGGGACAAAATTCCGGGCAGGGGTTTTGTCCTTGTTCTTTATTATAGCGATTTTAACAGTATGTAACAATAAGGAACACTATGGATGAAAGGGACAACATGAACAAAAAACTTTCCTATAAAGAAATTTTAACAAAACTTTCCAATGTACACAATAGGGGAAATGCAACGGTGGCACAGTGCCCCGTGTGCGGCGACGAGGACCACCTTTACATTGACGAGAAGGAGGGCAAAACGCTGGCATTTTGCCATAAATGCCACGCGTCCCTCCCGGATGTACTGAAAGCCCTGGGCACGAACAACGGCGAAAGTCCCGTTGCCGCAAAGCCCCCAGCCCCTGCTGAACCTAAAAAGCCAAAGGACCACGGGAAACGAGTAGAACGGATTGTATATACCTATCGGGATCCAGACGGCAAGGAAGCCTATTGCAAGATTCGGGAAAATTTACAGACGGGCATAAAAAATTCAGTTTTCTGTATACCAGGCCCGATGGGACCGTTGTTTACAAGAAGCCGAAGCCCTGCAATAACCTGTATAACCTGGACCGGCTGACCGCGGCAAAGAAAACCGAAACACTGTACATCGTGGAGGGCGAAAAATGCGCGGATTCAATGACGGCGGCGGGCTTCCTGGCAACGAGTACCAACACGGGCGCGGAAAGCCCGAACCTGTCTGGGGTGGACCGCAAAGCCGTTGAGAAATTCACCCGGAAAGTTATTATTCCGGACAACGACGATCCAGGCGCTGTGTACGGCAAGGCGTGGGAAGCGCGCGGGGCAAAAGTCCTCCCGCTGCCAGAAATCTGGCCAGAGTGCCCGGTCAAGGGTGACGTTGCCGATTATCTGGAAGCAGGCGGGGATCCGGAAGCAATTAAAAATTACAAATTTCCCGCACAGGAAGAAGCAGCGGCCCCGGATTTAGGAACATGCCAGGAAGAACAGATAGTGGAGTATTTTAACACCCTGGACAAAGCACAGCTGACAAGCCCGAAACTGTTTGCAAGGATCTGTGCTATTGAAGACACGGTGAAACGGCAACGAGTGGAAAGCCTGGCAACGTTCCGGGCCAGTGACCTGGCTATAAAGCGGGAATTTGACCAGAATTACAAAAACTTCATGCACGAACAGGCAAAGAAAGGGAACGGAAACCAGGAAGAACACTACACACAATTTCCAGAACAGCCGTTACAATTGCGGTGTGGTGAATGGTACTGCGATGAACAAGGGGTGCGGAAATTCGTTCTTTTGGGCAACGGAAACACGAAAAGAGAAGACGCGTCCTTTAATCCCCTGTTACCGTCGGCAATCTATGAGAACCAGGAAAACGGAGAAGAAAAAATTCAGCTGTCATTCTTCAAGTATGGCAAATGGAAGCAAATACTTGTACCGCGTTCGGTTACGGCCAGTAAAACAAAAATTGTTGCCCTGGCTGACAAGGGCATAGAAGTAACCAGTGAAACGGCTGGTTCCACGGTGAAATATATTGCAGACGTAGTAAACAGAAACCAGGATACGTTGCCGCGCGTTGCCAGTATTGGGCACATGGGCTGGGATCCCAAAGAGGAATACGGGGAATTTGTCCCCTACTCTGATTCTATTCAACCAGATGTTGGCGATCAATTCGGCGCATTACCGCAAGCCCTGGAACCCAAAGGAACGTTGCAAGAATGGTATAAGATTGTGTTCCCCCTGCTAAAAAGCCCCTACATGCGCATAACCATAGCTGCAAGCCTGGCCAGTGTACTTATAGGCCCCATGCACGCGTTGCCCTTTGTCCTTCATTTATGGGGCGGCACGGGCGCGGGAAAAACAGTTGCACTCAAAGTTGCGGCCAGTATATGGGGAAATCCAGACGAGGGAAAACTGGTGGATACCATGAACAACACCATAAATTACATTATGGAAAAGGCCGGTGTTTTGTACAGTATCCCGTTTTTCGGAGATGAATTGCAGACCATCAAAGGAAACTATGGAAACTATGACAGTCTGATTTATCGGGTAACTGGCCAGACCAACAGGGGAAGATTGCGGGCCAACGGATCTATGGTGCGGCGGCTGTCCTGGCAAAACAGTTTCCTTTTCACAGGGGAAGAACCCATTACGCAGAGCAACAGCGGCGGCGGGGCTATCAACCGGGTTATTGAACTGGAATGTACGGAGAAGATTATTCAAGACGGCAACGGCACGGTTGCGGCAATTGCTGACTGTCACGGCGTATTGGGGCCGGCCTTCGTTGCACAAGCAAGGCAAAGCCAGGACACCAATAAAAAGGTATTCAAACAGTTTGAAAAGGAACTACAGGGCATGGGCGGAACAGGAAAACAGGTGCAAGCCCTGGCACTAATACTGACCGCCTACGATCTTCTTCAGAGCATGGCCCCGGCTGGCTGTCCCGTGTTGACCGCAGAGGACGTAAAAGGGTGTATAAAAACAGAACAAGAAGTGGATGTACCGCAGCGGGCCTATGAGTATGTTTGTAATCAGATTGCAATCAACCAAAACAAGTTCGTGATGGATGGTATCAAGCCAAAAGGCGAAACATGGGGCGGAGTGGTTGATAGTAATACCGTGAATATTTTCAAGGGTGCCCTGGAAGGGATCCTAAAGGAAGAAGGCTATTCATTGCGGGCCGTCAAGCGGGAATGGTTAAAACGGGGCTACATGAAACATTACAGGAAAGACGGGATTTTTGGACACGGCTCTATTGGCGGGATTACAGGCCAGGTTGGACAATTAGTGTTGCCACCCAAAGACGACTAAAGCGCATTTTGTTAAATTGGTAAATTTTAGAGCCATTTCGTTAAACCCGAAAACCCGCATGAATCCTTGCTGTATGAGCATAATTTAACGAATTTAACATTTTTAACAATAAATAATAATATATATAATCCAATTTATTATGCGGATATATTCCAATCCCCTGCCGCAATAAATTAAATATATATAGTGTTATTGTGCAGAAAAACTGTTAAATCGTTAAAAAATCCCGTAGAGCAAGGCGGGGCGCGGGTTTTCGGTTTAACAAAGTTCAAAACAGGCTGGTAAATTTTAACAAAAAAGTGGTAAATAGCCGGGGAGGGCGAATGAATCAGCGTAATTTTTACGTTGTTAGGCAACGGGATCCCCCTGCAATGGGGGGTATAGTCCCAAAAATCGGGCGGCAATTTTGCAATTCGGCGGTAGGTTTCCATTTTTTCTTATCCGGCCTTGAAAGTCGTTAGAAAAAGTGGAATTTTCGAAAGGAGCTAAAAAAATGGATGATATTGAAATGGAAAACGGCGATTATATCGATTATGACGATTTTTGCGACAATGCGCAGGAAGAAGCCCTGGAAGATTCGTTGGTAGAAATGCCTGGCGACTCCACCCCACAGGAAATCTATGATGATTATGAGGAAAGAACGGACGGCGAGTACGCAGAACGGGAAGCGTTTGACTGGTAACACGTATTTAAGCCCCTTTAAAAAGTATGGAATTAAAAACGGGTATAAGTATATAGGGCGGGCGGGTTTCACCCCAAACACCCCTATTAAACCCGATTCAATTCAGTACGCGGGGCGGTTGCAATAGAATTGAAAACCGTGTAAAATACAGAGCATGAGGGCAAGGGGTGTGACCATTGTGGCCTACTGGTGGTTGACAACATGGGCGCCCCTTGTCTTTTTCTTTGCAACGATCTGTCCGGATCCCTTGCCACCTGCACATAAAAATAGACCTGGTAAAAATCCAGGCCTATTGCAGGGGCACAATGAAATTTTATGTTGGTTGCCAACTTTTTGCCAACTTTTCTATATAAAGGAGCGCGGAACAAGGAAATATGCGCCCTTCCCCCTATGCTCCACCAGACTAAAAGCAAGCATCCATGCGGGGTTTGACCGTGTGGGTGCTTTTTTGTGCGCAAAAAGAGAGTGCTGCATAAAACATGCAGCACTCTCTTTTTTCCTTATTCTATTTTCACTGCCATGCGCAGCCGTTCGATGCTCTGGGTCAGGTTCTCCAGTTTCTCTTCCATGCGTACCAGGAGGTACCAGGAAATGACCATGGGGAACCCGTACTGGGCAGTCTGGCCGGCCAGCAGGGTCAGGTCATCCATGGTCAGGCCTCGGTGCTTTCGTCACTGGCCCCGTCGGAGAGCAGGTCCTTGACGTCGGTCACTTTGGCCCCCTGGATGGTTTCCACCGGGAGATTGTTCTTGGTGAGGAAGACTTTGCTTTCCACCACTTTGTTCATTACCGGCAGTACCGTTTCCCGGTCCACGTCCGTGCGGGGGTTGGGGATACGGATGTTTTTCGTTGCCTTTTCACTGTCTTTGAAAATCAGGTCCAGTTTTCTGGAATCTGCCATTGTGCCTTACCTCCTTTACGCCACTTCATTCAGGGCATGGCGTTCCACCACGTACATGCCTTTGGGAGCTTCTGCCATCAGCCCGCCGAATTCCTTGCCCACTTCCGCCAGTTTTTCAGGGGTGGCATCGGTGGACAGCTTTTCGTAGCTGATGTTCTTGAATTTGGGCTGGTCATTTTTGTCCACCCCGTTGCTGATTTCCAGCTGCAGGGTCACTGCGGTGAGGTTCTTCTGGATTGCCATTTTCATTCCTCCTTTGGATTGTCAGGATAAGGTTGCATCACAGGGTGTAAGGGGGCGGGGCCCGGCAGGGCCGGGCCAGTCACTAGTCACTAGCCGATGGAGACCATCTGCCGGAGGCAGATGCTTCTGAAGGGAAACGCAGCCCCTGGGGGCTGCTAACCCACCACCATTGCGCAAGCGCAACGGTCCCCCGCCCTTGCAAAGGGCGGATATACGCTCGGGCTGACGCCCATTGCTGTATATAGGTATGCGGCCTAACGGTCCATTGCTTTATGTGGGTGCCAGGGCGTAAGCCCGCGTACCCACTATCCGCCCTTTTCAAGGGCGGGGGACCGGCCGACAGGCTGGTGGTGGGTTAGCAGCGTCAGCTGCGTCCTCATTCACAGGAACCCGGGTACGGGTTCCTTCCATAACGACTCACGATGAACGACAAACGATGAACCCACCTTTTACCCGCTTCACCCACTGATAATACAGTCCCTTCCCCCGGAGCACCGCCCCGCCGCTGCGCCATACTCCGTCATAGTCTTTCAGCTTCCACAGATCCCACCGTTCAAAAGCGGGCGTCCCGGCCATGCTTGGCCCGTAACCGTCCAGGTCGGCAGCCTCTGCATGGGTCATGATCTGGGCGGGCTCCAGAGGGAGTTTCCAGAGTTCCGACAGAGTGGCCAGCAGGATGGATGCGCTTTCCACCTGCAGGGGAGTGGGGGGATAATCCCCCAGATCGAAGGTGCCGTCTGCATACAGCACGGCATCTTTGGCACAGCACAGGGCAATGCCCAGGGCACCGGTGTTCCGGTTCCAGGTGTGGGGGAGGATCCGGGTCCAGTCCCGGGTACTGGTTACCAGGCTCCCGTCCCCCCGGACCAGAAGGTGATAGTCCGGGAACAGCTGGTCATAGGTTCCAGCCGTCCAGTGCAGGTAAATTTTCCGGATGTGCCCACGGGCCCTGCGGGCCAGTTCCAGAACTTCCTGCCGTTTGATTGCTTCCATGTCATCGCCTCCTTACACTGTATAAGAGACGGCAGGGAGGATTTTTTCGGAGGAAATTGGGAAAAGGGGCAGGGACGCTTTTCCGTCTCACGCAGAAGGAGACCATCTGCCGGAGGCGGATGGTCATGAGCTGACAGTCACTAGTCTCTAGTCTCTAGCGGCAGGAGGAAACCCGCCGGGCGGGTTCCTGGGAACGGATAAAAACCGGAGGCCGGGACGGGCGGGCCTGCGGCACGCCCCTACGGCGTTGGGGTCGGATGTTGGATACAACGGTCAGAGGAACGGATTTTTTGACAACCCCGTTTCTCTGATTTCCTGCTGGTCCTCTGCCCCCAACGTGGTAGGGGCTGCCCGCAGGGAAGCCCATCCCGGCCTACGGTTTTTTACGTTCAAAGGCAGATGCGCAGCATCTGGCATCCGACTTTCAGGGGGACACATCTGGATGCCTTGGTTACGGGACAACATCGGGTGTCGTCGCTCCTGGGGTGGAGCACGCGGGCGAGACCATCCGGATTCCTGGTCCGTAGCCGCTGCCTTTGACCGTCAGGGCAAGGCGATAGGCTGTGAGCCTCCCGCCAGGGACGAACGGGTCTGCCCTCCCGGCGGAGAGCCCTTGCGGGTGGAAGAGTATAGGAGGACTTTTCCCCTCTGGGAGGCCGGGACGGGTTTGCCTGCGGCGAAACCCCTACGTCGTCGACCTCAAAGCAACGATAAAAAATTTTTGACACCATTTCTGAATAACTATACGGCGATGAAGGATTCACCGAGAACTTGTTGACACATACTCAGATACATGGAAACGGATTGCCCCTGGCAGATTGTGCTATAATATTCTGTATAAACAGTTTTTTTGCTCCAACCGTCTGCAGTTTCAGTCTGAAAGGGAGGAAGATATCGTGGGACTCAGGAAATTCAGCTTTAATTTTGGCAGGACCACCCAGGAAGTGGAACTGCCGGAGGAACGGATCAGCAGCATCATCGAAGGCCGTCCGGTGCCGGCGGTGGATGTGGAGCAGGCCACCCTGGAGGCCATGCGCCATCCCATCGGCTGCCGGCCTCTCCAGGAAATGTTCGGGAAAGGGGACAAAGTCTGCCTGGTCATCGCCGATGTGACCCGTTCCTGGAACCGGTCTTCTGAATATGTAATCCATGTGGTCAATGAACTGAACCTGGCCGGGGTGCGGGATGAGGACATGTACATCGTCTTTGCCCAGGGAACCCACCGGGAGCAGACTCCGGAGGAAAATGTCCGGGTGGTGGGAGAAGAAGTGGCCCGGCGGATCCGGATGTACCAGCACCACTGCCGGAGCAACGATGAACTGACCTGTGTGGGGACCACCCGGTTCGGGACCCGTGTGATGCTGAACAAGCGGGTGGTGGAAGCGGACAAGATCGTGATCATCGACGGCATCACCGCCCATCTTTTTGCCGGCTATGGGGGCGGCCGGAAACTGCTCCTGCCCGGGGTGGCCGGCTGGGATACCATCCAGGAGAACCACTGCCATGCCCTGGCGGACCATTTTGGGGACGGCATCAACCCCAAGACCCGGAACGGGGTGCTCCAGGACAACCCGGTGAACTACGATATGCTGGATGCCATGGAGATGGTCAAGCCCACGTTCCTGGTCCATTCCATCATCAACAACGAGGGGAAGATCTGCCGCATGGTGGCCGGGGATCCCTACCAGGCCTGGCTGGAAGGGACCCGGATTTGCCATGACAACCAGGCGGTCTCTTTCAAGGCCCGGGCGGATGTGACCTTTGCCTGTGCCGGGGGCTATCCCAAGGATGTATCCCTGTACCAGGGCTGCAAATGCTATGATCCGGCAGATGTGACCACCAAACCGGGGGGCATCATCATCGCCATCATGGAGGCCAGTGACCTGTACGAACCGCCGGAATATCTGGGCAGCTTCAAGTATGACAGCGAGAAGGACATGGAGAAGGCCCTGCGGGAGAATTTCAGCATTCCCTTCTTTGTGGCGTTCAACCTGTTCTGCATGACCCACCGGTACACCATCTACCTGGTGACGAAAAAAGAAAATTTCGACGCCATCCGGAAGACCAACCAGATTCCCTGCGCCACGGTGGCGGAAGCCTGGGAAAAGGCACAGGCTCAGCTGGCCCGGGAGGGGAAAAAGGACTATACCCTGAACCTTATCCCCCACTGCGGCGGGGTCATTGCGGAGGAGCCGGAGAAATAGATGAAAAACTCTTCATCTAGCCCGCGACCCGCGACCCAAGGCCCGCGAAAGGTGTATCATATATTTAGACAGTATGAAGCGAGACTTTCTTGGAGAAAGGAGCGTCTTTTATGAAGAGTCTAAAAATGTACACCAGGGATTTCAAAATCCAGGTATGCAAGCTTGTTTTGGA
>NZ_VULN01000023.1 GCF_009696675.1 Acidaminococcus fermentans | reverse complement strand
CATGCCGAACACAGCAGTTAAGCCCTTATACGCCGAAAGTACTCGACTGGAAACGGTCCGGGAGGATAGGGAGCTGCCGGTTAGGAAAATTCCGCATCTGATGGATGCGGAATTTTTTTGTGTCAGCAGTCAGCTGTCAACGGTCAGCGGGCGATGGAGGAAACCCGCCAGGGACAGGTTTCTTTGAAGGGAAACGCAGCCTGTGGGCTGCTAACCCACCACCATTGCGCAGGCGCAACGGTCCCCCGCCCTTGAAAAGGGCGGATATACGCTGGGGCTTCAGGCACAAGGGCATTGCCCGCGTGCCTGCTATCCGCCCTTTTCAAGGGCGGGGGTATCCATGCGCAGCATGGGTGGTGGGTTAGCAGCACCGGCTGCGTCCGGAATCGAAGAAACCCGCCATTCGGCGGGTTTCTACCTTCGGCCGTTGTCCGCTGACAGCAAAGAGGGTGCTGCACGCTTTTTGCAGCACCCTCTTTGCTTACTTCGGCATTACGAAGAACTTGATGAAGGCTATGGTCTGAGGCTGGTAGATCACGTCCACCAGGAAGGCCCCTACAATGGGGACGATCATGAAGGCTTTCCGGCTCATGCCGTATTTGTCTTTGACGGCGGTCATGTTCACGATGGCGGAGGGGGTGGCTCCCAGCCCGTGGCCGCAGAGCCCGGCGCACATGACGGCTGCGTCATAATTGCCTCCCAGGATCTTGAAGATCACGAACCGGCAGGCCAGGACCATGAACACCACCTGGGCCGCCACAACCAGCACTACACCGCCCAGGAGCCCGGACAGCTCCCACAGCCGCAGGGTCATAAGGGCGATGGCCAGGTACAGGTTCAGCATCACATCTCCGATGCCGTCCACCAGGGAGAAATTGAACTGATAGAAATGGTATTTTTCATTCAGGTTCCGGAGGATCACGGCGGTGAACATGGCCCCTACATAGGTGGGGAAACTCATGTGGATCAGTTTCCCGATCCAGCCGGAGATCATGGAGCCGATGGCCATGCAGCACAGGATGGCGGTGACGTTCTTGATAATGTCCAGGGAGCTGAGTTTTTCCTGGGAAGCGGCGTTGACTTTTTCCACATCTGTGTCGAAGTTTTCCGTGGGATCCGGTTCCAGATGGTACTTTTCAATGAGCATCCGGGCTACCGGTCCCCCTACCAGCACCGCGGAGATGAGACCGAAGGTGGCGGCGGCCATGCCCACTTCCAGTCCGGCAGGATAGCCCATGGACACGAAGGTCTTTCCATAGGCGGCTGCGGCGCCGTGGCCCCCGATCATGGAAATGGCGCTGGCCAGCAGGGCATAGGGGGCTTCAATGCCGAAGATCTTGGAAAAGGCGATGCCGATGCCATTCTGACAGATGGAGACGATGCCGGACACCAGCCAGTAGATGATCAGCAGGCCCCCGCCTTTTTTCAACAGGGTGATGCTGGCACCCAGCCCCACGGTGGTGAAGAAGGCCAGCATAAAGGGATCCTGGAAATAGGTGTCGAATTTGAACCCGTAGGCTCCGGTCTGATGGCCGATGAAGGTGATGAACATGAACAGGAATCCTCCCACCACAGGAGCCGGGATGCAGTATTTCCGGAGGGCGGAACTCTTCCCCTTCACCCAGTATCCCAAAAGCAGCATGACGGCTGCCAGGGCGGCGGTAAAAATGGCATCCGCCTTGAAAGTCAGGACATTTTTCAGCATAATGATGGACATGGAACATCGCTTCCTTTCTGAGTAAAAATGCAGAAATCATATATATTATATATTGTAACGAAATATGGATAGTTTTAAAAGAATTCAGAAAGATTTAGAAGAACGTGATCTGAAAATGTTACAAAAGCAACATTCGAGTTAAAAATACTGGACACAGACCATAAAATATCTTAATATACAAAAAATAAAAATAACTTTTCAGAACTATTGTCTATTTCACCAATCTCCTGTACAATATACGCATATTTATTTTTATTCTTTTTCTTATTCTTTTTTAGAGGGGGACAACTTCATATGCAATTCAATCTGATTGCCTTTATCTTCAATCCCTTGGTTCTTTTGTTTGCCACCATGGCACTGGGGAACCTGTTTGGGGAACTGAAATTCCGGAAGTTTAAATTCGGGATTACCGGGACCCTGTTCATCGGCCTGGGCATCGGGTATTTCCTGACCCAGTATGCCGCCACTTTCGAAAAGGGCAGCAAGTACTACGCTGCCGCTCTGAAGGTGATGCAGGGGAAAGTCATCGACGGCTCCCTGATGAACCTGTCTCTGCTGATCTTCATTGTAGGGACCGGGCTGCTGGCCGCCAAAGACATGAAATACGCCATCAACAAATTCGGGAAACAGTTTGTGGCCCTGGCCATTTTCATTCCCTTTGTAGGGGCCGTAGCTTCCTATGGATTTTCTCAGACCCTCGACAACCTGAGTCCGTACCAGATCACCGGTACCTACACCGGGGCCCTCACCAGTTCGGCCGGTCTGGCTGCCGCTACGGAATCTTCCGACAGCGAATCCAGACGGCTGGCCCAGGATTTTGCCAACCAGCCTGAAAAGGCCCAGAAGAAGATCCTGGCCATTGTGAACGGGGCCAAAACCCGGGATGCCAAACTCCGGGGCACTCCTGTTCCGGAAACCATGACTCTGGAAAACACCCAATCCCTGAGCCCGGAAGATGTGGAAGTCTTCGTGACGGAAGCCAAGGCCGGCGTAGGGGTGGGCCACTCCATCGGGTATCCCTTCGGGGTGCTGTTCCTGATCCTGGGGATCAACGTAATTCCCAAGATCTTCGGGTTTGATGTTGAGGAAGAAAAAAAGAAATATTTCGCCCAAAAGGCCATCGACATCAAGAACAACGAAAAGCTGGCGGCTTCCACCATGCCGGAAGTGCCCATGGATTTCGTCGGGTTCTCCCTGGCGGCGTTCCTGGGGTATGTGCTGGGTTCCATCAAGATTTACATGGGGCCCCTGGGGATGTTCTCTCTGGGTTCCACCGGCGGTGCCATCCTGGTTTCCCTGGGGCTGGGCTCCATTGGGAAAGTGGGTCCTGTGAACTTCCGGATGAACTCCACGGTGCTGGGGAAGATGCGGACCTATTTCCTGTCCGTGTTCCTGGCAGGTACCGGCCTGAACTACGGGTTCCGGGTCGTTGATGCCATTACCGGGGCCGGGTACATGATCGTAATCATTTCCTCCCTGGTGGCCATCCTGTCCGTGCTGTTCGGGTTCCTGCTGGGGCGCTATGCCTTCCACATCAACTGGACCCTGCTCAGCGGGGCCATTACCGGGGGCATGACTTCCGCTCCCGGCCTGGGGGCTGCCGTGGATGCCCTGGAATGCGATGAACCGGCGGTGTCCTATGGGGCTACCCAGCCTTTGGCCACCCTGTTCATGGTAATCTTCTCCATTATTATCCATAAATTGCCGATCTGAGTGAAAGGGGGTGTTGCACGCTGTGTGCAACACCCCCTTAGCTGTAGAGCCGCATAGCGGCTCAAGTCTGGAGTCTGAAGTCTGGAGCCGAAGGTGAAATTTGCAAGCAAATTTTTGAACATGCAGAACCTTTGGCCGAAATGATCTCTTAGACTGATTTCGATTCTTGTTCTACAGAATCAAAAGGATCCGCCTAGCCAGGCGGATCCTATCCTGAGGCTTCCGACTCCCGACTCCTGACTTCCGACTAAGGGGCTGTTGCGCAAGCAACAGCCCCTTTTTTTTTAGAATTCCTTCGTATCAAACACATGCAGCCCCAGGGAGTCGGAGAGGACCCGGAGGATCCGTTCGCCCCCCACGCTGTTGCCCTTTTTGTTCAGCATGGGACCGAAGGTGCCGATGCCGATGCCGTGCCGGGCGATGGCGCAGATGCCGCCGCCCACGCCGCTTTTGCTGGGCATGCCGACCTTCACGGCGTATTCTCCGGATTCATCGTACATGCCGCAGAGCATCATTAGGGTGGTGACGATCCGGACGATGGTGGAATCCACCAGCTGTTCCCCGGTGGTGGGATCCACCCCGTGGTTGGACAGAATCATGCCGTAATGGGCCAGGTCCCGGGCGGTGACCATCACCGAGCACATGCGGAAGTATACATCCAGTACTTCTTCCGGTTCCCCGTCCAGCACATTGTCGCTTTTCAGCAGGAAGGCAATGGAACGGTTCCGGGTGCCGGTTTTCTTTTCCGACTGATAGACGGACTGATTCAGGCTGATTTTGGGGTTGCCGCACAGTTTCCGGACCAGGTCCAGGAAGCTCTGGAAGGGATCCGGAGCCTCGATGCAGCTGGCGGTGACGATAGCCCCAGCGTTGATCATGGGGTTGAAGGGACGCCAGTCTTTCAGCTCCAGCTGGAGGATGCTGTCGAACCGGTCGCCTGTGGGCTCCATGCCGATTTTGCTGAAGACCTTGTCATAGCCGGCAGTCTGGAGGGCCAGGATCAGGGAGAAGGTTTTGGAAATGCTCTGCATGGTGAAGGGGATGTCATAATCCCCGGCACAGTATTCCGACCCGTCCTTCCGCATCAGGCAGACTCCCAGGTTCCCGGAGTTGGCTTTGGCCAGTTCCGGGATGTAGCTGGCCACTTTGCCTTCATACAGCACATTCCGTCCTTCTTCCAGGGCTTTTTCCAGGATCCGCTGGATCTCTTCTTTGTCCATGACCATAATGGCACTCTTCCTTTCTTGTTTTGTTTATTTCCAGAAGTCCAGTTCTTCCGGTTTCAGCCCCAGGGCCGTTCCCTTGAAGTGGGGATCCAGTCCGGCGGCTTTCTGCATTCTGTAATCTTCATAGGCCTTGACCACCACACTCCCCAGGAGCACGCAGGCAGTCAGGTTGATCAGGGTCATGCCTCCCATCATAATGTCCGCCAGATCCCAAGCAGCGGCCATGGGGATGATGGCACCCACAAAGACGATGAGCACGGCATACAGTTTAAAGGCTTTCATGAACCCGGAACCGGGCATTTTTTTGTGGTTCAGATAGGCCAGGCCGTTTTCACAGTAGTAGATGTTCCCGATCAGGGTGGTGAAGGAGAACAGCAGCATGGCTACGGTAATGAACCAGGGACCGAAGTTCCCCAGGACTTTGTGGAGGGATGTCTGGACCCAGACGGCCCCGGCGTTTTCCGCGTTTCCGGGCACTTCGGACACCAGGCACATAAGGGCGGTGGCGTTGCACAGGATCACCGTATCGATGTAGACGGACAGCATCTGGACCAGGCCCTGTTTCACCGGATGGGTGGTGGAGGCTGCAGCTGCCGCGTTGGGGGCGGACCCTACACCGGCTTCATTGGAATACAGGCCCCGTTTGATGCCCATGACCAGGCAGGAACCGCCGATACCGCTGAAAATGGCCTTGAAGTTGAAGGCGTCAGCCATGATGGTTTCCAGCACCCGGGGCAGTTCCCCGAAGTTCATTACCAGTACCACAATGGAAACGATTACATAGGCAACCCCCATGAAGGGCACCAGGATGCCGGCGGCCTTTTCGATGCTTTTGGCACCGCCCATGACGCAGGCTCCCACCAGAGCCGCCAGGATGGCCCCGATGATGGCCGGAGTCACCGCAGGATCATAGAAGCTGTACACGGAGAAGGTGGACTGGGTGTTGTAGGAACACAGCAGGTTGAAGCCGCAGGAGTAGGTGAGCAGCAGGAATACGGCAAAGGCCGTGGCCAGGGCCTTGTTGTGGAGGGCATCTTCGATGTAGTAGGCAGGGCCTCCGTAGGCGGAACCGTCCGGACGTTTCCGTTTGAACACCTGGGCCAGGGTGCATTCCGTAAAGGAGGAAGCGGCTCCGATAATGGCCATGACGGTCATCCAGAAAATGGCTCCCGGGCCACCCAGGCAGATGGCGGTGGAAACCCCGATGATGTTCCCGGTGCCCACACAGGAAGCGGTGGAGACCATCAGGGCCTGGAAGGGGGACGTGCCTCCGTCCTTGGGCTTTACCATCAGGAGCCGGATGGCTTCCGGCAGCATGCGGACCTGGACGAAGCCCATACGGAAACTGAAGTAGAGACCGGCGGCCCCCATGACCACCAGTAGGATCGGATAGTACAGGATACTGTCTACGGCATCGAGAAATTCCATCATCTTGTTGTTCCTCCCGTTCTGAATTTATAAGCTTTTCTATAAATTCATTATAAGAGAAGAATTAAGTATCGGGGAAATAGATGATGTACATGGGGGCCATTTATCATGCCGATGAAGGATGTTCTCCCTGGAGCCGGGTATACCGTTCCCGGAGCAGCTGGATGAAATCGTTTTCCATCCGGGACAGCATGGCGCCTTCCCGGAGAATCGCTCCGAACCGGAGGTGTTCGCTGCAGTCCAAGAGAGGAACGGAGACCACCTTGTACAGGGAATCCTGTCCCTGGAATTCCATGATCCCCACCGTGAAGAAATTGGTCCGGGAGAGAAGGGCCATCTGTTCCTGCCGGTCGTTGACGTAGATCACTTTCCGGGTATCGTTCAGATCGATGGGGCCTTTTTCCGTGCTGAGGTGGTAGATGAAATCCTCATATTGGCCGATGTACCGGACGAAGCCGTAATCCCGGAGATCCTGAAGGTGGATGCCCTTCCGGCCGAACCGTCGGACCAGCTCATGGTCAGAGGACAGGCACACATAGGGACGGAACGCGGCCAGGGGGATGTAGTGGAGCCCCTGCTGGGAAAAATAGGCCTCCAGATCATCCCGGCGGGTGGCCATGTGGATCACTCCCACGTTGGAATAGCCGTTCTTCACCTGGGAGATCACATCCAAGGTGGCGGCTTCGCAAAGATGGTTGGAAAAGCTTTCCGCATCCTGGTAGCGCCGGCATATTTCGTTGAAACATTCGGCGGTGTGGGAAAAACGGGTCATGCTTACGTTCAGGCAGCCGCAGTCCTGCTTCCGGGCGGAGGAAAGGTGCTGGAGCTGGTCCATTTCCCGGAGGATCACCTTGGAATGGGCCAGGATCCGCTGGCCGTCCAGGGTCAGCCGGGTGCCCTGGCTGGTGCGCCGGAACAGGGTGAGACCCATTTCTTTTTCCAGCTGCTTGATGATGTGGCTGAGCTGGGGCTGGGATATGTACATGGCTTTGGCCGCCCGGGTAATGGACCCGTACTGGGCCACGGCGGCAAAATAGCGAAGATTGTTGGTGTCCATGGGAACCTCCTGGTGTGATGTCAGCTGTATTATAACATAATTTTAAATTTTCACTGTCTTTTTTTGACGATTTCCCGATAGAGGGTGTGGTATATTTCGGGTACAACCCATCAATGGAATGGAATTCCAATAATTCAAGGAGGAATCTTATGAAGCTGACGAAAATACTGCCTTCTTCCCTTGCGGCAGGGTTCTGTATCGGGCTGGGGGGAGCGGTGTTCCTGCTCCAGACGGAGAAGCTGGTGGGAGCGGTGCTGTTCTGCATCGGTCTTTGCACCATCTGTGAAATGCAGTTCCACCTGTTCACCGGCCGGGTGTGCTATGCCCTGGAACAGCCTTTGTGGTGCTGGCTCCAGTTTCCGGTGATCTGGATCGGCAACTGGCTGGGGGCCGGGCTGGCGGCCAACCTGTTGTTTCTGACCCGGATGGGGCCGGCGGCCCGGAAGGCGGCCCAGGCCCTGGTGATGGCCAAAAACGGGGATACCTTCCTGAGTCTGTTCGTGCTGGGGTTCTTCTGCAATCTCTTCGTGTTCATTGCGGTGGAAGGGTACAAAACCTTTCCCCATGTGCTGGGGAAATACCTGGCTATTTTCGTGGGGATCACCGTGTTCATCATGAGTGGCTATGAACACAGTGTGGCGGACATGTTCTACTATTTCATGGCGGGCCAGATGGACCAGGAAACCCTGGTGCGGCTCCTGGTGATCACCGCCGGCAATGTGTGCGGAGGGATCACCGCCTGGGGGGCCCGGCAGGCAGGGCGCCGGGCGGCCCGGTAAAAGGGAGAACGGGACTGGCATCCGGAGGGCTTTTTTGCTATACTCGAAGTATATTCTGCTGAGGGGGCGTTAGGATGAATCCATTTCAAATTGACATACCTACGAAAGTTCTGTTTGGAGCCGGGCAGCTGAATCAGCTCCATGGCCAGAAATTGCCGGGGAAAAAGGCCCTGATCGTAATTTCCTGCGGGAAATCCACCCGGGTCAACGGCTATCTGGACCGGACGGAAAAGGAACTGGCGGCGGCCGGAGTGGCCACGGCGGTGTTCGACAGGATCCAGGCCAATCCCACCCTGGAAAGTGTGGGACAGGGAGCCCGTGCTGCCCGGGAACTGGGAGCGGACCTGATCGTGGCCCTGGGTGGAGGCTCGGTGATGGATGCCGCCAAGGCCATTGCCCTTATGGCGGTGAACGAGGGGAATTTATGGGACTAT
Organism: Acidaminococcus fermentans; assembly: GCF_009696675.1. GTDB lineage: Bacteria > Bacillota > Negativicutes > Acidaminococcales > Acidaminococcaceae > Acidaminococcus. The sequence continues at coordinate 8,124 of NZ_VULN01000023.1, read as the reverse complement.
GTGGGATCCGGCACCGGCAAAGGACAGAAACATGCCCGCCGGGCCCTGCCGGTGATCGCCATTACCACCACTGCAGGCACCGGTTCGGAAGTGGATGCCACCAGCGTAATCACCAACCAGGAAACCCATGAAAAGATTGGGCTGAAATTCCCGGATCTGTATCCCTTCCTGGCCATTGTGGATCCGGAACTGATGGTGACGGTGCCGCCCCGGCTTACGGCGTTCCAGGGGTTCGATGCCCTGTTCCACAGCCTGGAAACCTATGTGAACCGGAAGGCCAACCTGATGAGCGACATGGTGGCTTCCACTGCCATCCGGAACATTGGGGCATTCCTGCCCCAGGCAGTGGCCCAGGGCAGCAGCCTGGAAGCCCGGACCCATATGGCCTTTGCCAACACCTTGTCCGGCTATGCCATGGTCCTGGGAGGCTGCACCAGCGAACATTCCCTGGAACATGCCATGAGTGCCTACCATGAAGCCCTGCCCCATGGTGCCGGGCTGATCATGGTTTCCCTGGCCTATTTCGGCTGGATGGCAGAGCACCATGTGTGTGATGACCGGCTGACGGATCTGGCCCGGTTCCTGGGCCGGAAGGAGGCCCGGGGGCCGGAGGACTTCCTGGCGGCCCTGGCCGATCTCCAGAAAGCCTGCGGCGTGGACGGATTGAAAATGAGCGATTACGGGATTGCTCCGGATGAATTTCCCAAAATGGCGGAAAATGCCATGACCGCCATGAAAGGCCTGTTTGCCAACGACCGGATGGCCCTGACCCGGGAAGACTGTGTGGCCATTTACCAGAAAGCCTATCGGTAAAACAGGTTGTACAAAGGTGGTACAACTTAGGTTGTCGGGGCTGTTGCTTCGGCAACAGCCCCCCTTTTTTTCCAAACTGAAGCAAAGGACGGAAACCATTCCATGAATTTTTCATTTCTCTCTCCCCGGGGGCAGATGCTCCTGTCTTTGGCCATTTTCGGCACCATCGGTCTGGTGCGCCGGTTCATCCCTCTGGGCTCTGTGCCTCTGGCCTTTCTCCGGGCCACCCTGGGGTGTCTGACTCTGCTGGTGCTGATGCAGGGGGACCATATCCCCTTCCACCGGGACCGGCTGAAGGCCCGTGCCCCGAGGCTGCTGCTCAGCGGCCTTCTCCTGGGGCTGGACTGGGTGTTCTTTTTTGAAGCCTTCAACCATACCACCGTGGCCATTGCCACCCTGTGCTACTACATGGCTCCGGTGTTCATGCTGGCGGCAGCCCCTCTGGTGTTCCATGAGACCATCAGCCGCCGGAAGCTGGTGTGCGCGGCCATTACCATCGGGGGCATGCTGCTGGTATCCGGGGTGCTGGGCTCCAACGGGGACATGGGTGATATTGCCGGAGTCCTGTATGCTCTGGCCGGTGCCCTTTTCTATGCCGGGATCATTGTGCTGAGCAAGACCATCCAGGGCCTGGATCCCTATGAACAGACGGCGGTGCAGCTGGGGACGGCGGCCTTTTTCCTGCTGGCCTACTGTCTGGTCACCGGACAGCTGGATTTCCACACCATGACGGCCGCCGGCTGGGGGCTGACCCTGCTCTTGGGGATCGTCCACACCGGCCTGGCCTACGGGATCTATTTCGGCAGCCTGACCCAGGTGCCGGCCCAGACCACTGCCATCCTCAGCTATGTGGATCCGGTGGTGGCTGTGTGTATTTCCGTATTCGTGCTCCAGGAGCCCATTACGGAGCTCCAGCTGGCAGGGATCTGTCTGGTGCTGGGGGGCATGATCAGCGGGGAGAGGAAGTAGGGCTGCTGCCTGGGCAGCAGCCCAGTCAACGGTCAGCGGCCGAAGGAAGGTCGGCATCCGCCGGCCTTTGAAGGGAAACGCAGCTGGCGCTGCTAACCCACCACCATTGCGCAAGCGCAACGGTCCCCCGCCCTTGCAAAGGGGCGGATATACGCTCGGGCCTCTGGCCCTTGCTTGCGGCACAAGGGCGTAAGCCCGATGTGCCATTTATCCGCCCTTTTCAAGGGCGGGGGACCAGCCGTGAGGCTGGTGGTGGGTTAGCATCCAACGGATGCGTTTATCATTAAAGAAACCCGCCTGCTGCGGGTTCCTTTATTTTAATTACAAGGAGAATGAAAATGGAAAACCGTATTTTTCATCCAGGTGACATTGTCCGGCATTTCAAGCGGGAACGGCTGACGGAGGAGGAGAAACGGACCAATCGGTACCTGTACCAGATCATCGGCCCGGCGGTCCATTCGGAAACCCGGGAGCCTTTGATGGTGTACCAGGCCCTCTACGGAGATTTCGGACTCTATGTCCGCCCCTCTGCCATGTTCTACAGCGAAGTGGATCATAAGAAGTATCCGGAAGTGAAGCAGAAGTACCGGTTTGAGAAGGTGTAGGGGCTGTCGGTTGACAGCTGACAAAAAGGTGAGCTGCGCTGCAGCTTACCTTTTACGTTAACTATACTAAAACACTAGGTTGACGAAATAGACCGTTTCCTGTATGGTAAGGAAGTCTGAAAATTCTGGAGGTGAGGCTGTGCGTTTGCGTGAAATGGTGTTGTGCGGGCTGTTCATTGCCCTGGTGGCAGTGGGGGCCCTGATCCGAATCCCGGTGGGGAGCGATGTGTACACCCTGCAGTTCATGTTCACCCTGCTGGCGGGACTGCTGCTGGGAGCCCGGCTGGGGGCCCTGGCGGTAGGGACCTATGTGGTCATGGGCCTTGTGGGGATCCCGGTGTTTGCTTCCGGAGGGGGGCCCTCCTATGTGCTCCAGCCCACCTTTGGGTATCTGGTGGGGTTTACCATCCAGGCCTGGGTCTGCGGGAAGCTGGCCCGGCAGGGAACTGCTGAGGTGACCCTGTCCCGGCTCCTGGGGATCAACCTGGTGGGGATGGTCATCGTCTATGTGCTGGGAATCAGCTATTTCTGGCTGTCCTCCAACTATCTGGTCCAGGCCCCCATCGGCTTCTGGGCGGCCCTGTGGTACTGCGGGGTACTCCAGGTGGTGCCGGATTTCCTCCTGTGCCTGGGAGCGGCCTTTGTAGGGCTCCGGTGCCGGAAGGCGGGGATCTGGGTGTGAGGGACTGCTGCCTGGGCAGCAGCCCCTCTGTCAGCGGCCGGGACGGGCTTGCCTCCGGCGAGCCCCTACAGCGTTGGAATCAAGGGTTCCTGACGGGAACAGCAAAGGAGAGGAATGCAATGGGCAAAGCGATATTCATTACGGGAACGGGTACGGATGTGGGGAAGACCTATGTGACCGGGCTTCTGGTGAAGAAGATCCGGGAAGCGGGGCTGGACGGCAGCTACTACAAGGCCGCCCTCAGCGGGGCGGAACCGGACGGAAACGGGAAACTGGTGCCCGGGGATGCTGTCTGGGTGAAGGAAACCGCCGGGATCCCGGACCCTCTGGAAGATCTGGTGACCTATGTGTACCGGGAAGCGGTGTCCCCTCATCTGGCGGCCCGGATCAACAACCATCCGGTGGACCTGGACAAGATCCGGCAGGCCTTCCGGAAGGCCAAAGACCGGCACCAGTATCTTACCATGGAAGGCAGCGGGGGCATCCTGTGTCCTCTGGGCTGGGAAAAGAATCACTACCTGCTGCTGGAGGACATGATCCAGGCTCTGGACCTGGGCTGCCTTCTGGTGGCGGATGGGGGACTGGGGACCATCAACAGTACGGTGCTGACGGTGGAATATCTCCGGCACCGGGCTATTCCTGTCCGGGGAATCCTGTTCAACCGGTGGAAACCGGGAGACCGGATGCAGGAAGACAACCGGATCATGGTGGAGGAACTTACCGGCCTGCCGGTGCTGGCCTGTGTAAAGGAAGGGGAACGGGAACTGGAAGGCCCTCTGGACAGACTGCTGGAAGCTTATACCTAAGGAGACGAAAATGGAACACAAAACAATGGAACAGCGAGACCTGGACCTGATCTGGCATCCCTGTTCACAAATGAAAGATTACGAAACCCTGCCTCCCATGGTCATCGATCATGCCCAGGGAGTCTGGCTCTACGACATCCACGGCAAAGCCTATCTGGACATTGTCAGCTCCTGGTGGGCCAATCTGCTGGGCCACCGGAATCCGGTGCTCAATGGACGGATCAAAGACCAGCTGGACAAACTGGAACATGTGATCTTTGCCAATTTCACCCATGCCCCGGCCATTACCCTGGCGGAACGGCTGAAGACCCTGGTGCCGGAAGGGCTGTGCCGGTTCCAGTTCCACGACAACGGATCGGCGGCGGTGGAAGCGGCTCTGAAGCTGTGTTTCCAGTACTGGGCCCAGACCGGCCATCCGGAAAAACAGCGGTTCATGTGCCTGACGGAAGGGTACCACGGAGAAACCATCGGGGCTCTGTCCGTGGGGAGCATGGATCTGTTCGCCAAACTGTACAAGCCCATGATGATGGACAACATCCATGTGGAAGCCCCGGACTGTTTCCGCTGCCCCTATGGAAAGGACCGGGACCACTGCCAGTGTGAATGCTTCGCCAAAGCGGAAGAAGCCTTTGCCCTCCACGGCCGGGAAACTGCCGCTATGATTGTGGAGCCCCTGCTCCAGGGCAGCGCCGGCATGCGGGTGTACCCGGCTCTCTATCTCCAAAAGCTCCGGGCGCTGTGCGATGCCTATGAGGTGAAGCTGATCGCCGACGAAATCGCTACGGGCTTCGGCCGGACCGGTACCCTGTTCGCCTGCGGCCAGGCCGGGATCACCCCGGATGTGCTGTGCCTGTCCAAAGGATTGACCGGAGGGTATCTGCCCATGTCCCTGACGGTGACCACCCGGGAGATCTATGAGGCCTTCTACGATGATTACGGCAAGCACAAGGCCTTTCTCCACAGCCACACCTATGCCGGGAATCCCCTGGGGTGTGCGGCGGCCCACGGGGTGCTGGATGTGCTGGAACAGGAACAGATCCTGCCCCGGGCCCGGGAAACCGCCCGGTGGCTCACTGGAGAAATGGAAGCCCGGTTCGGGAACCATCCCCTGGTGGGAGAAATCCGCCACATCGGCCTGATCCACGCCCTGGAACTGGTTGCGGACAAAAAGACCAAACGGCCCTTCCCGGCGGAAAAACGGCTGGGGTATCACTTCTATCAAAAGGCCCTGGAACAGGGACTGGTACTCCGGCCTTTGGGAGATGTGCTGTATTTCAACCCGCCTCTCACCATTACCCGGGCGGAGCTGACCCAGGCCATGGATATCCTGGAACAGGTGCTGGCCTGAGAGCCGGCTGCCTGGGAAAAGGTAAACCAAAAATAAAATGAGGTTGACATAAAACAGAACCTGTCCTATAATAAGGACAACGAATTCAACGAGCCTGATTTCGTCCTGGTCCGTCCCTCCGGATCAGCATCATGAGGAACTCCCAGAAGGAGCTGCTGTACCTTTTTCGTGCAGCAGCTCCTTTTTCGTGGTAAGATGGGGACATTCCCAGTAAAACAACAGGAGGAAAACATCCTATGACCATTTTGGAACATGATATCCTGATCAGCGAAGATCTGCGCCGGGTACCCCGGGAGGAACTGGAAAACCGGCTGGCCCGGCTTCGGGAGGCCCTGTCCCGGCAGGATCCGGCCTGGCAGTTGGCGGTGATCACCGACAAGCTGGACATGTATTATTTTACCGGTACCATGCAGGAGGGTGCCTTCCTGGTCCGTCCCCAGGACGCCATTTTGTGGGTGCGCCGGAGCCTGGCCCGGGCTCTCAACGAAAGTCTCCTGCCGGAAGGGTGGATCCGGCGGATGCACAGCTACCGGCAGCCGGCGGAGTACTACGGGGACGCCCTGCCCCGGGAAGTGTACCTGGATGAAAAGCACACCTCCCTGGAATGGCTCCGGTTCTTCCGGAAATATTTCCCTTTTGAAGTCCGGAAAAACCTGGATCCGGTGCTCAGCGGCCTCCGGAGCGTGAAAAGCGGCTATGAACTGGCTCTTTTGAGCCGCAGCGGGCAGATCCACGGGGACGTGCTGATGAACGAGGCTCCGGTTTTCCTGAAGGTGGGGATCAGCGAAGCGGAACTGGCCATCCAGCTATACCTGCGGATGGTGCTGAAAGGCAGCCAGGGGGTGGCCCGGACCAACCGGCCTACCGGGGAAGATGCCATCGGCCTGGCTTCCTTCGGGAAAAGCGCCCTGGTGCGGACCGCTTTTGACGGCCCCGGGGGCACCAGCGGCACCTGTGTGGCGGTCCAGAGCATCGGGTCGGCCTTCCGTCTGTTGAAGCCGGGCCGGCTGGTGTACCTGGACATTCCCTGCGGGGTGGACGGGTACAATACGGACAAGACGGTGGTGTACTATTTCGGGGACCTGGACCGGGATCCGGCCAAAGAGGAAATCCTCCGGGCCTACAATTACTGTCTGGATCTGGAACAGCAGACCCTGGCTCTTTTGAAACCGGGAGCGGTGCTGGGGGACATTTACGACCAGGTGATGGGGGACTTCGATCCTTATTATGAAAAGATGTTCATGAACGGAGGCCGGTTCCTGGGCCACAGCATCGGCATGTGCATGGATGAGACCCCGGTGATCGCCGGGGGGGTGAAGGACCGGGTAGAGGAAAACATGGTCTTTGCAGTGGAACCCAAGATCGCCCTGCCGGGACTGGGCATGGTGGGCACGGAAAACACCTACCGGATCGGTCCTGACGGGCCGGTGTGCCTGACGGGAGGTTCCCAGCCTCTGCGGGTTGTCCGTTGATTTCAGACCGGGGAAAATGATAAAATAACAAGATACAATCAATGGGGCCCTGCCTGTGGAAAGGGCCCGGAAACAAGGGGAGTTAAAAAGAAATATGACAGCAGAAGAAACGGGACTCCTGGACAAACAGGACTTCCTGGAACAGAAAGAAGTCATCAAAAAGCAAATCCTGGGGAACGGGAAGCTGACCGGGGCGGAAAAACGCCAGACCCTTCAGGTGCTGGAAGGATTCGGGAAATCCGTCCTCCAGGGAGGGGTACGCCAGCACGGGATCACCAAGGCCATGCTGAAGACGGCCCTGCCGGTGTTTGGAAAGATGAGCGAAGACAAGCGGCACAATGAAAAGGAACTGCGGGTACTGAAGTTCCTGACCTATTTTGTCCTCCAGGGCGTCCGGAAATGAGTGCTCTGACTCTCTTCCTGCTGGCGGTGTCCCTGTCCATGGATGCCTTTGCGGTTTCCGTCTGCGGGGGGCTGAAAATGGAAGGCCGGGAACGGTTCAAGGGAGGCCTGATCTTCGGAGCCTGGTTCGGAGTGTTCCAGGCCCTGATGCCGTTTATCGGCTACGAACTGGGAAGCCATTTCGCCAGGGTGGCGGAAGCCTATTCCCACTGGATCATCTTTGTGATCCTGGCCTACATCGGCTGGAACATGATCAAAGAGGCCGGGGAGGACCAGGAAAAAGAAAAGATCACCGGATTCCGGACCATGCTGGGTCTGGCGGTGGCCACCAGCCTGGATGCCCTGGGGGTGGGCGTGGGATTCGCCTTCCTGGATATCCGGATCCTGCCGGCGGTGCTGGAAATCGGCACCATCACCTTCTGCCTGTCCTTCCTGGGCTGCGCCTGCGGTTCGGTAATCGGCATGTGGGGCAAGGAACGGGCAGAAAAAGCAGGGGGCTTCGTCCTGCTGCTGATCGGCCTGAAGGCTGTCATCGAGCACTACGGGATCCTGGACAACTGGACGCCGTTTTTGTTCTAAGCCAGCGGAGCTGGCATCCTTCGGCCATTGACGGGGGTACTGCATGCTGCGTGTAACACTCCGGTCTCAAGAGCCGCATAGCGGATTGGTCTCGAGTCTCGAGTCCCGAGCCGAATGAGAAATTTGCAGGCAAATTTTTGAACGTGTAAATCGGTACCGTAGGGGCTGCACGCCGGGCAGCCCGCCAAATCATCGATTATCTGTGCATTTTGCGGGGCGCCGGGCCTGCGCCCCCTACGGTTATACACAATAAGAAGAACCTGGCTGAAGGACAGGTTCTATCCAGGGTCTCGAGACTCACGACTCGAGACCCGAGACCTTAGAAAGGTGTATCATATATTTAGACAGTATGAAGCGAGACTTTCTTGGAGAAAGGAGCGTCTTTTATGAAGAGTCTAAAAATGTACACCAGGGATTTCAAAATCCAGGTATGCAAGCTTGTTTTGGA
>NZ_VULN01000022.1 GCF_009696675.1 Acidaminococcus fermentans | reverse complement strand
AAACAAGTTTACATACCTGGATTTTGAAATCCTTGGTGTACTTTTTTTGACTTCTCATAAAGACGCTCCTTCCTCCAGAAAAGTCACGCTTTCTACTGTCTAAATATATGGTACACCTTTCCACTCTTCACTCTTCACTCTTCACTCTTCACTCAAAGGATTATAGCATACGGGGAAGATTCTTTTCCAGCCAGGAAAGGGGCTGTTCCTCCATGCCTTTGGTTTTCAGCACGAACTGGGGCTGGGGCCCCAGCTTCATGGTGGCCCGGGGCACATAGTCCCGGATCAGCTGTTGGATTACATCGGGATTGGCCTTGCTGTGGGGATCGAAGGTGATCCGGATTTCTCCCGGCCGCACCGCCACCCCGGTGATCCGCAGCTTCCGGCACAGATCCCGGAGTGCCGCCACCCGCCACAGGTTCTCCACCTGGGTGGGGGGAGTGCCGAACCGGTCGATGATCTCGTCCATGAGATCATTCCGGTCTTCGAACTTCATGTCTCCCAGACGGTGGTACAGTTCCAGTTTGTACCGGGGATTGTCGATGTAGTCGTCGGGGATGTAGGCATCCAGCTTCATTTCAATCACCGGATCCGGAGCAATGGGTTCGTCCGGGTTCCCCCCGTTCTGGAGGGTGTTGATGGTCTTTTCCAGCAGCCGGCAGTACAGGTCGAAACCCACTCCGGCAATCTGGCCATGCTGTTCCGCCCCCAGCAGGTTCCCGGCGCCCCGGATTTCCAGATCCCGCATGGCGATTTTGAACCCGGCCCCCAGTTCCGTAAAGTCCCGGATGGCCTGGAGCCGTTTCTGGGCCACTTCACTGAGTACCCGGTCCTTTTTGTACAGGAAATAGGCGTAGGCCAGCCGGGAGGACCGTCCCACCCGCCCCCGCATCTGGTACAGCTGGGAGAGGCCGAAGTTTTCCGCACCGTCGATGATGATGGTATTGGCCAGAGGCACGTCCAGGCCGTTTTCGATAATGGTGGTGCACAGGAGCACATCGAAATCCCCGTGGTAGAAGCCCAGCATCACGTCTTCCAGTTCGTCCTCGCTCATCCGTCCGTGGGCCATACCGATGGTGATCCCAGGGACCAGTTCCCGGAGATGGGCGGCGATCCGGCTGAGCCCTTCGATCCGGTTGTGGACGTAATAGATCCGTCCGCCCCGGCGGATTTCCCGTTCCAGGGCTTCCCGGACCATCCCGTCATCGTATTCCGCCACATAGGTTTCCACCGGCAGACGGTCTTCGGGAGGAGATTCGATGATACTCATGTCCCGTCCCTTTACCAGGGCCAGGTGGAGGGTCCGGGGAATGGGGGTGGCGGACAGGGTCAGTACGTCTATGCCGGCACTGCGCTGTTTGATTTTTTCTTTCTGGGCCACCCCGAACCGCTGTTCCTCGTCGATGATCAAAAGCCCCAGGTCGTGGAATTCCACATCCGGGTTCAGGATCCGGTGGGTTCCGATGAGCACATCGATTTTGCCTTCCGCCACCTTTTCCATGATCTCTTTCTGCTGTTTGGGGGTCCGGAACCGACTGAGCATTTCCACCCGGACTCCGAAGGACCCCATCCGCTGGGAGAAGGTCAGGAGATGCTGTTGGGCCAGCACTGTGGTGGGGGCCAGCACCGCCACCTGTTTCCCGTCCATGACCGCCTTGAAGGCGGCCCGGATGGCTACTTCCGTCTTCCCATAGCCCACGTCCCCGCACAGGAGCCGTTCCATGGGTACGGGCTTTTCCATGTCCGCCTTGATTTCGGCGATGGCTTTCAGCTGGTCGGGGGTTTCCTCAAAGGGGAAACTGTCCTCGAATTCCTTCTGCCAGTGGGTATCCGGAGCAAAGGCATGGCCCGGGGTGATTTTCCGCTGGGCATAGAGCCGGAGCAGTTCCGTGGCCAGGATGGTAATGGCCTTCTGGGCCTTCCGGGTGGTCTTCTGCCAGTCTTTCCGGCCCATGTTGGACAGTTTGGGAGGGGTGCCCTCGTTGCCCACGTATTTGTGGAGGAGCCCCACCTGTTCCACCGGCACGTGGAGCTTGTCCCCCTTGGCATACTGGAGCTGGAGATAGTCCCGGTGGACCCCGTTCACTTCAATGGTTTCCACCCCCATGTACCGGCCGATGCCCTGTACATCGTGGACCACGTAATCCCCCACCTTGATGTCGGAGAAATAGTTGAGAGCCGGTCCCTTTCCCTTGGATTTCACCAGACGGCGTTTTTTCTGCATGCCGAAAATGTCGCTTTCGGTAAGCAGCAGCCATTTTTCATCCCAGAAATAGAACCCGTTGGTAAGGCTTCCCTGGAAGACCACTCCTCCCTGGTCCGGCACTTCCTGGAGCTGGCCGGCAAAGGCCATGGGAAGGCCCGCCCCTTTCAGGCTTTCCGCCAGGCCTGCCGCCTTGTCCCGGGTCCCCATCATGATCAGGGGATGGACTCCCTGGTCCAGCCAGCCCTTCAGGTCTTTCTGGAGCAGGTCGGTGTTCTTGTTGTAGGGGGCCATGGCCCGGACCTGGACATGGAGTTTGGGGGCTTCCGGAAAATAGGGATGGCCCAGATCACTGACCGTCACCAGGTGGCATTCCCCGGCCTGGAGGAGCATGGTCTCCGCCTCCAGCAGCTGGTCGGCAAATTCCCGGTTGTCCCCGAAGCTTTTCCGGCATTCTTCAAAAAAGGCTGCCGGTTCATCCAGCACCGCCAGCTGGTCCGGGGACAGGTACTGGAACAGGGAGGCGCCGACTTCCTGGCTCTGGACCGCCAGGGGCATGATTCCCACCTGTTTGATGGCGCCGATGCTCCGCTGGGTGTCCAGGTTGAAATGCTTCATGGCATCGATGGTGTTGTCGAACCATTCGATCCGCACCGGATCCTTGCCGTTGATGGGAAACACGTCCAGGATGTCCCCCCGGACGGCCACCTGGCCCAGGGTATCCACCTGTTCCGTCCGTTCATAGCCGGCTTTCACCAGCTTTTCCACCACCAGGTCCTGGCCGATTTCCTGGCCCACTGCCAGTTTCAGGTTTTCCCGGACCAGGGATTCCGGGGCCGGCAGTTTCTGGATGGCGGCTTCGGCGGTGGCAAAGATGATCCCCGGTTCTTTCCGGACGATCATTTCCAGGGCCGCTGCCCGCTCCGCCATGATCTGTTCGTTCCGGGTATCCACTTGGCCGTGGATCAGGCTGGCCGGATACAGTTCCCGCATGGCCAGATCCGGATAGAAATAGGCCAGTTCCCGGCGCTGGGCCCGGATGCTTTCCCGGTTCACCGTCAGGATCACCAGAGGCCGGGCCGGCTGGAGGGTTTCCTCCAGGGCGCACAAAAACCCGGCTTTCACAGATCCTGTGAGGCCGGTAAGCTGGATGGGGCCGGCGTTCTTCTTCCAGAGCCCGGCTGCATCCTGGACATTTTTTTCCTGCTGCAGCAGTTTCGTCAGTTGATTTGTCATAGAATTCTCTCTTTATGGAAATAGGGAAAGGGGGATTCTGCCCATAAAAAATATGTGCAGAATCCCCGTCAATGCTTAAAGGGCTGTTGCTTATGCAACAGCCCCCTTCCATTACAGTTTAATGCTGATGTTGTTCCGGTCGAAGGTGTGTACACCGTCGATGAAACGGACGGTCCCGGTGGCATACCGCATGGAGATGGTATGGGTACGGGCGCCGTTGCCGAAGTAGTTAACCCCACGGAGCATGTCGCAGTTGGTGATGGCCGTTGCAGTGAACATGCAGTCATCCCCTTTGACCAGGTCGTCGATGGTCAGGATCTTCTTGGTGTCTTCGATGCCCATCTTCCGGCACCGTTCCACCTGGTCTTCGTTTTCCGGAACCAGACGGGCCTGCATGTCGCCGCCCAGGCATTTCAGCCCGCAGGCAGCCAGTACCCCTTCCGGAGCACCGCCCCGGCCGATGTACATGTGGACACCGGTGCCTTCGATCCCGGCATCGATGATGGGATCCACATCCCCGTCGCTGATGAGACGGATCCGGGCCCCTACAGCACGGACTTCTTCAATGATCTTCCGGTGACGGGGACGGTCCAGGGCCACTACGGTCAGGTCGTTCACGTTCCGGTTCAGAGCCTTGGCCACCCGTTCCAGGTTGACGCTCACCGGATCGTCGATGTTGATGCAGCCTTTGGCCCGGGGACCTACGGCAATTTTATCCATATACATGTCAGGCGCATGGAGCAGACAGCCTTTGGGAGCAATGGCAATCACGGCAATGGCACCGTTCTGGCCTTTGGCCACCAGGTTGGTCCCTTCCACCGGGTCTACGGCAATGTCCACTTCCGGACCGCCGGCCCCTACTTCTTCACCGATATACAGCATCGGGGCTTCATCCATTTCCCCTTCGCCAATGACCACCGTGCCGTTGATGTGGACGGTATCAAACATTTTCCGCATGGCATCCACAGCCAGCTGATCGATGCCATTCTTGTCGCCCCGGCCAACGCCACGGGCACTGGCAATCGCTGCGGCTTCCGTTACACGGACAAATTCCATGGATAATTCTCTGTTCATTCCATACGCCTCCCAATTTTGTTCGGCAATTTTCATTGCCTTATCATTGTAACCGCTATTCCTGCAGAAATCAATGGTTATGATACTTCAACGCTGCTGCGATGAAGGCCTTGAACAAAGGATGGGGATTGGTGGGACGGGATTTCAGTTCCGGATGGAACTGGGCCCCCAGGTACCAGGGATGTACATCCGTAGGCAGTTCCACCATTTCCACCAGTTTCCCGTTGGGCAGGGTGCCCCCCAGTACCAGACCGTGGCTGAACAGTTCATCCCGCAGTTCGTTGTTCACTTCGTAGCGGTGACGGTGCCGTTCGCTGATCATATCGGTGCCGTAGGCCTTTTCTGCCAGGGTACCGGGATACAGCTTGCAGGGATAAGCCCCCAGCCGCATGGTGCCGCCTTTGATTTCCACACTCATCTGTTCCGGCATCAGGTAGATCACCGGGTACGGAGTGTTTTCGTCGAATTCCGTGGAGTTGGCTTTGGCCATGCCGCACACGTCCCGGGCATATTCGATGACCAGGCACTGCATCCCCAGGCAGATCCCGAAGAAGGGGATTTTGTTTTCCCGGGCATATTTGGCTGCCAGGATCATCCCTTCGATGCCCCGGTCGCCGAAGCCCCCGGGCACCAGGATCCCGTCCACGCCTTTGAAGATCTGGGCAAAGTCCGCTTTGGGATCTTCCAGGTCCACAGCGTTGATGTATTCGATGTCCACATCCGCGTCATGGAAATAGCTGGCATGTTTCAGGGCTTCCACGATGCTGATGTAGGCATCGGGCAGTTCCACATATTTGCCCACCACGGCAATGGTGGATTTCTTGGAATGGGGAGCCAGGATCTTCTTCACCATGGCGTGCCAGGCGTCCATGTCCTTGGGCCGGTCTTCCATGTCCAGTTTCCGCAGGACCACTTTGTCCATGCCCTGGTCTTCCAGCAGCATGGGAACTTCGTAGATGCTGGGAGCGGTGATGGACTGGAACACGGCGTCCACATCCACATCGCAGAACAGGGAAATCTTTTCCCGCATTTCCTTGCTGATTTCCTTTTCGCTCCGGCACACCAGGATATCCGGGGTGATGCCGATGCTCCGGAGTTCCTTGACGCTGTGCTGGGTGGGTTTGGTCTTCAGTTCGCCGGCGCCGCTGATGTAGGGCACCAGGGTCACATGGATGTAGAGCACATCGTTCTTGGGTACATCCTTCTTGACCTGGCGGATGGCTTCCATAAAGGGTTCGGATTCAATATCCCCTACGGTGCCGCCGATTTCAGTGATCACGAAATCCGCATTTTCTTCCCGGCCAACCCGGTAGACCCGTTCCTTGATTTCGTTGGTGATGTGAGGAATGACCTGTACCGTGCGGCCCAGATAATCGCCCCGGCGTTCCTTGTTGATCACGGACTGGTAGATCCGGCCTGCGGTCACATTGGAGTTCCGGGTCAGGTTGATGTCAATGAACCGTTCATAATGGCCCAGATCCAGGTCCGTTTCCGCCCCGTCGTCAGTGACGAACACTTCCCCGTGCTGGTAGGGGCTCATGGTACCCGGGTCGATGTTGATGTAGGGATCGAATTTCTGGATGGTGACTTTGTAGCCTCTGCTCTTGAGCAGACGTCCCAGAGAAGCCGCCGTAATCCCTTTCCCTAAAGAAGACACCACGCCGCCCGTTACAAAAATATACTTGGTCATTTTCTTCCTCCCTTTTTCTGGCTTTCGCCCAACTTTACATATGGTCCGGTGCACTGACACCCAGGATCTTCAAACCGTGGCGCAGGGTATTGCCCACAGCTGTAATCAATGCCAGACGGGCCTGCTGGAGTGCAGGATCCACGCCCAGGACACGGCACTGGTTGTAGAACGAATGGAACAGCCCGGCCAGATCGTACACATAGTGGGCGATCTTGTGGGGTGCCCGTTCGGCTGCCGCCGTATCGATCAGTTCCTCATAGTCATTGAGTTTCTTGATCAGGTCGATTTCAATGGGTTCCTTCAATACGGAAAGGTCACAGTCTTTTTTGAGGGTGATCTTTTCTTCTTCCATCTGCCGCAGGATACTGCAGATCCGGGCATGGGCGTACTGCACATAGTACACCGGGTTGTCGTTGGAATGTTCGGTGGCCAGGGTCAGGTCGAAGTCCAGCTGACTGTCCATGCTCCGCATGATGAAGAAGAACCGGGCCGCATCGGTGCCCACTTCCTCGATCAGTTCATTGAGGGTAACGCTTTTGCCGGTACGCTTGCTCATCTTCACCAGTTCCCCGTTCCGGTACAGGGCCACCATCTGGAGGATCAGCACTTCCAGCCGGCTGGGATCATAGCCCAGGGCTTCCATGGCCGCCTTCACCCGGGGAATGTACCCGTGATGGTCGGCGCCCCACAGGTTGATCACCCGGTCGAAGCCCCGCTGGAACTTGTTCTGGTGATAGGCGATATCCGCGGCAAAATAAGTGGAAACCCCGTTGTCCCGGATCACCACCCGATCTTTATCGTCTCCGAAGGCAGTGGATTTGAACCACTTGGCTCCGTCTTTTTCGTACACATAGCCTTTTTCCTGGAGTTCATCCACCACCTGATGGATCTTGTCTGCATCGTGGAGGCTTTGTTCGCTGAACCACACGTCGAATTCACAGTGGAAGGCTTCCAGGTCTTCCTTCAGGGCCGCCAGTTTTTCTTCCTTGGCAATGCTCTGGAACTGTTCCAGCCGTTCTGCTTCCGGCATATGGATGAATTTGTCCCCGT
This sequence comes from Acidaminococcus fermentans, assembly GCF_009696675.1. Classification (GTDB taxonomy): domain Bacteria; phylum Bacillota; class Negativicutes; order Acidaminococcales; family Acidaminococcaceae; genus Acidaminococcus. Next base: position 17,324 of record NZ_VULN01000022.1, on the reverse strand, counting down.
ATTTGGCCTTGATCCGCCGGGCGGTTACCTTGATGTCTTCCCCATGGTATCCGTTTTCCGGGAATTCGCAGGGGATATCGAACAGCTCCAGGTACCGGGCGTTCACGGAAAGAGCCAGGTTGTGCATTTGGTTCCCTGCATCATTGATGTAGTATTCCCGGGTCACATCGTAGCCGGCGGCCTTCATCAGATTGGCCAGGGCGCTGCCTACAGCCGCTCCCCTTCCGTGGCCCACATGAAGAGGACCGGTGGGATTGGCGCTGACGTATTCGATCTGGATCTTTTCCCCGTTCTTGGCCGGCAGGTTTCCGTAGTTCTCGCCCTTGTCCAGGATGGCCCGGAGGGATTCACCCAGCCAGTCTTCCTTCAGGTAGAAGTTCAAAAATCCGGGACCGGCCACTTCCACCTTTTCCACACTGGGGCAGTCCAGGAATTCCTGCACCGCAGCAGCGATCACCCGGGGTGCACAGTGGAAATTACGGGCAGCCTGCAGGGCAAAGTTGGTGGCAAAATCACCAAAGGCCTTCTGGGGCGGTACCGTAAGGACCACCGGGGCCATCTCCCCCTGGGACAGCTTCCCTGCCTCAATGGCCTTCCGGACGGCGGCGGCCACGGCCTCCGCCAGTACTTTCTTCATGTCCACGCTTTTCTTCCTCCTCAATCTCGATCTGCAAACGAATGCTTCCATTGGGCTGGCTGTCCATTTCCAGGTCGTAGAAGACCCGGACCTGCCACCCATGGTTCCGCTTTTCAATGGCCAGTTCCCTGGTGAAGACCGTCATGGGAACAGTAAAATACGGGGTCCTGTACTGAAACGAACTGTTCCGGCCCCGTTCATACTGCTGCCGATGTTCATAACGGCCATGCCGGATTACCGTCAGGGTATCCTCCGTCCATTTCAGGGTGGTGCGGGTTCCCTCCATGCCGGTGACTTCGGATTCCTCGTACCGGACATAGGTGGTGCCGTCTTTTTCCGCCAGCTGCCCGAAGGCCACCAGGGTGGCAGGGTCTGCTGCGCCGGCTCCCACGGTTTCACTGTGGATGGTAATCTTTACAGGTATCATGGCTTTCTCCACAAAAGTAGAGGGTTGCCCCTGTGCAAGCCAGCACCATCAGCGCGGCGAAGGAGCAAGCCCTCATTCGGATTCGTTATGTAGTCTCTGTCAGCAAAAAATATAAATTGTCTTGCCTTATTCTTGTTTATTTTATATTAAAGCGGCCCAAAAGGCAAGGATTTTATTCCAGGTGATACATCCGGTCCGCTTCGTCATATTCGTCCAGGATCTCCTGGGGCGGCATTTTGTCCATAAGGCTCACCAGCACAATGGCGGCCAGGGACAGGAGGAACCCGGGGATGATTTCATAGATCCCGGTCCAGGAAAAGAAGTTCTTCCACACCAGCACCGTGACGCCACCGGCCACGATCCCGGCAAAAGCCCCGTTCATGGTCATCCGCCGCCAGTACAGAGACATGAGGATCATAGGCCCGAAGGCGGCGCCGAACCCGGCCCAGGCGTAGGACACGATGTTCAGGATCATGCTGTTGGGATCCAGGGCCAGGTACATGGACAGAAGGGACACCACCACCACCATAATGCGGCTGAGCCGGACCATGGTGGCCGGAGAGGCATCCGGGTTGATGAGAGGTTCATAGAAGTCCCGGGTCACGGAGGAGGCGGTGACCAGCAGCTGGCTGCTGGAAGTGCTCATAATGGCCCCCAGGATGCCGGCGGTGATCACCCCGGCGATGAAGGGGTCGAAAAAGTCGTCGCTCATGCGGATGAAGACGGTTTCCGCTTCCGTCCCTTTCAGGATGTCTCCCAGGTACACCCGGCCGGTGAGCCCCACCAGCACTGCCATGGCCAGGGAGATCACCACCCACACCATGGCGATGCGGGTGGCCTGGGGAATGCTCTTGGAGGTCTTGATGGCCATGAACTTCACCAGGATGTGGGGCTGGCCGAAATACCCCAGGCCCCAGGCCAAAAGGGACAGAATGGCCACCAGGTCCAGATGGCTGCCGTCAGCCCCGGCGATCAGGCTGAAATAGTTGGGGCTGATGGTGTGGAGCCGGGCCATGGTGGGTTCCACCCCGCCCATATAGTACATGGCAGTCACCGGCACCAGCAGGATGGAGAAGAACATCAGGAAACCCTGGAACAGGTCCGTCCAGCACACGGCAGAAAAGCCCCCCACCAGGGTGTAGAACACCACGATGCCTCCGGTGATGAACAGGGAGGTGTGGTAGTCCAGCCCGAAGGCGGAGTTGAACAGCTTGCCCCCGGCCACAAAGCTGGAGGAAGTGTAGATCAGGAAGAAGATGAAAATGAAAATGGAGGAAGCCACCCGGAGCTTCTTCTGCCGGTCCTGGAACCGGTTGTCAAAGTACTCCGGCAGGGTGATGGAATTGTGGAGCACCTGGGTGAACACCCGGAGCCGTTTGGCCACAATGGCCCAGTTGGCCCATGTCCCCAGGATCAGTCCCAGGGCGATCCAGAAGGCACTGATGCCTGCCAGATAGGCATAGCCCGGCAGTCCCATGAGCATCCATCCGCTCATATCCGAGGCCTCTGCACTCATGCTGGTGACCCAGGGTCCCAGTCCCCGTCCTCCCAGTACATAGCCTTCCATGTTTTCGTCTTTTTTGTAGGTGCCCACACCGATTCCGATCAGTACCCCGAAATACAGAACCAGAGCAGCCAGCGTTCCCCATTCCATATGCATGGCTCCACTCCCTTTCACAAGTTTTTCTGCAGTGAATTGTGTCAAATATATTTATTATACCGGAAAAAGGGGAATGGAAGCAAGGGGCTGCTGACAAAAAGGGGGTGTTGCACAGCACGTGCAACACCCTCTTTTTTCTCACTGTATATACTTTTTGTCCCGTTTCAATGAATCCGTCAGGTCCTGGCCTCCCAGCACCGTAACCGGTTTTCCCTTGACGGTGAATTTCACACTCTGGATTTCCGGAAACTCGGTAAGGGTATCCACCACGGCGTAAAGCATCAGCAGGGTGTCATGGTCCCCCCGCCGGGTCTGGAACTGCCGGCTGAAGTCCACGGTGGCGGTTTTGCCCTTCACCGTCACCTTGTTCACCTTGGTCCCTTTGGGGAAGGTGGTGTCTCCCTGGGGTGCCTTTTCCACCAGTTCCTTCAGTACCAGCAGGGGCAGCTTGTCCCGGCTTCCGGACAGCTGGACCGTCTGGGCCTTCAGTTTGCCCCCTTTGCCCGCCCGGTACAGGGTCTGGGATGCCGCCTGGGGTGCCGTTTTGCCGGCCTGCTGGCCCGCAGCCGCCGTTTCCTTCTGGTTGTCCGGATGGACGGTGGTACTGGAGCTGCTGCAGCCTCCCAAAAAGGCCATGGCCCCCAGCAGCAGGAACACCGCCGTCCAGCGGGTCAGTCTTTTTTCCATGGGATCAGCCTCCTTGATGCTGGTTGTAGAAGTCTTCGATACCGTCGGCAATGGCGTTGGCCACCTTGTTCTGGAACCAGTCGGAAATCAGGAGCTTTTCCTCCCGCCGGTTGGTCAGGAACAGGCATTCCACCAGAGCCCCGGGCATAGTGCTCCGTTTGTTCACGTAGAAGTTGGCGTACCGCACTCCCAGATCATCCACGTCGGCAGTTTTCATCAGCTGATCCTGGATGCACTGGGCCACCTGGATATCGTACTTGGTCTTGGGATGGTAGTAGGTGGAAAAGCCCCCTACACTGGTGTTTTCACTGGCATTGATGTGGATGCTGATGAACATGTCAGAATGGCTGTTTTCCGCCACATCCACCCGGGCCTGGAGTTCTTCCGCATCAGTGGCGTCCGGCCCGTACACATCCACGTCGGTGGTCCGGGTCATGTAGACAATAGCCCCTTTCTTTTCCAGCAGGGCCTTCACCTTTTTGGTGATGGGCAGGGTAATGTCCTTTTCATAAGTTCCGGTGACCAGCCCGTGGGTCCCGGGATCCGTGCCCCCATGGCCGGCGTCCAGGGTGATCCGTTTCCCCTTGATGCCCCCTACCACAGAGTAGGTGTCCCCGAAACTGGGTTTGGGACGGGTGGGCTGCCAGGGCGAGCTGGAAGGCCGCTTGGTCCGTTTGGGGGTGAAGGTCTTTTGAGGCGGTGCCGCAATCACATCCACCACTACCCGGGTGGGCCGTTTGGCCACTTTGTCCGCCTTCAGGCTGAACACGTTGAACATCCCCTTCTGGAGGGGCTTCTTCATCATCACATGGACCACTGTGGCATTGACTTTCCGCTCCAGGTACACCTTGGAAACGTACGTGGCCTTCTTGGGGGTAGTGACACGGGGAATGGATGATTTCAGGTTGCCGTACACGGTGACCCGCAGTTCATTGTCCAGCATTTCCGTCTTATATTTCGTTGCCTGGTTGGTATCCAGGACAATCCGCAGCCGTCCGTTGGGATTGACCCCGTACACCACATCCTGGATTTTGGATGCTGCCTGTGCATTTCCCGTTCCCAGGCATGCCACCAGACAGAAAAATAATAACAGCAGTTTTTTGAACACGTTGGAACCTCCTCTTGGGACGCAGACGGTTTCCCCTGCCTCCCAGACTACCCGGCCATTGTAACACTTTCCCAGGGTTCATGCAAATCAGGCCGGCGTGCCGTCCGCTGTGGGCGGGCCGGCCATTTTTCATCCCTTTCTGACTTTTTCCAGAGCTGCCGGCAGCTGGAGCACCAGGTCTCCGGCCGCCAGGCCGATTTTCCCGTGACCGGCCGCCAGATCCCCGGCCAGCCCCTGGAGATAGACCCCGCAGCAGGCCGCCTGGCCCAGATCCAGCCCCTGGCCCAGGAGGGCGGCGATGGTGCCGGTAAGCACATCCCCGCAGCCTCCTGTAGCCATCCCTTCATTGCCAGTGGTGTTGAGGAACACCTGGCCGTTGGGCAGGGCCACCACTGTGGGAGTGGATTTCAGCACCACCACAGCGTCCCATCTGGCCGCCCCTTCCCGGGCCGCCTGGACAGGATCCTGGAGGATCTCTCCCGCTGTTTTCCCCAGCAGCCGGGCCATTTCTCCCGGATGGGGGGTGAAAATCTTCTTTTTCAGGGAACGGAGCAGGACATCATCCCCGGCCAGGGCATTGAGCCCGTCCGCATCCAGCACCAGGGGCTGGTCCAGCTGGGGCAGCAGTTCCCGGAGATACTGGACCGTTTCCGGGGCTTTCCCGGCTCCCGGACCCGCCGCCACCACATCATAGGCCCGGAAGGCCTTCAGGCTGGCTTCCGTCACCGGCCGCACCATCACTTCCGTGGATTTGATGATGAGAGGCTGGAGCACTTCCGGCTGGGTGTAGAGAGTCACCAGGCCGGCGCCTGCCCGGACTGCCGCCTTGGAGCACAGTTCCGCCGCTCCGGCGTAGCCCAGGCTCCCGGCCAGGATCCCCACCCGGCCGTTCATGCCCTTGTGGGCATTGGGAGGCCGTTTGGGCAGCACATGGCGGACCAGGTCTTCCGTGAGAAGTTCCGCAGAGCTTTCCGCTTCCAGCACCAGGGAAGGGGGCGTATTCAGGTCCGCCAGGATGATCTTTCCCGTATATCCGGCACCGGGATACAGGTACAGTCCCGGTTTGGGGGCGATCATGGTCACGGTGGCCCGGGCATGGAGGGCCAGGTCCGTATACCCGTGGTCCGCTTCCACCCCGCTGGGGATGTCCACCGCCAATACCGGCACCGGCACCATCTGGAGGGTTTCCAGAAGGGACCGGATAGGCTCCCGGACTTTTCCGTGGAAACTGGTCCCCAGCAGGGCATCAATGAACAGATCCCCCTGGGCGCAGGCCTGGAGCACCTCATTCTGGTCCTTTTCCCACTGGAGGATGGTGAAGGGGAAGCTCTGGCAGATCTTGTACTGGAGAGCGGCTCCCGGGCCGAAACTTTCCGGGGCTTCCGCCAGCACCAGGGTCACCAGGGCTCCCCGCTTCAGCAGGAACCGGGCGGCGGCCAGGCCGTCTCCCCCGTTGTTCCCCTTGCCGATCAGCAGGATCACCCGTTTTTCCCGGGGATTCCCCAGTAGTTCCAGGGCGGCGTCGGCCACTGCACGGCCGGCGTTTTCGATCAGGACGGCTTCCGGGATTCCCATTTCCCCGATGGCCTTGGTATCCACTTTCTTCATGGCTGCACTTGCAATCAGTTTCATCTTATTCCTCCAACAGTACCTGGGCGATGGCATTTTCCGCCGTATGGCTGAGACTTACATGGACCCGCTCCACCTGACGGGTGAGAGCCGCCACCCGGAGCTGACCCATAAGATGGAGCCGGGGGGCTCCCGTCTTTTCATCGGTGAGCACTTCCACCTGCTGGAGCTGTCCCGGCAGGATCCCGGTGCCCAGGGCCTTGCCCAGGGCTTCCTTGGCCGCAAACCGGGCCGCATAGGATTCCACGCTGTGGGCCCCTTTCGTTTCGCAGTAAGCGATTTCATCCTGGGTAAAGGTCTTTTCCTTGAACCCAGGCTGCTTCAGGGCCCGTTCCATCCGGCCCACTTCCAGGATATCCACACCAATGCCAAGAATCATAACCATTCCTTCTTTCACGCAATTTCTATCTTATTGAAATAATGTAACAAAATCATGACAAATCTGTGCTCTTTCTATTGCATTTACAGACCGTGCTGCTTTTTCCATTCCTTGATCTGCCGGAGCCGCTCCTTGTACCGGGCCTCCAGCCCCTGTTCCGTGGGATGGTAGTAGCTCCGGTCCTTCAGCCCGTCCGGAAGACACTGCATGGCTGCCATTTTCTCTTTGGTGTCATGGGCGTACTGGTACCCCTTCCCATACCCCAGTTCTCCCATAAGTTTGGTGGGAGCGTTCCGGATCTGGAGGGGCACCGGTTCGTTGAGATGCTGCACCGCGTCGGCTTTGGCCTCATTGTAGGCCAGTTCCATGGCGTTGGATTTTGGGGCCATGGACAGATAGATTACCGCATGGGTCAGGTTTACGGAACATTCCGGCATGCCGATGAAATGGCAGGCCTGATAGGCCGCCACCGCGATCTCCAGCCCCCGGGAATCCGCAATGCCCACGTCTTCGCTGGCGAACCGGACCACCCGCCGGGCAATGTACAGGGGATCTTCCCCGGCTTCCAGCATCCGGGCCAGCCAGTACACCGCCGCATCCGGGTCGGAATTCCGCATGGATTTGTGGAGGGCGGAAATCAGATTGTAGTGTTCTTCCCCGGATTTGTCATAGAGCAGGGCCTTTTTCCCGGTGCACTGCTCGATCAGTTCCCGGGAAATATGGATTCCGTCCGGTTTCCGTTCCCCGTTGAGGACCACCATTTCCAGGGTGGACAGGGCGGACCGGGCATCCCCGTTGGACAGACGGGCCAGAAAGTCCAGGTTCTCTTCCTCCAGATGGACCTTATCCCTGCCAAAGCCCCGGGGATCCTTCAGGGCCCGCTGGAGGATCCCTTTGATGTCCTCCTGGGTCAGGGCCTTCAGCACAAACACCTTGCAGCGACTCAGGAGCGCCCCGTTCACTTCAAAGGAAGGGTTTTCCGTAGTGGCTCCGATGAGGATGATGGCCCCTTTTTCCACAAAGGGCAGGAAGGCATCCTGCTGGGCCCGGTTGAACCGGTGGATTTCGTCCACGAATACAATGGTCCGGGCCCCGAACCGCCGGTTGTCATCGGCCCGCTGCATCACCGTGCGGATGTCCTTGATGCCGCTGGTCACTGCGGAAAAGTTGATGAAATTGGCTTTTGTGGTATGGGCGATGATCTGGGCCAGGGTGGTCTTCCCCACCCCCGGAGGCCCCCAAAAGATCATGGAGGAGATTTTGTCCTCTTCGATCAGGTTCCGGAGGATCTTCCCCGGCCCCAAAAGATGCTTCTGCCCCACGAATTCGTCCAGGTTTCGGGGCCGCAGCCGGGCCGCCAGAGGCTCCTCCGCCGGAGCCGCAAAAAGACTGTCCTCTTCCATGGCATTCACCTCCCGTGTACTCTAAATTTTATTATACCATGAAAAAGGGGACTGTTGCAGAGCAACAGTCCCCTTGGGTCGCAGGCGGATTCCTTCGTCCCCTTACTCCCCCATCTTCGTCTTGAACAGCCGGTTCAGCTGATAGAGCCGGGCGTGGTTGGGAATGATGTACACGTAATCTCCGCCCAGGAGCACGGTATCCGCCTGGGGAATCATGTCCTGGTCTCCCCGCCGGACGCAGACCACCAGGGCCCGTCCCGGCAGGCGGATTTCCTGGAGGGTCTTCCCTTCCACCCGGGAGCCCCCCTCCACAGCGATTTCCACCAGCATCTGTTCTGCCGGAGCTTCCAGGATGTTCTTCACCTTGGGATTGTTCCGGAGGGCCCGTTCCAGCATGGCATCGAAAATAGGCGTATCATGGACCAGTTCTCCTGCTGCATAGGCAAAAAGAGTGACGATGCCCAGGGGCACCATATGGTAGAACCGCCCGGTCATTTCCAGCAGCAGCAGGATGGCGGTGACCGGTGCCCGGACGGACCCGGCGAACAGGCCGGCCATGCCGAACACCACCATGTTCTGCCTGTAGGCTTCCGGCAGGATTCCCAGCTGGACCAGCAGGTTCCCGTACAGACCGCCCACCAGGGACCCCAGCACCAGCATGGGCTGGAGGCTGCCCCCAGGGGCACCGGACCCGGTGCTGAGGATGGTGAAGATGAATTTCCCGATGAGGATCACCAGCACCAGGCTCAAGGTCCCTTCCAGGCTCACCATGGCTTCGATGATCTCGTCCCCGGCTCCCAGTACCTGGGGCAGCAGGTAAGTGAGGGGAATGGTCAGCAGCAGGGGAAAGGCGATCTTCATCCAGGGCTTCCGGAACACCGGCAGGCTGTAGAACTTCCCGATGCCCAGGGAGCCTTTGTTGAAGGCCACCCCAATGAACCCGGACACCAGTCCCAGGCCGATTACCTGGGGCAGCAGTTCCACCGGCAGGATGGGCATGGGGGGAATAGCCAGCACCGTCTCCACCCCGAAAACCCAGTGGACCAGCACGGTGGTGGTCATGCAGGCCATCAGAGTGGGAGCCATGACCACAGCAGACAGGTTCTTGTGGATGGCTTCCATGGTAAACATGACCCCGGCCATGGGGGCGTTGAAGGCGGCGGCCAGGCCCGCTCCGGCTCCGCTGCTGATGAGAGCCCGTTTTTCCAGGTTGGTGTTGTTCAGGGCATTGCCGATGCCCTGGCCGGTCATGGCCCCGATCTGCACCGAAGGCCCTTCCCGGCCCATGGACAGCCCGGCCCCGATGCCCAGGGAGGTATCCAGAAGCTTCACCAGGATCACCCGGGCCCAGTGGGTGCTTTTTTCCAGGCCCAGTACGATCCCCCGGACCTGAGGGATGCCGCTGCCTCCGGCAATGGGGGCCCAGCGCACCAGTGCGGCGATGATCACCGCCGCCAGCAAAAGGCAGGCCACCCAGATCAGGGTATAGGCAGGAGGTACATTCTGGAGGAAAGTGACCATCCTGGCCCGGTTTTTAGCCACAAAGCCCAGGCACAGCCGGAGCACCGTTATGCACAGACCGGTGGCGATTCCCACCAGGATCCCTTCAAAAGCCAGTTTCAGTTTCAAGTTGGGAATGTGGAGCATACCCTGGAGGGTCTTCTCCTTTTCCTGCCCGTTCATTACAGATCCTTAAAAAGACCGGTGAAGTCCAATGTGGCGAAATAATCCTTTTCCGTTTCCGCCCGGCGGAGCAGTTCCACAGAACCGTCTTCCTTCAGCAGCAGTTCCGCACACCACAGCTTGGCATTGTAGTTGTATCCCATGGCAGAACCGTGGGCCCCGGCATCGTGGATGAAGAGATAATCCCCTTTGTCGATTTTCGGCAGTTTCCGGTCGATGGCGAATTTGTCGTTGTTTTCGCACAGGCCCCCGGTAACATCGTAGGTATGGTCGCAGGGTTCATTTTCCTTCCCCAGCACCGTAATGTGATGGTAGGCCCCGTACATGGCCGGACGCATCAGGTTGGCGGCACAGGCATCCACTCCCACATATTCCTTGTAGATGTGTTTGAAATGGAGGACCTTGGTGACCAGTGCCCCATAAGGCCCGGTGACGAAGCGGCCCATTTCCGTAAACAGAGACACATTCCCCATGCCCGCCGAAGTCAGCACTTCTTCATAGACCTTCCGGACCCCTTCCCCGATGACCGCAATGTCATTGGGGGTCTGTTCCGGCCGGTAAGGGATCCCCACCCCGCCGGACAGGTTGATGAAGTCCACGGCCACACCGGTTTCCTTCTTCATGTCCACCGCCAGCTGGAACAGCTGCCGGGCCAGTTCCGGATAGTATTCATTGGTCACCGTGTTGCTGGCCAGGAAGGCATGGATGCCGAAATGCTTCACCCCCTTGGCCTTCAGGATCTTGAAAGCCTCCCGGAGCTGATCCCGGGTCATGCCGTATTTGGAATCTCCCGGATTGTCCATGATGTCGTTGCCCAGAGCAAAGACACCCCCGGGGTTGAACCGGCAGCAGATGGTTTCCGGAATGGCCGCCACCTGTTCCAGGAAATCGATCATGGTGAAATCGTCCAGGTTGATGATGGCTCCCAGTTTGTAGGCTTCCTGCATATCCTTCACAGGAGTATCGTTGGAAGAGAACATGATCTCATGGCCTTTGAACCCGCATACGTCGGACAGCAGCAGTTCCGGATAGGAGGAGCAGTCGGTGCCGCAGCCTTCTTCCTTCATGATTTTCAGGATCCCGGGCAGGGGCGTGGCCTTCACGGCAAAATATTCTCTGAACCCCTTATTCCAGGCAAAGGCCTTGTTGATGCTGCGCACCGTATCCCGGATGCCCTTTTCATTATAGACATAGAACGGTGTCGGATATTTTTCTGCCAGTTTTTCCACCTGTGCTTTGGTGATAAATGGAACTTTTTTCATAATCGGTTTAAACCCCCTCAATTTGGCTGATGTCTCAGCTGAGCATCATACGGTCGTTGTCCAGTGCAGAGCCGGACGCTTTTTCAAACAGGGCCAGCAGATCCGGAATGGTCAGTTTGGCCTTTTCTTCTGCATTTACATCCACCACGATCCGTCCGGCGTTCATCATGATCAACCGGTTGCCGAAGCGCAGTGCATCTCTCATATTATGCGTAATCATGAGAGATGTCAAATGGTCCCGTGCAATGACCTTTTGGGTCATGTTCAGCACCTTTTCTGCTGTTTTGGGATCCAGAGCGGCGGTATGTTCGTCCAAAAGCAGGATCCTGGGCTGGTTCATGGCGGCCATCAAAAGGGTCAGCGCCTGCCGCTGGCCTCCGGACAACAGCCCCACCCGGCTGGTGAGACGGTCTTCCAGGCCCAGGTCCAGTTCCTTCAGCATCTCCCGGAATCTTTCCCTGTCGCTGTCCTTCAGGGCCCAGGAAAGCCCGGGAGTCTTACCCCGGCGGGAAGCAATGGCCAGGTTTTCTTCGATCATCATCCCGGCAGCCGTACCCATCATGGGATCCTGGAACACCCGGCCGATGTACCGGGCCCGTTTGTGTTCCGGCATTTTACTTACGTCCACCCCGTCGATGAGGATCTGTCCCCCGTCAATGGGGAATACCCCGGCAATGGAGTTCAAGAGGGTGGATTTCCCAGCCCCGTTGCCTCCGATGATGGTAATGAAATCTCCCGGTTCCATGTGCAGGTTCACATCGGTGAGGGCCTTTTTTTCGTTGACCGTCCCCGGGAAGAACGTTTTGGATAAATGTTTGATGTCCAGCATCAGATCCCCGCCTTTCTGCTTTGGAACTTCCCTTTGACCATGGGCAGGCTCAGGGCAATGGCCACCAGCACCGCCGTAAACAGTTTCAGGTCATTGGGCGGCATCCCCATCTGGAGCACAATGGCGATCACCAGCCGGTACACAATGGAGCCCAGGATCACGGAGATCAGGGAATTTTTGAAGCTGCGGGTACCGAACAACACTTCCCCGATGATCACAGAGGCCAGGCCGATGACGATGGTCCCCACTCCCATGCCCACATCAGCGAATCCGTTGCTCTGGGCCACCAGGGCACCGGCCACGGCCACCAGGGCATTGCTGAAGAACAGGCCGATGAGCAGCATGATGTTGGTATCCACGCCCTGGGCCCGGATCATCTGGGGATTGTACCCGGTGGCCCGGATGGCCGCCCCGATTTCCGTACCGAAGAACCAGTACATGAGCACGGAAAACAGCACACAGGCCAGGACGCCCACCAGGAGCACCGCCTGGGAATAAGCCACTCCGAAATTGCTTTCCACCAGGGTAAAGGCGGTATCCTTCCCCAACAGGGACACATTGGCTTTGCCCATGATCCGCAGGTTCACGGAATACAGGGCGATCATAGTGAGGATCCCAGCCAGCAGGGCAGGGATCCGGAGTTTGGTGTGGAGCAGTCCGGTGACCACCCCGGCCATTCCTCCGGCCAGGGCGGCAGCCAGGATGGCGGTCACCGGGTTCACATCCTTCACCAGCAGGGTGACGGCCACAGAGGCCCCCAGGGGGAAGGATCCTTCCACGGTCAGGTCCGCAATGTCCAGTACCCGGAAGGTGATATAAACACCCAGGGCCAGGAGAGACCACAAAAGGCCCTGGGAAACAGTCGGCAGTAACAGATCGATCATGGGTTATTTGGCTCCTTTGGCTTCTTTCAGGATATCATCGGGCACCGTCAGCCCCAGTTTCTTGATCTGGGCTTCGTTGAGAGTCACGGTGAAGGTTTTCTGGGACTGGATGGCCATGTTCTGAGGTTTGGACTTGCCGGACAGGATGTCCGCCGCCATTTCCCCGGTCTGGAAGCCCAGCTTGTAGTAGTCGATGCCCAGGGTGGCCACCCCGCCGGCCTTGGTCATCCCTGCTTCCCCGCAGAACACGGGGATCTTGGCTTCGTCGGTGATCTTGATCAGGTTGGGCATGGCGGAAGCCAGCACATTGTCCGTGGGCACGTACAGGGCATCCACTTTCCCCACCAGGCTCTGGGCCGCCTGCTGGATGTCGTTGACACTGGACACCGTGGCTTCCACAGTCTTCAGTCCCCGGGCCGCCGCGGCTTTTTTGGCCAGTTCGATCTGGAGCTGGGAATTCACTTCACTGGAATTGTAGATGAAGCCCACGGTCTTGGCTTTGGGCATGATCTTTACCAGCAGGTCGATCTGGGCCTCCACCGGGTTCATGTCCGTGGTGCCGGTGACGTTGGTGCCGGGCTGGTTGTTGTCCTTCACCAGTTTGGCCACCTTGTAGTCGGTAATGGCGGTGCCCACAATGGGAATCTCTTTGGTGGCGTTGGCCATGGTCTGGGCCGCCGGGGTGGCGATGGTGCACACCAGGTCCACCTTGTTGCTCACGAACCGCTGGGCGATGGTCTGGAGATTGGACTGATCCCCCTGGGCGTTCTGTTTGTCGAACTTGATGTTCTTCCCTTCTTCAAAGCCCTTGGATTTCAGGCCGTCCACAAATCCCTTGTTGGCTGCATCCAAAGCCGGGTGTTCCACCAGCTGGAGGACCCCCACCTGATAGGTCTTGTCCTTTCCGGACTGTTTCGTATCTCCGCCGCAGCCGGCTGCTCCCAGCATTACGGCGATCATGGCCAGAGCGGCCGCTGCCTTCCAACTTTTCTTCATGATCCTTCCCCTCCTGCTTTACTTCACAAGGGAGGCACCCTTCAGCACATCTTCCGGAAGGGTGATTCCCAGTTCTTTCGCCGTGGTTTCGTTGATGGTCACTTTCATGTCCTTCTGTTTTTCAATGGGCATGGTCTGGGGTTTGGCTTCCCCTTTCAGGATCTTGGCTGCCATGAGACCGGTCTGGTACCCCAGTTTGTAGTAGTCGATGCCGATGGTGGCCAGGGCCCCGCTTTTCACCACGCCCTCTTCCCCGCAGATCACCGGGATTTTTGCCGGATTGGTGATTTTTGCCAGCACCGGCATGGCAGAGGCGATCACGTTGTCCGTAGGCACGTAGATGGCGTCCACCTGGCCCACCAGACTCTGGGCGGACTGCTGGATATCGTTGACGCTGGAAACCGTGGCTTCCCGTACGGTGAGCCCTTTGGCTTCCGCCAGTTCCTTCATTTTCTTCACCTGGATCTGGGAGTTGATTTCGCTGGAATTGTACAGGATGCCGATGGTCCTGGTCTTGGGCACGATCTTCAGCAGCAGATCCAGCTGCTTGTCAATGGGGTTCATATCCGTGGTGCCGGTCACATTGGTGCCGGGTTTTTCCGGATCTTTCACCAGCTTGGCTTCCTTGTAATCGGTAATGGCCGTGCCCACAACGGGGATGTCACGGGTCACATTGGCCACGGTCTGGGCCGCCGGGGTAGCAATGGCGCAGATCAGGTCCTCCTTGTTGTTGGCGAACCGCTGGGCAATGGTCTGGAGGTTGGACTGGTCCGCCTGGGCATTCTGCCGGTCCAGGGTCAGGTTCTCCCCTTCCTTGAAGCCTCCGGCGGCCAGGCCGTCCACAAATCCCTTGTTGGCGGCGTCCAGGGCCTGGTGTTCCACCAGCTGGACCACCCCCACCTTCACGTTCTTCTTGTCCCCTGTTTTCTGGGTACCCCCGCAGCCTGCCGTCAGTCCCACGGCCAGTGCCGTCAGGAGGAGGAACCCTTTCTTCCACAGCTTCATCTCTTCCATCCTTCTTTCCTTCTGATTTCCCTTTGCTGTTTCCGGGATTGCTGTTTGGTCTATTGTTCCATTCTAACATATCCCGGCCCCGGGAGCAACGAAACGGGGCATTTCGCCCCGTTTTTTTCTGTGCATCTTTTTATTTTGTAACATACACCCCAGATTTTACAAAGTCACGAAAAAATTAATCTCCCAGCAAGGTACATAGGGATGGCGTCGGAGATAGATTTTATACTCCGGCACCAGGTTCCACAGTTCCAGGGGAATCTCCCACAGGTCATCATCGTGGTGATAGCCTGCCAGGAGCATTTTGGGCCGGCAGCGGCGGATCACCCGGACCCCTCCGGAGAGGGCCTCCTTTTCCACCCCTTCCACATCCATTTTGAGACAGGTCAGGGGCCGGTCCCCCACCAGATCATCCAGACAGGTCACCGGCAGGGTCTTTTTTCCGTTCTGTTCCAGGGCGGACATCCGGCCGCCCCGGGCGGCAAAGAGCAGCTCCGCCGGCTGGGCCCAGATTCCTTCCGGGGATAGGCTGCACCGGCCCAGCTGTTCCGTTTCCACGTATTTCTGGAGCTTGGCGAAGTTCTTCGGATCCGGTTCCACTGCATACAGATGGTCATAATGGCCCCCGGTGAGCTCCAGGAATTCCCGGATGGTGTCCCCGTTGTAGGCTCCCAGGTCCCCGTAGCTTTCCTTATCCGTAAAGGAAAACAGGGTCTCCAGATCCCGGCGCCGGTCCGTGGTCCGGGACAGGTACTCCAGCTTCCCGGTGATTTTGTACCGAAGGATATCCTCCATTACCTGCCGGCTGGCATCATCCGCCAGCTTGCCGTACACCCGATCCAGCACTCCCCGGTTTTCCCGGATCCAGGCCGGAGTCACCAGGTTGGTGTCCCCGAACAGGGGCAGATGGGGGGCATAGGTTTCCTGTTCCTCCCCCAGATGGAAGAACCGCCGGAGGATTTCCGGCCGTGCACTGGCAAAGGCGATGAGAATCACAAAAGACCCCAGTTCTGCCTTCATTTCCTTATAGGTCTTCACTTTGTAGCCCCGGAACTCCTGGCCCCGGACAAATTCATCACTGGCAAAGACCCCGGCCACCGGGATGCCCAGCCGGCCGCAGCGGTCCAGGATGGCATCCGCCCCGTTGCCCATACCGTAGAGCACAATGGGCTTTTGGACCGTCTGGAGATAGTCCCACAGATAGGGTTCCTGATCCAGTGCTTCAAGATTTTTCATGGTTGGTTCCTTCCTTTTCCGCCGCCGGTGCCGGAGGGACCGGCGGAGCTGTTTGGGGAGCCGGCTGCTGCCTGGCGATTTTGGCCCAGGCCTGGAGCCGGGCCGCGATTTTCAGGGCCAGTTCCCCGGTGTTCCCGTTTTCCTGGTTGTCCTGGGGGTAGACCCGGAGCACCCGGATGTCTTCATAATAAACATCCGACCACCGGTCCCCGTCCACGGTCATGAAATGGGATTCATCCAGGTTTCCCCGTTTCCAGGCCAGGTACAGGGCCCCGGCCATGAGCCGTGCCCGGTATTCCGGCTTGTCGTAGCCGGCGGTTTCCGTAATGGGAAAAGACCAGTCCCCCAGACTGACGGCAGCCGTACCGTCGGTCTTCACTGTGACCTTTTCCGGGATTTTCAGGGGCTCCGTCCATTTCAGGGCCTTGGCCATCCGCACTTCCGGTTCCGGATGGGAGGCAAAGAGCCCGTACCCCGGATTCCCCATATCCTTGCTCATATCCTCCAGTTTGGCCATGGTCACATAGGACCCGTAGGGATTGTACCCGGCCAGGTTGGACAGCCGGAAGCCTTCCTGGTCCGCCTCCCGTTCGTCCTTCCGGCTGTAGCCGGCCAGCAGGGCCTGGCTGGCCGTGGAGGCCAGCACCATCCCTGCCCCCGGATCACCGGAAGCCACCCCTGCCAGCAGGGTCAAGAGGGACAGGGCCATCTGTTGTTCCATCTGATGGACCGTGTGGCGTTTTTCGATATGGCCGATTTCGTGGCCCAGCACCGCTGCCAGTTCGTCGTCACTGGTCATATAATCCAGGAGACCCTTGTACACGTAAATGAAGCCCCCCGGACAGGCCAGGGCGTTCACATCCGGGGTGTTCAGCACCTTGAAGGTATAGGTAAGGCCGGGACGGGTGCCGTTCTGGAGCAGCTTCTGGCCGATCCGGTTCACCCGGTCCTGGATCTCGTCATCCTGGACCAGGCCATAGTGGTTCTCCAGCTGCTGAGCCACCTGCTGTCCCATTTCGATTTCCTGTTTCTGGCTGATCATGGCCGCCTGGCTCCGGGGCGCCGGCAGCACCATCAAAAGGCAAAAAGCCAGGATTCCAAACAGTCTGCGCATAACAATCCCTCCTGCATCCATATCCTGTTATTATACATGATGGAAGCGAGGGAGGGGTGAAATTTTTATTCCTGGACTGCTAAAATCGCAGGTCCTGTTTTATTGGGTCACGGATAGGGGCAAGGGTCTCGAGTCTCGGGCCAATGGACAGAACCAGCACCGTACTGAATACAGGAACGGGATAAAAATATAGCACCCTTATTTCACCGAAGACGCCGTAGGGGAGCGCCGAAGGCACTCCTGAAGTGGTAAGGACACGGAGGGGGTAATTTTTGGACATACGGTGTATACTGTACGGATAGTACGAAATTAATTATCGGACAGAAATTCTCCCTCACAGGACAGGAGGTTTGCCGTGAAGTACACAAAAGAACAGAGA